>JAECRL010000001.1 GCA_016000265.1 Burkholderiales bacterium
GAAGTCGCGTTCGGGTGGCTACCACAAGGTCGGTTTCGAAGGCGGTCAAATGCCTCTGCAACGCCGCCTGCCCAAGCGTGGCTTCAAGTCCCATCAGCTGAAGTACAACGCTGAAATCACCCTGAGCGAGCTGCAGGCCCTGGGTTCGTCGGAAGTCGACGTCCTGGTCCTCAAGCAAGCTGGTCTGGTGCCGCAACTGGCCAAGACGATCAAGGTGATCAAGTCGGGTGAACTGTCTGCCAAGGTCGTCCTCAAGGGCATCGGCGCCACCGCCGGCGCCAAGGCCGCGATCGAAGCAGCTGGTGGCTCGCTGGCTGAATAAGCCCGGCACCGAAGCGCAAACACTGAACGTCTAGCCTGAACAGGACTCAGCGTGGCAACCTCCCCCACTCAACTGGCACAAAGCGGCAAGTTCGGCGACCTCCAGCGTCGCTTGGTCTTCCTGCTGCTGGCGCTGGTCGTCTACCGAATTGGTGCGCACATCCCCGTGCCCGGTATCGACCCCGCCCAGCTGCAACAGTTGTTCAAGGGGCAGCAGGGCGGCATCCTGAGCCTGTTCAACATGTTCTCGGGCGGCGCCTTGTCGCGCTTCACCGTGTTTGCGCTGGGCATCATGCCCTACATCTCGGCGTCCATCATCTTGCAGATGATGGGCTACGTGATCCCGCACCTGGAGCAGCTCAAGAAAGAGGGCGAAGCCGGTCGTCGCAGGGTCACTCAATACACGCGTTACGCGACGCTGGGCCTGGCCTTGTTCCAGTCCTTTGGCATCGCGGTGGCGCTCGAAGGCACGGCCGGTCTGGTGATCAGCCCTGGTTTCGGCTTCCGCATGACGACGGTCATCAGCTTGACCGCCGGCACGATGTTCCTGATGTGGCTGGGTGAACAGATCACCGAGCGCGGCTTGGGCAACGGCATCTCGATTCTGATTTTTGGCGGCATCGCCGCAGGTTTGCCCGGCGCCATGGGTGGCCTGTTTGAGCTGATCCGCACCGGCTCCATGAGCATCCCGGCCGCGATCTTCATCGTCGCCCTGGTGATCCTGGTGACGTATGTGGTGGTTTTCGTGGAGCGCGGTCAGCGCAAGATCCTGGTCAACTACGCCAAGCGGCAGGTCGGCAACCGTGTGTACGGTGGTCAGTCGTCTCACCTGCCCCTCAAGATCAACATGGCGGGTGTGATCCCTCCGATCTTCGCGTCGTCGATCATCTTGCTGCCGACCACCGCGGTGGGCTGGTTCGCGACCGGCGACAGCATGCGCTGGCTGAAGGACCTGGCATCGATGCTCTCGCCTGGTCAGCCGATTTACGTGTTGCTTTACGCCATCGCCATCGTGTTCTTCTGCTTCTTCTACACGGCGCTGGTTTTCAACAGCCGTGAGACCGCAGACAACCTGAAAAAGAGTGGTGCGTTCATCCCCGGGATCCGTCCTGGCGACCAGACGGCCCGATACATCGACAAGATCCTGGCCCGCCTCACTTTGGCCGGTGCCGTGTACATCACGCTGGTGTGCCTGCTGCCCGAGTTCCTCGTGCTCAAGTACAACGTTCCTTTCTACTTTGGCGGCACTTCACTGCTCATCATCGTGGTCGTCACGATGGACTTCTGGGCTCAAGTGCAGTCGTATGTCATGTCTCAGCAGTATGACTCTCTGCTGAAGAAGGCGAATTTCAAAGCAAGCTGAACGCCGCGGGCAACCGCAGCAAACCCGAGGTGAGGGGAGGTCTTCGTGATCCGTTTGCCCCCTCTTTCGGTGTGAAGCTTGAAATAGGCAGTCGCTTCAGGTCGCGACTCTGGCAAATGCGGGTACACTGCGCACCCGTTCAGCCAAGAGACACAAGTGGCCTTGGAGTTGGCGCCCAACGGTTTGAGTCGTGCTCGCATCGTGTTCCGGGCGAAGTGAGCTGAAGTTTGGTGACCCCGGAAACGTGGGCGAATTTCCGCTGAGAAGTCAGCGGTTCAGGAGAAGACCATGAAAGTCTCGGCATCCGTCAAGGTTATGTGCCGCAATTGCAAAATCATCCGTCGCAAGGGTGTGGTTCGCGTCATTTGCACCGACCCGCGTCACAAGCAGCGTCAAGGCTGATGGCCTGACCAAGCGACGACACACGCGTTCAGAGGACAGTTATGGCACGTATTGCTGGCATCAACATTCCGCCGCACAAGCACACCGAAATCGGTCTGACTTCGATCTACGGCATTGGTCGCACCACCGCGCAGAAAATCTGCACGGCTGCAGGCATTCCCTTCGACAAGAAGATCAAGGAATTGACTGACGGCGACCTGGAAAAGATTCGAGAAGAAGTGGGCAAGCTCACCATTGAGGGTGACCTGCGCCGCGAGCTCTCGATGAACATCAAGCGACTGATGGACCTGGGCTGCTACCGCGGCTTCCGTCATCGTCGCGGTCTGCCGATGCGCGGTCAGCGCACCCGCACGAATGCCCGCACCCGCAAGGGTCCGCGCAAGGCCATCGCTGGCAAGAAGTGATCCGCGCTGGTTGACTGAGTTCGAAAGAGATACATCATGGCAAAAGCACCTGCGAACAGCGCTGCCCGTCGTGTGAGCAAGAAGGTCCGCAAGAACATTGCGGACGGCATCGCCCACGTGCACGCTTCGTTCAACAACACCATCATCACCATCACGGACCGCCAGGGCAACGCCTTGTCGTGGGCCTCGTCGGGTGGTCAAGGCTTCAAGGGCTCGCGCAAGTCCACGCCGTTCGCTGCCCAGGTGGCTGCTGAAGTGGCAGGTCGTGCGGCTCAGGAACAAGGCATCAAGAACCTGGACGTCGAGATCAAGGGCCCTGGTCCTGGTCGCGAGTCTTCGGTTCGCGCCCTGGCCTCGCTGGGCATCCGAATCAACTCCATTTCGGACGTGACCCCGGTTCCCCACAACGGTTGCCGCCCCCAGAAGCGTCGTCGCATCTGATGGTTGCTCGATCGGCCCCGATTACACGGGGTCGGTTCTGCGCCTCGCCTGGCCTGTCAGCAGGTCGAGCGGGGTGCTGTTGTTCTGGTTCCTGACAAACAAGTCGGGTCATTCGCCAGATCGACGAAATCCCTTGCTAGAATGGCAAGTTTTCTGCAGTGGGCCGCCGCATGGCGGTCTGACTGTTTGCTGAAGCCCACCGTTTGCTGGCGACCCGCTGGCAGACTCGCGCCGATGGCCCCACCGACGGGCTCGGCGTCAGATCAACAAGGACACGAAAAGTGGCACGTTACCTCGGACCCAAGGCCAAACTGGCCCGCCGCGAAGGCACCGACCTGTTCCTCAAGAGCGCCCGCCGCCCCATCAGCGACAAGGCCAAGTTCGACACCAAGCCCGGTCAGCACGGCCGCACTTCGGGTTCGCGCACCTCCGACTTCGGTCTGCAACTGCGTGAAAAGCAGAAGGTCAAGCGCATGTACGGCGTGCTGGAAAAGCAATTCCGCCGCTACTTCGCCGAAGCCGAGCGCCGCAAGGGCAACACGGGTTCGAACCTGCTGTCGCTGCTGGAGTCGCGCCTGGACAACGTCGTCTACCGCATGGGCTTTGCCTCCACCCGCGCCGAAGCCCGTCAGCTGGTTGGCCACAAGGGCGTGGTCGTGAACGGTCAGGTCGTCAACATCCCGTCTTACCTGGTCAAGACCGGTGACGTGGTCGCCGTGCGCGAAAAGGCCAAGAAGCAAGTCCGCGTTCAAGAAGCTTACAAGCTGGCCGAGTCCATCGGCCTGCCCGCCTGGGTTCAGGTTGACGGCGCCAAGCTGGAAGGCGTCTTCAAGAAGTCCCCGGATCGCGACGAATTCGGCTCCGACATCAACGAATCGCTGATCGTCGAACTGTATTCGCGTTGATGCGAAGCTGGCTGCGCTGCGCGACCTGTGTGTCGCGTTGCGTGGCCTTTTGCCGTTGGATTTCGGTCCGGCGGCATGTGTTTTTCAGGGCCGGGGCAACCGCTCCGGTTGGTCCAGCAGCCTTATCGGTGTAACGAGCCGAGGGTATTGACAGGAAGACCTCATGCAAACGAATTTGCTGAAACCCAAAGCCATCCAGGTGGAACCGCTCGGCGGTCACCGCGCCAAGGTCACGCTCGAACCGTTCGAGCGCGGCTATGGTCACACCCTCGGCAACGCGCTGCGTCGCGTGCTGCTGTCGTCGATGGTCGGTTTCGCACCCACGGAAGTCACGATCGCTGGCGTGCTCCACGAGTACTCGGCCATCGATGGCGTGCAGGAAGACGTGGTTCACATCATGCTGAACCTCAAGGGCGTGGTGTTCCGCCTGCACAACCGCGACGAAGTGACCCTGGTCCTGCGCAAGGATGGTGAGGGCCCCGTCACGGCCGCCGACATCCAGACCCCGCACGACATCGAGATCGTCAACCCCGGTCACGTCATCGCTCACCTGTCGCAAGGCGGCAAGCTGGACATGCAGATCAAGGTGGAGAAGGGCCGCGGCTACGTGCCGGGTAACATCCGCCGCTATGGCGAAGAGTCGAGCAAGGCCATCGGTCGCATCGTGCTGGACGCTTCCTTCTCGCCGGTCAAGCGCGTGAGCTACACGGTCGAGAGCGCCCGCGTCGAGCAGCGCACCGACCTGGACAAGCTGGTCATGGAAATCGAAACCAACGGCGCCATCTCGCCCGAGGAAGCGATCCGTGCTTCGGCCAAGATCCTGGTGGAGCAGCTGGCTGTGTTCGCGCAGCTGGAAGGCAGCGAGATCGCCGCTTTCGATGCGCCGGCCAAGTCTGCCCAGCACTTCGATCCGATCCTGCTGCGCCCGGTGGACGAGCTCGAACTCACCGTTCGCTCGGCCAACTGCCTCAAGGCCGAGAACATCTACTACATCGGCGACCTCATCCAGCGCACCGAGACCGAGCTGCTCAAGACCCCCAACCTGGGTCGCAAGTCGCTCAACGAGATCAAGGAAGTGCTGGCGTCGCGTGGTCTGGCCCTGGGCTCGCGCCTGGAAGCCTGGCCGCCGCAAGGTCTGGACAAGCGTTGATTTTTTGAAAGTGGATGCACCCGTTCAACGGGGCATCCGGTGCACCCGGCGGTACCTTGAAACGGCCGTCGGTTTTGATAACGAAAGGAAAGCACCATGCGTCACGGAAACGGACTCCGTAAACTGAACCGCACGTCGTCTCACCGCGCCGCCATGTTTCGCAACATGGCCAACTCGCTGATCGAGCACGAAGCCATCAAGACCACCGTGCCCAAGGCCAAGGAACTGCGCCGCATCGTCGAGCCGCTGATCACCCTGGCCAAGGTCCCGACCGTCGCCAATCGCCGCCTGGCTTTCGACCGCCTGCGCAACCGCGACAACGTGGTCAAGCTGTTCGACGTGCTGGGCCCGCTGTTCGCCAAGCGTCCCGGCGGCTACACCCGCATCCTGAAGATGGGCTTCCGCGTGGGCGACAACGCCCCGATGGCCTACATGGAGCTGGTGGAACGCAGCCACGACGAAGCCGCTGCCGAAGACACGGCCGAGTGATCGAGCCCATTCAGCCTGCGCCCTGGCGGCGCGACTGACACCCAGCCCGCGGCTCGCGCCTGCGGGCTTTTTTGTTTTTCATCCGTCCCCCGCGGGCTTGTTTCATTTGCGGCGCTTGAGGTCCTTGAGCCTCTTGAGCCTCTTGAGGCGCCTGGGCCTTCTGAGCGTCAGGCGCGTTCGGGCCCATTTTGGCCTTTTGGCGCCTTTCTCGATAGAAGGGTGGTCAAGCGGTCAAAATCGTGCCATAATCTATGTCTCTGTCGCGGGGTGGAGCAGTCTGGTAGCTCGTTGGGCTCATAACCCAAAGGTCGTTGGTTCAAATCCGGCCCCCGCAACCAAAACACGGTGTCTTGTTGGTGTGCTTTGTCGCAGTGATTGCGCGAAGGAGTCCGACGGGGCACTCAACCAGCAAGCTGTTCAACAGGCAGCTTGGCGTCGAATCTGGCGCGGGGTGGAGCAGTCTGGTAGCTCGTTGGGCTCATAACCCAAAGGTCGTCGGTTCAAATCCGGCCCCCGCAACCAAAATCGCCTTGGATGGTTGCCAAGGCATCATGAAAGCCACCCTCGGGTGGCTTTTTTGTTGCCTGATCGGTGCGCTCGTGTCGGGGAGTGAGGGTGTGCGGTCCTCGCCGCGCTCGGCATCGATCGGTTCTGGCCAAGAAAAAGCCCGCCGGGGCGCGGCGGGCTGGGTGTGTGGGCGGCGCCCCGTTTGTGGGGCCGCTTGGGTCAGCTCAGGGTGGGGTAGTCGGTGTAGCCGTGCGGGCCTTGTCCGCCGTAGAGCGGGGCATCGCTGAACATCTCGTTGAGCGGGGCGTTTTGCAGGAAGCGGCGCGGCAGGTCCGGGTTGGTGATCATGAGGCGACCGAACGAGATGAGGTCCGCCCGGCCACTGGCGACGGCGTCCTGGGCCATGTCTTTGGTGTAGCCGTTGTTGAGCATCCAGACACCGCTGTAGAGCTTGCGCAGGGCGTCGTAATCGAAGGGCGCGTGGTCGCGCGGGCCGCCGGTGGCGCCTTCGACGACGTGGATGTAGACGGGGTGGAGCTTTTCGAGTTCGCGCACGACGTGCTCGAACAGGGGCTGCGGCTGGCTTTCGCTGGAGTCGTTGACGGGCGAGACGGGGGAGATGCGGATGCCGACTTTGTTCGCGCCGATTTCGCCGATGACGGCGGTCATGACTTCGACGAGGAAGCGCGCGCGGTTTTCGATGGAGCCACCGTACGCATCCGTGCGCTGGTTGGAGCCGTCGCGCAGGAAGGCGTCGATCAGGTAGCCGTGCGCGCCGTGGATCTCAACGCCGTCGAAGCCGGCCTCGATGGCGTGGCGGGCGGCCGTGCGGAAGTCATCGACGATGCCGGCGATTTCGCTGGTTTCCAGGGCGCGCGGGGTCGAGGTGTCGACGTAGCCGGCGCCGGGGATGTAGGTTTTGGCCTTGGCGGCGATGGCCGAAGGGGCAACCGGCGCGTTTTCTCCCGGCTGGAAGGCGGTGTGGGACATGCGGCCGGTGTGCCACAGCTGCACGAAGATCTTGCCGCCACGGGCGTGGACCTCGTCGGTCACTTTGCGCCAGCCGGCGATCTGCTCGGGGGTGTGCACCCCGGGGGTGGCGATGTAGCCCTGGGCCTGTGCGGAGACCTGGGTGGCTTCGGCGATGATCAAGCCGACACTGGCGCGTTGGGCGTAGTACTCGATGGTCATGGGGCCCGGCACGTTGCCGGCTTCGGCGCGGTTGCGCGTCAGGGGCGCCATCACCATGCGGTTGCTCAGCTCGATGTCACCGAGTCGCAAGGGTTGGAACAGGTCCCTGGGGGCGTTTGGATGGGAAGCGGTCATGGGGCTCTCCGTTGATGGGTTGGCCGATGGGAAAGCGTGCGCCACGGGGGCGCTCGCGCGTTTGAGTCGAATCAAGGTGCCGTGGGTGCGTGGGGTGCGAGCAGGTGGTCGAGCAGGCGCTCGACGGTGTCGCTCAGGGGTTGGGTGCTGCGCTCGATCTTCATGCGCAGCAGCGCGCCCTCCCAGGCGTCCCAGAAAAGGATGGACAGCACGTCGGCGGGCAGGTCGCGGCGCAGGCTGCCTTCGTCCTGGGCGCGGGCCATCAGCACGGCCAGGCGGTCTCGCCAGACTTGCAGGCAGCTTTGCAGCACGTCACGGCAGGCGACGCTGGATTCGGCGACTTCGGCGGCGAAGTTGCCCACCAGGCAACCCTGGCATTCGGTGCGGGCGTGGTGTTCGACGAAGCGAGCGAAGACGTGGTGGATGGCGCCGTGCGCGTCGTCAGGGGCGTTCGCCAGGCACTGGGCCCAGGCCTGGCTGACCCAGTCCGCGTAGTTGCGGATGATCTGGGCGGCGAAGGCGTCTTTGCTGTCGAAGTGGTTGTAGAAGGAGCCTTTGGGCACGCCGGCCTGGTCGGTGATCTGCTGGATGCCGGTGGCGTGGTAGCCGTGCCGGGTGAACAGCAGGTAGCCGGCCTCGGTGAGGCGGCGGGGGATGTCGGTGCGGTCGGCGGTGCGGGGCATGCGAAAAGAATATGACCAGTCGTCTTGAATCGCAAGGAGGCGCCGAATGGCCTTGTGAACACGTGGGGATTGCGGCGGTTGGCCAGGCGGCGCAGGCCATATGCTTGTCAGGCGTCCCCTGGACGATGGGTTTCCCTTTGAGCAACGCGAACAACATGACCGCCTTCAGCAACCTGACTTTCGAGCAGATGGACCTGGGCGCTGCCCTGGTCATCCACCACACCGTCACGCGCCACGAGGTCGAGTTGATGGCCCTGGTGTCTGGTGAGGCCCACCCGTTTGTCGGGCCCGAGCAGGGGCAGGGGGCGGCCCAGCCGGCGCCTGAGCGGGAGCCGGTGTGCGAGGGCGTCAGCGCCGAGGCCTTGATTCACGGCATGCTCAAGCGGCGACTGCCTGGGCCCGGCACGGTCATCCTGTCGCATCAGTTGGTGTACGGCGGCACGGCGCGAGCGGGTGATGAGTTGATCGCCACCATCACCCTGGTCGACAAGGAGGCGCCGGACCAGCTCACCTTCGATTGCCAGGTGCGACGCGGGGACGCGCGCTTGCTGAGTGGCTCGGTCACGGTGCAGGCGCCGTCGGCCAACCGCAGCGTGGACGTGCGCGACGCGCCCAGCGTGGTGCTGCGTCGCAACGACGTGTTCGGTCGGCTGTTTCGGCGATGCGAGGCGCTGGCGCCGGTGCCGTGCGCGGTGGTGCACCCGTGTGACGCGGCTTCGCTGGGGGGGGCCTTGGAGGCCGCTCGGCATGGGTTGATTGCGCCCGTGCTGGTGGGCCCGGAGGGCAAGATCCGCGCGGTGGCGGCGGCCGAGGGTTGGGACTTGAGCGGACATCGGTTGGTGCCGACCGAGCACAGCCACGCCGCCGCCGACGTGGCGGTGGCCATGGCCCGCGCGGGGGAGGTGCAGGCGCTGATGAAGGGCAGCTTGCACACCGATGAGTTGATGGCGGGGGTGGTGCCTTCGGCCACGGGCCTGCGAACGGGGCGCCGCGTCAGCCACGTCTTCGTGATGGACGTGCCCGCTTACCCGCGCATGCTGCTGGTGACGGATGCGGCCATCAACATCGCCCCGACCATCCGCGACAAGGTGGACATCGTGCAGAACGCCATCGACCTGGCGCAGGCGTTGGGGGTGGCGCAGCCGCGCGTGGCGATCCTGGCGGCGGTGGAGACGGTCAACCCGGAGATGCCAGCCACCATCGACGCGGCGATGCTGTGCAAGATGGCCGACCGAGGGCAGATCGCGGGCGGCCTGGTGGATGGGCCGCTCGCCTTTGACAACGCGGTGAGCGTGGAGGCCGCTGAGACCAAGCACATCGCCTCCGAGGTGGCGGGGCGTGCGGACATCCTGGTGGTGCCCAACATCGAGGCGGGCAACATGGTGGCCAAGCAACTGCAGTACCTCGCCGGGGCCGACAGCGCCGGCATCGTGCTGGGGGCGCGCGTGCCCATCGTGCTGACCAGCCGCGCCGACAGCGTGCGCATGCGCCTGGCCTCGGCGGCGGTGGCCCAGTTGTTGGCGCACGCGCGCCATGGCGGGGGAGGGCGGGCATGAGTCAGGCGATCCTGGTCTTCAACGCGGGCTCGTCCAGCCTGAAGTTTTCGCTGTTCCCGGCGGACCTGTCTGCGCCCTGGCTGCATGGGCAGATCGAGGGACTGGCCAGCGAGCCCACCTTGCGGGCACACACGCCGCAAGGCGAGGTGGTGTTGCAGCATGCCTGGCCCGTCGGTCAACCGCTGTCGCACGACGAGGCCCTGTCGCACCTGATGGCGGCCCTGGGGCCGTTCTTGCGGGGGCACACCCTGTGCGCCGTGGGGCATCGCGTTGTGCACGGGGGCGCACGTTTCGGCGAGCCCACGGTGTTGACCGCGGAGGTGCTGGCCGAGCTCGATCACCTCGTTCACCTCGCCCCATTGCACCAGCCCCACAACCTCTCGCCGGTGCGCGCCTTGCAGCGCGTGGCGCCGCAGCTGACCCAGGTGGCGTGTTTCGACACGGCGTTCCATGCCACGTGCTCGGACGTGGTGCAGCGCTTTGCCCTGCCGCGAGAGCTGCATGACGCGGGCGTGCGCCGCTATGGTTTCCACGGCCTGTCTTACGAGTACATCGCCAGCCAGTTGCCGCACGTGGACCCGCAGGCCGCCGCTGGCCGGGTGGTGGTGATGCACCTGGGCAATGGCGCCAGCCTGTGTGGTTTGAGCGGCGCGCGCAGCGTGGCCACCAGCATGGGCTTCACGGCCCTGGACGGCCTGATGATGGGCACGCGCTGTGGCAGCCTGGATGCGGGGGTGCTGCTGTGGTTGATGGACGAGCGCGGCATGGGCGCGCGGCAGATCGAGCACCTGCTGTACGCGGAGTCCGGCTTGTTGGGCGTGTCGGGCCTGTCGGGGGACATGCGCACCTTGCTGGCCAGCGAGCGCGTCGAGGCGCGGCAGGCGGTTGAGCTGTATGTGCACCGCATCACCCGGGAGCTGGGCTCGGTGGCGGCGGTGCTGGGTGGGCTGGATGCCATCGTGTTCACGGCGGGCATCGGTGAGCGCGCGGCGGTGATCCGCGAGGCGGTGTGCCGTCAGGCGGCGTGGCTGGGCGTGCGGCTTGACGAGGCGGTCAACCGGGCGGCCCCGGTCCTGCCGGACGGCCAGAGCCTGCGCATCAGCGCGCCCGACAGCGGGGTGCGCGTGTGGGTGATGCCGACCGACGAGGAGCTCATGATCGCGAGGCACACGCGGCGGCTGGCGCTGGGACATTGAGCGCCGCGCGGGTCTACAATCGCGGGTTCTACACGGCTTCAATGTGGCGCGCCCGCGAGCGAGCGTCACCCGGAAAGGATTCTCCCCATGTCGATGGACGACCGCGACGGCAAAATCTGGATGGACGGCAAGATGGTGGAGTGGCGCGACGCCAAGGTCCACGTCCTGACCCACACGCTGCACTACGGCTGCGGCGCCTTCGAAGGCGTGCGGGCTTACAACACCGTCAACGGCCCGGCCATCTTCCGCCTGCGCGAGCACACGGAGCGCCTGTTCAACAGCGCCAAGATCCTGCGCATGCCCATGCCCTTCACGCAAGAAGAGGTCAGCCAGGCGCAGATCGACGTCATCAAGGCCAACAAGCTGGAAAGCGGCTACATCCGCCCCCTGGTGTGGCTGGGCTCTGAAAAGCTGGGTGTGAGCCCCAAGGGTGCCAAGGTGCACGTCATGGTGGCGGCCTGGACCTGGGGCGCCTACCTGGGCGAAGAAGGCATGAAACGCGGCATCCGCGTCAAGACCTCCAGCTACACCCGACACCACGTCAACATCACGATGACGCAGGCCAAGGCGGTGAGCAACTACACCAACTCGATCCTGGCCAACATGGAGGCCACGGACGACGGCTACGACGAGGCCATGCTGCTCGACAGCGCTGGCTTCGTCTCCGAAGGTGCGGGCGAGAACCTGTTCATCATCAAGAACGGCGTGATCTACACCCCCGACCTGTCGGCCGGTGCGCTCAACGGCATCACCCGCAACACCATCTTCGCGATCGCCCGCGACCTGGGCCTGGAGATCAAGGAAAAGCGCATCACCCGCGACGAGGTCTACATCTGCGACGAGGCCTTCTTCACGGGCACGGCGGCTGAGGTGACCCCGATCCGCGAGCTCGATCGCATCCAGATCGGCATCGGCTCGCGTGGCCCGATCACCGAGAAGATCCAGTCTGCGTTCTTTGACATCGTCAACGGCCGCAACCCGAAGTACGCCGAGTGGCTGACCGCGGTCTGAGTTTTTCGGAGCAACGAGCATGAGCACTTCTGCATCCGCACAGGCGGCTTCGGCCAAGGCGGTCGTCGAGGTCGGCGCCGCCGACCTGCAAGGCCCCGGCGTGGTCTTCTGTCCCAACCCGAAGATGGCCCTGTGGAGCACCCACCCCAAGGTCTACATCGACGTGGCCACCACGGGCGAGGGCCGCTGCCCCTACTGCGGCACGGTGTACAAACTCAAGGACGGCGAGAAGGTCTCGCACGGTCACTGAAAAAAAGCCCGGCACCGCCGGGCTTTTTGTTGGGTGCGCGGTGCGCGCTCGTTGGGCGCCACCCGCGCAACGCTCACGGGGTGGGCTCACATGGCCGGCTTGTAGAACACGTAGTCGGCCTGGTACGGCACGACCTGCTTGCTGCCCTTCTGCTCGGCACCGCAAGGCAGCGTGGGGGCCACGCCGCCCACGGTTTTGAGGCGTTGGATGTGGCTCACGCCCTTCATGGCGCCTTCGCCCACGGCGGGGTTGGCCTTGACCAGTTGCAGCGGGATGTTGCCGGCTGCAGCGGGGCTCACGGCGACTTGCTTGCCGGTCACCTTGGAGCCGTCGTTGGACTCCCAGGTGGGGCCGGCGTAGTACTTGCCGATCAGCGTGCCCTTCTCGTCGGCCAGCGTGGCCACGGGCGCGACGAAGGCCCATTCGAAGCTGCCGGCCAGGTCCTTTTTCTCGCGGCATTCGTAGGTGATCTCGCCCTTGCCCACGCTGTAGAGCACCTGAACGTGGCCCGACGGCACGCGCACCGACTCGGGCAGTTCGCTGTTCATGACCTGGGTCTGGGTGGCGCAGCCGGCCAGCACGGCCGTGCCGATGGCGGTGAGGAAGAGGGCGTTGATGCGGTTCATGGTCGTTGCTCCTGGGTGGTCGGTGAGGGATGGGAGAGGCGCGGTGTGCGCGTCTGTTCATCACTACGGGCCACCAGGGCAAACAGATGCAGCGTTTCAGCCGGGTGCACGCGAAGTGCACCCGAACGTGATCAAAGTTGCAGTTTCCCGACCGACACCACCGGGCCCGTGGGTTTGCCGCCCGGGGCGCCGCCGGGGGGCTCGACGGTCAGGGCGAAGGCGCTGGTGTCCTTGAGCAACTCGGTGCGCAGCACCGTGGTCGCGCCGTCCTGAGCCACCACACCCAGGGAGCGGGGTGCACCCTGGGGCGGGATCGCCCACAGCTCCAGGGCCTTGTTGACGGCCACGGTCTGGCCGGCGCTCAGGGGCTTGACCACCAGGCTGCGGCCGTCTCCGCTGACGCTGGCCACATAGGACACGGGCTGCAGCACGGCGCCGGCCGGGGCGTCGGCGCTGGCCGCCATGACCACGACGATGGGGGGCTGCACCGGTGAGGGCTGCGACAAAGCCACGCCGAGTGCCAGCGCGGCGGTCACGGCCAGGCCGGCGGCGCCTTGCCACAGGGCGAGGCTCTCCCACCAGCGAACCGCTCGGCGTGCGGCCTCGGCCACCGCGCTCGGGGCGTCGGTTTCGCCGAACAGGCGTCGCTGAATGCCGGGCCACACGCGAGCGGAGGGCTGCACGGCGGGCGTGGCCTCGGCCAGTTGCTCCAGGCGGCGCTGCCAGTCCTGGGTGGACTGGCGCAGCATCGGGTGGGCCTGCATCAGGTTCTCGAAGCGACGCCGAGCCGGGCCACGCAGGGTGCCCAGGGCGTATTCGGAGGCCAGTCGGTCGGCCAGGTCGGGGCGGCTGTAGTCCATCTCAGCTCAGGGCCAGCGAGGCCCGCTCCAGGCAAGTCTTCAGGCTCTGCAGGCCACGTCGCACCCAACTTTTGACGGTGCCCAGCGGTTGCCCCATTTGTTGCGCGACCTCGGCGTGCGTCAGGCCTTGGTAGTACGCCAGGGCGAGGCTGTGTTGCTGGTCGCCACTGAGGTGCTGCATGCAGGTCGACAGCGAACGCGCTTCGCTGGCCTGCTCGAGCAGGTCGAGCGGGCCGGGCGTGTCGGATGCGATGTCGGTGAGCATGTCGGACTCCTCGTCGTCCGGGCCCGCCTGGTAGCGGCTGATGGTCTTGGGCTCGGTCTGGCGACGGCGCAGGCTGTCGATCGCCCGGTTGCGGGCGATGCTGTTCAACCAGGTCGACGCCTGGCTGAGGGCGGGGTTGAAGCTCTGCGCCGAACGCCAGATGTTCACGTAGACCTCTTGCAGCACGTCTTCGGCCTGGGCTCGGTCCTGTTGTATACGCAGGATCACGCCCAGCAGATGCGGACTTGTTTCACGGTAGAGCTGGTCGAACGCCGCTTGATTGCCCATCGCCACGCGCGACATCAGGTCGGCGAGCTGGCGCTGGCGGGCGGCGGGGTCGGGCTGAGGTGCCATGGGGCCTCGTGGTTGCAAAGGGTGTGGGGCATTCTAGGGTTCACGAACTGACTTGTGGTGCGCCCTACAATCCTTGTCACCATGAAGACCGCGAATGAATTCGTCCTCACCCTGTCGTGCCGCGACACCACGGGCATCGTCCACGCCGTGTCGGGCCTGCTCTACCAGGCCGGCTGCAACATCATCGACTCCCAGCAGTTCGGCGACGTGCTCAGCGACGACAGCACCGGTTTGTTCTTCATGCGCGTGCACTTCTCGGCGCCCGATCACCTGGCGGACGCGCACACGCTCGACAAGCTGTTCTCGCACGTGCGTGAGCAGTTCGGCATGGCCGCCCAGATCCACGCCCTCTCGCGCAAGCCGCGGGTGCTCATCATGGCCAGCAAGCACGGCCATTGCCTCAACGACCTGCTGTTCCGCTGGCGTTCGGGTTGGCTGAACATCGACATCCCGGCCATCGTCTCCAACCACCCCGATTACGCGGAGCTGGCCGCCAGCTACGGCATCCCCTTTCACCACCTGTCGCTGCCCACGGGCTCGTCGGCCGAGGTCAAGCGGGCCCAGGAGGGGCAAGTCGAAGCCCTGGTGGGCGGCGAGAACATCGACCTGGTGGTGCTGGCGCGCTACATGCAGATCCTCAGCCCGGAGTTCTGTGCCTTCCTCAAGGGCCGCGCCATCAACATCCACCACAGCTTCCTGCCGAGCTTCAAGGGCGCCAAACCGTACTACCAGGCGCACGACCGCGGCGTGAAGCTGATCGGCGCGACCGCCCACTACGTCACGGCCGACCTGGACGAGGGCCCGATCATCGAGCAGGACGTCGAGCGCGTGGACCACACGCTCAGCCCCGAGGACTTCACCGCCGTGGGCCGAGACGTCGAATGCGTCGTGCTGGCGCGTGCCGTGAAATGGCACACCGAGCACCGCGTGCTGATGAACGGCCACAAGACCGTGGTCTTCAAGTGACCTCGCACAGGAGTCGAGCATGAGCGACCCGCGTTCCCTCAAGGCCACCCAGGCCGTGTTGATGACCACCGCCGACGAGACCGAGGCCTCCTTCTACGAGGCGATGCAGGCCGGTGACCTCGACCGCATGATGCAGGTCTGGGCCGATGAGGAAGACATCGCCTGCGTGCACCCGGGCGGGCCCCGCGTGGTCGGCACCGTGGCCGTGCGCGCGGCCTTCGAGGCGGTGTTCGCCAGCGGGCCGGTGCACATCGGCATCGAGCACGTGCGCCGCCTGGAGACGGCGGTGTGCGCCGTGCACCACGTCACCGAGAAGGTGCAGGCCGTCGGGCCCGAGGGCATGCGCACCGCCTTTGTCATGGCCACCAACGTGTTCCTGCGCACGGCCCAGGGCTGGCGCATGGTCGCTCACCACGCCAGCCCGGGCATGGCACAAGACCTCCCCGACATCTCCGAGCCGCGCGGCGTGCTCCACTGAGCCCCTCGATGCAGGCGTACCGCGCCCCCCGCTGGCTGGCTGGCTCCGGAGCCGTGGCCGGCAACGTGCAGACCATCTGGCCCGCGCTCTACAGCCGCGTGCACCCCGAACGGCGCATCGGGCCGGTCTCTTACGTGCGCGAGCGCTGGGACACGCCGGACGCCGACTTCATCGACCTGGACTTCCTGCCGGCCGAGGTGAATGTCGATGCGCCCCCAGGTGCGTCCCCCCGTCCGCTGCTGGTGATGTTCCACGGCCTGGAGGGCTCCTCCCAGAGCCACTACGCCCGCGCCTTCGCTTTGTGGGCGCACGCCCAGGGCTGGGACTTCGTGGTGCCGCACTTCCGCGGTTGCTCGGGTGAGATCAACCGGGCGCCGCGCGCCTACCACTCGGGTGACCACGCCGAGCTCGACTGGGTTCTGCGCCGCCTGCGCCTGCGCCACCCCGGGCCCATGCTGGCCGTGGGCGTGTCACTGGGGGGCAATGCCTTGCTGCGCTGGGCACAGGAGGCGGGGGCACAGGCCCGTTCGGTGGTGCGCGCCGTGGTGGCCGTGTCGTCCCCCATCGACCTGGCCGCGGCGGGGCAGGCCATCGCGCGGGGCTTCAACCGGCAGGTCTACACCCGCATGTTCCTCAACTCGATGAAACCCAAGGCGCTGGCCAAGCTCCAGCAGTTCCCGGGTTTGTTCGATGAAGCGGCCTTGCGTCGGGCGGCTGACCTGCACGCCTATGACAATGCGTTCACGGCGCCTCTGCACGGCTTCGCCAGCACCGAGGACTACTGGGCGCGCTGCTCGGCCAAGCCGCACCTGCGCGCCATGCGCGAGGTGCCCGCCCTGGTGCTCAACGCCCGCAACGACCCCTTCGTGCCGGCGGACTGCCTGCCGGGGCGCAGCGAGGTGGGGCCGGCCGTGACCTTGTGGCAACCTGCAGAAGGCGGTCACGTCGGCTTCCCGGCTGGGCGCTTCCCCGGGCACGTGGCCGACCTGCCCCAGGCCGTGGGCCGCTGGCTGCGACAACAACTCTGAGGAAGACCCATGGATGACATCGTCAAGGCGGCGCTCAAGAAGTGGCCCAACGTCCCCCATTGCCACGACTGGCTGGCGCTGGACGCGCGGGGCGATTGGTACATGCGCGACGACCGCATCCAGGCCGCGGGGCCCTTCCCAGAGGTCAAGGGCAGTCGCATCGTGCACGACAAGCTCAAGGAGTTCATCCACCGCAACTACGACCGCGATGAGCAGGGCGCCTGGTTTTTCCAGAACGGTCCGCAGCGGGTCTACGTGACGCTGGAAGCCGCCCCGCTCGTGCTGGGTGTGATGCGCGGGGTGGGCGGGGCCTCACCGGGCTTTTGCGTGGAGACGCACACCGGTCAGGCCGTCCAGGAGGTGCGCGGCAGCTGGCTCGACGAGTTCGGTCGCCTCTACCTGGAGACCGAGTGGGGCCTGGGCGTGGTGCGCTCGCTCGACATGGACGTGGCCGCCGACGCGGTGGTGGCGGGGCTGTGGCAGCCTCAAGACATCGACTTCGACCTGCTGCCGCGGCAGTTCGGCTTCGTGCGCCACCCGCAGCCATGACAAACCCGCAGCCATGAAAAAACCGGCCTCTGGGGCCGGTTGATTCGCGAGGGCCGGGCGCTTCGGGATGCGCCCGGGGGTGGCTCAGGGGGCCGAGGCGGCGGAAGCCGCAGGCGCAGCCGGTTCGGCGAACTTGCCGCCCGAGCCGTTGACCATGTAGACCACGGCGCGGTGGATTTCGAGGTCGGAGTACTCGCCGCCGCCTTGTGCGGTCATGCTGTTGAAGCCCTTGAGGGCGTGGTCCACCAAGGTGGCGTCGCCCTTGGCGATGCGGGCGGTCCAGTCGCCAGCGGCGCCGAACTTGGGCGCCCCCAGCATGCCGGCACCGTGGCAATTCACGCACTGGGCCTTGTAGACCTCTTCACCCGCGCGGGGGCCGGTGTTGGCCGAAGCCAGTTTGATCTCGACCGTGCCGACGGGCATGATGCGCTCCGCGGTGGCCTGCGCCGTCAGGGCGTCGCTGCCAGCTGCACCCTGGTTGCCGGACGACACGTAGCTGACCAGCAGCACGATGATGGCCACCGGCACGATGAACGCCAGCGCCACAGCCACGATCAGCTGCTGAGGGGTCTGGATCGGACCTTCGTGGCCGGACTCGTGAGATTGGGGCGCTTGGCTCATGGGTGTGGTGTGGGCACGGGTGGATGGGATGCCCCGGATTATAGGTGGTCGCGCTGCTAGAATGCGTTTTGCTGCGCCCGTAGCTCAATGGATAGAGTACTGCCCTCCGAAGGCAGGGGTTGCTGGTTCGATCCCAGCCGGGCGCGCCAATCAGATACGGAGCTGGGCACTTCAATCGGAGTGCCCGTTTTCATTCCAGTGACCAATTCGTCTAGAACGGCCGTGCTTCCACGCACCTTCGCCGTTCGTGGGTCAACCTGGATGTCCGTGACCAGCGCGGTCAGCAGTTGCTTGCCCCAGCCGGTGTCGCGGTCCAGCAGCATGTTCCGCAAGCGCTCGCATGCGAATTCGATTTGCTTTGGTGAGAGCTTTTGTGGCGACGGGCGCTCTTGTTGGACCATAGCCAGTTCTTGCAGCACTTTCTCTCGCTTGTCGCGCAGGGCGTTGATCCGGCCTTGAAGGGTGGAGTCCAAGGAGATGGCGCCTTGCTCAATGACTTGATACAGGTTGTTGAGCCCGTCGTCGGCCGCCTGCAGGGCGCGGTTGAGCCGCTTCGACTCAGCATCGGCCTTGTCGTACTCCTGGGCCCGGTGTTTCAGCCACTCTTTCAAGATGGTCGTCACTCGCTCAGGTGTCAGCAGCTTCTCAGCCAAATGTCCGAGGACCAGCTGGTCTGTGCCCTCCATCGGCAGATTGGGCGTCAAGCAGGCCTTCGTGGACACGCGCTCTTTCTGGGCGCAGCGATAGTAGCGGTAACGACCGCCCTTGCCTGTGATCAGCTTCATAGCTGTGCCGCAGCATGCGCACCGGATCACGCCGCCCAGCAAAGTAGGGCCCAGCATCCGGCGGTAGTTGTTTGATCCGCCAGGGGTTTTTGGGTCGCGCTGTTCACGCAAGCGGCGAACCGCATCGAAGGTTTCGTCGTCAACGATGGGGTCGATGGAGGTGCGGACCCATTCACTCTCCGGGCGCAACTTCGATGTGCGGGAATCTCGCATATTGAAAAAATACTCGCCCCGATAGGTCGGGTCAGACAGCAACTGAGCGAGCTTTTGCGTTCGCCACGGACGCCCCCGCATGTGAACGCCCTGAGTGTTGAGGTGCTCCACGAGGGCCTTCATGCCCATGGCTTGGCCCTCGTGCCCGTGCAGGTACAACTGGTAGATCTTGCGGACTACGCTGGATTCGTCTTCGTCGATCACGAGGCGCTTGCGCTTTCGGCCTCGATGACCTGTCACGTCCGTATCGACGACCTGGTAGCCAAAGGGCGCTCTGGAACCGTTAAAGAAGCCACGCCGCGCGTTCTCTTGCATGGCCCGCGAGGTGTGCTTCGAGTTTTCGGCCGAGCTGTATGCGTCCATCATGGACAGCATGTTGCGCACCATTTCGCCAGTGGCGTCGTCAGTGGTTGGCTGCGTGATGGAGATCACGGTGATGCCGGCCCTTTTCAGCAGGCGTTCGTGATGCAGCGCGCCATAAAGGTCACGGAAAAAGCGCGACCGTGAGTGCACGATGATGGCTTGGATATCCGAGTCCTTTCGGGTGGCGTTGGCCATCATCTTTTGGAACTCGGGACGCTTCTCATCGGTGGCGGACGCGCCGGGTTCAACGTACTCGCCAAGAACCGTGTGGCCTTGGTCGCGGCACCACTCTCGCATTCGGTTCAGCTGATCCGGGATTGAAAGGTCTGCTTCAGCTTGCCGGACCGTGGACACACGGGCGTACAGAAAAACGTTCATGGCCATCAACCCCACTGCTCAAGAGGTAGCTCTTTGAGCACAGTATCGAGCATGGACAGGAAGATTGCCAACTCGTCTGGCTCGGGGGTGTCTGACGTTGGCTTGCGTTCAAGCACGAGCGTGGCGTGAGTGGACTGGCCAAGTGGCAGGCAGAGGTTCTCAACGGTCAACGTTGAGGGTTGTGTTGAGGACATCAACAGCGCTCCTAACGAGCGCCCGGGCGTGCGGGGAGTTGCTGCTATGTCCTCATGTCGTCGATGCGATCTGCCTCTGGTTTGAACCCCGCCCGCCATCTTCGTGGGCGCAAAGGTTGCGGCCCAAGATCGGGCCGTTGCACGTATAGCGCCGGGCTGCGAGGTTCGTGAGCGCGTGCACCTGCCCGATTGAAATTTGCCTTGTCATTTCCGGGCCGTTTTTCATTTCGGGGGCTACGAGTTGGTGAGTACCAACGGCTCTCCATGGCTGATCTTTTGCATGTAAGCCAAGAAGGGCAAGTCTCCTTGGTATCCCTTGCTGCGTGCGTATTGGCACAGCTTCCACGATTGCTCCCGCACGCCATGAAATCCCGGCTGTCGGGCGATGCGGCTGAGGATTTCGCTGACTGCGCTGTGGTGCTTTCGGTTGAGTTGGGCAGACAGCAAGGCGTGCAACTCGGCCATCTCTGTCTTCGTGCGCCGCCAAGTCCAGGCGGTGCTGCCACGCTCGGGCCGTCGCACCAGCTCATAGCCGATCCAAGCCAGGCGCTTGCTCTCGGCCAGGTCGCGCAAGTTTCGGCTCTCTGCTTCCAGGCCGGTTCCGGCTGTTGCCAGCAGCAACCACTCGACTTGCGGGCACCCGCACTGTAATCAGGAGGAACTCTTGAAGGTCGCGCTTGATTTCGCGAGCGACATGGCACTCAAGAGCAACGGTTCCTTCATGCCGTACCCTCGTGTCGAGGGCTACAGGCAGGCACGCATGCGCGCCTACGCCAAGGTCCTCGGGGAGGCGGTTGAGGTCGCCGTACGTCTTGCCAGTTCACCGCCGCGTCGACGAGCAATCAAGCTGCGTGCGTTGAAGTGCACGCAGCCTCCGTATCTCACGTTCGATGGGGAGGCGATGGATCCGGTGGAGCCACCTATCCAGCACGTGGAAGCGGAGCGAGGAGAAGACCTGCAAGCTGAAGGCGGCGCGACCACGTTAGGCAGTAGTCAGACAGTGATGTCGCGCCTCGCCAGCGAAGCGGATGAACGCACTGAAGATGCGACAACTAAACAGGAGCCGCCGGGAAGCACAGCGGCCTGACGGACCGCTTCGAAACTGAGTGATCCGGAAGTTGGATTTCGTTTCAGGGATGGAAGTTGCGGCTTAGGCCCACCTAGTCGAATGACTGCAACCAGCCTTGAACTGCCGATCAGGTACGCTGACTCAAGGGCCGGACATGGCCGGCAGCGGTCACTAGGTCGTCAAACCTGAATGACCGCACACAGCCTGTAGCTGTCTTTGCTTGACGTCCGTCCACTTTGCAGCGGTTGCGGTCGGTCGCGTCCGCGTGGCGGCTCGCGCTGGCTACCATCAAACAGTCGCCGAGCCGGAGGGCGACAAGACCAACAAAGGGGGAACAGTTCGGAGCACAGCGGTAGTAGGCCACCGCGCGCGCTCCGCTCCTACTTTGGGGGGGCGAAGTCCAATCGAAAGATCGCAGAGGCCTGGCGAACGTAGCCTATCCAGTCCAAGTTTCTTGCCATATCCCCTCGTCGCCACCCAGTTCAAATCAATCGGGCAACATTCACCGCGCATCCTGCTTCGAGCGCTTGGGTTCAATCGAAAGTTGGAAGCGTGGGGCCGGTGGCGCCTTGATAGCGCCCACTGTATGGTTTCAAGACCTCACTACTGCATCTCATGATGTAAAGCTGCGCTACTGCCGCGCCCGGCCGAAGCGCTACAGAGAACGGCGAATGGTTTATGAGTTCGAGAGTAATCCTACCAGAATAGCCTGGCTCGACTTGGCCATCATTCGCAGTCGCCGAAACAAACATTCTGGCTAGGCTGCCCTTTGTTTGTATTAGTCCGAAATAGCCGTTCGGCATTTTGTAGACATCCTGCGAACAGGCAAGTACGCATTCCCGTGGACCGAGAATCAAACTCTCTGCGACCTGTTCTGACTCCTGAAAATATGTCGCGTGGCTGATTGCCGATTCATAACTAATTGGCGGCAGCCCATCCGCAGGGGAGCGAAGTCGACGAATTTGGCGATCCATTTTGATTTGAATGGAAAATTCCTCGACGAGGTTGGTGCTGCAAATCTCAAACGACTTAACAATTCCAGCCAAATTCTCAGAAACTACGATCATGGTGTTTTGCTTTGCGAGGACGCTGACGCCGCTGACGCCGAAGATGCGCTGGACGAGGCGGGTAGCGCCGTGGAGGATTTTGGTGCCGAGGGGAAATATGGTTGGAGAACGAAGTGCACCATTAGTGCGGCCATCATTGAGCCGCCAATTAACGAAACTAGCCAGGTTATCAATTGATTGATATTCCTGTTGAGCCACTGGAAAATACGACTAACGAGCGGGATAGGCTTCGAAACTAGTACGCTGGCCTTGCTAACTGGCTTCTGAAACTGAGTGGTCTCAGTCGAGAAGAAGATGACTGAGCCGAGCTTGTCGCCCTTTTTTAAGGTGTGCTTGAGAGCCGTGGTATTGAACAACCTAAGTTTCAAATACCCCGTGAACGATGGCTCGACTTTTGCGGGTGCGATCAGGATGCCCTTGTCGAGAAACAAACTGCCGGTCGGCACGAGCACGCCGTACATATTGTGCGGCACCCGAATATCCTCAGCCGCAGTAACAACGACAGATCCGTGCCTCAAGACACGCATCCCTTCATCGGAAATTTTGTGCATCTCGTTGGACGTGGGACCATACTTCTCACTCCACTGATCACCGACTGTCAGATCAATCGAAAACGCCTCTGCGTTTGCATTCTCCGAAAGCCAAAGCAAGCTTCTATCTGAAGTAGAGTAGTCTTCAAAATACTTCTGATCCCTCGTAATTCGATTTTTAATGTGTACGACGCTCACTACACTTGCCTTTCTTCAGTCGGAGAATCGACGCGCCCTTGATTCCACTGGCCACGATATTTAGTTGAGCCTTTTCGAACCTGAATCAGCACGATATGGCAGAAACGTGCTCCGAGCGCAATTCGAAATCCCTCTGGGTGGCTGACTGAGAGGCCGAAGGTCAATGGACCCTCGTACCCAGGTGGAGTGATGCTCGTATGTAACTCCACACCACTTCGAAAGAGCGTGCTTCTAGGGAAGATCACGCCAGCCATGTTTGCCGGCAGATTCATCGTCTCCATCGTTGTTACTAAGTACCAGCGCTTTTGCTCCAAGGTGAAGACGCCATCGGAGTCTGGGACCAATGGGGTTGCCTTTGGGGTTTGCCGAGTTTCGACCAAAAGTGACCCCTTGCCTTCAATGGTGAGGATGCCGGACAGTCGAAGGTCGAAGCCGACGCCTTCTGGATCTAGAAGCTCTCTGTCGGAGAGGTTCAAGATCGGCATCTGGCCCTTCTTTGCAGTAATTGCTTTGGGCGGAATGATCACGGTCGTCCTCAGTCTTAGAAATGTGCCCGCCGTCGCCGGCCAAGCGCAAATTATCACGTCTCAGCAGACTCGGTTTCGAAGCGAGTCTCGTCACAGGCCCTCCGCATCCATGCCCTGGGGCACTTCTCGGAACCGCGCCATCGGCGGCCAAGCAGTCCTTGCTGCGATCTGCCCTCGCAGTGGGCCTGGTTCACAGCGGTGGTGAAGGCAGCGGCCAACTCGATTTGTTGGTTAATCGCCGTCAGACTCTTCACTGCTCTCTCGAACTTGGCCTTGCGCTGGTACGGCAGGAACAACTGTCAGGCGCTTCTTCGGGGAGACGAGGAGGACTGAATGAGCGGTCTGGTCATGGGGGGCACATCTGGCCCGTTCCGCATTCACTTCAGGCTTGTCGATGGCAGATGCTTCAAGAAGTGCCCGGCACGAAGGGTGGAGGGTAGCACGTCAGGTTTGCTACGGCATAAGCCTTAGCAACCGTCCTTGGGCGCCGACTCGCGAAGGCGGATGATTTCGATGAGAAGTCTCGTTCCGCGGTGCCCGCATTGGACCGGTCAGTCAAGCTCGGAACGCGGCTCCCGACTGTCGAACGGCGGGTCCCGGAGGTGCAGTGGCTAGCCATTCCGACGACTTTCGAAAGACTAGTGATGAGCGAGGCGGGTGATCAGCGTGTTGGTCGTGAATGACTCTGAACAGCCTAAAGCAGGCAGACGCAAGTGGTCCCTTGACAGGTCGCTCGTCGGCGAGCCGCGTGCCTCGAATAGGCTCTGCCATCACGTGGCACATTCATTTCTGTGGCAGCGCGATGAGCTCAAACCAGTTCTCGGGCCCGTCTACCCGGGCGCACCATTCGGGTGGTTTGGGGCAAACGCCCTCCACAGAAGGCCCTGCAGCGTGTGATCACCCAGGCCTGGCAGGCGTGGAACATGGCCTGGCTTCATCGACGGTGTTTTCGGTGGAAGCGAGCTGATCGTGCGCCGAAACGGAGGGTGCTGACCTTCGTGTGCGGTCTATGACGTTCGACGGAATCTCGCCCGCGCCTTTTGGGTGATCGACTTCACCTCGTGGGTCAGGTGCGCTGCGAATCCCAGTTGCTGCGCCAGGCCCTGCGGTTGTGCGTGGCCCATCCGCCCTGGCAACACGTCGCCGCACACCGTGGGCCCCCGCCGTGTCGCCCGCCACCGCTTGCAGCAGCGCAAACAAGGTGGATGCCTTGCGCTGAGCCGAGAGGTAGGCACGCACCTCGCCTTCGGGCAGCAGTTTCTCGAAGAGGGCCTGCACCTGGGGTTCGATCAGGCGCCCTGGCTGGACAGGGGAAGGCGGCGGCCGGCTGGCCCGTCGCGTCGGGGGCACGGGGCTTCATCAACGGTTCATGCGCGCAGGAATAGTGCACGTTTGACGCTCAAACGGCCGTGAACCTTCGCCTGAATGGGCCGATAGTGGCGCAGGACGGGGAGGTGAAAGACCTGCGAAATCTCCAAGACACAGAGAGGGATGGAACACGATGGGGCGAACCGACAAGCGCATTGCGCTGAGTGAGCTGCGGCTGGGCATGCAGGTCACAAAGCTGGGTGGGTCATGGCTGCAGCACCCGTTCCTCAGGGGCAGTTTTTTGTTGACCGATGCCGCGGACATCGTGGCCATGGAGAGGGCGGGCATCAAGGAGGTGTGGATCGACGAGTCCAAGGGCGTCGAGCTGCCGTCTGATGCGCGCCAAGTGGCGCAGGTCGGGCCAGGTGGAGCCGACCCTGGCGAGGGCGACGGGGAGGTGCCGGCTTCGCCTTCGCCGAGTGCGACGAAACCCGGACGATCACCGAGGCAAGCGCCCGCTTCCACTTCGATGGCGTCGGAGTTGGAGCAGGCCCGCAAGCTGTGCAAGGCAGCCAAGGAGCAGGTCATGGCCATGTTCCAGGATGCGCGGCTTGGCAAGGCCACCGACCCCAATGACGCCCTTCCTCTGGTGAGTGAGATCGCGGCGTCTGTGCAACGCAATGCCTCGGCCATCATCAGCGTGGCGAGGCTCAAGTCTCATGACGACTACACCTACATGCATTCCGTTGCGGTGTGCGCGCTGATGTTGTCGTTGGCCAGGCAAATGGGCTTGGATGAGCGCCAGACGCGCCTGGCCGGACTCGGTGGCTTGATGCACGACCTGGGCAAGGCGGTGATGCCGCTGGATGTGCTCAACAAGCCAGGCAAACTCACCGACGCAGAGTTTGATGTCATGAAGAAGCACCC
This sequence comes from Burkholderiales bacterium, assembly GCA_016000265.1. Classification (GTDB taxonomy): domain Bacteria; phylum Pseudomonadota; class Gammaproteobacteria; order Burkholderiales; family Burkholderiaceae_C; genus Aquabacterium. The sequence continues at coordinate 25,311 of JAECRL010000001.1, forward strand.
GGTGGCGGGTGCCCAGTTGCTCAGGCAGGGTGGGGCGGAGCCCGAGGTGGAGGACATTGCGCTTCATCACCACGAGGAGTTCAACGGCAAGGGGTACCCGCATGGCCTGCAAGGCGAGGCCATTTCGGTGTTGTCTCGGATGGGGGCCATTTGTGACGTGTACGACGCGGTCACATCGATCCGGCCCTACAAAAATGCCTGGGACCCAGCGAAGGCCATGCGGGAGATGGCCGGCTGGGAGGGGCATTTTGACAAGGTCATCTTCAATGCCTTCGTCAAATCGGTGGGCATCTACCCCGTGGGCTCATTGGTGCGCATGGCTTCCAGTCGGCTGGCCGTGGTCATCGCGCCGGGGACGGAGTCTTTGTTGGCGCCCGTTGTCCGGGTGTTTTACTCGTTGCGCTCGAATGAGCCGGTTCAGGTTCAAACGATTGACCTGGCCTCGCCGGGGTGCAAAGACAGCATCGTGGGCCCCGAAGACCCTGCCAAGTGGGGCTTCACCCAGCTGGAGAGGCTCTGGTTGGCGCAATAGGCCGGTGGCCTCAAAGCGCCCGCTTGATCTGCACGTGAAAGCTGCGCCCCGCCAAGGGCACGTCCCCGGGGATCAGCACGGGGATCGCGTTGCCGGGTGAGTACAGGCTGGGCTCGGTGACGTCGGCGTCGAAGAGGTTGCGCACCGAGGCGCTGAATTCCCACTTGGAGGCGGAGCCGGGGACGCGCACGGTCAGGTCCATGGTGGTGTAGCTGGGTGTGGGCGTGCGCGTGTCGCCGGGGGGGCGTTGGCGTTCACCCACGTGGTTGAGCTGGCCGCTCCAGGCCAGTCCGTTGTCCCATTGCCAGTCCAGGCGAGCGTAGGCGTGGTGGTGCGGTGCATAGCCCACGTCCTGCTGCGTGGCGCGTTCCACGGAGCGTTGCCAGGCGTAGTGGCCCGTGGCGACCAGGCCGGCCTGGATGTCGTGGCGGGCCTCCAGCTCCCAGCCCTTGCCGGATTGCCGACCGGTGTTCTGGAAGACCTGGGGGGTGCCGGTGGCGGCGATGATGTCGCGCATGCCGTAGTGAAACAGGCTGAGCTGCACCTGGGTGTCGTGGCGAGCTTGCCAGTCGAAGGCCAGCTCGGTGGTCCGGATGGTTTCGGGCTTGAGGGCCGGGTTGCCTCGCAGGACCGGGTTGTTGATGCTGTAGAGCTCGACGAAGGAGGGGGCCCGGAAGGCCCGCCCGTGCAGCAGTTTGGTCGTGAGGTTCAGGCTGGTGTCCCAGACCAGGGCCACGCGTGGGTTGGTGGTGTGGCCCACGTCGGAGTACTGGTCGCGTCGCACCCCGGCGGTCAGGGTCCAGTCTCGCGCGAAGCTCCATTCGTCTTGCACGATCAGGTGGTCGACCTTGCGCCGGTGGGGGATCAGGAACGAGTCGGCCAAGGCGACTTCAACGACCTGCGCGCCGGGCAGTGGCTGAGGCGGGGCGCCGGCTGGGAGGGTGAAGTTCTTGAACTCCTGGGTGCGGTAGAGGTCGAGGTCTTCGTGGCCCACGCCCAGGCTGAGCACGTGCCCGGGCCAGCCCGTGTAGGTCGTCGTGAGGGAGCCGCGGAACTGGCGCTCCCAGGTGTTGGGTGCGCCCCGCATGCCTTGCGGGAAGCTGCCGCTCCAGGCGCCGGCGGGGTAGAGCAGGAGCGGGGTCGGGTAGGTGGTGGCGAAGTGCAGGCCGGTGAGTTGGGCGTGCAGGCGCCAGTGGTTGGCCAGGGGCAGGTCGCGCACCGACAGGTTGGCGTAGCTGCGCGCCGTGCGCCCGCGGCCCACGGGGTCGAGTGAGCTGGCCGCGCCGACGCCCAGCCCGATGTTGTCACGCGCCAGGTGGCCCAGGCGCAAGGTGGCGGCCCCCCAGTTCAGGCTGATTTGGGCGTCGAGGTCGTCGTGACGCGTGCGGGTGCCTCCGGGGGCCAGGCTCGCTTGCGTGCCCAGGGCCCGATCGATCTGCGTTTGTGCGTCGGCTTCGATGACGCGGCTGTCTCCGTCGGTCCGGCCGTGTCGAACGTAGGCCGCGACCGCCCAGGGGCCCCATTGCCCGCCGTGCAGGGCCCAGGCCTGGTGGCTGCGGAAGCTGCCGACGCGAGCGCCCAGCTCGGTGCCATCGATGTCGCGCACGCCTTTGCTCACGAGGTTGATGACGCCGGAGTAGGCGTCGGCGCCGTGCAGGGCCGAGCCCGGTCCGCGGATGACTTCGATGCGCGCGATGTTCTCCAGCGGCAGGCCGCCCCAGGCGTTGCCGCGGTTGCCCAGGAACAGCATGGTCAGGGGCATGCCGTCGAGCAGCACCAGGGTCTGCGGGTTGAACTGGCCGTAGATGCCCCGGATCAGGTAGAGCGGGTTGTGGCCTTGCACGTTGCGGCTGACGTGCACGCCGGGCACGGTTTCCATGACCTCGTCGAGGTCGGTGGCGCCCATGCGCTCGATGTCTTCGGCGGTGATGACGCTGGCGACGGCGGGGGCGCGCCGCAGGGGCTGGCTGCGGCCGGTGGCGATGCTGACGTTGGGGCCTTGCAGGGCGCTGCGGTCGCCGAAGGCGCTGGCGAGGTCTTCTTCGTCGCTGGGGGCGGCGGGGGGCGTTTGCGCCAGGGAAGGGGTCGGGCCGAGCAGGAGGCCGAAGGTCAGGCCCAGTGAGGCCAGCGCCTCGGTCAGCCGGTGCGGGCCGTGGCGGCCTCGGTGGCCGTCACAGGGGCGCTGGCGGGGCAGCTGGATGGGTCTCATGCTGGGGACTCCGGTGTCGGGTTGGCGTCGTGACGCCAGGTCAGCTCGAGCCCCTGAGCGATGAGGCTCAGCAGCTCCATCCGATCGAAAGGCTTGGACAGGAAGGCCGATGCGCCGGCTTGCAGGGCCTGGGCGCGGTGCGCGGGGGAGGCGTTGGCGGTCAGCGCGATGACCTGGGGGGCGTGGGCCGGTGCGGGCGTTTGGGCGCAGATCTGGCGCGTGGCCTCCAGGCCGTCCATGACGGGCATGGCCAGGTCCATCAGGACCAGGTCGGGGTGGTGCTGGTGGTGGAGCTGGACGGCCTCGGCGCCGTCGCGGGCCTCCAGGGTGTCGAAGCCCAGCGGGCGCAGCAGCTCGACGAGCACGTGGCGGTTGGTGGCCACGTCGTCGGCGATGAGCACGAGCCGGCGCGGGCCTTCGTAGCCGGTGACGCTGGCAAACACGCCGGCAAACACGCTGGCCGGGGCGGGCGTGGCGGCCACCGTGGGCAAGGGCAGGTCGAACCAGAAGCAGCAGCCCTGGCCTTCCTGGCTGCGCAGGTGCAGTTCGCCGCCCATCAGGCGCACCAGCTGGCGGCTGATCGCCAGGCCCAGGCCGGTGCCTTGGGCGCGGCTGCGGGCGTCGCCGGCTTGCTCGAAGGGCTCGAAGACGCGGGCCTGGTCTTCTGCGCGGATGCCGGGGCCGCTGTCTTGCACCGAAAAGCGCAGCGTGGCGGCGTCGCCCTCGGGCGTGGCGGACAGGCACAGGATGTCGAGCCGAACGGTGCCGTGGGCGGTGAACTTCAGGGCGTTGCCCAGCAGGTTGAAGAGCACCTGCCTCAGGCGCTGGTCGTCGACCAGCACGGCCTGGGGGACCTGGTCGTCACAGTGGGTGAGCAGCGTGAGGGCCTTCTCGGCGGCCTTGATGCGCAGGGCGTTGTCGAGCTGGTCGGCCAGGGCCCGGGGTTGCACGGAGGCCGCGTGGAGCTCGGTGTGGCCGGACTCGATGCGAGAGAGGTCCAGGATGTCGATGATCAGCTTGAGCAGGTGGTCGCCGCTTTCGTGCATGGTCTGCACGATGCGGCGCTGGCGCCCGGTGAGTTCGCGGTCCATCTCCAGGATCTGGGCGTAGCCCATGATGGCGTTGAGCGGGGTGCGCAACTCGTGGCTCATGCGGGTGAGGAAGTCGGTCTTGGCCTGGCTGGCGACCTCGGCGCGTTCCTTCTCGACCTTGAGCTCCTCGGTGCGCTCGCGCACGAGGTCGCCGAGGTTGTCGCGGTGGCGCTGGAGTTCCTCGCCACGCTCTTGCAGCGCCGCGAGCATGCGGTTGAAGGCGTGCGACATGCGTTGCAGGTCGCGCGGGCCTTGCGCGGTGGTGCGCACCTGCACGGCGCCTTGCTCGGCGCGCGCCATGGCTTTGGAGAGCGCCTGAAGGGGGCGGTTGAGCCGGTCGGCCAGCCAGCGCAAGACGCCCAGGAAGACCAGCGCGATGACCAGCGAGGACACCACGTTGGTCAGGAAGATGTTGGTGACCGTGCTCGACAGCGTGGCCTTGCTGACGCTGAGGACGACGTGGCCCAGTTGCTCTTCGGGCGGGGGCTCGACGTCGAACGGGGAGGCGCTGCGGGTGGTCCAGACCGGGGCGACCAGGTGCCAGGTGTGCGCGTCCTGCGCGGCCACGAAGGCGCTGTGGGGCGCCGGCTGGGGCAAGGTGGGCGGTGCGGGCCAATCGGGTGAGCCCTCGTTTTGCAGGCCACGCGCCACCAGCAGCTTGCCGCTCGTGTTGCGGATTTCGATGCGCAGCACGTCGGGGAAGGCGAGGGTGGCGGCCAGGGCGTCGCCGGCGTTGTCGGGCGCGCCCGACAGCAGCGCCAGCTGGCTCTGGTTGGCCAGGCTGCTGGCGACCTGCAGGCTTTGCTTGAGCAGGTTGTCTTCGACCTGCCGGCTGGCTTGCCAGGCGCTGGCCAGCGAGGACAGCAGGGTCATGCTGAGCACGCCGATGGCCACGACCAGGCTGAGTTGCTGCTGGAAGGTCATGTGGCTGGCCAGGCGAGCCAGCGGGCGGGTGAGCAGCGGGATGCGGACTTCTGTCATCTCATTGCTCCGGCAGGATCAGGTGAATGGGCTGGCCGGCGGCCTGCAGGTCGACGCCAAGGTGCATGGCCGTTCGCGCGTTGACGGCGGTCAGCACCTGCCGCAGCGCGACGAGACCGCGCGATGTTGCGGGTGCGCTGGCCGATGGCGTCGACGGCATCGCTTGCACCGCTTGCGCCGTGGCACCGAGGTGGCGTCCCAGCTCGGTGTTGTCCGGGTAGAGCGCAAAGAGCGCACCGCGGCGCACGTGCGCGACGTTGCTGGAGAACACGGGGATGCCGTGGTCCCAGCTTTCGCGCAGCAGCCAGGGCAGCACCGTGGATTCATCGACGGTGGCCGAGTCCTGCGGCAACCACAGCACGTCGCGGCGCGGGTTGAGCTGGCCCATGAGGTCCTGGTAGCGCTTGAGGGCGACCTTGAGGTCTTCGGCCTCCAGCGTCAGCAGCTCCAGGCCCTGCTGGCGGGCGGCTTCGCGCGCCAGGCGGATGAGCCATTCGTTCTGGCGCGGGTCGTAGACCACGACCACGCGCCGCGCACGGGGCACGAAGGCCTTGAGGCGCGAGAACAGCAAGGCGGGGTCGGGCGCCAGGCTCTGGATCATCCACGCGGGCGATTCGCCCTCCGGCACGGACAGCACGCCAGCGGCGATCACGTTGACCTTGCGGTCCAGGCCGGACGCGACTTTGAGGCCGCTGCGACCGAGCGCGATCACGGTGCGGGCTTGGCGCAGGCGGGGGTCGTCGGCCAGCGTGGTGGCGGTGGCGTTGGGTGCGATGGCCAGCCGCGTGGTGCGGCCCTGGGCGCCGTCTTCGATGCCGCGCACGATGGCGGAGAAGGCGCTGCGGTACGGCTCGCCGATGTCGGGGTAGACGATGGCGATGACGCCGCGGGCCTCGTCATCCGACGCAGCGTGGAGCCGACCTGCGGGCACCATCCCCAGGCAGGTGCCTCCAGCCAGGCTCAGCAGGTGTCGCCGAGTGAGCCTGGTTTGTGTCTGACCGTTCTCGGGCAAATCCATCCCCCACCACGGGCCCAGGCAAGCCCATGCCGTTTCACGTGCATTGAGTATGGGTGCGGATGGTACTGGATGTCCGCGATCCTTGAATCGAGGGTGAGTCTGGATTCACACTGGCGTGGGCGCGGTTTTGGCGTCAGCCGCGACGCCGCAGCCAGCCGTCCACCGCGAGCGCGCCGCCGCCTTGTGTGAGCACGGCCAGCAGCATGAGCGCCAGCATGAGCGGCACCTTGAAGCCCTGGCCGGCCTCGCCCTCGATCTGGTTCCAGCCGGCCCAGCCGAGGTCGAAGTGCACGGTGTAGACCGCCACCCAGGTGATGAAGAGCAGGCCGAGGGCGGCCAGGCGCGAGGCCAGGCCCAGCGCCAGGGCGGCGCCGAGCACGACCTCGCCCAGGCCGGCGGCCGCCCAGTTCAGGTCGGCGTCCAGCCAGCGGACGATGGCGGGGAAGTCCAGGCCGGCGAACCACTCGGGGGCGCTCCAGCCGGCCGAGAGCTTGTGGATGCCAGCCATCAGGAACTCCTGTGCGGCCCAGATCCGCAGGGCCAGCAGGCCCAGGCCGTCGCTGTGCTCACGCACGCACGCGATCGAGATACGCGAGGAATTCATCGGGGAGGTCTCCGTAGAAGTGCGAGGTCCATTCGGACTGCCGCACGAAGTCTTCGATCAGGGCGCGCCAGGCGTCTTCGCCGAGTTGCTGGCGCACCTCGGGGTGCTGCGCCTCGATCGCCTGGCTGGCGCCGAGGTGCACGAGGTGCCGGTAGACCCGCATGCCCGCCTCGGTGTGGCCCTCGGGGACCACGTCGGTGCGGCCCCTCACGTAGGCGTAGAAGTCTTCAGACATCGCAGCTCCTGGTTGATGAGGTCGCAGCCGGGCAGGTCGTTGTCCCACTCCAGCAACACGCTCAGCTGATGGCGTTGCTGCATCAGCCGGGCCATGGCGGCGGTGCCGCTTTCCACGGGTTGGCTGTGGGTGTCGATGTGCATGCCGAAGCGCGCGTCGAACTCGTGGCCGGCGACGTGCAGGTAGCTGATGCGGGCCGGGTCGATGCGGGTGATGAAGGTCGGCAGGTCCATGCCGCCGTGGTTCTTGTGGTTGACGACCACGTTGTTGAGGTCGAGCAGGACCTGGCAGTCGGCCCGCTCGGCGATGGCGGCCACGAAGTCCGCTTCGGGCACGTCGCCGCGGTTGGTGTACCAGGTGCTGTTTTCGATGGCGATGCGCCTCCCCAGCACGTCTTGCACGTGGCGGATGCGGTCGGACACGCGCGCCACCTCGGCCATCGTGAAGGGGATGGGGAAGAGGTCGTGGAGCTGGTGGGCGTCGCCGCTGGAAGCGAGGTGGTCGGAGCAATGAACGGCCCCGATGTCCTCGATGAGCTCGCGCAGGTTGAGCAGGAAGGCGCGCTCGATGGGGGCGGGGCCGCCCAGGTTCATCGAGACGCCGTGCAGGTGAACCGGGCGGCCGGATTCGATGATCCGGTGCAGGGGCGCGCGATCGCGCCGCATCCAGTTCTCGGAGACGACTTCAAAGAAGTCCGCTTCGATGGCCGACAGGTCCCAGTCGGCCATCTCGCGTCGGTAGCCCAGGCCCACCATGGTGCTCACCCGATCACTTCTTGCTGCAGGAGGCGTCCTTCTTGCCGGCGTCGTCCTTTTTGCCGCAGGACGCGTCTTTCTTGCCGCAGGAGGCGTCTTTCATTCCGGCGTCGCCCTTCTTGCCGCACGACGCGTCTTTCATGCCGGCGTCCTTTTCATTCTTGGCGCCCATTTCCTTTTTGCCGCAGGTGCCGGCGCCGCACTTGCTGTCGGCACCGTGGTGGCCGGCCCAGGCGCTGGAGGCGATGACGGTGGCGGCCAGGGCGGCGATGGTCTTGATGTTCATGGTGAAGTCCTTGTGGGGTGAGGTGTGCAGCAAACCGTGCACAAGGGGTCAGTCGGGTGGGCGCCGCATTCCTGACAGCGAATTTGTAACAGTTGGGCGCTCAGGCGAGGCCATGCGCTGCCGCCATAGACTGCGTGCTCCTTGAACGCCCCATGTGAGTTGCCCATGCCTGTGTCGCCCATGCCCTTGCTGCCTTTGCCCTCCGATGCCACCGTGCCCCACTGGGTCGCTGGCGCGCCGCACCAGCCCCCGGGTGAGCCGACCCTGCCGGTGTTCAACCCGGCGACCGGGCAGGTCAGCCGCCAGGTGGCGATGGCGTCGGTGGAGACGGTCGCGCTGGCGGTGGCGGCGGCGCGCGAGGCTTTCGTGGGCTGGTCCCAGACGCCGGCCATCCGGCGCGCGCGCGTGCTCAACCGCTTCCTGGCCTTGCTCAACGAGCACCGCGACGCGCTGGCCGCCCTCATCACGGCCGAGCACGGCAAGGTCTTCAGCGACGCGCAGGGCGAGGTGATGCGCGGCATCGACATCGTCGAGTTCGCCTGCGGCATCCCGCAGCTGCTCAAGGGCGACCACACCGAGCAGGTCTCCACCGGCATCGACAACTGGACGGTGCGCCAGCCCCTGGGCGTGGTGGCCGGCATCACGCCCTTCAACTTCCCGTGCATGGTGCCGTGCTGGATGTTCCCGCTGGCCATCGCGTGCGGCAACACCTTCGTGCTCAAGCCCAGCGAGCGCGACCCCTCTGCGGCGCTGTTCATGGCCCGGCTGTTGAAGGAGGCCGGCCTGCCCGATGGCGTCTTCAACGTGGTGCAAGGCGACCGCGTCGCGGTGGACGCGCTCATCGATCACCCCGATGTGAAGGCCTTGAGCTTCGTGGGCTCCACGCCGGTGGCGCAGGCCATCTACGTGCGCGGGGCGCAGCACGGCAAGCGGGTGCAGGCCCTGGGGGGCGCCAAGAACCACCTCGTCGTCATGCCCGACGCGGACGTGCAGGCCACGGTGGATGCCCTCATCGGCGCGGCCTACGGCTCGGCGGGCGAGCGCTGCATGGCCATCTCGGTGGCCGTGTTCGTGGGCGACTCGGCCGAGCGGGTGCTGCCGCTGCTGGTCGAGCGCACCAAGGCGCTGAAGGTGGGCGACGGGATGGACCCGTCTGCCGAGATGGGCCCCATCGTCACGCAGCAGGCGCGCGACCGCATCGAAGGCTGCATCGCCGCGGGCGTGCAAGAGGGCGCGCAGCTGCTGGTGGACGGGCGGGGGCTCGTGGTCGCCGGGCGCGAGGGTGGCTTCTTCACCGGCGGCACGCTGTTCGACCACGTCACGCCCGAGATGCGCCTGTACCGCGAGGAGGTCTTCGGACCGGTGCTGGCCTGCGTGCGCGTGCCCGACCTGGGCGCCGCCATCGAGCTGGTCAACGGCCACGAGTTCGGCAACGGCGTGGCCTGCTTCACGCAGGACGGGCAGGTGGCGCGCGAGTTCAGCCGCCGCATCGAGGTGGGCATGGTGGGCATCAACGTGCCCATCCCGGTGCCCATGGCCTGGCATGGCTTCGGTGGCTGGAAGCGCAGCCTGTTTGGCGACACCCACGCCTACGGCGAAGAAGGCGTTCGCTTCTACACGCGCCAGAAGTCCGTCATGCAACGCTGGCTGGGCGACATCGAGCGCGGCGCGGAGTTCGCCATGCCGACGGCGAAGTGATTCACCGTCGGCCAGGGCGTCATGGGGTCAGCGGGTCACCGTGCCACCGGCTCACTTGGGGAAGAAGCCGATGACGGGCCCCAGGTCCCAGCCGAGGTAGGTGACGCCCGGCACCTTGCCGTCGATGACCTCACCCAGGCGCACCTCCCGCAGCTCGCCGCTGAGGTGGATCTCGTCGGTGCGCACGAAGTTGAGGTCGCGATCGTAGACGTGCAGGGTGTCGTCTCCCTCCAGGAAGTACAGGCGGCCCTCCTCGTAGCCGATCAGGTGCCCCAGCTTGCCGCTCAGCGCGGCGCCCGCCCAGCCTTCGGGGCCGTTGGTGAAGGCGGTTTTCTTGCTGTCGAAGTCCAGCGTGCCCGCGCCGCGCCAGTAGTAGCTCAGCGAGCCATCGGCGTCCAGCCACATGCCGCGGTCGTCACCCATGGCCAGCAGGTTGCCGTTGCCCATGACGCGAGCGCCCTTCTGGGGGCCGTTCTGCAGGGTTTGGGCGTAGGACACGGATTGACCCGCGGGCACGTTGTCGGCGTAGAAGTCGAACCAGTGGTTGCGCGTGGGGGTGCGGGGGTCGACGAAGTTGACGTCCCAGTCTTCGAGGATGTCCTGCGCGCGCGGCAGCGTGGTGGCCGAGCCCATGACGTGGCCCGACTTCAGCAGGTCGCGCCACAGGGCGTTGCTGGTGGCGGTGTTGTTGCCGTCGCCCGTGACCGATCCGGGGAAGATCTGTCGCAGCAGCTGGTGGGGGCGCACGTCGTAAATCTTGGCGGGGAAGGCTTCACGCGGGTAGATGACGACGCCAGAGGCCTCATAGCGGGCGTCTTCCTTGAAACGCGAGAGGTGCGTGTACTTGAAACCCGGCGTGGTTTGGGCGATGGCGCTGCCCAGGGTGAGCAGGCCGAGCGTCAGGGCACAGAGGGCGTGAGGGATGCGGTGCTTCATGGTGTGTCCTCTTCAGCGGTTCATTGCGGGACGTAGGGCGTGGCGGACACGGGGGTGCGCAAGGCGATGTCGATTTTTTGCCTGAGCTCGCCGAAGTCGGTCGACTCGATGACGGCCACGGAGATCTCGTCGAGCTCCAAGGCCTGGGTGAATCGCTCGATCATCGACGGGGTCAGTCGAAGGCCAACGAGCCGTTCGTCCAGCACGAGCTTGCCGCTGGCATCCGGCTCGGTCGCCATGGCTCGGCGCACCTTGTAGGTGTAGACGGCTTGCTCCGGCACCGTCTTGCCCCCCCATGGCGTGACGTCGGCCAGAACCAGCTTGCGGTGGTAGTCGATGCGGAAGTTCGCCAGGGTCAGGCCGATGCGACGCCCGCTTTCTTCGCTGATGCGCGTGATCTCCAGGGCCGATCCGATCGAGCCGCCTTTGACGACGCCGCCACCGATGCCGGTGTACTTGCTGGCGCCCAGGTAGATCTCGGTGATCGGCATGCGAAAAGAGCCGGCGGCCCCCGCGGTGTTGCCGCGCGCCGTGACGCTCACGTCTTTCAGGCTGAATGCGTCCAGGGCGTCTGCGGAGAAGGTCTGCACCGAGTCGGCAACGAGGCCGTTGATCGACAGCCGGGTCTGGGCGTGGGCCCCCGCGGCGATTCCCAGTCCAGCCGCCACCAGGGCGACGGACCGCAAGCAAGACAACAAGCGCTTCATCTTCGGACTCCTTTTGAGTGACTTGCGTGTAACAGTATTTGGGCAATGCTAGCGGGCTGTTCGGCGGGTGAGCTGCGGGTCAGCACCAATGGAGACCGGTCGACCCTTGTTTGGGTGTCGCATCCGTTAACTAAATCTCGGTTGGATGCAGCCCGATCACCTGAATGAGGGGGGTCAATACAGGTCTTGCGCGTGGATGACGCGACGCGATTCGGGCGAAAAGATGCCGAAGGTGGCTTTGGCGCCCGGGTCCCGGTCCTGGGCCAGGGGGCAGCTGACGCTGGAGCCAAGCGGCGCCCGCAGCCAAGGTTGCGCGGCGCCCGTGGTCGCGGGGTGGCTGCCTGAGCAGGCGCGGTCGTTCGCGGTGCCCCCCAGGTTGAGGGCGACGTCGAGGGCGCCAGTGACCCCGGGTGGCGGGGCGCTCAACCTCAGCACGCCGTGCCCCCCCTGGATCACGATGGCCTGCGCCTGCCCATTGAGGGTGGCCTGGGTCACCGGCGGGGTCGCGAACGCGCTCATCGGGGCGCCCGACTGGCCCCGGTGGTTGGACAGGGCCACCGCGGCGCTCGGGATCCGGGTGCAGCCGTCGGCGGCGTTGAGTGTCCAGCTTTTGCCGCTCCAGTGCTGGGCCTGCACGGGCAACTCCAGGGGCGTTCGCTCGGAGCCATAGGCGTCGCTGAGCACCAGCCGGCCGCTGCGCACCGGCCACGCGCGGCTCACGCTTTGCGAGGAAGGGTGGCCATCGCCGCGGATCACCCCCAACTGAGCCGTCAGCGGCGCGGTCTGCTTGTTCGCGAAGGTGTAGCTGACCGCGCCGAGCGGCCGACCCACCCCGGCGACGAAGCGCGTGGCCGCCAGGCTGCTCTCGCTGAGGGCGCCCGCGCCCGCGGCGATGGGGTCAAGCTGCCAGGTGATCGCGCTGGCGTGCGACGGCGTCAGGGCCCCGCTGCCATCGAAGTTTTGCGTGACCCCGCCTTGTGCGTTGCGCGCCGTCACCGTCAGGGTGCCCAGGCCTTGGCCGCTGTACGTGAAACCGGTGCAGCCAGCGCTGAGTTCCGGGTCGAAGTACGCGGGGACGAAGGGGCCGATGGGGGCGCTCTGTCCGCTGGGGGCGAGGTTGCTGTCGAGCCAGCCCTGCGGGCGGCTGAGCTCAGCCGTGACCCGCCCGCGCCCCACCTCGCTCCAGCGCAGGTCGGAGACGGTGGCCTCGCCCTGGTTGTTGAAGTCCGCGGCCGACAGCGCGTTGCCCCCGGCGGTGCCGCTGCCGCTGAAGACGCCTGCGCGCGCGCCCGAGCCGCTGGGCTCCGTCAGCGTCCAGCCCATCGAGAGGGTGTGGCTGACGGCGCCGTCGATGCGGCCGAACCCCGGGGTGGCCGCCCCCAGGCTGTTGACGGCCCGCAGGCGCAGTGAGAAGGGCGCGCCCGCCAGGATCGCCCCCGGGCTGACCTCGGGGCGATCCACCACGAAGCCAGCCGGTGCGACCACGAAGGTCGTTTCGCCCGACATGCCGGCATCGGGGTCGTCGGCGCCGCCGTACAGGGTCGCCTTGAGTCGCATCCGACCGACATCGGCGTAAGCCAGGGACGCCTGCGCCACGCCATTGGCCTGGAAGTTCAGGGTGACCGGGCGCCCGCCGACATCGCACGCCTCGCTGGCCGAGCCGCTGCCGTTCAAGGCCTGGCCCTCGATGCGCAGCGCGGTGCTGGCGCTCGATGGCGTCACGTGGGCGCAAGACAGCGTCACCGCCTTGCTGCCGGTGAACGCGGGCACGCAGGCGCTTTGATCGAGGTTCGAGCGAATCGCGGTGACCTGCGCCGTGACCCCGCTGGATTCGGCCACGTGGTCGGGTGCTTGCACGATGAAGCCCGAGCGGCTGACCTGGTGTTCGCACGATGCCGCCGCCGTGGCGGGCTGGCCGAGTGCGCAATACAGGGCCGAGGCGTCGCCCGCGGTCGCCGACAGCCCCGTGATCGACAACGGCACCTTGCCGTCGGCGGGCGGGCGGGTGACCTGCAGGCTCACGGTGGTGCTGGCGCGCCCGGCCGGGATGGTGAAGCCAATCGATGTGCTCGGCGAGGCCTGCGTTGCGGCGCCGCCCACCAGCAAGGTGCCCGACAGCCCTTGCGTGTAGCCGCTTTGGCAGTCTGTGGAGCCGCAGGCCTTGATGGTGAAGGTGCTGGCCGCGCACGTCAGGCCGGTGGCCGGGCCGCTGAGCTCGACGTGTTTGAACGGCGGCAGCACGGGGATGCGGCAATCGCTGGAGGGCGACGCCGTGTCCCCGAACTGGCACAGCGTGCCCGGGATCGCCGTGGGCAGGGGCTCGGTGGCGGGCAGGGAGATGTTGAGCATGCCGTCGAGCGGCCGGCTGTTGATGGGCAGGGTGAGTTGCACGCTGCTGCTGTTGCGCGGGATGGTGAAGGCCTGCAAGGTGCCGTCCGACAGCAGCAAGGTGCCACTGACGCCGCGCACATGGGGCGTGTTGCAGGTGCCGGCGTCTTCGCAGGCGCGGATCGTCAGCGTCAGGCTCTGCCCGACTTCAACCTGCGTCACGCTGGTGCTCACCAGGAAGTGGTCCAGCGGCCTCAGCGCCGTCACCCCGATGACGATGGGGCCCGCGTCCCAGCCGATGTAGGTGTAGCCCGGGATCTGGTTGTCAACGAGCTGCCCCAGGGTGTAAGCCGAGAGTTCATCGCCCAGCTTGACCAGGTCCGTTCGCACCCACTTGAGGTCCCGGTCGAAGACGTGCAGCGTGCTGTCGCCCTCCAGGAAATACAGCTGCAGCTCCTCGTAGCCGATCAGGTGCTTGAGCTTGCTGGTGAGCGCCTGGCCCGCCCAGGCGCCGTTGGTGAAGGTCTTGGCGGTGGAGTCCTTGAGCAGCCAGCCTCCCACGTAGGCGTAGTAGCTCAAGGAGCCATCGGGGTCGCGCATGACGTAGATGTCGTCCCCCATGGCCAGCACGTTCGGGTTGCCCAGGGTGTAAGCCCCCGCGTGCGGGCCCAGGGGTTGCAGGTTCAGGGGGTAGCTGATCCGCAGCACATAGGGGTTCGAGAGCAGCGAATTGGCGTACCAGTCGAAGTAGTAATTTCGCAGCGGGTCGGCGGGGTCGATGTAGTTGAGGTCCCAGTCTTCGGAAACGTCGCGCGCGCGCACCCCCGTGGCCGCGCTGCCCAGCAAGTGCGGCGAGCTCAGGAACGCGTTCCACAGGTTGTTGCAGGTCTGCTTGACGCTGCCGACCACCACCGAGGGAAACAGCGTGCGGGTTTGCAAGGCGGGGCAGACGTCGTACTCGAAGCCCCCCCGGTGCTCGGCGGGGTAGATGGTGTAGGCGCCTTGTTTGTAGCGCGCCCACTCGTCCCATCGGGCGGTGAAGGTGTAGTTGCCGGCGTAGGTGTAGGCGAGGGCGGGCGTGCCGGCCAGCATGAGCGTCAAAGCGACCGAGGCGACCCGGGTGGCTTCAAAAGTGTCGCGCAGAAGGTGCACTCCATTCCCTTTGAAACAGCGGGGAGTCAGGTGGCCCAAAGCAGTGAGGAAACGATTCAAGGTGATGCGAGACCGTTGCGCCAACCTTAATGGTACATGTATGTAAATGGAATGAATTCGCGAAATCGCAGGATCTGTTTGCGTTAAACGGATGAAATCAGTTCATGGATCACGAAAACGTTTACTTTCAATGACGGGTGTGTTTCCCTAAGTGGGGGCGCTGCTCGCCCAGGTGGGGTCCGCAGCCTGCGCCGCGCCGGCTGGCGCGATGGCGCTGGCCGCCGCCACGCCGAGGTATTTCGTGCATCATTTGGCCAACGGGCGGTCGCCGCCCCCGTGTGATGGCCGCCCGATCTGACCCGACATGCCCCGCTCCGCCAAACCCGCCTCCCCCGCCGCGCCCCCGCCCAAAGCACGTGGCAAGGTCGGGCGCCCGCCCAAGACGTACGTCGAGACGGAGGAGTTGCGCACGCGCATCAAGGCGGCCACGGCCAAGGTGTTCGCCGATCGCGGCTACCACGGGCTGGCTGTCGAGGCCATCGTGCAGGAAGCGGCGCTGTCTCGCCCCACCTTCTACCGCTACTTCTCGAACGTGGACGAGGTGCTGGGCGTCGTGCTCAGTGAAGTCAACGATCGCCTGGTTCACGACGTGCAACTCGCCGTGCGAGGCGCCGCCGACCCGATGGCCAAGGTGGAAGCCGGTCTGCTGGCCTGGCGCCGTTGGGGCGAATGGGTCGGCCCGATGCTGGCCTCCATCTACGCCGAGATGCACCAGACCAGCTCCCCCGCCTACCACCACCGGATGGGCGTCATCGAGCTGATCTCCAAAGAAGTGGACGCCGCCTACGCGCAACTCGGGCGGGGCCGGATCTCCCGCGTGCTGGTGGAGACCTTCGTCGTGGGCGTGGAGCACCTGGGCTACCGCTATCACCTGGGCGAGCAGGGGCGCAGCGAGGAAGCGTGGCGTGAGATCCGCAGCGCCATGCTGCGCCTGGCCATTGGTTTGCTGGGCGCGCGTGCCGAGTGGTCGGTTGCGCCGCAGCTGGCCGAGCAGCTCGACATCCGGCTGGATTGATTCAGCGCCGTGGACGCCCCAGCCCACCCGTCACCCGAGGCGCCCGACGCGCCGGACGCACAAGTCACGCTGGCCTACCTCATGCGCCGCATGCGCAGCAAGAGCGACTTTCCGGCCCTGTCGGCTTCGGTCAGCCGCGTGCAGGCGCTCTCCGAATCCGACACCGACAGCCTGCAGACCCTGTGTGACGAGATCCTGCAAGACGTCGCGCTGACGCAGAAGCTGCTGCGCGTGGTCAACACGGCCCACTACCGACGCGCTGGCGCCGACCCGATCAGCACCATCTCGCGTGCGGTCAGCCTCATCGGGGTGGCCGGGGTGCGCAACCTGGCCTTGTCGCTGATGCTGCTCGACCACATGCAGGACCAGGCCCACGCCCAGCAGCTCAAGCAGGCCTTCTTGCACACGGTCATGGCCGGCACGCTGGCCAGCGAGCTGGCGTCCAGTCCGCGAGAAGCCGAAGAGGTGTTCGTGGGCGCGCTGTTTCGACGCCTGGGCTGGTTGCTCGTGTCCTTCTACCTGCCCGATGACGCCGAGCAGATCCGCCAGCAAGGCGGCGAGCCCGGGGTGGGCGAGGCCGCCAACGGCCAGCGCATCGTCCAGCAGGTGCTGGGCGTGAGCCTGGAGCAGCTCGCCGACCACGTCGGGCAACTCTGGGGCTTGCCCCAGGGCCTGCTGGACTGCATGCGCTCGCCCGGTGAGCTGCCACCGAAGCACCTGCTCACCGACGCCACCAGCCGCGTGCACTGGCTGGCCACGCTGGCCCAGTCGGCCTCGGACGCCATGCTGCACACCGAGCCGGTGGAGCTGGGCCAGGCGCTGGGGCAGCTGCAGCGGCGCCACCAGCAGGCCCTGGCCCTGGCGCCGGATGCCTTGCAGGACGCCGCCGGACGCGCCCGCCAGCGCCTCACCGACCTGACGCGAGCGCTCAACCTCTCGGTGCCCGCTGCCTCGCCCGCCGAGCGCCTGCTGGACCTGTACTACGTGGACGCGCCCAACCAGGGCCTGTCTGGCGACGCCACCCCGGGTGAGCTCGCCGACGAGGTCCAGCCCGGCGCACTGGCGCAGGCTGACCCCGCACCGGCCATGGACCGCGAGGCCATCCTGACCCACGGCATCCAGGACATCACCAACACGCTGGTGGAGTCCTTCAAGCTGCAGACCGTTTTGCACATGGTGCTGGAGACCATCTTGCGCGGCCTGGATTGCCGCCGCGTGGTGTTCTGCCTGCGTGACGCCAAGTCCAACGAACTGGTCGGCCGCATGGGCCTGGGCGAGAGCGCCGAGGTGCTCAAGGCCGCCTTCCACATCCCGCTGACGCTGCAGCCCTCCCAGCAGCCCGACCTGTTCGCGGCGGTGGCGCTCAAGAACGTCGACACCCTGATCGCCGACGCCAGCGTGGCGGCCGTCACCCGGTTGCTGCCGGGCTGGTATCGCACCCACGTCAACGCGCCCACGTTCTTGCTGTTGCCGCTGTGGATGAAGCGCGCCGGCCAGCCTGACGTGGTGCTGGGCCTGATCTACGCCGACCAGGCTCAGGCCGGCAGCCTGCAGCTCGACGAGCGCGCCCTGTCGCTGCTGCGCACGCTGCGCAACCAGGCCATCATGGCTTTCAAGCAAAGCGCGGGCTGACCGGGGGTGGCTCAACCGGGTCTGGCTCACTCGGGCTTGGCCCGGTCCTCCAGCGCCGCCTCGATGGCGGCCTCCAGTTGAGCCTGCCCCCCCTCCCCGAAGTGGGTGAACACCAGCTTGCCTTCGCGGTTGATCAGGTACTGCGCCGGCCAGTGGCGGTTGCCGAAGTTTTCCCACGTGCGGTGCTGGTTGTCTTGCGCCACGGGGTAGGTCAGCCCATGGCGCTGGATGGCGGCTCGCACGCCGTCGGCCGAGCGCTCGAAAGCGAATTCCGGGGAGTGCATGCCCACCACCACCAGGCCGCGCCGCGCGTGTCGCTCGTGCAGGCCCTGGATGTGCGGCAGGGTGCGGATGCAGTTGATGCAGCCGTGCGTCCAGAAGTCGACCAGCACCACCCGTCCCTTGAGGGCCTCGAGTGACAGCGGCGCGGGGGTGTTGAACCACGCGTCGTTGGACTCGAAACGCAGCACGGGCGCGCGGGCCGGGCTGGATGGCCACTCGTCGGCGCGGGACTCGATGTCCAGCCGAGGCCAGGCCTGGGTCAACCAGGCGGTGACCTGCGTGTCGACCTGCGCCAGCATGGCCAGCGCCGTGGCCGCCACGATCGCCCCGAAAGCGCGGCGCAAGGCACCCGCGCGCCGCGCCAGCGGGCCGACCCAGCGCACGACGGACCGCCCACCGTACGCGATCAGCAGCATGGGCACGCCGGCACCCGCCGCGTAGGCCAGCAGCAGACCGCCGGCTTCGAGGTGGCTGTCGTTGCGCGCCACGAGCGCCAGGATGGAGGCCAGGGCGGGCCCCGCGCAAGGCGTCCACACCGCACCCAGGGCGGCGCCCAGCGTCAGGGCGCCCAGCGGCCCCGCGCCGGCCCGGTCGCCCAGCCCCTGACCCCATGTCGCCAGGCCCGATGAGGACGACATCAGCCGGTCCGACCACGTCGGCACCAGCATGACCACGCCCGCGAGCAGCAACACGCTGGCGCTGCCGATGCGAACCGCCTCGGGCGACAGCCCCAGCACCCGCGTGGAGGCCCCGAAGGCCAGCGCGATGGCCGCAAACGACAGCACGAAGCCCAGCACGATGAACAGCGGCCGCGTGCGGCTGTCCTGTCCGACGGAGACCCCCAGCACCAGGGGCAACAAAGGCAGCACGCAAGGGCTGGCCACCGTGGCCAGGCCCGCGACGCCCGCGAGGAGCCATGGCATGTCGTGGCCCCTCAGCGAGCGTCAACCGGGCGCGCGGGCGGCGTCACGCGCTGCCACACCTGCGTCTTGCCGAACAGCGGCAGGCCCACGTAAGGGCGCAGCACCAGGCCGCCGTCGGCGCCCAGCGACATCTGGCAGGCGTAGGTCTTGCCGTTCTCGCGGTTGTGGATCTCGCCTTCCCAGCGCGTGGTGCGCTCGCCCTCCGAGGAGTCGGGCACGAAGTCCCGCAGGATCTTCATGCCCAGGGCCGGGCGGGTGTCGACGGCCTGCATCTCCTGGCCCTCGCGGCTCATGCTGCGGTTGCCCAGCACGCGCGTGACGACGCCGCACAGCGCCGCCCCGCAAGGCGCGATGTCCACCTCCAGGTTGCCGCTGGCGGTGAGCCAGCGACCCAGCGGCGACGCGCTCGCCTGGGCCGAGGCGTTGGTGAAAGCGGCCGCGGCCACCAGCCCGATGAGGAGGTGAAGACCTTGCATGAATGGCTCCCTGTGTGGATTCGTGTGGGGCCATTGCAAGGCGCGGGCGTGTATGGGGTTTGTCTCGCAAGCCCCTGTTTGTAAACAGATGAAACCGGCTCGGTGCCGTCCGGTGCTCAAGCGTCCCGGGGCAGGCTCAGCCGCGCCTCCAGCCCGCCTTCGGGCCGGTTGTGCAGCGACAGCTCGCCGCGCACCGCCTGCGCCAGCTGCCGCGCGATCGCCAGCCCCAGCCCGCTGCCCCCGGTCGCCCGGTTGCGCGAGCCCTCCACCCTGAAAAAGGGCTCGAACACCCGCTCGAGGTCGGCCTGCGGGATCCCGGGGCCCGCGTCGAGCACCGAGATCACCACCCGCCCACCGGCTTCACTGACCCGCACCTCGGCGTGCTGCCCGAACGCCAAGGCGTTGTCGACGAGGTTGGTCAGCAGCCGCCTCAGCGCGAGCACGCGCGTGTTCAGCGTCGGCGAGCTCAGCCCCAGTGGCTCGACCAGCACCGCGTCGCCACCCGCGTCCACCGCGTCGCACACCAGCCCGTCGAGCAAGGCGTGCAGGTCAACACAGCGCAGCGGCTCGGTGCTGGCGTGGGCCGTTCGCGCGTAGGTCAGCCCCTCGTCGACCAGGTGCTGCATGGCCTGCAGGTCGGCCTGCACCTGGTCGCGCAAGGGCTGTGCATCGATCTGCTCGGCGCGCAGCCGCATGCGCGTGATCGGCGTCTGCAGGTCGTGCGAGATGGCGGCCAGCAGGTGCAGGCGCTCGGCCAGTTGCCCCTCGATGCGGCCCTGCATCGCCTCGAACGCCCGAAGCGCCTGGCGCACCTCGATGGGGCCGTGGGCGATGTCGTGCAGGGAGTCGCTCGGCCCGGCCCCTTGGCGGATGCCCTCGGCGGCGCGCGCCAGCTGGCTCACCGGCTTGACCGCCAGCCTGACGGCCACCCAGCCTGCGCCCGCCAGGGCCAGCAGTTGCAACAACAGCAGCGTCAGCGACAGCGCCGAAACCCCGGGGTGCGGCGGCTGGAGTTCCAGCGTCAGCGGGCTGCCGTCCGACAGGCGCAGGGGCAGGTGCATCAGCACCGCGTCGCCGAGGCGGCTCTCGCTCAAGGGGCCGCTGCGCTTCGCGCCCAGGCGCTCGTCCACGGAGGCCGTCAGCGGCGCGGCCAGGCGGTGCGCAGAAGGGGCCGCCTGCGCGGGCGGGGCCCCCAGCCGGTAGCGGTAGTTCTGCCGAGCCAGCGCGGGCAGCCAGGCCGCTCGCTCCGCCGCGGGCACGCGCTCCAGGATGGCCACCGACGCGGCCACGTCGCGCCCCAGGTAGGACGTCATCATCGTCAGGCCCAGGTCACCGCGTTCCTTGACGATGATCAGCAGCGTCAGGCCATGCGCCAGCGTCAGCGCGACGCCGAAGATCAGCGCCACCCGGCCGAACAGGGTGCGGGGCAGCAGCGTCATGGCGTGTGCACCACCCGGACGGCTGCGCAGAACTGATAGCCCTCGTTGCGCACGGTGCGGATGTAGCGCGGCGCCTTCGGGTCTTCGCGCAGGCGCTTGCGCAGCCGGCTCATGAGCAGGTCGATGGAGCGGTCGAAGCCCTCGGCGTCGCGCCCCTGCGTCAGGCTCAGCAACTGGTCGCGGCTGAGCACGCGCTGCGGGTGGCTGAGCAGCACCTGCAGCAAGCGATGCTCGCCGCCCGTCAGGGGCACCGTCACCCCGTTGGCGTCGACGAGGTGGCGTGCCGCGGTGTCGAGCCGCCAGTCCCCGAAGTGCAACTGGCGCACGGGCGCGCGCAGGTTGGTGTCAACGGGCATCAGGCGGCTGCGCCTGAGCAGGGCGCGCACCCGTGCCAGCAGCTCGCGCGGGGACATGGGCTTGGCCAGGTAGTCGTCGGCGCCCATCTCCAGGCCCAGCACGCGGTCGGCCTCGTCGCCTCGCGCGCTCAGCATCAGGATGGGCAGTGCCGGCGCCTCGCGCGCGCGCAGCGCCCGGCAGATGGACAGGCCGTTTTCGCCCGGCAGCATCAGGTCCAGCACGATCAGTTGGATGCGTTCGCGCGCCAGCACCGCGCGCATCTCGTGGGCGTTGCCTGCGCCGCTGACGCGAAAGCCCTCTCGGCTCAGGTGCTCGGCCAGCAGCTCGACGAGCTGTGCGTCGTCGTCGACCACCAGGATGTGGCCGGGCGCTTCAGGTGTGTCGGGTGCCTCATGCGCGTCGGGCGGGGCCGCGGCGCTGGCGATGTCCCTCGTCTTCATCGTCTTCGCTTCCCGGATTTCTGTGTTTGACGCCAGTGTTGCACGGCATGCGGTAACCTCGCCCCCCATGTTCCGCATCGTCCTGGTTCACCCCGAAATCCCGCCCAACACGGGCAACGTCATCCGCCTGGCGGCCAACACCGGCTGCGAGCTGCACCTCATCGAGCCGCTGGGCTTTTCGATGGACGACAAGTTGCTGCGGCGCGCCGGCCTGGACTACCACGAGCACGCCGACGTCAAGCGCCACGCCAGCTGGCAGGCCTTCCTGGACGCCGTGCAGCCCGATGCTTCGCGCCTGTTTGCCTTCACCACGCGCGGCAGCCGACCGTTTGGCGAGGTGAGTTGGCAGCCCGGTGACTGGCTGGTGTTCGGCAGCGAGACGGCGGGCTTGCCACCCGAGTTGCGCGAGGCCTTCCCGTTGCCCCAGCGCGTGCGCCTGCCCATGCGAGCCGGACAGCGCAGCCTCAACCTGAGCAACGCGGTGGCGGTGGCGGTGTTCGAGGCCTGGCGCCAGAACGGCCACGCGGGCGGGACCTGAGCCCACCCCGATCGCCTCCGACCGGCCCTCGACCTACCGCGGATCAGCCCTCTGCCTTGGCCTCGCGGCGCATCAACGCCCCCACGGCCTCGGCCGCGCCCATGCGGCCCTCCAGCACGGCCACCACGGCTTCGGTGATGGGCATGCTCACGCCCAGGCCCTGGGCGCGTTGCCACACGGTGGGCGCGGTGTAGACGCCTTCGGCGACGTGGCCGAGTTCCTGCAGGATCTGCGGCAGCGGCTTGCCCGTGGCCAGCTGCAGCCCCACGGTGCGGTTGCGCGAGAGGTTGCCCGTGGCGGTCAGCACCAGGTCACCCAGGCCCGACAGGCCCATGAAGGTGTCCGCTCGGGCGCCCAGGGCCACGCCCAGGCGGGTCATCTCGGCCAGCCCGCGCGTGATCAGGGCGGCGCGGGCGTTGAGGCCCAGCCCCATCCCGTCGACGATGCCCGTGGCGATGGCCAGCACGTTCTTGACGGCCCCCCCCACCTCGACGCCGATCGGGTCGTTGGAGGTGTAGACGCGCAAGGAGTCGGAGTGGAAGGCGCCGACGGCCTGCTCGCACAGCGAGGCATCGGTGCTGGCGGCCACCAGCGCGGTCGGGCGGCCCAGGGCCACCTCGTGCGCGAAGCTGGGCCCCGAGAGCACGCCGCTGCGCGCATTCGGGCGCACCGCGCGCGCGATTTCGTGGCCCAGGCGGCCCGTGCCTTTTTCGAAGCCCTTGCACAGCCACAGCGTGGCGGCGTCGTCGGGCAGGCGCTGCAGCACCTCGGCCAGCGCCGCCATGGGCGTGCCGATGATGATCAGGCCGCCCGCGGCACCGGTGTGTGCATGTGAATGCGCGACGGCCGCATCGAAATCGGCCGTCAGGCTCAGCGCCTCAGGGAAGGGCGCATCGGGCAGGTAGCGCGCGTTGCAGCGTGCGGCCTGCATCTCGTCGACCTGGGCAAGGTCGCGTGCCCACAGGCACACGGGCACGCCTTGGCGCGCCGCGCTGATGGCCAGCGCCGTGCCCCAGGCGCCGGCGCCCAGGACCGTGAGGGGCCGGGCCATGCGCTCAGGCGTTGGCCTGGGCGGCAGCGGCTTGTTGCAGCTGCGACTCGTACATGGCCTGGAAATTGACTTCGGTCAGGTGCACGGCGGGGAAGCCGGTGCGGTTGAGCGTGTCGGCCACGGTGGCGCGCAGGTAGGGGTAGACGATCTGCGGGCAGGCGATGGCGATGATCGGCTGCAGCTGGTCTTCCGGCACGTTGCGGATCTCGAACAGGCCGGCTTGCTTGGCTTCCACCAGGAACAGCACCTTGTCGTTGACCTTGGCGGTCACGGTGGCGGTCACGGCCACTTCGTAGATGCCTTCCACGACGGGCTCGGCGTGCAGGTTCAGCTGAACGTCGACCTGGGGTTGGCCTTGCTCGAGCAGGATCTGGGGGGCATTGGGCAGCTCGAGGGACAGGTCCTTCAGGTAGATGCGCTGGATGCTGAAGGAGGGCTGCAGGGCTTGGTCGCTCATGGGGTTCCTTGGGTGTGATCGTTCCGGCTGGCCTGCGGTGACACCCGCCAGGACCGAGCCTGTCTCGTGCACCGGATTATGGCGCAGCCCTGTGACACCTTTGTCACGCCGACGCCCAGGCGGGCGCGCTTTCCACCCTGGCCGCCGCAGGGCGAGCGGTTTGTCGTTTTGATAACAATTGTTTTCAAAAACAAGGGGCGCTGTCTTGCGTGATTTTCTAGAATATGTCGGCGGGCCATTGGCAGCGCACGAAAGAAAATCATGAACATGCCAGGGAGCGATCGGTCACTGGGGGGCGTTCACGCCCTGGGTGGCCTGGGAAACCTGTGCCCGCTGTGCCAGGGCGGGTTTCTGGGTTTGGTGCTGCGCCGGGCGAATGGGGAAGGCCTTGGGGGCGTTCGCCAAGCCACCCGCCAGGCGGGTGAGGTCATTTACCGCCGCCATGAACCCGGGGAGGCCGTGTATTCGATCTGCAAAGGCGCGGTGAAACTGGAGCGGGTCTTGCCCGACGGGCGTTCGCGGGTCGTTCGCGTCTTGCAGGCGGGCGCGTTGCTGGGGCTGGAGCTGCTGGCCGACCGGGTTCACCATCACACCGCGGTGTGCGTGGGACGCACCCAGCTTTGCGAGGTGCCCGTGGCGGTGCTGGAGCGCAGCGCGCTGGCCGAGCCCGGGGTGCACGCCGCCCTGATGCAGCAATGGCAGGGGCTGTGCGACGAATGCGACGTCGTGATCTCGGAGTTCCTGACGGGCCCGGCGCGCGTGCGACTGGCCCGCCTCGTCTTGCACCTGGCGCGCATCCACCCGACCCACACCTGTCAAACCATGTCCCGTGACGACATGGCCTCCCTGTTGGACCTCACCCCCGAAACCGTCAGCCGCACGATGGCGACCTTCAAGCGAGAGGGGTTGGTGGCCGAGCACGCGGGCGTGCTGGCTTGTCAATTGGCCGGGCTGGAAGCGATCTCCATCGGGCGACTGCCTTGACGACCAGCGGAGCGCGGCGACCGCGATCCGCTGCTGAATCAGGTGGCCGCCCGGACGGATCAGGCCTGATCGGCCCGATCTGCCTTGATGCGACGGCGTGCCAGGCCGGCGGCAGCCAGGCCCACGACCATCATCGCGTA
This sequence comes from Burkholderiales bacterium, assembly GCA_016000265.1. GTDB lineage: Bacteria > Pseudomonadota > Gammaproteobacteria > Burkholderiales > Burkholderiaceae_C > Aquabacterium. The sequence continues at coordinate 49,637 of JAECRL010000001.1, forward strand.
GCTCGAGGGCTCAGGCAGCTGCGAGAACTGCTGCTGGAAGTGCAGCACCGAGGCGTTGTTGCCGTTCGGGCCGGCGCTCAGCAGCAGCGTGGTCTCGATCTCGGCGACCACGGGGCGCAGGCCGGCGGCGGTGAAGGCCACGTCGTTGTAGACCGGCGGCAGGCCCGGTGCCAGGTGGCTCACTTCCAGGGGGCCGGCCGGATCCAGGGGGATGAGCGTGTGGGTCAGGTCGTTGACCGACTCGCGCACGATGGCCTGGCCGTTCGTGCCTGAAACCAGCACGTCGCCGTCGAGGTGGAAGTCCGACAGGTACTTGCCCGGATCCAGCACGCGCACGGTGTAGGTCAGCTCGGCCGAGGCGGTCTCGCCCGGGTGGGCCGCGAACGGGCCCGTGAAGTCCAGGCCGTAGTGGCCGTTGTTGACCAGCTCGCCATGCACGTTGACGTGCTTGCTCATGTCCAGCGAGGTCCACTCCTGGCCAGTCGCGTCATCGAAGAAGCCGCGCGCGTGCCAGTCGAAGTTGCTGAACTCCTTGTCGCCCACGATGAAGCTGAGCTTGTCGTTGACCAGCTCGTACAAGGTGTACTCACGCGTGAGCGTGGTGTCGGCTTGCGCGCCCATGCTCAGGCTCAGGCCGGTGACGACCGCCAGCAATGACGGCAGGAATCGTTGAATGTGTTTCATGTTTCTCTCCATGGATTGATATTGGTTTTCTGTACCTTGCGAAAACCAAATGATCAAATGAGCCGGTTATTCGATCGGCTCGCTCCCCTGAAGCCCGGTACAGAATGGGTTTCAAGGCATGGAAAGGGTATTTTGGCTGGCGGCGTGTGTCAAATCGCGCCGATTGACCGAATGAAAGGGTTGGGCTGGCTGAATTCGATGCGAATCAATGATTCAGGCGCGACATATTCGAGAATTGATTTTTCTCACTGACATCGGTCAAGCCAGTCGGGCCAGCCTGGCCAGGGCGGTGCGGCGAGAATCCCGCGAATGAGGGGGGCGTGTGGCCCCCAGGTCGACTCAGCCGGCCAGCATCGGCAGCAGGCCGCCGCGTTGGTCCAGGGCGATGAGGTCGTCGCAGCCGCCCACGTGGTGCTCGCCGATGAAGATCTGCGGCACGGTGCGCCGCCCGGTCACGGCCATCATGTGGTCGCGCTGGGCGGGGTCGAGGTCGATGCGGATTTCTTCGATGGACTCGACCCCCCGCTGCTTGAGCAGCATCTTGGCCCGCTGGCAGTAGGGGCAGACCTGGGTGGTGTACATCTTGACGGCTTGCATGGCGGGCTGAAGCGCTGAGGCTCGTGTTCAGGAAGGCAGCATTGTCCCGCCAGAGCGATGCCCGCCTGGCGTGTGGGGGCTCAGGCCTTTTCGACCGGCAGGTTGGCTTCGCGCCAGGCGCGCAGGCCGCCGGCCAGGGCTTGGGCGTTCTCGTGGCCCATCTGCTTGAGTTGGGCGGCGGCCTTGGCGGCGCGCTGTCCGCTGGCGCACACCACCACCACAGGCAGCTTCTTGTTGCCGGGCAGGCCCTTGGCCGTGGCCAGCTCGGCCAGGGGGATGTTCTTGGCGCCCGCCACGTGGCCGGCGGCGTACTCGGTGGCGTCGCACACGTCGATCACCACGGCCTTCTCGCGGTTGATGAGCTGCACGGCCAGGGCCGGGCTCAGGCCTGCGCCGCCACCTTGCTGGATCTGCTGCCACAGCAGGAGGCCCCCGGACGCGGCTGCGGCCACCATCCAGTACCAGTTGTCGGCGAGGAAGCTAGAGGAAGTCATGCGCGGGGGTCTTTCGCGAGGTGCGTGGAGGAGGGGACAAAGCGGGATTATAAAATCGCGCCCATTCAATCTGATCGAGACCCGCAACATGTACAAGCTCGTGCTGATCCGCCACGGCGAATCGACCTGGAACCTGGAAAACCGCTTCACCGGCTGGGTCGACGTTGACCTGACGCCCACCGGCGTGTCGCAAGCCATCTCCGCCGGCCAGCTGCTCAAGGCCGAGGGCTACGAGTTCGACGTGGCCTACACCTCGGTGCTCAAGCGCGCCATCCACACGCTGAATTACTGCCTGGATGCGATGGACCGCATCTGGTTGCCCGTCGTTAAGAGCTGGCGCCTCAACGAGCGCCACTACGGTGGCCTGCAAGGCCTGAACAAGGCCGAGACGGCACAGAAGCACGGTGACGCGCAGGTGCTGGTCTGGCGCCGCAGCTACGACACCCCGCCGCCTGCCCTGGAGGCCAACGACCCCATGGGCCAACGCCAGGACCTGCGCTACGCTGGCCTGCCCGCCGAGCAGGTGCCGCTGACCGAGTGCCTCAAGGACACCGTGGCCCGCGTGCTGCCTTACTGGAACGAAGAGATTGCCCCGGCGATCAAGTCCGGCAAGCGCATCGTGATCGCCGCGCATGGCAACTCCATCCGCGCGCTGGTCAAGTACCTGGACAACATCAGCGACGACGACATCGTGGGCCTCAACATCCCCAACGGCATCCCGCTGGTCTACGAGCTCGACGAGAACCTCAAGCCGATCAAGCACTACTACCTGGGTGACGCCGAAGCCGCAGCCAAGGCGGCCGCGGCCGTGGCCACGCAGGGCAAGGCCTGATCAGGGTTTGAGCGACCAGATGACGGGGCAGTGGTCGGACAGCGTCCGCCCCGTGTCCCCGGCATCGAACGGCAGGCGCGCGAAGCGCCTGTTTTTGTTTCTGTCGGCCAGTTTGCGGTCGATGAGGATGTCGTCGATGTACTGGCTGTGGCGGTCGTCGGCGTCGCAGCCGACGTAGCGCTGGCCTTCGGTGGCGCGCAACAGCTCGGCACCACGCGGGGCGTCGTCGCTCCAGGCCTGCATCAGGTTGAGCGGGGCGGCCTCGTCGGGGCCGGCCGGGTGGCGGGCGTCCTTGTCGAGGTGGCGGTTGAAGTCGCCCAGGATGGCGAAGGCCACGCCGTCGCGCACGCGCTGGTCCACCCAGGCCTCGACCACCGGCACCTGCTGGCGCAGGCGGGCGCAGGGGGCGAAGCTGCGGTCGAGCTTGCCGGTGAAGCAGCCGCTCTTGAGGTGCACGGCCAGCAGGCGAACCTCGTGCGGGGTGCCCGGCCACAGGCTGATGTCCGCGCCGGCGCGGGTGCCGCCGTCCACGTCGAGCGCCTGGAGGTCGCCATGGCAGCGATGCGGCACGCCTTCGCGGATGGCGAAGCCCACCTTCTGAGGGTGGGCGCGCCGGGTGAAGCAGTCCACCTTCCAGCCTTGGCGAAACACCTGCCGGGCGGCTTCCGGGCCATCGACCTCCTGCAAGGCCACCACGTCCACGCCCTGGCTGTTGCGCAGGGCCTGGGCCGAGCGGGCGAGGGCGTCGAAGTCGGCGGGGGTGCGAGCGGGCGGTGGTTTGCGCCCGGGGGTGCAGGGCAGGGCGCGTTCGTCGCTGCGGGGCTGCTGGCGCTCACAGCTCGCCGACAGGCGGGCGTGCTCGGTGGGCGTCATCAGCCACTCCAGGTTCCAGGTGGCCAGGGTGAGGCCCGAGGTGGGCTCGCCCGTCGACCCGAATGCCGAGCCCCAGCCCAGCTTGTCCAGCAGGCCGGCGTGGGCGACGTTGTCGACGTGGGTGATCGGTGGGCTCAGCCAGGCGACCAGGGCGGTCGCGAGGCTGAGTGCGGTGTGTTTGAGGGAGGCCCGTACGGCAGCCTGCTGGCGGCGGGGCACGCCGAACTCAGGCGCCGATCGACGCCAGCAGCGGCGCGCGGTCGAGCGTGTAGTTCTGCGGGCCGGCCACGGCGATCTTGATGGCGCCGATGCGGTTGGCCAGGGTCACCGACTTGACCAGGTCCCAGCCTTGCGACAGGCCGAACAGCAGGCCGCCGCGGAAGGCGTCGCCGCAGCCGGTGGGGTCGATCACGGCGTCGGCCTTCACGCCCGGCACGTGGGTTTTTTCGCCCTGGATGTAGACGTTGCAGCCGTCGGCGCCCAGGGTCTCGATCAGGCCCTGGAGGTGCGATTGGGAGATCTCGGCCAGGCTGCGGCCCGTGCGGTCGGCCAGCAGCTTGGCTTCGTAGTCGTTGACGGCCACCCAGGTGGCTTGGGAGATGAAGCGCTCGAGGTCGGCGCCGTCGAACATGGGCAGGCCCTGGCCCGGGTCGAACACGAAGGGGATCTTCGCGGCTTGCAGCTGCTCGGCGTGCTGGATCATGGCGTCGCGGCCGTCCGGGGCCACGATGGCCAGCTGGATGGCGGCGTCGGCCTCGATGCGCTGGATGTGGGCCTGGCCCATGGCGCCGGGGTGGAAGGCGGTGATCTGGTTGTTGTCCTGGTCCGTGATGATGATGGCCTGGGCGGTGTAGTCGTCTTCCACCGTGCGCACGTGCTGCAGGCTCACGCCCATGTGTTCGAGGTGGTTGCGGTAGAGCGCACCGTCCTTGCCCAGGGTGGCCATGACCAGCGGCTCGCCGCCGAGCTGTTTGAGGCTGTAGGCGATGTTGCCCGCGCAGCCACCGAACTCCTTGCGCAGCGAGGGCACGAGGAAGGAGACGTTCAGGATGTGCACCTGCTCGGGCAGGATCTGCTGGGCGAAGCGGCCGGGGAAGGTGGTGATGGTGTCGAAGGCCAGGGAGCCACAGATGAGCACGGACATGTTGAGTCGCCTTGGGTCAAGGGTAGAAAAGCTCGGCCGTGTAGCCGGCCGGGTTCAGGTCGGGCATGCGCAGCGTCCATTGCAGGGTGGTGCTGTCCCGCTTGGGGGCCGCTGCGGGCAGCCCGGTTGTCGGTCGGCCTTCGGCTTGGAGCACGCGCGCGTCGCTCGGGGCGAACGCCCGGCGCGCCAGCACGCCCCCGCTCTCGTCGGTCAGGGTCAGGTCGATGTGGGGCCAGGCCAGGTCGATGTCGGCGCGGTTGTTCACGGACACGGTCAGTCGGTAGCGGTCGGCGCCTTCCGAGGAGGTGCGCACGAGGGTGGCGCTGTCGACTTGCAGGGCGTCGAGGCGCAAAGGCGCCGCCAGGGTGCAGCCCATGCGTTCGCACCAGCTGTTCAGCAGGGGGCGGCTGTCGGGGTGGTAGGCGGCGATCCAGTCGCGGAAGTGGTGGCCCAGCTGCAAGGCCAGCAAGGCGGCCAGCCCGAGCAGCGCCGTCAGCAGCGCGCCGCGCGTGGCCGGGTGGCGCCAGAAGGCCTGGCGCTGCGCGCGGCGCATGAACTCGGGCGTGGTGGCCGTGGGCGCGCGCCCGCGGGTGCCGGGTCGACCGCGTCGCTGGCTGGGGGGCTGCACGGCCTGCTCCGGCACGAAGTCCTCGCCAAAGCGCGAGGGCAGGGTCGTGGGGATGCTGGGGTCGTCCCGCAGGGGCTCGGGGGCGGCGTGGGGCGATGGGGGCGTGGACGGGGGCGCTGGCTGGGGTGTTTTTGCCCCGGAGGGCAAGGCCTCGGGTGACGCCGCGGCGTCGGGCTCGGGCGCCGTGGGTGGCAGGCTCGCGGGCTCGTCGTTGAGTGCGCCCCAGGCGTCGTGTTCGTCGAACATGGCGTCGCTGGGGAACTGCGCATCGGCGAACTCGGGGCCGCGGCCGCGTCGGCGCGCCGGGCGGGCGTCGCGAGATGGCAGCAGGTAGCGCGACTCCAGGGCGTCGGCCTCGTCGGTGCTGGGCAGGTCCTCGGGCGCGGTTTCCGGTGCGGTGCCTGACGGGGCTTCGCGGAGGTCATCGCGCGGATCAGCCTGCCAGGGGCGGGGGTCGCTGCTCAGGCGCAGGCCGTCCAGGGGGGCGTTTGCGGCCGGGGCGGTGCTGGCAGCGTCGTCCGACAGGTCCACCGAGGTGTCGAGGTCGAATTCGGTGGCCGCGGGCAAGGATGCACCGTTCAGCGCGAGGTCGGAGGCCGTCAGCGGCGTGTGTGCGCTGATCGGGGTGGGGGGCGCGAGGGCGCTCGGCTGGGTGGTGGACCAGGCGGGGGGCTCAGGGGCGGGCGCGGGCGGGGCGGGCACCTGCCGTGGCGGCGGGGCCTCGGTGTCCAGGTCGAACAAGGCGGGCAGGGCGTTGAAGACGCCCTGGCAGCGGCCGCAGCGCACCCAGCCCTCGGAGACCTTGAGTTGGTCTTGCACGACCTTGAAGATCGTGCCGCAATGGGTGCAACGGGTGGCCAGGCTCATAGGCCGCCTTTATGCCATTTTTTCTGGCGAAATTCGGGGCGACCGAGGGTCACTCACACCCGCTTTTGGGCGGTCATCAGGATCCAGCCCTCTTCCGCGTTGGCGACCTGCAACTGCAGGCCCACTTCGGCGTAGGCGTCCTTGAGCTCCTGCTCCTGGCGCGCCAGGATGCCGGCGAGCACGAGGTGCCCCCCCGGCGCGACGTGACCGGCCAGCAGCGGTGCCAGCATCTTCAAGGGCGTGGCCAGGATGTTGGCCAGCACCACGGGGTAGGCCGCCTGGGCCTGGCCCACCAGGTCGGGCAGGCCGGCCACGATGGGCAGCTTGCCGTCGGCGCTTTTCAGGTGCTGCAGGTTGACCTCGGCGTTGGCCAGCGTGGACTCGACCGCGGCCGGGTCGATGTCGACGGCGTCGACCACACCCGAGCCGTGCAAGGCCGCCCCGATGGCCAGGATGCCCGAGCCGCAGCCGTAGTCCAGCACGCGCTGGCCGCTGTAGGCCGCGCTGTGCTGCGCGATCCACTTCAGGCACATGCGCGTGGTCGGGTGCGTGCCGGTGCCGAAGGCCAGGCCCGGATCCAGGCGCATGACGGTCTTCGCGGCGGCGGGCACCTCGTGCCAGGTGGGCACGATGAAGAAGGTGTCCGTGATCGGCACGGGCTGGAACTGCGACTGGGTCAGGCGCACCCAGTCCTGCTCGCCCACGGGCTGGATGCCCTGGACGTGGATGTCGCTGGCCCAGTCCTGGGCCAGGATCAGCGTGGCCGCCTCCAGGGCTTCGGCCTCGGAGGGGAACAGGCTCTTGATGGTGGAGCGCTGCCACGCTTCACGCGCCACCGGCATGCCGGGCTCCCCCCACAGGGCTTCTTCGTGTTCCGTGTCGGCGTCGGCGTCCTCGACCGACACGGACAGCGCCTCGATCTCCATGAGCGCGTCGCTCAAGGTTTCGACTTCGGCTTCCTTGGCCAGCAGGGTGAGTTCAAACAGCATGGTCGTGTGGGGGCGAGAGGCCGGTCAACGCTTGCGCGCCGCCATCCAGTTTTCGAGGTAGTGGATGTCCGTGCCGCCTTCGACGAACTTGGCGTCCACCATCAGCTCGCGGTGCAGCGGGATGTTGGTGTGGATGCCCTCGACCACGGTCTCCGACAGGGCGGTGCGCATGCGGGCCAGGGCCTGGTCGCGCGTGTCGCCGTGCACGATGATCTTGCCGATCATGGAGTCGTAGTTCGGGGGCACGAAGTAGTTCGTGTAGACGTGCGAGTCCACGCGCACGCCGGGGCCGCCCGGCGCGTGCCAGGTCGTGATGCGGCCCGGCGAGGGGATGAACTTCACGGGGTCTTCGGCGTTGATGCGGCACTCGATGGCGTGCCCGCGCAACTCGATCTGGCGCTGCGTGAACGGCAGCTTCTCGCCCGCGGCCACGCGGATCTGCATCTGCACGATGTCGATGCCGCTGGTCATCTCGGTGACGGGGTGCTCGACCTGCACGCGCGTGTTCATCTCGATGAAGTAGAACTCGCCGTTTTCATACAGGAACTCGAAGGTGCCTGCGCCTCGGTAGCCGATCTTCTTGCAGGCCGCCGCGCAACGCTCGCCCACCTTCTCGATGAGGCGTCGGGGGATGCCCGGTGCCGGCGCTTCTTCGATGATCTTCTGGTGGCGCCGCTGCATGGAGCAGTCGCGCTCACCCAGCCAGACCGCATTCTTGTGCTGGTCGGCCATGATCTGGATCTCGATGTGGCGCGGGTGCTCCAGGAACTTCTCCATGTAGACCTGCGGGTTGCCGAACGCCGCGGCCGCTTCGGCTTTGGTGGTCTGCACGGCGTGGATCAGGGCCGCTTCGGTGTGCACCACGCGCATGCCACGGCCGCCGCCGCCGCCCGCGGCCTTGATGATGACCGGGTAGCCCACGGTGCGGGCGATCTTGATGATCTCCTTGGGGTCGTCGGGCAAGGCGCCTTCGGAGCCGGGCACGCACGGCACGCCGGACTTGATCATGGCCTGCTTGGCCGAGACCTTGTCGCCCATGATGCGGATGGACTCGGGCGTCGGGCCGATGAAGGTGAAGCCCGATTGCTCCACGCGCTCGGCGAAGTCGGCGTTCTCGGAGAGGAAGCCATAGCCGGGGTGGATGGCTTCGGCGTCCGTCACTTCGGCCGCCGAGATGATGGCCGGCATGTGCAGGTAGCTCTGAGCCGAGGGGGCCGGGCCGATGCACACGGCCTCGTCGGCGAGCTTGACGTACTTGGCGTCGCGGTCGGCCTCGGAGTAGACGACCACGGACTGGATGCCCATCTCGCGGCAGGCGCGCTGGATGCGCAGCGCGATCTCGCCGCGGTTGGCGATCAGGATCTTCTTGAACATGGCAAGACCCCTTTATTCAACGATGAACAAAGGCTGACCGTATTCAACAGGCTGGCCGTTGTCGACCAGGATCTTGGTGATGGTGCCGTCCTGGTCTGACTCGATCTCGTTCATGATTTTCATGGCTTCGATGATGCAGACGGCCTGGCCTGCCTTGACCACGTCGCCGACTTCGGCGAAGGCCTTGGCGCCGGGGCTGGAGGCGCGGTAGAAAGTGCCCACCATGGGCGACTTGACGATGTGGCCGGTTTCCACGGGGGCGGCCGGGGCTTCGGCGACGGCCGGTGCGGCGGCTGCAGCGGCAACCGGCGCGGCGACGGCCGGGGCGGCCACGGTGTGCATCACGATGGGCGCAGCGCCCGCCTTGACGATGCGGACCTTGCCGTCGGCTTCGGTGATTTCCAGTTCAGACACGTTCGACTCGGAGACGAGGTCGATGAGGGTCTTGAGTTTGCGCAGGTCCATGGGTGATTCTCCAGCGATCAGCGGTCAGCGAGCGGGTGACGCTCGGGGTGTGAAGCGGCAGGGGGGTGATCCGGGTGGGATGACTTCAGCCGCGAGAGGGTGCGAGGGACGCAGCGCCCAGGCGGTCGAGGGCGGCGTCCAGCGCCAGGCGGTAGCCCGCCGCGCCCAGTCCCAGGATCACGCCGTCGGCGAGGTCCGAGAAGTAGGAGTGGTGGCGGAAGGGCTCGCGCCGGTGGATGTTCGAGAGGTGAACCTCGATGAAAGGGAGGGCCACCCCTGCGAGGGCATCGCGCAGGGCCACGCTGGTGTGCGTGAACCCGCCGGGGTTGATGACGATGAATCGGGTGCCGTCGGTGCGTGCGGCTTGCACGCGGTCGATCAGGGCGCCTTCGTGGTTGCTCTGGAAGGTGCTCAACGCGGCGCCCCGGAGGCTGGCGTGAGCGGTCAATTCCGAGTTGATCTGCTCCAGGGTGGTGGCGCCATAGACCTGCGGCTCACGGGTGCCCAGCAGGTTCAGGTTCGGGCCATGGAGAACGAGGATTTGCATGCGTCACTGGGGAACCTGGGGGCTCGCATCTGACAACGCGCTTCGCAAGTTCGCCCAAGAAAATGAACGTAGCCGGATTTTACTCGCACTTGGCCGAACATCCTAGTTTTCCCGGAAATGTTTCTGCCCGGGGTGGCGTTCAGCCTGGCGTGATCTCCTTGGCCCAGGCGGCGAGCTCTTCGAAGTTCGTCGCGCCCATCTTGCGGTGGCGGATGCGGCCGTTGGCGTCGATCAGCACCGTGAAGGGCAGTCCGCCGGCCTGGTTGCCCAGGGTCTGGGCCAGCTCGGTCCCGCCGAAGCCGGCCAGGCCGATGGCGAATCCTACCTTCACTTTGCTCAGGAATTCCTTGACGGGCGTCGGGCCGTCGATGGCCAGGCCCACGACCTGCCAGCCGGCATCGGAAAACTCGCGCTGGAAGCGGTCGAGTTCGGGCATTTCCTTGACGCAAGGCGGGCACCACGTCGCCCAGAAGTTCAGCAGCAGGGGTTTGCCTTGCAGGCCCGACCAGTTGAAGGGCTGGCCTTGGGGCGTGTCGAACTGCACCTGCCAGAAGCCCGGGGGCAGCGGGTCGCCCAGGTTGGCGCCGGGGCCCGATGCGGCCTGAGTGGGGGCAGGGGCCTGGTGGCGACGCCAGCCCCACCAGGCACCGCCCGCGGTCGCGGCGACGCCCAGCAGGGCCAGGATGGCGTGGCGGCGGGCGAAGCCGCTCTGGGAGGGGGGGGCGCTGGGGTCGGTTGGGTTCATGGGTGTGGTTCAGGACGCTTCGGACAGCAGGCGCTGCAAGGCGGCCAGGTCACCCCGTTCGGTGCGGCCGCTCGCGTCGGGTTTGAGGGCGCCACGCAGGTCGTCGGCGTCCAGGATGGTCAGGTGCAGCCCGATGGGCTCGTGGAGGGCGTCGCAGTTCACCGTCATGCTCAGGCGGTCGACGCTGTCGCCGCGGGGGCCCGTCACGCTGCCGACGTCGTAGTCGACGCCTTTGTCGAGCAGGGTGATTTCGGCGGATTTGCTGTCGTCGCAGTAGAGCTGCAGGTGGATGTCGTTGAGGCGGGTGGCGGTGCCGCGCCAGACGGCGCCGCTGAGGTGGGGGCGGAACTCGGCCAGGCGGGCCATCCACACGGCGGCGAGTTCACGCAGCGCGCGCAACTCGGCGGGCTGCGTGTCGGCGCAAAAGAGCGAGAGGTACTCGAACACGGCCGCTTCGAGCGTGCCGTTGTCGGGCAGCTCGCTGCGGGTGGGCAGGCCCATCTGCTTGACCGCGCGTCGCTTGGCCGGGCCGTACTCCAGGCCCTCTTCCACGACGATGCGCGCCGCGGTGGCGGCGATTTCCAGGGTGGCCGGGTTCATGAGGGCGGATTGTCCACCCGAATGCGGTTGTGCGCTCAGGCGGCTTCGATCCAGACCGGCACGGCGCTGAAGGCCGCGTTGGCGCTGATGCGATCGGTCAGGCGCTCGTCGGTGAGGTCGTTGATGCTGGCGCCGGCGTGGGCCCGCGCGACCTGCAGCTGCACGCCCTCGCGGTCGTGCCCCCAGCCGTGCGGCAGGCTGACGACGCCGACGCGGATGTCGCTCGTGACCTGCAGCGGCACGCTCACGCGTCCGACGCGCGAGGCGACGGTGACCGCCTGGCCGTCTTGCAGGGCGTGGCGCGCGGCGTCGTCGGGGTGCATCCACAGGGTGCAGCGCGCCTTGCCCGACACCAGCCGCTCGCTGTTGTGCATCCAGGAGTTGTTGCTGCGCACGTCGCGCCGACCGATGAGTTTGAGGGTGGGGCGCTCCGCCGCTGCGGCGCCCGCTGTGGTGCCCGATGCCGTGGCCCCTTGCGTGAAAGGCGTCACCAACTGCGGCAACTCCCTGCGGATGGCCGCCGGCATCAGGTTGATGCGCTTGCCGCGCCCGCCGAGTGTGGCGCCCAGGGTCGGGTGCAGCGGCCCCAGGTCGATGCCTTCGGGGTGCGCGCGCAGCGCCTTCAGCGTCAGCCCGCGGCCGGCCTTCTTCAGCCCCAGCGCGAGCAGGCGATGCGGCGGCAGGCGACCCACGATGCCGCGGGTGATCATGCCGCTCAGGCGTTGACGCACGGAGCCCCGCTCCAGCGCCCAGGCGCGTCGGGCGTAGCGGCGCGCCAGCTCGCTGTAGATCTCCCAGTCGTGCAGGGTGCCGGGGGCGCGCTCGACGATGGCCTCGCTGTAGCGCGTCACGTTGCGCACGGCCAGGTGCAGGAAGACCAGGTCGTAGTGGTCGTGCTCGACGAAGCAGGTCGGCGGCAGGATCACGTTGGCGTGCCGCGTGGTTTCGTTGACGTAGAAGTCGATCGAGACCATGAAGTCAAGCTGAGACAAGGCCTGATCGAGCTGGCGGCCGTTGGGCGTGGACAGCACCGGGTTGCCTGCGGCCGTGACCAGCGCGCGAACCTGGCCGCGGCCCGGCGTCAGCATCTCTTCGGCCAGCACCGACACGGGCAGCTCCCCGCCGAACTCGGGCGCGCCGCGCACCCGGCTGCGCCAGGCGTCGAGGTGGCCGGGCGGCATCAGCTTCATCTGGATGAGGTTGAGCGCGGGGCTGGTGAGCAGGGCGCCGCCTTCGCGGTCCACGTTGCCGGTCAGCAAGTTGAGCACCTGGATGGCCCATTGGCAGACCACGCCGTGTGCCTGGGTGGACACGCCCATGCGCCCGTAGACCACGCCGCCGGCCGCGCCCGCCAGCTCGCGCGCGATGCGGCGGGTGGTGGCTGCGTCGATGCCGGTCTGGGCCTCGGTGGCTTCGGGGCTGAAGGGCGAGACGGCGTCGCGCACCGCGCGGACCTGGTCCAGCAAGGGCTCGAGCGCGCCGGGGTGGGTCAGCTCTTCGGCGAACAGGGTGTGGATGAGGCTGAGCAGCCAGGCGGCGTCGCTGCCGGGGTCGATGGCGAGGTGCTCGTCGGCGATGGCGGCGGTTTCGGTGCGGCGCGGGTCCACCACGACCAGCTTGCCACCGCGTGCCTTGAGCGCCTTGAAGCGCGCGCGCACGTCGGGCACCGTCATCAGGCTGCCGTTGGAGGCCAGGGGGTTGCCGCCCAGCACCAGCATGAACAGGGTGCGGTCGATGTCGGGGATGGGGATGGCCAGCTGGTGGCCGTACAGCCAGTGCGCCACGATGTGGTGCGGCAATTGGTCCACCGAGGTGGCCGAGAAGCGCGCGCGCGTCTTGAGCTGGCTGAAGAACAGGTGGCCGTGGGTGATGTTGCCCCAGTTGTGCACGTTGGGGTTGCCCTGGTAGACGGCAACGGCGTTGGAGCCGTGTTGCTCTCGCGCCTTGACCAGGCCTTCGACCACGGTGTCAAAGGCCTCGTCCCAGCCGATGGGCTGCCAGCGCGTCACCGGGCCACTCGGGCCGTTTTCGACCACGCGCTTGACGGGCTGGCGCAGGCGGTCCGGGTCTTCGTGCAGGTCCTTGAGCGCCACGGCCTTGGGGCAGATGTGGCCGCGCGAGAGCGGGTCGGCGTCGTTGCCTTTGACCGAGATGATGCGGGCCTGCGGGCCCTCGCCCTGCACCTGGAAGGTCAGGCCGCAGATGGCTTCGCACAGGTTGCACACGCCGTGGCGCGTGTGGATGGGGGCGTCGGCTGCCGACGCGGCGGGGTGGGCGTGAGCCATGAGGCGTCCTCGTGGGGTGATTCGCCCACGATCATGCCAGCTTGTGGTGGGCTGCGTATCATCAGGGTTCACCCTGAGGGAGCCCATGCAGCTGCAGCCCAAACACGTTCAGCCGGTCGTCATGGCCGGCATCATGGCCTTCATCATGACGGCCTTCATCACCTGGTTGAACCTGGGCTGGCGACCCGATTTCCTGGTGCTGTGGGCGCGGGCTTTCGTGGTCGCGTGGCCGGTGGCGTCGCTGGCGGCGTTCGTGGCCTCACCGATTGCGCCCAAGGTGACCCAGGCGATCATCAGGCGGCTCAACCGCCTGCCCTGATCGACTCATTCGCGGCGCAGGGCCGGGAACAGGATCACGTCGCGGATGTTGGGCGCGTCGGTCAGCAGCATCATGAGGCGGTCGATGCCGATGCCGCAGCCACCCGTGGGGGGCAGGCCGTATTCGAGTGCGCGGATGTAGTCGGCGTCGAAGTACATGGCTTCTTCGTCGCCGGACTCCTTGGCGTTGGCCTGGGCGGCGAAGCGGGCGGCTTGCTCTTCCGGGTCGTTGAGTTCGGAGAAGCCGTTGCCGTATTCGCGGCCGGTGATGAAGAGCTCGAAGCGCTCGGTGATGCTCGGGTCGGCGTCGGAGGCACGCGCCAGCGGGCTGACTTCCACCGGGTAGTCGATGATGAAGGTGGGCTGCCAGAGTTTTTCTTCCACCGCGGCTTCGAACAGGCCGAACTGCAGCTCGGCCAGGCTCCAGCGGGCCGGGGGCTCCTCGCCCAGGTGCTTGAGCTTGTCGCGCAGCACTTCGGCGTTGTCGGCCTCTTGCGCCGTCAGTCCGGCGTGCTTGATGAGCGAGTCGCGCACGGTCAGGCGCTCGAAGGGCGACTCCAGGTCGACGTCCTTGCCGCCGTAGCTGAGCTTGGCGGTGCCCACGGCGGCGTGCGCGGCGTGGCGCAGGATGGCCTCGGTGAAGTCCATCAGGTCGCGGTGGTTCCACCACGCCGAGTAGAACTCCATCATCGTGAATTCGGGGTTGTGCCGCACCGACACGCCTTCGTTGCGGAAGTTGCGGTTGATCTCGAAGACGCGCTCGAAGCCGCCGACCACCAGGCGCTTGAGGTACAGCTCGGGCGCGATGCGGAGGAACATCTCCTGGTCCAGCGCGTTGTGGTGGGTGATGAAGGGCTTGGCGTTGGCGCCGCCGGGGATGGGGTGCATCATGGGCGTTTCGACTTCCAGGAAGCCGTTGTCGACCATGAACTGACGGATGGAGGCGATGCCCTTGCTGCGCGCGATGAAGCGGGCGCGTGACTGTTCGTCGACGATCAGGTCGACGTGGCGCTGGCGGTACTTCTGTTCCTGGTCGGTCATGCCGTGGAACTTGTCGGGCAGCGGGCGCAGGGCCTTGGTCAGCAGGCGGATGTGGGTGACTTCGATCGACAGCTCGCCGGTCTTGGTTTTGAACAGCGTGCCTTCGGCGCCGAGGATGTCGCCCAGGTCCCAGTGCTTGAAGGCGTCGAGCTTGTCGGCGCCGACGTTGTCGAGCTTGACGTAGACCTGGATGCGGCCGGTGGCGTCTTGCAGGGTGCCGAAGCAGGCCTTGCCCATGACGCGCTTGAGCATCAGACGTCCACCCACGCTGGCTTTCACGCCTTGTGCCGCCAGGGCCTCGGGTTCGGTGCCGTCGTGGGCGGCGTGCAGGGCGCCGGCGCGGTCAGCGGGTTTGAAGTCGTTGGGGAAGGCCACGCCTTGCGCGCGGATGGCGGCCAGCTTCTCGCGGCGCTCGGCCACCAGTTTGTTGGTGTCCACGGTCGGCTCGGCGTGGGTGGACTCTGGGGCAGCGGGGTGTTGAGGCGTGGTCATGGCGCGTGCGGGCTGACGTGGCGGAAGGCCGGGTGGGCGGTGTGCGGCGAGGCACAGAACCCGGCATTGTATGAAACCCTGGGCGACAATGCCGGGCATGTCCGAGCGCCCATCCCCCCTGACCACGGCCCGCTCCCGCGCCGATGCGGGGGGCGACGCGTTGGCGCGTGTGCGCGCCCTGTGGCAGGCCGTGCCGCGTGCGGCCCTGGGCAACCTGGCGGCCAAGCTGGTGATCGTGTCCCTGGGGCTGGCCATCACGGTGATGGTGGCGCGCCAGGGCCCCAAGGTGCAGGGTGCCTTCGCCTTGTTCGTGGCCGTCGAGTCGGCCTTGTTGACGCTGTTTTCGGGCCTGGGGCTGTGGCTGGCTCGGCAGATGTCCCAGCAGGCCGGGCACGCCTCGTTGCGCGCCTTGCCCATGCTCACGGGGGTGCTGCGCGCCGCCGTGGTGCTGGGCCTGGTGGCGGCGCTCGGCTTGTTGTCCGTGTCTTGGTGGGCGCAGTCGCTGCCCTACTCGCAGCTGTGGCTGCTGGCCCTGGCCGCGCCCTTTTTGCTGCTGGTGCCCACGGCCACCGGGCTGTGGTTGGGTGAAGGGCGCATGTGGCCCATCAACGTTGCGCAGGTGGCGGCGCCGGCCGTGGTGCTGGCGGGGCTGGTGGGGGCGGGCTGGCTCACGCAGGACAACATCCGCCGCGCCCCCGTGGTGCTGCTGGTGCTGACGGCCTGGGTCAGCGGCAAGGCCTTGGTGGCCGTGCTCACGGCGATCTGGGCCTTGCGCCACGCCAGCCAGCGCGACGAGCGTGTGGCGGCGGAGCTGAATCAGGAGGGGCCTTCCTCGCGCCTGGCGCGTTTCGAGCAGCCTGCGCCCCTCTGGCAGCAGCAATGGGGTTTCGTGGCGACCATCGGCCTGACCAATGTCGTCAGCCTGTTGAACTACCGCGCCTCGTTGTTCCTCGTCGAGCGGTTCCATGGGCTCGACGCGGTGGGCACGTATTCCGTGGCCGTGACCGTGGCCGAGTTGCTGTGGCTGCTGTCGTCGTCGGTGACGGTTTCGGCGTACGCCCGCATCGGTCACCCCGACCGCGCGGTGGCGTCGGCCATGACGGTGCAGGCGGTGCGCATCAACGTGCTGGCCACGCTGCTGGCCGCGCCGGTGCTGCTGGCGGGCGCTTGGTGGGCCTTGCCCTGGGTGTTGGGGGAGGCCTATCAGGCGTCTTTGTGGCCGCTGGCGGCTTTGCTGCCTGGGGTGGCGGCCTATGCCGCGGCGTCGAGCCTGTCGGCGTTCTACACCAACCACCTGGGGCGTCCGCAGTTGTCAGGCGCCATCGCGGGGTTGTCGCTGGGCCTGAGCTTCGGCTTGGGCTGCCTGCTGGTGCCTCGTTGGGGGGCCTTGGGGGCGGGGGTGGCGTCCAGCGTGGGCTACATCGGGGCCATCGTGGTGGCCTACGGGGTCTTCCTCAAGCACGCGGGGCTGCCACTGCGTGCGCTGTGGCAGCCCCGGGTGGGTGCGGCGGCGTGAGGCGTGAGGTCGGTGGGCTGTCAGCCCGCTTGACGATGGCGACGGGTGCGCCAGGCCAGGCCAGCCAAGCCCAGGCCCATCAGGGCCCAGGTGCCCGGTTCGGGGACGCCGGGCGTGACCGAGGGGGTGAACCGGACGCCGATCACGAAGTCGTCGAAGTCGCCGTCGCCCAGGGGTGGGTTGGGGCCCTTCTCGTTGAAGCCGATGACGTAGTCGAAGGTGCCGAAGCCGGTGGTGGGCAGGCCCGAGGCGAACATCATCGAGCCGACGTCGCCGTTGGCGTAGGTGCGCGCCGGCGTGAACAGGGAGAACGGCGTCGAGGCGGTGAAGCTGAAGGCGAGTGCGCCCGCGCCGACCTGGGCGCTCAGGGTCTGGCCGATGTTCAGGCCAAAGAAGTCGCTGATGGACTGGCCGTTGAAACTGAAGCGGTTGGTCAGCGCGGCTTCTTTGCCCAGGTAGGTGAAGCTGATGGTGCCGGCGGTGTCGGCGACGAGCGTGCCGGTCAGGCCCTGGCTGAGCGCGCCGGTTTGCGAGGCGGGGGCGCCGTTGTAGCCGGTGAAAGACACCACGCTGGCGCCGGAGACCGACAGGCCGCCCTGGCTGGGGCTCAGGCCAGCGTGCGCCTGGGCGGTCAGGCCGATGCAAGCCAGGGGCAGCAGGGTGCGCAGGAAGCGGGTCGCGGTCATGGGGCTCCGTTCAGGGGGCGAAAAGATGATCAGGGTGAATGCTAATCTATCCGGGGTGAGGTCAGGCATCACCCAGACTGGGGGACTTGGCGTTTCCCCAGGGGTCGAGGGGGTGTTTCCCGCCTCTCTGTCCCTCAAAGCAGCCGACAATGGCGTCCCGAACCCGCCGAGCCCATGACCCCCCTGCGTTATCACTTCACCCGCCCCCTGGCGCGCGTGCTGTCGGTTTTCACCGGGCCGCGCATCGTGTACGGTTGGCGCAACGCCGATGGCGGCTTCCAGCCGCATTCGCGGGTGAGCACGCACACCTGTTTCGAGGGGCTGGAGGGGCTGACCCTGCAGGACCACGTTTTCGTGGGCCATTTCAACCGGATCGACGGCTCCAACGGTTTGCTGATCGAAGAGGGCGTGCAGGTCACCAATTACGTGTCGGTGCTCAGCCACTCCAGTCACCGGTCGGTGCGGGTCATGGGGCGACGCTACCTGGGCGATCCGCAGCCGGTGGGCTATGTGCGTCGGTCCACGCGGGTGGGCGCCTACAGCTTCCTGGGGCCACACAGCGTGATCGCGCCGGGCTCCCAGATCGGCAAAGGGGTGATCGTGCAGGCCTACAGCTTCGTGTCGGGCGAGGTGCCGGACTTCGCCATCGTCGGCCCGACCGCGCATGGGCGCCCGGCCGAGGTGCTGGGGGACACGCGCGAGCTCGACCGCACCCTGCTGCAGCGCCACCCCGAGCTGCACGCCGTCTACGCGCAGTGGGCGGGCAAAGATCACCTGCGCCGGGCCTTGCAAGGGCAGGCCACCGCATGAACGCCGTCCTGAGCGCCTTGGCGCAGCCGCAAGCCATGGACGTGGGCACCCGCATCCTGTTTTTTGCCGACGCGGCCAGCGTGCACACGCGCCGCTGGGTGGCCGCCGTGGCCGACCGGGGCGGCGAGGCCGTGGTCATCACCCGCCAGCCGGGCGAGGTGCCGGGCGCCAAGGAGGTCATCTGCATCGCCCCGGGGGCCGACAAGCTCAGCTGGTTCCAGGCCCTGCCCGAGGTGCGCCGCGTGGCGCGCGAGGTGGCGGCCCGCTTTCAGCCCACGCTGGTGCACGGCCATTACGTCACGTCGTACGGCCTGTGGGCGGCCGCTTGCGGGCTGCCGTGCCCGAAGGTGCTCACCGCCTGGGGCAGCGACATCCTGGTCACGCCGCGCGAAAGCCGGCTGATGCGGCTGGTGGTGGCGTGGTCGCTGCGTCGCGCTGACCTCATCACCGCCGATTCGATGGACATGATCGACGAGATCGCGCGCTACCACCCGCAGGCGCCGTGTCACCAGATCCTGTGGGGCGCCGACACCGACCTGTTCACGCCCGTGGCGGTCGAGCGCCGCGCTCCGGGGTTCGACGTGGTCAGCCTGCGCAGTTGGGAGCCCAACTACAACATCGACGTCATCGTGGAGGCGTTCGCGGACTTCGTGCAGCAACGCCCGCAGGCCGACGCCCGCCTGCACCTGCTGGGCGGGGGCAGCCTGCAAGACGCGCTGGAGCAGCAGGTCAAGCAGCTGGGGCTGGTGGACGTGGTGCGCTTTCATGGTCGGGTCAACGACCGGGCCATGGTGGAGGCGATTCAGCGCAGCAGCGTGTCGGTGTCGGTGCCGACGTCCGATGCGACGTCGGTGTCGGTGCTGGAGTCCATGGCTTGCGGCTTGCCCATCGTGGCCTCGGACCTGCCCGCCAACCGGCAGTGGGTGGACGAGCGGGGCGGCTGCATCGTGCCGGTGCGCGATGTGCAGGCCTTGAGCCAGGCCTTGCAGCACCTGCACGACCACCCGCAGCAGGCCGCCTGCATGGGGCCCCACAACCGCGATCGCATCGAGCGCGACGCCTCCCGCCGAGGGCAGATGGACGCCATGTGGCGCCTGTACCAGAAGCTGCTTCATCCCTGCGTGCCGCGCATCCAGCGCAAGCGCTCGGTGTCGGGTTGAGGGGGCGAGGGTGGAGAGCATGAGCGTGTCGGGCCGCGTCTGTGTGATCGTGCCGTGTCGCAACGAGGTCGAGCACATCGTGCCTTTCTGTCGCAGCGTGGCCGCGCAGCAGCTGCCCGAGGGCTGGACGCTGGAGGTCTGGGTCGCCGACGGCATGAGCAACGACGGCACGCGCGAGCGCCTGGCCGACTGGTGCCAGCAGGACAGCCGCTTCGCGATGATCGACAACCCGGGGCGCATCGTCTCGACCGGGCTGAACCGCTGCATCGCCCGAGCGCAGGGCGAGTTCATCGTGCGACTGGATGTGCACACGGTCTACGCCCCCGACTACGTCGCGCAGTGCCTGGCCACTTGGCAAGCCACGGGCGCGGACAACGTGGGCGGCCCCTGGCGCGCGCAAGGCCAGGACGGCCCGGCGGGCCGCGTGCAGCGCGCCGTGGCCGCGGCCTTCCAGTCGAAGTGGGTGGCGGGCGGGGCGCGCTCGCGCGACCTGGCCTACAGCGGCGAGGTCGACACCGTCTACCTTGGCGCCTGGCCGCGCAGCACCTTCGAGCGCTTCGGTGGCTTCGACGAAAGCCTGGTGCGCAACCAGGACGACGAGCACAACCTGCGCATCCACCTGGGCGGCGGTCGCATCTGGCAGTCGGCGTCGATCCGCTCCGTCTACTTCCCGCGCAGCAGCAAGATGGACGTCTTCCGGCAGTACCGCCAGTACGGCTACTGGAAGCCCTTCGTCATGAAAAAGCACGGTCAGGCGGCGGCCTGGCGGCACCTGATCCCGGGGCTGTTCGTGGGCGCCTTGCTGCTGTGCCTGTTGATGATGCTGGCGGGTTCGGCCACGGCCCTGTTCATCCAGCCGGGGGCCGACTGGCGCCTGGCTGCCTTGTGGGTGGCGGCGCTGGGCACCGGCGGCCTGTTCCTGTTGACCTTGCTGTACGGCAGCGCGGTCCTGGCGGTCAGCACCCAGATCGCGCGGGCCAGCGGCCGCGACCTGTTCTGGCACCTGCCCGACGTCATCGCCGGCTACCACTTCGGCTACGGGCTCGGCTCGCTGCGTGGCTGGTGGGACGCCTGGGTGCGCGGCCGACCCGACCCCGCTTTCGGTCGCCTGACGCGCTGACCGCCCGAGAACCCTGAAGAGACTTCCCCCATGAGCGCTGACGCTGACAACAAGCTGCCCTTCCTGCCCTTCGCCTTGCCCGAGATCGGCGAGGAGGAGATCGCCGAGGTCGTCGACACCCTGCGTTCGGGCTGGGTCACCACCGGCCCGAAGGCGCGCAAGTTCGAGGAGGCGTTCGGTGCCTTCCTGGGCGACCCCAGCCTGCATTGCATCGCCGTCAACTCGGCCACCGCCGGCCTGCACCTGGCGCTCGAGGCGCTGGGGCTGGGCCCGGGTGACGAGGTCATCACCACCACCCACACCTTCACGGCCACGGCCGAGGTGGTGCGCTACCTCGGCGCCGACGTCAAGCTGGTGGACATCGACCCGGCCACGCTCAACATCGACCTGGTGGCGCTGGAGGCGGCCATCACGCCCCGCACCAAGGCCATCATGCCGGTGCACTACGCGGGCCTGGCGGTGGACATGGATGCCGTGCAAGCCATCGCGCGCCGGCACGGCGTCAAGGTGGTCGAAGACGCCGCCCACGCCCTGCCCACCACGTGGCGCGGCAAGCTCATCGGCCTGCACGACAGCGAGGCCATCGTCTTCAGCTTCTACGCCAACAAGACGATGACCACGGGTGAAGGCGGCATGCTGGTCACGCGCAACGCCGAGCTGGCCGCGCGCGCCAAGGTCATGCGCCTGCACGGCATCAACCGCGATGCCTTCGACCGCTTCACGGCCAAGGTGCCCAGCTGGTACTACGAGATCGTGGCGCCCGGCTTCAAGTACAACCTGACCGACATCGCCGCGGCGCTGGGCCTGCACCAGCTGCAGCGCATCGAGGGCTTTCAGCACAAGCGCGAGCACCTGGCCGATCGCTTCGACGCGGCGCTGGCCGACCTGCCGCTGGTGCTGCCGCCCAGGCCCCAGCACGCGGGCGACCGCCATTCCTGGCACCTCTACGTGGTGCGCCTGAGCGACGAGGCCGGCATCACGCGCGACCAGCTCATCGAGGCGCTGTTTGCCGATGGCATCGGCGTGAGCGTGCACTACATCCCGCTGCACCTGCACCCTTACTGGCGCGACCGCTACGGCCTGCGGGCCGAGGACTTTCCGCACAGCCAGAAGGCGTACGAGCGCATGGTCAGCCTGCCGCTGTACACGCGCATGACAGACGCCGACGCGGACCGCGTCATCGCGTCGGTGCGCCGCGCGCTGGGTCGGGCCTGATCGGCTCAGGAGCGCCTTGCACCGATGGCCAAACGCCTCTTTGACCTGCTGCTGTCGTCCATCGGCTTGCTGCTGCTGGCACCGGTTCTGCTGCTGATCGCGGCGCTGATCAAGCTGGACTCGCCCGGGCCCGTGATGTTTCGCCAGGAGCGGGTGGGGCGCTTCGGGCGGCCGTTTCACATCCACAAGTTCCGCACCATGCAGCACGCCCCGGCCGGCCAGGGCCCGCTGATCACCGTGGGGGCGGACCGCCGCATCACCCGCGTGGGCGCCGTGCTGCGACAGACCAAACTCGACGAGCTGCCCCAGTTGCTCGACGTGTGGCGCGGCGCCATGAGCCTGGTGGGCCCGCGCCCCGAGGTGCCGCGCTATGTGGCGCACTACCCGCAGGCCTTGCGCGACAAGGTGCTGTCGGTGCGCCCGGGCATCACCGACATCGCCTCCATCGAGTACCGCGACGAGGGCGCCGTGCTGGCGCGCGCCGCCGACCCGGAGCGCGCCTACATCCACGAGGTGCTGCCGCACAAGCTGGCGCTGGCCGCGCAGTACGTGGAGCGCTCCTCGGTCTGGCTGGATGCGTGGCTGATCGCACGCACCGTGTGGGCGATCGTGCGCCGCTGAGGCGCGGCTTGCGGCAAGATGGCCCCTCCGCCTGCGAACATGACCGAACGCCGCCCTTCTGACTCCCCTTCGCCGCCTTTTGATGTGGCGGGTGCTTATGTGCCCACCGTCAAGGAGCGCCCGCTCAGCCGCGGAGGCGAGCGCCTGCGCGAGTCCGTGGCCGACTGGTCGGCGGGCCTGGCCGCCGTCAGCGACCTGCCCGCCACGGTGCGCCAGGACGTGGCCGACGCGCTCGACCTGGCGCGCCGCTTCAACGCCGCGGTGGTGCGCCCCCAGGCCTTGCACATCGACCGCATGGCGCTGGACAACCCCAGTTTCGTGCCGAATGAGCTGATCCGCCGGGCCAACGAGTGGGGGCTGTTCACGCTGTGGCTGCCGGCCCTGTTCGGGGGCAAGGGCTGGAACTTCCTGTCGCTCTACGCCTTCCTCGAGGAGGTCTCCACCGCCTGCGTGGGCGTGGCCAACGTCATCGGGGTGCACTACATGGGCGTGGCCACCTTGACGGCCAGCTGGAACCTGCGCCTGGCCGAGCGCGTGTTCACCGACGTGTGCCGCGGCGAGCGCATCGGCGAGCCTTGCCTCATCAGCCTGGCCATGAACGAGCCGCGCGCCGAGTCCGAGGTGGCCGAAGTCGAGCTGCTCGACCGCGCCGAGTTGGGCACGCGCTCGGTGCGCCAGGCCGATGGCAGTCACGTGCTGGATGGGCACAAGACCTTCGTTCACAACGGCCCGGTCTCCAGCTGGCACATGGTCGTGGCCTGCGAGGACCTGGGCCGCCCCGCCGACACCCTGGTCGTGCTGGCCGTGCGCGCCGGCGCTCAGGGCTGCCGCGTGGGGGCCACCGAGCGCAAGATGGGCCAACGCGCTTGCCCGGTCTCCGAGCTGTTGTTCGAACGCTGCGTGGTGCCGCCTGATCAGGTGGCGTTCGATGGCCGCGCCACCGCGGGCTTCAGCCACTCGCACCGCGAGGTCGCACAGACCTTGCTGGACTACGTGGTCTCGTGCACCCGCGCGGGCGTGGCGGCGTTCTCGGCGGGCGTGGCGCGTGGGGCCTTCGACGCGGCCCGCGACTACGCCGCGCGCAAGAGCGTGCCGGGCGGGCGCGTCATCGAGCAGCAATGGGCCCAGGCCCTGCTGGCCGACATGGGCATCCACGCCAGCCTGGCGCGGCAGGCTTACCTGGAGTCGGCCACGGCCAATGGCCTGGGCGGGCTCTTTCGCATGATGTTCTTTCGGCCGCTTTACTGGGCCGATCAGTTGATGCCGATGGGGGTCTGGCGCTTCGCGGCGCGGCGCATCCTGCGCTGGCCCGAGGCCACGCGCTGGTTCCAGCGGCGCTTCCTGGATGCCCAGCCGCCCGAGTGGCAGCGCTTGACGTCGGGCCTGGCGTCGATGGCCAAGGTGGCGGCCAGCGACTTCGCGGTGCGCAACGCGGGCCTGGCCATCGAGCTGACCGGCCCCGATGGCCTGCGCCAGGAAATGGGCATGGAAAAACGCCTGCGCGACGCCAAGGTGCTGCAGGTTTACGAGGGCACCAACGAGCTCAACCGCGTCAACTTCTTCAAGTGTCGCGTGCGACCGGATGAAGGGGTGCGCGTCTTCGTGCGGGAGGCCGACGCATGAGCGAGGTGAAGCCGGCCATCCAGCAGGTGCTGGCCCTGGCGCGCGAAGACGCCAGCCTGGCGGCGGCCCGCTATGCCGATGGGGCCGCCCGTGCGGCGGTGCGGCGCGTGAGCGGGCGCGACCTCGACTCGGTCGGGCCGTGCGCCTGGCCGGCCTTTCACGCCCGCATGGAGGCCTTGTGGCCGGCCCTCGATGGCCGGGGGCACCTGCAAGGCACGGTCGACTTGGTGCTCAGGGGGCACGGGGCGCAAGCCTTGATCTTGCCCGTTCAGGGACGCGATGGGGCGTTGATGCTCGCGCGCGTGGACCTGGGCCACCCGGCCGTCGTGCTGGGCGAGCGGGTGCAGACCCTGGGTCTGTCGGGTTGCGACGTGCGCGACGTGGAGTTCAGCGGGGTGCCCAGCGAGGTGCTGGGGGCCTTCGATGCCGCGGCCGACGAGGCCTTGCTCGCGGACCTGGTCCCGATGGCGATGGCTTTGCTGTGCGGGGTGGCGCAGGCCAGCCTGGCGCAGGCCCATGAACACGTTGCCCAGCGCCATCAGGGCGGTGGCCCGATGCAAGGCTGGGGCGAGGTGCGGCGCCTGCTGTCGGGCATGCAGGAGCGCGTGAGCGCCATGCAGGGCTTGTTGTCGTCTGCCGCGTCTTCAGGCGAGGCCTCGGTGTCCAGCGCGGTGTCCAACGCGGGGCCCACGCTGGCGGCACAGTTGCTGCACGTGGGGCGCCTGGCGTGTGAGGTCACGGTGGACGGCGTGCAGTTGCTGGGCGCAGCCGGCACGCTGCAGGACCACCCCCAGGCTCAGCGCCTGCGCGACGCGCGTCAGCTGCACGGCTTGCTCGGTGGGGTGGCCTGGCGCCGTCAGCAGGGCTGGGCGCTCACGCCGATGCCGGGGTGTCGCTGACCTTGGTGAGCAGGCGGCGCAAGAGCGCCTGTTCGTCGGGGCTCAGGGAGCGCGCCATGCGCTCGTCGTGGGCTTGCACCGCGGCCGTGATCTGGGCCAGGTCGGCCAGGCCTTTGTCGGTCAGCGCCAGGCTGAAGGCGCGGCGGTCTTCCGGCGCCGGCTGGCGCTCGATGTAGCCCAGGTCCTCCAGGGCGTCGACCAGGATGACCACACCGGAGCGCGCGATGCCCATGATCTTGGCCAGCTGCGTGAGCTTGAGCCCCGGGTTGCGCGAGACGATGACCATGGCTGAGAAGCGTGGCGGCGTGATGCCCCAGGGCGCCAGCGAGGCGATGAAGTCCTCGTACACCCGGATCTGAGCGCGTCGAACGGCGAAGCCCAGCAGGGACTCGAGCACGCCGTAGTCGATGCCGGGGACGTGGGGGACGAAGTGATCCGGGTCGTGCATGGTGTCGGTGAGCGGCGTGGGGGCAATTCAGGTCAGCTCGCAGTCTAGGAGCCCCCGGGTGATTGGGCGCCATCCGGACGCCATCCCGAGGTCATCTCCCCGAGCTTGGGGCGGGAATGTCGTCAGCAGGCCACGATGTTGACGGCCAGGCCGCCGCGCGAGGTTTCTTTGTAGTGGCTGCGCATGTCGGCGCCGGTCTGCTTCATGGTCAGGATGACCTGGTCGAGGCTGACGCGGTGGCGGCCGTCGCCCACCCGGGCCAGGCGCGCGGCGTGGATGGCCTGGATCGCGCCCACGGCGTTGCGCTCGATGCAGGGGATCTGCACCAGCCCGCCCACGGGGTCGCAGGTCAGGCCGAGGTGGTGCTCCATGCCGATTTCGGCGGCGTTCTCGACCTGTTCGGGCTGGCCGCCCATGAGCGCGCACAGCCCGGCCGCCGCCATGGAGCAGGCCACCCCCACCTCGCCCTGGCAGCCGACTTCGGCGCCCGAGATGGATGCGTTTTCCTTGTAGAGCAGCCCGATGGCCGCCGCCGTGAGCAGGAAGTCGTGCACGCCTCGGCGGTCGCAGCCCAGGTGCCGCACGGCGTGGTGCAGCACGGCGGGCACGATGCCCGCGGCGCCGTTGGTGGGGGCGGTGACCACGCGCGCGCCCGCGGCGTTTTCTTCGTTGACGGCCAGGGCGAACAAGGTGACCCAGTCCATCTGCACCAGCGGGTCGCGGGTGGGGTCCTGGCTGGTGAGGTGCTTGAGCAGGGCCGGGGCGCGCCGCTGCACGTGAAAGCCGCCAGGCAGCTCGCCTTCTTGCTGACAGCCGCGTGCCACGCAGTCCTGCATGGCTTGCCAGATGCGGTCCAGCCCGGCTTCGGTGTCGGCGGCGGGCCGCCAGTGCGCTTCGTTGCGTCGCATCACCTCGGCGATGTCGATGCCGTGGGTGCGCGTGAGCGCGAGCAACTCGGCGGCGCTGTGAAAGGGCAGGGGCAGGACGTCGACGGCGGGGGCCAGGCCTGGCCCTTGCCTTCGTGCGTCGGGCCCCTGGATCGCGTCATCCGAAACCACGAAGCCGCCCCCCACCGAGTACCAGGTCTGGGCGCACAGCAACGCGCCGTCGGCGTGGGCACTCAGGGTCAGGGCGTTGGGGTGAAAGGGCCGTCGCTGCCTGCCTTGAAAGAGCAGGTCGCGCGTTGGATCGAAGGCCACGGGGTGCCGCCCCAGCAGGCTCAGGCGGTGGGTGTCGTGAACGGCCTGCACCCAGGCGCCGATCGAGTCGATGGGCACGGTGTCGGGCTCGTGCCCCATCAGGCCGAGCAGCACGGCGCGGTCGCTGCCGTGTCCGCGCCCGGTGGCGCCGAGTGAGCCCAGCAGCCTCACCTCGATGTGCGTGACGCGGTCCAGCAAACCGGCGTGGTCGAGGTGCTGAGCGAAGTGGCGCGCGGCGCGCATGGGGCCCACGGTGTGCGAGCTGGAGGGCCCGACCCCGACCTTGAACAGATCAAACACCGAAACAGCCATGGTTTGCTTTCCTGTGCCCCCATGGTGAACCGCCGCAGGCGACTCTGCAAGCGCTGTGTGTCACGGTGGCGCCCAGAAAAAAGGCCGCCCCGAGGGGCGGCCATCAATCGGGGTGCTCGCAGCTCAGTAGGCGGCCTGAAAGAGTGCGTCTCCGGCTTTCATCGGGTTGCCAGATTCTTCGAAGGCCTTGACCCACACGGGGTAGCTGTGGATGACCTGGTGCTGCCAGGGGTGGAAGCCAGGGCGGTAGTAGTCGAGCAGCTTGAGGGTGTTGCGCGCGAAGATGCCCTTGGGGCCATACACCCACCACGAGCCCTTGAGGCACAGCCAGAAGCGTTTGGGTGCCGAGATCTTGTCGCCGATGAGCAGGCGGTTGGTCAGGCGCATGCTGTCGACCACGACCTTGTAGAGCGCGTGGGTCATGGCGGCGCAGCGCATGAAGTAGCCGACCTTGGCCACGTCCTGCATCACGTCGAAGGCCACGGCCTTGTGCTCCATCTCTTCGATGGCGTGCCAGGCCCACATGGCGCGCACCTTGGGGTCGGCCGGGGCCATGACTTCCTTGGACTCGAACAGCATCTGCGCCATCATGGCCGTGAAGTGCTCGAAGGCGGCGGTCAGCGCCAGGTTGTACTTGGCCGAGTACTTCTTCTCGTAGTTGTCGAAGAGCGCCTTGGCGTCCTTGACGATGCGGTCGACGTCGCAGCCTTGCTTGCGCAGCAGGTCGTTGTAGTGCGTGTGCGCGATGCCGTGCTGGCCTTCTTGGCGGATGAAGTTCTTGACGTCCTCGGCCAGCTTGGGGTCGGTGATCTGGTTGCGGAAGGCGCGCACGCTGGTGATGAAGTAGCGCTCGCCGTCGGGGAAGGCGGCTTGCATGCCGTCAAACAGGCGGGTCTGGAAGGCCTGGCCGCCGTACCACCAGCGAGGGGTGTTTTCGTCGAGTTCGAAGTCCAGCTTCTCGCGCGGGACGATGGCATCCGGGCCGGTGTGTTTGTCGTGGCTCATGTGTGTCTCCTCGGTACATCCGATGACTCAGTCTAGGAAGCGCGCCCAGGTTGACGTATACGTCAATGCGACACGGGGGCATCCTGCGCGACACTGGGGGGCCTGACTCCGGTGTGACCCACGCCGCAGATCAGGGTTTCCACCGAATTTTTCGCCAGAGGACCCCCATGACCGTCTCCGATTCCGCTTCGACCCCCTCTTTTGCCGAGCGCGTCCGCCTGGACGGCCGCGTGGCCATCGTCACCGGGGCCGGCGCCGGCCTGGGGCGCAGCCACGCCTTGCTGCTGGCCGAGCGCGGCGCCCGCGTGGTCGTCAACGACCTGAACCTGGCGCCGGCGCAGGCCGTGGCCGATGAGATCCGCGCCGCCGGTGGCCAGGCGCTGGCCTGTGCGGGCTCGGTCACCGACGAGGCCGCCGTGCAGGTCATGGTCGAGCAGGCGCTGGCCACCTTCGGGCGCATCGACATCCTGGTCAACAACGCCGGCATCCTGCGCGACAAGAGCTTCGCCAAGATGACGCTCGACGACTTCCGCCTGGTGGTGGACGTGCACCTGATGGGCGCGGTCATCTGCACCAAGGCGGTCTGGGAGACGATGCGCGCGCAGCAGTTCGGCCGCATCGTGTTCACGACCTCGTCGTCGGGCCTGTTCGGCAACTTCGGCCAGGCCAACTACGGCGCAGCCAAGATGGCGCTGGTGGGGCTGATGCAGACCCTGTCGCTGGAAGGCGAGAAGGCCAACGTCCGCGTCAACTGCCTGGCGCCCACGGCGGCCACGGCGATGACGCAGGGCATCTTGCCGCCCGAGGTGCTGGCCGTGCTGACGCCCGAGAGCGTGTCGCCGGGCCTGGTCTACCTGGTGAGCGATGACGCGCCCACGCGCGCCATCCTCAACGCCGGGGCGGGCGTGTTCGCCACCTCGCACGTGGGGCTGAGCGAGCCGGTGCGCATCGGCAGCGGCGCCGACGCGGTGGACGCGGTGGCTCAGGCCTGGCCGCGCATCAGCGATCGCGCCGGGGCCATCGTGCCGCGCAGCGGGCTGGAGCAGTCCATGCGCGAGATCGGCACGGTGCAGTCGAGGGGCTGAGCCAGCGGGCTGAGTCGCCCGCCTGGACCTGCGTTGAAGCGCAGCGCTGGGTTTCAACGGAGATTCAACGCGGCGTTCGGATACTCCCGGCTCAAATGCCAGGGAGGTTCAGTGATTTTCAAGCGCAGGGAGGCTTTCGCAGCCGGCAAGGGGTTCAGTGCAGGCTGGGTGGGTGCGTTGCCGGTGTGGTGCTGTGCCGTTTGGTTGACCGCTTGGCCGGCTGCGGCGGTGGCGCAGGGTGTCTCGCCCCAGGAGCTGGAACGCCAGGGCGACGTCATTCAGCGCCAGCAGCAGGAGCGCCTGCGTGAGTTGCTGGATCGCGCCCGCCCTGTCGACCCCGGTGTGCAGGGGGCAGACCTCCGTGGGCGCAGCCCGGATGGCACCCAGGCCGCCGAGGGGGGGCCGTGTTGGCCGATTGACGAGGTGGTGGTGGCCGGTGGCGAGCGCTTGCAGGCGGACACCTTGCGTGGCCTGCAGCTGGCTCACACCGGGCGCTGCCTGTCGGGCGCTGACATCCAGCGCGTGCTGGGTCGCGTCACCCAGGATTTCTTCGAGCGTGGGGAGATCACGACCCGCGCTTACCTGCCCGAGCAAGACCTGGCGTCGCGCCGCCTGCTGATCGAGGTGGTGACGGGCCGCATCGCGGGCTATCGACTGGAGGGGGATGGCGCCCAGCGGATCTGGCTGCCAGGGGCTTTTCCCGCTGTGGGTTCGGTGCTGAACCTGCGCGACCTGGAGCAGGGCGTGGAGGTGGTCAACCGCCTGGGCAGCCAGCGAGCCAGCACCGACATCGAGCCAGGTCAAGCGCCCGGCGAGAGCGTGGTGGTGGTGCGCTCGGTGGGCCGCTTGCCGTTGAGCGCACAGCTGTCGTTTGACAACCATGGTTCGGCCAGCACCGGCAAGGAAGCGGCCTCGCTCAACCTCGTGGCCGATGCCATCCTGGGCTTCAATGAACGCTGGGTGTTGAGCCGCAGGCAGTCCTGGCCGAATGGCCGGGGTGATCACTCGTCCAGCAGCACCGGCCTGGACCTGTGGCTGCCTTGGGGCCGCCAGTCTTTTGGCGTGAACGTGGGTGAGTCGGAGTACGTCAACGTCCTGAGGCTGGCCTCGGGCACCCCGGTGCACACGGATGGCCGCACCAGCACGGTGGGCCTGATGACCGAACGGGTGATTCACCGCGATCAGTCATCGAGGGTGAACTGGCTGGCGCGGCTCAACCGCCAAGACAGCGTCAACCGGCTGGCCGGCGAAACGCTCAACAGCAGCTCGCGCGTGCTGACCTTCGGCGAGTTCGGGCTGGGCGGCAGCACCGTGTGGGCGCAGGGCCTGCTGACCGGTCAGGTCAGCCACGTGCAGGGGCTCAAGCTGGCGGGCGCCGAGCGTGACCCCCAGGGGCTGCCCGATGAGGCGCCGCGGGCTCAGTCCCGCAAGCTGGTGTTGGACCTTTCTTACGTCCGGGACGTGGTGGTCGCGGGGGTGCTGTTGAACTGGACGAGCCAGGTCAACGCGCAGCGTGCCTGGACCACGCTCCACGGCTCCCAGCAGATCCTCATCGGCAGCCTGGGCAGCGTGCGCGGCTTCAGTCGTCAGTCGCTCAGCGGCGACCACGGGGTGTTCTGGCGCAACGAGCTGGCCTGGCCGATGCAGTTCGAGTGGGGCCTGACGCCCCTGTCGGTTCGTTGGTACGCGGGCCTGGACATGGGGCGCGTGGAGAGCCGAGCCCAGGGGGCGCCCTCCGGCGACTTGGGGGGGGTGACGCTGGGGGCATCCATCCAGGCCGGTCGCGCCTGGCTGGATGTCTTCGGCAGCCAGGGGGTCTGGCGTCCGACCTCGATGCAGCGTGAGCCCGCACAGGTATGGGCCCGCTTGTCCTTTTCCTTCTGAACGAGTCCCAGGGAGTCCTCACCATGAATCACATCTTCCGCGTCGTCTGGAACAGTGGCTTGGGCAGCTGGGTGGCCGCAGCCGAAACCGCCAAGGGGCGCGTGCGCTCGGCCAGCGCCGGCTCGGGACGTGCGGCCTTGTCTGTGGCGCCGCTTTTTGTCCTGACCGCCACCGCTTGGGCGGCCGGGCCGGGGCAGCCCACGGTGCAGTCGGTGACCCCGGGCACCAGCGCACTGGTGGCGGGCAACGGGGCCACGGTGTTCAACGTGGCCAACCCCAATGCGCAGGGGCTGTCTCACAACCAGTTCACCCGCTATGACGTTGACAGCAAGGGCCTCGTGCTCAACAACGCCACCTCGGCTTCGGGGTTGTCGGCGCTGTCTCAACTGGCCGGTCGCGTGGGCACCAACACGGGCTTGTCTCGGTCTGCGTCGGTCATCCTCAACGAGGTGGTGAGCAACAACCGGTCGACGCTGGCCGGTTTCACCGAGGTGTTGGGCGGGCGGGCCGACGTGATCGTTGCCAACCCTTATGGCATCACCTGCTCGGGCTGCGGCTTCATCAACACCGACCGGGTGACCTTGAGCTCGGGGGTGCCTCGTTTTGACGAGGCGGGGCGTTTCCAGGGCTTGGACGTGAGCCGGGGCGACATCCGCATCACCGGCGAGGGCCTCAATGCGAATGCTCAGCAGGTGCTGGACCTGGTGGCGCGCTCGGTGCAGTTGGAGGGCCCCGTGCACGCGCAGGACCTCATGGTGGTGCTGGGCAGCCAGGGCTGGTCGTACGGCGATCGGCAGGCCACCGCCTCGCTCACCGCACAGGGTGAGACGCCGCTCTATGCCTTGGACTCGTCGACCCTGGGCGGCATGTACGCACAGCGCATCCGCTTGATGGCGACCGATTCGGGCGTGGGCGTGCGCATGCGAGGTGACATGGCCGCCAGCGTGGCGGACGTTCAGATCAGCGTGTCGGGGCAGGTTGAGTTGCGCGGCAAGGTGTCGGCGCAGGGCAGCGTGGATTTGCGCTCAAGCCATGCTGGCGAGCAAGCCATTTTTTTGGCCGATGCGTCGGTGAGTGCGAAGCAGGATGTGCGCGTGGATGCCGTGGGTGCACTGCAAGCCATGGGCGCCCAGTTGTTTGCCGGTCGTGACCTGGTCATGCTGGCCGCGCAGGCATCGGCTCGCACCTCGGCCTTCCAGTCGGGGCAGGACCTGAGCTGGCGCTCCCTGGCGGGCGAGCTGAGCCTGGGCGACTCGGCCATGCAGGCCGGCCGCCACCTGTCGCTGGACGCTGGGGGCTCGCGCTTGAGCACGCAAGCCGCTTCGGGGCAGGCGATCGTGAGCCTGGCAGGTGAGGTGAGCTTGCGTGCCGGGCATTGGGTGCATGGCGGTCAGCTGAGTGCCGAAGGCGGCGTGCTGCGCGTGCACGCCGACCAGATCGATCACCATGGCGTGAGCCAGGCTCGGTCGGGCCTGGAGGTCCGTGGCCTGGCGGCCGATGGCGTGGCCGAACTGCACAACACCGGTCGCTTGCAGAGCGACGCCGACATGACGCTCAAGCTGGGTCGGGCCCGCAACGACGCGGGCGCCAAGGTCCAGGCGCGCACGGGCAGCCGCGTTTTGGCCTCCAGCCTGGACAACCAGGGCAGTTGGGTGACCTCGACGCAGGCCTTGGCGGGCAGCGATGTGCTGGCCTTGAGCGGCGGCTGGCGCAACACGGGCGAGATGGAGTCGGCGCGCGCCTTGTCGGTGGAGGCGGATCACCTGGACAACCAGGGCGTGGTCTCCAGTGACGGGCCGTTGTCGATCAAGTTGCGCGATCAGCAGGGGCTGGTGCAGGGGGCGCAAGCCGTCATGCGTTCGCGCGCGGGATTGGACCTGGAAGCGCAGCGGTTGAACAACGCGGGCACCCTGTTTGCCCAGGGCCTCATGCGCTTGCAAGGTGGTGCGGCGTCGCCCATGGTGGGCTTGCTCAACAGCGGTCGACTGGTCACCGATGGGCGGCTGGAAGTGGCCGCTCAGCAGTTGGAAAACCTCGGTTTGATGCAAGCCCGTCAGGGCAC
Organism: Burkholderiales bacterium; assembly: GCA_016000265.1. Taxonomy (GTDB): domain Bacteria; phylum Pseudomonadota; class Gammaproteobacteria; order Burkholderiales; family Burkholderiaceae_C; genus Aquabacterium. The sequence goes on from JAECRL010000001.1 coordinate 82,257, forward strand.
ACGGGCGGAGTTGGGCAGCCTGCTGCAGTCGGGCAGCTGGGTGCTGTCGGCCCAGGCCGCGGTCGCACCGGATGAGGTGAGGGTGGCGGGCAGTTGGCGGCAGTCGGGTGTGACGCAGTCGGCGGGGGGGCTGTTGGCCTGGGCCGATGCCTGGTCCAACACGGGCTCGCTCGCGGTGGCGCAGGACCTGGTTTGGCAAGGCACCGGGGCCGCCACCTTGGACAACACGGGCGCTTGGTTGGTGGGGGGGCGTGCCGAGTTGCGTGCGGCCAGCCTCGTGAACCGCGGGCGCATGCACGCCCGCGGCGACTGGGTGGCCAGCGGGGTGGACGGCGCGGCGAGCCTGGACCTGCACAACCTGGGGCAGCTTTCCACCGACGGCTCGCTGTCGCTGTCAGCCGACGAGGTGCGCAACGACGCCGGCGGCGTGGTCCAGGCGGGGCAGGGCACGACCTTGCAGGCCCGCGAGGGCCGCAACGCAGGCACCTGGATCGGGGCCATGTCAGCCGGTGCCCGCAGCAGCTGGACGCTGACCGGCGCTTGGCACAACTCCGGCACCCTGAACGCGTCGGGCGACTGGGCCTGGCGAGCCTGGGGGCTGGAGAACCTGGGCGAGGTGTGGGTCGGGGGCGACCTGGACCTGGTCTTGACGGGAGCAGGCGTCGATCAGGTCGCCCTGAACAACGCAAAGAAAGCCGGCTTGCGGGCCCGCGCGCTGTCGATCTGGGCCACGGGGCTGGTGAGCAACGCAGGCGCGGTGGCGGCACGCGGCGGCCTGCTGTCCCTGACGGCCCACGCCCTGAGCAACGAAGGCACCTTGTATGGTCAGCAAGGTCTGGCGCTGCAGGGCACATCAGGTGCCTTGGCGAGCCTGAGCAACAGCGGCCAAATGCTGTCCGATGGTGCCTTGGGTGTGCGGGCTGTGCAGCTGCACAACCTGTCGGTGGGGTGGGTCCAGGCCGCCCAGAGATCGGACATCTGGGCGGGGTCGTTCACGCAGGAGGGCAATTGGTTCCTGTCGACCGCAGGGGGGGCGGCGCCCTCGCTGATCGAGGTCAGCGGGCTGTTCACGCAAGCGGGACTCACCCACGCCACAGGCGGCTACTCGGTCAGCGCCCAACGCTTGAGCAACTCAGGTCAGCTGCTGGGTGACGGGGCCATGTCCATTCGGGCGGGCGAGCTGATCAACCAGTCCACGGGGCGCATCCTGTCCATTGGGGACATCGACGTGCAAGCGGACTCGCTCGACAACCGCGGACAGTGGGCGGCCGATGGTGACGTGACCCTGGTGGTCAAGGGGCTGCTGTCCAACAGCAATCGCCTGCAGTCTGCGGCCACACTCGATGTGCAAGCCAAAGACGTGGTGCAGGACGAGGGGGCCTTGATGTCCGCCCAGGCCATGAAGCTGCGTGCGCAGACCTTGGTGCTGAAGGCCCGAAGCACGCTGAGCACACAAGGCAAGTTGGACATCAGTGTCGGCTCGCTGAACAACACCGACAGCAGCCGCATCATGGGTTCGCTCAATGGCAACAGCCTGCTGGACGTCCGCATCGATCAGGATTTCCGCAACTTCGGGCTGATCTACTCCGGCAATGCTCTGAGGTTGAACACCAGCAACCTGATCAACGAGCTTGGCGCAGCGATTTCCGGCTTGGGCCAGGTGGAGGTTTCCTCCAACAAGGACCTGGTCAACTGGGGCACGTTGTGGAGCGCCGAAGACCTGCACATCGATGCATCCCACGGCCTGTTCAGCAACCGAACCGATGAGGACCACGCCCAGGGTGTGGTCGAAGGCAAGACCGTTGTCATCCGGGCCGATCACCTGCGCAACGAAAGCACCATCAACGCGCGGCAGGACTTGTTCGTTGAGGCCCGCGTGTTCGAGAACAAGCTGCGCGGAGACTGGACGGTCCAGACCCATCGGTTCAGCGAAGAAGGCGGCAGCGATCCGTCCTGGGTGGAAGATGGCAAGGGTGGCAGCACCTGGGAGTACACCCGCCACTGGGTGACCTGGGGCACCGACCAGGTCCTGGGCAATGGCTACACCAACCTCAATGGCCTGCCCACCTTCCACGCCCAGATGACCGCGGGTGGAACCCTGTCCATCACGGGGTTCCAGACCGCGCTCAACCACGGTGGAACCTTGTCGGCCAAGGCGATCCACATCGAGTCGGATCGCAGCAACGCCACGTTCACCAACAACAGCCTGGAGCTCAAGCGCTACGGCCACCGCAAGACCCGTGTGGCGCACATCCACTGGTGCTGGAACCACTTGTGCAAACACGGTGAGGGCTACGGTGAGTGGACCGAAGAGGCCCCTGTGCTGCTGAAGGTTCGCAGCTTTGGCGCGGGTGTCTACGCCGACAAGTTGACGGGCAGCGGCTTTGGATTGAGCTTGAATGGCACGCCCAAGCAGGCTTCTGTGGTTGGGGGGCCTGATGTCACGCCACCCGCGCCGGGTGGCACCCCGGGAGGCTCGGTCTTCCTGGGCGACGACCCCGATCGCAAGCAGGGCGGACCCGTGGGCAACGTGGCATCCAACGCCAAGCCGGTGGCGGGCCTGACCGAGGCCGCGGCCCAGGTTCGCGAGCCGGTTCGACCCGATCAGATCGGCCTGCCTCCGGGCGTGAGCCACCTGCAGTTCGGCGGCATCCGCGTGAGCCTGCCCGGTGGCGGCAATGGCCAGTACATCACCATCGCAGATCCGCGTGCCAAGTACCTGGTGGAGACCAACCCGCTCTACCTGGCTGCCGGGCAGTTCGCCGGCTCCGATCTGCTGACCCGCGAGCTGGGCTGGGACCCGGATCGCCTCATCAAGCGCATGGGCGATGGCAACTACGAAGCCTTGCTGGTGCGTCAGCAGGTGGCGGCTCAGACCGGTCGAACCTGGTTGGCGGATGCCGGGCACAGCGACGCTCAGCAGATGCGCACCTTGATGAGCCAGGCGGTCAAGCAAGCCGGTGAGCTGGGCTTCACCTATGGCGAGCCGCTCAGCGCCACGCAGCAAGCCGCACTCAAGAGCGACCTGGTCTGGATGGTCAAGACCCTGGTCGGGGATCAGGTGGTGCTCGCCCCGGTGGTCTACCTGTCCAGGCAAACGCTGGCCAGCATCGATCGGGGCAGCGTCATCGCGGCCCACGACGTGCAACTGGCGGTCAGCCGGTTGGACAACAACGGCGGCACGCTGAGTGGCGATCGTCAGCTCACGGTGGTCTCGCAAGGCGACATCGTCAACCTGTCTGGGGCGATCAAGGGCGGCAACGTCAGCCTGGCGTCGACTTCGGGTGACATCGTCAACCGAACCCTGGCACAGGAGCGCAATGGCCAGACGGTGGTGGGGCCCGAGGCGGTGATCGCCTCGACGGGCAACCTGCAACTCAAGGCGGGTGGCGACATCGACAACATCGGTGCACGCATGCAGGCGGGTGGCTCGGCTTCGCTGGTGGCCGATGGCGCGATCACCTTCGACTCGATCGCCAAACGCAGCTCAAGCGAGTCTCACCAGAGCACCCAGAAAGACGGGGTCCTGACCACCCAGCATGAGAAGACCGCGAGCGTCACCCAGGTCAAGTCGACCCTCAGCGTGGGACGGGACCTGGTCATGGATGCGGGCAAGGAGATCGTGCTGGCTGGCAGCGACGTCACGGCCGCCGGCAACGCCGATTTGCAGGCCCGCGATGGCATCCAGGTCATCAACCGCATGGACACCACCCAAACGCAAAGCCGAACGGACCAAAGTGGCTGGGGCGTGGGCGGGGGCGTCTGGGGCACGTCCAAGACCACGACGGACACGGAGAAGGGCAAGGTGGTGGCCAGCACCTTGCAGGTGGGCGGCAACCTGAGCGCCCGCACTTCGGGGGACCTGCTGGTGCAAGGCTCCAAGGTCGATGTCAAGGGCGAGGGGGTGCTGCAGGCGCGTGACGTGAAGGCGATCGACGCGCACGATTACAGCAAGACCACCTCGGTCACGGACACGACCAGCCTGCTCAAGGTGGTCAAGGGTGAGGGCAAGTCGGACTCGAAGTCGTCCGCCGAGGCCCAAGCAAAGCACAACGCCGACCAGCAGGTTGCTCAGGCCGGCGCCGGCGCCCAGGCCTCGGCCGAAGCCGAAGGCAAAGGGGGGCTGGCCTTTGTCAGCAACACCCGCACCGAGTTCAGCAGCGAGTCCACCCAGAGTCGCGGCAGCTCGGTGAGCTTCGGCAAGGGGGCGACCGTGCAGGCGCAGCGCGAGGTGCTGCTGCGTGGCTCGGACCTGAAGGCTGGCGGGGCGCTGGATGTTTCTGCGCAGAACGTCACCATCCAGGCCGGCCAGAACACCGAAACCAGCCGAACCAGCACCACGGAGACCAACATCGGTTTGATGGCCCGCACCACGAACAGTGCCGACGCCGACGCACAGGCAGCGGCCCGTGCCGACCGCGCAACCAGTGTTGCCGGCACCGCTGGCGCTTCGGCTGGGGCGGGTGCGCGCGCTGCAACCGAGTCGGAACTGCGCTTCGTGGATGTGCAGACCCGCACCACCGAAAAGGACAAGCTGACCCACACCGGCAGCGAACTCTCGGGCGGATCGGTCAACCTGCGCGTCAAGGACAAGCTCCAGGTCGCGGGTTCGCAGGTCAAGTCGCAGGGTGACCTGGGCATCCAGGCCGGCTCGGTTGAGATCACCACGGCCGAGGACCGCGACACCACGAAGACCACCCGGATCGACGTGGGCATCGGCCTGCTGGCGGGCAGCCGCAACGAGGTCAAAGGCGGAGCCCAGGCCACGACGGGCAACGTCACCGACATGAACGCCAGCGCAGAGGGCTCGGCGAGCTCGCAGAACAAGCTGTCTCTGCTCAAGGTCGATGCGTCCAGCGAGAGCTCGCGCAAGGTCACCCACGTGGCAAGTGGCTTGAGCGCTGGCGGCGACATGAAGCTCGATGTCAAGGACGACCTGCGGGTCAAGGGCTCGGACATCCAGGCCGACGGATCGGCTGTGATCCAGGCCCGCAACCAGCGATTCGAAGCCGCGCAGGACCTGCACGAGAAGAGCTCCACCCGCAACGTCACCACCACGGGGCTGTACCTGGATGCCGAGGCCAAGGCCGGTGCCAAGGGGCAGGTGCTGGCGGGTGCGGATGCTTCGGCGCAAGTCGAGGGCGGCTACTTCGTCAACAACTCGGGCAGCAAATCGACCGAGGGCCGCACCACGGCCAGGGTGTCGAGCATTCGCACGGGAGGTGACCTGACGCGCGTGGCGCAGGGCAACATCACCGACGTGGGCACCGCCATCGAGGTGGGCGGCGACATGACCCAGAAGGCCGACACCCTCTCCAGCCTGGCGGCCAAGAACACCAGCTACAGCAACACCGAATCTCACCAGAGCGAAGGTCGCTACGGCCTGTACGCGGGGGCCTCTGCCGGCGCCAGCGTCAATGGTGGAGCCGATGCGGACGCCTCGGTGGGCGCGCGCGTGAGGGCAGAGCACCAGCATTCGGTGGGCAGCAGCCAGGCCAGTGAGGCCGTGGCCTCCACCATCCAGGTGGGAGGCCAGCTGAACTCCAGCTCAAAGGGCCAGACCCTGCTGGAAGGCACCCAACTGGCCGCCGATGGCGACGTGCGTTTGCAGGCGGGCTCGCTCAAGGTGACGGCGGCTCGCGACACCGCCAGCTCCACGCAGACCGACGCCAAAGGCGCCGTGGCGGTGACGGTCAACGTCAACGCCAAGTCGGTGGTGGGTGGCGAGATCAGCGTGGCCGGCGAAGGCGGCACCACCCAGACCCAGTCCAGCACGGCTCGCGTGGCGAGCCTGAGCGGTGGCGGCAAACTGCAGGTCATCACCGATGGCGATGCCAGCTTCGAGGGCACCAAGTTGCGCGGCAGTGAATCGACGTCGGTGGATGCCGGCGGCAACGTCACCTTCGACGCCGCCACCAGCACCCGCAGCGAGACATCGAATGGTGGCAGCGCGTCGTTCGGTGTCGGTGGCGCCACCGGTGGCAAGGCAGACAAGCAGACCAAGAGTGGCACGGTCAGCCTGCAGGCTGACCACAAGCACGATGATCAGCGGTCCAGCACTCAGCAGGCGGCCAGTGTCCAGGGGGGCACCATCGACATCCGCAGTGGCGGCAACACCCGTTTGGTCGGGACCGAGCTGGGGGCGCAAGGCGACGTCAACGTGGTCGCCAAGGGAGACCTGACGGTCGAAGCCAAGCGGGACACATCCTCGTCGGTGTCGGTGGGGGTGGGCCTGAGCGCTGGGGCCGGCAAGGAGCAGGAAAAGGGCGCCGGCAAGATCAAGACTGAGTCTTCGGTGACGGGGGGCTCGCAGGTCGACGTGGGGGTTCAGAAGTCCAGCGTTGAAAAGGGCGCGGTGGTGCTCAGTCAATCGGGCAACGTGCGCTTGTCTTCCGGTGGTGACACGACGCTGGTGGGCACGCAGGTGTCCGCGGAGAAGGGCAAGGCCTCGGTGTTGGCGGGGGGGCAGATCGTGGAGAGAGACGCACGCACGCTGCACGAAGCCGGTGGCGCCAAGGTGGGCTTGACGATGACGGTCAAGGAGACCCAGACGCGCGACGAGGTGGAGAAGCTCCCCTCGGGCAAGACCCCACCCTCGGGCAAGACCCCACCCGTGACGCCGCCCAAGCCCCCGGTCAAGCCGCCTGCCAAGCCGCCCGTGACCCCGCCGGCCAAACCCCCTGTGCCGCCGAAGGCCTCGGAGAAGCCGACGAACAAGGTGGGCTTGGACGATGCCCGGGGCAGCTTCAACGCTCAGCGACGCGAGGGCAGCCAGGCAACGCACATCAAGGCAGGTGTGGTTGAAAAGCGCGCCAACGTGAGCCCGCCCTGAGCAAGGGGGGTTGGGGCTCAGCCGAGCAGAACCCGCCGGCTGAGTGCCAACTTGCGGCTCAGCGCCACAGCGCCTTGTGCCTCGGCGATGTCCTGTGCGGCCTGAAGCGTGGCCTCGCAGGCTGCTTTGTCTGGTGGATCCAGTGCCGCTTGCGCATGGGCACGCAGTCGCATCAGCTCTGGCAGCAGGTAGGTGTCCGGGATGGCGTGAGCCGTTCGCAGGCCGTCATCGATGACGAGCAAGGCCTCGTCCCATTGGCGCAGGTGCACCAGGGCATCGGCCAGGAACGCCTGGAATGTGGTCTCCACCGCGGCCATGGCCTGCTTTGCCCCGGCCAGGCCGGTGCGGATCGGTGCGAGGCCTGCAGGGTCGCCGCTGCGGGCTTGCGCCCAGCCTGCCACGGCCGCCGCGGTGGCCTGCCAGAGCCCCAACCGGTGCTCGCTGGCCAGGGCCGCCAGGGTGGCGGCTTGCTTGGCTGCCGCATCGGCGCGGTCCAGGTAGCGTTGCAGCGTGGCTGAGAAGGCCAGTGCGAAACACAGGGTGTGAGCGTGACCGGTGCGGCGGCCTCGTGCCACGGAGTCATCGGCTCGCCACAAGGCCTTCTCGGTGTCGCCCTCAAGCCAGTCGAGCCACGACAGGAAGGCCTGTGCGCACACGTGGCTGGCCTCTCCATACAGGGCGATCATCTGGGTGTCGTCGACCCGACTGGACAGGGCCACGGCGGCCTCAAGCCTGCCCCGAGCAGCTGGGTATTGCGCCAGCCAGAAGTGGTTGTTGCCGAAGGCGTAGTTGACCTGAAGGTGGATGCCCGGGTCCGTGCTGTCGCGCGCAGCCCGTTCCAGCCGCTCGGCAAAAGACATGGGTGGTGCCTGTTCTTCGACCGTTCTGCTGCCCAGCCACAACCCCCACATCAACTGGAAGAGATCGCCTTCGTCGGAGAGGCGGTCGGCCATCGCGAGTGCGGTCGCATAGGCCCCGCGGCTCGACTCGCTGCCGTAGCCGTTCAGGGCCACCAGCGTGTGCCCTCGCTCGACCCAGAGCCTGAATGCCATGTCCTGCCGTGTGGCTTCGTCTTGCAGCAAAGGCAGTGCGTTCAGGCCTTGCTGCAGGTGATGCCTGGCTGCGTCAGGCTCGGAGCGTCGGTTGAAGTGGCGAGCGGCGGCCAGCCAGGCTGCGGGGGCATCTGGGCTTCCCGCTTCGTGCAGGTGCTGGGCCAGTCGCTCTGGGGCCTCTCGAATCCGGTCGGGGGTGCGAGTTCGCATGATGTCAGCGAGTTGGCGATGCACTCGCCGACGCACGTCATCCGGCATCGAGGCGTGTGCTGCGGCCTGGATGAATGCGTGACGGAAGCTCCAGTGCTCGCCGTTGCACTGCACGATGCCCGCCCTCTGCAAGGACTCCAGGCCCAGTTGCAACTGCAGCGAGGAGGTGCCTTGCTGGTGCATCAGCAAGGTCAGGTCGATGGTGCGGCCCGTGCATGCAGCGGACTGCACCAGCGCCAGGTGGGCGCCCAGGCCCTGCATGCGGGTGAGCAGGAGTTCGTTCAAGGTGGGGGGCGGGGCGATCCGTTCACCGTGCGCCCTCTGGTGTGCGTGGATGAGCTGTTCCAGGAACAGCGGCACGCCTTCCGCACGGGCCGCCAGTTCGGCCAGCGTGTCCTCGGGGATGCGCATGTCTGCCGCAACAACGAGTTGGTGTGCCAGCTCGTTGGCCGCCGCGGGCGTCAGGGGGAGCAGGGTCAGTTGATCTTGCGTGGGTGCCTGACCTTCCCCCGTGCGGGCAGAGCTGACCACCTTCCAGTGACGCGGCCAGTTTGCTCGTTCACTGAGGCGCACGACGGCCTGCCACGTGGCCTCGTCCAGCCAGTGGGTGTCTTCCACGATGAGCAGCAGCGGGAGGTCGCCGCACCACAGTTTCAACAAACCGAACAGGCCAGCCTCCATGCGGGCGCGTTGTTGGTCCGCCGAGATCAGCGGGTCGTCCAGCGTTGAGGGCAACTCCAGCAGCCTGGTGAGGCCGTCCCAGGTCTCGGCCTGCCTCTTCAGCGCCCCTCCCCAGGCTCGGCGCAATCGCCTCAGCCGCCAGCTTTCGGGTCGGTTTGAGGCGTCCTGCACCTGACCCTGGACCGATTGCTTGAGCGCTTGCCAGGGGTGATGCCTGAACAGCGGGTCGGCTTGAATCAGGAGGACCTTGCCGCCTTGGCCGATGCAGTGGGCGCCGAGGTGTCTGAGCAGGCGCGTCTTGCCCAGTCCCCCATCGCCCTCGACGTGGAGTCGGCGAGAGCCCTGTCCGAGGCCATCAGCCCACCAGGCCCTGAGTCGTTCGACTTCCTTGTCACGTCCCACTGGCGATGTTTCGGCATCGCTCATCCAGGGGCAGAACGAGGCGTTCGGGCGCAGAGGGGGCAAAGCCGAGAGGGCCTGAAAGCGCGTGCCGATGGAGGGGGGCGCAGGCGGGAGGTCTCGTTTGAGCATCAACAGCGCCGCGGCGTTGAGCTGCATGTGCCCCATGGGTGTGGCGAACGCCAAAGCCAGCGCCTCGGAGAGCACCTGTCCGCTGGCGTCGGGCGTGGGGTAGCCTGGGGCGAGGACGGTGCCGCCGTGCGCAATCGCAGCCTGCCAGGTCGCGCTGGATTGGCCGGCGTCCAGGTCCAGCTGGCGTCGCAACACCTCCCACGCCCGCTGCGGTGTGTGTTCCAGCGCCGCGGCCCCACCGAAACTCACCACCAGCAGCCTGGCCGAGAGGCGGCTGAGGCGGCCGCCCAGCAACGGCCGGTCGGCGTGCCAGTGCGAACCCGCGGCATCCGGGTCCTGTGCGGCAAGGTGAACCACCAGCAAGGTGATGGGCGAGCGAACCCGTGCGGTTTCCACAACGTGATCTGCGTCCTGCAGGGCCCGACCCAGTGCCAAAGTCTGCTCGTCCAGTGGCAGTCCCCAGTGGCGCTGCTGCATGGCCAGGCAGGCCTCGTAAGCCACCTTTGCCCTGGCACGTTGCCCGTGCTGAATCAGCAGCCGGATCAGTTGCCGGTGACCCGCTTCGTGCTCTGGGCTGGCGTTGACCCTCAGCTCGGCGAAACCGATGGCCTGCTCCCATTCGCCACGCCGTTCGCACCGGTGGACTTGCTCGTCCAGGTTGGCCAGCCGTTCCTGCCTGAGCTGTTCACGTTGCTGCTGCCGCCACTGTTGCCAAGCCGGACAGTCGTCCAACTGCACGTTCTCCAGGAAGACGCCGTGGGCGTCGGGGTGAACCACCTGGAAGGGTTCGACGTGCACCTCGGCTGTCGTGCGCCACTGGACCACGCGCCTGTCCGAGCTCAAAGGGCAGGGGGTGTGCAGGGATTCGAACAACTTGCGAAGATCAAAAAGGGCGCGTCGCAGGTTGTTCAATGCGGCCTCGGTGGTGCCGTCTGGCCACAGCAGGCGGGCCAGTTCGGCGCGAGGGTGAGCCTGAGATGGGTGGCAAATCAGGTAGGCCAGCAACGCCTTGAGCTTTTCATAGCGAAACGACGCTTGAGCACCAGATGCATGCTCGACACGCATCGGCCCGATCAGCGTGATTCGGACAAGGGGGGGAGTGGGCTCCGACATGGGTCAGAGCATCCCACACCTTCGAAGTCAGTCAGCTCGTTTGGTCCTCGCAGCTGCATCGGCTCGGCTGACGCAACACCTGCTGTCGGATGAGGTGGTCCACCTTCTGGCGCGACAGCGGCCAGGGGCCGAAGCCCGATTCGGTGTTGATGTGGCCGACCGCACCGAGGTTGATGAAGCCACCGCCCCAGCGGTGAGCCCATTCGCGGGCGCGCTCCAGGGGCATCCAGGGGTCGTTCTCGCTGCCGATGACGCTCAGGGGCAGGCCCAGGTTGTGCTGCGGCAGGGCCTCGGTCAGGCTGAACTTGACGGGGTCGGCGGGCGCGACCATGAGCGCGGCGACGATGCGGCTGTGTCGGGGGCCGACGCCAGCTGCATCGGCGACGGATGCACTTTGTTGTTCGCGCTGCGCCCGCCAGGCCAGGTGCTGCGCCAGCGCGAGGCTGCCGAAGCTGTGGGCCACGGCGATCCACTGTGTGTGGCGGCTGGCGTGGGCGACGACCTGGTCGATGCGGTCGGCCCAGGCCGACAGGTCGGCTTCGTGCCAGTTGTGCTGGTTGACGCGCACGGCGCCGGCGTACTGGCGCTGCAGCCAGGTCTGCCAGTGGGCTTCGCCGCTGTTGCGCAGACCGGGGATCACCAGAACCCGGATCGACGCACGCTGAGCGTGCTCGCGGGGCAGCGAGCGGGCCTGAGGGCGCGTCGTGGCGAGGTGCGACGCCGAGGGGCTGAGGTGGGGCGCGTTCATGGCTCGAACCTTAAGCAGGGGCGCGCGCCACGGGAAGCGCCTTTTTCGCATGTGAGGCTGCGGCTTGTGGATACCGGCGGGCCACCGGGGCGTTCATGCACAAAGCGAACATGACCATGCAAAAGCGGTCGTTGTCGCTTGAGGGGGGCGTGGCTATCGTGTGCAGGCTCAGTCACAACGACCATTCAGAGGACGCCCACATGACCGCCCCCGCCACCGTCTGGGTCCGCGACCCGCAGGCTCCGTTGCACAGCCGTGCGCGGCCCGATCGCCCTGGCCCGACGTCTGCGCGTCAGGACCGGGTGCCTGGCTCGGCCGGGGCCTCCGCGCCGGCGGGTCCGGCGACCCGGCCTTCGGTCAACGAGGCCGTGGTGTGCTCTCTGGTGGGCAGCAACCTGCGCCGTCTGCGCAAACAGCAGCGCTTCTCGCTGGAGCAGCTGGCTGCGCACAGCGGCGTGTCTCGCGCCATGCTGGGCCAGGTCGAGCAGGGCAAGAGCATCCCCAGCATCAAGACGCTGTGGCAGGTGGCCAAGGCGCTGGGCGTCTCGGTGTCGTGGTTCCTGGAGTCCACGCACGATGACTCCGTTTTGCTGCTGCAGCCGCCGCCTGACAGCCCTTTCACGCTGCCGGTTCGCGCCGGCGAGCTGCGCCCGCTGCAGCAGGCCCGAGACGGCCACCACGATGCCTTTTATGAGTTGCGACTGGCGCCAGGTGCTTCCTTGAGCCTGCCCGTGGCCATGTCGGTGAGGCGCGTCAACGTGGTGGTCTCCACCGGCGTGCTCGACGTGATCCTCGAAGGCCAGCGCCACCTGGTGCGCCCGCGCGAGACCTTGCAGTACGAGGCCGTGGACCAGCTGGTCTGGCGCAACAACGGCCAGGTTCAGGTGCAGGCCTTCGTGCTGATCCGCGGCTCGGCCTCCCGTGACGCCGCGAGGTGAATGGCCGATGCCCGAGCGTTTGCTGACCCTGCCCGATTCGCCGACCGCGCCTTTGTCCATCCGGGCGAAGGCGTTGGTCTTTCATGACCCCGGCTCCCTGCGTTTGCTGCAGGACGTCGAGCGCATCGCCAACAGCGAAGCGACCGTGCTGGTGACCGGTGAAACCGGCACGGGCAAGGAGCTGATCGCTCGCCACATCCACGCCGTCAGTGGACGCAAGGGCCCCTTCGTGGCCGTGAACTGCGGGGCCTTCAGCGAGAGCCTGATCGACGCGGAGCTGTTTGGCCACGAGTCGGGTGCGTTCACGGGCGCTTCCCAGTCGCGCGCCGGCTGGTTCGAGGCGGCCAACGGCGGGACCTTGTTCCTCGATGAAATCGGCGACCTGCCGCTGGCCTTGCAAGTCAAGCTGCTGCGGGTGCTGCAAGAGCGCCAGGTGGTGCGGCTGGGTTCGCGTCGCGGCATCCCGCTGGACGTGCGCCTGGTGGCGGCCACCAACATCGACTTGAAGCGGGCGGTGGAGGCGCAGCACTTTCGCGCCGACCTGTATTACCGCCTGAGCGTGGCCAGCGTGCGCCTGCCGCCGCTGCGCGAGCGCCCAGCCGACATCCTGCCGCTGGTGCGTCACTTCATCTCGGTCTACCGCGGCCGCCTCAGCCTGGACGAGGTCCGCGTGAGCGAGGCCTCGCAGGCCGCGCTGCTGGCCTACAGCTGGCCGGGCAACATCCGCGAGCTGGAAAACGTCATCCACTACGCCTTGATCGTGTGCCGCGATCACTGCATCGAGCCGGCCGACATCCGGCTGGTGCCACTGACGACCGGGCTGGCGCAGGAGCCGTCCCGCCTGGTGGTGGGTGGCCTGGCTGCCCAGGGTGGCGCCTCGTCGTCAGACGGGGCGCATCGCGCGGCGCCGGGTGTGGCGCGGGACGTGGCCCAGGACGTGGCGCCTGGCTCGCGTCCGCACGACGGCGGCGGCGCGCTGGAGCGCTTGCAGTCGGCCTTGGCCGATTTGCTGCAGCAAGGCGAGGACGCGGTGTTCGACACCGTGGAGTCGACCCTGGTGCATGTGGCCTTCGCGCACGCGGGCCAGAACCAGGTGCGCACGGCCCGCCTGCTGGGCATCACGCGCAACATGCTGCGCACGCAGCTCAAACGCCACGGTCTGCTGGGACAGCACGACGACGCGGCCTTGGCGGCCGAGGGCGACGCGGCGCAGTTCGTGGCCTCCTGAGTTGGGGTCAAAAAAAGCGGCCCCGACGAAGTCGGGACCGCTGTCAAAGTGCCTTAGGGAGCGAAGCTCGCGTCCCGGGCACCCCCACTTGCTCAAATCAATGCCTGGATCACTTCTTGGTGTAGATCTGGTCGAACTGACCGCCGTCCGAGAAGTGCGTCTTCTGGGCCTTGGCCCAGCCGCCGAAGACGTCGTCGATCTTGACCAGCTCCAGCTTGGGGAACTGCTTGGCGTACTTGGCTGCGGCCTTGGCGTCCGTCGGGCGGTAGAAGTGCTTGCCGGCCAGGTCCTGGCCTTCGGCGCTGTAGAGGTACTCGATGTAGGCCTTGGCCACGTCGCGGGTGCCGCGCTTGTCGACGACCTTGTCCACGATGGCCACGGGCGGCTCAGCATAGATCGAGAACTTCGGGTAGACGATGTCGAACTTCTCGGCGCCGAACTCCTTGAGCGACAGGTGGGCTTCGTTTTCCCAGGCCAGCAGCACGTCGCCTTGGCCGCGTTCAGCGAAGGTCACGGTGGAGCCGCGGGCACCGGAGTCGAGCACGGGCACGTTCTCGAACAGCTTGCCGACGAAGGCCTTGGCCTTGTCTTCGGAGCTGGTCTTCTTGAGCTCGTAGGCCCAGGCGGCCAGGTAGTTCCAGCGGGCGCCACCGGAGGTCTTGGGGTTGGGGGTGATGACGCCCACGCCCGGCTTGATCAGGTCAGACCAGTCTTTGATCTGCTTGGGGTTGCCCTTGCGAACCAGGAAGACGATGGTCGAGGTGTAGGGCGAGCTGTTGCCCTTGAAGCCCTTTTGCCAGTCGGTCTTGAGCAGGCCCTTCTCGGCGATGGCGTCGATGTCATAGGCCAGGGCCAGGGTGACGACGTCGGCGTCCAGGCCGTCGATCACGGAGCGGGCTTGCTTGCCCGAGCCGCCGTGCGAGGCTTTGACGGTGACGTTGTCGCCGGTCTTGGCCTTCCAGAACTTGGCGAAGGCGCCGTTGTACTCGGAGTAGAACTCGCGGGTCGGGTCATACGACACGTTGAGCAGCGAGATGTCCTTGGCGTGCGCGACGCCGCTCAGGCCACCCAGGGCCACGACGGCGGCCAGGGCGAGGGAGGAAATGGCGCGACGGGAGAAGGTCTTGTTCGTCATGGTGAATGCAATGGAATGAACGATGGGTGAATGCTAGGAGGGCGTCCTTCTGAGGAGAACGAATGAAAGCGCAGTTGCATATGCGCGGAGCAACGCGTCACCAGGTGGGGGTGGGGGCTGCGGGCGCTTGGGTGCCGGTTGCCGGGGCCGCTGGAGGTGGGGACGCGATCCACGCGCCGCTGGCCCACCACACCGCGGCCGCGGCCAGGGCGAGGGCCAGCACCCCGGCCAGGGTGCGCCGCCAGCGGGTGCCGCCACTCAGGTCGGGGGCCTGGGCGGCTTGCTCGGGGGGCAGCCGCTTCCAGCCCGTCACCATCGGGGGCACCAGCGGGTCGCGCTTGACGATGGCGTGGAATGCGATGGCCGCCAGGTGCAGTCCGATGAGTCCGTACAGGCCGTTGATGAGCCAGCGGTGCCAGCCGGTCCACGCGCTGACCTGCTCTTCGCTCAACAACGGCGCGAGCGGCCCGCTGAAAGCGATGTCGTCGTTGCTGAACAGCCCCGTGCCCACTTGCGCCCCCAGCAGCGTCAGCAAGGCGATGACCGACAGCGCCCCCAGGGGGTTGTGGCCGATGCCGTGCCAGCGACCTTGCAGGTAGGCCTTCACACGCGCGGGCGTGGGCAGGAAGTGGCTGAAGCGCGAGGTGGGCGAGCCCACCAGGCCCCAGGCCAGGCGAAACGCCAGCAGGCCCACGATGGCCAGGCCAGCGCGTGCATGCCAGGTCATCCAGTCGCCGCCCGCCAGGCCCGTGGCGATGGCCGTGGCCACGGCGGCCAGCAGCAATCCATGAAAGATGCGCAGCGGGGCGTCCCACACGCGCACGCGCACGGTGGGGGTTTGTCGCGCGTCGGGTTCAGCTGCCACAGCCATGTCGCTCTCCTGCCTGCGTTGGGTTCGATGCGATCAGTTCGCGGCAGGGGCCGGGGCCGCCGCCGGGGCGGTGGCGGTGCGCACCGGCGGCGTCACCTTGATGATGGTGCCGCCGGCCTCGCGGTAGTCCTCCGAGCCCAGGGCGCCCGCCACTTTGAACCCCTTGCTGGAGAGCAAGTCGCCCGCGACCCCGCCGCGGTGGGCGCGGTTGGAGACCAGGATGATCTGGCGGTCGCGCGGGATGTAGTCCAGCGCCTGGGGCAGGTCCTTGAGCTGGATGTTGAGGTACACGGGCAGGCTGCCGTACTTGCTGAGCTCATCGGGCCGGCGCACGTCGATCACGAGCAGCTTCTTGGGGTTGCCCAGCAGCTTGTCGACGTCGTTGCGGCTGAGTTGCCTGGTCTGGTAGGTCCAGGGGCGGGGGACGTAGGCGGTGGCCGCGGGTTCGGCCGCCGATGCCGCAGCAGCGGGGGTGGCCGGGGCGCCTTGGGAGAGGGCCACCGAGGTGGAGGCAGCCAGGCTGGACAGCAGGACGAGGGCGACGATGTGTTGACGGGAAGACATGGGGGTGTTGCGGAGTTGGGGAGAGGGATGAGGGGGGCAGGGTTCAAGCGGCCAGCGGGTCGCTGACGCGCGCCAGCCGCTCGGCCACGGTGGCGTGGTTGATCTCGTGGCTGAACTCGCTGAGCACGTCGTCCTTGATGGCGGTGAAGTCCGCGCTCACGCGGTCGCGCGGGCGCGCCAGGGGCACGTCGACGATGCGTTTGATGCGACCGGGGCGCGGCTCCATCACCACGATGCGGTCACCCAGGTAGACGGCTTCTTCGACGTCGTGGGTGACGAGGATGGCGGTGATGCCTTCGGCTTGCCAGATGCGCTGCAGCTCCTGTTGCAGGCGCGTGCGGGTCAGGGCGTCGAGCGCGCCGAAGGGCTCGTCGAGCAGCAGCACCTCGGGGCGGTTGACCAGCGCGCGCGCGATGGCCACGCGCTGCGACATGCCCCCGGAGAGCTGATGCGGGTGGGCCTTCTCGAAGCCCTTGAGGCCCACCAGCTCGATGTGTTCCTTGACGCTGCGGTCCTTCGCGGAGGGCGAGCCGGGGGCGTTGAGCAGGCCCAGGGCCACGTTCTGCTCCACCGTCAGCCAGGGGAAGAGGCGGTGTTCCTGGAAGACGATGCCGCGCTCCAGGCTGGTGCCGCGGATGGGCTGGCCGTCCAGCAGCAGTTGCCCTTCGTAGCCGCTCTCCAGCCCGATGAGCAGGCGCAGCAGCGTGGACTTGCCGCAGCCGCTGGAGCCCACGATGCTGATGAACTCGCCAGGCCGTATGGACAGGTTGATGTCTTGCAGCACCTTCAGGGGCTGGCCCTTGACGTCGTACTGCTTGTGGAGGTGCTGGATGTCGATGGTGCCGGCTTGGGGCATGGCGATGTTCCTTGGAGGGGGGGAAGAGGTGCGGGTGCGGGTGCTTCAGCGATGGGCGGGGGCGCGCCAGCTCAGCAGCCGCGCTTCGGCCACGGCGGCCAGGCGGTTGAAGGCGTTGCCCACCAGGCCGATGGCGACCAGGCCGAAGAGGATCAGCTCGATGTTGAAAGCCATGCGACCCTTGAAGACGATGTTGCCCAGGCCGTGCCCGTCGTTGACGAGCAGGAACTCGGCGCCGATGGTGGCCAGCCAGGCGCAGATCAGGCCCAGTCGCAGGCCACCGATGACCTGCGGCGAGGCCGCAGGCAGCACCAGCCGAAACAGGGTCTGGCGCCAGGTGAAGCCGCACACGCGGGCGACCTCGGCGTGCGCCTGGCTCACGCCGCGCACGCCCTCCAGCGTGCCCAGCACCACCGGGTAGAACGCCGAGAAGGCGATGAAGATGACCTTGGAGAGGTCGCCCGTGCCCACCAGCGCCGACAGCAGCGGCAGCCAGGCGAACAGCGAGATCTGGCGCGCGGTGTGAAAGGTCGGGCCCAGCAGCCGGTCGGCCAGGCGCGAGACGCCGATCAGCACCCCCACGGCCACGCCGGCCAGGGCGCCCAGGGTGAAGCCGGCGAGGTCGCGCCACAGGCTCAGGCCGATGCCGGCGTAGAAATCGGGCTGGGCCAGCTCGGCCCAGGCGGTGGTGAGCACGCCCCAGGGCGGCACGATGAGCCGGGTGTTGACCAGGTTCAAGGCGGTCACGGCGTACCAGGCGGCGAGCAGCAGCGCGGGCAGCACCAGGCCGCGCAGGTCGGGGCGGCGGCGATCGGGGGAGGACCCAGGGGTGGGCGCAGGGGGCGTGGAAGCGGACATGGTGGGGCCCTTTGGGCTGTCGGGGGGATGGGGGTCAGAAGGCGTTGCGGCGCCAGCCTTGCAGGCGTGACTCGATCAGGCGCAGGCCCAGCTCGATGAGGATGCCGACCACGCCGATGGCGAACATGGCCACGATCACCATGTCGATCTGGCTGAGCGAGCGGCTGTAGGCCATCAGGAAGCCCAGGCCTTCGCTGGAGGACAGCAGCTCCACGAAGATGACCGACAACCACGCCTGCATCACGCCCTGGCGCAGGCCCGTGAACAGGGCGGGCGTGGCGGCGGGCAGCACGATGCGCGTGAGCGTCTGCCAGCCCGTGAAGCGGTGGACGCGGCCCACCTCCAGCAGCGTCGAGGGGATGTTGGCGATGCCGTTGAGCGTGCTCAGCGCCACCGGCACGACCACCGCGATGGACACCGCCGAGACCTTCAACGGCTCCTCGATGCCCACGAAGATGATGAGCAGCGGGATCCAGCCCAGCACGGGCAGTTGGGCCAGCACGTCGAAGGTGGGGAAGACGTAGGCCTTGAAGGTGCGCGACAGGCCCATGCCGAAGCCCAGCACCAGGCCTGCCGAGCCGCCGATCAACAGGCTCCAGGCCACGCGCTTGGCGCTGAAGACCACGTGGCCCCACAGCTCGCCGGTGTCCAGCACGATGAGCAGCGACTCCCAGACGAAAGCCGGTGAGGGCAGGATCTGCTCGGCGATCCAGCCGCGATCGGCGGTCAGCCACCACAGCCCGAAGATCAGCGAGGGCAGCAAGGCACCCAGCAGCACGGTGGTGGCCGCCGAGGTGAGTGAGGACCCCGCGGCGCGCAGGCGCTGGGAGGAGGGGGGCACCGGGGTCGCAGGCCGTTGTGCCAGGCCAGTCGATGGGGTCGACGCCGTGGCGGCAGGGGGAAAGATCTCGATGTCGTCGGCTGAAACGGCCATGGGAGCGACTCCAGGTGAAACGCGGGGAGGGGCACCACCGCGGTGGCGCCCCGTTCAGGACCTTGCTGAAGCGATCAGGTCCGGGTGTACTTGCCGTTGGCGTCCTGGGTCGGCCAGAAGGCCTCCAGCTTCTGGTCGGCCAGGGCCTTGTTGAGGTACTTGCGCTCGATCCAGCCCTCGATGCTCACGTCGCGGCGGATCAGGCGGTGCTTCTTGATCTCGTCGATGGAGCGCTGGATGGACGCCAGGTAGTAGTCGTCGAGCAGCGGGTTCTGGCGCGTGCGCAGGTCTTTGGTGCGGTCCCACACGCGCTTGTTGTCGACGTAGGTGTTCACGCCCGAGCGCGTCCACAGCTGGTACTGGGTCTCGCGATTGGCCTCCTGGGTGCTCCAGTGCGCGACCTTGACCAAGCGGTTGACGATGCGCTGGACCAGGTCGGGGTGCTTTTGCTCGAAGGCCTCGCCCACCCAGACCGTGCCGGGGCGGTTGATGATGGCGTCGTCGTAGATCTCCGACAGGCGCTTGGCCACACCGCGTGCTTCCAGGCCGAAGGGCGTCTCGATGGCGCCGGCGATGTCGCCGGTGGACAGCGAGGCCACGCGGTCGTCGCGGATCTGGCTGATGATGCGGAACTGCTTTTCGGGTTCGGTGAAACCGCTCTTCTCCAGGAAGCGGTACATCGTCAGCTGGCCGGCGGTGCCCTTTTGCACCGACAGGGTCTTGCCCTGCAGGTCGGCCACGGTCTTGGCCGTGGAGGTGGCGGGCGTGATGAAGTAGATGTCACCGCCGCGGCCCGAGGACAGGATGATCTTGTGCTTGAGGCCCGTGGAGCGGCCCACGATCAGGGGCAGGTCGCCGTGGCCGAAGCAGAAGTCCAGCAAGCCGTTGGCGAACGCCTCGTTGAGTGCGGGGCCGGCGCCCACGTAGTACTTCCATTCGATCTTGATGCCGTCTGCGGCGAACTCTTGTTCCAGTTCGTTGCGAAACACGGTGTTGGCTGTGAAACCGGTGGAGGGCAAGGGGCGACCGCCCGTGCCGGCGCCGGGGAAGCCGATGCGGATGGTGGCCGGTTTGTCGCCGGCTTGTGCGAAGGCGCTGCCGGTGCTCAGGCCGATGAGGGCGGGGGCCGCCAGCCCGGAGGCCAGCAGGGAATTGAATGAACGACGCTTCATGT
Source organism: Burkholderiales bacterium (assembly GCA_016000265.1). Taxonomy (GTDB): domain Bacteria; phylum Pseudomonadota; class Gammaproteobacteria; order Burkholderiales; family Burkholderiaceae_C; genus Aquabacterium. Next base: position 101,982 of record JAECRL010000001.1, read on the forward strand.
TGGAGGGGCTCCGTGTTCAGGTTGCGTGTGAGGGGGCGTGCGTGCGGCGTCAGAAGCCGGCGACGAACTGGGCCTGGATGCCGTTGGTGCGCTTGGGGCTGGCCAGCGTGCTCAGGCCGGCGGTCTGGTTGCGGCCCTTGAAGTAGTTGATCTGGAAGCGCGTGGTCTCTGCGAAGAACACGTTCAGCCCCAGGGTGGTCAGGAACTGGCGGTCTTTGGTGGCGCGCTGGTTGCGATCGGGGTCGAAGGTGTCCACGCGCAGGAAGGCCTGGTAGGACAGCGGCCAGAAGTCGTCGAACTTGCCCTGTTGCTTGGAGCTGTTGAGGAACTGCTCGCCCCAGGTGTAGCCCAGGTTGATGTACTGACCCACACCGCGCTTGAAGCCGTCGGGGTGGGTGGCCGTGACGCTGGCCTGCTCGTCTTTGCCGTAGGCCCATTCGTAGGACACGGAGTAGGGCAGGTGCGTCCAGTTCACGTCGAAGCCGGTGCGGCTGCTCTCGCCGCGGCGCCCCACGGCCGTGGTGCCGATGGTGGGAAAGCGCTTGGTGTACGACGCCCCGATCTGCAGCTGGCGCAGCCAGCTCGTGTAGTCCACCGGCAGGGTGTAGACGACGCGACCGATCCAGTCGCGCATGGCGTTGTTGTCGCTCTTGTTGGGGCCGTTGCCGTTGAAGAAGCCCAGCGAGTAGCCCAGCAGCGGCGCGCGGTAGTTGTTGGTGAAGTCGACGTAGGGGTCGTAGTCACCCGAGACCAGCAAGCCGACCTGGCGCTGGTCGAGGCCCAGGCCGGTCACGAACAGCGCGTTGTTGATGACGGCGCGCACTTCCGGGTCGAGCGCGGGTGCGTCCAGGCCGAAGGGCACGGCCTGCTGGCCCAGGGTGATGGTGCCCAGGCGGTCTTCGAGGTTGCCCGTGGCCGGCTCGAAGCTGTAGCGCACGAAGGCGTTGGTCAGGTTGACCTGGGAGTTGTTGCTCGCGTTGGTGCCGGTGGTGCCGATGCTCAGGCCCAGCTGGTAGGTGAGGTTGCGGCCTTCGGCGTAGTCCCGGTAGAGGTTGCCCGCGAAGCTCAGCGTGCCGGTGGGCGCGCGAAAGCCGTTCTTGCGCGCCTCGGCGGGCGTGGCGGCGGCGGCGGCCGTGGTCTGGCTGTCGCCCGGTGCGAACGCGGGGCTGCGACTCTGGTAGCCCAGCGTCAGGGTGCCGGCGATGCGGGTGTTGCGCAGCACGCTGGGGATGTTGCGCTCTTGCAGGCGCGACTGGTCGTACTTGTAGTTCTCCAGGTCCGTGCGCAGGCCCTGGATGTCGGCCTTGGTGGCGGAGGTGCGTGCATCGAGGGCTTCTTGCGACTCTTCTTGTGCGCCTTCCGGGCTGGCGGTGGCCGCGGGCGCGCCGGGCGCCGGCTTGAGCAGCGAGCGCAGGTCTTCCACCTGGCGGCGCAACTCCTCCACGGTGTTCTTCAGCGCCTTGACTTCGTCACTGGACTGGGCGTGAACGCTGGCGCCCGAGATCGCGATCAGGGCGGCCAGCGCCAGTTGTGTTTTTCTTGGAAATAGCACCTTGGGGACTCCTGGGTGGTTGTGCCTGTGAATATCTGTGGGCTTTTCATTTGCAGACTTTGTGCCAGCCCTTTTGACTTGATTTCATGGGCATCTGATGGCGCGTTGTTGATTTTTGTGAATGTCGCTGTTGGGTTTTGAACATCGGCCCTGTTGAAAAAACAGCACCACCGCTCATGCGCCGAGCGGTGGGGGTCGCTGGGCGCGAGGCGGTCGCTTTGCTGGATGAAAGAGGTCAATGAAATCAATGGTTTGGCGTTTAAGTGGCGAATTTTTGGCGGCACGAAAAGCTGGCGCGATGATTGCTTATCAGTGCCCCGTCCCGGTCCCGCATGGGTGGGTCCGGATTCGATGTGCATGGGTTTGGCAGGTTTTCTGCACATCAATATGCGCTGACCTGATATTCACGCAAAACGAGCAAGCAAATGAATACTTCGAATTTCGCAAATGGAGGCCATCGCCATGAATAACTCCTGGTATTTGCCGGCCCTGTTCGGTGTGCTGACGGTGGTGGCTCAGGCTGCCGAAGTGGCCGCACCCAGGGCGGTCGAGCCCACCCGCGCGACCGCGTCGCGCTGGTCCCCCTATCAACCCGTGAAGGCGCCGGCTGCGCCCGAGGTCAAGCAAAAGGGCTGGGTGCGCTCGTCCATCGACGGCCACGTGCTGGCCCAGATCGAAGCCAGCGGCCTCAAGCCTTCGCCCGAGGCCGATCGCGCCACCTTCATCCGCCGCGCCACCCTGGACGCCTGGGGCCTGCTGCCCACGCCCGAGGACATCAAGGCCTTCGTCAACGACAAGTCGCCCAACGCCCACGAGAAGCTGGTGGATCGCCTGCTGGCCTCGCATCACTTCGGTGAGCGCCAGGCGCGCCGCTGGCTCGACCTGGCCCGCTACGCCGACAGCACGGGCTTTCAGAACGACAACACGCGGCCCAACAACTGGCGCTACCGCGACTACGTCATCAACGCCTTCAACCAGGACAAGCCCTTCACGCGCTTCATCCAGGAGCAGATCGCGGGCGATGAGCTGTGGCCCGACAGCCAGGAGGCGCGCATCGCCACGGGCTTCCTGGCCGGCTACCCGGACAACTTCAACTCGCGCGACCTGGTGCAACGCAAGTACCAGATCGAGACCGACATGACCGACCTGGTGGGCGAGACCTTCCTCTCCAGCACCATCGGCTGCGCCCGCTGCCACAACCACAAGGCCGACCGCGTCAGCCAGAAGGAGTACTTCCAGCTGCAGGCCTTCTTCGCCAACACCGCGTTCAACGAGAAGGCGCCGCTGGCCAAGGGCACCGAGAGCGAGCACGACCAGGCGTTCCTCAAGCAGCAGGCCATCTACCAGGAGGCCACCAAGGACATCCGCGCCAAGCAAAAGGCCATCCTGGACAAGGTGCGTGACGCCGGTCGCAAGTACTACAACGAGCGCTACCTCGACGACAGCCGCGCCGCCATCTTCAAGCCCGAAGCCGAGTGGACGCCACTGGACAAGTGGGTCAACTGGCGCAAGCAGGCCGTGGCCTCGGACAACGAGATCATTTCCTACCTGCGCGACACCGCCGAGGAGAAGACCCGCCCCGACCACAACGAGGCGCACGTCGAACTGTGGACCCAGTTCAAGGCCCTGCGTGAGGAGCTCAAGCAGTTCGACAAGCTGCGTCCGGCCAAGGGCAGCACCTGGCTGACGACCGCCTTCGAGCTGACCAGCCAGGATGTGCCGGCGACCCACGTGCGCTTCGGTGGCATCCACGAGCGCCCGCTGGAGGCCGTCAAACCCGCCATCCCCGCGCTGTGGGGCGGCAAGGGCGAGGTGGCCATCACGCCGACGGAGAAGTCATCGGGCCGCCGCACCGCGCTGGCTCAGTGGTTGAGCAGCGACAGCAACCCGCTGACCGCCCGCGTCTACGTCAACCGCGTGTGGGCTCAGTACTTCGACAAGGGCATCATCCCGACGGTGGCTGATTTCGGTCGCGCCGGCCAGAAGCCGACCCACCCGGAGCTGCTCGACCACCTGGCCTCGCGCTTCGTGCAAAACGGCTGGAGCGTCAAGAAGCTGCACCGCGAGATCCTGCTGTCGGCCACCTACCGTCAGGCCTCCGACGAGCGGGTCGACGTGGCCAAAGCCGACCCGGAAAACAAGCTGCTGGCGGTCTACCCGCGCAAGCGCCTGGAGGCCGAGGTGATCCGCGACTCGCTGCTGTACGCATCGGGCCTGCTGGTCGACAAGGTGGGGGGCCCCTCGGTGTTCCCGCCGGTGCTCAAGACGGGTGACGTGGGCAAGTCGCAGGACTTCGCCGGCAACCGCGCCTGGACCGTCTCGGAGAACAAAGAAGACTGGCACCGCCGCAGCATCTACGTGTTCACGCGCCGCAGCTTCCCGTATCCGATCACGCAGAACTTCGACCCCGCCAACCCGAACAACCCGCACCACAAGCGTGACGTGACCACCACGCCGCTGCAGGCGCTGACCCTTTTCAACAGCGAGATCGTCTTCGACTGGAGCCAGGCGCTGGCCGGTCGCGTCATCAACGAGGCGGGCCACAGCGAAGACGCGCAGCTCAACCGGGTGTACGAAATCCTGTTTGCGCGCCAGCCCAACAAGACCGAGCGCGCCGCGCTCAAGGGCTTCCTGGCCGAGCAGCAGATCGCCATCCGTCAGAAAGCCGCCAGCGGCAAGTTCGAGGTGGCCGTGCCGCACGGCCTGAAGGACACCAAGGGCTACGACCCGGTGCGATCGGCCGCCTTCGTGGACCTGGTGCACACGGTGGCGAACTCCAATGACTTCGCCTACCGCTTCTGAGTCCCTCGAGGTTCACCCCCCATCCCATTCGACACACAGACCCAAGGAATCAACATGAGCAACGATCAACGCCGTGCCTTCTTGCGCAACGCCGGCATCGGCCTGGGCGGCGCCGCCCTCGGCGGCTTCATCCCCGGCATCGGCCACATCAACGCCGCGACGGCCGCCGAGCTGGTGGACCCGCTGGCCACCAAGGCCCCGCATTTTCCCGGCAAGATCAAGTCGGTGATCTGGCTGCATCAAAACGGCGCCCCCTCGACGCTGGACCTCTACGACCACAAGCCCACGCTGGAGAAGCTCGCCGGCCAGCCCGTGCCCGAGTCCTTCCTCAAGGGCATCAAGACCAGCACCCAGGGTGGCGTGGGCAAGCTCTATGCGTCCAACCAGCGCACCTGGAAGCAGCACGGTGAAAGCGGTGCCTGGTTCTCCAACCTGCTGCCCAACCTGGCCCAGCACGCCGACAAGCTGACCTTCATCAAGTCCAGCACCACCGTGGGCGCCACCCACGACATCTCCATCCTCAAGCTCAACACCGGCGACCTCAACCCCGGCCGTCCGTCGCTGGGCGCCTGGATCACCCACGCGCTGGGCTCGGCCAACCCCGACCTGCCGGCCTACGTGGTGCTCTACAACGGCGACCGCGAGCCGTCGGCCGGCTCCGTCAACTGGTCGTCGGGCTTCCTGCCCGCGGTCTACCAGGGCACGGCCTTCCGCCCCGGTGACTCCCCCATCCTGTACCTCAACCGCCCGGACGTGCGCAGCGCCGTGCAGCAGCGCACCTCGCTGGACCTGCTCAAGCGCCTGAACCTGCTGGGCGCGCAGCGCCACCCGCAAGACACCGAGCTGCGCGCGCGCCTGCAGTCTTACGAGCTGGCCGACCGCATGCAGACCGCCGCGCCAGCCGCCGTGGACATCACCCAGGAAAGCGCCGCCACCAAGGAGCTGTACGGCCTCAACGACAAGACCAGCCAGAGCTATGGCGAGGTGCTGCTGCGCGCGCGCCGCCTGGTCGAGCGTGGCGTGCGCTTCGTGCAGGTGGTCTCCGGGTTCCCCGAAGGCGCCGACATCGATCGCCAGAGCTGGGACGCCCACAGCGAGCTGGACCAGAACCACGCCGTCATGGCCCGCATGGTGGACAAGCCCATCGCCGGCTTGCTGCATGACCTCAAGGAAAGCGGCCTGCTGGAGACCACCCTGGTGGTGTGGACCTCCGAGTTCTCGCGCACCTCCTGGGGCGAGAGCGGCAGCGGCCGCGACCACAACCCCTGGGGCTACACGCAGTGGCTGGCCGGCGGCGGCCTCAAGGCCGGTTTCACCTACGGTGAGACCGACGACATCGGCCTGCAGGTGGCCGACAAGGAAAAGGCCGTTGACACCTACGACCTGCACGCCACCGTGCTGCACCTGATGGGCCTGGACCACCTCAAGACCACCTTCATCCACAACGGCCGCTCCGAGCGCCCGACCGTGGTGTACGGCAAGGTCGTCAAGGACATCCTGGCCTGACAGCATGCGCAAGCTCCTCATCGTCATCGGGGTGCTGATGGTCTTCATGGGGGTCGTGCGAGCCGCAGATGGCGAGCTCGACATGGACCTCATGCAGACCATCGAGGACACCAACAAGAGCCTGGCCTCGAACATCGCCATGCAGAACGCCGCCGGCAGCACCGCCGACGCGCGCGAGCTGCACACGCTGTTCGTTCAAGTGGAGGCGCACTTCGTGGCCAAGGGCGATGCGCCCGACGCCGTGGACCTGTCGCGCAAAAGCAAGGACCTGGCCGAGGCCATCGTCAAGTCCGTGGGCGACAAGAACTTCGAGGCCGCGTCCAACTCGGCCACCGACCTCTCGCGTGCCTGCCGAACCTGCCACACCTTCTACAAGAAGTCCTGAGGTGAAAGGTCGGGTGTGAAGTCATCGTTGTTGAGCCTGTTCATGTGGTCTGCTTTCGTTTTCACCTCGCTGGCTGCGTTCTCGGCGCCCCCTTCCCGGGTGGCCAAGGGCGTCGCCAGAGACGTGTCCCCGATGGCGATGAAAAAGGGCGACCCCTTGCGGGGCCGCGAGCTCATCGACTCGGAGCGCTGCATGGAGTGTCACGGGGTCGACGGCCAGGGGGCCGGTCACCCCAATGGCCCGGAGGGCAAGTTCGCCAAGCTCGCCGGGCAGCACCCCGACTACCTCCTCAAACAGATCCGCGACTTCCGATCGGGTGCGCGCAAGCACGACCAGATGGCCATCATGGCCCGCAGCATCAGCGACGAGGACGTCATCGACATCGCGGCCCACTTCGCTTTGCAACCGGTGATGAAAGGCGAGCCTGGTCCGATCAACGAGCTCGGACAACGCCTGTACGAGCAAGGTGACGCCGCGCGCGGTGTGCCCGCTTGCGTGGCCTGCCACGGCCCCAACGGCAAGGGCGTGCCTGGCCTCACCTTGATGCCGCTGGTGGGGGGGCAGGAGTGGCGCTACCTCGACAAGCAACTGCGGGACTGGCGCTCAGGCGAGCGCCGCAACGGCGCCGACGCGGGCATGAACCTGGCGGCTCGCAACCTCAGTGACGCCGACATCGAGGCGCTGGCCAGCCACCTCGCGGCGCAGTGAGGCCACGGATCGCTGCCTTTCTTTTTCCATCTTTTGAACATCACGGAGCCAACATGAAATCGTGGATCGCCGCCAGCTTGCTGGCCGTCACCTCGGCGTGGATCGCCACGCCGGCTCACGCCGCCTTGAAAGAAGGCGACACCGCCCCCGACTTCAGGCTGCAGGCCTCGCAAGCCGGCAAGCCCTTCAACTACGCCATCAAGGACGCCCTCAAGAAAGGCCCCGTGGTCGTGTATTTCTACCCCTCGGCCTTCACCAGCGGCTGCAACATCCAGGCCCACCTGTTCGCGCAGAACGTCGAGAAGTTCGCCGCCGCGGGCGCCACCATCGTGGGCGTCTCGCTCGACAGCATCGCCCGGCTCAACGAGTTCTCGGCCGACCCGCAGTACTGCGCCGGCAAGATCCCCGTGGCCTCGGATGCCGACGGCAAGGTCGCGCGCGCCTTCGAGCTGCCCATCAACGAGATCCCGGCGGGCCGCAAGGACACCCGCGGCGTCGAGATCGACCACGCCCGCACCGACCGCACCACCTTCATCGTCACGCCCGACGGGCGCATCGCGGCGACCGTCGGGGGCGTCACGCCCGACGTCAACGTGCTCAAGGCGCTGGAGATCGTGCAGGGCCTGGGCAGCAAGGCCCGCAAGTCCTGATCGTCGTTTCCTTCGCTCGTTCTTTTCTCCCCACCACGCAACCCCAACCCAAGGTCATCGCATGAAATCGATCCTCAAACCCGTCGCCGCCACGGTGCTGGCGGCGGCCGCCCTGGCCGCGGCCAGCGCGTCTTTTGCCCAGCAGGCGCCCAAGCCCGAGCAGCTCATCAAGTGGCGTCAGTCGGCCTACCAGGTGCTGGCCTGGAACACCGGCCGCGTCAAGGCCAACGTGGACGGCACCTACAACAAGGACGACGTGATCAAGGCGTCCAACGCCATCGCCGCCATCGCCAACTCCGGTCTGGGTGCGCTGTACGCACCCGGCACCGAGACGGGCAAGGGCTGGCGTGAAACCACCGTCAAGCCCGAGCTGTTCACCGACAAGAAGGCCGGCGAAGTGGCCGCTGCTTTCAACAAAGAAGCCAACGAGCTGGCCCGCGTGGCCGCCGTGGGCGACGTGGCCCAGGTCAAGGCCCAGCTGGCTAAGCTGCAAGGCACCTGCAAGGCGTGCCACGACGACTTCCGCAAGAAGGACTGAGCGCACACCATGAACCACCGCAAGCAAACCTTCATCGCCTTGGCCTGGCTGGGCCTGTCGGGCGCCGCCCTGGCCCAGGCCACCACCGCCACCCCTCCGCCGGCCAACCGCGAAACCGGCCCGTTCAGCTTCTTCGTGACGAGCGTGGGCTCGGGCAAGGGCGCCGACCTCGGTGGGCTGGCGGGCGCCGATGCGCACTGCCAGAAGCTGGCGGCGGCCGTCGGTGCGGGCAACAAGACCTGGCGTGCCTACCTGAGCACCCAGTCCTGGGACGGCAAGCCAGCCGTGCACGCCCGCGACCGCATCGGCACGGGCCCCTGGTTCAACGTCAAGGGTGCCTTGATCGCCCGCAGCGTCAGCCACCTGCACGGTGACGACCTGGAGGAGGCCCGCATCGGCAACGCCGTGAACTGGTCCACCGCGCTCACCGAGCAGGGGCAACCCGTCAAGCGAGCCGGTGACACGCCCAACGAGCACGACATCCTCACCGGCTCCCAACCCGATGGCCGCGCCTTCGTCAACGACGTCTCCGACCGCACCTGCAAGAACTACACGAGCAGCGCCGAAGACGGTGCCGTGCAGGTGGGCCACTTCGACCGCACCGGCGGTGTGCACACGGCCCTGTCGTGGAACTCCGCCCATGCCAGCCGTGGCTGCAGCCAGCCCAAGCTCGTGAGCACGGGCGGCGCGGGCTACTTCTATTGCTTCGCGGCCAAGTAAGGCCGCCCACCAGCGTCAAGTCCAGCGCCACCGACCCACGCGTGGCGGTGCGGGAGCCCGGTGACCCGCTCAGCCTGAGCCTGAGTCACCCCCGCCCATCGGCATAAGGCATATCCAAACTCCGTTTCCTTCGTTGGTGGCGAGCGGGGCGCTCGATAGAGTGCATCGCAGCACATCAACGTGGATTCAGGACATGACTTTGCAGGCCAGCGGCCTTGCCGGAGGGCGAGGGCAGCGCACCCTCTTCAGCGGCATCGAACTGGCCGTGGGGCCCGGTGAGGCGCTGCAGGTTGCCGGACGCAACGGCAGCGGCAAGACGACCTTGCTGCGCCTGTTGTGCGGCCTGCTGGAGCCGCTGGCCGGTGAGGTGCGCTGGCGAGGTGAGCGCCTGCATGAGCAGCGCGATCGCTTGCACCGCGACCTGATCTTCATCGGTCACGCACAGGGCCTGAAAGGCGAGCTGAGCGCGCTGGAGAACGTGCGCGTGTCCGCCGCCCTGGCGGGCCACCCGTGCACCCGCGCGCAGGCCTTGCAGGCCTTGGCCGAGGTGGACCTGGCTGCGCGTGCGCACCTGCCCGCGCAAGCGCTGTCCCAGGGGCAGCGACGTCGCGTCGTGCTGGCCCGCCTGGCGTGGCAGCGGTCCGCGGGCCTGCTGGTGCTCGACGAGCCCTTCAACGCGCTCGACCCCGAATCGCTCGGGCTGGTGGGTTCGCTGATCGGGCGCCAGCTGGCCGAGGGCGCGGCATTGGTCTACACGACCCACCAGGCTCAGCAGGTGGTGGCCGCGCGCCGACACACGCTGGAGCTGGGGCCACCTGGCATGCGGGAGGCGGCTTGATGGGGCGGGTCTTCCTCGCCGTGCTCCATCGGGATCTCTTGCTGGCGTTTCGGCGCCGATCGGATGTGTGGACCACGGTGTGCTTCTTCCTGATGGTGAGCAGCCTGTTTCCGCTGGGCGTGGGGCCCGAGCGGGACACCCTGCGCGCGCTGGCGCCCGGGGTGCTGTGGGTGGCGGCTTTGCTGGCCTCGAACCTGTCGCTGGCGCGCCTGTTTGCGCTCGACCACGCCGACGGCACGCTGGAGCAGGTGCTCCTGTCGCCCGAGCCCCTGAGCGTGATCGTGCTGGCCAAGGTGCTGGCGCATTGGCTGAGCACCGGCTTGCCGCTGGTGTTGCTGGCGCCGGTGCTGGCCTTGCAATTCGACCTCGGTGGCGACGCCATCGCGGTGCTGGTGGCCAGCCTGTTGCTGGGCACACCGGTCTTGAGCCTGCTGGGCGCCATCGGCGCGGCGCTGACCCTGGGCGTGCGCGGCGCGGGGGTGCTGGTGTCCTTGCTGGTGCTGCCGCTGACGGTGCCTGTGTTGATTTTTGGCGCCGGCGCGGTGGGCGCGCAAGCCAGCGGCCTGGGTGCCTCGGCGCACCTGCAGTTGCTCGCGGGTGTGCTGGCGCTGGCGCTGGCCTTGTCGCCCTGGGCCGCGGCTGCGGCCTTGCGGCTCTCCCTGGATTGAAGAAGAAGGTGTGGAAGTGAGCAGCGTGTCCCCGAGTGATCAGAAGCGGCCCAGCGGCCGACCGACCCGAGTTGGCCTGTGGCGCCATGCCGCGCCCCAGCACGCCCACCGGCTGGCGGGCTCGCTGGTGCCCTGGGCCTGGGCCGTGGCCGCATTGGCCGGCCTGGCCGGCCTGTACGTGGGCTTCTTCGTGGCGCCCACCGACCACCAGCAAGGCGAGTCCTACCGGATCATCTTCGTGCACGTGCCCGCGGCCTGGCTGTCCATGGTGTTGTACGTGGCCATGGCCTTCTGGGCTGCGGTGGGCTGGGTGTTCAACACGCGGGCCTCGTCCTACCTGGCCCGGGCCCTGGCGCCCACCGGCGCGCTGTTCACCTTCCTGGCGCTGTGGACCGGTGCGCTGTGGGGCAAGCCGACCTGGGGCACCTGGTGGGTGTGGGACGCGCGGCTGACCTCCGAGCTGCTGCTGTTGTTTCTCTACTTCGGGGTCATGGCGCTGCAGTCGGCCATCGACGATCCGCGTCGCGGCGACAAGGCCGGTGCGCTGCTGGCCGTCGTGGGCGTGGTCAACGTGCCCATCATCTATTTCTCGGTGCAGTGGTGGAACACGCTGCACCAGGGCGCGTCCATCAGCTTGAAGGCAGCGCCCACCCTGGCCGCGTCCATGTTGGCGGGCCTGCTGCTGTGCACCGTGGCCCTGTGGGGCTGGGCGGTCGCGGTGGTGCTGGGGCGCTTTCGCACCATCGTGCTGGAGCGCGAGCGCGATGCCGAGTGGGTGCAGCAGCTGCCCGAAGTCAAGCACATCAAGGAACAAGCATGAACTGGGGTAGCTGGCATCAGTTTGCCGACATGGGTGGCCACGGCCTGTACGTGTGGGGCTCTTTTGGCGTGGTCGCCTTGAGCCTGGTGTGGGAGGCCGGTGCGCTGGCGTGGCGACATCGCCTGGCGCTGCGATGCGCGGGAGACCCGGCATGAAGCCCCGTCACAAGCGATTGCTGCTGGTGTTGATGGGCGTGGCCAGCCTGGGGGTGGGCGCGTGGTTCGTGCTGTCGGCCTTTCAGCAGAACCTGGTGTTCTTCTTCACGCCCACGCAGGTCAGCCAGGGTGAGGCGCCCAGCGGGCGCCGCTTCCGCGTGGGCGGCATGGTGGAGGCCGGCAGCTTGCAGCGCCTGCCCGATGGCCTGACCCACACCTTCGTGGTGACCGACTCGGCCCAGCGCGTGAGCGTGCGCTACCGCGGCCTGTTGCCCGACTTGTTCAAGGAAGGCAAGGGCGTGGTGGCCCAGGGTCGACTGGGGCCCGACCGCACCTTCGCGGCCGATGAGGTGCTGGCCAAGCACGACGAGAACTACATGCCGCCTGAGGCCGCCCACGCGATGGAGCAAGCCAGGAAGCAGGCGGCTCAGCAAGCAAGCCCCCAGGAGGTGCCACGATGACCGCCGAGCTCGGGCAAGTTGCCCTCATCCTGGCCTTGGGCCTGGCCTGGCTGCAAGGCGTTCTGCCGTTGTGGGGCGCCCACCGGCAAGACGCGCGACTCATGGCCCTGGGGCGTTCACTGGCACTCGGTCAGTTCCTGCTGGTGGCCCTGGCATTCGGCCTGCTGGTGCACGCCTTCGTGGCCATGGACTGGTCGGTGGCTTACGTCTCGCACAACGCCAACTCGATGCTGCCCTGGCCCCTGCGCGTGGCGGCCACCTGGGGCGGACACGAGGGCTCGCTGCTGCTGTGGCAGCTGATGCTGTCGGGCTGGACCCTGGCCGTGGCCCGCTTCAGTCGCAGCCTGCCCGACGACACCGTCGCCCGCGTGCTGGGCGTGCTGGGCCTGCTCAGCGTGGGCTTTCTGAGCTTCACGCTGTTGACGTCCAACCCGTTTGATCGCAGCCTGCCCGCGCCGCTCGATGGCCGCGACCTCAACCCGTTGCTGCAGGACCCGGGCATGATCTTCCACCCGCCCTTGCTGTACATGGGCTACGTGGGCCTGTCGGTGGCGTTTGCCTTCGCCATCGCGGCGCTGCTGGCCGGGCGGCTCGATGTGGCCTGGGCGCGCTGGTCGCGTCCGTGGACGCTGGCGGCATGGTCCTTCCTGACCCTGGGCATCTTGTTGGGCAGCTTCTGGGCCTACTACGAGCTGGGCTGGGGCGGATGGTGGTTCTGGGATGCGGTCGAGAACGCCTCCTTCATGCCCTGGTTGGTGGCCACGGCCCTGATCCATTCGCTGGCCGTCAGCGAAAAGCGCGGCAGCTTCAAGAACTGGACGGTGCTGTTGGCCATCCTGGCCTTCTCGCTGTCCTTGTTGGGCACCTTCCTCGTTCGCTCCGGTGTGCTGACGTCGGTGCACGCCTTCGCCAGCGACCCCGAGCGGGGCCTCTACATCCTGGTCTTCCTGCTCGTGGTCATCGGGGGGGCGCTGGGTCTGTACGCCTGGCGTGCGCCCAGCGTTGGCTTGGGTGGACGCTTCGGCCTGTTCTCGCGCGAGTCGCTGCTGCTGCTCAACAACGTCTTCCTGGTGGTGTCGGCCGGCACGGTGCTGCTGGGCACGCTCTACCCGCTGGCGCTGGACGCACTCGGTGGCGGCAAGATCTCGGTGGGGCCGCCGTACTTCGAAGCCGTCTTCGTGCCTTTGATGCTGCCGCTCTTGTGGCTGATCGGCGTGGGGCCCTTCGTGAGCTGGAAGCAGGGTTCGTGGGCCGGCGCATGGGGAGAATTGCGTGGCGTGTTCTTCGTCAGCCTGGGCGTGACGGCCCTGTTGTCGCTCGCCCTGTGGGTGAGTGCGCGCGGGTCCGTGGGCTTGAGCGTGGGCCTGCTGCTGGCGGTCTGGGTCACGCTGGCCACCGTGCACCTGGCTGGCCAGCGCCTGTCGGCCGGTGCGCCACAGCAGGGCTGGCGCCAGCGTGGGCGGGCCATCCCGTTGGGCTTCTGGGGCATGGTCGTGGCGCACCTGGGCGTTGGCGTCTTCGTGGCTGGTGTGACGTTGGTGCGGGGCCTCGACCAGGCCCAGGACGCCAGCCTGCGCGAAGGCCAGCAGGTCACGGTGGGCGAGCACGTCTTCGCCTTCCAGTCCCTGGAGAAGGGCAAGGGCCCGAACTACATCTCCGCGCGCGCCACCTTCGAGGTCAGCCGTGGCGGCCGCGTGGTGGCCACCTTGCACCCCGAAAAGCGCCTGTACGTGGTGCAGCGCATGCCCATGACCGAAGCCGCCATCGACCGGGGCTTCACGCGCGACCTGTATGTCTCGCTGGGTGAGGCCGCACCCGATGGCACCTGGGGCGTGCGCGTGCAGGTCAAGCCCTTCATGGGCTGGGTGTGGGCCGGCTGCCTGGTCATGGCCCTGGGTGGCGCGCTGGCCGCCGCCGACCGCCGCCTGCGCAAGCCGGTGCCGCGTGCGCTGTCCGCCTGCATCCCCGCCGCCCCGGCTGTGCTCGCGACCTGATCACCATGAGCCGCTTCTTCCTCCCCCTCGTATTCTTCCTCGTGCTGGCGGCCACGCTGGCCGTGGGCCTTCGGCACAGCGGTGAGGCCGGCGACCCGCAGGCCTTGCCCTCGCCCCTGGTCGGTCGCCCCGTGCCGGCGTTCGACCTGCCCGTGCTGGACGACGGCGAGCGGCGCTTTCAGCCGAGGCAGCTCGCCGGCCAGGTCTGGGTGCTCAACGTGTGGGCTTCCTGGTGCGCGCCCTGCCGCGAAGAACACCCCTTTTTGCTGGAGCTGGCCCGGCAGCAGCAGGTTCCGCTGGTGGGCTTCAACCACCAGGAAAAGCCCGAACAAGGTCGTGCCTGGTTGAGCCGCTTGGGCAACCCCTATCGCTTGACCGTCACCGACCCGAGTGGCCGAACGGGCCTGGACCTGGGTGTCATCGGCGTGCCGGAGACCTTCGTCATCGACAAGGCGGGGCGGGTGCGCCACAAGCACGCCGGCCCCTTGACGCCCGAGGTCTGGCGCGACGAACTGCAGCCGCTGATCAAGGAGTTGCAAGGTGCGTGAGCGTCGTCGTCTTGGGGTGCGGTGGGGCGTGGTGTGCGCCCTGGTTTGGGTCTTGGTGGGCGCCTGGGGTGGACCGTGGGGTGTGGCCCAGGCCAACACCGCGCCGCCGAGCGGGCCCGAACTGGAGGCTCGCACCAACCGCCTGGCCGCCGAGCTGCGTTGCCTGGTCTGCCAGAACCAGACCATCGCCGACTCGCAGGTCGAGCTGGCTGTGCAGCTCAAACGCGAGGTGCGCGAGCAGCTGGCGCGCGGCGAGAGCGAGGCCGCGGTGCGCGACTTCATGGTCCAGCGCTATGGCGACTTCGTGCTCTACCGCCCGCCCTGGCGCGAAGGCACGCTGGCGCTGTGGCTGGGCCCGCTGTTCTTGCTGCTGGCGGGCCTGGGTGGCTTGCTGTGGCACCTGCGCGAGCGGGCGCGCGGGCTGGGCGCCCCCGACTCCCTCAACAACCCCGATTCCGCCTTTGATTCCGCCTGGCCTGACGACACCGACGGCCAGCCGCTGCCCCCTCGAACCTCAACCGGCCCCAAGCCATGACGTCTTTCGTGATCCTGAGCCTGGCCTTGCTGGCCCTGGCCGCCAGCTTCGTGGCCTGGCCTTTGTTGAGCGCCCCGGCAGCGCAGGAGCCGCCCCGCTCGCCCCCACGCCGCCTGACCACCGCGGTGTTGCTGTTGGCGCTGGCCGCGGCCACGGTGGCCTTGTACGCGGCGGTGGGCACCCCCGCCGCCCTGGATGGACAGGTGCAGGCCGCCCCGCCCCGCGGACCGACCGAGGCCCAGGTCGCCGCGGCCGCGCCGGCCATGACCCCGCAGCAGGTCGAGGGCATGGTCTCGCGCCTGGCTCAGCGCCTGCAGAACCAGCCCGATGACGTGGCCGGCTGGCGCATGCTGATCCGTTCGTACGAAACCCTCGGGCGCTTCGAGGAGGCGGCTCAGGCGTACCAGCGCCTGTTCGCGCTCGAGGCCCCGGGCGCCGATCAGCTCACCGAGTTCGCCGTCACGCTGGGCATGAGCCAGAACCAGACGCTGGCCGGTGAGCCCGAAGCCCTCATCAACCAGGCCCTCAAGCTGGAGCCCGATCACATCCAGGCGTTGGCCTTGTCGGGCAGCGCGGCCTTCGAGCGCCAGGATTACGCCCGCGCCATCGCACAGTGGCGCCACATCCTGCGCCTGACCCCGCCGGACGCCGAGGTGCGCGCGGGCATCGAGGGGCACATCGCGAAGGCGCAAGCGCTGGCGCAACAGCTGTCCCAGCCGGCCCGAGAGGTTCGTCCCTCAAGGGCGCCCGGTGAAAAGCTTTCCACCCAGTGAACTCAGGAACCCGACCATGACCCGACTCACCCCCAGGCTCACCTCCCAAGACTTCGCCCCCGAGGTGCTCAAGCTGTTTGATCAGTACGTGCACGGCGCGCTCGACCGACGGGGCTTCCTCGCCGCGGCCTCGAAGTACGCCACCGCGGCCGTGTCGGCCGAGGTGCTGCTGTCGCAACTGGCGCCGAACTTCGCCCAGGCGCAGCAGGTCCAGCCCGGCGACCCGCGCATCCAGGCCTCCTTCGTGGAGATCGATTCACCCGATGGGCACGGCAAGGTGCGCGGCTACCTGGTGCAGCCAGCGGGCGCGAAGGGCAAGCTGCCCACGGTGCTGGTGGTGCACGAGAACCGGGGCCTGAACCCGCACATCGCCGACATCGCGCGGCGCCTGGCACTGGACAACTTCGTGGCCTTCGCACCCGATGCGCTGTTCCCGCTGGGTGGCTACCCGGGCGACGAGGATCGGGCCCGCGAGCTGTTTCAGAAGCTGGAGCAGCCCAAGTCGCGTGCGGACTTCGTGGCCGCAGCGCGGTGGCTCCAGGCGCTGCCCGCAGGCAATGGCCAGGTCGGCGTGGTGGGTTTTTGCTACGGCGGCGGCATCTCGAATGACCTGGCCACGCAGTTGCCGGACCTGGGCGCGGCCGTGCCCTTCTACGGTGGCCAGCCCCCGGCCGCCGATGCCGCGCGCATCAAGGCCCCACTGCTGATCCACCACGCGGCCAACGACGAGCGCATCAACTCCGGTTGGCCCGCTTACGAAGAGGCCCTCAAGCGGGCGCAGGTCCGCCACGAGGCGCACACCTACCCGGGCACCCAGCACGGCTTCCACAACGACACGACGCCGCGCTACGACGAAGCCGCGGCCAAGCTGGCCTGGCAGCGCACGGTGGCGTTTTTCAATCGGCACCTGCGTGGTTGATTCACCGGGGTCGTCGAGCCGCCTCGTGGCCCCTTGTTCGCAGACCCCTTGTTTCATCAGGAGAACCAACATGTCCCTTCGTCCCTTGCAAGACCGCCTCATCGTTCGACGCAGCGAGCCCGAACGCAAGACCGCCAGCGGCATCGTCATCCCCGACTCGGCCGGCGAGAAGCCCGAACAGGGCGAGGTCATCTCGGTGGGCCCGGGCAAGCGCAACGACCGCGGCGACTTCGTGGCCCTCAACGTCAAACCGGGCGAGCGCATCCTGTTTGGCAAGTACGCCGGCCAGACCGTCAAGGTCGACGGCGAGGAGCTGCTGGTCATCCGCGAAGACGACGTGCTCGCCGTGATCCAGGCCTGACGCCTCCCCCCATTTTTTCGCTGTCCTCTCATTTCAACTGGAGTTCCCATGCCTGCCAAACAAGTCGTTTTCAGCGACGATGCCCGCGCCAAGATCGTTCGCGGCGTCGACATCCTGGCCAACGCCGTGCGCGTCACGCTCGGCCCCAAGGGCCGCAACGTCGTGCTCGAGCGCGCCTTCGGCTCGCCCACCGTGACCAAGGACGGCGTGTCCGTGGCCAAGGAAATCGAGCTCAAGGACCGCTACGAGAACATCGGTGCGCAGCTGGTCAAGGAGGTGGCCTCGCGCACCTCCGACAACGCCGGTGACGGCACCACCACGGCCACCGTGCTGGCCCAGGCCATCGTGCGCGAAGGCTTCAAGTACGTGGCCGCCGGACTGAACCCGACCGACCTCAAGCGCGGCATCGACAAGGCCGTGGTCGCCCTGGTGGCCGAGGTCAAGAACCTGTCCAAGCCCACCACCACGAGCAAGGAGATCGCCCAGGTCGGCGCCATTTCGGCGAACGCCGACTGGGACATCGGCCAGATCATCGCCGACGCCATCGACAAGGTGGGCAAGGAAGGCGTCATCACCGTGGAAGACGGCAAGAGCCTGAACAACGAGCTGGACGTGGTCGAGGGCCTGCAGTTCGACCGTGGCTACCTCTCGCCTTACTTCATCAACAACACCGACCGCCAGCTCGCCGAGCTGGACAACCCCTTCGTGCTGTTGGTGGACAAGAAGATCAGCAACATCCGCGAGCTGCTGCCCACGCTGGAGCAGGTGGCCAAGGCCAACCGCCCGCTGCTGATCATCGCCGAAGAGGTCGATGGCGAGGCCCTGGCCACGCTGGTGGTCAACACCATCCGCGGCATCCTCAAGGTCGTGGCCGTCAAGGCCCCGGGTTTCGGTGACCGCCGCAAGGCCATCCTCGAAGACATCGCGGTGCTGACCGGCGGCAAGGTGGTGGCCGAAGAGGTCGGCCTGACGCTGGACAAGGTCACCCTGGCCGAGCTGGGCCAGGCCAAGCGCGTGGAAGTCGGCAAGGAGCACTCCACGCTGATCGATGGCGCGGGTGCGGCCGATGACATCGAGGCGCGCGTCAAGCAGATCCGAGCCCAGATCGCCGAGGCCACGTCCGACTACGACCGGGAGAAGCTGCAAGAGCGCGTGGCCAAGCTGGCCGGTGGCGTGGCCGTCATCAAGGTCGGGGCGGCCACCGAGGTCGAGCTCAAGGAGAAGAAGGCCCGCGTGGAAGACGCCCTGCACGCCACGCGTGCGGCGGTGGAAGAGGGCGTGGTGCCTGGCGGCGGCGTGGCGCTGTTGCGCGCCAAGAAGGCCGTGGGTTTCCTCAAGGGCGACAACGCCGATCAGGACGCGGGCATCGCGCTGGTGCTGCGGGCCATCGAAGCCCCGCTGCGCCAGATCGTGGCCAACGCCGGTGGCGAGCCCAGTGTGGTCGTCAACCGCGTGCTGGAAGGCGAGGGCAACTTCGGCTTCAACGCGGCCAACGACACCTACGGCGACCTGGTCGAGCAGGGCGTGCTGGACCCGGCGAAGGTGACCCGCACGGCGCTGCAGAACGCCGCCTCGGTGGCCAGCCTGATCCTGACGACGGAGGCCATCGTGACCGAGATCCCGGAGCCCAAGGTCGCGGTGGCGCCCCACCACGACGAAGGTGGCTTCGGCGGCCCGCAGTTCTGAGGCGCGGGCCCTGTCGCCGCAGGCCATGGCGACCATGACCTGCGGCTGGCTCTTGCCCCACGGACCCGCTCGCCAGTCGCGGGTCGCTCCCTGCCTCTCGCTCAGATGTTCACGACGCTGCCGTCAAAGCGCGTGAAGCGGAAGCCCTCGAAGGGCTCTTTGAAGGTCTTGCTTTCATCGCGCAGCAAGGCGATGGCGACTTCTTCGCCCAGCGCCAGCGAGGCCGCTGCGTCCGAGCGCCAGTGGATGCCGGCCCCGTTGCGACCTTGACCGAGGTGGGTGGCGAGCTTGTTGAGTTCCCCGCCGATGGTCAGGGGCGCGCCCGTGTACGGGATGAGTCGCGTGGGGTCGCTGGGGTCGGTCTGAACCGGGTTGGGCACGAGGGCGTTCTCATCGAAGAAGGCCTTCAACAGCGTGGCCTGCACCGCTGCGCTGATGGAGGCGCCGCCGGGGTAGGAGCTGTGGATGGGCGCGCCTTCCGGGTCGGCGCTCGACAGCAGGGGGGTGCCGAATTGGCTGATGTTGCGGCTGACGGCTTCCGACTGCAGGACCTGGGCGTGCAGCGGATGGGGCACCTGCGCCGCCATCCACGACGCGCTCGACCACGCCGATGCCTTGCGTGAGCGATGGCGCCGGGGTGAGCTGCTGCCCGTGTGGAGCGAGCCTGATCAGAACTTCCTGCCCCAGGCCACGCCGAAGGTGTTTTGCTTCATGCGCACGTCCACCTCGCCACCGCCAAGCAGCGACGGGATGGACCCTTGCCCCGACACCGCCTTGCTGAAGGCGTGGGCCGCGTAGCCGGTCAGCTCCGATTGGGCGTTGACCCGCCAGGTGAAGCCCGCCGTGATGTGGTCTTGCACCACGCCCGGCGCCAGGATGTTGAAGAAGGTCTGGTCACGGGGAATGGGCTGCTCGGCGTGGCTGTAGCCGGCGCGCAGGGTCCATGCGTCGGAGTGGCGATAGACCGCACCCAGCTTGATGACGGAGACGTCCTGCCAGCCAAAGCCCGGGCCCGCCGATTCGCCCAGCTTCTTGCCGCTCAGCAGCGGCGCCAGCGGGTTGCCCACGGCGCGCGTGTTGCTGTAGTCGATGCGTTGGTAGTCGGCCGCCAGCTGCACGGCCGGCGTGGCCTGCCACGACGCGCCCAGGCCCCAGGTGGCCGGGATGTCGAAGTTGCCGTCGCCGGCGAACAGGCCACGGTAGCGGTCGAACTGGCCACGCACGCTGGAGGCCCAGCTGAAGCCCACCTTGATCTCGGGCGTCAGCTGGCCCAGCCAGCCCAGGCGCAGGCCCGCGCCGTTGCTCGTGTCGCTGCCGCGGTTCGTCACGTTGCCCGGTGAGGCCGAGAAGTTGCCGTTGTCAAAGGCTTGCAGGCCTTCGGCCGAGAAGCGCTGGTGAACCAGGTTGAGCGCCACGCCCAGGCTGTGTGTCTCATTGACCCGGTAGGACAGCGCAGGCGAGACGTAGAGCTGCTCCAGGTTCACGCCTGCCTGGCCCTGTCCCCCGATGGCGGCGAAGGGGTTGCGCTCGTACCCCGTGTTCATGCCGCCGTTGCCGTAAACCGCCAGGCCGGCGCTCAGGCCGCCCGTCAGCTGGCGCGTGTAGCCGAATTCGGGGATCCAGAAGTTCTTCTTGCTGTCGCCGCTGTACGTGCCGTTGAAGCCCGGCACCGGGCTGCCGCTGACGGTGGCCTCGCGCTCCGGGCGGAACAGGGAGACGCCCACGTCCAGGCGGCTGCCCAGGTGCGAGATGCCGGCCGGGTTGGCGGCGATCACCAGCGCGTCTTGCGGCAAGGCAATGGCCACGCCCGCCGTGCCCAGGGCCTGGGCGCCGTAGCCATGCGAGAAGTAGCCGTTGGTGGCGTGTGCGCTGAGGGGCAGCAGCGACAACAAGGGCGCCACCGACAGGCAGGCGGCGATCAGGCCAGGCGATCTCTGGCGCGGGGTGGAGAGGGCGTGGCGGGCGGCATCGTGGGGGGGTGCGTGGCTGGTGCGGATCATGAACTGCTCGGACTGGGTTGGTGATGAGGAGGAGGGGAGGGGGAGGCTGAGGCTGAGGAGCAGGCCATCAGCTGCCGTATTTCACCGAGCAGCCATGGGGTTGCGTGCTGGCCTGCGCGACCTTCTGGCCGCTGGTCAGCGCCTGCAGCGCGTTCTTCACGTGGGGCTCGGCGCGGGCGATGTCTTCGATGCGGCTGGAGGGGATGCTGTCGATGCCGCCCTTGTAGGCCAGGCGACCTTGCGCATCGACGATGAAGATGTGCGGCGTGGTGCGGGCGCCGTACTGCTTGCCGATGGCGCCCTGGGGGGCAGCACCACGATCTTGCCTGAGTGGTCGCTCAGGCTGATGGGCTTGCCGTGGGCGTCTTGCGCCGTGAAGGCGGGGGCGGGTTGCTGCAGTTCCACGGCCTGGGCGCTCAGGCTCCAGGTGCCGAGGACCAGGGTGGTGACCAGTGCGAGGGTGAGGGTTCTGCGTTGCATGGAGGCTCCTGAGGGGTTCATGGACGGGGTGAAGGCGCCCGCGCGAGTTCGGCGATGGCCAACCGCACGGTCTCGGGGGTCAGCACCTGCGGCAAGACCACGGCCGGCAGGCTCGGGTTGGCCGGAAACAGCAGGTACAGGGGCACCCCGCTGCGGCCGAACTGCGCCAGCACGCGGGTGATCTCGGGGTTCTGGTTGGTCCAGTCGCCCTTGAGGTAGGTGACGCCGTGTGCGCGCAAGGCCTGTTGCACCGAGTCCTGGTTCAGCGCCACGCGCTCGTTGACCAGGCAGGTGATGCACCACGCGGCGGTGAAGTTCACGAACACCGGCTTGCCTTCGGCGCGCAGCGCGTCGAAGCGGGCTTGTGTGAAGGGCTGCCACGTCGCTTGCGCGCCCACCTGGGCGTTGACCGGTGTGGCCGCCGAGGCGGGCGCGTCGAGTTGCTGCAGGGCCCAGGCCGCGGCCCCGGTGCCGCTCAGCAGCACGGTGGACGCCAGCCACGCGCCCCGTTTTTGCCAGCGCAGGGAGGCCACCTGCGCACTGCCGTGGATCCACGCGGCCAACCCGATCAGCAGCATGCCGCCCAGGCCGATGGCCACCGCGTTGGGCCCGCCTTGTTGGGCCAGCACCCAGATCAACCAGGTGGCCGCGGCGAACATCGGAAAGGCCAGGGCCTGTTTGAAGCGCTCCATCCAGGCCCCGGGGCGCGGCAGGGCGCGCTGCAGCGCGGGCCACAGGCTCAGCAGCAGGTAAGGCGCAGCCAGGCCCAGCCCCAGCGAGGTGAACACGCCCACCACCACGACGGGGGGTTGGGTCAAGGCGTAGCCCACGGCGCTGGCCATGAACGGCGCGGTGCAGGGGGTGGCCACCACCGTGGCCAGCACGCCGGTGAAGAAGCTGCCGGCCAGCCCATCGCGTGTGGCCAGCTGGTCGCCCACACCGGTCAGCGAGTGGCCGAAGCTGAAGACCCCCGCCAGGTTCAGCCCCACGCCGAACAGCAAGGAGGCCAGCAGCAGCACGAACACGGGCGACTGGAACTGGAAGCCCCAGCCGATTTCATGGCCCGAGGCCTGCAGCGCCAGCAGCGCCGCGGCCAAGGCGACGAAGCTCAGCACCACGCCTGCGGTGTAGGCCCCACCGTGAGCGGCTCGTTGCCAGGTGCTGCGCTCGGGGTGCTGCAGCAAGGACAAGGCCTTGATGGACAGCACCGGGAAGACGCAAGGCATCAGGTTGAGGATGAGACCGCCCACGAAGGCCAGGCCCAGCGCGGCCCCCAGTCCCAGGAGGTCGATGTCGATGTCGATACCGGCGCCGGCGGCGGTGCGCCATTCAGGCGGAGCGGCCTGCACCGTCACCTGGATTTCGTGTCCTTCGTCGCCGATGCGAAGCACCCCCGCGAGCGGGGCGCCCTCCGACACCGGGGACTCACCGTGCGGCACCCTCAAGACGCTCAGGCCCGCCGAGGGGCTCAGCCTCACCTGCTGGGCGTCGTGTTGGCTGACGCCCCAGGTGTTGGCAAAAAAGTGCGTCTCGCGGCCTTGGCTGGCGTGCGCGGGCAAGCCGATGAACAGCGCCTGTTCGTCGCGCCAGGCTCGCGCCACCCAGCTGCCGTCGCCAGCCGGGCGGGGCAAGGCCCGGCGCGCCTGCGCCAGGGCGGCCGTGGCATCGGTGTCGGGCACCGAGCGGGCCGCCACGTCCAGGGGCAGTCGCAGCGTGGCTTGCTGCGGGATGCACACCTCCTTGCACACCAGCCAGTTCACCTGGGCCTGCAGCTCGATGCGCTGTCCCAAGGCTTGATCCGGCGGCACCTGAAGCCGCGCCAGCAGCGTGACGCGGCCCTCGTGTCCGTGGTTGGTCACCGGGCCGACGGCGATGCGTTGCGGGGTGGGCCACTGCAGGTCACCGGCCTGCCAGCCTGAGGGCAGCTGCCAGGCCACGGAGGTGGCCATGCCGGAGTCACCCGGGTTGCGCCAGTAGGTGTGCCAATGCGCAGCCAGGTCTTGCTGGATCCCGACGGTGAGCGCCTGGCCGGGTTGCACGACCCGGCTGTCGGCCAGCAGGCGCACGGCCACCTGCTCGGTGTGGGCCCGCGATGCATCGGTGGCGTCGGCGACGGCTTGGGGGCCGCTTGCCTGCGCGTGAGCGGGAGTCAGCCCGGTGAGCGTGACCAGCCAGGTGAGCAGCAGGGCGAGCAGCCGTGCGGCGCGCGTGGAGCGGCGTCGCTCACGGCAAGGCGACTTGAATGTGGCAAGGAAAGCGAAGGGGGGCATGCGGCGAGCGCGGCCCAAAAGGGGGCGCGCGCTCGCAGTCTGTCGAGTTCAGCGGCATCCGTGAAGCGCGTTTCTCGCATACGGATATGCCCTTCAACGGGACCCTCAAACAGCCCCTTGCCAGCCCCGTCAGTGACGGTGCTGGCCCACCGGGTTGGTGCGGCGCTGCAGCCAGGCGCCGGCCAGCATGGCGGGCACCACCACCCAGGTCTCTGCGTTGCCGGCCAGCAGCCCGGCGAGGGCCGGGCCGGGGCAGTAGCCCGCCAGCCCCCAGCCGATGCCGAAGAGCGCGGCGCCCGTCAGCAGGCGTCGGTCGATGGCTTTGTTCTGCGGCAGGTGAAAGAGGTCGCCGCACACGGGGGCTGTGCGCCGCTTGAGCAGCTGAAAGCCGATGACGGTGACCCCCACCCCGCCACCCATCACGAAGGCCAGGCTGGGGTTCCAGGCGCCGGCCACGTCCAGGAAGGCCAGCACGGTCAGCGGGTCCATCATCCCCGACAGGGCCAGGCCCCAGCCAAAGAACAAGCCCGTGATCAGCGCGATGACCACGCCGTGCCAGGTGGGCGTTGCGGGTGCAGGTGCGTGTGGGGTCATGGTGTGCTCCTGTGCATCAGGCGACCAGCACGTGGCGCATCACGAAGACCGTGAGCGCCCCGGTGGCCATGAAGGTGGCAACGGCCGCCAGGGAGCGCAACGACAGGCGCCCCAGCCCGCACACACCGTGACCGCTGGTGCAGCCGCTGCCCAGCGAGGTGCCCCAACCCACCACCAGCCCGCCGAGGGCCAGCAGCGGCCAGTTGGCCTCCCGATTCGGGGCCATGGGCTGGCCGCTCCAGTGCGACCAGCTCCAGCCCGCTGCCAGCAAGCCCACGACGAAGGCCACGCGCCACAGGTTGGCCCCATTCCAGTTGGGGCGATCCAGCAGCGCGAAGGTGATGCCGCTGATGCCGGCGATGCGGCCGATGCCGCCCAGCAGCAGGACGGACGCCCCCCCGATGAGGAGCCCGCCCAGCAGCGCGGGCCAGAAATCCAGCAAGGTCATGGCGGTGTGCTCCGTGTGAAACCTGTATACCCTGGGGAGTATATTGGAATTGGCTGGAATGTGCACGCCGCGAGGAGGGCGCAGGGGCATCGCCTGCGACACCCCGTTGGCTCAATGCCGGCGCCCCCCGGCCAACCGGTGCAGCACCGCCACCAGCGTGTCGATCTCGGCGCAGGTGTTGTAGAACGCCAGCGACGGACGCACGGTCGTCTCCAGCCCAAAGCGGCGCAGGATGGGTTGTGCGCAGTGGTGGCCCGAGCGCACCGCGATGCCTTCCTTGTTCAAGGCCGCACCAACCTCTTCGGTCCTGTGGCCCTGCAAGGTGAAGGACAGCACCGCGGCCTTGTCGGGCGCCGTGCCGATCAGCTTCAGCCCTGGCACGTCCTTGAGCAATCGCGTGGCGTACAGCAGCAACTGGTGCTCGTAGGCGCCGATGTGGTCGATGCCCAGCTTCTGCACGTAGTCGATGGCCGCACCCAGGCCCACCGCGTCCGCGATGTTGCCTGTGCCGGCTTCGAAGCGGCTCGGGGCGTCGTGGTATTCGGTGTGCTCGAAGGTCACGTCCTTGATCATGTTGCCGCCACCTTGCCACGGCGGGGTCTCGTTGAGCACGGCCTCCTTGCCATACAGCACGCCGATGCCGGTGGGCCCGAACACCTTGTGCCCCGAAAACACGAACCAGTCGCAGTCCAGGTCGATCACGTCGGCGCGCATGTGCGAGACGGACTGCGCCCCGTCCACCAGCACCTTGGCGCCGGCGCTGTGCGCCATCGCCACGATCTGCTTGGCCGGTGTGACCGTGCCCAGTGCGTTCGACACCTGCGTGAACGACACCAGCTTCGTGCGCGGCCCCAGCAGCTTGGCGTACTCGTCGAGCAACACCTGGCCATCGTCGTCCACCGGGATCACGCGCAGCTTCGCCCCCGTGGCCGCACACAGCTGCTGCCAGGGCACGATGTTGGCGTGGTGCTCCAGGTGGCTGACGATGACCTCGTCGCCGGCACGCACGTTCGCTTGGCCCCAGCTCTTGGCCACGAGGTTGATGGCCTCGGTGGTGCCCCGCACGAACACGACCTCGTTCGTCGAGCGTGCGTTCAGGAAGCCGCGGCACTTCTCGCGCGCCGCCTCGTAGGCATCCGTGGCGCGGGCGGCGAGCTCGTGCGCCGCGCGGTGGATGTTCGAGTTCTCGTGCGCATAGAAGTACGCGATGCGGTCGATCACCGATTGCGGCTTGTGCGTGGTCGCGGCGTTGTCCAGCCAGATCAGCGGGCGGCCGTTGACGCGCTCCTGCAGCACGGGGAAGTCCCGCCGAACCAGGTGCACGTCGAAGCCCGGTGCCCCCCCCGGCGCCGGCTGAACCGCATCCAGGAAGTAAAACGACGGCCCCCCACTCGCCACCGCATGGGGCGGTGCGCCCGACGAACGTTCGGGTGAGCGCAGCGCCAGCAGCTGGCCCAGTTCCTGGTCGGAGGGCAGCCCCCAGTCCAGCGGGTTCAGCGTCAGGATGGGTTGAACGCCCGCCGTGCGCGAGGCCGGGTTGATGCCGTTCGCGTCCAGCGGCAGGTCGCCGGAGAAGGGCGGCGGCTCTTGAGCCGGCTGGGCGACGCTGGGCGCGCTCAGGTGCGACAGGCCCGGCGGCAACCCGCCTGGCGCGGTGGGCCCGCTTGGCGGCGAGCCCGGCAGCGCCGAGAAGAACCGGTTGGCCAGTTGGGCCAGGGCCTGCACGTCAGGCAGGCTCGCACCCGGCGGCGTCAGGCCGTTGAATTCACTTGTACTCATGGTACTTGTTGACCTCCACGTCTTCGAGCACCGCGATGGCGTCGTCGGTCAGCACGGCCAGCGAGCAGTACAGCGACACCAGGTAGGACGCAATCGCCTTGTGGTTGATGCCCATGAAGCGCACGGCCAGGCCCGGGCTTTGTGCACCGGGCAGGTCGGGCTGGTACAGGCCCACGACGCCCTGGCGGCTCTCGCCCGTGCGGATCAGCAGGATCTTGGTCTTGTTGTCCTCGATCTTGATCTTGTCGCACGGGATCAGCGGGATGCCGCGCCACGTGATGAACTGCGAGCCGAACAGCGAGACGGTGGGCGGGGGCACGCCGCGGCGGGTGCACTCGCGTCCGAACGCCGTGATGGCCTGCGGGTGGGCCAGGAAGAAGCCCGGCTCCTTCCACACCTTGCCCAGCAGCTCATCGAGGTCGTCGGGCGTGGGCGCCCCGGTGCGAGTCTGGATGTGCTGATGCGGCGCGATGTTGGCCAGCAGGCCGTATTCCTTGTTGTTGATCAGCTCGGCTTCCTGGCGCTCCTTGATGGTCTCGATGGTCAGGCGAAGCTGCTCGGCGATCTGGTTGTACGGCTTGGAGTACAGGTCCGAGACGCGGGTGTGCACATCCAGCACCGTGTTGACGGCCGACAGCAGGTACTCGCGCGGGTCGTCGATGTAGTCGACGAAGGTCTGAGGCAGCTCGCGCTCGTCGCGCCCGGAGCAGTCGACCGTCACGCTGGAGGCGTCCTTGACCTTGTTGACGCGGTAGATGCCGGCGTCCACCGGCACCCATTGCAGCAGGTGGGTCAGCCAGCGCGGCGTGATCGTGCCCATCTGGGGCACGGTGCGCGTGGCGATGGCAAGTTGCCGCGCGGCGATGTCGCCCAGGGCGGTGCTTTGTTCGTGGGTGTTGGCCATGGGCCTGATCTCCGTTGGGTGGGTGAAAGCGGTGGCCTCAGCTCTGCTGGTTCAGCGCCTGAGTGATGTTGCTGTCGGGCGGCACGCTGTGGGTCAGCCACACGTTGCCGCCGATGGTCGAGCCGCGCCCGATCGTGATGCGACCCAGCACCGTGGCCCCGGCGTAGATGACGACGTCGTCCTCCACGATGGGGTGACGCGGCAAGCCCTTGAGCAGGCGGCCTTGTTCGTCGGTGGGGAAGCGCTTGGCGCCCAGCGTCACGGCCTGGTAGAGCCGCACGTGGCGGCCGATCACGCAGGTCTCGCCGATGACGACGCCCGTGCCGTGGTCGATGAAGAAGCCCTCGCCGATGCTGGCGCCAGGGTGGATGTCGATGCCGGTGCGCGCGTGCGCGATGTCGGCGATCAGGCGCGCCAGCAGCGGCGTGCCCAGCTTGAACAGCGCGTGCGCGATGCGGTGGTGGATGACGGCCGTGATGCCCGGGTAACACAGCAGGATCTCGGAGATGCCGGTGGCCGCCGGGTCGCCCTGCCAGGCGGCTTGCAAGTCGCTGTAGAGCAGGCCGCGGATGGCGGGCAGCTCCTGCGCCAGCGCGCGCACGATGCCTTGCGCCTGAGACTGCAGGTCGGGCGCTTCAGGGGGCACGCCGGTGCAGTTGAACAGCAGGGCGCGGCGCACCTGGTCCTCCAGGCGCTCCAGCGTGTCGCTGAGCGTGTTGCCCACGTAGAAGTCGATGTTCTCGTCGGTCAGGTCCGGGCGGCCATGGTGCGTCGGGAACAGCGCGGCCGACAGCCCCTGCATGACCGAGGCGATCGCCTCGCGCGAGGGCAGCTCACGCAGGTGGCCCTTGTGGCGCACGCGGTGTGTGCCTTCGCGTGAGTGGCGCAGGGCGTTGACCACGTCGGCCAGGTTCCAGCGCGTGGGCTCGGGGTCGGCGCGTTTGACGGATTGGATGGAAGGTTTCATGGCCAGGGGTGCGTCATGGGGCTCGCTTGACTGTGCTGCTGCAGCGGCGGTGTGTCCAATGACGTCAACGGCCCGAGACCGGGCGATATCTGCTTAAGGCATGTGCTCATGCGCAGGATGCATGAGCCTCGGCCCCGAGATCGGGGCGGTGCGATCGACCGGCTGCCATGGCGGATGAAACCTCCGTTTCATGGAATGTCGGTGTGGTGGGGGTGCCAAGACCTTGCTTAAGCGAAAAATGCATATGAACCGTAGGATTCATCGCTTCTTCTCACGCGACGCTTTGCATAGCATCCAAACCCGAACTCACAAAGGGCCCACGTCATGCGCTTTTCATTGAAGTCCCCCCTGTCTCCCTGGCTGCCGGTGCTGGCCCTGAGCCTGAGTGCGGTGTGCGCCACCGCGCAGGCCGACACCACCCTGCTCAACGTCAGCTACGACGTCACGCGTGAGTTCTACAAGGACTACAACCAGGCCTTCGCCCGCCACTGGAAACAGACCACGGGCGAGGCGCTCACCCTCAACCAGTCGCACGGGGGCTCCAGCAAACAGGCCGGCAGCGTCGTGGCCGGCCTGGCCGCCGACGTCATCACCATGAACCAGGCCACCGACATCGACATCCTGGCCGAGCGGGGCGCCCTGGTGCCCGCCGACTGGGCCAAGCGCTTGCCGCACAACAGCTCGCCGACCTCGTCGGTGACGGTCATCCTGGTGCGCAAGGGCAACCCCAAGCAGATCAAGGACTGGGCTGACCTGGCCCGCCCGGGCGTGTCCGTCGTCATCCCCAACCCCAAGCTGTCGGGCAACGGTCGCTACACCTACCTGGCGGCCTGGGGCGCGGTCATCAAGTCCGGCGGCAAGCCCGAGCAGGCCAAGGCCCTGGTGCAAAAGATCTTCGCCAACGTGCCCGTCTTCGACGGCGGCGGTCGCGCGGCCACCACCACGTTCGCTCAGCGCAACATCGGCGACGCCCTGGCCACCTTCGAGAGCGAGGTGCCGTTGATCCAGAACGAGTTCAACGGCGACTACCAGGTCGTCTACCCCAAGACCACCATCCTGGCCGAGAACCCGGTCAGCGTGGTCGACAAGGTGGTCGACAAGCGGGGCACGCGCAAACAAGCCGAGGCCTACCTGAAGTACCTGTACTCCGAAGAAGGCCAGGCGATCGCCGTCAAGCACAACCTGCGCCCGCGCCTGCCTTCGCTGCTCAAGCAGCACCAGGCCCGCTTCATCGGCGTGTCCACCTTCACCGTCGACGAGGTTTTCGGTGGCTGGAAGAAGGCCCAGGCCGACCACTTCCGCGATGGCGCCCTGTACGACCAGATCACCGCGGCGGGCCGCAAGTGAGTCCGGCTTGATGCCGCATTGAAAGCCGTTCCATGTTCCTCTCCAAGACCCTGCTGCGGCGGCACACCGTGCTGCCCGGCTTCGACCTGGCCCTGGGCCTGACCCTGTTCTACCTGTGCCTGATCGTGCTCATTCCCTTGAGCGCAGCCTTCCTGCGCACCACCGAGCTGAGCTGGCCTCAGTTCGTGGACACGGTCACCTCGCCGCGGGTGGTGGCGTCCTACAAGCTGACCTTCGGTGCGTCCTTGCTGGCCGCGCTGGTCAACGCCTTCTTCGGGTTGCTGGTGGCCTGGGTGCTGGTGCGATATGACTTCTTCGGTCGCCGCGTGGTCGATGCCCTGGTGGACCTGCCCTTCGCCCTGCCAACCGCCGTGGCCGGCATCACGCTGACCGGCCTGTACTCGGCCAACGGCTGGATCGGGCAGTGGCTGGAGCCGCTGGGCATCAAGGTCGCGTTCACCCCGGTGGGCGTCTTCGTGGCCATGACCTTCATCGGCCTGCCCTTCGTGGTGCGCACGGTGCAGCCCATCCTGGAGGACATGGCCAGCGAGCTGGAGGAGGCCGCCGCCACGCTGGGTGCCAGCCGCTGGCAGAGCTTCACCAAGGTGATCCTGCCCATCCTCACGCCGGCCTTGCTCACGGGCTTCGCCCTGGCCTTTGCCCGCGCGCTGGGTGAGTACGGCTCCATCATCTTCATCGCCGGCAACATGCCCATGATCTCGGAGATCACGCCGCTGCTCATCATCACCAAGCTGGAGCAGTACGACTACGCCGGGGCCACCGCCATCGCGGTCGTGATGCTGGTCATGTCCTTCGTTTTGCTGCTGGCCATCAACGGGCTGCAAGCCTGGACGCGCAAGCGCCAGGGCAAGTGATCCACCGGAGTTCCCCAGATGCAAGCTCAAGTTGTTTCCCCCTTGCCCAGCGGGCAGACCCTGGCGCCGCCCGTTTCGTCGCAAACGGCTGGTGCCACCACCGAGCCCGCGTGGGTGCGGCGCCTGCTGATCGGCGTGGCGTTGGTGTTCCTGTCGCTGTTCCTCTTCGTGCCCCTGGTCACGGTGTTCTTCGAGGCCTTCAAGAAGGGCTGGGACGTCTACGTGGCCGCCGTCACCGACCCGGACGCGGTGTCCGCCATCTGGCTGACGCTGACGGCCGCGGCCATCGCGGTGCCGCTCAACCTGGTCTTTGGTGTCGCTGCCGCCTGGGCGATCGCCAAGTTCGACTTCCGCGGCAAGAGCGTGCTGCTCACGCTGATCGACCTGCCGTTCTCGGTTTCACCCGTCATCGCCGGCCTCATCTACGTGCTGGTCTTCGGCCTGCAAGGCTGGTTCGGGGCCTGGTTGATCGACAACGATTACAAGGTCATCTTCGCCATCCCTGGCATCGTGCTGGCCACCATCTTCGTGACCTTCCCCTTTGTGGCGCGTGAGCTGATCCCGCTGATGCAGGCGCAAGGCCAGGAGCAGGAGGAAGCCGCCCGCGTGCTGGGCGCCTCAGGCTGGCAGACCTTCTGGAAGGTGACCTTGCCCAACGTGAAGTGGGGCCTGCTGTATGGCGTGATCCTGTGCAACGCGCGGGCCATGGGCGAGTTCGGCGCCGTCTCGGTGGTCTCGGGCCACATCCGCGGCCAGACCAACACCCTGCCGCTTCACATCGAAATCCTCTACAACGAGTACCAGTTCGCCGCCTCCTTCGCCGTGGCGTCCCTGCTGGCCGGCCTGGCGCTGGTCACCCTGGTCCTGAAATACATCGTCGAGCGCCGCGTGCAGCAACAGCTGTCGCAGGCCAAGGACACTGGAGTCACCGCATGAGCATCGAAGTCAAGAACCTGGTCAAGCGTTTCGGTCAGACCACCGTCTGCGACAACCTGAACCTCAACATCCCCTCCGGCCAGCTGGTGGCTTTGCTGGGCCCCTCCGGATCGGGCAAGACCTCGCTGCTGCGCATCATCGCCGGCCTGGAGCGACCCGACAGCGGCAGCGTGCTCTTCAACGGCGAGGACACGACCCACGTGGCCGTGCGCGAGCGCAACGTGGGCTTCGTGTTCCAGCACTACGCCCTGTTCGGCCACATGACCATCTTCGAGAACGTGGCCTTCGGCCTGCGCGTGCGCCCCAAGGACACGCGCCCCTCGGACGCCGCCATCAAGGCCAAGGTCACCGAGCTGCTCAAGCTGGTGCAGCTGGACTGGATCGCCGACCGCTACCCGCACCAGCTCTCCGGCGGCCAGCGCCAGCGCATCGCCCTGGCTCGCGCCCTGGCGGTCGAGCCCAAGGTCCTGCTGCTCGACGAGCCTTTCGGCGCGCTGGACGCCAAGGTGCGCAAGGAGCTGCGCCGCTGGCTGCGTCGCCTGCACGATGAAATGCACATCACCAGCGTGTTCGTCACCCACGACCAGGAAGAGGCGATGGAAGTGGCCGACCGCATCGTGGTGATGAACCAGGGCCGCATCGAGCAAGAGGGCGCCCCCGACGAGGTCTACGACCACCCGGCCACGCCTTTCGTGCTGCAGTTCCTGGGCGACGTCAACCTGTTCCACGGTCGCGATCACGCGCCGGGCGCGGTGGGGTCGACCAGCCCGGCAGCGGGTGGGGACGCGAGCGGGGCCGCCGTGAGCTACGTGCGTCCGCACGAGATCCAGGTGCTGGCGCACGCCGAAGAGGGCAGCCTGGCCGCCACCCTGATCGACACGCTGACCGTGGGCCCGAACACCCGCCTGGCCTTCCGCCGGGGCGATGGCGCCGGTGAGATCGAAGTCGAGCTCAGCCGCGAGGAGTACGCCGCCCTGCGCGACAGTGGCGTGCTGCGCGCGGGCGAGTCGGCCCACCTCAAGCCGCGCCGCATCCGCCGCTTCGATGCGCCCGCCACCGGAGGCCGGGCATGAACTTCCAGCAACTGCGCTCCGTGCGCGAGGCCGCCCGCCGGGGCTACAACCTGACCGAGGTGGCGGCGGCGCTGCACACCTCGCAGCCGGGTGTCAGCCGCCAGATCCGCGAGCTGGAAGACGAGCTGGGCGTGGAGCTGTTCCAGCGCGCAGGCAAGCGCCTGACGGGCCTGACGCCATCGGGCCAGCAGCTGCTGCCGGTGGTCGAGCGCCTGCTGCGCGAAGCCGAGAACCTGCGCCAGGCCGCACGCGACTGCGCCTCGCACGACACCGGCCCCATCTCGCTGGCGGCCACGCACTCGCAGGCCCGCTACGCGCTGCCCGGTGCGGTCAAGGACTTCCGCCAGCGCTACCCCAAGGTCACGCTCAGCCTGCATCAGGGCTCGCCGCGTCAGGTCGCGCAGATGCTCATCGACGGCGAGGCCGACATCGGCATCGCCACCGAGGCGCTGGACCAGTACCCGCAGCTCGTCACCCTGCCTTGCTACACCTGGACGCACTGCGTGGTGGTGCCGCCCGACCACCCGCTGCTCGACGGCCAGCCGCTCACGCTGGCCCGCCTGGCCAAGTTCCCGCTGATCACGTACGACGGTGGCTTCACCGGCCGTTCGCACATCGACGAGGCTTTCGCGCGCGAAGGCCTGCAGCCCAGCATCGTGCTGTCGGCCATGGATGCCGACGTGATCAAGACCTACGTGGAGTTGGGCATGGGCGTGGGCGTGGTGGCCTCCATCGCTTTCGATGGCGACCGCGACCGCAACCTGCGCTCGCTCGACGCCGGCCACCTCTTCAGCGTCAACATGACCCGCCTGGCTTTCCGCCGGGGCGCCTTCCTGCGCGGCTACGTCTACGGCTTCATCGAGACCTTTGCCTCGCCGCTCACGCGCGAGGTGGTCGAGCAGGCCATCGCCACGGCGGCCGACGAGGCGTCGCTGGACTGACGTGTCATCATCGGTGCCCTTGCCTGTGCCGATTTCGACATGTTTGCCATCGCCCGCACCCTGCTGATCCTGAGCCCCTGCTTGGTGGGGGGCGCCCTGGCCGACGAGGTCCAGGTGGCGGTGGCCGCCAACTTCGCGGCGCCGTTTCAGCAGATCGCAGCGGACTTCGCCGCGGCCACCGGGCACCGGGCGGTGGTGTCGGTGGGCTCGACCGGCAAGTTTCACGCGCAGATCCGCCATGGCGCGCCGTTTGCCGTGCTGCTCGCCGCGGACGATGAAACCCCCGCCAGGCTCATCGACGAGGGCCTGGCCGTCAAAGGCTCCTCCTTCACCTACGCCGTTGGCAAGCTCGTTTTGTGGAGCCCCCAGCCGGGGCGCGTTGACGCCCAGGGCGAGGTGCTGAGGAAGGGCGCGTTCAGGCACCTCGCCATCGCCAACCCCAAGCTCGCGCCCTATGGTGTGGCCGCCATGGAGGTGCTCAAGCAACTGGGCTTGCAGGAAGCGCTCGCCCCTCGCATCGTGCAGGGCGAGGGCATCGGTCAGGCGCACCAGTTCGTGGTCACGGGCAACGCCGAGCTGGGCTTCCTGGCCTGGTCGCAGGTGGCGGCACCTGGTCAGCCCCCCGCGGGTTCGTGGTGGGCGGTGCCCGCTCGCTTGCACACCCCTTTGCGACAAAACGCGGTGCTGCTCAACCCCGGTGCCCAACAGCCGGCGGCCCAGGCGCTGCTGCGTCACCTGCGATCCGACTCGGCCAAGGCGGTCGCCCAGGCCTGGGGTTACGGGCTGTGAACCCGTCGGACTGGCAGGCCCTGCGGCTGACGGCCGAACTCGCCGGCCTGACCACGCTCTTGCTGCTGCTGCTGGGCACGCCCGTGGCCTGGTGGCTCGCCCACACGCGCTCGCGCCTGAGGGGCGCGGTGGCCGCCGTGGTGGCCTTGCCGCTGGTGCTGCCCCCCACCGTCATCGGCTTCTACCTCTTGTTGCTGCTGGGCCCCCAAGGCCCGGTGGGGCAGGCCATGCAGGCGCTGGGCCTGGGCCTGCTGCCCTTCACCTTCTGGGGTCTGGTGGTGGCCTCGGTGCTGCACTCCATGCCCTTCGTGGTGCAGCCGCTCACCCAGGCCTTCGAGGCCATCGGCCCGCGCCCGCTGGAGGTGGCCGCCACCCTGCGCGCCTCGCCCTGGGACCGCTTCGTCAGCGTGGCCTTGCCCCTGGCTCGCCCCGGTTTCCTCACGGCGGCGGTGCTGGGTTTCGCGCACACCGTGGGCGAGTTCGGCGTGGTGCTCATGATGGGGGGCAACATCCCCGGGGCCACGCGCGTGCTGTCGGTCGCGCTGTACGGTCACGTCGAGGCGCAGGAGTTGGGCCAGGCGCACCTCTTGGCCGCGGGCCTGGTGGCCTTCGGCTTCTCGGTGATGCTGGCCCTCTATGCGCTCAACGCCAGGGGGCCGCAGCGCCTGGGCGGGCTGCCCCGATGAGCCTGCTGAACCCGATGAACCCGACCTGTCCGCCGCCCGCTCCGGGGGGGGGCACCATCGAGGCCGATTTGCGCGTGTGCCACCCCGGTTTCTCGCTCGACGTGGCCTTGCGACTGCCCGCCCAGGGGGTCAGCGTGCTGCTGGGCCCCTCGGGTTGTGGCAAGACCACGGTGCTGCGCGCGCTCGCCGGGCTGGGGTCGACGCAGGGTGGGGGCGGCGGTGGCCTGTTGGGGCGCACCCCGCAGCGCGTCCAGGGCCGGGTCTGCGTGCGCGGTGAGGTCTGGCAGGACGATGCCCTGGGCGTGTGGCGGCCGGTGCACCAGCGTCCCCTTGGCGTGGTCTTCCAGGAAGCCAGCCTGTTCGAGCACCTGACGGTGCAAGGCAACCTCGACTACGGCTGGCGACGCGTGCCGCCTGCGCAGCGCCGCCTGCGCCACGACGACGTCATCCCCCTGCTGGGCATCGGGCACCTGCTGCAGCGCCGCCCGCACGGGCTGTCGGGGGGCGAGCGCCAGCGCGTGGCCATCGCGCGGGCGCTGTTGACCAGCCCGGCGCTGTTGCTGATGGACGAGCCCTTGTCGGCGCTGGACGCCGCCCGCAAGGCCGAGGTGCTGCCGTGCCTGGAGCGCCTGGGCCAGGCCGGCGTGCCCGTGGTGTACGTGACCCACGCCCTGGACGAGGCCGCGCGCCTGGCCGACCACCTCGTGCTCATGCACGAAGGGCGCGTGCAGGCGGCGGGGCCGGCATCGGCCTTGTGGACGCGCCTCGACGTGCCGCTCAGCCAGCTCGACGAGGCCGCGGCGGTGCTCTCGGCCACCGTCGTGGCTCACGAGCCCCCCCAGGGCCTGAGCCTGCTGCGCGTGAGCGACTCGGCGCCGGGGCTGACCTTGTGGACGGGGCTGTGCACCGCGCCGCCGGGTGCGTCGATCAAGGTGCGCGTGGCCGCACGCGACGTGAGCGTCAGCCTCAGTCGGGCGACCGACAGCAGCATCCTCAACACCCTGCCTGCGGTGGTGGTGGAGGTGCGCGAGGACGCCGTCGGCAGCGTCACCCTGTGCCTGGCGCTGGGGGAGGGGGGGGCGAACGCCCCGCACCTGCTCGCCCGCGTGACCCGCCGCTCGGCCGAGCACCTCGGGCTGCGCCCGGGCCGGCCCGTGTTTGCCCAGGTCAAGGGCGTGGCTTTGCTGCGGGGCTGACGTCGGGCTTGCTGTTTGACCGCAATGGGGCTACAAGGGATCGACGGCGGGCATGCCTCTTGCGTTGCCTGTCTCAGTCCCCTGTGCCCCCTGAGCCCTCCGATCTCCCGATCGCCTCCCTCCCTCCTCTCCTCGATTCCCCTTTTGCCCACGAGGGCAAGCCGAAAGCCACGCGTGGTCCGCATTGAACTCTCGATTGACCTGAATTACCACGTGCTTGCCCCGGGTGCCGACTTCGTCTTCAACATCCACGGGGCGCACACGCGCTGCCAGACCATCCGCGAAGAGCAGTTGCGCATCAGCCAGCAGGTGCAGCCCCAGGTCTACACCGACCCCGCCACCCGCAACCGCTACCTGCGCCTGAGCGCCTGGGCCGGCCCCCTGACCGTGAGCTACCAGGCCGTGGTGGACTTGCACCACCACCTGGCGCAGCCGGAGGACGTCTTCGAGGTCCCCGTCTCGCGCCTGCCACCCGAGGTGTTTTCCTACATCTACCCCAGCCGCTACTGCCAGTCCGACTGCCTGTCCACGCTCGTCATGGCCGAGTTCGCGCACCTGCCCCAAGGCCACAGCCGGGTGCTGGCCATCCAGGACTGGGTGCGCAGCCACGTGCGCTTCGAGTCCAACTCCACCAACAGCGCCACCTCGGCGCTGGACACGCTTCGCGAGGGCCGCGGTGTCTGCCGTGACTTCGCCCACCTGATGATCGCGTTGTGCCGCGCACTCAGCATCCCCGCGCGCTTCACCACCGGCATCGACTTCGGTGCCGACCCCGCGCTCGGCCCCACCGACTTCCACGCCTACGTCGAGGTGTTCCTCGGCGGGCGCTGGTACATCTTCGATCCGTCCAACACCGCCATCCCGATGGGCTTCGTGCGCTTTGGCACCGGCCGGGACGCGGCCGACGTGTCCTTCGCCACCATCTTCGGCTCGGTGCAATCGCAGGCCCCGAACATCCGGGTGCTGGCGCTGCACGACCCGCAAGGCCGATGGGAGCTGCCGCGTCACCGACGTGAGGCGATCTCAACGGACGATGGCCTGCCCTTGAGCTGAAAAGAACCTGGGCCTGGGGTGTAACCTCTCGGTTGTCGCCTTCAGCCCCGGAGCCTCATCCGTGTCCCAGCCCAGAAGCTGGCTGCTGGCCTGTGTGATCGGCTTGTGCGGCTGGAGCGGTTCGCCTCCAGCCCACGCTCAGGCTTTTGCGCAGCTCAGCGTCACGCCCGAAACCACCCGCCGCCACCCCGTCTCGCCCGAAGCCCGGTTCGCCAACACCGGCTGGCAAGGCATCGAGCAGGCCACGCTGGCGCTGGCCGAGCGCCGCATCGGCTCCTTCGAAGGCGTGCCCACGGCCTGGTCCGACCGCCCGGTGCGCATCCACCACCGCAGCTACGTGCACCACCACGAGCAGCGCGGCGCCGTGCTCATCGTGCCGGGCTTCACCGAGGGCTTGACGCTCTACCAGGAGGTCATCCACGACCTCGTCGTCAACGGCTACTCCGTCTACATCCACGACCACCGCGGCCAGGGCTTCTCCACCCGCTTGCTCAGCGGTGCCGAGCAGGCCGACAAGGGCCACGTCGACCGCTTCGATCACCTCGTCACCGACCTGGAGGCCTTCGTGGCCCAGGTGCGCCAGCAGCGCGCCAGCGACCCCCTGCGCGCGCGCCGACCGCTGTTCGTGCTGGCCCACTCCATGGGGGGCGCCGTGGTGGCCTTGCACCTGGCGCGCCGTGGCGCCGACACGCCCTTTGCCGCCGCCGCCCTGTTCACGCCCATGTTCGAGCCCACCGTGGCGCCCCGTGCCTCGGCTCGCTGGCTGGACCGCGGCTTGCGCAACTGGTGCCATGCGGGCGCCTTCGGCCTGCCGTTCAGCGTGCCCGTGTTGTCCAGTGCGCGCACCCGCGGCGGCGGCTTCGAGGCCGACCGCGCGGCTTTCGAGGCCATGAAAGACCCGGCCTCGCACCCGCAGACGCACAGCGTCGCTCGTCACCGCCAGCGCTGGGAGAACCGCACGGCGCGCTGCGACGGCCCCGATTGCGGGCACGTGGACGCCCGCGTCGCCGGGGCGACCTTCCAGTGGGTGGATCAGGCCTGTGCCGCCGCCGATGCGGCCCGCGGGCCGGGTGCCGCGCGCATCGACGTGCCCGTGTGGCTGCTGCAAGGCGGCCAGGACAGCGTCGTCGAGCCCGAGGCCCAGGTGCAGTTCTGCGAGTCCGTCAACGCGCGGCGTGTGCCCGGCAGCACCGGCCGCTGCGTGGGCTGGCGCCTGCCCGATGCGCGCCACGGCGTGCTGGTCGAGGTCGACCGCATCCGCCAGCCGGCGCTGGCCTCGGCGCTGTCGTTCTTCGACGACGTGGCCCGGCGAGGGCCCTGAGCCCACAGCCGCGGTGGTTTTCAGCTCGCGGTGCCGCTCACTTGCGCCACAGCACCAGCTGGCCGTTCACCGGCAGTTTGTGCTCCTCGCGCAGGGTGCTGTCTTCTTGGCGCACCACGGTGAAGCCGGCTTCGGCGGCCTGCTGGCGCAGGCGCGCGTCGGCGTGGCTGTAGCGGCCGCTGCGCTCCAGCCGGTGGCCGCGTTGCAGGTCGTCCGCGGTGGCCTGCGGTGAGGCTTTCTCCATGGACTCGACCGAGAACGCCAGCATCCCCCCCGGGGTCAGCAGGCGCTGCGCCTCCCGCAGCACCGCATCGAGCTTGCCCACGTAGATGAACACGTCGGCGGCCACGATGGCGTCGAAGCTTGCATCGGCTTCGCGCTGCATCTGCGTCAGCACGTCGGCCTGCTCCAGGCGGGTGTGGCCGCCGCGCTCGCGGGCCTTCTCCAGCATCTTGCCGGAGAGGTCGATGCCGACGAGCTCGCTGCACAAGCCCTTCAAGGGCTCGCTCAACAAGCCGGTGCCGCAGCCCAGGTCGAGCACGCGCCAGCCGCTCGGGGTGGGGGCGTGTTCCTTCAGCCAGGCTGCCAGTTGTTGGGGCACCTGGTAGCGCAGGTCGTTTTGCAGGTGGGCGTCGAAGCGCTCGGCGTAGTGGTCGAAGACGTCGGTGATGTAGGCCGCCGGCGCGCTGTCCGTCTGGCGACCCGACAGCATCGCGATCTCGTGCTGCACCACCCCATCATCCGGTCGCAGGGCGAGTTTGCGCTCCAGCAGGGGCAGCAGCTCTTCGGTCTTGCCCTGGCGGTGCAGCAGGCTGCACAGGTTGTTCAGGCCCAGCCAGAAGTCGGGCTTGACCTGGATGGCGTGTTCGTAGCAGGGCAGGGCGTGCTCGGGCTGCTTCAGGGCCTCCAGCAGCACGCCCAGGTTGTTGAACGCTTCCGGGTCACGCGGCAGCAGCTTGGCGGCATGTTGCATGACCGGCAAGGCCTCTTGTGCGCGATCCTGGTCGCGCAGGATCAGGCCCAGGGCCTTCCAGCCGAAGCCGTGGCTGGGCGCGCGCTCGGTCAGCGAGCGTGCGGCGCGTTCGGCCTCGGGCAGGTGGCGCTGCGAGTACAGCGTCAGGATCAGGCGCTCTTCCAGCTCCAGCGAAACGGGCTTGGGGGCAGGGCGGCTGAAAACGTGGGGGGTGGGCGCGGGTCGGGACATGGGTGCAACGGGGTTGAGGTGCCGCCCTGGGGGCAGCGATCAAGGCATGTTCCTACAAATCTGCCCCCGCGTGTATCCGGTTGTCGCCTGATGTGTCACCCTCTGCGTGGCCCCAGCCGAGACCGGAACGCCGTGGGCGCCACGCCCTCCCAGCGTTTGAACGCCCGCCGGAAGTTGGCCAGGTCGTCGTAGCCCAGCATGAAGGCGATTTCCTGCATGGACAGGCGAGCGGCCTGCACGTGGTCCACGGCCAGCCGGTGTCGCACGTCTTCCAGGATGTCTCGGTAGGAGGTGCCTTCGCCCTGCAGCCGGCGGTGCAGGGTGCGCGGCGTCAGGTTGAGCAGGCGCGCGCTCACCTGCAGGGACGGGAAGCCACCCGGCTGGGACAGCATCAACTGGCGCACCCGCGTCGCCAGGGTTTGCTGCCGCTGCAGCTTGGCCACCTCGTCTTCGCAGCAGCGCACCGCGTCCAGCCAGGCCTGCGGGTTGCCGGCCCGCAGGGGCTGGTCGAGCTGCGCGGTGGGCAGCTCCAGCCCGCACCAGCTGGCGCCGTGGCGCACCTCGCAGCCGAACAGCTCCTGCGCCAGCGCCGCGTGCGCGGGGCGCTCGAAGGGGAACACCGCGGCCGAGACCTGGCAGGCCCCCATGCTGACGTAGTCGATCAGCTTCTTGACCGTCAGCACCACGGCCTCCAGCACGGCCGCGCGCACGTCGCCCAGTGGGTGGGGCTCCACGAAGACGAGGCGCAAGCGGTCGCCCGAGGCCTCCTGGCGAATGGCCAACAAGGACGTGCGCAGCAGCAGGTACTGCTCGATGACGCCGAGCGCCTGACGCAAGGTCTGGCTGTTGGCCGCGGCGTAGCCCAGCACGCCATGGCTGTTGACCAGCAGGCGCTCGCCCACCAGCAGGCCGAACGCGGGCTCGGCGGTGAGGGCCATGGCCTCGCGCATCAGGCGCTGGAAGTCCCCGAAGGACAGGTGCTGCACGTCGAGCTCGCCGTTGGCGCCCGGTCGCAGCAGCTGCAGGAACCAGTCGGGCAGGCGCGCGCCCATGCGCGTGACCTGATCGGCGATCTGGTGGACGTACTGGGCCGGCAGGAAGAAGTCGGTGGCGGTCGGGGCGCTCATGTCGTGGGGCGGATTGTCAATAAATGACCCATGCCTGTCAACGCCTGCCCTCCCTCGAAACCGCCTCGCTTCCTACGATCGGCGCAGCCCATTTCGACACCCATCCAGCCGCCCACCCCGCTGTCCCAGGAGGCCCCGCATGTTCCGCTTCTTCTCCAAGCCCCAGGCCGTCACGGCGCACATCAACGACGTGGCCATCACCGTCGGGCCGCAGGAAACCCTGCTGCAGGCCGCGCTGCGCGAAGGCATCGACTTCCCCCACAGCTGTCGCGTGGGCGGTTGCGCCGCCTGCAAATGCCAGTTGCTCGAGGGCAAGGTCAAGGAGCTGACCCAGACCGGCTACATCCTCTCCGACGACGAGCTCGATCGCGGCTTCATCCTGGCCTGCCAAAGCGTGCCCCGCACCGACGTGCGCATCCACGTCGACACGAGCGCCCGCCAGGCTCGCCGCCGCGTCTCGGGTCGGGTGGTCGCGCAAGAGCGCCTGACCCACGACATCGTCGAGTTGCGCGTGCAGCTCGACGAGTCGCTGCCTCACAAGGGCGGCCAGTTCGCCCAGCTCAGCCTGGCCGAGCTGCCCGGCGTGGCGCGCAGCTACTCCTTCGCCACGCGCGCCCAACCCAACGCCCAGGTGAGCTTCTTCGTGCGCCAGGTGCCGGGCGGCGTGTTCTCGTCGCACGTGCACGCGCACCCCCTGGTGGGCAGCGAGGTCGCCGTCGAGGGCCCCCATGGCGATTTCTGGTTGCGCCCCGCCCAGGCGCCCCTGCTGCTCGTGGCCGGAGGCAGCGGACTGGCGCCCGTGCTCGCGCTCCTGCAAGAGGCGCTGCACGAAGGCGTCAAACGCCCGGTGACCCTGATCTTCGGCGCCCGCACCCAGTGCGACCTCTACGCGCTGGAGGCCATCCAGGACATCAGCCTGCGCTGGCCCGACGTCTTCACCTTCCTGCCCATCCTGTCGCAAGAGCCGCAGCCCTCGAGCTGGGCCGGCCGCCTGGGCCTGGTCACCGACCTGATCCCCGAGCGCCTGCGACCCGGCAGCCACGCCTACCTGTGCGGCCCCCCCGTCATGGTCGACGCGGCCACCACCTTGCTGCTGCAGCACGGGGTGGACCGCGCCCACATCCACGCCGACCGATTCACGACCCTGCACGACGTGCCGGCCGCGGCCTGAGCCCCTGCCCGAGCCCCTTCACCCACTTTGATTCCATCACCCCACCGAGGACGACACATGATGCTGCTCCACTACCTCAAGTACTTCCTGTTCCACGCGGTCGGCCTGTTCTCGCTGGCCGCCCTGGTGGCGGGCGGGCCCTGGACCACGGCGGGCCTGGTCGCCGTGCTGCTGACCTACCTCGTCGGTGACGCCGTCTGCGGCGACGACACCTCGACGCCCCGCTTCGGGCACCCCGCCATCCTCACCGTCCAGCTCTGGATGGCCTTGCCCTTGCTGTCGCTGATCGTCTTCGCCTCCGTCTGGTCCTTCAGCTCGGGCGACCCCCTCGGCTTCGGGGGCTGGCTGCAGCGCCTCACTGGCTTCGACGCCCTGGCGGCGCGCGACGCGGCCCACTGGGGTCACCACGTCTCCGGCGTGCTGCTCACCGGGCTGATGATCGGCATGATGGGCACCATCCCCGCGCACGAGCTGACGCACCGCACCTGGGACCCCGTCTCGATGCTGATCGGCCGCTGGCTGCTGGCTTTCAGCTTCGACACCGTGTTCTCCATCGAGCACGTCTACGGCCACCACCGTTATGTGTCGACCACCGAAGACCCGGCCACGGCCCCGCGCGGGCGCAACGTGTACTTCCACGTCATCGCCTCCACCCTCAAGGGCAATGTCAGCGCCTGGCAGATCGAATGCAAGCGCCTCAAGCGCCAGGGTCACGCCGTCCTCAGCCCGTTCAACGCCGTCATCCGCGGCCACCTCATGAGCGTGCTGCTCGTGGCCGCGGCCGCGTGGCTGGGCGGCTGGCCCGCCGCCGCCTACTTCGTGGCCTGCGCGCTGTGGGGCAAGGCCCTGCTGGAGATCGTCAACTACATGGAGCACTACGGCATGGTGCGCGACCCGGCCACCCCGGTCCAGCCGCGCCACTCGTGGAACACCAACAAGCGCATCAGCTCCTGGACCATGTTCAACCTGACGCGCCATTCCCACCACCACGCGCAAGGCGAGGTGCCTTACCAGGACCTCAAGCCCTTCCCGGATGCGCCCATGATGGTGGGCGGCTACCTCACGACCATCGTGGTGGCCATGATCCCGCCGCTGTGGCACAAGCTGATGACGCCCAAGGTGCTGGCCTGGGACCAACTGCACGCGACCCCCGCCGAGCGTGAACTGGCGCGGCAGGCCAATGCGCGCAGCGGCATCGCCACCCTGCGCCGGGTGCGCGCCTGACCGACGCCGCCATGGCGAGCCGCTCGCCAGGGCAGCCGGTGCCGCGCGAGCTGCGGGACCCGCGGGACCCACGGGTCCCGCCCTCGGAGCCCTTGTTGCAGGCCCTGGACGCCCTGATCCGCGCCCTCAATGACCTGCTCGCCGCCGACTCGCCACCCCCTGGCGATCGGGCGCGAGCGCTCGATGCCCTGCGCGCCTTGCCCACCTCCGGCGCCCGGCACGAGGCGCTCTCCCCGCGGGGGCTGGGCCCGCCCTGGTGCCAGGCGCTGCACGAGGCCATCGGCGCCCT
This sequence comes from Burkholderiales bacterium, assembly GCA_016000265.1. Taxonomy (GTDB): domain Bacteria; phylum Pseudomonadota; class Gammaproteobacteria; order Burkholderiales; family Burkholderiaceae_C; genus Aquabacterium. The sequence goes on from JAECRL010000001.1 coordinate 145,275, forward strand.
GGAGGCGGCGGCCGCCGCCGAGGGAGCGGGCGCACCCTGGCGGCGCCTTGATCGACAACGCTGCACACAGGCGCGGGAGCGACTGAAGGTGTTCCGGGTGCTGATCGAGCGCTGGCCGCTGTCCGCCGCCTCGCCTCGCTGATTCGGCCCGGAAGCCGAGGCACATTTCACGACCATCGCGGGTTTTCCGATCCGGGCTCCGGTCAGACCCCATCCGGTCAAACCCTCAAGCGGAACGCTGCGGCCAATGCGTGGCCGTTTGGGCACATCAAGCCTGGCAACGGCATGCGGACACTCCTGCTCATTGCGTTGCCACTTCCGAAACCAGGAGACTTTGATGCGCTTGCGCCTGAACCAACCCCGCCTGCTGCTGACCGCTGCGCAGGCCGCCGTAACCGCCCTCGCGCTGTCGAGCACGGCGGGTGCGACCACCGCACCGGACCCGTTCTTCCAGCACACGGACGGCACGCCGCTGGCCGACATCGCACCGGGCACCATCCTCAAGAGCCGCACGATCTCGGTCTACATCGCCGGCATCAGGACCACGCTCAAGGCCACCCAGCTGGTCTACCGCTCCACCGACGCCCAGCAGCGTCCCACCGCCAACGTGACCACCATCTTCGCGCCCGACTGCAGCAAGACGAGCTGCGCGAACAAGAACAAGGTGATCTCCTACCAGTCGTTCTACGACTCGCTGAACCCCGAAGACGGGCCCTCGCGCGCCTACGCCGGAGGCAAGCGCCTGCCTGACCTGCTGCCCGCGGTCGAGACCGTGCTGTTCGGCACCTACGTCAAGAAGGGCTACACCGTCGTCATCTCCGACACCGAGGGGCAGAAGGCCAACTTCGCCGCCGGCCCGGAGTACGGCTACAACACGCTGGACTCGATCCGCGCCACCTTCAACGCGCCGCAGATCGGGCTGGCCCGTGACGCCAAGGTCGTGATGATGGGCTACTCGGGCGGCGCCATCGCCACCGAATGGGCGGCCGAGTTGGCGCCCAGCTACGCCCCCGACCTCAAGCCCAACCTGATCGGTGCTGCCTTCGGCGGCACCCTGGTGAGCCCCGAGCACAACCTGACCTACGTCGAAGGCACGCCCATCTGGGGCGGGGTGCTGCCCATGGCCGTCATCGGTGTCTCGCGCTCTTATGACATCGACATCCAGAAGTACCTGACCCCGCGCGGCCTGGAGGTCTACAACAAGATGCAGAAAGCCTCGATCGCCTACGTGCTCGGCATGTACCGCGACGTCACCTGGAAGGACCTGGTCAAGCCCGAGTTCCAGGACCGCACCAAGATCCCCGAGTACGTGGCCGCGGTGAACAAGGTCATCATGGGCACCGGTGGCACGCCTGAGATGCCGCTGCAGATCGGCCAAGGCACCGGCGGCATCTGGGAGGGCACCAAGCCCTCGCCGCTGTGGGGCGCGGGCGACGGGGTGATGCTGGCGGGTGACGTCCGCACGCTGGCGCGCCAGTACTGCGCGAAAGGCGTGTCCGTGCAGCACAAGGAGTGGGGCACCAGCCACTTCCTGACCATGGCCAACTGGCTGCCTTGGGCCACCACCTGGGTCGACGACCGCTTCGCTGGCAAGCCCGCGCCGCAGAACTGCAGCGGCATCGCCCCCGGCAACCCCCTGACGCCGCTCGTGTACGCGCCCTGAGCGCCGGGTGGGGCACCACGTGACTGAAGAAGCCCGGCCCGCGCCGGGCTTCTTCGTTTGGCGCCCGCCCCTTGAAACCCCCACCGCCATCCCCACATGGTTAGCACTCGTCGGCGGTGAGTGCTAATATCTCCGCCGCAACCCCCTCTCCGGCTCGTCCGGCAGAGGGGCGAGACCCCCTCGATGAGGCGATGTGAGCAATCACTCACGCGCCAGCCATTGTCAACCTTTGTCTTCAGTAGACAGGAGAAGTCATGAAACTGCGTCCTCTGCACGATCGCGTGATCGTCAAGCGCCTGGAACAAGAAACCAAGACCGCTTCGGGCATCTTCATCCCTGATGCCGCAGCCGAGAAGCCGGACCAAGGCGAAGTGCTCGCCGTCGGCCCTGGCAAGCGCAATGACAAGGGCGACTTCGTGGCCCTGAACGTTCAAGTGGGCGACCGCGTCCTGTTCGGCAAGTACTCTGGCCAGACCGTCAAGATGGACGGCGAAGAGCTGCTGGTCATGCGCGAAGAAGACCTGTTCGCCGTCGTCGCCAAGTAAGCGACCGGTCCACAGGCAACCCCCCACTTTCACTGAATTCGGAGAATCAACATGGCAGCAAAAGACGTTGTGTTCGGCGCAGATGCCCGTCACCGCATGGTTGAAGGCGTGAACATCCTGGCCAACGCGGTCAAGACCACCCTGGGCCCCAAGGGCCGCAACGTGGTGCTGGAGCGCTCGTTCGGCGCCCCCACCGTGACCAAGGACGGCGTGTCCGTGGCCAAGGAAATCGAGCTCAAGGACAAGCTGCAGAACATGGGCGCCCAGATGGTCAAGGAAGTCGCTTCCAAGACCTCGGACAACGCCGGTGACGGCACCACCACCGCCACCGTGCTGGCCCAGGCCATCGTGCGCGAAGGCATGAAGTACGTGGCCGCCGGCATGAACCCGATGGACCTCAAGCGCGGCATCGACAAGGCCGTGACGGCCCTGGTCGCCGAGCTGAAGAAGGCCTCCAAGGCCACCACCACCTCCAAGGAAATCGCCCAGGTTGGCACCATTTCCGCCAACTCCGACTCCGACGTCGGCGAGATCATCGCCAACGCCATGGACAAGGTCGGCAAGGAAGGCGTCATCACCGTTGAAGACGGCAAGTCGCTGAACAACGAGCTGGAAGTCGTCGAAGGCATGCAGTTCGACCGCGGCTACCTGTCGCCCTACTTCATCAACAACCCCGAGAAGCAAGCCGCGCTGCTGGACAACCCCTTCGTCCTGCTGTACGACAAAAAGATCTCGAACATCCGTGACCTGCTGCCCACGCTGGAGCAAGTCGCCAAGGCTGGCCGTCCGCTGCTGATCATCGCCGAAGAAGTCGATGGCGAAGCCCTGGCCACCCTGGTGGTCAACACCATCCGCGGCATCCTGAAGGTCGTGGCTGTGAAGGCCCCTGGCTTCGGCGACCGCCGCAAGGCCATGCTGGAAGACATCGCCATCCTGACCGGTGGCAAGGTCATCGCCGAAGAAGTGGGCCTGGCCCTCGACAAGGTGACCCTGGCCGACCTGGGCCAAGCCAAGCGCGTGGAAGTGGGCAAGGAAAACACCATCATCATCGACGGTGCTGGCGAAGCCGCTGACATCGAGACCCGCGTCAAGCAGATTCGCGTCATGATCGAAGAAGCCACCAGCGACTACGACCGTGAAAAGATGCAAGAGCGCGTGGCCAAGCTGGCCGGTGGTGTGGCCGTCATCAAGGTCGGTGCCGCCACCGAAGTCGAGATGAAGGAAAAGAAGGCCCGCGTGGAAGACGCCCTGCACGCCACCCGCGCTGCCGTGGAAGAAGGCATCGTGGCCGGTGGTGGCGTGGCCCTGCTGCGCGCCCGTCAAACGGCTGGCACCATCAAGGGTGACAACGCCGACCAGGACGCCGGCGTCAAGCTGATCCTCAAGGCCATCGAAGCGCCCCTGCGCGAGATCGTGTCGAACGCCGGTGGCGAGCCCTCCGTCGTGATCAACAAGGTCCTGGAAGGTTCGGGCAACTTCGGCTTCAACGCCGCCAACGACACCTACGGCGACATGATCGAGATGGGCATCCTGGACCCGACGAAGGTCACCCGCACGGCCCTGCAGAACGCCGCTTCCGTGGCTTCGCTGATGCTGACGACCGAGTGCATGGTCGCCGAAGCACCGAAGGACGAATCCGCCGGTGGCGCCCCTGACATGGGCGGCATGGGTGGCATGGGCGGCATGGGCATGTAAATGCCCCAGCCCGGGAGGGCGGTTTCGACCGGCCTCCCAGCTCAGCAAAAAGGCCGCTTCACAGCGGCCTTTTTTTGTGTCCGAAACCAGCCGTTCGGACAGCGTGTCAGAGCTTGCCCGCCTCGCGCAGCAGGCGGTCGTGGCGCTCCGTGTCGTCCTTGACGTGCTTGAGCACGTACCAGATGAAGTAGCCCAGCCCGCCGAGCATGGCCAGGATGGAGACGGCGCTCATGATGCCGTAGTCGGTGGTCAGGAAATCGATCCAGGCTTGCATGGTGTTCACTCCTCTTCGAGGTCTTTCTCAATGCCTTCATCAGACGCCCATTTGCCTTGGCGCGCCGTGATGCAAGTCAAATTCGAGCCGGGTTCGTCGCCTCCGCGGGGTGACCCTTGACGCGGCACAATCCCGCGCATGCACCGTTCGCTCCGCCCCCGCTCGCTCCTCACCGGCTTGCCCCGCCTGCTTCCCGCCTTGTTCCTGCTGGCACTGGCCCAGGCCCAGGCCCAGGCCCAGGCCCAGGTGATCGCCCCCCCGGCAGACGCCCGCCCCCGCATTGGGCTGGTGCTGTCGGGTGGCGGTGCGCGCGGCCTGGCGCACGTGGGGGTGCTCAAGGTGCTGGAGCGCGAGCGCATCCCGGTGGACGTCATCGCGGGCACGTCCATGGGCGCCATCGTGGGGGGGCTGTACGCCAGCGGCCTGTCTGCTCGGGAAATCGAAGACGAGGTCGCCCGCCTGAACTGGGTGGAGGTGTTCACCTCGCGGGTGGACCGCCAATCGCTGTCCCAGCGGCGCAAGGAGCAGGACTTCGAGGTCTCGCCGCTGCTGGAGCTGGGCATCCGCGCCGACGGCCTGACCGCCCCGCTGGGCGCCGTCTCCAGCCGGCTGCTGGAGTCCCACCTGCGGCGCATGACGCTGGTGGCCGCGCAGGCCAAGGACTTCGACCAGTTGCCCACGCCCTTTCGCGCCGTGGCCACCGACATGGAAACCGGCCAGGCCGTGGTCATGCGCGACGGCGACCTCGCCACCGCCTTGCGCAGCAGCATGTCGGTGCCTGGCCTGTTCGCGCCCCTGGAGGTCAACGGCCGCATCCTGGGCGACGGCGGCCTGGTCAACAACCTGCCGGTCGACGTGGTGCGCGGCCTGGGTGCGCAGCGCGTCATCGCCGTCAACATCGGCACGCCCCTGTCGCGCCGCGAGACCCTGGCCTCCATCACCGGCGTGACCTCGCAGATGATCAACATCCTGACCGAGCAGAACGTGCAGCAAAGCCTGCGCAGCCTCGGCCCGCAGGACGTGCTGATCGCGCCCCAGCTCGAAGGCCTGACCTCGGCCGACTTCGACCGCGCCATCGACTTCATGCGCCTGGGCGAGCTGCAGGCCGAGGCCCTGGTGCTGCGCATGCAGGACCTCAAGCTCAGCCCCGAGGACTACGCCCGCTGGGTGGCTCGCCGCCAGCGCAAGGTGCCCGAGGTGCCGGTGCTGGACTTCGTGCGCTTCACCGGCTCCGAGCTGACCCACCCCGAAGGTCGCCCCGACCTGCTGGCCAGCCAGCCCGGCCAGGTCTTCAGCGTGACCAAGGCCGAGCGCGACCTGACCATGCTGGCTGCCTCAGGTGACTACCTGCGCACCGACTACAAGCTGGTCGATCAGCCCGACGGGCAGCGCGGCCTGGTCTTCGACCTGGAGGACAAGCCCTGGGGGCCCAACTACCTGCAGATGGGGCTGGACTTCAGCACCGACAACCGCGGCCGCAGCGTCTTCAACCTCAAGCTGGCGCACAACCGCCACTGGCTGGACGGCTCGGGCAGCGAGTGGCGCAACTTCGTCAAGCTGGGCACGGCGCCGGCGCTCACGTCCGAGTGGTACCGCCCCATGAACTTCCGCCTGCCCGATGGCCTGGAGGGGTTCGTGGCCGTGACCGGCTCGGTGCAGCGGCGCAAGCTGGACTACCACCTCGTGCCCGACGACCCGGTCGACGCCTCGGTTGACCGCAGCGTCGTCACCGCGGTGGCCGACCTGGGCCTGAACTGGCGTGAACTCGGCGAGGTGCGGCTGGGCCTGATCGACGAGCTCTGGCGCGACGACCCCACCCTGGTCAGCGCCCGGCTGGAGGCGGTGCGCAGCCCGCGCCCCGGGTTGCGCGAAGAACGCTGGCACGAGCGGGGCTGGCGCTTGCGCGCGGTGTTCGACCAGCTCGACCACGCCTTCTTCCCGACCAAGGGCTGGCGCGTGGAGGGGCATTGGATGCAAGGGCGCCGGCTCAGTCGCGATGACTTCGCCGACGGCCCCATTCGACGCCTCGACCTGCAAGGCCAGTGGGTGGCGTCCTGGGGCGTGCACACCGTCAGCGGGCTGGCGCGGCTGGGTTTGAGCGACGGCCCGGCCTCGCAGGTTCCGCGCAACGGCCTGGGCGGTTTTCAGCAGCTCTCGGGTTACGGGCCGTTCCAGGTCAGCGGCCCGCAGGTCGCGCTGGCGCGCGTGGGCTACCAGGTGCGCCTGGCGCCCGCGCCGCTGACCCGCGGCACCTTCCTGGGCGTGAGCCTGGAGGCGGGGCAGGCCTGGGACCGGCTCAAGGACTTTGGTTCGGTGCGCACGCGCGCCGGCACCAGCCTCTACCTCGGGGCCGACACGGCGCTGGGCCCGGTCTACGGCGCGGTGCTGCACAGCCCGCGCACCGGCCCGACCGTGATGCTGTTCGTCGGGCGCCCTTGATCGGCTGAGCGATGGCCGGGCGCGACGTCAGACCCGGCTGAGCGCCTGGCCGACCGTGGCCCGCAGGTGGTCGAGCACGTGCTGGGCGATCTTCGTCAGGGGCAGCACCTCCTGCACGGCGCCCGCGGCGATGGCCTCGCGCGGCATGCCGAAGACCACGCAGCTGGCCTCGTCCTGGGCCACGCAGTAGGCGCCCGCGTCCTTCATCTCGCGCATGGCGCGGGCCCCGTCTGCGCCCATGCCCGTGAGCATGATGCCGATGGCGTTGGGCCCCACCACCCGCGCGGCGGAGCTGAACAGCACCTCCACGCTGGGCTTGTGGCGGTTGACGGGGTCCCCGTCCTTGACGCGGGCGATGTAGTTGGCGCCCGAGCGCTCCACGCTCAGGTGCAGGCCGCCCGGGGCGATGTAGGCGTGACCCGGCAGGATGCGCTCGCCATCGCTGGCTTCCTTGACGCTGATCTTGCACAGGCCGTCCAGGCGCGCCGCGTAGTTGCGCGTGAAGCCCGGGGGCATGTGCTGGGTGATGACCACACCCGGGGAGTCGGCGGGCAGCGAAGCCAGCACCTCCCGGGTGGCTTCGGTGCCCCCGGTGGACGCCCCGATGAAGATGATTTTTTCGGTGGACAGCCGCCCCAGGCTGGCGCTCACGACGGGGCCGGGCTTGGGCGTGGTGGCGGCGCTGGCCGATGCGGGCGCGCCGGCCCGGGGGGCGGTCGCGCTCGCGCTCGCTGCGGAGGGCGTGGCCAGCCGATGGATGCGGGCCTTCGAGGCCACGCGGATCTTGTCCGTGATGTCGTCGGACAGCTGGCGCAGGCCGTCGGCCACGCCGATCTTGGGCTTGGCCACGAAGTCCACCGCACCCAGCTCCAGCGCCTTGAGCGTCACGTCGGCGCCGCGCTCGGTCAGGGTCGAGACCATGACCACGGGCATGGGGCGAAGGCGCATCAGCTTGGAGAGGAAGTCGATGCCGTCCATGCGCGGCATCTCCACGTCCAGCGTGATCACGTCCGGGTTCAGGTTGCGGATCATCTCGCGCGCCACCAGGGGGTCGGCGGCGGCGCCGATGCACTCCATGTCGGGCTGTCGGTTGATGATCTCGGTGAGCATGCTGCGCACCAGGGCGGAATCGTCCACCACCACCACACGGGTCTTGGCCATGTTGTTTGTCTCCGTCTCAGAACAGGTCGATCGAGCCACCGCTGGACGCCACGGGCACCACCTTCTGGGCGGCGACGCGTTCCTGCTGCACGATCGCATCCGGGTTGGTCGGCGCCAGGCGCTTGACCATGGCCTTGCCGCTGTGGGGCAGGAAGCAGACCTTGCGCGGGTAGATGTCGAGCACGTCCTTGGACACCACGGGGATGCGCTCGGTCTTGAGGTAGTCCATCACGAAAGCGGTGTTGCGCTCACCCACGTTGATGGTGTTCATGCCGCTGATGACGGCCCCGCCACCGAAGACCTTGGCCTCCATCGTCATGCGCGAGGCGCCCATCTTCATCATCTCGTTGATGAGCAGCTCCATCGCGTAGGAGCCGTAGCGACCCGAGTCGCTGGCGCCGCCGCCGTTGTCGGGCAGCATGAAGTGGTTCATGCCGCCGATCTTGGCCTGGCGGTCCCACAGGCAGGTGGCGATGCACGAGCCCAGCGTGGTCATGATGAGCATGTCCTCGTTGAAGACGAAGTACTCGCCGGGCAGGACCTTGACGGCTTCGGACTGGAAGTGCGCGTCAAAGAAGAAGAAGGAGGCCTCGCCGGGTTTGGCGATGCGCGCCTTCAAGCGCCCCAGTCGCTCGGTGCGGTTGGCCTGCAGCCCGCCCGCGGCCAGTGGGGGCGGGGTTCCAGCGCGCGAGGCGCCCATCGTCGTGGTGCTGATCATCGGATGGTCCTTGCTGGCTGTGTGTTCAAACCCGGTCGTAGACCGTCTTGCCCTTGAGCAGGAACAGGTCGCGCGAGTCGGTGAAGTTCTCGGAGTGCCCCACGAAGAGCATGCCGCCGGGTTTCATCACGCCATGGATGTGCTCCAGCACCTTGCGCTGGGTGGGGGCGTCGAAATAGATCATCACGTTGCGGCAAAAGACGATGTCGAAGGCCTCGCCCAGTTGCCAGCTGCTCTGCATCAGGTTGAAGGGGCGGAACTCCACGAAGCGCGCCAACTCCGGTTTGACGCGGATGCTGCCCTCGTGGTTGCCTTTGCCCTTGAGGAAGAAGTTGCGCAGGCGCTGAGGTGACAGCCCGCGAGAGGAGGCTTCGTACACGCCGCGCGACGCGGTCGCCAGCACGTTGGTGTCGATGTCGCTGCACAGGATCTTGACCGGCGCATGCAGCCCCATGTTCTCGGCCACCGTCATGGCCAGGGAGTAGGGCTCCTCGCCGGTGGAGGCCGCACAGCACCAGATGCGCGTGGGTTTGCTGCCGCGCGCCTTGAGCCAGTCTGCCAGCATGTGGAAGTGATGCTCTTCCCGGAAGAAGGAGGTCAGGTTGGTCGTGAGGCAGTTCACGAACTCTTGCCACTCCTGCTGCTGCGGGCTGTTCTCCAGCCATTGCAGGTAGCTCTCGAAGCTCTGGTGACGCGTCTCGCGCAGGCGCCTGGACAGGCGGCTGTAGACCATCGCCTGCTTGCCTTCGTGCAGGCTGATGCCCGCGCGTTCGTAGATGAGGGTGCGCACCCGAGCGAAGTCCCGCGCATTGAAGGCGAACTCACGGTCGATGGTCAGGCTCGATGAGTCGGAAGCAAAGTTCATCGCAGTGGGGCTCGAAGCAGGGCGGGCCAACGTGGCTCACTCGGTCTTATCGGAAGGCGGGTGCACAACCTTGAGCTTGCCCGTGGTGTCGGTGTGTTGTGTTGACGAGATGGCCGTCAATTGCCCGTCTGATCGGCGCCTGCGCGTTGGCGTGGCTGCTAAACTGGGTGACACCCTGATGCTGTCCTGGAGCCCATCATCGCGCTGATCGACCTTGCCTCCGTGAGTGCCTCTGCTGGTGCGCCTGCGGCCGCTGGCGGGTTGCGTCTCGAGACGGCGCTGAGCTTGCTCACCCAGGCCGGCTGGCCGATCCCGCCCGACATCCAGCCGGGCTCCGAGGCCTGGTTGCAGGCCGTGGTCGACGGCCTGTGCGAACTCTCCAGCCGCGACGCCCTCACGGGCCTGAGTAACCGCCGTCAATTCGAGGCCGCCATCGCCCGCGAGGTGGATCGCGTGGCCCGCGTGGGCGAGCCCGCCTTGCTGCTGCTGGCCGACATCGACCATTTCAAGCGCGTCAACGACACCCACGGCCACGCCGCCGGCGACATCGTCATCCGCTCCGTGGCCGACTGCCTGCAGGACTGCGTTCGCCCCATGGACCTCGTCGCGCGCGTGGGCGGGGAAGAGTTCGCCATCATCCTGCCCAACTGCCCGCCGGCGTTCGGACAGGCCGTGGCCGAGCGCATCCGCCACAAGGTCTCGCTCAAGTCCGTGGCCATCGTGGGCGGACAGGAACTCAAGGTGACGGTGAGCATCGGCGGGGCGTTCGCGCCACCGTGGGTGCGCTCGTCGGCCTCGCTGTGGTCGGAGCGCGCCGACCAGCAGCTCTACCGAGCCAAATCGGAGGGCCGCAACCGCACCTGCCTGGACATGCCGCCCCTCACGGTGGTCAGCGCCGAGGAAAAAGGCCTGCTCTTTGCCGGTCTCACGCAATCGGACCCCATCGAGCCCTCAGGTAATGAGGACCTTGTGCCGAAAACACCGCAATGATGGAGCTCATGACCGCCCCCGACCACGCCCCCAGCTCGACGACCCGCATCGCCCGCACGGTGGCCATCACCAGCGGCAAAGGGGGCGTGGGCAAGACCTTTTTCAGCGCCAACCTCGCTGCGGCGCTGACGCGCCAGGGCTTGAAGGTCCTGGTGCTGGACGCCGACCTGGGCCTGGCCAACCTCGACGTCGTGCTCAACCTCTACCCCAAGATCACCCTGCACGATGTGTTCACGGGCAAGGCTGAACTCGAAGAGGCCATCCTGCCGGCGCCCGGCGGCTTCTCCGTGCTGCTGGCCGGCTCGGGGCTCGTGGAGTATTCACGCCTGACCCCCGAGGTCCGTGATCAGCTCACCACCATTTTCGAGTCGGTCAAGCCGCGCTTCGACGTCATCCTGATCGACACCGGCGCCGGCATCTCCGACGTGGTCCTGTACGCCGTGTCCATGGCGCACGAGGTCATCGTGATCGCCACGCCCGAGCCCACGTCCATGACCGACGCCTACGCCACCATCAAGGTGCTGTCGGCCCAGCAGGCCCGCGAGCAGTTGCACCTGGTGGTCAACCAGGTGAGCCGATCGGGTGACGGCCGCGCCATTTGCAACCAGCTCCAGCAGGTGGTCGAGCGCTTCGTGCAGGGCCCCAATGGCGTGTCCCCGCGCCTGACCTTCCTGGGGGACATCCCCCTGGACAGCAGCGTGCGCGAGGCCGTTCAGAAGCGCCAGTTGCTGCTGGAGTTGCACCCGGGTTCAGCCGCCGCACAAGGGGTGGTTCAAGTGGCCACGCGCTTGCTGGCGCGCACCTGAGGCGCCGGCTGACGGCCCACCGCGTGCGCGCGGGTGAGGCTGCTAGAGTGCCGCCATGTCCGAATCCGACGTTTCCGCCCCTTCCCCTGACCGCGCCGCGTCAGCCTACGACTGGCTGGGTGGCGAGGCGCGTGTGCGCAGCCTGGTCGATCGCTTCTATGACCTCATGGACCTGGAGCCCGGCTACGGCGAGCTGCGCGCGGCCCACGGCCCGTCGTTGAGCGACGCCCGGGACAAGCTGTTCTGGTTCCTCAGCGGCTGGCTGGGCGGCCCCAACCTCTACATCGAGCAATTCGGCCACCCCCGGCTGAGGGCGCGCCACATGCCCTTTCGCATCGGCATCAAGGAGCGCGATCAGTGGGTGGCTTGCATGGCCCAGGCCATGGACGAAGAGGGCGTGGAGCCGGCCTTGGCGGCCCGCTTGCGCGAGTCCTTCATGCAGACGGCCGACTGGATGCGAAACCAGGGCGTCTGAGCTTCAGGCCCCGGCCGGCCTTCAGCCCGTGCTGGTCTGCAGCAGCACCACCAGGGCGCCGTTGCCACCCTCGTCGGCGCGGGCTTGCACGAAGGCCAGCACCCGCTCGCTTTGAACCAGCCAGCGCTTGGCTTTGTCCTTGAGCACGGGCTGCTTGCCCGGTGAGCCGTGGCCCTTGCCGTGCACCACGCGCACGCAGCGCCAGCCTTTGAGGTGGGCGTCGCGCAGGAACTGAACCAGCCTCTCGCGCGCTTCGTCGGTGCGCATGCCGTGCATGTCCAGCTCGCCTTGCAGGGCCCAGACCCCGCGGCGCAGCTTGCGCACCACGTCCAGTCCGAGTTCCGGGCGCCGCCACGAGAGCGACTCGTCGGTCTCCAGCAGGCTCTCGACGTCGAACTCGTCCGACAAGGAGGCCTTGAGCACCTCGCGCTCGTCGGCCTGACGGCGCGTCGGGATGGGTTGCGGCTTGGGCCCCTGTGGCACCACCTGCCCGGCCTTGGGCACGCCGTGCACCTCGCCCACGCTGCGGCGGAACAAGGCGGCGTCGACTTCCTTGGAGCGGTTCAACGCGTCCTGGCGGGCGCGCTCGGCGCGTTCTTGCTCAGCGCGTGCAGCCGCCTCTTTGGCGGCTTTGCCCAGTGCGCGCTTCAGGTCGGTGAAGTCGCGCAGCGTGGTGTGCGGATCGGGCTTGGCAGCTGACTTGTTGGTGCGGCTCACGGCCCGAAGACTACAACAACTCCAGGCACATTCGGTCACATGAGCCCGCGCTCCGCGAACGACAGCGCGCCGCCCCGGCTGACCACGACGTGGTCGAGCACGCGGATGTCCACCATCTGCAGGCTGGACTTGAGGGTCTGGGTCAGCAGCTCATCGGCGCGCGAAGGCTCCAGCACGCCCGAAGGGTGGTTGTGGCTGAGGATGACGCCGGCGGCGTTGAGCTCCAGCGAGCGCTTGACCACCTCGCGCGGGTAGACGCTGGTCTGCGTCAGCGTGCCGCGAAACAGCTCCTCGCAGGCGATGAGGCGCTGCTGGGCGTCCAGGAACAGCACCGCGAAGACCTCGTGCGGCAAGGCGCCCAGGCGCATCTGCAGGTAGTCCTTGACCCGTTGCGGCGAGGTGAAGACCGGCTCGGTGCTCAGGCTGCCCGACAAGCCCCGGCGGGCCATCTCCATGACGGCCAGCAGCTCGGCGCGCTTGGCGGGCCCCAGGCCTTTCACCTGGCGCAATTGGCTGGGTGGGGCCTGCAGCAAGCCGGCGATGCCGCCCAGTTGCTGCAGCATCTGTTCGGCCATCTGCAGCACGCCCAGGCCCTTCATGCCGGTGCGCAGCAGCAGGGCCAGCAATTCCGCGTCGGCGAGGGCGGCGGGGCCGTGGCTCAGCAGTTTTTCGCGTGGCCGCATGGCCGTGGGCAGGTCTTTCATGGCGTCGGGCTCCCTGGAAGTCGTTCTCAAACCTAAAATTGTGCTTTTGCTCACCCCGTGAGCCCCATCCTTCCGAAGGGTGGGGCGTGCCGCCATGACCACACCCGCACCCACCGTCGCCCCCGGATCCTTCCTGACCCTGCACTACCGACTGGCCGGGCCGGACGGCGAAGACCTGGTCAACACCTTCACCGACAAGCCGGCCACGCTGTCCATCGGTTCGGGTGAGCTGTCGCCGGCCATCGAGGCCCGCCTGATCGGCCTGAGCGAGGGCACCCGCACCACGCTGCAGCTGGAGCCGGGCGAGGCGTTCGGCCCGCGCAACCCGGAGATGGTCCAGCGCGTGGCCATGAGCCTGCTGCGCGAGCTGGGCGACATGGACGAAACCTGGCGCGTGGGCGACGTGGTGCAGTTTCCGACGCCGGATGGCAGCGGCAGCTTCGCCGGCGTCGTGCGCGAGGTTGACGAAGGCGGTCAGTGGGCGCAGTTCGACTTCAACCACCCGCTCGCCGGCCAGCCCGTCACCTTCGAGGTGCAGCTGATCGGCGTGCTGTGAGCCTGCCGATGAGCCCCACCGCCCCCCACCGCGTCGACGACGTGCTGCTGGCCGAGCCGCGCGGCTTTTGCGCCGGCGTGGACCGCGCCATCGAGATCGTCGAGCGCGCGCTGGCGCAGTTCGGCGCGCCCATCTACGTGCGCCACGAGATCGTGCACAACACCTACGTGGTCAACGACCTCAAGGCCAAAGGCGCCATCTTCATCGAGGACCTGGCCGAGGTGCCGCCGGGCGCCACGCTGATCTTCAGCGCCCACGGCGTCAGCCAGGAGGTGCGCCGCGAGGCCGATGCGCGCGGCTTCAGCGTGTTCGACGCCACCTGCCCGCTGGTGACCAAGGTGCACGTCGAGGTCGCCAAGCTGCGCCGCGAGGGCTACGAGTTCCTGATGATCGGCCACAAAGGCCACCCCGAGGTCGAAGGCACCATGGGGCAACTGCACGACGGCATCTACCTCGTCGAAGACGAAGCCGATGTGGCGCGCGTGCAGGTGAGCGACCCGAGCAAGCTGGCCGTGGTCACGCAGACCACGCTGTCGGTGGACGACGCCGCCGCCATCCTGGAGGCCATCAAGGTGCGCTTCCCGCAGGTGCGCGAGCCCAAGCAGCAAGACATCTGCTACGCCACGCAGAACCGCCAGGACGCCGTCAAGATCATGGCGCCGCAGGTGGACGTGGTCATCGTGGTGGGCAGCCCGACCAGCTCCAACAGCAACCGCCTGCGTGAACTCGCCGAGCGCCTGGGCACGCCGGCCTACATGGTCGACTGCCCCGAAGACCTGCAGGAAGCCTGGTTCGACGCCCGTCCTCGCGTGGGCCTGACCGCGGGCGCCTCGGCCCCCGACGTGCTGGTGCAGCAGGTGATCGCCCGCCTGCGTGCGCTCGGCGCGGTGGCGGTGCGCCGCATGCAGGGCGTCGAAGAGCACGTGCGCTTCCCGCTGCCCAAGGGCCTGGGCGGCACCGGGCTCGACCGCCCCTTGCCCTCCGAACGATCCGACGGCTGATTCGCCGCCCCGACAACCTCATCGAACCGAACTCACCATGCTCGACATCGCCCTGCTGCGCAAAGACCTCGACAACGTCCTGGCCCGACTGAACAAGCGCAAGAGCCCCCAGCCCTTCATCGACGAGGTGCGTTTCCGCGAACTCGAAGGCGAGCGCAAGACCATCCAGACGCGCACCGAAGAGCTGCAGTCCCAGCGCAACAGCCTGTCCAAGCAGATCGGTGGGCTCAAGGGGCGGGGCGCCAAGGGCGAAGACACCGCCGCCGAGGTCGAGGCCGTGATGGCCCAGGTGGCCGGCATCGCCGATGAGCTCAAGGCCAGCGCCGACCGCCTGGACGTGCTGCAGACCGAGCTGGCGGCCATGCTGCTGTCGGTGCCCAACCTGCCGCAAGACGACGTGCCCGTTGGCGCCGACGAGTCCGGCAACGTGGAGGTGCGCCGCTGGGGCACGCCCGGCACCTACGCCTTCGAGCCGAAGGACCACGTTGACCTGGGTGGCCCGCTGGGCCTGGACTTCGAGGCCGGCGCCAGGCTCTCGGGTGCGCGCTTCACCTTCATGAAGGGCCCGATCGCCCGCCTGCACCGCGCCCTGGCCGCCTTCATGCTGGACGTGCAGACGCAGGAACACGGCTACACCGAGTGCTACACGCCCTACCTCGTCAAGGCCCCCGCGCTGCAGGGCACGGGCCAGCTGCCCAAGTTCGAGCAGGACCTGTTTCACGTCACCTCGGGCGACGCCGAAGACGCCGACAGCAAGTGGTACCTGATCCCCACCAGCGAGGTCACGCTGACCAACACCGTGGCCGACACCATCGTGCCGCTGGAGCAACTGCCCATCAAGCTGACCGGCCACACGCCGTGCTTCCGCTCCGAGGCGGGCAGCGCCGGGCGCGACACGCGCGGCATGATCCGCCAGCACCAGTTCGACAAGGTCGAGATGGTGCAGGTCACCACGCCCGAGCAAAGCGGCGCCGCGCTCGAAGAGATGGTGGGCCACGCCGAAGCCATCCTGCAAAAGCTGGAGCTGCCTTACCGCGTGATGGCGCTGTGCACCGGCGACATGGGCTTCGGCGCGGCCCGCACCTACGACCTGGAGGTCTGGCTGCCGGCACAAAGCGCCTACCGCGAGATCAGCTCGTGCTCGAACTGCGAGTCCTTCCAGGCCCGTCGCATGCAGGCCCGCTTCAAGAGCGCGCAGGGCAAGAACGAGTTCGTGCACACGCTCAACGGCTCCGGCCTGGCCGTGGGCCGCGCGCTGGTGGCCGTGCTGGAGAACCACCAGCAAGCCGACGGCAGCATCAAGGTGCCGGCGGCGCTGCGCCCCTACCTGGGTGGGGTGGAGGTCCTGTCGGCTTGAACGCTGAAAAGGCCTGCTATACTCCAAGGCTTTCCGGGAGGCACAAAACCAACCGGACGCCGAAACAGACCCCGGCGCGCCCCGTTTTCAGGAGAGGTGGCAGAGTGGTCGAATGTACCTGACTCGAAATCAGGCGTACCGCAAGGTACCGTGGGTTCGAATCCCACCCTCTCCGCCACACGCAAACCCCAAGCGACCCGTTCGCTTGGGGTTTTTGCTTTGCGGGCCTGCTCACCCCGCCAGCACGCCCTCCAGCAGCCTGCGCTGCTGCTCGCGCGTCAACAAGGGCTGACCGGGCGTGTGCACCTGATCGATCAGGATGCCGTCCACCACCGCCACCAGGCCAGGGGCCAGTTCGCGGGCGTGGATCGAGCCCAGTTGCCGCAAAGCGAGTTCGGTGACTTGCACGAAGTGCGTGCGCTGCCGCGCCATGGTCGCCGCCAGCGCGGGGTCGCGAGAGGCCATCAGGATCAGCTCGAAACGCGCCGCCAGTCGCGGCAGCTTGGCCGGTGAGGCCCAGTCGGCGATGCGCCCAAGCAGCGTCTCCACGAAGCGCGCTTGCGTCAGCCCGGCCTGGCTCAGTTGCGCTGCGTCGGCTTGCAGGTCCTGCAGGTCCAGTTGGGCGTGGCGTTGCAACGCCAGGGCCAGCAACTCCTGGCGGGTGCGGCAGTAAAACGAGGTCGAGCCTTCTGGCAGGCCCGCCTGCGCGTCCACCGCGCGGTGGGTCAGCCCCTTGGCGCCGCTGGTGCCCAGCAGGGCGATGGCGGCGTCCGCGAGGGTGGTGCGGCGGTCGAGGTCGCTCAAATCGGTGTCCTGGGTTAATGCGGATGTTTTGGGTTCTCTACGCTTGTAGATTCTAGTTCTCTACATTTGTAGATGAAAGGATGCCCCGTGACCATGACCTCCTCCGCCTTCGCTCGCCTCACCCGCCTCACCTGCCTCACCCGCAGCGCGTTCGCCACCCTGGCCCTCAGCCTCTGGCAACCGGCTTTCCTGCCGCTCGACGCGACCCACCTGGGCGGGCTGGCCCAGGCGCAGGCGGTCACGGCCTCCACGCGCGTGACCTTGTCGGCGGTGCGCCCGGAGGCCTTGAGCTGGTTGTGGGACAACGCCGACGAGGCCCTGCTGCGGGGCGCCAACGCCGACATCCGCTCTTTTCAGTGGACGCTGCCACCAGCCTCTCCCGAACACCTGGGCTACTCAGCGGGCGCGGCCTTCCAGTCGCAGGTGGCCTGGGGCGGGGCCCTGCATCGCGTGGCGGTGGCCCACGTCGACCCCGAGCAGGTGCGCGCCCTGGTCAGCTCGGACAACTTCCTGGGCAGCAAGCCGCACAACTTCGTGGCTCAGCAGGTGTCGGTGGACGGGCAGTCGCCGTTCCTGGTGCTGGTGAACTACCAGTCCACGGGCGCCAGTCACGGCGACACCGTCGTGCAGATCCAGGCCCTGCAGGCGCGCGACGCGGCCGCGGCGCAGGCCTACCTCGCCCACCTGCGCAAGACGCTGCTGGGCCTCAAGCCCACCTTGATGGCGGCCTTGAACGAGCGCTATTTCAACGCGGTGCTCAAGCAGCGCGGCTTCTATTCGGTGGGGGCGGTCGACAAGAAGCTCAACGTCAAGCTGACCGTGGTGCAGGAGATCCGCGGCATCGACTCCCAGATGCTGTCATGGTGGTGGGACCACATCGGCAACACCGAACGCTATCGCCTGTGGCAGCCCATCGACCACGTCTCCTTCGAGTGGGCGCTGCCGCCCATCACGCCGGACCTGCGCTACGACGTCGGCGCCGTGCAACGGGTCAAGGAGTACGTCGGCAAGACGGCGCTCACGCTGAGCATCACGGGGGCGGACCCGCAGGTTTTCCCACCGGCTGCCGACATCGTGGACCCGGCCTGGTTCCACGCCCGCGCCGACCTGACGCTGCTGACCGGCATCCTGCCGCCCAACACGCTCACGCATCAATGGCGCCCCAACGCGCGAGGCGATGGCGTCATCCTCACCAGCACCTTCGCCAACACGGCGCTGGCGCGCATCATCAACCCGACGTTCTTCGACGACCTGGGCTCGCACGCGCTGCGTGAGTTCCAGATGCTGCCGTACTTCCTGCCGCGCCTGTACAAGCGCGAGCACCTCCATCAGTGAGGCGCTTGGGGTTGATCAAGCCTTGCGAACGAACTCGGACTTCAGTTTCATGGGCCCGATGCCGTCGATCTTGCAGTCGATGTCGTGGTCGCCGTCGATCAGGCGGATGTTCTTGACCTTGGTGCCCACCTTCACCACCGACGAGGAGCCCTTGATCTTGAGGTCCTTGATCACGGTGACGCTGTCGCCGTCTTGCAGCGCGTTGCCGTTGGCGTCTTTCCAGACGCGCGTGACCTCGTCCCCGGGGCCCGTGGCGGGCTCGCCCGACGCCGCCCATTCGTGGCCGCACTCCGGGCAGATGAGCTGGCTGCCGTCTGCGTAGGCGTAGGTGGACTGGCAGTTCGGGCAGGGCGGGATCGTGTTCATGGCGGGGCGAAAGAGGGGGAGGGCGCAGGGGGCGCCGAAGGTGGGCATTGTCCCACCCGGCTTGCTAGGACGGCCCCGGGTGCGCTTGATCCAGGGCAAGCCGCCAGCAGGGTCGGGATTGCCTTGTCTCGCCGCACGCAGTAGCCTGCGCCTGATGCCGGTACCCGGGTGTCCCCGCGCCCCGGCTCCAACCCAAGCGAGGCCGCCATGAACACTCGATCGCAAGCCCGAACCCCCGACGCTCACCGTGCGCCGACCACCCAGGCCGGCACCGCCGGGCCCGGCGCAGACTGGGGGCGACTCATGGGGGACGCCATGGCCTTTTGGATGGGCCAGGCTGCGCAAGGCCAGCAGGCCGGTCAGTCCCTGGTGGACGCCCAGTTGCGCTGGTGGACAGACTGGCAAAGCGGCTTGAGCCGCATGTGGTCCCTGCCCAGCAGCGAGGACCTCCACGTCATGCCCGACTCGGCCGGCCCGGTGCTGTGCATGCCCACCGACTTCACCCCCGCCGGGTTGACGAGGCAGGCGCTGGGCACGATGTACGCGCTGACCGCGGCGTGGTCCTCGGCGGTCAAGCATGAATTGGAGGACATCGACGAGACCGTGGGCGGTGCCCGGCATTGAAGCTTGGCATGGATGCCCGGCTTTTTCAGCGACACTCATCGGCACCCCCACCCGATGATGTGCGCATGAGCGACCCCACGACCCCCACGCCCCATCCCGTGCTGCAGCGGGTCACCGAGCGCATCCGCGAGCGCAGCCAGCCCTGGCGTCAGGCTTACCTGGACATGCTGGCGGCCTCCCATCGCCCGGGGCCGTATCGGCGTGACATGGGCTGCGCCAACGCGGCGCACGCCTGGGCGGCCTTGCCTGCGAACGACAAACTCGTGCTGGCCCAGGAGCGCCAGCCCCACCTGGGCGTGGTCACGGCTTACAACGACATGCTCTCGGCGCACCAGCCCTACGAGCACTACCCCGAGCGCATCCGCGAGGCGGCCCGTGCCGCGGGCGCCACCGCGCAGGTCGCCGGCGGTGTGCCCGCCATGTGCGACGGCATCACGCAGGGCGAGGACGGCATGGAGCTGTCGCTGTTCTCGCGCGACGTCATCGCGCTGGCCACCGCGGTGGCCTTGTCCCACAACGTGTTCGACGCCGTGCTCTGCCTGGGCGTGTGCGACAAGATCGTGCCCGGCCTCTTCATGGGCGCGCTGCAGTTCGGCCACCTGCCGGTGGTCTTCGTGCCCGCCGGGCCGATGACCTCGGGCCTGTCGAACGACGCCAAGGCGCAGGTTCGCCAGCGCCATGCGCAAGGGCTGGTGGGGCGCGCCGAGTTGCTGGCGTCCGAGCAGGCGGCTTACCACGGCCCCGGCACCTGCACCTTCTACGGCACGGCCAACTCCAACCAGATGCTCATGGAGATCATGGGCCTGCACCTGCCGGGCTCGTCTTTCGTCAACCCGGGCACGCCGCTGCGCGAAGCCCTCACCCGCGCGGCGGTCGAGCAGGCCGTGGCGCGCACCGCCGCCGGCACCGGCATGGGCCACCAGGTGGACGAGCGCGTGATCGTCAACGGCATCGTCGGCCTGCTGGCCACCGGGGGCTCCACCAATCACACTTTGCACCTGGTCGCCATGGCGCGCGCCGCCGGCATCGTCATCGACTGGGACGACTTCGCCGCGCTCTCGGCCGTGGTGCCGCTGCTCGCCCGCGTCTACCCCAACGGCAACGCGGACGTGAACCACTTTCACGCCGCCGGTGGCATGGGCTTCCTGATCCGCGAGCTGCTGGGGGCGGGCCTCTTGCACGAGGACGTGGACACCGTGCTGGGCCGGGGCCTGCGCGCTTACACCCAGGAGCCGGTCTGGCTCGATGGGGCCCGCCTGGCCTGGCGACCCGCGCCGGCCGAATCGGGCGACGCCGACGTGCTGCGCCCGGCCTCGCGTCCGTTCAGCGCCGATGGCGGCTTGCGCCTGCTTCAGGGCAACCTCGGGCGCGCGGTGGTCAAGGTCTCGGCCGTCAAACCAGGGCACCGCGTGGTGCGCGCACCCGCTGTCGTCGTGAGCGACCAAAAGCAGCTGGAGCAGCGCTTTCGCGCCGGCGAGCTGGAGCGCGACTTCGTGGCCGTGGTGCGAGGGCAGGGCCCCCGCGCCAACGGCATGCCCGAGCTGCACAAACTCACGCCCACCCTGGGCGTGCTGCAAGACCGGGGCTTCCACGTGGCCCTGGTCACCGATGGGCGCATGTCCGGCGCCTCCGGCAAGGTGCCCGCGGCCATCCACCTCAGCCCCGAGGCGCTCGATGGCGGCGCCCTCTCCCGGGTGCAAGACGGTGACCTGGTGACGCTGGATTGCGAGCAAGGCCTGCTGCAGCTGGAGGTCGATGAGGCCACGCTGGCGGCGCGCCCGCCGGGGCCGGATGCCGTTGCCCCCGAACAGGCTGAACAAGCCGCCTGGCTGCCCCACGGGCGCCAGCTCTTCAGCCTGTTTCGCCAGCACGCTGGCGCGGCAGAGCAGGGCGCCTCCCCCTTGTTCTGAGCGCCACTCCGATCCCCCAGCCCTCACTGCCACCCTCCACCTCAAGCCCATGTCCGTTCCCCCGCCCCCCCCCTTCCGCCGCCCCGGCTTCCGCACGCGGGTGCTGCCCGTCATCGTGATCACCGACGTGGCCCAGGCCGTGCCCCTGGCCGAGGCCTTGCTGGCGGGTGGCATCGACGCCATGGAGATCACCCTCAGGCACGCCGCCGGCCTGCCCGCCATCGAGGCCGTGGCGCGGGCCGTGCCGCAGGTGCACGTGGGCGCGGGCACCGTCACGCGGGCGCCCGAGCTGGCCCAGGTGCGCGACGCCGGGGCCACCTTCGCCTTGTCTCCCGGTTGCACCAAGGCGCTGGCCAGCGCGGCCATCGAGCTCGGCCTGCCCTTCATCCCCGGTGCGATGACGCCGGGCGAGGTCATGCAGTTGCGTGACCACGGCTTCGGCCTGCTCAAGCTCTTCCCCGCCGAGCAGGCCGGTGGGCTGGGCATGCTCAAGGCCCTGGCCGGGCCGCTGCCCGACATGGCTTTCTGCCCCACGGGCGGGGTCTCGCCAGCCAACCTGGCCGACTTCCTGCGCCAGCCCAACGTCGCCATGGTGGGCGGCTCGTGGCTGACCCCACGCGATCTGGTCGAGGCCGGTCGCTGGCCCGAGATCACCCGCCTGGCGCGCCAGGCCTGCGAGGTGGCGGACGGTCTGATCTGACGCAAAGCCTGGGCGGCTTTTCACAGTTCTTTACGGCCCGGCCACCCTGTCTTTACGACCCGGAGGCAAGATGACATCCAGCAGGCCAAGATCCGGTCTGCGTCATCGGAGCCCCACATGAAACAGCAAACCGCCCCCGCTTCCCGTCTCCTGTCTCCCCAGCGCGCGCTGGGTGCCCTGCTGGTGGGGGGCGCGCTGGTGTTCGCTGGCGGGCAACTCAGTCAGGCGGGTGCTCAGCCTCAGCCTGACGGGCAAGCCAGCGCCCAACCTGGCGCCCAAGCTGGTGGTCACATGGCGAAGCACCACGCTCGCCACCCCGGCGGCCAGCATGGTGGTCACCACGCCCATGGCCTGCCTTTCGCCGGCAGTGGCTTCGAGCGCGTGCTCGACGAGGTCAAGGCCACCGACGCACAGCGCCAGCAGATCAGGCAGATCACCGACCAGGCCCGCGCCGACCTGCAGGCCCTGCATCGGCAAGGCCGAGACGTCCACCAGCAAGGCATGGCGATCTGGACTTCGCCCAAGCTGGACGCGGCTGACGCCGAAAAGCACCGCCAGCAGATGCTCGGCCACCACGACCAGGTCAGCAAGCGCATGGTTCAAGCCATGCTGGACGTGGGCAAGGTGCTCACCCCCGAGCAGCGTGCCCAGGCGGCCCAGCTCATGAAGCAGCGCCACGAGCGCATGGGTGAGGCCGGCCCGGGCGCCCCCGCAGAGCGCCTGCAGAACCAGATGCACAAGCGCGTGGCGCCGCCTGCTCAGGCCCCCAGCGCCCCCGTCCCTGCACGATGAACCCGGAGCGCGCGACAATGCCGGACATGAGCGAGCACATCCTCCTGATCGACGACGACATGCGCCTGAGCGCCATGGTGGCGGACTACCTCCACAGCCATGGCTACCAGGTCTCGACCGCGCCGAGCCTGTCGGCTGGCCGTGAGATGCTGGGGCGCCAGGCCATGGACGCCCTGGTGTTGGACCTCATGCTGCCCGACGGCGATGGCCTGGACCTCTGCCGTGAGTTGCGCGCCTCGCCCCGCACCCGCAGCCTGCCCATCCTCATGCTGAGTGCCCGCGGCGAGCCCACCGACCGCATCGTCGGCCTGGAGATCGGTGCCGACGACTACCTCACCAAACCCTTCGAGCCGCGCGAGTTGCTGGCCCGGGTGCGCGCCTTGTTGCGCCGCACCGCGGTGCACGCCGACGACGCCGATGTCTGGCGCTTCGGTCGCCTGGAGATCGACTCCGGCCTGCGCCAGGTTCGCCTGGGCGGCGTCTCCTGCGACCTGACCTCCTACCAGTTCGACCTGCTCAGCGTGCTGGCCCAGCACCCTGGTCGCGTGCTCAGCCGCGACCAGATCATGGACGCGCTCAAAGGCCACCCGCTGGAGGCCTTCGACCGCTCCATCGACGTTCACATCTCGCGCATCCGTGCGGCCATCGAAGACGACCCCAAGGAGCCGCGTCGCATCCTGACGGTGCGAGGCGTCGGCTACGTCTTCGCCAAGAAGCAGGACGCCGACCTGGATGCAGCTTGACGGTCGTCCCATGAAGTTCACCCCATGAAGACCCTGGCCCTGCGCATCTACCTCACGGTGGTGGCGGTGCTGCTCGTGTTCGCCTTGATTTCGGGCTGGCTCGCGCAGCGCAACCTGGAGCACGAGCGCAACCAGGTCCAGTCCCTGGCGGCCTGGAACGAGCGCGCCGCGGCCTGGGCCGAACTCATCGAAAACAGCCTGCCCCCGGTGACCGAGTCAGCGGAGCTGCAGGCCCGCGTCTTCCTCGACTGGTCCGACCGCCTGCGCATGCCCATGGCGCTGGACGACCCGCGCGGCACGCGCATCGCCACCTCGGCTTTGCTCGACGAAAAACTGCGCCGCGCCCCGGAGTTGCGCGACCGCATGCAGCGATCCGAACTCTCCGACGGGCGCACGCTGTGGGTGCTGCGCACCTGGGGCTACCGAGCGCGGAGTGGCCCTGTCGTGATGGGGCCGCCGCGTGAGGGCGGGGGGCCGCCGCCCGACGCGCCTCCCCCACCGCCTCGCGCCCAGCCCTGGCTGGAGCCCATCGCCTGGATGGTGCCGCCGTGGATGGCCGCGGGCGTGCCCGCGCTGGCGCTGGCCCTGGTCTTGTTGTTCGGCGCCGTCGCCCTGGGGGCCTGGCCGGTGGTCAACCGCCTCACCCGTCGCCTCAGTGCCCTGCGCCGCGGCGTGGAGGCCTTCGGCTCCGGCCAGCTGCAGCACCGCGTGGCGGTCGAAGGCGCCGACGAGGTCGCCGCCCTGGCCAGCAGCTTCAACGAAGCCGCCCAGCGCATCGAGGACCTCGTCACCTCCAGCCGCAGCCTGCTGGCCAACGCCAGCCACGAGTTGCGTTCGCCGCTGGCTCGCCTGAAGATGGCCGTCTCCCTCATGGCCGACGCCACGCCCGAGCGGGCCGCCCAGATCCGCAAGGAAATCCACCAGGACATCCGGGAGCTCGACGCCCTCGTGGAAGAGGTGCTGCTGGCCAGCCGGCTGGACGCCCGAGCCGACGTCGAGCGCGGCCCCGTTGACCTGCTGGGACTGGCCACCGAAGAGGCCAGTCGCGTGGGCGCGGAGGTCGTGGTGGGCGAGGGCTTCCCCATGCAGCCTTACTCGGGTGACGACCGCCTGCTGCGTCGCGCCGTTCGCAACCTGCTGGAGAATGCGCGCCGTTACGGCGGCCCCGACATCGAGCTGGTGCTCACGCTGGGCCGGCGCTGCCTGGAGCTCACGGTCTGCGACCGCGGCCCGGGCGTGCCAGCCGAGCAGCGCGAACGCATCTTCGAGCCCTTCTACCGCCTGCCCGGTCACGCCGAGCACGCCGGGGGCGTGGGCCTGGGCTTGAGCCTGGTGCGCCAGATCGCCGTCCGCCACGGTGGGCAGGTGCGCTGTGAAGCGCGTGATGGCGGGGGCAGCCGGTTCGTGTTGAGCTTGCCGGCGGGCTGAGCGGTCAGCCCTTCATCAACCCCTCAGGCCGCGCCCGATGCCCTCGTAGTCCAGCCCGAACTGCTGGACCAGGCCCGGCTCGTACAGGTTGCGGCCGTCGAGCACCACGGGGCTCTTGAGCGTGGCCTTGATCTTGTCGAAGTCCGGGCTGCGGAACTCCTTCCACTCGGTCACGATCAGCAGCGCATCGGCGTTGTCGAGCGCGCCCATGGGGTTCTCGGCGTACGTCAGGCGGCTTTCGTTGCCGAAGATGCGCTGGGCCTCGGGCATGGCCACCGGGTCGTAGGCCGTCACGGTGGCGCCGCGCTGGAACAGCTCGGCCAGCACCACGCGGCTGGTGGCTTCGCGCATGTCGTCGGTGTTGGGCTTGAAGGCCAGGCCCCACACGGCGAAGTGCTTGCCAGCCAGGTTCTCGCCGAAGCGGCGCGTCACCTTCTCGATCAGCACGTGCTTCTGGTGGTCGTTGGCGGCCTCCACGGCCTTGAGCACCTTCAGCTCCTGGCCTTCGTCCGAGGCGGTCTTGATCAGCGCCTTGACGTCCTTGGGGAAGCAGCTGCCCCCGTAGCCGCAACCGGCGTACAGGAAGTGCGTGCCGATGCGGGGGTCGGAGCCGATGCCCAGGCGCACCTGCTCGATGTCGGCGCCCATCTTCTCGGCCAGCAGGGCCAGCTCGTTCATGAAGCTGATGCGGGTGGCCAGCATGGCGTTGGCGGCGTACTTGGTCAGCTCGGCGCTGCGCACGTCCATCACGACCAGGCGTTCGTGGTTGCGCTGGAAGGGCGCGTACAGGGCGCGCATCAGCAAAATGGCTTGCTCGTCGTCGGCGCCCACCACGATGCGGTCCGGGCGCATGAAGTCGTCCACCGCCGCGCCTTCCTTGAGGAACTCGGGGTTCGACACCACGGCGTACTTGGCGTCCGAGCCGCGCTGGGCCAGCTCGTCGGCCACGGCGGCGCGCACCTTGTCGGCGGTGCCCACGGGCACGGTGGACTTGTCGACGATGACCTTGTAGTCCGTCATCAGGCGGCCGATGTTGCGGGCCGCGGCCAGCACGTACTGCAGGTCGGCCGAGCCGTCTTCATCGGGGGGCGTGCCCACGGCGATGAACTGGATGGTGCCGTGCGCCACGGCGCGTTCGATGTCGGTGGTGAAGTGCAGTCGGCCTGCCTTCACGTTGCGGGCCACGACCTGATCCAGGCCCGGCTCGTGAATGGGGATGCCACCTTCTTCCAGGATGCGGATCTTGTTGGGGTCCACGTCCAGGCACAGCACGTCATTGCCCATTTCGGCCAGGCAGGCTCCGGTGACCAGGCCCACATAGCCGGTGCCGACAACAGAAACTTTCATGGTGTGGATCAGTGCGAGGTGAAACGAGTGGCGATTCTGACAGATGGCAGGTCCGGGTTGGGGTCTTTCCCGCCCTCGAATGCGGTGGTCAGACTCGGTGATGGTGGCGATACCACGCCACGAAACGGGCGACCCCTTCACCCAGGTCGGTGTGGGGCGACACCCCGGTCCAGGCCTGCAAGGCGCTGACGTCGGCGTAGGTGGCGGGCACGTCGCCCGGCGCCATGGGTTGCAGGTCCAGCTGGGCCGTCACCCCGAGCGCGCTTTCCAGGGTGCGGATGAAGTCCATCAGCTGGACCGGCTCGCTGTGGCCGATGTTGAACACCTTGTAAGGCGCCCAGGAGCCGGATGCCTGCGGCGCGTCGCGGTCGAAGGCCTCGTCGGCCACGGGGGGGCGGTCCAGTGTGGCGACCACCCCGGCGACGATGTCGTCGATGTAGGTGAAGTCCCGGCGCATCTGGCCGTGGTTGAAGACCTTGATGGGCTCGCCAGCCAGCATGGCGCGGGCAAACAGCATCGGCGCCATATCCGGTCGGCCCCAGGGGCCGTAGACCGTGAAAAAGCGCAGGCCGGTGGTCGGCAGGCCATAGAGGTGGCTGTAGGTGTGGGCCATCAGCTCGTTGGCCTTCTTGGTGGCCGCGTACAGGCTGACGGGGTGGTCCACTGCGTCGTTCTCGGAGAATGGCATGCGGGTGTTGCCGCCGTAGACGCTGGAGCTGCTGGCGTAGACCAGGTGAGCGGGGCGGTGGTGGCGGCAGGCCTCCAGCATGTTCACGAAGCCCACCAGGTTGGACTGCGAATACGCGTGGGGGTGGGTCAGGGAGTAGCGCACGCCGGCCTGCGCGGCCAGGTGGACCACGCCGTCGAAGCCCTCGGCGCCGAACAGGCTGTTGAGGCCGGCCATGTCCACCAGGTCGGCTTCCACGAAGCGAAAACGGGCGGCGTCCGGGCCATCCTCCAGGCACGCCACGCGGTCCCGCTTGAGTTGCGGGTCGTAGTAGTCGTTGAGGTTGTCCAGACCGATGACGGTGTCGCCGCGCTGCAGCAGCGCTTGCGACACGTGCATCCCGATGAAGCCGGCGGCGCCGGTGACCAGAATCTTGCGCATCCCGCCATTGTCGGTCAGGTCAGCGCGAACACACCGGTCGGTGGCGTCGCCTCAGGCGCGGGCGTCGCCCCAGCGCAGGTTGGTGGACTCGTCGCCCTGGTAGGTGGTCTTGCCGTGGCGGTCCACGCAGTACTGCGGCGAGGCGACCACGTCCTCGAACTCCGTGCCCTCCGACACCCGCGTGTACTCGAACAACACGCTGCGCCTGACCTTGCTGCCCTGGCGCAGGCGGCTGCCGTGCCCGATCCAGCAGGGGCCTTCGATGGTCACGCCCGGCTCCACGCAGGTGCCCGAGCCGATGTAGACCGGCCCGCTGATCTTGACGGTGTCCCAGTCGATGCTGGTGTTGAGCCCGACCCACACGCCCGGGCGCACTTCTTTGCCCGGCATGTCCATCTGGGCGACCTCGCCGGCCAGCACGCGCTGGCAGACGGCCCAGTAGTCGGCAACGCGGCCGATGTCGATCCAGTTGAAGTGGCGGCTTTGAGCGTAAAAAGGCATGCCCTTCTCGGCCAGCAGCGGGAACAGCTGGCTGCCGATGTCGAACTCCTGGCCGGGCGGGATCAGGTCCAGCACGCTGGGCTCGAAGATGTAGATGCCGGTGGACGCCAGGTTGGACAGGGCCTCTTCGGGAGACGGCTTTTCCTGGAAGGAGGTGACGCGACCCTGCTTGTCGGCCACGACGATGCCGTAATTCTTGACCTGGTCCTTGGGCACCTCCAGCGCCACCACCGACGCCATGGCGCCCTTGGTCTTGTGCTCGAACAGGGCGGCCTTGAGGTCGAGGTCGATGATGGCGTCGCCACACAGGACGATGGTGGTCTCGTCAAAGAAGCCCGAGAAGTCCTGGATGCGGCGCATGCCACCGGCCGAGCCCAGCGGGCGGGGCACGATTTCGCCGTGTTCGCGGGCGCCTTCGAAGGCGTAGCCGATCTCGACGCCCCAGCGGTGGCCGTCACCGAAGTAGTTTTCGATCTTCCAGTGGTTGAAGGCGACGTTGACCATGATCTCGCGCACACCGTAGCGAGCCAGGTGCTCGATGATGTACTCCATCACCGGTTTGCCCAGGATGGGCACCATGGGCTTGGGGGTCTGCTTGGTCAGTGGACGCACGCGCGTTCCCTGACCCGCGGCCAGGATCATCGCTTTTGCCATGTTCTGTCTTTCGGCTGTCTTTTGGATGTGATAACGCCAGAGCGCTCAAACAATGATGCAACAGACGGGCTCAAAGTTCCGTCGGGGGTGGTGTTGTGGGGCCCTCGATTGAAGGGGGCGGGGTGGCGCAGGGGTGCGTTTCCCTCTTTCTGCCGTCTGACTGGCGCCACATGCCGGGATAAACTGACGACCCCTTCGGCCTGAATCTTCGGTACCCCACATGATCCTGATCACCGGCGGCGCCGGCTTCATCGGCGGCAATTTCGTTCACCACTGGCTGGCGCGCCAGGGCGCTGCATCGGCCGAGCCGATCGTGGTGTTCGACAAACTCACCTACGCCGGCAACCCGCACACCATCGCGGGGCCGCTGAAGTCGGGCCAGGCCACCCTGATCCAGGCCGACATCGCCGACCGCGACGCCGTGCGCCAGGCCCTGGCCACGCACCGCCCGCGCGCCATCCTGCACTTCGCCGCAGAAAGCCACGTCGACCGCTCCATCCACGGCCCCGGCGAGTTCATTCACACCAACATGGTCGGCACCTTCAGCCTGCTGGAGGAAACGCGCGCTTACTGGGGTGGCATGAATGAGGCCGACCAGGCCGCTTTCCGCTTCCTGCACGTGTCCACCGACGAGGTCTACGGCTCGCTGTCCGACACCGACCCGGCCTTCTCCGAGGCGACGGCTTACGCGCCCAACAGCCCTTATTCGGCCAGCAAGGCAGGCAGCGACCACCTGGTGCGCGCCTACCACCACACCTACGGCCTGCCCACGCTGACGACCAACTGCAGCAACAACTACGGGCCGTACCACTTCCCCGAAAAGCTCATCCCGCTGATGATCCTCAACGCCCTGGACGGCAAGCCCTTGCCCGTCTACGGCGACGGCCTGAACATCCGCGACTGGCTCTACGTGCGCGACCACTGCGAAGCCATCTGCCAGGTGCTGGAGAAGGGGCGCGCTGGCGAGGTCTACAACGTCGGCGGCATCAACGAGATCAAGAACATCGACGTCGTCACCACCATCTGCCGCAAGCTCGACGAGCTGCGTCCGCGCGCCGATGGGGCCAGGTACGAAAGCCAGATCACCTACGTCAAGGACCGCCCGGGCCACGACCGACGCTACGCCATCGACCCCAGCAAGATCCAGCGCGAGATCGGCTGGAAGCCGGCGGAGACCTTCGAGACGGGCATCAACAAGACGGTGAGCTGGTTCCTGGAGAACAACGACTGGATTGACACCGTGCGCTCGGGTGCCTACCGTGATTGGATCTCTCAGAACTACGCGGAGCGCACATGAACATCCTCCTGCTGGGATCGGGCGGCCAGGTCGGCTGGGAGTTGCAGCGTGCCCTGGCGCCGCTGGGGGCCGTCCAGGCCTTTGACGCCCACACGCCGGGGCCCGACGTGGCCCCCCACCTGCGCGCCGATTTCACCCAGCCGGAGCAGGTGGCTGAGCTGATCCGCGTGGTGCAACCCGACGTCATCGTCAACGCCGCGGCCCACACCGCGGTCGACAAGGCCGAGTCCGAGCCCGAGCTCGCGCGCCAGATCAACGCCCTCACGCCCGCGCTGATCGCCGCCGAAGCCGCCCAGCGCGGCGCCCTGCTGCTGCACTACAGCACCGACTACGTCTTCGATGGCAGTGGCAAGCACCCGCGCGATGAGGCCAGCCCGGCCGAGCCCTTGAGCGTCTACGGTCGCACCAAGCTGGAGGGCGAGCAGGCCATCCAGGCCAGTGGCTGCCGCCACCTGATCTTTCGCACCAGCTGGGTCTATGGCGCGCGCGGCGGCAACTTCGCCCGCACCATGCTCAGGCTGGCCGCCGAGCGCGACGAACTCAACGTCATCGACGACCAGATCGGCGCCCCCACCGGGGCCGACCTGCTGGCCGATGTCACCGCCCACGCCATCCGCTACATCGCAGCCGGCAACGAAGACGCGCTCGGCCTGTACCACCTGGTGGCCTCGGGTCAGACCAGCTGGCACGCTTACGCCAGCTTCGTCATCGAGTGGGCGCGTGCGGCGGGCGAGCCCATTCGCGTGGCGTCCGATGCGGTGCGTGCGATCGGCACCATCGACTACCCCACGCCGGCCCGCCGGCCCCTGAACTCGCGCCTGTGCACCGACAAGCTGCAGCAGGTCTTCGGCCTGACCTTGCCGCCCTGGCAGCAGGGCGTCAGCCGCATGCTCACTGAAATCCTCGGACGTTGACATGAACCGCAAAGGCATCATCCTGGCCGGGGGCTCTGGCACCCGCCTGCACCCCGCCACCCTGGCCATCAGCAAGCAGCTGCTGCCGGTCTACGACAAGCCCATGGTGTACTACCCTCTCAGCACCCTGATGCTGGCGGGCATCCGCGACATCCTGATCATCAGCACCCCGCAAGACACGCCGCGCTTCCAGGCGCTGCTGGGCGATGGCAGTCAGTGGGGCCTGAACCTGAGCTACTGCGTGCAGCCCAGCCCGGACGGCCTGGCCCAGGCCTTCATCCTGGGGCGCAACTTCATCGGCAACGACCACAGCGCCCTGGTGCTGGGCGACA
The DNA here is from genome assembly GCA_016000265.1 of Burkholderiales bacterium. Lineage (GTDB taxonomy): Bacteria > Pseudomonadota > Gammaproteobacteria > Burkholderiales > Burkholderiaceae_C > Aquabacterium. The sequence goes on from JAECRL010000001.1 coordinate 176,096, forward strand.
ACATCTACTACGGCCACGACCTGCAGCGCCAACTGCTGAGCGCCCACGAGCGCACCGAGGGCGCCAGCGTCTTCGCCTACCACGTGACCGACCCCGAGCGCTACGGCGTGGTCGAGTTCGATGCCGACAAACGCGCCCTGTCCATCGAAGAAAAACCCAAGGCGCCCAAGAGCAACTACGCCGTCACGGGCCTGTACTTCTACGACCAGCAGGTGTGCGACATCGCCGCCAGCATCCAGCCCAGCCCCCGTGGCGAGCTCGAAATCACCGACGTCAACGCCACCTACCTTCAGCAGGGTGAGCTCAGCGTCGAGATCATGGGCCGGGGCTACGCCTGGCTGGACACCGGCACACACGACAGCCTGCTGGAAGCCGGTCAGTTCATCGCCACGCTGGAGAAGCGCCAGGGCCTGAAGGTCGCGTGCCTGGAGGAGATCGCCTTCCGCTCGGGCTGGATCTCGCCCGAGCAGCTCAACCAACTGGCCCAGCCCATGCTGAAGAACGGCTACGGGCAGTACCTGCTCAAGGTGCTCAACGACAAGGTCTACTGAAGCCCGACATGAAATTCACCCCCACCCGACTGCCGGGCGTCGTCGTCATCGAGCCCGCCGTGTTCTCGGACGATCGCGGCTGGTTCATGGAGAGCTTCAACGAGGCCCGCTTTCACGCCGGCCTGCGCGAGCTGGGCCTGCCGGTGCCCCGTGCCTTCGTGCAGGACAACCACTCCTGCAGCAAAGCGGGCGTGCTGCGAGGCCTGCACTACCAACTGCCCCCGCATGCGCAAGGCAAGCTGGTGCGCGTGGTCAAGGGCTCGGCCTTCGACGTGGCCGTGGACATCCGCCGCGGCTCGCCCACCTTCGGTCAGTGGAGCGGGGTCGAGCTGTCGGCGGCCAACCAACGCCAGCTCTGGATCCCCGAAGGCTTCGCCCACGGTTTCCTGGCCCTGGAAGACGACACCCACTTCCTCTACAAGACCACCGACGTCTACGCCCGCGACTGCGAGCGCAGCGTGCACTGGCGGGACCCGGGCATCGGCATCGACTGGCCGGTGGGCGCGCTGAACCTGTCCCTGGCGCCCAAGGACGAGCAGGCGCCCCCACTCGCTCAACTGGCCCCGGCCGACCTGCCTCCGCTGGCCTGACGCCTTCGCTGGCATCCTCGCTGCCATCCTCGTCAACCCGGCCCTCAGTCAGAGGGGCGAGGCCCACCGAGGGGTTCCCACGTCCCCCTGCGCGTGCAGAATAACGAACGGCGACACACGATCGCCATTCAAAAAACACTCAACGCAGGGGGCACGAGATGGCACATCTCGGCAACTGGGCAGCGCACGACGGCGCTTTGCCCACATCGGCGTGGACCACCCCGGCCGGCTTGCGCCGCCTGGCGCTGGCGTCCACCGGTTTCGGTCTGGTCTTGTCGCTGCTGATGCTGGCCGGGGCGGTCGGCTTCCTGCACGAAGACGCCTACATCCTCTTCATTTACAGCCGCAACCTCGCAGAGGCCGGCCAGATCGCGTTCGACGCCTTCCACGGCCCCGCCGAGGGCGCCACCGACTTCCTCTGGATGGCGCTCATCGCCTTGCAGGTGCGCCTGGGCCTGGACCCAGGCCTGGCCGCGGGCGTGCTCAATGCGCTGGGTGCGGCGGCGCTGTTGTCGGCCTTGCACCAAACCCACGCGCCAGCGTCCTGGCGCGCCGGGGTCGCTCGCCTCTTGCCGCTGGTGCTCGTCTCGCCCTTCCTCGGCGCGGCCCTGGGGGGGTTCTCGGTGCTGTTCTACATCGGGGTCTACGCCCAGATGCTGATGGCCTTGCTGCATCGCCGGCTGCGCCTGGCCGTCGTGCTGGCCGTGGTGCTGTGCCTGACGCGGCCCGATGCCGTCATCCTGGCCGCCGGGGCGCTGGTGCCCGCGCTCTACCGATTCCGCCACGACCGCCGCCTGATGGTGCTGGTGGCCGCCGCCGCTGTGGTGGGGGCGGGCTACTTCGCTTGGCGTGTGCGCTACTTCGGTGAGTGGCTGCCCTTGCCCCTGCTCATCAAGAGCCAGGGGGACTCGCTGCGCGAGAGCCTGGTCAACAACCTCGTGGTGTTGCTGCCCTTCGTGCACCTGCCCTGGTTGTACTGGCGCTTCGGCTCGCGCCTGTCGCGCTTCGACCTGGTCGGGCTGTTGCTGCCAGCGGCCTTGCTGTGGCTGGCGCTGGCGTGCGCGCACCAGAGCCAGAACATCAGCCACCGCTTCCAGGCCCCCATCATGGTGTCCTTGCTGCTGGTGCTGGCCTCGCTGCGCCTGCCCACGCGGCGCTGGTACGTGGTGGCCGTGCTGCCCTTCTTGCTGTTCGGCGCACGCAACCTGTTGATTGAAGCGCGCTACCTGGCCACGCCGTCGTACATCAACACCTTCGCGCTGGAGCTGCGCAAGGTGCCCGCCATGGTGCCCGACCTGCCGATTGCCGTGACGGAGGCCGGGCGCTTTCCGTATTACTTGCCGGCTCGTTACATGGACATGGTGGGCCTGAACTCGCGCGAGGTGGCCGTGGGTGGCCTCACGGTCGACAAACTGCGTGCCTTCAAGCCGGCGCTGATCTTCCTGCACCACGCCGGCACCTACGCGATGCCCGAGTCGAGCGAGCCCTTCGTGCGCCTGTCCCGGGAGGCCTTCCTGGCGCGTCACCACCGCCCCAACGACTCGCGTGACCCGGTCATGCGCGCGCCCTCGCTGCTGGGCGCTTACCTGGCGCAGGCGCCCGACGTCGACACCGTCTACTTCGTGCGATACGGCAAAGGCCTCTTTCACGTCTACGCCCTCGACAGCCACCGCGTGCCGCCCGCGGACTTCGAGCCGGCGCTCCAGCGGGCGTTCTCCGCGGGACGGGTTTCCCACTGCCAGGTGTCGGTCCACTGGCCGTGCCTGAGCGATTGACGTCGCGCGATCCCGACGTTTGTCTGGCATCGCCACGCATGTGGGGGGAGGGCGCCGCCGCCTTGCCCCCGTCCTGTCATGGGCCCCACCCATAATGCCCGTCATGAGCAATGACCTGGTCGCGTCCCCCGCGAACACGCCGGGCTGGCGCAAGGCGCTGGTCTACGGCCTCTTTGCGGCCTTCGCGCTGTGGTGTGTGCTGGCGTTCCGCAAAGACATCGCCCAGATCGACCTCGCCCCCGTGCGCAGCGGCTGGCCCCTCATCCTGGCCGCCGGGGCCCTGTCTCTGTTCAACTACGCCCTGCGCGTGGTGCGCTGGCAGCTCTACCTGCGCCGCCTCGGGCACGACCTGCCCTGGGGCTTCGTCAGCCTGACCTTCATGGCGGGCTTTGCCTTCACCCTGTCGCCAGGCAAGCTCGGCGAGATGGTGCGCGCACGTTACTACCAGCCGCGCGGCATCGCCGTGTCCTCGGTCACGGGCGCCTTCTTCATGGAGCGCCTGCTGGACCTGGTCGTCATGATCGTGCTGGCCGTGGTGGTGCTCGCCGAGCTGCAGCCTTACCGTCAGTTCCTGTGGGTGGCCATCGGCCTCGTGGGCGCCTTGCTGGTTGGCGTGGCCGTGGTGCCCTGGTCCCGCTGGGCCGAGCGCGGGGCGCTGGCCTCTGCGCCCCGCGTCTTGCGCCTGCTCGCGCCCCTGTCGCGCATGCTGTCCAGCGCCCGCAGCTTCCTGTCGCCCGGCATCTTGCTGGCCGGCCTCGCACTCGGCCTGCTCGCCTGGGGCGCCGAAGCCGTGGGCCTCAAGCTGCTGGCCGACATCATCGCGCCCGACAAGGTCAGCGTGGCCGGCGCCATGGGCATCTACGCCATCGCGATCATCGTCGGGGCCCTGTCCTTCCTGCCGGGCGGCCTGGGCAGCACCGAGGCCGTCATGGCCGCGCTGCTCTACGCCCACGGCTACACCATGCCGCAAGCCATCTTGCTGACCCTCATCTGCCGCGTGCTCACGCTGTGGCTGGCCGTGCTCATCGGCTGGGCCTGCGTGTGGCTGCTGCGCCGACCTCATTGACGACTCCCCCGCCCATCACCATGTCTCGCGACGTTCCTTTGTGTGTGGACCTGGACGGCACACTGATCCACAGTGACCTCCTGCTCGAATCCTTCCTGCTGCTGATCAAGCACAACCCGCTGTACCTGCTGCTGGTGCCGCTGTGGCTGCTCAAAGGCAAGGCCAACCTCAAGCAGCAGATCGCCTCGCGCGTGACGCTCGATGGCTCGGCGCTGCCCTACACCAAGCCCCTGGTGGCGTGGTTGCGCGAAGAAAAGGCCCGCGGCCGATCGATCTGGTTGTGCACCGCCTCCGACGAGCGCCTGGCCCAGGCCGTGGCCCAGCACCTGGGCCTGTTCGACGGCGTCATGGCCAGCAACGGGCAGACCAACCTCTCGGGGCGCAACAAGGCCGCGGCCATGGTGGCCCGCTTCGGCGAGAAGGGCTTCGATTACTGCGGCAACGAGCGGGTCGACCTCAGCGTGTGGCCGCATGCAGCGGGCGCGGTGGTGGTCAACGGCTCGGCCGAGCTGGCACAGCAGGCTGCGCGTCAGACCGAGGTGGTGGGGCAGTACCCGTTCCGCTCGGGCGGCATCAAGGTGGTGGCCAAGGCGCTGCGCGTGCACCAGTGGGCCAAAAACGCCCTGATCTTCGTGCCCGTGGCGGCCGCCCATCAGCTGGGTGACCTGGGCACGCTGGCCGACAGCCTGCTGGCCTTTCTGGCCTTCAGCCTGTGCGCCTCTTCGGTGTACCTGCTCAACGACATGCTCGACCTGGAGGCCGACCGCCAGCACCACAGCAAGTGCCACCGCCCGTTTGCAGCGGGCACCCTCAGCCTGCTGTTCGGCCTGGTGACGGCGCCGCTGCTGCTGGTCGTGGCCGTGGCCCTCTCGGCCCTGTTGCTGCCCACCAAATTCCTGCTGGTGCTGGCCGCCTATTACGTGGTCACGCTGGCTTACTCGTTTGCGCTCAAGCGCATGGTCATGGTCGACGTGCTCACCCTGGCCGGCCTCTACACCGTGCGCATCGTGGCGGGCGCGGCGGCCACGGCCATCCCGCTGACGTTCTGGCTGCTGATGTTCTCCATCTTCATCTTCCTGAGCCTGGCCATCGTCAAGCGCTATGCGGAGCTGCTGGTCATGAAGCAGCAAGGCAAGCTCAAGGCCAAGGGCCGGGGCTACCAGGTTGAAGACCTCGGTTTGTTGCAAAGCCTGGGCGCCGCCTCGGGCTACCTCAGCGTGCTGGTGCTGGGTTTGTACCTCGACACGCCTTACATTGCTCGCATGTACAGCCACCCCAAGCTGGTCTGGTTGCTGATGCCCATCATGCTCTACTGGGTCAGCCGCATCTGGATGCAGACCCACCGAGGCAACATGCACGACGACCCCCTCGTCTACGCACTCAAAGACCGCGTCAGCCTGGTCACGGGCCTGATGGCCGCGGTCGTGCTGGCGCTGGCCGTCTGAGTCGGTCACAGCCAGACGGTCGCACTTCGACATGGTCGCCAAGCAGGTCTTTCAGTCGTGGGGGAGGGTGGTTCGGGAGCCGCACGAGGCCCTGGGCCTGAGCAGCCGCCACCTGCCCCTGCCGCAGCCGGCCGAGCCGGGCGCCACCGTGCTGCCCTACGGCAACGGGCGCAGCTACGGCGACAGCAACCTCAACCCCGGTGGCGCGCTGCTGCTGGGCGCGCAGCTCGACCGCTTCATCTCGTTCGACGCGGCCACGGGCGTCTTGCGCTGCGAGGGGGGCGTGCTGCTGCACACCGTGCTCAAGCTGATCGTGCCGCAGGGCTGGTTCCTGCCGGTCACGCCGGGCACGCAGTTCGTGACCGTGGGCGGGGCCATCGCCAACGACGTGCACGGCAAGAACCACCACGTCGCAGGCTCCTTCGGCAACCACGTGCGTGGCCTGGAGCTGCTGCGCTCCGACGGATCGCGCCGCGTGTGCTCGCCCACCGAGCACCCCGACTGGTTCGCCGCCACCATCGGCGGGCTGGGCCTGACGGGGCTGATCACCTGGGCCGAGATCCAGCTCAAGCGCGTGGCCAACCCCTTTGTCGACACCGAGTCCATTCGCTTTCGTTGCCTGGAGGAGTTCTTTGAGCTCAGCGCGGCCTCGGAGCGGGACTTCGAGTACACGGTCTCGTGGATCGACTGCGCCTTCGAGGGCAAGCGCCTGGGCCGCGGGCTGTTCAACCGCGCCAACCACGCCCCGGCCGTCATCGACACTTCCCGCGTGCCTTCGGGCCTGCCCGCCAGCGTGGTCGAGTCGGCCCGGCGCGTGCCCTTCACGCCGCCGCTGTCGCTCATCAACACGCTGTCGCTGAAGTCCTTCAACACCCTGTACTTCAACAAGCAGCGCCACGATGTGGAGCGCAGCCTGGCCCACTACCGGCCCTTTTTCTACCCGCTCGATGCCCTGCTGGAGTGGAACCGCATCTACGGCCCCAAAGGCTTCTACCAGTACCAGTCGGTGGTGCCGCCCGAGCGTGCGCTCGACACCACCCGGCGCATGCTGCAGGCCATCGCGCACAGTGGCATGGGCTCGTTCCTGGCGGTGCTCAAGCAGTTCGGCGAGCCGCCCTCGCGCGGCATGCTGTCCTTCCCGCAGCCGGGCACCACGCTGGCGCTGGACTTCCCCAACCAGGGCCCCCGCCTGATGCGCCTGTTCGACGAGCTCGACCGCATCGTGCTGCAAGCCGGTGGGCGCCTGTACCCGGCCAAGGATGGCCGCATCGGCGCGGCCCACTTTCAGTCTGGCTACCCGCAGTGGCGGGCCTTCTCGGAATTCGTCGACCCGCGTTTCAGCTCGGCCTTCTGGCGCCGGGTCAGCGCTCGACCCACGGAGAACACATGAACAAAGTCCTCATCATCGGCGCGACCTCGGCCATCGCCGAAGCCTGTGCCCGCGTCTGGGCCCAGCGTGGCGACCGGGTCTTCCTGGCCGCTCGCAGCCAGGCCCCGCTCCAGTCGGTGGCCGACGACCTGCGCACCCGCGGCGCCGCCTTCGTGGGCCACCAGGTGTTTGACGCCACGGCCTTCGATCAGCACGCCGCGCTGCTGGCCGAGGCCACGCAGGCCATGGGCGGGCTCGACACGGTGCTGATCGCACACGGCACCTTGTCCGACCAGGAGCGGGCCCAGAAGGACGTGCCTTATGCGTTGCGGGAAATCGAAGTCAACGGCACCTCGGTGGTGGCGCTCATGACCCTGGCGGGCGAGCAGCTCGGCCGGCAGGGCAAGGGCTGCGTCGGCGTGATCTCGTCGGTGGCGGGCGACCGCGGCCGCCAGAGCAACTACGTCTACGGCAGCGCCAAGGCCCTGGTGTCGGCGTTCGCCTCGGGCCTGCGCCAGCGCCTGCACAAGGTCGGTGTCTCGGTGGTCACCATCAAGCCCGGTTTCGTCGACACGCCCATGACGGCCCACCTGCCCAAAGGCGGGCCGCTGTGGGCCAAGCCTGATCAGGTCGCGCGCGACATCGTGGGCGGCATGGACAAGGGCCGCAGCGTGGTCTACACGCCCGGGTTCTGGCGCTTGATCATGCTCATCATCAAGCACATCCCCGAGTTCGTGTTCGTCAAGCTCAAGCTCTGAGCTGGGGCCAGCTCAAGCCCAGCTCAAGCCCGCGCGTCACCCCACCGCAAGGTGGTGCCTTCTTCGCCTTGGTAGAAGGTGTGGCCGTCGCGGTCGACCACGTAGTTCGGCGAGGCGATCACCTCCTTGAACTCGCAGCCCGCGTTGACGCGCGTGTAGTCAAACAGCACCGAGCGCGTGAGCTTGCTGCCGGCGCGCAGCAGGCAGCCGTTGCCCATCCAGGCCGGGCCCTCGATCTTGGCGCCCGACTCCACGCACGAGCCCGAGCCGATGTACACCGGGCCCTTGACCTCCACCGTGTCCCAGTCCACCCGGGTGTTGAGGCCCACCCACACGCCCGGGCGCACTTCTTTGCCCGGCATGCGCATGTCGGCCACCTCGCCCGACAGCACGCGCTGCAGCACGGTCCAGTAGTCGCTCACGCGGCCGATGTCGATCCAGTGGAAGGGGCGCTTTTGCGCGTAGAACGGCAGGCCCTGCTTGACCAGCATCGGGAACAGCTCGCTGCCGATGTCGAACTCGCGGTCGCGCGGGATCAGCTCCAGCACCGCCGGCTCGAAGAGGTAGATGCCGGTGGAGGCCAGGTTGGAGAGGGCCTCTTCGGGCTTGGGCTTTTCCTGGAAGGACAGCACGCGGCCCTGCTCGTCGGCGACGACCACGCCGTAGTTCTTGACCTGATCGCGCGGCACCTCCAGCGTGATCACGCTGGCCATCGCGCCCTTGGCCTTGTGCTCGGCCAGCGCGGCGGTGATGTCGAGGTCGATGATGGCGTCGCCACACAGGACGATGGTGGTCTCATCGAAGAAGCCCGAGAAGTCCTGGATGCGGCGCATGCCACCCGCCGAGCCCAAGGGCTTGTGCACGATTTCGCCGTGCTCGCGGCGGCCCTCGTAGCTGTAGCCCATCTCGACGCCCCAGCGGTGGCCGTCGCCGAAGTAGTTCTCGATCTTCCAGTGGTGATAGGCCACGTTGACCATGATCTCGCGCACGTCGTGGCGCGCCAGCTGCTCGATGATGAACTCAAGCACCGGCTTGCCCAGGATGGGGATCATGGGCTTGGGCATGCCCTTGGTGAGCGGGCGGATGCGGGTGCCCTGGCCGGCGGCCAGGATCATGGCTTTGGTCATGTGGTGTGGGTGTGCGAGTCAGGTGGAAGCGATGCATTGGACCTCACCGCTGTGTCAAGGGTGTGGCAATTTGTCTCATCTGTGCCCCCGAGCTTCAGGGGGCGAGTTCGCCCGATGCCGACGGATATAGTGACCGCATGAGCACCATGTCCACGCCGGAGCCGCAGCGGCCTGGCCAGCCTTCCCGCCGCATCCTGCACGTCATTTCATCGGTCAACCCGCGCGGGGGTGGCCCCATCGAAGGGCTCAAGCAACTGGCCGCGGTCATGCACGCGCGCGGTCACGTCATCGAGGTGGCCAGCCTGGACAACCCAAGCGACCCGTGGGTGGCCTCCTGCCCCCTCACATGCCACGCCCTCGGGCCCTCGCACCTCGGCAAGTACCACTACGCGCCGGCCCTGACCCCGTGGCTGAAGGCCCATGCACACGGATACGACGCGGTCATCGTCAACGGCATCTGGCAGTACCACGGCTTTGGCACCTGGCGTGCGCTGGCTGGCAGCAAGACCCCGTACTTCGTCTTCACGCACGGCATGCTGGACCCCTGGTTCAAGCGCCACTACCCGCTCAAGCACCTCAAGAAATGGCTGTTCTGGCCCTGGGGCGACTACCGCGTCCTGCGCGACGCCGCCGCCGTGCTCTTCACCTGCGAAGACGAGCGCCGCCTGGCCGCTGAGTCCTTCTGGCTCTACCGCTGCCGCGAGTTCGTGGTCAGCTACGGCACCAGCGCCCCGCCGCCGGATGCCACCGCCCAGCGCGCCGCCTTCCTGGCGCGCTTCCCCCAGCTCGCCGACACCCGCAACCTGCTCTTCCTCGGCCGCCTGCACGAGAAGAAGGGCGTGGACCTGCTGCTGCGCGCGTTCGCCGCGGTCCGCGCGCGCCAACCCGAGGCCCTGCGCAACGTGCGCCTGCTCATGGCCGGCCCGGCCGACGACGACTACGGTCAGGCCATGCAGAAGCTCGCCCACGAACTGCGCCTGGACGACGTCACCGTCTGGACGGGCATGGTCGGCGGCGAGATGAAGTGGGGCGCCTTCCGCGTGGCCGACGCCTTCATCCTGCCCTCGCACCAGGAGAACTTCGGCATCGCCGTGGCCGAGGCCCTGGCCTGTGCCGTGCCCACCTTGATCTCCAGGCAGGTCAACATCTGGCGCGAGGTCGAGCAATCGGGCGCCGGCCTGTGCGAGTCGGACGACGTGGCGGGCACCGAGCGCCTGCTGGAGCGCTGGCTGGCCCTGCCCGCCGACGAATGGCAGGCCATGAAGCAGGCGGCCGAGCGCTGCTTCCACGAGCGATTCCTGATCGACCGCACGGCGGATTCGGTGCTGGAGGCGATGGGTCGATTTCCCGCTTCACGTTGACGACTTGACACACACCCGTGGTCTGCACGGATGGTGATAAATGTCACGCAAGGTATGCTGCCGCACGCAGTCACGGGCAGATGTAACCAGCGGCAAGGGGGCGGCAAGGCGTGAAGTCCTTGCTCGTCTTGAGGGGCGTTGCTGACGAAACTCCGGTGTGACTTTCGAATCAGCAAGGACCCCCATGTTTTCAGCAGTTTCGCGGCCTCGGTCGCGCAATCTCTTCAGCGCTGGCGCCGCCATCAAGCGGCCATGGGCCCTCGTCCTTGCCGTGGGCCTGACCCTGGCTGGATGCGGTGGGGGCGGAGGCGGTGACCCCGCCTCAGCGGGCGGACAGCTGACCGAGCAAAGCGCGGCAGAGGCAGCCGCCTTGCGCCTGCGCAGCGGCACGGGCGACTCCAGCCCCAGCTTGATCCCGGGGGCCATGGCCGCGAGCCTGCCTGTTGCTCTGCCCGCTCTGGCTGTGGCCATGGACGATGCAGAAGCCCTGGGACCCTTCCCAAGCTGGGCCAATGCCAAGCGCGATTACGGCGCCGTGGGTGATGGCGTGGCCGATGACACGGCAGCCCTCCAAAGGGCGCTGGACGACCTGGGCAGGAGCAAGCCCGTGCTCTTTTTGCCGGAAGGCCGCTACAAGATCACCCGAAGCCTCAAGCTCAATGGCAGCCCTGCGACAGGAGGTTTCTGGCTGGGCGGAGTGGGGCTGGTCGGCGAGTCCGCCGACCTCACCCAGATCGTGTGGGCAGGCCCGGCGGGCGACCCCATGCTGGTGCAAAACGGTGGTTTCAACACGCGCTACAGCCGCATCACATGGGATGGCAAAGGCGTGGCCGGCTACGGCGTGGCCCACTGGTGGAACGCCAAAGCCAGCACGGTGCACGGGGGCAGTCCAGAACACACCGACGAGGTTTTCAAAGACATGAAGATCGGCATCATGGCCGGTCGTTTGGGTGCCAACTACGGGCAACTCGATTCTGAAGGCCAGGTCCGCCGCGTGCGCTTCATCAACAACACGGTGGCCGGCGTGAACACCGGCAGCTGGAACGCGTTGAACTGGTGGGTGTGGGACTCCCGCTTCACGGACTGCGGCCGCGGCATCAGTAACACGTTCACCGTGTCAGACGCCGGGACCGAGTCCGGCGCAGGCGGCGTGCACGTCTACCGCAGCCTGTTTGAGCGATCCAAGGTGGCCGACGTCCACATTGCCAACACGAGTTTCTTCTCCGTGCATCAGAACGTGTCGGTGGGCTCAAGGCGCTTCTTTCAGGGCGATGGCATGGGCAACAACAACGCCTCCATCGTCATCCAGGGCAACCGTGTCATCGACACGACCGAACCTGCTGCGATCATCAATGGCAACCTGGGCCCGCTGGTGCTGGTGGACAACGAGATCCGCAGCGCGGTGGGCAACACCTCGGCTGCCGTGGTGCTGAACGATTGGATTCAGCGGCGCGACGTGGTGTCCATCGGCAACAAGTACACCGTTGCCAATCCCATCAAGGTGATCGACAGCACCGACCGAAACTTCACGATGGATGACACCGTGGTGGACCGGTCCGCCATTTCGGCTGCCCTGCCGAACTTGCAAGCCACGCCCGCACGCAGCGCGCGGCAGGTTTACGAGGTGCCCGCTGGCGCCACCGACACCATGATCCAGGCCATCATCAACCTCGCAGCGCAAAGCGAGGCGGTGAACCCGGTGGTGCACTTTGCTGCTGGCATCTACAAGGTCAGCCGCACCCTGGTCATTCCGGCCAAGGCGCGCATCCAACTGGTCGGAGATGGCCTGCTCAGCCGCCTCCAATGGAGCGGGCCGGGCGCGGGAATCCTTTTGCAACTCGACGGCCCCAGCTACGCCACCATCCGCGACCTGCACCTGCTGGCCAACACACCGTCAGCCCGCGCCTTCGCCCTCAGCAACGCCAACCAGGCGGGGGGGCGCATCGTGGTCATGGGCAGCGCCATCGGCACCCTGTCCACCCACAAAATGCAGCAAACGCAAATCAGCTTGCAAGCCAACACGGGCCTGAACGGCATGGATCTGTCCAATGCCGGCAGCGTGGCGGCTGTGGGCACCGGTGGATTGGGCCCCGTCAAGGTGCGAGATGGCTCCCGTGTCTTGCTGTCTGACACTTGGTACGAAGGCCCTGATTCGGCCCTCTTTCACATCACCTCTGGCGAGTTCACCTACCTCAACGGCCACATCTCACCGGCCTCACACCCGGGCACAACCGATTTCGTGTCGGCAGCCGTCACCCTCGATGGGCTCAGCGGGAAGGCCACGTTCCTGTCCTTCAGCATCAACACGGGCCCCATCGTGTCCGGCACGGGTGTGCGCATCACCAACGAAACCACCGCCAGCAAGATGCTGATGATGGCTGGCTCTGCCCATGACGGCCGCTACGTCGAGCGCTTGGGTACCGCCGGCAGTTACGGCGGCTTGATCAACAAAGGCGGTGAGTACGCGAACCGCGGTCGTGCGGACACTGCCTTCGTGCGCGACATGCTTGCGCAGACCCGCGGCATGACATGGGACAAGCAGCCCTACGCGGCACCTGCGAACGCCACCAACGTCCGCATCTACCGCGTCCACGCGTCTCAGACGCTGGGCACCGTCATCGCAGGCAACTGAGCCAGCTTCGCCTGGGCCACCTGTGCAACCTGCGTCACGGCGATGTGACGCACCCCTCGCATGTCGTGCAAGGCGATATTGGCGCGTCCGTAGGGGTGCCACTTGGCCGGCGGGTTGTTGTTGCCGAACAGGCCGATGCAGTGCACGCCCATGGCGGCGGCCAGGTGCATGGGGCCTGAATCGTGGCCGATGAACAGCGCAGCGCCTTCCACGGCCGCGGCGCTTTCGCGCGGCTTCAAGGCGCCGCAGGCGTTCACCAAAGTTCCCTGCCACACCTGGGCGACCTCTTCGCCACGAGGGTGGTCTTCAGGGCCGCCCACCACCAGCAGGCCGAGGGTCGGGTGGGCTTCGCTCAGTTGCCGCAGCAGTGGCAGCCAGTGGTCCATGCCCCAGTCGTTGATGGCGACCTTCCCGCCCATGTTGATGGCCATGAAGCGCTGGCCTTGCAGGGCCACGGTGCAGGCGGCGGCGCGCGCGCGCTCGGCGGCGCTCAGGCCCAGGCTCCAGTGGCCACGGTCGTGCACGGGGATGGGGCCCAGCGCGTGCAGGCAGCGCGCCAGTCGCAGGCACTCCTGTTCGAGGTCGCCTTCTGCGTTGACGACGCGGTTGGCTTGCAGCTCGGCCGTCAGTGGCGCACCCACGATGTGCCTGAACCCGCACAGCTTGAAAAACAGCCAGTCGCGCCAGGCGGCGGCCAGGCCGCGCGCGGGCGTCAGGTAGTACAGCGTGTCTGCCCCCAGGGCGCGCAGTTCGCCGCGCAGCGCCCAGAGCGCCTTCAAGGAACGCGTGCCCACGGGGTAGGCCATGGCGCGATCCATCAGCCCGCTGCCGCCGAGGATGCCCTCCAATGGCGCTGCCTTCGCGCTCACGGGGAAGTTGGTCAGCACGATGCGCTCCGCCCCCGGGTGGGCCTTCGTGATGGCGTGAAAGCAGGGCAGGGCGACGATGGTGTCGCCCAGGCTGCCGAGGCGGTAGATGACGATGGGCTTCTTCATGCAAAGTCGCCAGCATCAGCCAGCGTTTCCAGGGCACACACGATGTGATAAAGGCTGCTGGCGCGCACGGGTTCGGGCTGCCAGCTGCCGTCGGCTCGCCACACCTCCTGCCAGCCTCCGGGCACCGGATGGTGCAGGTAGGCGCGCAGGCCTTCGACGGCTGCTGTGGCCGCTTGCAGGGCCTGTGCCATGGCGGGGCGATCGCCTTCCGACTGGGCCAGCTGAGCCATCGCCACCCAGGCCTTGATGCGCTCGGTCTGCGGCCACAGCTTGGCGTGGGCGTCGCGGATGCTCAGGTCGGTGTTCAGCTCGTTGATGGCGATGCCGCGTGTCGGGTCGAGCCCGTGCGCCTCAGCCAGCCTCACCATGCGCCTGGCGGCGGCCCGTGCTGCCACGGCATCGGGGTGCTGTGGGTTGGGGTGCTGGCTCGCCCAGCGGGTCAGTAGCCACCCCCACTCGTACTGGTGGCCGGGTTCTGCCAGCGTGCCATCGGTGCCGGGCATGGGCTCCCAGTTGGCTGCGAAAAGCTCGGTCACCAGACCCGAAGATGCGTCGATCAGGTGGCGCAAAGCCAGCGTGGCCAGCTCGTCTGCCAACGCTCGCCAGGGGGCGCTGTGGGTGGCGTCATCCTCGGCTTCTGCCCACTGCAGAGCCGCCTCGAACAGGTGCATGTGCGGGTTGGAGCGCAGCGGCACACTGGGCGGTGCGCTTTCTTCGAAGCCGATGGCTGGGTGCGCCCAGCCGGTGCGCAAAGCAGCCAGCAGGCGCGCCGACACGCCACGCAGGTGCGCGCGGCGGCTTGGGTCCTGCCGGTAGGCCGTGGCCATGGCGAACAGCGCGAAGGCCTGCTCGTACAGGTCAAAGCGGGCGTTCACCACCGCACCTCCCGTCGTCACCGATGAGGCGAAGGTGCCATCGGCTTGCTGCTGACGCGTCAGCAGAAAGTCCAGTCCGTGGTCAACCCAGCGCGGGGCGTCGCCCGTCCAGCCGAGTTTGCGCGCCACGCTGAACACATACACCTGGCGTGCCACCACGCGGGTGCGGCGAGGCTCGTCCACGGGCTCCCCTTGGGGGTCGAGCTTCTCGGCAAAGCCGCCCTGGGCCCAGTCGGTGCCGTTGGTGCTCCACAGCGGCATGGCTTGCGAGGTGAACCAACCGAGCAAATCGGCGCGGGCGCGCAGGAAGTCGGCGGTTGGGGCGGTTGCGGGGTGCGCTGTCATTCGTCTATCGCTCTTCAGAGGGGCCTTTGACTTAGGGAGTGTATAGACGGCACATCACAGCCCGATGTCAGACTGCGCCCCGGCTTGGGGGAGTCACCCCCGGTCAATCCCAACTATTCAACACAGGAACCCACCATGAGCCAGAACCTGATTTCACTGTCCCTGACGGCCGACGACTACGCGGCCATCGACCAAGCCATTGCCACACTGGAAGCTCGCCTCGGTGGCCTCATTGACCTCAGTGTGGACGAGCGCCGCGGCATCGTCCGCATGGGCGACAAGTCCGAAGCGTTTTGCCGCCAGACCTTGTCGGTGATGACCCAGAATCGGACCCTGGTGCCTGCTGGGGTGAGTCTCGACGAGGCCCTCAACGACCTGAGTCAGCTCGACCTGCTGCGTCAACGCACCATCCGCCTGCGCCAACTGACCGGACGCTGTGAAGATTCCGAGACGGCTCTGGGCAGCGACGTGATGAGCACCTCACTGGAAGGCTATGCGCTGCTGAAAGTCCTGGGGAAGGGCTCCGCTCTGGAGGGGCTGCGCCAGGAAATTTCGGTGCGCTTCAACCGCAAAAGTGCCACTGGCGGCGCGAAAACCGCCACCGCCGCCCCTTGAAGGGGCGCGTCCCTCGCTTGATGTGACGCCATCGTCCCTCACTGGGGCGTGAACGGCACGTTCAATCTCAGCGCTGGGGTCAAGCTGCGCCGACGGTGCCCTTCAAAGGAGCGCTGTTGGCGCAACCAGCACCATGCATGTCGCAAAAAGCGACGACTGCGGCGCAGGAACCGCCATGCACGGCGCTTGGGAATGTGGACCGTGCGTCAGAGCGGGGCGTGAGCGGCGGTTGAAGTGCCACCCTTGGTCGACGGTGGGAAGAACCTCTCACGCAAGGCCAGGGCGGGGAACTCGACCAGGCGAGTGGTTACGTAGCCCACCACAATCCCCGCGGCACATTGTGCTGCGAGCGTGCCAAACCACGCCACATGCACTTCGATCCCGCTGGTCTGTGCCCACGCGATGAGCTTGCGTCCAGGCTCCAGAGAGACCGTGTGCCAAAGGTAGATCCCGTAGGAGTACACGCCGATCCAAGCGATCCCACGGTACCAAAGCGACCGTGTCATCCCGCCGCTGTACTTGCAGATCAGCACGATCAATGCGCAGAACGAGATGCCTTGTGCGGCGTACCCCACGATCCGTTCCAGTGCAGGATCCTGGTTCAGCAATTCCGCCACGATGAACGCCACCGACGACAGAGCCAGCAGCAGCCACCGTTGGTCTTCCAGCCGTTTGAACGTGGTGGGATGGAATCGCTGCACAGCGGCCAGGATCACCCCATACAGCAAGCTGTCCATGCGGAACTGAGTTTGGCGGAACGCGGCGTCCAGCTGGCCTGCGTCAACGGCCATCCATCGCGCCAGGAAGCTCAGCAGGGCCACTGCAGCCATCACCCCCATGATGGCCTTGGGTGCACGCGTCGCCAGCAGGCTCAGCACCAATGCCAGGAAGATGTAGAAATGCTCTTCCACCGCCAGGGACCATGTGGGTGCCAATGAGGTGCCGAAGTAGTTCTGGACATGCAGCAGGTTCTGCCACGCGAAGGACTCGATGGGGTGTCGGCCGATCACGATGTGCGCCAGCACCAGGAAGTAGAGCGGGGGCCAGATCTTGAAGGCCCGACGCACCAGGAAGCGCGTCGCGTTGACCTGCCCGGTGCGTTGAAGCTCCGCCATTAACAGCCCGCCCACCAGGTAGCCGCTCAGCGCAAAGAACAGGTTGACCCCGATGCCCCCGTTGCTCTTCAGGTACGCGGATACCGCATCGATGGCCCAGGAGTTGGTCGTCATGAACGCGTAGTGAGAGCCCATGACCAGCAGGATGGCGACGCCCCGGATGAAGTCCAGCTCGATTCGCCGCCCTGTCATGGGCGTCGGGGTGGTCATTTGGTTCAAGGTGGTCATTGTTTGAGTCTAGTCAGCCCAAGTAACAAACAGGTGTCAGTCTGGGCTGGATACAGCCATGGCCAACCCCCGTGTTTCGGTGATCTGGTGCTGCCTTGGGTGTGGTGTCACGGTCCGCATGGACAATCGGGCACCTGGAGTTGCACATGAGCACCGCCCCCCTTCCGACCACATCCAAGACCCCCTCGCCGCAAGACGGCGGACCCAGCTTCGGGCTGCGCAACCGCCTGGTGCGGTTGGTGTGGGGCGTCGTTTGGCTGTTGCTTGCGTCTTGGACGCCTGCGCCGCTTCACCCCTGGCGCCGCGCGCTGTTGCGTTTGTTCGGCGCCCGCATGGGCCACCGCGCCGACGTTCGCGGCTCGTCGCGGGTGTGGCTGCCCAGCCACCTTGTCATGGCCGACCATGCCCTGATCGGCCCCAAGGTGACCTGCTACAACCAGGCCCCCATCACCCTGGGCGAGCGCGCGCTGGTGTCGCAAGGCGCCCACCTCTGCGCTGGCACGCACGACATCGACCGCGCCGACTTCCCCCTGGTGGCAAAGCCCATCGTGATCGGCGCGCACGCCTGGGTGGCCGCCGAAGCCTTCGTGGGGCCGGGGGCCGTGATCGGTGAAGGCTGCGTGCTGGGCGCACGCGCGGTGGCCTTCGGCCGTTTGGACGATTGGGGCGTGTACGCCGGCAACCCGGCACGGCGCGTGCGCGAGCGCCGCTGGCGCAGCCCAGGCAGCGGTGCCCCGGCATGAAGTTCGGTTTGCTACACGACGCTCGCTTCGTGGCAGCGCTGCTGGTGGTGGGCTTCCATGCCAGCCTGAACTTCAACAAGCCGAAGTACTTCGGCGAATCTGCCGATGCTTTGGCGACTGCCCTGTGGTTCGCCGGTGACGCGGGCGTGGCGTTCTTCTTTGTCCTGAGCGGCTTCATCATCCAGCACGTTCACGGTGCCGACGTCGGGCGGCCTGAGCGTTTGCGGCACTACCTCGTCAGGCGCTTGGTGCGCATCTACCCCGCGTACTGGATTGTCTTCGTGGGCACCTGGTGTGCGGCGTCACTGTTCCCTGATTTGCGCAGCAGCCTGCCTCATGCGCCCGACGTGCTCCTCAAGTCCTTGCTGCTGTGGCCGCAGGACGCTGCGGTGGTGGGCGGCACCGGCGCCCCCTTGATCGTCGTGGCATGGTCGTTGCAGTACGAGCTCATGTTCTACGCCCTCATGGCTTTGGCGATCGTGAACGTTCGCTTGGGCGTGCTGGCCGGCACGGGTGTGTTGGTTTGCGTGGCCCTCCATTGGGTGTCGGGTGACGATGCTTTCCCGCTTCGCTTTGTTGGCAGTCACCACATGCTCATGTTCGCTGCGGGCATGGTGGCTGCGGTGTGGGTGAAGCGTTCTGCGCCTTCTCGCCACGCTGGGTGGTGGTTGGCCATCGGACTCCTGGGGTTCTTCGCCACGGGGGTGGTGTCCACCTGGATGAAACCGGTGTACGTTCGGGAGTGGGCCGACTTCGCTTACAGCTTGACAGGCGCCGTCGCCATCGTGGGGCTGGTGGACCTGGACCGTGCGAGGCCCGCCAAAGCATGCGGTGTGCTGCCCCCCGTGCTGGGCGACGCATCGTATGTGCTGTACCTCGTTCATTACCCGCTGGTTTCTGCCTTGAGCAAGGGGCTGTCCCTGGTGCTGGCGCACACCCCCATGCAGGTTGGGCTGGCCTTGTTGCTCACCGTGGTGGTTTGCGTGGCCGCCAGCGTCGTGTTCCATCGCCGCGTCGAACGCCCTGTGGCCCGTTGGCTCAACCGGCAATTGCTTTCAACGGGCACGCGCCGTGCTCAAGGTGCTTCATGAAGATCCTGTCCATCACACCCGCCTTCGCGCCTCAAATCGGCGGCATCGAGATGGTGGTGCAAGAGCTGGCAACCCGGCTGAACGCCCGAGGCCATCGGGTGGACGTGGCCCACGTGAACACAGCGCACCGGAGCCTGCACACCGAGCAGGTTGGCGGTCTCACGGTGCACCGAGTGCCTTTGTTGGGCCACCGCCTGCTGGGCCTGGCCCCAGCGCTCGGACCCTTGGCTGTTGGCTATGACCTGCTGCACGTACACGACCCCCAGTTGATGGCCATCACGGCCAGCGTGCGCCTGTTTGCGGGCCGTGTGCCGGCGGTGTTGAGCACGCACGGCGGCTTCCATCACACCCAGCAACTGTCGCTCTTCAAGCGCATGTTCGAGCGCTTTGGCTTGCGCCATGCCTTGAACCACTACCGCAGCGTGCTGGCCAGCAGCGTGGCCGATGAAGCGTACTTTCGTGCCTTCTCAGACCGCGTGGTGCTGTGCGGCAACGGTGTGGCCACCGACAAGTTCGGCGTGGTGCCGGTGTCCCTCGATCGCCCGCTGAACCGCTGGATCTACTGGGGTCGCTTGTCACGCAACAAGCGCGTGGACCAGCTCATCGACACCGTGGCCTTGGCGCACCGAGAGGGCATGCCAGTGGACCTGCTGATTTGCGGCCGTGACTCCGATGGCCTTGCCGATCAGCTCAAGGCTCAGGTGGCCTCGCTGGGCCTGGGCTCTGCAATCCGGTTCGAGTCGCACCTGAATGACGACGACCTACTGCGCGAACTGCACACTCGCGGCGTTTACGCCACCGCCAGCGAGCATGAGGGCTTTGGGCTGAGCATCGTTGAGGCGATGGCAGCGGGCATGCAGATCCTTTGCCGGGACATGACGCCACTCAACACATTTGTCCAGCTGGGCATCACGGGGCAGTTCATGCGCTTTGACTCAGGGTCGACGGACTCACAAGCGTTGCGTGCGTTGCTGCAACAAGGTGTCACTGAACGTGCGCGGGGCCGACATCAGGCGCATTCAATCGCAAGCCAGTACAACTGGGATGGGGCTGTTACTCGTTTCCAATCGAGTTTTGAGAGGTGCCTGCCGTGAGAAAAATTACCTCGCGCATCGCCATGGCCATGGTGTTGCTTGTCGGGTTGGCCGAACTGACACTGCGTGTGATCGGCATGGTGGATTTCCCGCTGTACCACGCCGACGCGCGCATCGGCTATGTCCCGATGGCTTCTCAGGAGGGAAGCTTTTTGCGGCGCAACACCTGGGCGTTCAATGAAATGAGCATGGGCACTGCGCGGCGATTTGACCCAAGCGCTGCCGCGAATGACGTCTTTCTGGTTGGCGACAGCATCGTTCTGGGGGGCAACACTTTGCCGCAAGGCAGCAAGCTCGCGTCGCTCATGGAGGCACAACAAGAACGCCGCGTTTGGCCGATCGCGGCTGGCAGTTGGGCATTGCGCAACGAGCTTCGATACATCAAGGACCACCCTGACGTGGCCCGAAAGGTCGGCCGCCTCGTTCTGGTGCTGAACTCGGCTGACTTCGGCGAGGCGTCAAGTTGGGCTTGCGAATTGACCCACCCTCGTCAGCGGCCCGCGCTGGCTTTGCTTTACGTTGCCAGGAAGTATGTCCATGACTGGGCCCCATGCGGTTCTCCACCGCAGGAGTTGCAGGTGCCCCCCGGTGATTGGCGAGCTGAGCTGCGACATTTGGTGGACGAGGGGGTCGTGCGCCCAGCGGACACCACCGTGGTTCTGTACCCCACACGCAAAGAAGCGGGGGAGCCGACCCTCATGGCGTGGGCGCTGGAGTCACGGATGGTTGAATTGAAGGCCGTCATGGGAGACACGGTCAGGTTCATCAGTGTGGGGAGAGACCATCGCTGGACGACGGATCTTTATCGCGATGACATCCATCCGTCAGCTCAAGGGTATGCGGTGTTGGCCAAAGTGATTGGCGCCGGCCTCTAGCGCGTAGGCGGTGAATTCAGTATTCATTGAGGGGCGTTCATGCTTGGGCATTCTGGTCTTTTCGGCAAAGCTGATGTCGTTGTGAACATCCTCCTGTCGATGTGCATTGCGGCGGCCTATGTCCTCGGGTCCCACATGCTGCCGCAGTCGTACGTCTCGGCGGAGGCGGCCTTGAGCATCGATGCGCCGTTTGTCTACCGTTTGCTGCTGCCCTACGGGCTTGGCCTGGTGTGCTCGCCCCAAGTCCTGGATTCATTCCTGCTGCGGTTCTCTGTTGCCGCTGTCTCGGTTTTCGTCATCTTGGCGTGGCTTCCGGCTTACCTGCGACGCATGTCATTTGGAAATGTCGAGGCAAGTTTTCATGGCGTGTTGGTGCAAGTGGCCGGCGCTGCGGTGCTGTGCGCTCACTACGTGCTGCCACACCGATTCCACTTTTATTACATCTATGACCTGCCCGCGATCGTCTTCTATTTGGCGTTGTTCCTGTGCTTGACCAGTGAGCACCCCTGGCGTTGGTGGGCCGCGCTGCCATTGGCGGCCATCTTGTCGCTGAACCGGGAAACGGTCGTTGTCGCGGTGTTGCACGCCCTGATGCTGAACTGGACCGTCTCCAAGGATGGGTTGCCTGGGAAGTTCAAGCTGCTGGCTCAAAGCGCCGCGTTGGTCGCGGTGGTGGCTTTGGTGCGGCTGGCCGTCATGTCCGCGATCTCGGCGCCGCATGGCGAAGTGGCCGAGTACATGGATGGTCAGGACATTCGGCTGCTCGCGAATCTCCGTCGGGTCGCAGGCCAGGTGCAGCACACCGTCACCATCGCCTACTTCGGCTTCGGCTTGCTGGTCTGGCTGCCGATGGTGTGGTCGAAATTGCCTCGCGCTATGAGGCAGTTGTTCCAGTGGTCGTTGTTGCCGATGGGGCTGCTGTTCGTGGTGGGCAACCCGACCGAATTGCGCATCTTCAATGAGTTCGTGCCGCTGTTTGCCGTGGGCCTCGCCGTCTTCCTCGGCACCCGGCTGCCAGGGCGTTGGTTGGCTTTGCTCAACCACCGTCCTGCCACGTCGCATTAGGGTTGCCGCAACACGATGAACCGGTCTTTACGGAACACCTCGGTGTACTGGTAGCCGCCATTTGCGATGGTGGCGCCAATCCAGGCAAAGATGCCCTGGTCTCTGGCGAGAGGCATGAACAGGGTGAAGACCAGCCCTGTCAGCGACAGGGCACACAGGCAAAGCACCAGAACCGTGACCACACGCATCGCCACGATCGCATGAACGCGGTTGGACAGGCCCGCGGTCAGTTCAGGCATGTGGGATGGACCTCGTACAAGGTCAGTGCTGACACGGCCCACGCGGCAGCGCCTTCGTCCAGCACGCGCACGGGCCTGATGCAGATCGCGACCCTGGGGTCGTTGTAGCCACCCCGCACACGCATGCCATAGCTGCGGAACATGTTGGCGTAATCGACGATGTATCGGATCTTTCGCTGGCCAACGTAATCCAGCAGCGTGTTGCTCTGGATGTAGGGCACGGCGTCGTCGTTGGTCAGGCCGTCGAGGTTGATGTAGGGCTGCTCAGAGAAGTAGCTGATGATCCCGGCATTCCATCCGCCGTAGGCGATGTCACGGGGTTGCTCCTTCAGGAACAGCGCCGCCTGCAGCATCCCGGCTTGGTGGGGCCAGGTCACTTTGTTCAGGTGCAGCAACCCTGACACAGCGAATGCCGCTGCGATCAGGCCAGCCACCCAACGCCGGGTGTCTTGCAGCATCAGGTGATAAAGCCCGCCCAGGGCCAAGCCGACGGGCAGCAGCAGGTTGGCGGCATACCAGCTCTGCAGCGCAGCCGAGTTGTGCTTGTAGAAAACGACGTAACCCAAGCAGGTCACGACACACCCCAGCCAAAGGAAGAGGCTGGGGGTCACCAGGGCCTGCCGCCCAGCAGGGCCCATTGAGCGCCAGCGGTAAACCACGCCGGAGGCCACAGCCGCAGCAACGATGGCTGCCATCCAAGGGAACCAGTGGTATAGCAGGCGTGTGTGCTCCACGCTCAGCCCGCGGGTCAGCGCACCGATGTCGGTGGCAAAGGGCACGGTCAGCGGAAAGACAACCAGCAAGGGCGGCAGCCAGCTGTGCCCCACCACCGCTGACCAGTGCAGCTTGATCTGGGCGCTGGCTTGAGAGAACTCGCCAGAGATGTGATGGGTGTGAAGCAGCACGATCACGACACCCAGCACCGCACCAGCCAGCGCACAAATCAGGCGCTGCCGGGTGACCAGCGGCACGACCTTGTGCCCAGCCCAGCCCAGTACGCACAGGCAGCCGGCAAGCAGGCCGAAGTCCGAGCGCGCCATGGAGCCGAGCGCCGCTGTCGCGACCAGGGCCGTCGCGGTGAGCCAGTTGAGTGGCGCGGTGCGCCCCAGCTGGAACAGCATCAGTGACGCCAGCAGGATGACCAGCCATGACTCCATCATCGAGGTGCTTTGCACCAACGCGGCCACGGAGAAAAAGGGGGCGATGGCCACCAGAGATGCCGCGCGCCCCCACCACCCGCGCACCGTGACCCAGGTCAGCCAGACTGCGATGGCCATCGACAGCGATGCCAGCACGCTCACCAGCAGGTAAACATCTCGCCACGATGCTGAGGGCGCGATCTTGTAGACCGCCACCAGGCCGTAGGCGTACAACATGTGAAAGCCCGTGGTGGGGGCCGTGCCATCGAAGGTCCACAGGCCCAACTTTGCATGGTTCTGCGCGAGCTTGATGTAGTAGAAGGCGTCGTCTGGCACAACACCCACAAGGGTGGCATCGGGCGCCAAATAGAAGTGGATGACGCGCACGGCCAGCGCTGTCAGCAGGGCCAGTGAAATGAGCCAGGCGATGCGCGTGTCACGCAGAGGCTGGGTGTGTGGGCTGGACATGGTGGATTCAGGCAGCTTGCGCGCGGAGTGTCTGTTGGAGGGCGGCTTGCCCTTGGACGCGGTCGAGGTTGTTCACATCACCGTCTGAAAGGGGGGTGACCAAACTGGCCAGTGGCGATGCCGGTGCCCAGACGATGGTGGTGTAGTGGGAGTCGTGGAACAGGACGGTGGACGGGATCGCGAGCGCCGCTGCGATGTGCCCGATGCTCGTGTCGGGTGTGACCACGGCCTGGCATTGAGCGACGAGCGCCGTCAGCTCCCACAAACTCATGTCGGGCGGGGCGAGCATCAAGTCAGGTGTGCCGCCCACGCCATGACGTTGGGCAAACGCGTCACGTTCTGGGCCCGGCACGTTGAAGACGATCCGCGCGCCCGGGCACGTGGCCTGCACCTGCGCCATGAGCCAGTCGATGGTGTCGCCGTTGAAAGTGCGGTGGGGGCCGGCGCCAAACGTGTTGAGGAACACATGGGGCACGCCTGCGGCCAAGGTCACGCGGGGCGTGAGGCCGCTTGAGGCCACGTCTTTGAGTGCGCTGTCAGTTTGGTAATTCAGGGACAGCAGTTCGCAGACAGCGCACAGGCGATCGGTGACATGTCGGCGCGGGTGGTCGTAGCTGTGGTCAGCGATGGAGTAGCTGAACAGCTTGTATCGCCCGACGTTCAGGCCGATGCTGATGCGCGGCTTGACGCTGCGCATGAAGCGCACGGTGTCCAGGCTGAGGAAGGCTTCGGTCGAGACAAACACATCGACCTGGCCCACCGCTGCGAGCACCGCTCGTGCGGTGGTACCGCCTGTGGTCGCCCCGATCACCGCATGAACGCCGGGAATGCGTTCCCAGAAGCCCTGGAGTGATGGCGCGCACACCACCACGATGCGCAGGTCAGGGCGCTGGCTGAACAGGCTGGACACCAGGGTGGTGTGCAGCACCGAGTCGCCCAGCTTGCCGTCGGGTTGCCAGATCAACACCGCAGCGCCTTGGGCGGGGGTGAATGGGCCGTTGGGCTGCCGCCAGTAGTAACGGTCGTCTCGATCAGCCAGCCAGTCCAGCAGCAACCCCCTCAGGGCGGTTTTGAGTTTCATGGCGGTTCAGGCTTGCGCAGAGAACGGCGCCGGGCGCTCCCGAAACGCCACCATGTCGTTGGCCAGCTTGCCCAGCACGGCGTCCCTGCCGATTTGCTCCTCGGCATAGCGGCGCGCGGTTAACCCCATCTGGCGGCGGCCTTCTGCGTCGTCGGCCAATTGCACGATGGCCTGGGCCAGCGCAGGTGCGTTTTCCGGGGGCACCACGAGGCCGCACTGGCTCACGACCGAAGCGATCTCGCTGCCTGGGTTGCAGGTGGCGATGATGGCGCGGCCGCTGGACACCATGCCGGTCAGCTTGGACGGCAGCACCAGGTCTTCGGCCTCGGGGCTTTGCGGCAGCAGGTGGATGTCGGCCAGGCCCAGCAGGTCGGCCAGGCGCTCCACCGGCTGCAGCGGCAGCAGGTGCACGCGGTCGAGGTCGCTGCAGGCCTTCTCCAGCTCTGGCTTCATCACACCATCACCGCAGATGACGTAGTGGATGTCCACCCGGGTGGACAGCAGCTGTGCCGCCTGAGGGATGACCATGAGGCCCTGCTTGCGGCCCAGCGAACCAGAGAACAGACACACCACGGCGGTGTCGGGAATGCCCAGTTGCTTGCGGTAACTGCTTGGCTGCGTCAGGGGCCTGATGCGATCGATGTCCACCCAGTTGGGGAACAGGCGGCAGCGTTCAGCTGGGATGCCTTTGTTCTTGAGCAGCGCCAACATGCGACCAGAGATGGTGGATACGGCATCGAAGCGCCGCATCATGGCGCTTTCCAGTCCGCGCACCACGTAGCGTGCCAGCCCACCTTTCAGCAGGCCCATGGTGAAGGCCACGTCCACCTCGAAATCCTGCACGTGCAACCAGGCGGTGGCGCCGGTCATGCGGGCTGTCAGGCAACCCATGGGACTGCACATGAATGAGGGCGCCACGGTCAGCACCACGTCGGGCTTCCATCCCCATTGCATGACCATCAGCGGCAGCGAGGTCAGGCTGAAGCTGGCCAGATGCAGCACGCGTTTGAGGCCGCCTGGGTTGCGGGGCACCCACAAAGGTGCGCGCCACACGGTGCAACCCCGGATTCGTTCCTTGCGGTAGGGCGGCCAGCGGTAGCCCTCGGCCACCTTCCAGTCGGGGTAATAGGGAGGGGCTGCCACCACGCGAACCTCATGACCCTGCTGCGCCAGCCATTCGGCCATCTCGCCCGAGTATTTGCCGATGCCTGTGGGCTCGGGGGCGTAGTTCGCGCTGTAGATGAGGATCTTCATGGACTCACCTTTTCGACGGTTGCTGCCGTTCCAGTTCGTCGACCTTGAGCACGATCATGTACTCGTAGATGGACTGCAGGATGGCGTAACGCAAACCCGCGACGCCGTCGAGGAACCCACGCTTGCCCACGTACAGCAGCAGGAATTTCACAAAGGGGCGCAGCGGCAAGCGGTAGAAAAGTTCCTTCTGGTGGTAGCGGCGCTCGTTGAAGTCTTTCGCCGTGAAGGCTTTGGCCAGCGAGAACGGCGCTTGACCACGGCGATTGGCCATGATTTGTTCGGCCTCGAAGCGGCTGTACGAGTTGTGGCGGTCAAGCCAGTGGCCGATGCCCTTGCTGAAGGGGAAGTGATCAAGGTATCCCGTCACTTCGCCAACAGGGCCGTCGGCGATGGAGATGGGGTTGACCAGCCGTTCGTATCGCATCTTCTCGGGGCGGAACAACCGCATGTAAAACGGCGAGGCTTGGACGTGCTTGAGCCAGGTGCCCACGAAGAAATCGCGACGCTGCACCCGGAAAGCCACATTGTCTCCCGCTTGGTCGACGGCCTTCTGTGCGCTTGCCATCAGTTCGGGTGACATGCGCTCGTCGGCGTCGATGTAGAACACCCATTCGTGCTTGAACGGGATGTTGGCCAGCCCCCAGTTCTGGTGCGCTGCCCAGTTGTCGAATGCGCGCTTGGTGACCTTGGCGCCGAACTGTTCGGCGATCTCCACTGTGCGGTCGGTGCTCAATGAGTCGTACACATGTACGTCGTCCGACCACGCCACGCTGGCAAGGCAGCCGGGCAGGTCTTGCTGTTCGTTCTTCGTCAGGATGAGGACGGAAATCTGGCTCATGCGATGGGTGTTGCAACTCGTCGGGAATGGCTCGTCATCGAACGGACTGACGAATCTCGCGGTGACGCTGAGGTGACCGCAGGTGACGTGCCGTCACCGAAGGAGACTAGTGAAGATATGTGACATGACGTTCTCGTCACCATCGCTCATTCATGGTGTTGCGGGTTGTGTTTTTGTGTCGGCTGCGGTTGTGCCGACGGAGACGAAGGCCTCTCGCCTGAAGAGCTGCAACATCGCGTAGATGCTCAGGACGACCAGTGCGTAAAGCACCCAAGGCTGGAGCGTGCCTCGCGTGATCTGGTTGACCTTGAAGGAAATGGACTCGCCGCCGATGCCGTACAGGTACAGCGGCCACAGCGCACACAGCGCGGCAGGGCAGATGAAGTGGCCTGCATCGAACCGACCATTGGCGTCCATCAGCACGAAAACCACCGTGATCAACACGAACAGCACGAGCGGGAACCATGCGCCGAAAACAACGTACATGTCAGCCCAGATGGACCCGGTGGCGAAGCCACCAAAGGCGCCGCCGTGATCGATGAAACGGTAATAGTCACCAGTAGAAAACATGAAGTCGTTTTTGTTGAATTTGATGCCCAAAGCGTCATACACGTTCTGAGGCAAGATGGCTTTGACCTTGTCGGTCTGGTTGTCGATGAGGCGCAGCCTGTCTTCTTCGCTGAACAGGCTGCCAAAGTGAATCATGTTGTCGTGAAACTTGGTCTCGGTGAATCGGGCGAACAGCGGGTTGCTCAGGTAGGTTTCGTCGTACGTCAAGTTGATGTACGTGCCTCGGCTGGCGTCGCGGTACTGACTGATGCGGGTTTTGTCAAAAAAGATGTCTGCCGTTTCTTTGGCGACTTCGACCGTCGACGCTGTGTATCGCTTGTCACGCGCAATTTCCATGGCGATGGCCAGGTCTGACATCGCTGGGATGGCGATGGCCGCTGTGAGCGCACCGGCTGCAAGAACTTTGAGGGTGCGTTTGGAGACTGCCTCCGCGGTTCGACAGCTTTCGAGGACGAAGAGAAAGGTCAGTTGGATGGGGCCGATGAACAGCATGGACCGGATGTTTCGGCTCAGGGCGATGGCGACGATGACCAAGGTGTAAGCGGCCAGCAGCATGTATTGCTTTTTCATGTCGCCATAACCCGGACCGACGATCTTGGCGTAAATGGGGATCAAGTAAGGAACCCACAGCAGGAACGAGAAGCCCGCGAGGAATTTGCCGCCGGCGTCGCCAAAACTTCCGCCGCCCATGACTGCCGCAAGGACCCCCAGGGCCGACATGAGCCAGACGGTCATGAGCGTGGGGATGCTGTGGATCTTCAACGGTGACAGCACCTTGACGGCAATCACCTTCGGGATGTTTGCCAGCGGGGCGAAATTTCTGTAAGTGAAATGCGCCAGCACCACCGTGACATGCACGATGGCCAGCACCCCGAAAGTCAACAGCGGTGAGCGCAGGTACTGGACCATCGGCACCCAGTCGAAGGTCTGGAACACCAAGGCCACGAACTGGCTGCTTGCGGTGAAGCCCAGCAGCGTGAACGCCGTCAGCGGTTGCGTGGTCATCGCGGCACTCAGGCGCAGGTACTGAAGCACCAGGGATGTGCTGGCGACGATGAGGGTGACAGGCAACAGGTTGTCTGTGCTGCTGTCAATCACGCACTGGGCGAGCCAGCAGATCAGACACAGTGCTTGCATGCCATTGAGCAGCAAGGACTTGAATGTCAGCTGGCTTTGGCGGCTGGTGGGTGGGTTGGTGTCCATGAGCTTAGGCTTGAAGTGCGTGGAGCAACATCTGGGCCATGATGTCCTGGTTGCCATGCCTGTTGCGCAGATACCGTTCGTGTCCACGCGCCGCAACGGCCATGCGCTTGGGCTCATCGGCCAGCAGTTGCGAGCACATCCGGGCGCACTCGGCGGCATCCGACCAGAACACCGCTTCGACCCCGTCTTCGTACATGGCCAGGTGCTCGCTGGTGCGTTCTGCGCAGAACAAGGCCCCCAGGGCAGGGATCTCCAGTGAGCGTGTGGTGTGCAGGTCGCGGTTGCCCTTGGACAGCAGGCCCAGGTTCACCTTCGCGCATTGAATGGCCTTGGCGTAGTCGTCGCCCCCGATGGCGCCGCCCTTCCAATGCGCTTTGAGCTCGCGCCATTCCGGGGCCTTTTGCCAATGGCTGCCTCGGATGGTCAGTGGCACGCCGCGTTGGATCAGCTCCAGCAGGAAGGGGCCGCGCTCGGGCATCCATGTGCCCAGGAAGAGCACATCGCAGTCCCACTTGGCGTGATCTTCGGGGGTGAGGGGGCGGGGTGCGTGCTCCACCTCGTCGGCCGAGCGCCACACGCGCATCATCCGACGTGCGCCCAGGGCCTTCAGTTCGGGCAGGTTGTCTTCGCGCACCACGGCCACCAGGTCGTAGTGCGGCACGGCTCGGCGGTAGGCCGCAAAGCGCTGCATGTCGCGGGGGCCGGTGGGGTCGTCGATGTTGTAGTTGATGACCCGTCCGCAATGGCGGCGCAGCACCTTGACGATGGCCGCCGACACCCACTCGCCGTTGTCCACGTGGCAGAGGTCAAAACGCTGGCCCGAGAGTTGGCGCGACAAGGCCGCAGCCAGGGGCCAGGCCAGCCAGTGGCCGCCTGCGCGCCAGAGGATGCGGTCGACCCAGACGGTCTTGGGCAACAAGGGGCGCAGGTCCAAGTGGGTGACCCGATGGCCCAGGCGGCGCAAGGCGTTGGCGCGGTCCAGACAGGTGCCGGAGACGGGCCCGATGTAGAGGATGTGCAGGGGCGTCATGTCGTCAGCAGGCTCTGGTAGATGTGCAGGGCCCGGTCGCCGTAGGCGCGCCAGCCCCCGATGTTGCGAACCACGCTCTGGGCGGCGTCGGACAGGCGTTGGCGTGTTTCAGGGTCGTCTGCCAGTTGCTGGAGTTGCTCGGCCATGAGGTCGGCGCGACGGATGGGCAGGATGTAGCCTGCCTCGCCATGCCGGAAGAGGTCGGGCGCTCCTGTGTGTTCGGTGGCGATGACGGGGCAGCCGCACGCCAGGGCCTGAGGGATGACGAGGCCAAAGCCCTCTTCGATGCTGGGCAGAACCATGACGTGGCTGCGGCTCATGCGCTCGCGCAGGTCTTGCCAGGGCAGGTGGCCCAGCAGCTGGATGCCTTCTGACCAAAGGCCCAGTGCTTTCATGCGCTCGACCATGCGTGGCGAGAACGCGCCCGCGAAGCTCAAGGACTTGCGCGGGTGCTTGAGGCGTTGAAACGCCTGCAGCAGGTAAGGCACGCCTTTGCGGAGGTCGCCCACGCCAACGAAGAGGATGTCAAAACGGTCTGCGGCGGGCTTCGCCGTGGGGCGGAAGGCATCGAGGTTGACGCCGTAGCTCAGCCGGTGGACCTTGTGCGCGGGCACGCCTTGCTGAACGAAGCTGCGGGCGCTGAATGAGGAGGGCACGGTGATGGCGTCGGCCTCGGCGTACTCGGCTTCTTCACGCGCGATGATGCGCGGGTCCGTGGGCATGTAGGGCATGCCCCAGTGCGCGTATTCGTCGCGCAGGAGATCGTCTTGCGTGCGGATGTGGGTGGAGCCCCGGTCGCACACGTAGCGCGCGCCCATGGCGTGCGCTCGCCGCCCGCTCAGCAGGGACGACGATGACAGGCCGACGAACACGTCGCACGCGGGCAGGTGCCGCGCCACATGGCGGTCGAAGCTCACGCAGTTGATGTGTTCCCAGCCGCGAAGCAGGAAGCGCCCCAGGCGCTCGCGCTGTGGGAAGGCCAGGTAGGGTGTGTTGACCCAGGGGAAGGTGTGGATGCTGCCCGCTGGCAGGTGCTCGCGGCGCAGCTTGTACATGGGGTAGCCCGAGTACACGGCCTGCAGGGCCTGGCGTGCTGCCAGCTCGCGGGCGAGGTCAAAGGTGTGGAACTTGCCCAGCACCGAAAGCGTGACCTTCATGTGGGTCCGCCTTGGCGGCGGAAGGCCGCGCCGCTGCGCAGGAAGTCGCGGGCCAGCTTGAGGCACACAACGGCCATCAGCAACTCGGAGGCGAGCATGGCCAGGCACACGCCCTCGATGCCCATGGGGCCTTGCAGCAGGTAGGCCGCGCCCATGGCAACCACCGCCCCCACCAGCGACCATTGCGCCAGCCCGATGTGCTGGTTGGTGGACAGCAGCAGCACGCGGGGCACATGCCAGGTGCCCGCGATGGCGGCGTAGCCCAGCAGGATCAGCATGGGCCAGGCCTGGAAGGGGATCTGCCCGTGTGACCACAGCTCCAGCAGCAGCGGTGCAGCGAAGTACAGGATCAGGCTCAGTGCGGCTGATCCTGCCGCACCCAGCATCAGGCTGCGTCGGTAAATGGGGCGAACGGCCTCGGTGCCCCCCTTGCCAAACAGGAAGGAGAACTCACCCCACACGGCGTTGGACAGGATGGAGGTGGCTTGCACCGCCACGCGTGCGATGGTGCGGTAGCTGTTGAAGATGGCGACCACGGCGGGCCCGAAGAAGTGGCCCACCAGCAGCGTGATGCCTTGCAGGCTCAGCGCGCTGGACAAGGGAAACACCATGAAGGACAGCGCGGGTTTGAACAGGGACTTGATCTCGTCCATGCTGGCGTGGCGCCAGTGCCAGGTCAGGCCATGGCTGCCTTGGGCAGACACCCCCACCAGCACCGCGGTGCAGGCCACGCGCACCAGCAGGCCGCCGAGCGCCACCGCGGTGAACGTGCCCGCCAGGTAGAGGCCGGCCATCATGCCGCCCCACTCCAGCAGGCGCAGCACGTTGCCCAGCATCACGGCCTGCGCAAAGCGCCCGGTGGCGCGGAAGATGGCGTCAGACAGGCCACCGAATTGGGCCACCAGCACGCCCAGGATGAGCAGGCAGATGGCCATGCGCTGGTCTGCGCTTTGCAGGCTGTCAACGGGGGCAAAGAGGGCCAGGGGCACGCTCAGCAAAACCGCACCACCCGTCATGGCCAGCACGAACATGAAGGCGCTGTGGAAGAGGCGGTTGGCTTCGACCCGGTCGCCGTGCCCGAGGGCCATGGTCATGCGGTTGCCCGCGGTGGCGACCATGCCCAGGTCGGTCATCGCCAGGTAGGACGGCATGGCCGACAGCAGCAGCCAGGTGCCGTAGGTGGCCGTGTCCCATTGCTTGAGGAACAGGGGGAGCGAAAAAATCTGGATGACGATGACGACCGCCTGACCGAACGCGCCTGCGCCCATGGCGGCGACGATCCTCCTCCCCAGTGCACTGCTCACATCAGCTCTCTCGTTTGCCGATCAGGTAGCCGCGTTGTTGGGTGGGCAGCGCGTTGAGGAGGTCGTTGATGAACTGGTCCTGCAGCACGAAGGGGTCGTCCCGGCGGGTGACCTCGGAGACGCGAATCAGCGTGCCGTCCACCAGGTATCCACGCATGGCCAGCTTGATGCGCTCGACGTTGCGCTCTTTGGAGCCACGCGCCACGGCATCACCCACGCGGATGAAGTAGGTCAGGGGTTCGTGTCGATCCGTGCCGAGGGTGGTGTTCAGGCGCACCACCTTGAGGTCACCGAAATTCGTGGGCACGTTGACGTCGGAGCGCTTTTCGACCCGAAAGCCTTGGGACGGGTAGCACTGATCGGGCGTGTGCAGCTGCGTGTCGTTGGTCTGGTCTCGGCCGTAGGCGATGGACAGCATGATGCCGCGGCCTGTTGGCGTGTGCACGAAGGTGCGACTGAAGGTCTGGCTGTAGATGCGGCGCAGGCTTTCTTCCTGCACCGGGTTGACCACGCGGCTGCCGGCGTAAGGCACCTCTTGCCACACCCCGAACTGCTTGGGGATGATCTTTTCGTAGTCGGGCTCGCCAGTGTGGTCGGCCCAGTATTGAGTCGGGCGCAGCGTCTCGGCCAGCACCACCGCTCCCACCATGATGGCGAGGGCGGCCGCGATCACGGCTGGCTTGAGGGTCAGGGGCTTGAAGAAGCTCATGCGGGGGCTCCAGGGGCCGGCTCTTTCGCTGGGAACACCAGGCGCAGCAGGCCGTCGATGGAGATGGTCAGGATCAATGCGATGACGAACAGCACGAGCCCGGCGAAGCCGTGCAGGTAACCCTGTCCGACCTCATCTCCGAAGTGGTAGGTGATGAGCGCCAGGAACAGCACGCGCAGCATGTTGGCAACGAACGAGATGGGCACGATCAGCAGGCCCAGGGTGATGTTGCGCATCAACGAGGTGTGGCGCACCACGTTGAGGTAGAAGATGCCCATGGCTTCGAGCATGAACAGGGTGCGCATGCCGGCGCAAGCGTCGGCCACCAGCAGCTGGTAGGGGCCGATGGTCAGCACCACGCCGGTGTGGCCGATGGGGTAGCCGAAGTACCAGAGGATCTCGGCTGTGGCGATCGAGATGTGGAGCTTGACGAACTGGCTGATCGGGTCGAGCACGAAGCCCGGAATGGGCACCATGAAGAGCAGGAAGAACAGCGGGAACTTCAGCTTGTTGAGCAGGGGCCAGCCACCGATGAGGGCGACCACGCCGATCAACATCGGGATGAAGGCGAAAACCTCGAAATAAATGATGTTCAGCGCGCGTCCGGGTGCGTAGAACAGCACGGCCACCACAAACATGACCCAGGCCAGCCAGGTGCCGGGTGCGGTGCCATCGAGCTTGCCGTCGAACTCTTTCCAGCGCGCGTGCAGCAGCCAGAGGGACAGGCACAACATGATGGGGCCGTGGCTGTGCTCGTCTTTGTTCCACAGGCCTGCGTCGACGTTGAAAAACAGGTCGTGCAGGGTCAGCGTGAACATGCCCAGCAGCCCGAGGCTGAGGAGCACGACGTCCAGGGGCAGCGGCAGGAAGCCGGCGGCTGCCGGCTTGTGAACATCACTCGTGGTAGTCATAGGCTTGGAACCCGGCTTGTTTGACCAGGTTGTCCCGTTTGGCTGAGGTGTAGTCGCTGATGACCATTTCCTTGACCAGCTCGGCCAGGGTGGTTTTCGGGGTCCAGCCCAGCTTGGCCTTGGCCTTGCTCGGGTCGCCCAGCAGGGTTTCGACTTCGGTGGGGCGGTAGTAGCGCGGGTCGACCTTGACGATGACGTCGCCGACCTGGCAGCTCGCCAGCATCTCGCTTTCGCCCTTGTCGTTGACCACGGGCTCGACCTTGACCACGCGGCCCACTTCGGCTTCGCCCTCGCCCTCGAAGGCGATGGTGACGCCCAGCTCCTTGGCCGAGAACTCCACGAACTGGCGCACGCTGTACTGCACGCCGGTGGCGATCACGAAGTCATCGGCCTGGTCTTGCTGCAGCATCAGCCACTGCATTTCGACGTAGTCGCGGGCGTGGCCCCAGTCGCGCAGGGCGCTCATGTTGCCCAGGTACAGGCAGTCTTGCAGGCCGAGTGCGATGCGGCTGATGGCGCGCGTGATCTTGCGGGTCACGAAGGTTTCGCCGCGCACCGGGCTCTCGTGGTTGAAGAGGATGCCGTTGCAGGCGTACATGCCATAGGCCTCGCGGTAGTTCACCGTGATCCAGTAGGCGTACATCTTGGCCACCGCGTAAGGGCTGCGCGGGTAGAAGGGCGTGGTCTCCTTCTGAGGGATCTCTTGCACCAGGCCGTAGAGCTCGGAGGTGGAGGCCTGGTAGAAGCGGGTCTTCTTCTCCAGGCCCAGGATGCGGATGGCTTCCAGCAGGCGCAGCGCACCCAGGCCGTCGGCGTTGGCGGTGTACTCGGGCTCTTCGAAGCTCACGCCCACGTGGCTTTGTGCCGCCAGGTTGTAGATCTCGTCGGGCTGCACCTTTTGAACGATGCGCACCAGCGAAGTCGAGTCCGTGAGGTCACCGTAGTGCAGCACGAAGTTGCGGTTGTCGACGTGCGGGTCCTGGTAGAGGTGGTCGATGCGGTCGGTGTTGAACAGCGAGGAGCGACGCTTGATGCCGTGGACTTCGTAGCCCTTGTTGAGCAGGAACTCGGCCAGGTAGGCGCCGTCCTGGCCCGTGACGCCGGTGATCAGTGCAATCTTCTTGGTCATTTTTTTACTTCTCCTGGTCAGAATTCATTGACGAGCACGCCGGCCATCTTGACCTTGCTCTTCGTGAGGTGCTTGATGAGCGACTGCATGTCTGCGGTCTTGCTCTCGCGTTTGCGGGCCACCACCATGGCCGCACCGCAATGCGTGGCGATGATGCGCGCGTCAGGGCCGTGGCTGGCCGCCGGGGTGTCGATCAACACGTTGTCGAACTTGCTCAGCAGCTCGCGCAGCAGCAGGCTGAAGGAGGCGCGGTGCAGCAGTTCGGCCGGGTTGGGCGGCTGGGTGCCGGCGGGCAGCAGGTACAGGTTGGGCAGGTGCCCCACCGGCTTGATGACGTTGGGTTCGGTGCGGCCCGCCAGGATGCCGCTGAGGCCCACGCTGGCTTCGAGGCCGAAGACCTCGTGCAGGCGCGGGGTGCGCAGGTCGGCGTCGATCAGCAGGGTGCGCCCGGGCAGCTGGCTGAACGCCGTGGCCAGGTTGGCGGCGATGAAGGTCTTGCCCTCGCCCACGTCGGCGCTGACGATGGCCAGCGCCGAGCGCCGGTCTTCGGCCCCCATGACGCTCATGATGAGCTGGGTGCGCAGGTCGCGGAAGGCCTCCACGTTCTCGTCGAACGGGGAGTTGGCCACCACGAGCTCTTCGTTGAGCGTGCGGTCGCTGACCGGGTTGTAGGGGTAGTGAAACTGCTGCGACAGCGCCCAGATGACGTCCTCGGGGTGGGCCATGCCCAGGGCCACGACGGCCTCGCCGAAGCGCACGCCATTGGCACGCTGGTACTCCAGGGCCTGCGCGACTTGCTCGCCCGTGAGGCCTTTGGTGCGGCGCAGGATGTCGCCCAGGGACGGGTCCTGAACGGTCTGCTCGTTGTTGTGAGGGTCGCTCATGTTCTCGCTTGCGTGCGTGAGGGGACTCAACCGTTCATGGTGAGTGCGCGGACGGGGGGCTTCTTGCTGAGGCTCAGGCGGGACGAGAGCTCACTGAGGCGAGACGGCTTCTTGAAGGAAGGGATGACGCCGATGACCGGTTGGTTGAAGAGGGGTTCGACCTCGGAGAGGGTGCGCAGGCGGCGGTCACGGAACTCGATGATGAGCGTCAGCATCAGGGCCACGACGAACGCGGCGGCGGTGCCCAGCATGACGTTGCTGAAAACACGCGGACCCGAGGGCGTGGCCGGGGCGCGGGCGTACTCGAGCGCGGTGACGTTGTTTTGCTGGGCCTGGCTTTCCAGGGAGGCGCTTTGCAGGCGGGCGGTGACGCCGTCGAGGGCGCGTTGGGCCACGTCGACTTCACGCTGCAGGATGGCGGCTTCGTCGCGGATGGACTTGAGCTTGAGCACCTTGGCGCGCTGCTCGTCGAGCGAGGCGCGGATCTGGCTGGCGCGCGAGGTGTTGACGTTGTTGTTGATGCCCAGGCTGCCCGTGACGCGGCCGATTTCCTGGTTGAGTTTGGAGCGAAGGTCGTTGATGTTGGTCTTGACCTCGATGACCTGGGGGTGCTGCTCGCCCAGGCGGGTGCGCATCTGCTCCAGAGAGGCTTCCTGGCGCAGGATGTCGGCCTTCAGGCCCGAGACCAGCGGGTTGCTGATGACGTCGGGAGACTGGTCGGCGTTGGTGCGCGCCGCCACCTGGCGGCTGCCCGAATCGGCCATGGCGGCTTGCATGCCCACCAGCTGCGAAGACAGCTCGTTGAGCCGGGCGGTTTCGATGTCCAGTCGCTCGTCGGTGACGATCAGGCCCTCTTGCTGCTGAAAGGCCGACAGGCGGGCTTGGGCCTCTTCAACCGACTGACGCAGCGCACGTGCGTTGGTGTCGAACTGGGCGTTGAACTGTTTGGCCGGCGTGGTGCGCATCTCGACCGAGGTTTCGAGGTAGGCCTCGACGAAGGCGTTGACGATGTTGGCCGCGAAGACCGGATCGGGGGCCTTGTAGGACAGGTAGATCACGTTGGAGCCGCGAGACGGGCGGGCTTCGATGCCTTTGCGGAACAGGTCCGCCATCCACAGCTCGAAGTCGCCGGTGCCAGCGGTCGCATCCTGCCAGCGGGCCTTCATGACGGAGTTGCTGGCCAGGTTCAGGTTCTTGACCACCTTCAGGCCGACCCGCGAGCTGGTCATGATGTCGATCTGCGTCATCAGGTAGCTGGGGGTGCCCACGGCACCGGTCACCATGCCGGCGATCGGGTCGGGGTTCTTGATGTCGAGCACGACCGAGCCGGTGGCGGTGTAGGTCTTGGGCGCCAGCAGGGTCAGCACGGCAACGGTGCCGCTGATCAGGACGAAGGTCGCCAGCGCGATCGCCCAGCGCGCGCGCAGGACGGCGATCAGTTGTTCAAAGCTCATCTGGGAACTCCGGTGGGGGCGTTTTCAAGGGACGGGCGAGGCGGGGCCTCAGCCGTGGCGCTTCAGGAAGTCCTGATAGGCCAGGGCGATGCCGTCTTTGAGCAAGGTTCGGGCCCGCCAGCCCAGGCCGTGCAGCCGCGAGACGTCCATGAGCTTGCGGGGGGTGCCATCGGGCTTGGTGGTGTCGAAGGTCAGCTCGCCCTGGAAGCCGACCACGCTGACCACGGTTTCCGCGAGCTCGCGGATGGTGACGTCGGTGCCCGTGCCGATGTTGACGAGCGGGCCGCTGTAGCCGCTTTGCATGAGGTGCACGCAGGCGTCGGCGAGGTCATCGGCGTAGAGGAATTCGCGCATCGGGGTGCCGGTGCCCCAGACGACCAGGCTCTTGTCGCCGCGGACCTTGGCCTCGTGCGCCTTGCGGATGAGCGCCGGCAGCACGTGGCTGTTGTTGAGGTCGTAGTTGTCGTTGAGGCCGTACAGGTTGGTCGGCATGACGCTGATGTACTGGCGGCCGTGCTGGTCGTTGTAGGCCTCGCAGAGCTTGATGCCGGCGATCTTGGCGATGGCGTAGGGCTCGTTGGTGGGCTCCAGGGGGCCAGTCAGCAGGCAGTCTTCCTTCAGGGGCTGAGGCGCCATCTTGGGGTAGATGCAGCTGGAGCCCAGGAACATCAGGCGCTGCACGCCCGCGGTGTGGCAGGCGTGGATGAGGTTGGCCTCGATGATGAGGTTCTCGTAGAGGAAGTCGGCGCGGTAGGTGTTGTTGGCCTGGATGCCGCCGACCTTGGCCGCGGCCAGGAAGACGTAGTCGGGCCGTTCGGCGCCGATGAAGTCATGCACGGCTTGCTGGTGGGTCAGGTCGACTTCCTGCCGGCTGCGGGTGATGACGCGGCCGAAGCCTGCGCCCTGGAGCCTGCGGACGATGGCGGAGCCCACCATGCCCCGGTGTCCGGCAACGAAAATCTTGGCTTGCTGATCCATGTGCGAGTCGAAAGTTGAGCCTGTGCTGCTGTCGGAGGCGTGCGGCCTCCGGGAGTTCCCGGATCCCACCTGGCCTCCCCCCATGTGAGCGGGTCCCAGCATAGTCCGAAAGGACTGTCGGTCGAGTGTATCGACGGAAGATGACACTTCGTCGGCGCCGCGCGGGTGCGCCACACCCAGATCGGGTGGGCCTCACGGCGTGGGTGGCCCGACTGTGTAAGCAGCTGTGTGAGCAGCTGTGCGAACCAGAAAAAACGCCGCGGGGTGAGCGCGGCGTTCGGGCGGGGTGGGGCGCTTT
Source organism: Burkholderiales bacterium (assembly GCA_016000265.1). Classification (GTDB taxonomy): domain Bacteria; phylum Pseudomonadota; class Gammaproteobacteria; order Burkholderiales; family Burkholderiaceae_C; genus Aquabacterium. The sequence goes on from JAECRL010000001.1 coordinate 214,457, forward strand.
CAGGGGGCGCCCTTCGGTGGCCGTTGTGTCAGTGGCGTTCTTCTTGCTGCACCGAGGGGTTGCCCAGCATCAGGCTTTTTGCCATGCGGTACATGAAGATGCTGTTGGTGACGGTGTAGCGCTTGAACAGGCGGCGCGGCTCGCTCAGCAGGCGGTGGAACCACTCCATGCCGATCTTCTGCATCCAGACCGGGGCGCGCTGGATGGTGCCGGCGTGGTAGTCGAACGCGGCGCCGACGCCCAGCATGACGGCCTTGATGCGACCGCGGTGGGCAGCCATCCAGGCTTCTTGCTTGGGGCAACCCAGGCCAACGAACAGCACGTTGGCGCCGGACTGGTTGATCTGGTCAACGTAGGCCTGGTCTTCTTCTTCGCTCAGCTCGCGGTAGGGAGGGGACTCCATGCCGACGATCTTGAGCTTGGGGAAGCTGGCCTTGATGCGGACCATCAGGCGGTCCAGGGTGTCCTGGGTGCTGCCGTAGAAGAAAACGGATTGGCCGAGTTGCTCGGCGACCTGCAGGTAGCGCCAGGTCAGGTCGGGCCCGTTGATGCGTTGCTGCTCGCCGAAGCCTTCGCGGCGCAGGGCCCAGGCCACGGGGGCACCGTCGGGCAGGGCCAGGTCGGCCTGGCTGAGCACGGTCTGGAAGGCGGGCTCCTGGCTGGCCGTCACGACGGAGTGCACGTTGCACAGCGCCACCACACGAGACTGGCGGTGAGCGGCCCAGCTGGCGATGCGCGAAACGACCTCATCCCAGCTGATGGCATCGATGTGGGTGTCTAGAACGTGTGCGCCACGACGCATGAACAGCTTGCTCTTTGTTGCCTGCTTGACGCCGGCGAGCATGCGTTCGCGCTCGACGAGGGACAGCGACGGGTAACCAAAATTGGGGTCTGGATGTCTCATTCCACCCACCTCATGGATGTTATGTTGGTTTGTCGACGGTTTTGCGACAACCTTGAGATTCAGTTTACGGGGCGCGTTCCATGCGAACGTTCAGGGAAAGCCATCGGTCAGGTGACCCACCCCCTTCTTTGAGGGTGGACCATTTCACGAACAACGCTCGTTGGTGGGGGAAGTCCCACGAGAGTTCCCCCTGATCAGGGTTTCCCTGTGTGATCCGCTCGCCCGAATACAGGGGGCACCCAGGGAACTTGTTTCAGGGTGCAAGGCACAATCCAGCCTGTCCACACGATCTGCTGTAGCGCCATGGGCACCCTAGCCAAACCTCATCCGATGCTGTCTGTTCCGCCCGGGGTGCACGTCCCGGCTCTGCTGTTGCTGATCGTGGGGCTGGCGGCGCTGTTCGTGCCGACTTACCTGACCTTGGCCAGCGACACCTGGAGCAACGACGCCCACGGTCACGGGCCCCTGATCCTCGGGGTCTGCCTGTGGCTGCTCTGGTTCGACCGCCACAAGATTTTCGCGGGCGAGGCGCGCCCGGCGCCGGTCAGCGGCTTCGCGCTGATGGCGTTCGGGCTGCTGGTGCACGTGTTCGGGCATTCGCAGTCCATCAACATGTTCACCACGCTGGCTCAGCCGGTGGTGTTCGCGGCCTGCATCCTGCTGCTGCACGGCTGGCCTGCCCTGCGGCGCGCCTGGTTCCCGCTGTGCTTCATGCTGTTCATGGTGCCGCTGCCCGAGGTGGCGGTGCAGGCCATCACGATGCCGCTCAAGCAGGCGGTGTCCGTGGTGACGGAGTGGATCCTGTATCACGCAGGCTACCCGATCGCCCGCGCGGGCGTGACCTTGTCCATCGGGCCGTATCAGTTGCTGGTGGCGGACGCCTGCTCGGGCATGAACTCCCTGTTGACGCTGGAGTCGCTGGGGTTGCTGTACATGCGCCTGATGAATTACACGTCGAAGACGCGCAACACGCTGCTGGCCATCGCCATCATCCCGACCTCGTTTGCGGCCAACGTGATCCGCGTGATCATCCTGGTGCTGGTGACCTACCACTACGGCGACGAAGTGGGGCAGGGCTTCGTGCACAGCTTCTCGGGGTTGGTGCTGTTCACCGTGTCCCTGGTGAGCATTTATTTCATCGACAAATTGCTGGGCATCTGGTTCAAGCCGGCCCCGGCGTCGCAGCAGGGTCCTTCGGCATGAGTGGTTCGTCTCGTTTGTGGGTGGCGCTGTCGGCCGCCGCCCTGATGGCTGGTGCGTCCTGGTTCGGTGGCTGGGCTCAGCCCACCGTGCGCATGGCCGATGTGCAAAAGCGCGAGCCGCTGGCCACGGTGTTTCCCCGGCAGATGGGGGACTGGCGCATCGACGAGCTGTCGATCAACATCGAGTTGCCCCCCGATGTGGCGGCGCAGGTCAAAGCCATCTACACGGAGGTGGCCGACAAGGTCTACGTCAACAGCCAGGGTGATCGCATCATGGTGACCATCGCCTACGGGCGGGATCAGTCCGATGGCTTCAAGGTGCACCGCCCCGAGGTGTGTTACGCCGCGCAGGGCTTCCACGTCGATGCGACGCAGGATGCGGTGGTCAAGCTCGATGATCACGCCATCGACGTCAAGCGCGTGATGACCCACCTGGGTGAGCGCCACGAGCCGGTGACCTACTGGATGGTGATCGGCGACGACGTGGTGAACTCCCCGGCGCGCCACAAGATGATGCAGGTGCGGCACGCGCTCGACGGCCTGATCGCCGATGGCTTGCTGGTGCGGGTGTCGTCCATCTCGCGTGACCCCGAGGCCGCTTACGTCGTGCAGGATGCTTTCGTGCGCGAGTGGAAGTTGCATGTGCCGGCGTCGCAGCGCGCGCGGCTGTTTGGCAGCTGAGCCGTGTGCGTCGCGAGCGGGCCCCGGGCGGGAGCGGTTGAAGCATGAAGCGTCAGTTCTATGAGGTGCCGCCGCAGTACCTGCGTGGCCCGGTCTTCCACAAGAACCGGCTGCGCCTGAGTTCGTTCATCTTCGGTTTTTCGTTCTTCCTGGCGCTGACCTGCCTGGCGTTCCCGCCGTTTCGCTACCTGGCGTACAGCGTGCCGGTGCTGGTGCTGCTGGCTTGCATGGCCGATGGCAGCGCGTCCATCGGTGACGAGGTCAAGCCGTTCCTGGTGATCATCGCCGCCGGCGTGATGCTGGGGCCCTTGACCAAGGGCGAGGGCTGGAAGGACCTGTTCTTCATCTTCGCGGGCGTGTCGGTGGCGCTGCTGGGCCGGGTGCCGCGCATCAGCCTGTGGTCGATGTTCGGCTGGCTGATGCTGAGCTTCGTCTACCTCTATGGCGTGTGGGGTGACTTCCGAGGCGGCTTTCACTACAACTTCCTGAATTCGGAGTCGACCTTCGAGGGCAACTTCAGCTTCGTGTTCGCTTTGCTGGTGCCGTTCGCGGTGCACCAGCGCAAGTACCTGCTGGCGGTGCTGTGCCTGGCCATGGCGGTGCTGACGCTCAAGCGCATCGCCATCCTGGCGGCGGTGGTGTCGTCCATCATGGTGTTGATCGGGCCCAAGCGCGGCAAGCTGCTGCTCAACCCGGCGACGATGGTGGGGCTCAACGCTTTCGTGCTGGTGGCCGACATGGCCTACACCACGGGCATGCTGGACTACTTCATTCAGCAGCTGACGGGGCAGAGCTCGAACCAGCTGGGCATGGGGCGGCAGTCGATGCACAAGTACGTGGTCGATGGCCTGCTCAACGAGCCCTGGTGGGCCTTCCTGGGGCATGGCCTGGGCTCGGTCTACTCGATCGCGGAGCAGGGCTTTGGCGTGTACGAGAAGGTCAACCTGCACAGCGACTTGCTCAAGCTTTGTTACGAGATCGGCTACATCTGCACGGCCGCGGTGTTCTGGCTGATGTACGCCCCGCGCAGCTACATGATCCGGGTGGCCTTCTTTTTCCAGAACATGCTGTTCTTCACGGACAACACGCTGATTTACTTCTTCCTGACGTATTTCATCTTCCTGCTGATGCGCATTCACCGCGATGAGGACGAGTTGTCACATGAAGCCAAACCCGCTGCTGCCTGAGGTCGTGCGGGCGCTGGCCCGGCCGTTGTTGCTGAGCCTGGGGCTCGTGCTGTGTGGCGCGCCCGCGCAGGCGCAAGGGGTGAAGCTGGCCGAGCGGCCCTGGGTGCTGCAGGCCTGGGGCAAGCCGGATCCGGTGGCGGATGCGGGCCCGAATGCGGCTTGTGATGCGGGCTCGGGGGCGGCGCCCGGCGCGGCCTTCCTGTTTGCCAAGTCGCGCTCCAGTGCGACGGCCAACGCCGAGTTGATCATCCCTTCGGTGCTGGTGCCGGGCAAGGCCTACGAGCTGTCGCTGCCGATGCGCCTGGTGCGAGGCGGCGCCGGCGTGGACGTGCTTTTCCGCCGCGATTCCCCGTATTACGAGACCACGGCCATCCGCACCGTGCAGGCCCAGGCGGGCTGGCAAACGGTGGTGCTGCGTGGCGTGCACGACGCGCCGCGGGTGGGCTCGGTGCGCGTGGGCTTGCGCCAGGACGGCTCGGCCATCTGCCTGGGCAAGCCGGTGCTGCGCGAGATCAGCCCCGACCTGGTGGGCGCCGACGACCGCTGGCACCCGGTGTCCGACCGCTTCTTCGGCATCCACCTCAACAAGCTGGGTCGCCACAACAACTGGCCGACCTTCCAGCCTGACCTGGTGCGCATGTGGGGCACGGGCACGACCTGGCACGAGATGCAGCCCAAGGCCGGTGCCATCCAGTGGCGCGACAACCCGCACGCGCAACGCCTGGAGTACTACCTGCACCATGTGCGCAAGAACAGCCGCGACGCCGCGGTGCTGATGACCATCGGCATGACGCCGCAGTGGGCCTCGCAGGCGGGGGACAACGGCGCGTGCGCGACCTCGTCGTTTGGCGAGCGCAGCTGCATGCCGCCCGCGCAGATGGAGTCCTGGCGCAAGCACGTGCGCGAGCTGGCCACGCGTTTCGACGGCGGGCGCATCGCGGTGTGGGAGGTCTGGAACGAGGCCGATGTGCCCACGCACTGGCTGGGCTCGCCCGAGCTGATGGTGGAGATGGTGCGCGTCGCCCGGGAAGAAACGCGCAAGGCGGACGCCCGCAGCACGCTGATCGGGCCGAACGTGACCACCAACGGCATGCGCTTCCTCAACGACTTCCTGGTGGCCGGCGGGGGCAAGCACATCGATGGCATCAGCATGCACGCCTACCTGGGATTTGGATCGAATGCGGCGGTTTCGCGCTTGCGCAACCTGCGCGAGATGCTGCGCTCCCACGGCCTGAGCCTGCCGATCTGGAACACCGAGTCCAACACCGCCTGCGGTGGCGACGCCGACCCGTCGGCCCATTCGCTGTGTGACCGCAGGCTGGACGAAACCGTGTTGCAGGCCGCCATCCTGCACGCCGCGGAGGGCTTCGAGAACTTCACGTTCTACACCTGGGAAGGCGCCGAGACCGAGGTCGGTGGCGTCGGCATGGTCAAGGGCGACTTCCGCAGCCGCACGCGATTGGGTGAGCTCTACGTGGACCTGGTGCAGCAGCTGCGCGGCTCGATGATGAAGGTGGCCCCGCGCGGCCCGGATCCGATCACGCGGGTGCTGTTGACGCGCAATGGACGCCAGTGCGTGCTGGGCTGGAGCGCGGCCGGGCCGGTGCGCGTGTCGCCCTCGGCCTTCCAGGGCGCCGACCTGGTGCGCGACCTGCAGGGGCGCCCCGCCGAGCGAGACGCCTCGGGCGCCTGGATGGTGGGGCCGATGCCCCTCATCGGGTGCGAGTCCGCCGCGCCTCGCCATTGAGGGGCGGTGGCGGTTTGCAGCAGGGCGGTCGTTTGTCTGGCGGTTTGAGGCGTTTGGGGCCGGCCCTGATGGGGCTGTGGGCGTCGCCGCGGGCGTGGGCCTTCGTGGGGGCCTTGTCCACTCGGGGGGCGGGTTTCGTGGCGAGTTTTTCGCTGGCGCGCTTCGCCGGGGCCACGCCGCTGGCCCTGTACCTGGCCACGGTGGTGGCGGCCTCGGTGGTGTCCACGCCGCTGGCTCAGGTGTTGTTCAACGGGGGGCTGTTGTCGGCCACCTCGGCGCCCACCGCGGCCTGGGCGCGCGGCTTGTTTCGGGTGGTGCTGGGCATGGCGGTGCTGGGGGCCTTGCCCCTGGTGTTGATCTTCGTGGCCATGCACTCGCAGGTGGTCAACGGGGCCTCGCAGCTGGCCGCGCGCGAGGTGGCGTGGTTGTGGGTGGCCGGCGTGGGGGCGGTGTGCGGGCAGGTGCTCACGCAGGCCTTGAGCGGGCTCCTCAATGGCCTGGGGGCGCAGTTGCCCACGGCCCGCGTGACGGCGTGTTTGTCGACCTTGCTGATGCCGCTGTCGGTGCCCGCTGTGTGGTGGCTGGGGCTGCAGGGCGCCTGGATCATGCTGCTGCTGAGTTCGTGGTTGCCGGTGCTGGTGCTGGGGGCGCTGGTGCTGCGCTGGCTCCAGCGTGGTTGGCGCGCTGTGGAGGCATCCGAGGTCGCCGAGGCCGACGGACCCGCTCAGGCGATGTGGCAGCAGGTGCGCTCGGGCTGGCCCAACGCCGTGGCCTTGATGGCCGCGGGGGCGGCGGGCTGGTTGTGCTCGATCTACCTGGTGCAGCGCCACCAGGGTGCCGCCGGCGTGGCGGTGCTGGGCGTGGCCACGCAGTGGATGACGTTGATCCTGATGCCGGCCACGAGTTGGGGCGGGGTGGTGTTGCGCGAGCTGGCCGAGGCGCGGCTGCGCAGCGACGCCCGCTCGGCCCTGGGCCCGACCTTGCGCCGGCTCATGCTGCGCAACGCGCTGGTGACCCTGGCCGTGGCCGCGGTGGTGCTGGCGGCGTCGGGCTGGCTGGAGCGGGCCTATCGCCTCGATGGCGCGGGCCTGCCGGCCTTGCTGGCCGTCAGCGTGCTGGCCTCGCTGGTGCTGTCGGCCAACGGCGTGCTGGAGCGCGCCTTGATCACGTGGGACCGACAATGGGCGCTGATGCTCATCTCGTTCGCGGGCCTGGCGGCGCAGGTCGCCTGCACCTGGATGTGGGTGGAGCGTTCGGTGCAGGCCGTGCAGTGGGGGCTGATGCTGTCGGCCATCGTCTCGGGCGGTTTGATGTTGCGGGCTTTGGCGCGCATGCGCGAAGGAGGTCGGGCATGACGGCCGTGACCGTGGTGATCCCGCTGTACAACAAGGCCGAGACCATCGTGGCGGCGGTCGAGTCGGTGCGGCGGCAGTCGTTTCAAGACTGGTCGCTGATCGTGGTGGACGATGGCTCGCGCGACGATGGCGCCGCCCGCGTGGAGGCCCTGGGCGACCCCCGCATCCGCGTCATCCGCCAGGCCAACGCCGGCGTGGCCGCGGCGCGCAACGCAGGGCTGGCGGCCGCCGAGACCGAGTGGGTGGCGCTGCTGGATGCCGACGACCACGTGCACCCCGACCACCTGGCGCGCCTGATGGCGCTGGCGCAACGCCACCCGCAGGCGGTGCTGTGCGGAGCCGGCTTCAACTACGTCAACGAGGCCGGCGAGGTGAGGCCCTCGGCGCTGTCGCCGGCCATCGAGTCGGCCCCCGATGGGCTGTGCCTGCTGCCGGACTTTTTCATGGAGACCCACCTGCACCACATCCCCTTCAACAGCTCGGCGGTGATGCTGCGCCGCGACGTCGCCCTGCGCGTGGGCGGTTTCCAGCGCGGCGTGGTGGCCGGTGAAGACCTGTTGATGTGGGCCCGCATGGCCTGCGCCGGGCCGGTGGCGCAGTCGGCGCAGCGCACCTCGTATTACGTGGAGCCGCCGATGAGCGCGGCCTCGCGCGTGAGCGTGATTCGCCGCCCGCAGCAGCCCGATGTGGTGGGCGCGGCCCTGCGCGAGCTGGTGCAGGCCCACCCCGAGCGGCCCTCCCTGCGGCTCTTCGTGGCCGACTGGCACCGCATGCGCGGTGTGCTCTTCATGGAGCTCAACGAGCGCGGGGCGGCCGTGCGCGAGTTGCTCACGGCCGTGCGCTGGCACGCCCTCACGCGCAAAGACCTGATCTGCCTGGCGGCCTTGCTGCTGCCCGCCGGCTGGCGGGCGAACTTGCTGGCCCGCCGCCGAGCGGGCAAGGAAAGCACCTGAACATGAGCACCACGGGCTCCTTCGTCGAGCGGCCCATCCGGGTCGCCCTGGTCACCAACATCCCCGCGCCGTATCGGGTGCCGGTCTACGAGCGCCTGGCCCGCATGCCGGGCTGTGACCTGCACATGATCTTCTGCAGCGGCTCGGAGCCCGATCGCCACTGGCAGATCCAAGCCGGCGATTACCGCAGCACGGCCTTGCGCGAGCGTTTCGTCACCGTCAAGGGGCGCTTCATCCACGTCAACCCCGATGTGTGGTCGGTGCTGCAAGCCAGCGACCCGGATGTCGTCATCACCACCGGCTACAACCCCACGCACCTGATCGCGTTCGCGTGGGCGGTGTGGCGGGGGCGTGCACACGTGGTCATGACCGACGGCACGCTGCGCTCGGAGGCCACGCTCAGCGGCGCACACCGCTTCCTGAGGCGCCGCGTGTTCGCGCGCTCGCAGGCCTTCGTGGGGCCCAGCGAAGGGGCGATGGACCTGTTTCGCTCATACGGCTTGCCGGCCGACCGGCTGTTCAAGTCCCACCTGTGCGCCGACAACGACGCCTTCTTGAGCCTGCCGGATGGCCCCCGACCGCTGGACCTGCTGTTTTGCGGCCGCCTCGTGGCCATCAAGAACCCCTTGTTTGCGCTCGACGTGGCCCGCCGCATCAGCGGCCTGCTGGGGCGGCGCGTGAGCCTGGGCTACCTCGGCTCGGGCGAGATGGAGTCGCAGGTGCGCGAGGCCGCCGCGCGGCTCACCGAGCACGTCGACGTGACCTTCATGGGCTTTGCCCAACCCGCTGAGTTGCCGCAGCGTTATGCGCAGGCGCGGCTGTTTCTGTTTCCCACCTCCTGGGACCCGTGGGGCGTGGTGGCCAACGAGGCGTGCGCCGCGGGGGTGCCGGTGCTGGTGACGCCGCACGCCGGGGCCGTGGGTGACCTGGTGATCGACGGCGTCAACGGCCTGGTCTTGCCGCTGGATGCGCACGCCTGGGCAGAGGCGGGGGCCCGCCTGTTGAATGACCCGGTGGAGTGGGCGCGCCTGTCGGCGGCCGCACGAGCGCGCGTCAAGGGCTTCAGCTACGACGCCGCGGCCCTGGGCTTGTGGCAGGCGGTGCAGCGCGCCATGGCAGACCGCAAGGAGCAGGCATGAGCGAACGCATGCGCGTGCTGGTGGTGCACAACGCCTACCAGCAGAGGGGGGGGGAGGACGCCGTGGTGGCCTCCGAGGTGGCGCTGTTGCGCGAGCAGGGCCACGAGGTGAGCCTGCACCTGCGCCACAACGACGACGTCAAGACCGCTTCGCGCGTGGGCGTGGCGCTGCAGGCCGTGTGGTCGCGCCAGACCGGGCAGGACATCGCCGCCCTGGTGGCAAGCTTTCGCCCGGACGTCATCCACGTTCACAACACGCTGCCGCTGGTCTCGCCCTCGGTGTTCTGGGCCGCGCGACGAGCCGGTGTGCCGGTGGTGCAGACGCTGCACAACTTCCGCCTGATGTGCCCGCAGGCCATGTTCCTGCGCGAGAGCAAGCCCTGCGAGGACTGCCTGGGCAAGGTGCCCTGGCGTGGCGTGGTGCGGGGCTGCTATCGGCATTCGGTGGTGCAGACCGGCGTGCTGACGGCCTCGCTGATGGCGCACCGCGCCCTGGGCACCTACGAGCGCGCCGTGGACGCTTTCATCGCGCTCAGCGAGTTCTCCAAGAGCAAGTTCGTGGCCGCGGGCATGGAGCCGGGGCGCATCTTCATCAAGCCCAACTTCGTGGAGGACGCCGGAGACGGCCTGCCCGAGGGGCGCGAGGGCGGGCTGTTCGTGGGCCGCCTGTCGGACGAGAAGGGCGTGGGGGTGTTGCTGGAGGCTTTGAACCAGGGCGTGCGCGTGGAGCTGATCGGCGAAGGCGAGTGGTTCGAGCGCGCCAAGGTGCAGCTGGGCCCGCTTGCGCCTGGCTTCCTGCCCATGCCCGCCATCATCGAGAAGATGAAGCGCGCGGCCTTCCTGGTGCTGCCCAGCCTGTGTGGCGAGAACTTCCCGCGCACCCTGGCCGAGGCCTACAGCTGTGGCCTGCCGGTGATCGCCAGCCGCGTGGGCGCCCTGGCCGAGCTGGTGAAAGACGGGGAGACCGGCCTGCTGTTCGAGACCGGCAACGCGCAGGACCTGGCGGCCAAGCTGGCCTGGGCCCAGGCGAACCCGCAGGCCATGCGCGAGATGGGGCGCCAGGCCCGCCGGCGCTATGAGGCGCTGTACTCGCCGCTCACCAACCACCGGCGTTTGCTGGAGGTGTATGAGGCCGCGAGGGCGGCGCAGGCTGCTCGAACCGCGTCCTGACCAACTGACCCGGACTCAGAACTCGTTCATCACGGAGCCCACCATCTTGGTGGGGCCCATGCTGATGGTGTTGAGCAGGTCTTGCAGGGCGTACATGCGCGTCTTGTTCTGACGGGCGATGGAGACCGCGGCACCGCAGCGGGCGGCGATGACGGCAAAGTCAGAACCCAGCGTGGCGGCCGGTGTGTCCACGATGACCTGGTCGAACTTGGTCAGCAGCTCGCGGATCAGCAGGCCGAAGGCCGGGCGCTCCAGGAGCTCCAGGGGGTTGGGGGGCGTCGGGCCCACCGGCAGCACGAACAGGCTGGGCAGCTCGCGGATGGGGCAAACCACGTTGCCCGCGGCCCGCCCGGAGAGGATGGACGACAGACCCACGCTCTTGCCTTGCAGTCCGAAGATCTCGTGCAGGCGCGGGTTGCGCATGTCGGCGTCGATCAGCAGGGTGCGGCCCGAGAGCTGCGAGAACGCCGCGGCCAGGTTGGCGGCGAAGTAGGTTTTGCCGTCGCCGCTGTCGGGGCTGACCACCGCCAGCGCGCTGCGCGGGCCGTTGTCGGAGTACATGCGCATGATCATGTGGCTGCGCATCGTCCGGAAGGCTTCGGCTTGCTCGGAGAAGGGCTTGGTCGCCACCACCAGCTCGGCCGGCAGGTGCGAGGTCTGCTCTGCCGCGTAGGGGTAGTGGAACTGCTGGGCCAGCGCCCACAGCACGTCGTCGCTGTTGGCCAGGCCCAGCGCCACGGCGGCTTCGCCGAAGCGCACGCCGTTGTCTTTCTGGTAGCTCAGGATCTGCTGGATCTGCTCGGCCGACAGGTTGTTGGCCTGGCTGATGATCTCGCCGATGGAGCGTTCGTGCGGCACCTGTTGGGTGTCGGGGAAGTGGGAGTCGCGCGCGTCCATGGTGGAGCTCTGGAATGCAGGGTTGTTCGAGCCCATCAGGAATCGCTCCGTCCGGTGGAGAGGGCGGTGCCACCGCCCAGGGAAGATCCGGCCAGGGCCAGGCCCGAGCCACCGCGCACGGTGGCCGTGCGCAGGCCCAGGCGGCGGCGCCAGCTCTTGCTGACGGGGCCGGGCATCACGCCCACGATGGGGATGCCAGCGCCTTGCAGCAGGTCTTGCGTGCCGCGGATGCGGCGGTCGAAGAGCTCGACGGCCAGGGTCACGAGGATGGCCAGCAGCGTGCCCACCGACATGGCCAGCAGCAGGGCCAGCGTGATGCGGGGGAAGACGTGTTTGCTGGGCTCGGTGGCCGCGCTCACCAGCACGATGTTGTTCTGGGTGTTGTTGCTCTCCAGGCCCATCTGGCTGAGGCGCGCCTGGATGGCTTCATAGACGCGCTGGGCGCTTTCGACTTCACGCTCCAGCACCGACAGCTCGGTGCGAGCGTCCTTGAGTGCCAGGACCTTGTCGCGCTGCTCTTCGTAGGCGATCTTGGCCTGGGCCTGACGCGAAGCGGTGATGGTGTCGTTGATGCCCAGGCTGCTGGTCACGCGGTTGGTTTCGGTGCGCAGGCGGGTGCGCAGGCTGTCGACGGTGGCGCGCGCTTCGATGAGCAGCGGGTGGGCGTCTCCGTAGCGGGCTTCGAGCTCTTCCATGCGGGCTTCGGAGCGGGTCAGCTCGGCCTTGATGCTGGTGATCAGGCCGTTGTTGAGCACGTCGGCGACCTGGTCGGAGCTCTTGCGGGCGGCGGCCGAGCGGCTGTTGGAGTCGGCCGCGGTGGCGCGCAGGGCCACGATCTGGGCAGACAGGTCGTTGAGTCGGGCGGCCTCGGCGTCCAGGCGCTCGTCGGTCACGACGATGCCGCGCTCTTTCTGGGCCTGGGCCAGTTTGACCTGGGCGGCTTCGAGTTTGTCTCGAGCCAGGCGGGCGCGCTCTTCGAAGAAAGAGTAGTACTGCCGCGCCGGGTCGACGCGGAACTGCACGCTGGAGTCCATGTAGGCCTTGGCGAAGGCGTTGGACAACACGGCGGCGAATTGCGGCTCGGGCGAGGAGTAAGAGATGTCGATGATGTTCGACTCGCGCGAGGGCTTGACGTCCAGGCCGCCGCTGATGAACTCACCGAGCCAGGTGATGTAGTCACCCTTGCCCTTGGTGGCCTTTTCCCACTGCTTGCGCAGCTGCGGGTTCTGGTCCATGCCCAGCTGGCGAACCACGCGGGCGGCCACGCTCGGGCTGGTGATGATGTCGATCTGCGTGGCCATCAGGACGGGCGAGGTGGCCGCGCCCATGCCGGACATGCCGGCAACGGGGTCGGGCTTGAGGTCCACCATCACGGAGGCGGTGGCCTTGTAGCTCTTGGGCAAGACAAGACAGACGACCAACGTGATGAGAACCAGGGTCGTCACCACGCTCAGCGCGAGCAGCCAACGGGCCCTCAGAACTCTGAAAAACTGGTCGAACGTCATTCAATGCACTCCTGCTGGCATGCCGACACGGCACGCCCCTTCCTGGAACAGCTTCGTGACCCGCGGGTGCGGGTCACGTTTTTGGGGTCACTTCAGACCCGACAGGCCTTTGCTCAGCGCGGCGGGATCGAGGGCCGGGGCCGAAGCCGCGTCCGCTGCCGAAGCCGTCAGCGAGGGAGCCGATGCCACGCTCGAAGCGGCGGCGGCACCCGAGGCGGGCTTCTCGGCGAACTTGCCGATGTACTCGATCTTGGCGGCTGCGCGCAGGTTCTTCATTTCCTTCTGGGCGAATTCGCGACGACGCTCCACGGTCAGGAACTGTTCGATGGCCGGCTTGGCCTGCTCGAACGTCACAGGCTGCTCCTTGCTGGCCACGATCAGGATGGCCTTGAAGCCGTCTTTCGCGGTGATGAACAGGGACTGACCGTCGTTGACCTTCAGGAGTTGGTCCACGATGGCCAGGGGCAGGCTTTCGGCCGCCTGGGTCACTTGCTGCGTGTTGAACTTCAGGCCCGCGGCCTTGATCACCTCTGCGTATTCGGCAGGGGTGCGCTTGTTCTTGAGGAGCTCGATCACTTCTTTGGTCTGCTCGGGCGTGCCGGGCACCGTGAACTCTTGCAGGGCGTAGACCTTGCGCTGCGCGAACAGGGCGGGTTTGGTGTCGAAGTACTTGCGCAGGTCTTCAGGCGTGGGGGTGCCGGCGCCCGCGACCGAGGCCTTCTCCAGGTAGGAGCGCGCCAGGATGTTGCGGCGGGTGGACTCCAGCAGCTGCATGACCTGCGGGTCGCGGTCGAGCTTTTGCTCTTCGGCCTTGGCCACGGCCAGTTGCTGGTCGATCAGGCCTTCGAGGATCTGGCGGCTGGCGGCGTCGGCCTGCTCGGGGCGAAGGCCTTGCTGGCGCTCCAGGATCTGGTTGATCTGGTGAACGGTGATTTCGCTGTCGTTGACGCGGACGGCCGACTGGCTGGCCTTGGCCTCGGGCTTGTCGGACTTCTCGCCGCAGCCTGCGGCCAGGGCGGCGGCGATGACGACGGGCAGCAGGGCCATCATGCGGATGGCGCGCGGTTGGGCGGAGGCGTGCAGGCGGTTGTGCATGGTGTGAGAGGTTGTGGGTTCTGTGTGGAAGAGACCAGGCGACGGGGCCCGGACATCAGAGCATGATCAGCGGATGGCTGCGAAGTTCCCCGGGAATGCACCATGACCGCTCAAACGGGTGGGATGCGCGTGGGGCGGGGCCAGGTCATCCTGACCGCCCACCATGACAGCGCGCCTGCGACGCTGCCACTCAAATGCGCCCAAGGGGCCACGTTTATAGCCGACGCCGATGACATAACCAGGGTGTGCGCCCAGGGGTTTTCCATGACCAGCTTGCCAACCAGCCAGGCCAGCAGCACCAGGCCCACCACCCCGTTTGCGGGGCGGCGCTCGGGTGTGAGGCAGCTCAGGCCGAGCACGACGACGCCGGCGTGCAACACCCCGGACAGGCCCACGTAGGCCGTCAGCGAGGGCTCCAGCAGCATGCCGACCTGGGTGAGTGGCCAGGCGAGCAGCCAGGCGACGGCGCCGGCCGCACCGGGTCGGATCACCCAGCCCAGCAAGGTGAGCAGCGCGGTGCCGGCCAGGTTCCACCACAGGTGCGGCGGGCTGCCATGCAACCAGACCGTGGCCCACCAACTGGGCAGGCTTTGTTGGGCGCCGGCGTCGGGACGCAGCACCAGGGCGCGCGGCAGGGCCGCCCAGAAGTCGGGCGGCAAGCTCAGGGGCACGGGTTCAAAGGCCAGCGCCGGCCAGGCCAGCGCGATGCACACCAGCCACCAGCCGATCACGCCCTGAGGGAGCAATGCGGGCGGCCGCGCGCGAGCGCCGGTCGGGCTCACTGAGCCGACCCGGGCGCGCCGAACACGGCCGACCACAGCGCCAGCACGGCGTCGCGGTGGTGCGCGTTGGCCTGCAGCCGCTCACCCGTGAGCTGGGTGGAGGACTCGTTGAGCCGCGCGCGGTGCTGGATGCGGCGCAACTCGCGGTAGGCCTGGCCCGCGGCCTGGGCCGCCTCGGATGGGATCAGGCCGACGTCCGCGGCGCGTTGCAGCAGGGCGATGTTGCCCACGTTGTCCATCAACCCGGGGTGGGCGTGGCTGTGGGCCAGCACCAGGTACTGGACGGCGAACTCGACGTCGATCATGCCGCCGGGGCTGTGCTTGATGTCGAAGCGATCGGGCGGGCAGGGGTGGGCGTCACGCAGCTTGCTCCGCATGGCCACGACCTCATCGAGCAAGGCGGCGTTGTCGCGGGGGGCCGACAGCACGCCTCGGCGGGTCGCTTCGAAGCGCTCGGCCAGCTTCGGCTCGCCGGCGCACCAGCGTGCACGCGTCAAGGCCTGGTGCTCCCAGGTCCAGGCGGTGTTGCTGCCGCGCTGGCGCTGGTAGTCGTCATAGGAGTGATACGAGGTCACCAGCAAGCCGGAGTTGCCGTTGGGGCGCAGGGCGGTGTCGATTTCGAAGAGCTCGCCGGCGGAGGTGCGCAGCGTCAGCCAGGTGATGAGCTTGCGCGCGAACAGCAGGTAGGCGTCGATGGGGCTGGGGGTGTCGGGGCCGGCGTCCTGTTCGGGGGCGTCCTGCGTGTCGTCGAAGACGAAGACGACGTCCAGGTCGGAGCCGTAGCCCAGCTCCTTGCCGCCCAGCTTGCCGTAAGCGATGACGGCGAAGTGGGGCTCGCGTCCCACCGCGTAGCGGCCTTGTTTGCCGGGGCGCTGTTGCAGCTCGCGCCAGGCCCATTTGAGCGAGATGCCGAGGGTGGCGTCGGCCAGGGCGGAGAGGTCGTCGGCCACTTGCTCGACGGTGAGCAGGCCCTCGACGTCGCGCACCAGGGTGCGGAAGACCTCGGCGTGGTGGGCGCGCCGCAGGGTGTCCATCAGGGCCTCTTCGTCGGCCTGGCCGGCGCGCGCCCAGGCGCTGTGGCGCTCCTCGAGTTCGCGTTGGTAGGCGGTGGCGTCGAAGCGGCTGTCGAACAGGCGGGGGTCGGCCAGCTCGTCGATCACGCCGGGGTGGCGCAGCAGGTAGCGCATGGGCCACTTGGCCAGGCCCAGCAGGCGCAGCAGCCGGTGCAGCACCTCGGGGCGCTCGGCGAGCAGCGAGAGGTAGCTGTCGCGGCGCAGCAGGGGGTTGAGCCAGTCGATGAAGTGCCGCACGGCTTCGGGGCCGAGGGGCTCTTCGGTGCTTTCTGCGCCTTCGGCTCCTTCTGTCAGCGCGAGCTTGGTGGCGCGGCCGATCAGCTTGGCCAGTCGCAGCTTGGCCGCGTCCGAGAGCATGGCGACCTTGGGTTGGCGCGCGAACTCGACGACGTGTGGGGCGATGGACGCTGGCAGGCGGGCCGCGAAATCGTCGTGGTCGATGGGCAGCGGCGGGCCGTTGCAGCCTTTGCACTCGTTGTTGCCGCCTCCGCCTTCGCGGCCGTCGTGCAGCAGGGCGTCGAACTCCATGGCGACGAATTCACGCACCTGGCACAGGGCGTTGAGCAGCTGGCAGGTGGGCGTGAGGCAGTCGGGGTGGGTGGAGAGGTCGGCGCTGCGCTGGGTCAGGCCCATGCTGCGGGCGATCCAGTCCAGGTCGCTGTCCTGCGTGGGCAGCAGGTGGGTTTGCTGGTCGTCGAGGAACTGGATGCGGTGCTCGATGCGACGCAGGAACACGTAGGCGCGGGCGAGTTGCTCGGCGGCGTCGGCCGAGATGAGGCCGCGCGCAACCAGACGGGGCAGGGCCTTGAGCGTGGAGCGGGTGCGGATTTCGGGGAACTGCCCGCCGCGCACCACCTGCAGCAGCTGCACGGTGAATTCGATTTCGCGGATGCCGCCGCGCGAGAGCTTGACGTCGTTGGCGCGGTCCGGTCGACCGGCGGCACGGCGGGTGGCTTCGTCGCGGATCTTGCGGTGCAGCTGGCGCAGGCCTTCGAAGACGCCGTAGTCGAGGTAGCGGCGGTAGACGAAGGGCATGACCAGGTTGCGCAGGGCCAGGGCGCGGCCGTGGTGCTCGCCCGCGGGCATGCAGCGGCGCGGCGCCACGATGCGGCTTTTGAGCCAGGCGAAGCGCTCCCATTCGCGGCCTTGCACGAGGAAGTACTCCTCCAGCATCGACATGCTGACCACGGGCGGGCCGGAGTTGCCGTTGGGGCGCAGCGCCAGGTCGACGCGGAAGACGAAGCCGTCTTCGGTGGTGTCGGCGATCAGGGTGCTGAGCTTGCGGGCCACGAACGCAAAGTACTCGTGTGCGCTCACCTGGCCGCTGGTGCGCCCGCTGGCGTCGCCCGGGGCGGTGACGCCGGTGGTCTGGCCGTCGTCTTCGTAGACGTAGATGAGGTCGATGTCGGACGAGACGTTGAGCTCGCGCCCACCCAGCTTGCCCATGCCGATGACCCAGAAGTCGATGCGCTGGCCTTGCTCGTTGAGGGGCGCTCCGTGCTTGAGGTCGGCCTCGGCTTCGGCGGCGGCCAGGGCGTGGTCGAGCGTGACCTCGGCGAGCTCCGTCATCGCGGCGGTGACGGCCTGCATGGGCGCGGCCAGCTCGACGTCCAGCGTGGCCAGGCGCTCCATGACGAGCTGGCGGGCGACCCGCAGGGCGCTGGTCAGGTCCCGCCCGCCAGCGAGCAAGCGGGTGATCAGGGCGTGGATGTCGGCGGTGCGAGGGGCGCCATCGCAGGCCTGGGCGAAGTCGGCCAGCTCGCTGGCATAGCGACGCCGGATGCGTTGCACGTAGCGGGAATGGTCGGCCGGGGCCGAGGACGCGGCGGCGTCAGATGGGATGTCAATCATGGATCCGGGGTCGTGTGCAACGGGCCTGTGCTAGGGTTCGCTTTTGTCGAATCCGCATGCCCTGCGTTCATGTTAGGGCAGCCGCTGGGCCGATGGGCTTGGTGGTTCGACGGATGCGCGCTGACTTCATGCCTCCGATGTCTCCTTTGCCCGACGACCGTCCGGCCGGCCCTGCGACCGGCTGGCGTGCCGTGCTGGGCGTTCCCGCTCGCTGGTTGGGCCGAACGGGGTGGGGGGCGCTCAAGCTGCTGGCCGGGGGCATGGTGGTGCTGGGCATCGCGGTGGCGGTGGCCTGGGGGGTGCTGTTGATTCAGATTCTGCCCCGTGTTGACGAATGGCGCACTGAGCTCACGCAACAGGCCTCCAAAGCATTGGGCGTGCCCGTGAAAGTGGCGCAGGTCGTGGGCCGCGCCGACGGCATCTGGCCGACCCTTTCCCTGCGTGAAGTCCAGCTGCTCGATGCGCGCGGCCAGGTGGCCTTGCGTTTGCCCGAGGTCGAAGCGCGCCTGTCGCTGACCACGCTGTCGCCTCAGGCTTTGCTCGACGGCGAGTTGCGGCTGGACCGCCTGGTGCTGGTGGCGCCCGAGCTCGATGTGCGCCGCGACCGCCACGGCGCGCTCCACGTCGCCGGGCTGAAGTTGCCCGATGGTGCGCAGACCGGTGGGTCGTCAGGGGGGGCGGACTGGGTGATGTCGCAGTCGCGCATCCAGATCCGCGGCGGCACGGTGCGCTGGAGTGACGAGTACCTGGGGGCGCCCACGCTGGCTTTGCAGCAAGTCGAGCTGACCCTGCGCAACCGCCCGTCGCTGCGGGGACGCGTGCACGAACTCACGCTGTCGGCCACGCCGCCGGCCATCTTCGGCCAGCGCTTCGTCATCGAAGCCAGCATGACGCAGCCCCTGTGGCTGGTGGGGCAGGGCCTGGAGTCAGCGCCCCAGCAGCCGGTGCACGCCAGCTGGGTGCCGCGCTTCGACGTGGATGCGACCCGTCCGGCCGACTGGCAGAGCTGGTCGGGCACCGCGCAGGCGCGCTTCCCCGGGGTCGATGTGCAGCGACTGCGCCAGCACGTGCGCCTGCCCATCGAAGTCAGTGGCGGGCGCGGGGCCGTGACCGCGGGGCTGACGCTGCGCGCCGGTCGCATCCAGGGCGTGAGCCTGCAGGCCGATGTGCGCGATGTGCAGGTGCGCCTGGCCTCGGGCTTGCAACCCCTGGCTTTCCGCCGCTTTCAGGGGGAGGTCACCGCCTCCAACGACGCCCGCACCGCTTCGCTGGCCTACCGGCAGCTGGCCTTCACCCTGACGGACGGCGTGCAGTGGCCCGTCAGCGCCGGCAGCCTGTCGTGGCGACACGCGCCCTGGCCCGCCGGCTGGCCCGCATCCGGCTGGAGCGACAACCTCGGGGGCGAGGTGCTGGCCGACCGGCTGGACCTGGCTTTGCTGGCGAACCTGGCGGACCGGCTGCCCTTGTCGGGCCAGGCCCGTGCGCACCTGGCCGACCTGGCCCCGCGCGGGGGGGTCGAGGACCTGGCCTGGCGCTGGGACGGCCCTGCCACGGCCCCCGCCACCTACCAATTGAGCGCCCGCATCAAGGCCCTGAGCCTGGCCGACTCCGCGGAGCAGGGGCGACCCGGCCTGGCGGGCGCCGACGCGGTCGTCAACGCGACCGAATCCGGCGGGCGCGCCGAGCTCAAGCTCACCAACGGCTGGCTGGCGTTCCCGGGGGTGTTCGAGGAGGCGCGCATCGGCCTGGACAGCCTTTCAGCCGAGGTGCGATGGCAGATTCGCGCGGGCGCCAAGGCCGGTGAGCCCCCGCGCTGGCAGGTCGACGTCAAGCCGGCGCGCTTCGCCAACGCCCAGGTGGCCGGCGAGCTGGAGGCCAGCTGGCGCACGGGAGAAGGCGCCGACGCCCGCCTGCCAGGTGTGCTCGCCCTCCAAGGCAGCTTGCAGCGGGCCGACGCCACCGCGGTGTGGCGCTACCTGCCCCTGACCATCGGCGCCTCGGCGCGCGACTACGTGCGACAGGCCCTGCGCGGCGGGCGCGGCGAGGACGTGCGCTTCTCCGTCGATGGCCGCCTCGCCGATTTCCCCTTCAAGGACGACCAGGGCGGGCGCTTCCGCGTCAAGGTGCCCCTGCAGGACGTGGCGCTGGACTACGCGCCGGCGGCCATCACCGGCGAGCCCGAAGGGCGTCTGTGGTCGCCCTTCACCTCCTTGCAAGGCGAGCTGCTCTTCGAGGGCCAGCGCATGCTGATCCGCCAGGGGCGTGCGCGCCTGGGTGACGTCGGCGGTGGCGCCTTCGCGCTCAGCAACGTCGAAGGCCGCATCGACGACCTCGCCGCCGACGACCCCGTGCTGCAGATCGGCGGCCAGGGTGAAGGCCCGCTGCAAGACGCGTTGATCTTCCTGTCGAACTCCCCCCTGTCGGCCCACCTGGGCTCGGTGCTGACGCAGGCGCAAGGGCAGGGGCGCAGTGCCTTGCAGATCGCGCTGGAGATCCCGCTCAACCGCAGCATCGACACCCGCCTGCGCGGCGAAGTCGTGCTCAAGGAAAAGGACCGCGCGGGCATCCGCCTGGGAGGCAACATCCCGCTGATGAGCATGGTGCGGGGGCGCATCGCCTTCACCGAATCGCAGCTCAACGTCAGCGCCCGCGCCCGCGTCTGGGGGCAGGAGATGGTCGTCGAAGGCCTGCGCTCGACCGATGGCGTCATGCGGTTCACCGCGCAGGGCTCCGTCACGGCCGAGGCCCTGCGCCAGGCCGAGGAATACCCCTTCGTGGCCCGCCTGGCGCCGCGGCTGTCGGGCGAGGCCCCCATCAGCGTCAGCGTGACCATGGGCGCGCGCGCCACCCCCGACGGGCCGCCGGCGCGCCCCGAAGTGCAGGTCACCAGCACCCTGCGTGGCGTGGCGTCGACCTTGCCGGCGCCGCTCAACAAACCCGCCCAGGCCCCTTGGCCCCTGAAGGTGACCTACCGCGTCGAAGACGACCAGGCTCACAGCGACGCCGTCATCGTCGACCTGGGCAACCCGCAGACGGCGCAGATCACCTCCAGCACCATGCCGTGGTTGCGCGTCGACCTCCGGCGCGACATCCGCCAGGACCCCACCCGCGTCACGCGCGGCCAGATCCACCTGGTGCAGCCGGGCCTGGGGGGCGCCGTCAACCTCGCGCCCATGCCGGCCAAAGGCGTCAGCGCCCAGGTGGTGGCGGGCCCGCTCGACGTGCTGGCCTGGAAGCAGGTGCTCGACAGCGTCATCGACCCATCGGGTGGGCGCGGGCCCCGGCCGACGCTGTCCGTGGCCGAGCAGGCCGTCCACCAGGCCGCCGATGAGAGCTTCATCCCCGACACGATCACCCTGCAGAGTTCCGCCCTGAGCTGGCAGCAGCGCACGCTCAAGAACGTCTCGCTCAACGTGGCCCACCCCTCGCCCGGTGTGTGGCGCGCCACCGTGGACGCCCCCCAGGTCGCCGGCCAGGTCGAGTGGCTGCCCGAGAAGGCCCCGGTTGCCGGTGGCCCGCAATCCACGCGCGTGGTGGCTCGCCTGTCGCGCCTGCAGGTGCCCCCCGCGGAGGCCGAGGCCCTGCAGGACCAGGCCGCCGCCCGCATGCTCTCCAGCGAGCCCGCCGGCAGCTTGCCGGCGCTGGACATCGTCATCGACCAGTTCGAGTGGCGTGGCCTGGACCTCGGCCGCTTCGAGGTGGAGGCCATCAACCGGCTGGTGCCTGTGGTGGGCGGGGCGCCTTTGCCCGAATGGCGCGTCACCCGCATGCGCCTGGGCAACGCCGACGCCCAGCTCGACGCGACCGGCAACTGGACGGCCCTGGGCGCGCAGAACGCCACCCGCCGCAGCAGCGGGGTCAAGCTCCTGCCGCGCTCGGCCTTCAGCTTCACCCTCGACCTGCAAAACAGCGGCGCCCTGCTCACGCGCCTGGGCCTGCCCCAGGCCGTGCGCGGTGGCAAGGGCAAGCTCACCGGGCAGGTCAGCTGGCTGGGCTCGCCCCTGGAGCCCGACCCCACCAGCATGAGCGGCGACGTCAAGGTCGCCATCAGCGAAGGCCAGTTCCTCAAGGTGGACGCCGGCATGGCCCGCCTGCTGGGCGTGCTGAGCCTGCAGGCGCTGCCCCGGCGCTTCTTGCTGGACTTCCGCGACATCTTTCAGCAAGGCTTCGCGTTCGACGGCATCGACGGCGACGTCAAGGTGACCCAAGGTGTGGCCACGACGCGCAACCTGCGCATGCGCGGGGTCCAGGCCATCGTGTTGATGGAAGGCCAGGCCGACCTCAGCAAGGAAACGCAGAACCTGCACGTCTTCGTCATCCCCGAGATCAACGCCGGCACGGCCTCGCTGGCCTATGCGGCCATCAACCCCGTGGTGGGCCTGGGCACCTTCCTGGCGCAAATGCTGCTGCGCAAGCAGGTCTCCGAGGCGGCCACCCGCGAGTTCTGGGTCACCGGCACCTGGGCCGATCCGCAGGTCGACAAGACCGCGCCTCGCGCGGCCACCGAACCCGGCGCCAGCGCGGACACCGTGCCCGAGCCCGCCGTTTCGCGCACAATGCGGGCCGTCGACAGCCACCCTGACCCGAGGCGCCCGCCATGACCCTTTCGCGACGTTCGATGCTGCTGAGCCTGCCCGTGCTGTTGTCCGGGGTGCTGCCTGTCCTCACGGCCTGCTCCGGCAGGGCCGTCTCGCAGATGCCCGACCTGCCCTTCACCGAACTCGACGGCCAGGCCCGCCGCCTGGCGGACTTGCAAGGCAAGGTCGTCGTGCTGAACTTCTGGGCGACCAGCTGCAGCACCTGCGTCAAGGAGATGCCTCGCCTGGTGGAGACCCACACGCGCTTCAAGGCCCAGGGCCTGGAGACGCTGGCCGTGGCCATGTCCTATGACCCGCCGGCTTACGTGATGCAGTTCGCCCAGACCCGACAGCTGCCGTTTCGCGTGGCCATCGACCACGACGGTGGCCTGGCGCGGGCGTTCGGTGACGTGCAGCTCACCCCCACCACCCTGGTCATCGACCGCAAGGGCCAGATCGTCAAGCGCTACGTGGGTGAGCCCGATTTCGCGGCGCTGGACGACCTGATCACCCGGCTGCTGGGGCAGCCCCCAGCCTGAGCAGCGTCCCGGGCGGGCTCACCGCTCGGGCATGTGGAGCGGCGCCTGCGCGTCGGCGGTGAAATTCAGCGTGATCAGCGTGTCCATCCGCGTGGGGCGCCCCGAGCGAACCTGGTGGGCGTGGACCCAGGCCACGTTCATGCACCGCGCCAGGTGGTCGAACAGGTGCCAGTTCAGCGTCATGCCGGGCAGGCGCTGTGGGTCGGGTTCGAAGCGGCACCGCAATTGAGCCTGAACAGGCCACTCCCCGCTGGCGAGCTCCAGCGTGACGGCCCCCAGGGCCACGTCCTGGCAGGCATCCAGCAGGGCCCGCAGCAGGGTGCCCAGCAAGGCCGAGTCGGCGTCCACCATCACGGCGCGCCCCACCGAGGCCGAAAGCCCCTCGCTGGGCCCCAGCCGCCCGGCGGCCTCGGCCTGCCGGTGGGCCAGCAGGGTGCGCAGGGTGTCGTCCAGCGCCACCGGCTCCGGCGAGGGCCGCGCCTGCCCTTGCGCCAGCCGCGCGATCTGTTGGCACACGATGCCCACCTGGCGTCCGCGCGCCACCGCCTCGCGCAAGGCGCGCAGCCCGGCGGGCGCCAGGCTGCCCTGGGTGGTCAGGGTGCTGGCGAGCTCCAGCGCGTGCGTGAGCGGCCCGGCCAGCTCTCGTCCGAGTTGCTCCAGCAGTTGGGGGTCCAGCGACAGGGGGAGGCCCGCTGAGGGCGGGCTGGCTTCGGTTTGATGGTGAGCGGGGTTGAATCGGTTCATGCCGCACGACTTCCTGTTTTCGTGGCAGTCTTGACTCCCGCGATCACAGCGTCCATCCCACCGTGGGGTGAGCCCCCCCTGACCCGATGGAGTTCGCCGACCCATGTTCTTTCGCCTGATTCAACGCACCCGGGGCTGGCCGTTGCTCCTGCTGGCGCTGCTGGGCGCTTGCGCCCCGGCCTTGAACTGGCGCGAGGTTCGCCCCCCGCACGCCGATGGCCTGGTGGGCAGCTTCCCCTGCAAGCCCGACACCCGTGAGCGGCGCCTGAGCCTGCCCGGCGTGGAGCGACCGGTGACCATGCACCTGTGGTCCTGCGAAGCCGATGGCGCCACCTGGGCCCTGGGTTTTTTGCGCCTGGACGACGCCCTGGCGGTCGCGCCGGCCTTGCGCGCGCTGGCCGCCTCCACCCGCGACAACCTCAAGGCCGCGGGTGGCCAGCCCGCCCAGGCCGAAGACCTGGGCGGGGTCGACGTGCCCCGGATGACGCCCCAGGCGGACGCCCGCGGCTGGCGCTTTTCTGGCCAGCGCCCCGATGGCGGCGGGACGCCGGGGGACGCGCAGGTGCCGGTGAGCGTCACGGCGTGGCATTTTTCCCACGGTCTGACGGTGTTCCAGGCCTCGGTGTGGCGCACCGGGGCGCCCGCGGCGGGGCAATCCGGGCAGGAAGCCGCAGACGCCTTCATGCGGGGATTCCACTTTCCGGGCTGACCGGCCGATAATCCCAAACTTATGTCCGGCCTGTTCCTCATCGCGCACGAGCCGCTGGCGTCCGCCCTCAAGATGGCCGCCCAGCACTGCTTTCCCGAAGCCGTGTCCTCCTTGCAGGCCCTGGACGTGAGCGCCTGCCAGTCGCCCGAGGAGGTCGAGGCCCAGGCCCGCGTCCTGCTGCAGGCCGCCCAAGACGCCGACCCGCGGGGGGAGGTGCTCATCCTGACCGACGTGTTCGGCGCCACGCCGTGCAACACCGTTCAGCGCCTGGCCGACGGTCAGCACGTCAAGGTCATCACCGGCGTGAACCTGCCCATGCTCTGGCGCGCCCTGAACTATTCAGGTGAAACGCTCGACACCCTGATCACCCGCGCGGTTTCCGGCGGCGTGCAGGGGGTCATGCAGATCGCCACCAGCCGGCCGCAGAACCAGGCCTCCCAACCCAGCAGTCATGATCAAGACCACCGTCACCATCAGCAATAAGCTGGGCCTGCACGCCCGCGCCTCGGCCAAGCTCACCAAGCTGGCCAGTGGTTTTCCTTGCCAGGTTCACATGAGCCGCAACGACCGCCGCGTCAACGCCAAGAGCATCATGGGCGTGATGATGCTGGCCGCCGGCCTGGGCACTTCGGTCGAGCTGGAGTGCGAGGGCGAGCGAGAAGACGACGCGATCAAGGCCCTGGTGGCCCTGATCAACGACAAGTTCGGCGAGGGCGAGTAAACCCTGATCCTCGCCCCCCTCCATTCGGGCGGTTTTCGCCGATAACCGGGTGTGTGGTGCGCAAGAGTTTGTCGTGGCCGGGCCACATCGGCGTCACAAAACGAGGCGGCCGCGGCACAGTCTGTTGCAAGTGAAACGCGGGTCGTTTCCGGTTGAGCCAGGCGTGTCACGCCGTTTGAGCCTGGCCCGTTCTGCATTCAAGGAGTTTCCATGGTTCGCCTTCGTCGTCACGCGGGTTCGGCATCGCTGTCTGCCGTTGCCATCGCCGCATCGCTGTTGTCCCTGAGCGGGGTGGCCCAGTCCGCCGAAAACGGCCTGCAGCGCTACTCGCCCGGCATCGGCGGCAGCGACATGACGGCGCCCCTGGCCCCCGGCCTGTACCTGCAGGTGCCGCTGGTGCACTACCACGCCAACAAGCTCAAGGGCGGCGACCGCGGTGCCGCCACCACGCCCACGCCCGTGGGCTCGCCCCCGGCGCCCGTGGCCCTGCCCAACCTGCGCTCCGAACTGGGCATCTCGGCCGACACCTACGCCGCGCTGCCGCGCCTGACCTACCTGAGCACCACCCGCCTGCTGGGCGGCAACGTGGGCATCACGGCCATGCTCCCCCTGGTCAACCGCCAGGCGCGCTTCACCGCCACGCCGGTCGGCCTGCCCGCCAACCTGACGGCCGCGCTCGCCCCGACCATCAGCTCCTCGGTCGGCACCCTGCTCAACGGCAACGAAACCGGCATCGGTGACCTGGAGATCTCGCCCCTGATCCACTGGGAGATCGGCGATCACCAGGCGCTCAACATCGCCCCCACCCTCGTGCTGCCCACCGGCAACTACGACGTCACGCGCCGCGTGAACCCGGGCTACGGCAACTTCTACACCTTCCGCCCCTCGATCCAGTACAGCTTCATCGGCGACGGCTGGGACTTCGGCGTGCGCACCGTGTTCTCGTTCAACACCCGCAACAAGGACAACGGCTACTACTCGGGCAACATGTTCAACGTCGACTGGCAGCTGATGCGCTTCATCAGCGACGACGTTCGCCTGGGTGTGCAGGGCTACTTCGTGCGCCAGCTCTCCAAGGACACCCGCGACCTCAGCGGCTTCTCGTCGACCGAGATCGCCGCCAAGGGCCTGAACCGCACGGAAATCATCAACGGCAACAAGTCGAGCGTGACGGCCCTGGGCCCCGCGCTGGGCTGGGTGGTCAACGGCGGCGAGATGCTCATCGAGGGCAAGTACCTGCAGGAATTCGGCGCGCGCAACCGCACCGAAGGCCAGGCGGTCTGGTTGTCCATCTCCAAGCCCCTGTGACGCCGTTTTCCGGCAGGAGCGTTGATCATGCAGCCAGCGTCCGTTCGCGACTTCATCGAGTCCCTCCCCACGCCCGGTGAGCGCCGCCGCGCGATGCTCATCGCGGCCGCGGCCTCCGTGCTGACGCCCTTTGCGGCGCCCGCCCACGCAGCCGTCGAGATCGAGGGCGTGGAGCTGCCCGAGACCGTCACGGCCTACGGACAGAAGCTGGTGCTCAACGGGGCGGGCCTGCGCAAGCGCGGCTACTTCAAGGCCGACGTCACCGCCTTGTACCTGCCCGAAAAACGCACCACCGCCGACGCGATCTACCGCCTCAACGGCATCCGTCGCATTCAGCTCAACATCCTGCGCGAGTTCACGTCCTCGACGATCTCGCGCATCTTCCTGTCCGACTTCAAGCAGTCGGCCACCGAAGAGGAGTTCAAGAAGCTGATCGGCCCCATCGGCCTGATCGGCGCGGCCTACTCCAACGTCAAGCGCGTGGTCAAGGGCGACGTCGTCAACCTCGACTGGGTGCCGGGCACGGGCTGGATGGCCACGCACAACGGCCGCCAGCTCACCAGCGACGGCGGCAACATGCTGGCCATCAACGACGAGCTGGCCTACCAGATCTACCTGCGCATGTACATCGGCCCGGCGGCGCCGGAGGACCTGCGCAACGGCCTGTTGGGGCTGACCAAGCTGCCGCGCAGCAACGATTGACGCGTTGATCGGCCTGATCGTTTGATCGGCTGGCGCGCACGGCCCGCCTCAGGCGCGGCC
Organism: Burkholderiales bacterium; assembly: GCA_016000265.1. Classification (GTDB taxonomy): domain Bacteria; phylum Pseudomonadota; class Gammaproteobacteria; order Burkholderiales; family Burkholderiaceae_C; genus Aquabacterium. The sequence goes on from JAECRL010000001.1 coordinate 241,357, forward strand.
CTTCAGGCGCTGCGGTAGTGCGCCTCCAGCATGGGGGGCATGGGCGCTTCCAGCAGGCTGGCCATCAGGCGCAGCGCGTCTGCGGTTTCGTGGCTCATGAGCCCGTGAGGGCTGTGGTTCATCGCCTCTTCCACCCAGGCTTTCAGCAACTGGGGGCGCATCATCCACGAGAGCTCCTGCAGGCCCGACAGGGCGTGCGCCAGCGCGTCGGCGTCGGGGCGTTGCGGGGTTTCCTGCCCTTGCCAGCTGGCCCCGATGCGGCGGTTGACAGCGGCCAGCCAGGCCTGGTTCGCCGGCGCCAGCGAGCCATCGCTCGGCTCCATGGGCAGCATGCGCGCCAGGTAGGCCGAGACGGCCTTGACGTGGTGCTGGTCCTCCGGGCTGAGGTTGCTGAGGTCCTGCCCCTGTCCCGTCACCGGTCGCATGAAGGCCTGTTTGTTTTGCGGCATGCCCATGCGGTGGCGCAGCGTCAGCCACCACAGGCGGTCGCGGGGGCTGACGCGGCCGTCGGCGCGCAGCAGGTCACGGGCTTGTTCGGCCAGGGCGCGGCGGTGCTCCAGCGGGCCCTTGGCGATGAGTTCGGTCAGCCGCTCGAACTCGGGCACCCGGCGCACGGGCAGCAACCGGCCGACGTCGTCGAGGATCTGCTGTTGCTGATGCACGCCCTCGGCCAGTTGCCGCCAGAGCTTGTGCTCGCGGTTGTTGGCGGGGTTCATGATCAAGGCCAGCACGATCAGGCGGGACTCGGTTGGCCCCACCCGGTGCTGCAGCCGCTGCATCGCTTCGCGGTCGGCCAGCAGGCGCTCGCGCCGGGCGATTTCTTCGTCGCCGGTGGTGCCGGGGAGGGAGGCCATGGGCCCCTGTTGCGCATCGACCGTGTGCTCGCGCATCTCGCCTGCGTCGCCAGAGGCAGCCAGGGCCCCGGGTGGCGCCCCCCGGGGCGTTGCACTGCGCCGCAGGGGCTCGCTGGCCTGCAGCCGCACCAGCGGCGCGGGCAGCGGAGGCAGCACCGAGCCGCAGACGCGCAGGATGCGCACCGGCAGGGGCGGGTGAGACGCCAGCCAGGCCGCGTGCCCCGACTCGTGCAACAGCAAGGAGGCCACCATGTCGGCGGCCGGGTGGCGCATGCGTCCGGCCAGCACCTGCTGGTCATGCCAGATCTTGCGCAGCACGTTGCCCAGGCCGTCTCGCGTGCGGGTGTACTGGATCGCGCAGGCGTCGGCGAGGAATTCGCGCTGACGCGACACCGCCGCTTGCAGCAGTCGCCCGGCCAGCCAACCCGCCCAGCCCAGCGTCGCGAAGACCACGCCGGCCAGCCAGCTCAGCGGGTTCACGCGGCCTTGCTCGTCGGAAGCCATCAGGTGGCGGCCGTAGCCGTGCACCAGCGACAGGCCCCACACGAGCGCCAGCAGGCGCATGCTCAGGGGCAGGTCATCGCCTTCGATGTGGCCGAATTCGTGCGCGACCAGGCCTTGCAGCTCGGCGCGCGTCAGGCGCTCCAGCGCGCCGCGTGTCACGCACAGGCTGAGGTCTTGCGGGCCCCAGCCGGCCACGAAGGCGTTGATGGCGTCTTCGCGTGGGAGCACGAACACCCGGGGCACGGGCTGCCCGCTGGCCAGCGCCATCTCGTCGACCACGTTGAGCAGGCGTCGGTGCAGGGCGTCGTCGGTGCGGGTGACCTCCTGGCCGCCCACCCAGCGCGCCACGCGCGGGCCGCCCCCGTCTTGCAGGCGATGCAGCTCGACGAGGCTGCCGCCGATGACGAACAGCATGATCAGGGCGGTGTTGGTCTCGAAGAACAGGGCCGGGTAGCCCTGTGCGAAGGGCGCCAGCAGGCGCCAGCCCAGGCCCAGCACCAGGTTGACGAAGCCACACAGCGCCACCAGGAGCACGAAAAAGCACACGACCAGCCAGGCGGTGCGGCTGTGCGCCTGGAGCTGATGCTCACGGAACTGCATGGGGAGGCGGCGGCGTCAGAGTTGCACGCGGATCGGTTCGCGTTCGGCTTCGGACGAGGTCGACGCCAGCATGGCCGCTGCCCGGAACCCGAAGGCGCCGGCGAGGGCGTTGGTGGGGAACTGTTGCGCCGCGTTGTTGTAGTTGAGGGTGACGTCGTTGAAGAACTGGCGCGCGAAGGCGACCTTGTTTTCGGTGTGGCGCAGCTCTTCGTTGAGCTCGCGCAGGTGGCCGTCGGCCTGCAACTCGGGGTAGGACTCGACCACCGCCTGGAAGCGGCCCAGTGCGCTGGCCAGCGAGCCTTCGGCCATCGACAGGCTCTGGATGCGGCTGGCGTCCAGCGGTTTGCTGCGCACCATGTCGCAAGCGGCCATGGCCTGGGCGCGTGCCGCGGTGACGCGCTCCAGCGTCTCGCGTTCGTGTTCCAGGTACTTGCGTGCCACCTCGACGAGGTTGGGGATGAGGTCGTGGCGACGCTTGAGCTGCACGTCGATCATCGCGAACGCGTTGGCGATCTCGTTGCGCAGCCTCACCAGGCGGTTGTAGGCCCCCGCGGCCCACAGGAACAGCAGCACCAGGATGGCGGTCATCACCATGTTCGTGGCATCCAAGTCGTCTCCCCTTCAGCGGCCCGTTTGTCGGGCGAATGTGTTGTAGCCGTCGCGGCGCAGCTCGCACGCCGGGCAGGTGCCGCAGCCGTGGCCCCAGGCGTGGCGCTGGCTGCGGTCGCCCAGGTAGCAAGTGTGCGTGTGTTCGATGACGAGTTCGTTGAAGGCCTCGCCACCCAGGGTGTCGCTCAGGGCCCAGGTCTGCGCCTTGGTCAGCCACATCAGCGGGGTCTCGATGGTCATGGGGCCACCCAGGCCCAGGCTGATGGCGACCTGCAAGGCCTTGAGCGTGTTGTCGCGGCAGTCCGGGTAGCCGGAGAAGTCCGTCTCGCACATGCCGCCCACCAGCACGGTGGCGCCGCGCCGGTAGGCCAGGGCGGCCGCGAAGGTCAGGAACAGCAGGTTGCGTCCGGGCACGAAGGTGTTGGGCAGGCCGTTGGCCTGCATTTCGATGGCGCGCGACTCGGTCAGGGCGGTGTCGGAGATCTGGCCCAGCAGGCCGAGGTCGAGCAGGTGGTCCTCGCCGAGTTTGGCGCCCCAGTCCGGGAAGCGCTGGTGGATTTCCTCGCGCACGCGCAGGCGGCAGTCCAGCTCCACGCGGTGGCGCTGCCCATAGTCAAAGCCGATGGTTTCGACGTGTGCGTAGCGGGCCAGCGCCCAGGCCAGGCAAACGGTGGAGTCCTGCCCGCCGGAGAACACGACCAGGGCGGTGCGGGGATCGGAGTGCAAGGAGCCGGTGGAGGAAAGCATGGCGCGCGCGTGAGCGTGTGAAAAAGCACCGCGAGCATAGAGCATGCCGCAACGCCCCCCTGGATGCTGGAGCGGCCGCAGGGGTTGCCCGTTCTGCGTGACAATAGAGGGTTTCCGCTCCTGGCACCCTCACTGGCACCGACACCATGGCCGCGTTCAACCAAGAAACCGTCACCCACGTCCACCACTGGAACGACACGCTGTTCAGTTTCAAGACCACCCGCGACCCGGCGCTGCGCTTTGCCAGCGGCCACTTCGTGATGATCGGCCTGGAAGTCGAGGGCAAGCCGCTGATGCGCGCTTACTCCATCGCCAGCGCCAACTACGAAGAGCACCTGGAGTTCCTCTCCATCAAGGTGCAAAACGGCCCACTGACCTCGCGCCTGCAACACCTCAAGGTGGGCGACAAGATCCTGGTCAGCCGCAAGGCCGTGGGCACCCTGGTCGTTGACGACCTCAAGCCCGCCATGAACCTGTACCTGTTCGGCACCGGCACCGGCCTGGCGCCGTTCATGAGCATCATCCAGGACCCGTACACCTACGAGAAGTTCGACAAGGTCGTGCTGGTGCACGGCGTGCGCACCGTCAGCGAGCTGGCGTACCACGACTTCATCTCCGAAGAGCTGCCCAACCACGAACTGCTGGGCGAGCTGGTGCGCGACAAGCTGCTGTACTACCCGCTGGTCACCCGCGAGGACTTCCGCAACCAGGGCCGCCTGACCGACCTGATCGAGAACGGCAAGATGGCCGCCGACCTGGGCCTGCAGCCGCTGAACCCCGCCACCGATCGCGCCATGATGTGCGGCAGCCCCTCCATGCTGACCGACTTGTGCAAGATCCTGGACGCCCGTGGCTTCAAGATCTCGCCCTCGCAGGGCGAGCCGGGCGACTACGTGATCGAGCGGGCCTTCGTCGAGAAGTGACGGCCTGAGCCGCTGACCTGGCGCACCCCCTGCTGCGTGGCCTGCGCCACGCGGGCACGCACCGCCTGGGCCCGCGGGTGGTCCCAATAGCGCTCGAAGAAGTAGTGCATGACCGTGTTGACCAGCGGCTCCACGAAGGTGACCACGCCGGCCACGGTGACGCTGCCGGTGATGGCGTAGGTCACGCTGAAAGCGGTGATGACGTGCATGACGCCGAAGGTGGCGGTTTTGGCCATGGTGGGCTCCTGTGCGAGTCGGTTGCTGCTTTGAGAATGGTTCTCATTGTGCGGACCGCATGACCATGCGTCCAGGCAATCAAATGAATCCGCCCGATAGTTTTTGACTCTTTAACGGGCCCCATCAGGGCAAGACGGGGGGCGAGGCGGCTTCAGTTTGTTGAATACTCCACGCATTCCATGGAGTTCGACCGATGCAGACCTCTCAACGCGGCCGCCTGGCGTGGCTCGCATCCTGGGCCACCCCCATCGTGGCCGCCGCCGCTTACCTCCTGTTCTGGCCCATCCCCGTCAAGCCCGTGGCCTGGCAGGCTCCCGCTGACGCCGGCTACAGCGGCGCGCACCAGGCCAACACCCGCCTCCAGGGCCTGCGGCTGATCGCGCTGCGCGAGGGGCAGCAGGGCCCCGAGCACCTCACCGCGCACGCGGGCTGGCTCTACACCGGCCTGTCCAACGGCGAGGTCATCCGGGTGGACGTGTCCGGCCAGCGGCAAGAAGCCATCGTCAACACCGGCGGGCGTCCCCTGGGCCTGGACGTTGACGCCCAGGGCCGGCTGCTGGTGGCCGACGCCATGAAGGGGCTGCTGCGCGTGACCGGGCGCGGCGCCGACGCCCGCGTCGAGACCCTGCTCACCACCGTGGCCCACCCCGTGCCGGCCGACCCGGTGCGCTACGCCGACGCCGTCAAGGTGGGCCCCGACGGCACCCTTTGGTTGACCGATGCGTCGCGCCGCTTCGGGGCCAAGGAATCGGGCGGCACCTTCGAGGCCAGCGTGCTCGACATCCTGGAGCACAGCTGCAGCGGCCGCCTGATCGCGCAGGACCCCGTCACGCTGCAGGCCCGCGTGGCCCTCAGCGGCTTGTGCTTCCCCAACGGCCTGGCCTTCTCGGCGGATGGCAAGCGCCTGTTCCTGTCCGAGACGGGCACCTACCGCATCCTGGCCGTCGACCTGCCCAAGCTCTCGCTGGTGCGCACCTTCGACGGCCACACGGGCGTGCCCACCGTGGAGCAGGCCATGCAGCAAGGCGCCGTCACGGTGCTGATCGACAACCTGCCGGGCTACCCCGACAACCTGACCCGCGGCGAGGGGGGGCGCATCTGGGTGGGCCTGACCAAACCGCGCAGCCCCGTCATCGACGCGGCCGACCGCTACCCCCTGCTGCGCTCCATCACCTTGCGCCTGCCGCGTGCCCTGTGGCCCGTGCCCAAGGCGCATGGCCACCTGGTGGCGTTCGACGAGCAAGGTCAGGTGCTGGCCGACCTGCAGGACCCCAGCGGGGCCTACCCCGAGGCCACCGCGGCCACCGAGGCCGACGGCAAGCTCTTCGTGCAGAGCCTGCACGCCCACGGGATCGGCTGGATGCCCTTGCCGCTCAAGTGAGTGGAGGCGGCGTCAGGGTGCCAGCAGGCGCCAGGCGTCGTGCCCGGTCTTGACGATCAGGGCGCCCACCACCATCAGGAAGACGCCCCGCACGAAGCCCGCGCCATGGCGCAAGGCCAGGCGCGTGCCCACGCTGCTGCCCAGCACGTTGGCGGCGGCCATGGGCAGGGCCAGCGCCCACACCACGTGCCCGGCCGGGATGAACCAGGCCAGCGCGGCCACGTTGGTGGCGAAGTTCAGGCGCTTGGCCGCGGCGCTCGCGTTCAGGAAGTCCCAGCCCAGCAGCCGCACCAGCGCGAAGACGAAAAAGCTGCCCGTGCCGGGGCCGAACACCCCGTCGTAGAAGCCGATCAGCGCCCCGATGCCCGTGGCGGTCCAGGCCTCGGCGCGGGGCGAGAGGTGTGGCGCGTGTGTGCGCCCCAGGTCCTTGCGCCACAGGGTGTAGGCCCACACGGCGCTCAGCAACAGGGGCAGGGCCAGGCGGAAGTGCCCCGCCGGCACGCGCGTGGCCAGCCAGGCCCCCAGCAGGCCGCCCAGCATGGCCGCCGCGATGGCGCCCAGCAGCCGCCGCGAGGGCAGGGTCACGCGCTTGGAGAAGCGCCACGCCGACCAGGCCGTGCCCCAGATGGACGCGGCCTTGTTGGTGCCCAGCAGCGTGGCCGGCGCGGCCTGCGGGAACAGCCCGAACAGCGAGGGCACCATGATCAGCCCGCCGCCGCCCACGACCGCGTCCACCAGCCCGGCGCCAGCCGAGGCCAGCATCATCAGGCCGATGTTCGTGGCGGTGAGGTCGAGCAAATCAGGTGCGGATTTCGCCCTGGCCCAGCACCACGTACTTCAGCGAGGTCAGGCCCTCCAGGCCCACCGGCCCGCGCGCATGGAACTTGTCCGTGCTGATGCCGATTTCGGCGCCCAGGCCGTACTCGAAGCCATCGGCGAAGCGCGTGGAGGCGTTGACCATCACGCTGGCCGAGTCCACCTCGCGGATGAAGCGCATCGCGTTGGGGTGGTTGGTGGTGAGGATCGAGTCGGTGTGGTGCGAGCCGTACTGGTTGATGTGCGCGATGACCTCGTCGAGCGAGTCGACCACCTTCACCGCGATGACGGGGGCGAGGTACTCCTCGAACCAGTCCTGCTCGGTGGCGTCGACCAGCAACGCGCCCTGCACGTCCGACAGGATCGCCTTGGCGCGCGGGTCGCAGCGCATCTCCACGCCCTTGTCGGCGAAGACGCGGCCGATGCGGGGCAGGAAGGCGGCGGCCTGTGCGGCGTGCACCAGCAGCGACTCGGTGGCGTTGCAGGGGCTGTACTTCTGCGTCTTGGCGTTGTCGGTGACCTTGACGGCCAATGCCAGGTCGACTTCGGCGTCGACGTAGGTGTGGCAGTTGCCGTCGAGGTGCTTGATCACGGGCACCTTGGCCTCGGCCGTGATGCGCTCGATCAGGCCCTTGCCACCGCGCGGGATGATGACATCCACGAACCGCGGCATGGCGATCAGCTGGCCCACGGCGGCGCGGTCGGTGGTCTGCACCAGCTGCACGGCGTGGGTGGGCAGGCCCGACTCGGCCAGCGCAGCCTGCACCAGCTTCCACAGCGCCAGGTTGGAGTGGATGGCCTCGGAGCCGCCACGCAGCACGCACGCGTTGCCGCTCTTGATGGCCAGCGAAGCGGCTTCGATGGTCACGTTCGGGCGCGATTCGTAAATCATGCCGAACACGCCGATGGGCACGCGCATCTGGCCCACGCTGATGCCGGTGGGGCGGCGGCGCATCTGGGTGATTTCGCCGACCGGGTCGGGCAGGGCGGCGACCTGTTCGCAGCTCTCGGCCATGGTTTCGATGACCTTGTCGGTCAGGCGCAGGCGGTCGACCATCGGGGCGGCCAGGCCGTTCTTCTCGGCGGCCAGGATGTCCGACTCGTTGCGCGCCTTGAGCTCGCCGGCGTGGGCCCGGATCTGCGCGGCCAGCGCCAGCAGCGCGGCGTTCTTGCCCGCGGTGCTGGCCGCGGCCATGGCTGACGCGGCGGTGCGGGCGGCCTGGCCCACGGCGGACATGTAGTCGACCACGGATTGGCCCTCGGACCAGGTGATGGCGACGTGCGATGGGGATGCGGCGGTGTTCATGCCGCGATTGTCTCAAACCTGCCGAGTCCTTGCCGAGACCCTGCACCCGCTATGCTGCCAGGGCTGCCTGCCCACCCACCATGCCCCCTTCCCACCAGGTCATCCACATCCACCCCGAGGCACCGCCCAAGCCACCCCTGGGCGAGCCGTGCAATGGCTGCGGCGTGTGTTGCCTGGCCGAGCCCTGCCCGGTGGGCATGCTCATCAGCCGCAAGCGCCGTGGGGCATGCGAGGCGCTGGTGTGGTCGGACCCCGACGGACGTTACCTGTGCGGCCTGTTGGCCACCCGTGGCCCGTCATCGGGCTGGCGGCGTGTTTGGCGCGCCTGGGTGCGCCGCCTGATCTCGTCGGGCAGCGGCTGCGACGCCAGCATGGTGGTCGAGCGGCCCCGTTGAATTGCGCCCTCACGCGGGGCTTGATCGCGGGATCCCATCGGGGGGTGGCGCCCTACGATGGGGCATCGACCCCAGGGTCACCACGCTCAGGAGCCCCATGCGAAAGAAGCTGCTGCAAAACACCCTGTTTGCCGCCATCGCTGCGTGGTCGATTTACCTGGCGCAGGGCGCGGGTTCGGTCGACACCTCGGTCGTCACGGCCCACGCCGCCCCCAGCGCCATGTTCCTGGCTCAGCGCTGATCCACTGCGGATCAACGCCAGCCGAACATCATGCTGCGCGCCAGCAGGCGCTTGACGGGGCCGAGCTGCTGCACCGCCCCCAGGCCCAGGCCGCGCGCCGTCGCCAGGATGGGCGCGGGCCACGTGAAGCTGCGCGCCAGGAAGTCCGTGGCGGCCATGAGGGCCCAGCGATCGGGCTGACGTCGCCGCTCGAACTGACGCAGGGAGCGCTGAACCTTCATCTGTCGCGTCTCGGCATCGTCATCGTGAGCCCAGGTCTGACTTTTGAGGGCGCCCAGGAGCTCGTGCACGTCGCGCATGGCGAGGTTGAAGCCCTGTCCGGCCACCGGGTGCAGGGTTTGCGCCGCGTTGCCGATGCGAACCACCACGCCGTCGCTCACCAGCCGGCTGTGGGCGTTGAGCCCCAGCGGGAAGGCCTTGAGCGGCGAGACCTCGACGATGCGCCCCACACGCGGGTGGAACAGGGTGTTGAGCAGCACCAGGCGCTGAGCGTCGTTCAGCGTGGCCACCGGGTCGTCGTGGCGCTGCACGCACCACACCAGGGCCGCGCGCCGGCCGCTGTCGCCCGTGGGGCTGACCGCGCCACGCGGCAAGGGCAGCAGGGCCGCGGGGCCCGACGGCGTGAAGCGCTCGTAGGCCACGCCATCGGCCGCGCCCTCCTCAAGCCGGACCTGGCCCACCCAGGCGGTTTGCTCGTAGTCGCGGCTGAGGCCTTGCGGCCACTGCAGTTTGGCCTGGTCTGCGAACACCCCGCCTTCGGCGACGACGACCAGGTCGAAGCGCTCGGCGATGTCGGCGTCCACTTCCACCCCGGTGCCCAGGGGCTTGAAGCCGCGCACCGGGGTGCCAAAGCGCATGGCCAGTCGCTGCGGTTCGCGGGCGGCGGCCTCCAGCCAGGCCCGTTGCAGCGGGGCCACCAGGGTGCCGTAGCCCACCACCGCCCCCAACTGGGCCACGCCCTGCTCCTGGGCGCTGATGCAGACCTCGGGCTGCTGAGGGCCGGGCCACAACACGGTCGGTTGCTGCTGCGAGACGTGCACCTCGCGGATGTCGGCGTGTGCGCCCGAGCGCGCGATCGGGCCCCACACGCCCAGGCGGCTGAGCTCCTGCACCGTGCCCAGCGACAGCGCCAGGGTGCGGGCGTCGCGTGACACGTCGTGCTCGGCGGCGCGGGCGTCAAACACCGTGATGCGCGCTTGCGGCAAGGCGAGCGAGGCCTGCAAGGCCAGGCTCAGCCCGGCCGGCCCGGCGCCGATCACGGCCAGGCTCAAGGTCGGCGAGGCGTTCGTGGGGGAGGGAGATGGAGCGGGGGCCGGGCGGTGCAGGTCCATGGTGCGTTCGGGATGAGGCGAGGCGGTGAGTCGGGATTGTGCGGCGCAATCGCGACCCGGGCCAAGCGAGTCGTCAAGGCGCTTTCTATAATCCGGCATCGGGCTGTGTTTCGGCCCCCTCATGGGCGGCCCCGTGGCGCCCCAAACTGCCAGCGACCTCGCGTGACCTCCTCCACCTCCCCCGCCAGCTACCGCACCCTCTCCGTGGCCGACATGGCCGAGGTCGATCAGGTCATCCACCGTCGGCTGTCGTCGCAGGTGGCGCTGGTCAACCAGATCTCGCACTACATCGTCAGCGCCGGCGGCAAGCGCGTGCGCCCCATGCTGCTGCTGCTGATCGCCGGGGCGCTGGGCAACCGCACGGCCGAGCGCCACGAGCTGGCCGCGGTGGTCGAGTTCATCCACACCGCCACGCTGCTGCACGACGACGTGGTCGATGAGTCCGACCTGCGCCGAGGCCGCAAGACGGCCAACGCCCTGTTCGGCAACGCCGCCAGCGTGCTGGTGGGCGACTTCTTGTACTCGCGCGCCTTCCAGATGATGGTCTCGACCAACCGCCTGCGCGTCATGGAGGTGCTGGCCGAGGCCACCAACGTCATCGCCGAGGGCGAGGTCCTGCAACTGATGAACATGCACGACCCCGACATCTCGGTGGACGACTACCTGCGCGTCATCGAATACAAGACCGCTAAGCTCTTCGAGGCCAGCGCGCGCCTGGGGGCGGTCATCAGCGATGCACCCGCCGAGGTGGAGGCCGCCTGTGCCGACTACGGTCGGGCCCTGGGCACCGCCTTCCAGCTCATCGATGACCTGCTGGACTACGAGGGCTCGACGGCCGAGCTGGGCAAGAACATCGGTGACGACCTGCGCGAAGGCAAACCCACCTTGCCCCTGCTGGTGGCCATGCAGCGCGGCACGCCCGAGGAGTCGGCCCTGATTCGCCAGGCCATCGAGCAAGGCGAGGTGGAGCGCATGCCCCAGGTCATCGAGATCGTGCGCCGAACCGGGGCGCTGGAGGTCACTCGGGAAGCCGCACAAGCCCAGGCTCAGCAGGCCGAGCGTTGCCTGGAGGCCTTGCCCGAATCCGAATGGCGCGAAGCTCTGCTACAATTGTCGTTTGATTCGATCCATCGCTCAAACTGAGTTGCTGCCGAGCTTCATCGGCCACACAGCAACAACACAGCCAGCGGGGTCGACATCGGGGTGTAGCTTAGCCTGGTAGAGCGCTACGTTCGGGACGTAGAGGCCGGAGGTTCGAATCCTCTCACCCCGACCAGGACACACATCAAAAAGCCCAAGTGAATCAAGCACTTGGGCTTTTTGCTTTGAATCGTCATGAATGTCGTTTCAAAGCAAATTTCCGAACTCAGTGTCCCAAATTTGTCCCAAGACTTGAATTGGCATGAATGCAGGCGTGCATGTCGCCAGGCTTAGCGCTTTGACACGCCACGCCTTTGGCTCTATGGTGTCAATGCACTCATGAACAACGATTCAAGTCACGCAGCCGTGACCACCATTCAGGACCTCAAGCGAGTACGCCACATCGCCCTTTGCGTTGCGGTGTTCGCCTGTGGCGTGGGGTTTCTTGCGTGCGTCGCTGAGCTGATCGGCATGCAGTTCGAGACAGCAAATTGGCTGCACCAGTTCTCTACTGCTCTGGCTTGGACAAGCCTGCTGGCCATCACCACAACCATTGGGGTGATGTTTTTGGTTTGGATGCCTGTTCACGACCAGATAGTGGCCTCTCTTCGCGTCACGCGGGATCGGCGCTTGAAGCGCTCACGTTACGTCGAGGCGTTCATCTCTGCGCCACAGGGCCGCTCATCTCCGCCTCCCCGGCATCGCCATCGCTGAACTTGCGTCGCAGCACGTGTTCGTGCTGCCGTAGCGACTTGGTCGCTCAACGCCACAGTGATGGTGAACGACATGCCCAAACCATTTGCCGCGCAGGACAGCGGCATCCCTCGAATCCTTTTCATTGAACAGCTGGCAGCCTTGATTGGCAAGCGGGTCACGACGATTCGCACTTGCGCGACCAATGCCAAGTACCAGCACCTCATTCCCCAGCCGTTCAAGTTGCCCCACAGCAGGCGTCTTTGCTGGCACGAAGCCGACGTTCTTCGGTGGATCGAATCCACCCGGCCGGCCGAGCCGCCTCCACGTAAGCGCCCGCGCGGGCGGCCGACCAAGGTCGAGCAGTTGGCCCGAGAGCGTTGGGCCCAAACCTCCGCAGCTCGCGCCCCCATGGAAGGGGGTGCCCAGTGAGCGCGGAAAAACTGATCAACGCCAATGTAGCCATCTGCATGGATGCCCCCGCAGGCGACGAGCTGATGTTCTGCCACTCGATCATGAGCCAGATCGGACTGCCCCGAAGCCAAGTCAAGGGAAGAGAGTTCCACCACACCGTTGGGGCTGCCTGGATGAGCATCCAAGCAGGCATGCTGGACGAAGGGGCGGGGCCTGTGGAGCAGCCTGTGCCGTATGGCGCCACAGCACGACTGGCACTGACCTGTGTTTCAACCCTGGCGTTGCGGCACAAGAATCGTGAAATTGACATCGGGCGCAGCGCAGCAGAGTTCCTGTCAATGCTGGGGCATGACCTCCAGGGGCATTGGTATCGGATGCTTCGACGGCAAATGCATGCCTTAGCTGCGTGTCGCCTGCAGCTTGGGTTCCAAGGGCGAACCGTCAACAGCCTTCCCATCCAACAGTTCGATGCCTGGCAGCCACGCTCTTTCGAATCCGCCTCGCGCTGGCCGGGGCTTCTTGTGCTGAGCGCAGAGTTCTACGCTGAGCTCATCGAACACAGCGTGCCGCTGGACGGTCGTGCCCTTGCGGCGCTCAAGGGCTCGGCTCTAGCCCTGGACATCTACACTTGGCTGGCCTACCGCCTGCACCGCATCCAAGGTGGCCCCGTCGCCATCCCGTGGGCTGCTCTGATGCGCCAGTTCGCCCATCAGCCCCAAGGGCTGCATGCCAAAGAGACCTTCCGACGAGGGTTCCTGCATGGCCTTCACAAAGTCCAGATGGTCTACCCACAGGCGAAGGTCGAACCTTTCGACGGCGGCCTGGCGCTGCACGCATCCCCGCCCCCTATCGCCAAGCAGGTCTTTGCTGCAGCCAAGCTGCAGGGAGGCCCGCATGAATGACCTCATCGAAGTCTTGAAGGCCAAGCTGCTGCATGCCACCGAGTTGATTCAACATATCGCCTCGGGGCGCAATCGCAGAACTGGCCGCTCCCCCAACACCGAGCACGACTACCTGCGGCTTGGCCAGACCTTGCTGATGCGCGCCAAAACGACGAATGGTGGGCTGATCGGTGCCGTGTCGGACACCCGCCGCCCAACCACCTTCCAGAAGCGCATCGCCGCACTGCGTTTCACCTTGCAGTCGAGGCAGCTGGAACTGCTGGACAGCATCGTGGAGCCGGTGACACCAGAGCTGGCTCAGAAGTGGCTGTGCTTGCTCGACGAGCAGATTGACCACATCCAATCGGTCATTGAACTCAAGCAGCAGGGCCTGGTGGGCCAGAGGGCGCGGCGCCGCAGCAAACGAGTTGCCTTGGGCGGACTGCCCCCAGACTGGCGGGAGCAGTTGTGTCATCGAGGCGGCACCGGCCGGTACTCCGACGCCTTGCTGCTGGCGGCGCTGACAGGGTGTCGCCCCTCCGAGCTGGAGAGGGGAATTGAGGTCTCGCGGGTGGTCAATGCCGAGACCGAGCAATCACTGATCCAGATCGTCATCGACGGGGCCAAGGTCAAGAAATCGCAAGGACAGCCCATCCGCCGATTGCGATATGCCGAAGACGATGACCACCCTCTGGTGCTCATGCTCAAAGAGGCATTGAGCCAGTCGCAGCAATCGCCCATGGTCGTCCAGATCGACCACGCGGGCAACTTCTCTGTGGAGGTGCGGCGATTGGCTGCCAGCCTCTGGCCCGCGCATCCGCAGCCAATCACGGCGTACTGCTTGCGACACCAGTGGGCAGCGGATGGCAAGCGGATTGGTGATGCAGGTGCTGTCAGTCGTGGGCTGGGACACCTGTCTGACAAGACTCAAAGGCTGTATGGGACGGCATCACAAGGAAGGCGTGGACATCTTCTGCAACCTGTGAGCGTGGAGGCAGAACGGCCCGTCAAAGGTGCGTCACCCCAATCCACTGTAGTCGAGCTAGACGATCCTGACCCGGCCGGCTGATAAGCGCCTTGGACTAGACGGCCGTTTTTGCCCGAACTGCGACCGAAACAGGGCAGTCCGTCTATAGATTGGGGCAATGACGCGGCTCATTGCCCCAATTGCGCCTGGCGCTCCTCAGCGCCTGCAGATGCAAATTGCCGACCAGACGATGGCGCCTTACGCGCAAAGTACGAGCAGGGCGCCGAAGTAAAGGTGGAATCAGACCGCCCGGACGCTTGACCGGACGCGAACCGCCCTTGTTAAACTCAGTGAACGTGAAGCTGGGTTGAAAGTGCTTCTGGACTACAAGATCAACGCCTGCTGGGAGCACCGATGACAACAAAAGCGAAAGATCAGACGATGGACACAATCCTTCGCAACACACCCGCGAAAAGCGAGTTGTGCCGTGTGAAAGATCTTGACTTCGACGCGAACAACCCTCGCTTCCCTCAGAAGATCGCCCAGGGGCCTGTAGAAGCGCTGCTCCAGCGATTCGTTCGTGACGAGCGACTGTTGGAAGTCGTAGAGTCCATCGGCAACCACGGGTTCTTTCCTGGCGAGCCCCTGCTGGTCGTACCAGTTGGAAATCGCTACCGCGTTGTTGAGGGCAACCGCCGACTGGCGGCACTGAAGTTGCTGACGAAGGAGCTAGAACCCCCATCGGGTCGGACAACCATTCAAGATGCGGTCGAGGCTGCACAGTTTCGGCCAGCCCAGGTTCCGTGCTTGATTTTTGACGATGAGAACGAGATCCTTAGATACCTCGGCTTCCGGCACATCACGGGCATCAAGGCCTGGAGCGCTCTTCAAAAGGCTCGGTATGCGGAACGGATGTACCAAAAATACAAGTTGCTTCCCGAAGAAGAAGGCCTCCGTCTGCTTGCTCGGGAAACCGGTAGCAGAAAGGACACCGTCGGTCAGATGCTGACCGCATTGCGGCTGTACGACAAGGCAGAAGAGAAGAACTTCTACGGTTTGCCGATCGTGCCCGATCAGATCGAATTTTCTGTACTCGGGACAGCTCTGAGCTATACCGCGCTCACCGATTTTCTCGGCCTGGAATCGCGCACCGATATCAATATCCAAGGGTTAGAAGAACACGCGCTGAAGGACCTTTTCGACTGGCTTTTCGTCGTTGAAGGCCGTTCTAAGCCTGTGGTGTCTGAGTCCCGAAACCTACGCAAGCTCGCCGCGGTTGTGTCTTCGGATACAGCCATCGTGGCACTCCGAAAATCGGGAAATCTAGACGAAGCATACGAACTCAGCAGCGGTCCAGAGGAGGCGCTAACTGAGAGTTTAAGAACTGTCTTGCGCCGTCTCGAATCCGTGCAGGCGCTGATCCCGAAGGTCACAAAAATCAGTGAAGAGCATGTCGAATTTGCCGAAGGGGTCATTGAAGCTGCTCTAGCTGTTCAAGATCTGGTGAACGGCGCGCATCGCCGTCAAAGGCTGCGCCGCCCAGCATCCAAGTCGCGGGAATAACGCGATGGCGACATCCAAAAAGAAGCCGAAGGCGGCTAAGCCTATCCTTGATAGCGCGATGGGTCGTCCCAACGGAAGTGACCTCTACATCTGGTGCGACTTCATCGAGTTGCGCTGCCTCGTTGACAAGGACCGCAAGTTTTCAAGGGGGCGCCTCCTTGAGATCCTTGACGAAACTGCCCAGATGCATGGTGAGCAAACCGATGCTGATGTGGTGACTCTTCCGGACGAGGCCCTTGTGGCAGCAGCTTTTGACGCTGATGATGAAGACGACGCCGCCGGTGACGTCATCGCTGCTGGCCAAGTCGGGACCCGAAATGAGATGCGGGTGGCTGGCTGGTTTGCAAACCTGGCCTTTAGGGCCAAGATCTTCGGCGAGGCCTACCCGTTCAAGCTTTCGGACGATGGTCAAGAGCTGGAAGTCCAACCAGTAGACACCAGCCTTCGCAAGCTGTACGTGCAGATGTTGATGTCGGCCTCGCTACGTTTAGTGCCGAAAGACCGGCGCGACGAATTGACCGAGTCCTTCGAGGAAACGTCCCATGAGATCTTCAAGCAGTTGATGCCAAGAGGCTGGGAAGTACATCGTTTCGGCGCCAAAGGCGCTAGCCGTTACGAAGGCTTGCTGTTCGATAAGCTCACAGCTCTCTGCAAAGATCTTCGCGGCAGGTTCCAGTTGCAGAAGAAGGATTTCAAACCGAATGACCGAGGGGACGGGGGGCTGGACCTTGTTGCCTGGCACCCAATGGGTGGCGATGAGCGTGACGGCTTGCCTGTCGCGTTAGCGCAATGCGGATGCACTTCAGAAGGAGATGCCTGGAGCAAGAAATCCCTGGAAGCCGCCCCCGCAAAGCTGAGGCCGCATATCCACTTGCTGCATCCCTGGTCTGCCTACTACTTTATGCCTCACGACCTCACCGAGGCAACTGGCAACAAGATCGACTGGCAGCAACGCGCTAACCTCACCGAGACGATCATCATTGATCGCTCGAGGCTCATCCGGCTTGCCTCTCTTTACGAGAGTGTTGACCAATGCGTCACTGCTGAAGTTTGCGTGATAGAGGCGTTAGCACTCGCTTATTAGCTCGGTCCCTACCAAATCGAATCCGGCAGGGCCTTTGCCACTGCGGCGAACAGCGGTTTGATTGTGATTAACCCACCAATACCTAGTTATATAGCCCGCTATCAGATCCCAATAAGCGTTCGAACTAGGGAGTCTAAGAGGAAGAGGTCGTTCGGTTGGACGTCCCCGAATCGTTTAGTCAGATCACGCGCGATAGCGCCAATGGCAGCCATTTGCTCATTGGCCTCATCGAACTTCGGGATGTTGAGATACTCAGCAACGCTGGCGCCCAAGCTGAGCTGTGCCGCATAGGCAGACACTGCCTTGGCAATAGTCGGAGCGTTCAAGAAGCCCGTTAGGTAGGCCGCTTCGGACTCCGTTTCGACCGGAATGAAGTAGAGCTTGTGGTCAGGCACAACGATCTTTTCGCCTGCGTATTCTATCGGTGCGCTACCGATGTATGCCGCGGCGAAGGTGTTGCCCATCTCGCGCCAAAGCACCTTAAATGGAGCGAAGGTGTAGGGGCCAGTGCTCCAGAGCGAATAGAACTCCTGTCCTCTCTGGAACCTCTTCAAGCTGGACCTCTGTTCGAGGTGGCTTTTAAACCGGTTGAGGAACTTGAAGGTATGCGGGCTGGTGGCTGGCAGGTCTGGATCGCCATGCATGCCGCGTTGGGGAACCAAAATGCGGAGGTCTGCTTCCGGCACGGCATTGAACGGTGCGACACCGCGCCCACGCAAAAGCGGGAAGAGGTGTTCTGACTCCACAGCGGCGATGATCTGGGGTATCCCCTTCGTTTTGCCGATGTCTGCTGCGTTTTGCACCGTTACCAGGCCGGCTCCAACCGTACCAGTGGCATGGACCCAGAAGATGCCGTTACGATCGGTCGTGATGCCCTTCCGCGCCTTGTATTCAGGCTTTGCTTCGGCCGCAAAGACCTTGGAGAACACAGCTTGGTCTTGCTCAGACCCGACAAGCCATGGTCGCGCTCCATCGCCGCCTGGTACTGGTACGGCAATTCCTTCAATACGTTTGGCAGTGTGGCGGAATTGTTCCGCTGAAGCGTAGGTCTTTTGATTTGCGCTGCAGTTTGGATCTGTTGTCCATGAGAGATAGGGAACAGGGTACGCAGTTGCTGCGTCCCGTTGGAGCATCAGGAACGTTGGAAGGTTGCTGACACCGTCAAACGGCTTGATGTCCTGGTAATCTTCAACCAGCAGTACGCGGCACTGCAAATTGCCGTTGTCGATCGAGAAGCGCCTGAAGCCAGCGCTGGACTCAGTTGTAAACACGGATCCGGGCAGGAAGAAGCCCAAGCGCCCATCGCGCGCTAGATAGTGCTTCACTGCCTGGTATGTGATCACAGTCGAGATGTCCGCCTCGATGCCACCTACCCATTTGTCGGTGCTGAACACACCGAGACCTTGGCAATGCTTTTGGATCGACTGGGCATAGTCTTTTGGCAAATTGCTCCACTTGATCCACGGTGGGTTGCCGCAGATGTGGGAGGAGGGAGGGATCGCACCAGCGGCGAAGCGGTCTGCCAGGATCGAGCACCATATGCCGTTCCATCCTTGGTCATGAAGTTCGACCAGGTTGACGACTGTCGTGCTGACGATGGAAATCTCAGACGGATCAAGCCCCATGGATTGCAGGTCCGAAAGGATCGTGCTGCAAATCTTGGCTGCTGGGTAGTTTGCATCGATCAGCATCCGAACCTTCGCGAAGATGCGGAAGAAATCGGAATGTCCGATCATTTTCTCAGGTACGGAAAATTCCTTGGGGCCGACTTCCGTGTGCAGGATGTGGCTGTAGTTCGAGAAAAAGTCCACCGAAGCTGGGTACACCGCGTCCGCTAAGTACACGGGCAATCGGATAGGGTGTTCGGGGTCGAGATGCGGCGACAGGAACACGGCAAGCGACCCCTTCGCTGCAAGGACAGCAAGCGGGTTGAGGTCGATGCCATGGATGCCCGCGAGCAGCGATTGGGCTGTCGCGCTGCTATCGGCCTTGCGCCGGCGGCGGATCGCCTCGAGCAAGAAGGTACCCGAGCCGCACGTCGGATCGGTCAACGAGTCGGACGGCTGCCATTCGAGTAGATCCATCCCATGTTCAGCCAGCCAGTCCGGCGTGTAGAACTCACCAAGCGCATGCCTGACTTCACGGGGAATGAACCGCTCGTAGATGCCTTTGAATAGGTCCCGCGTCGTGTCTGCGTGCTTCTTCGATACGGCGAAGTCGACACCGCCCAGCCTGCCCAACATGGCGTCGAGAGGAGCTTGGTAGCGGAGCCAGTCGCTGTCGTCCAGGTACCAAGAGAAGAAGTCGCCGCTTAGCATGTTCAGGATGCCGGCATGCTCAAACAGCTCGCCTGTCTCCACTGCACGCAGCCGTTCCGTTATCGGCACTCCCGGCTGTAGCACATCTTGGCTGGCTCTCGGAAGGGCGCAGGCGGCCACTACTTTCGCGATGATAGCGATGTATGTGTTTAGCGCGAACAGGTACGCCGCAGGGTTCTCCTGGTACGGCTGGTCGTGAGAAATCTTCTGCCGGGCAAGCAGCTTTTTCATTTGAGCAGGCTGGAACCCTACGACTTGACTGAACAGCCTGCGCCACTCCGAAAACAGCATCTTTGTTTTCGTTGTGGTAGGCGACGCGTCTGCTTTGCAGATGCTGGCGTAGAGCTCTGGAATCAGTGCCGTGCCGTACTCGGAGTCAGGCCCCACCAATGCTTGCAGTAGCTGCGGGTGAACTAGCGGGCGGCCATTGCTTTCCAGTGCGGAGAGGAGGCGTCTAGCCGAGATTTGGTCGAACGCAACAACATCATCCCAGGCGGCAGTCGTGCCATCGAAATGGCCGAAAGTGATGTGCGCGCCGTCCCATGCGACCAGAACATACTCGTGAAGTGCGCGTCCCTCTTCGGCAGAAATCAGCTCTGCATATTCCTCTGCCTGTTGGCGAGCGTGGTTCGCCTTTGCGCCAGCGCGTCCGCTAAACGACCTAGGCGGCTCATACTCGATGACCACGGCACCGTGCGCCACGTCGGCGAATTTTGTGGGCTTACCCTTCGCTTTGAGAGCACGTTCAAGCTGGAATGGCGTCCAAGGAATGAATAATTCCGCGCAAGCCTGTTCCAGCGCATTCTCCAGCTCGTGCCGCAGCTGCGCTTCGTTCTTGGAAATCTCCGCTGCAGATAGGGCAGAGCTAACGAGTGACGTGGTAATTGCGTTGCTCAAAGCAATCCTTGTGCAGACTCACCGGCT
The DNA here is from genome assembly GCA_016000265.1 of Burkholderiales bacterium. GTDB lineage: Bacteria > Pseudomonadota > Gammaproteobacteria > Burkholderiales > Burkholderiaceae_C > Aquabacterium. The sequence goes on from JAECRL010000001.1 coordinate 261,285, forward strand.
AGTGGGTTTTGGGTCCTAGGCAGTCTTACGGGTAGATGGAGTGTCCAACGCGACTAGGCCTGCACCAGAGAACAGGTGTGTAAATATGGCCGCCGCAAGTTTTGGCGGAACGGCGTTTCCGATCTGAGTGAATTTCGAGTCTGTTTCGCCAACTGGCGTGAATTTGGCATCGAAGGTCTGGATGCGCGCACATTCGCGCCAGGACAGCCTGCGCGGGGTTTCGAGCTTCTTGCGTTTCGGGTTTGCTTCTAGGTGTTCGTACTGGTCGGAAAAGTCCCAGCGCTGTTTCCATCCATCAGCAAGGTTCGACCATGTCAGTGTCATCACCGGGCTGGCTGGATGTAGCGTGATGTGCCTCCAGTTTGCGACGACTGTGAAGGCTGGGTCCGCCCATTTAGCCTTTCGGTTCCTGGACATGTAGTACCAAGAGAAGTGGCCTTCGGGATCATGCGGGCGCTCGTAGAACTCACCTTCCGGCCATAGCGGTAGGTCCTTGATCGCATCGCCGTGAGATGCGTACGGGAGGAGAGGTCCTGAAGCTTTGGTCGATTTGCCGTGAGTTTCCTTCGGAAACTCGAAGGCCTGGTTTAGGTCCTTCCTGATTCCGACAATGAATAGCCGCTTCCGAGACTGCGGCACGCCGTAGTCCTTAGCGTTCAGCAACTTATAAGTGACGTTGTAGCCCGCCTTGCCGTAAGCTTCAAGTTGCTCTTTTAGGAAGGCCCCGCTGCTCAAAGCTTTCAGTCCAGATACGTTCTCGGCGACGAAATACTTAGGGCGGACGAGGCTGACCACGCGAAGAAACTGTTTGTACAGGTTTGTTCGCTCATCTTTTTTAGGATCCCGGTTGCCGGCCATGGAGAAGGATTGGCAGGGATAGCCGCCGACGACAACGTCAGCGTCGGGGAAAGCCTGGATGCCTGAAATATCTGCATTGCGGATGTCAGCGCCTGGAAAGTATTTTTCCAATGTCTTGCAGGCATCCGTGAGGATGTCGTTCGAAAAGATGACGTGGCCGCCGGCCGCTTCCACACCGAAGTCCATGCCGCCGCAACCTGAAAATAGGGATAGAACCCTGATTTCGTTGCCGCTTTGTTCAAATGTCTTTTTCACGCTCTCTCGCTTGTCTGCTGCGCATCCTCGGCGTCGGTGCCTTGCGGGAGAAGGGGCCATTTGGCCTTCAAGTAGCCATCAATTGCGTCGCGTACGACCCAGGCAAGAGATACCTTGTTCTCTACCGCGATCTTTTCCAGAACTTGGTACTGATCCTCCGGGAAGCTGATAGACGCGCGGATCGTGCGCTCTTGCGCCCCGCTGGCATGGCGTTTTACCTGGGCCCGCATAGCCATTCTCCGAACTGAAGATCGAGCTCACCATCTTACACCACAGTGGTGAACGGCTGCCAATGCTGGAGAGGGGTGGCTTCAACCCGACTGCACAGAACGTCCCGGGCAGTTGTGCAAAAACGCTCGCAGGCATTCCTCGGTTTCTTGCAGATCGCGGATTTCACACTCTCATAACTCAAGGACATCCCAGCCCAGATCTTGGTTGGCCATACGGTTGCGGTCGTCTCGAGCCCGGTTCGCTTCGATCTTCGGTGATCAGTACTCGGTATTCGACTTCGGTCCTAGAGCAATCTTGCAAAGATGGCCCTGCCAAGAGCAGCCAACGACCTACCAAGGCGCGGTGCACCTGCTTGACGACCGGTACGCGCGGGCAGAGGTCCAGCCCCTCTTGCCGCGCTGGTGTGCAGTGGGGAATGCGGTCAAGGCGTGAGCCACTTCCATGCGTCGGGCAGCACGCGGGCACGCCGATGGCCCCGCTGCCCAACACCAGCCAGTCCATTTCGGTGACCTGGGCTGGCAACACGGTGAAGTAGCTGGCTTCGACCAATGGCTTTGATAGGCCCACCGCGTCGGCTCTCGGCGTCCCCGGTGCCGCAGGCGACAGGTAGTCTGCAGATGAGGCCGACCGCCTGACGCGTTGCCACAGTGCGTCCACCTCAGGACCGCTCCCCTGAACAGACACGTGGACCAGAGCTCGCAACTGCCATCGCAGCCTGTTGCGCCAGAAAACCAGCATAGCGCTTGGGCGGTGTCCGACGTCGGCCACCTTGCGGCTGCGCTGGTCGGTGAAGAACACCAGGGTGCCGAGGGCCGCGTCCACGCGCCGCAGCACCACGGTGCGCGCATCAACCCCGCCGTCCTCTGTCGCGGTCGCCAGGACGGGCATGCGCAAGGCGGAGTCAACTCACTGACACTTGCCAGCAGCCTTGAGCAAGGCATTGCACGAAGCCGAACTGCCGCCGCCGCCCGCCGGAGCTGCAGGCTTGGACGAAGGCCGACCTTGCTGTGCTTGGCAAATGGCATCAGAGACAACGCGGCCCGTGATGCCCACAGAGCCGGTCACGTAGCAGCTGTACAACTTGCCAGTATTGGTTTTGACGACGTAAGTGGACTTCACGCCATCATCCACTCGGTCAGAAATGGTGAAGCTTCCCTTGGGCAAGCCGAGGGTGAACGCTGTGTTTTGTTCGATGGCATCGTTGCTGACGGCGACAGATGCACAGCCTGCTGTGGATGCGATCAGGGCGAGGGTTGCGATACGTGCAAGAAACGAGTTTTTCATGACAGGGCAAGGTCGGTAAGAAGTGGGAATCTGTTCTGCTTATGGAATCACTTTACCTGCTCGGTGGTGGGCAGATGCGGGTGTCCTGTCTACGGGGTGGGCTGTGTCGCTACCTGCTATTGAAAGTCAGGATCGCATAGACCAACCTGACGCAGCTCCTCAAGGTGCGAAAACGGCAAAGGTGTAGCGCTCCAGCCCCATACCGCCAATGTTGGTGGGCGGCTAGGTTTTGCCTGTAGGGGCGCACAGGTCCGTGTCATGGTCAGTCACTTTCAGATGCTCAAGGATCTGGCGAGTGCTTCAGCCCGTTCAGCAAGCGGGAGCAGTACAGGCATCGCGACGACCACCCCAACGAGCAACAACCCTAGGCCGCGTGATCTCGCCGAGTCGTTGTCGTCGTCAGCCAAAACAAACATCATCCTCAGAACGGACCAGACAACTGCCGCATGCATTGCAGCCAGAGCCACCACGAATGAGAAACCCAACGCATTGCGCCAGTATCCAGTGACCAGGGCCAGTGTGGCAAAGCATGCTGATGCAGTGGCGACAAACATCAGCCCGCTCATGAGCGTTACATAGCAGCCTGTCACTACCTTCGTTAGCGCGTCACCTGGTGTGCTGTCCAAGCCGCCATTTTTGATTCGACTGACGCCAGTCAAGAAGGTCAACATCAACAGTGCCGCCATCCACAACATGGGACTCAGCAACTCGCCCACGAAGGCTTCAAGCGTTTTGTTCGCCGAGTGTTTGCCAAATACATCAAGCATCTCAATAGCGAACGCAGGCAGCTCGTGGATGTGTTCCAAGTAGGACAACGTGCCGCCGCCCATGCCAACGGCGATTCCAATCCAGCGCCCAGCGCTTGTTTGGCGCCAAACAAATTCGGGCGTCACCAGATAGGGCCGTCCCAGCCCGAACTCCAGCATTCCCCAGCTCACTGGCTTGCGTACCCGCCTGAACATCGGTCTCGTCATCTTGGCCCCGGTTGATTTGATCTGAATGGCGACTACATCTTATGTGTTGGCCCTATCAAGAGCTACGACGCAGATCACGCGCTGAAGTAACGAAGAGTTATTTGTGCCGCAGCTGTGGCGGCATGTCGGCCTGTGGCCGCAACAGGACGCCAACGAAGCCATCTCAACGCTGGACGCAAACATTCACGCCCTGTCCCCAATATGGCCGCTGGCCGCGATTCCTGGCGAAATCGCAACCAACGGCCACATTCTTTGTGCTTTGGAAAGACAGCACAAAGAATGTTCAGGGCTGCTGGGGACAAACCGATTTGATGTTGCGTCCATCCAAGAATGTGGCTGACATGGCGTCAACCCTGTGCCAACAGAGTGTCAGCAATGTGGCGTCTTGATGGCGCGCACTGTGTCAGGTCTGTGTGAAGCCTGTGTCATCCATGTGCGAACAACCAGCCGATGCGCTGTCAACATGTTGCCGATCAGTGTGTGATCAGTTGCGCGCATGCGCTAATCTCTGCGGCCCGAGGCAGGCTTCGGAAGCATCTAAAAATCTTCAAGGGATCAAACATCATGCAAGTGACTCATCTCGTTCGCGCAGTCATCGTGGCGGCAACCTCTACGGCTTTAACTGGGTGTCTGGTGCCGGAAAAGTTCAACGCCTCGGTAACCGTTCGCCCTGATGGCGCCTACACCTACAAATACCAGGGCACAGCAGTGCATATGCTGGCAGCCATGGAGATCAAGAAAAGCGGGAGCTTGAGCGCCAAGGCGGAAAGCCAGCTCAAGGCAGATGCCGATAAGGCGGCAAAAGCGCCGGGCGTCAAGAAGCTGACCTATCAAGGTTCAGGCCGATATGAAGTGTCGGTTGACCGTGACTTGAAGGTGGGGCAGCGGGCGGAGGTCTTGAGCATCGTCTCCCTGACCACGTCGAAAGATGGCGTGTACACCCTGTCGGCATCTCAGTTGAAGGAGAAAGAACGAGCTGAACTGATGGGCCTGGGCATCAAGGTAGATGGCACCGTGGAGGTGACGCTTCCTGCCAATGCAAAGGTGCTGACGCAGAACGCAAGTAGCACGCCGGGCCTGTTTTCAAAGTCCTTTTCGTGGAAGGTCAATGGGTACGATGCCAAGCCTGCGATGACCTTTACCCTGAATTGATAAGTGCAGGCCCTTTGCGAGTAAGTCATCGGGACCGATACATTGACTGTAATGTCCCGTAGCAAATGGGCTCGGGTGACCAGCTTGCTGTCGTGGCATCCGCCTATTACGGGCGGACACGTCCTGTCTCATCTGAATTGCGATCATCCCACTCGCGGCGGGCATGGTTGAAGACGGCGGACAGCACATCAATTTCACGATTGACGGTGGCGCCACTGACTTGCTTGAGGCGGCGGTCTCGCCAACTGGCGACCGCACTGCTGGTGACTGCCGACATCTTGAGCTTGGGCAGGGTCGCGTCTTTCATGATGACGTCGATCTTCACGGACTCGATGTCGGCCGATTTCTTGGACGGCGTGACCTCCGTTTGATAGCGGCGCAGAATGGCTCCGAGGGTGTTCTTCTCAGCCTCGCGCCGATCCACCACACCGCCCGTGTCGGCGGCACGCTCCAGCTCACGAACCCACTTCTCGGCGTCCTCTTTGTAGGAGAAGGTGCGTGACTGTGCGGGGTAGCCCTTGCGCCGCACCTTGGCTTGCCACTGCAATTCGCCGCGTTTCGTGATCGTGCCCATGTCTCTTGTGTCCCAAATTTGTCCCAATTAATGCTGAGGCAGCTTAGAGCACTATTGAATACTGGTAAAGTTCCCAGCGTTCGGGACGTAGAGGCCGGAGGTTCGAATCCTCTCACCCCGACCAGGATTCACAAAAAGCCGTTCCATGGGGACGGCTTTTTTGTTTCCAGGTGTCAATGTGCGAGTGTTTGCCTGCAGACACCTGGCGCCACACCTGTCTAGACTGTGTTCAAAACCAGGGCACCACGGCCCCAGCCGTGTTCGACCCTGCACCCACACAAATCAGACGGGGGTTGCGCCATGAACGCACAGTCGGGGTTCTCCATCGCGCCGGAGCTCTACCGAGCCTGGCTTCGCCTGGCCTGGTTCGCGCGCAGCACATTCGGCGTCAGGGCCCGGGGCATCGGCTGGATGGCCAACCGGGTTCGCGAGGGCTTCGACTTCCGTTTCCAGGGTGTGCCGTTCCACTTCTCGCCCGAGGCCGCTCGCAGCTACTGCCTGATCCCGGCGGGCATCCCCAACGAGCCCGAGACCCACCGATTCCTGCGCCGCGTCTTGTCGGACCGCAGCGGGGTGCTGTTCATCGACGTCGGCGCCAGCATCGGCGAGTTCGCCCTCCCGATGGCCGTGCACCCGGCGGTCTCCCAGGTGCTGGCCTTCGAGCCCCACCCCCAGAGTTGCCAGGCCTTGAGGGCATCGGCTCGCTTGTCGCCCCAAGGTCGGTTGGAAATCATCCAGAAGGGCGTGGCCGCCCGCACGGGCCAGGCGAGTTTCGACACCAGCCAGTCGGCCCCCACCGCCGCGGGCCTCACTCAGGTTGAGGCCCCAGGGGGCGCGGAGTCGACCGAGCACATCGAGGTGTGCATGCTCGATGAGGTGGTCGACCCCGATGACGTGCGACCCGTGGTGATGCTCATCGACATCGAAGGCGGCGAGCTGGATGCGATGACGGGCGCCATGGGCCTCATCGAGCAGCGCAACCCCCTGATCATCTTTGAGTACAACGAGACCACGCGTCGTCATTTCGACCTAGCGCAGGCCCGTGAACTGCTGGGCGAGGGCTACCGCCTGTTTCGCATGCGCTCCGGCGACGGGCTGCTGGACAGCCAGTTCGAGTCGACCTGGAACGTCGTGGCCTTGCCCATCCGCGGGCACTGGCGTGCCCTGCGCACGCAGGCTGCCTTGTTCGCCTGACGGGGCCTGGAGGCCGGGGCAGGCAGGTCGGCATCACCCCGCTTGACGAAGCGCATCCAGGAGGGTGCGCAACTCGGTGTCGGCCCGCTCTCGGTGCCGCGCCATGGCCTGCTGCACCGTGTGGGCGTCGGCGCGTTCGCGGTGGCCGTTGCGCGCCCGGCTGATGAGCCGCAGCGTCGGGTGCAAGGCGTGCAAGGCATCGAGCTCGGACAGCGCGTCGTGACGCTCTGACATGAGGCGCAGGGCCTCGGTGCGTGCGTCGGGTGTGAGCTCGTCCAGAGAGACCAGCAGACCTTGTGGGGCTCGCCCCGTGCGGGTGGTCACGCTGAGGGTGATTTGCTGCGACTCGCAGCGCACGCCCGCAAGCAGGCGGGGCGAAGCCTCCGGGTCCGGGGTGATGGCGACCTGACCGTCCGGGCCCGTGCGCCAGGTCAGGCCGCGCGCTCGCGCGGCGTCTCGCCCGAGCGGCTCGGTGCGCAGGCGGTCGGTGTCGAAGGCGACCTGCGGCAGGGCGTCCAGCGGGGCGTGAAGCAAGTCGTGAAGCTGAACCCAGCGGAGGTCTGGCGTGGGGTCGGTGGCGGCGGACGCGCCAGGTGTGGCAGGTGCCGTGGGTGCGTCAGGCCCGTCGCCCCAAGGGGACGCCACGAACTGCAGCACGTCGGTGACGCCGCAGTACACGGCGGCCCGCAGGGCGAGTGCTTCAGTTCGGGCTTGCCCCGGGCTCACCGCGTAGAACGGGTGCGCCCCCAGCGGCAGGCTCAGGTCGGGTGCCCCCAGCGGGATCAGGCGGCCCAATTCGATGGCCCTGTCGATGTAGATGTCCATGGCGGCAACCCCTGGCTGATTCACGTGACGCATTGCACGCAGACAAGCCAAAGTTTGCCACACGGGCGGCCCGCCCGCGAGGGGGCTCAGCCCGCCACTGCGTTGAGCTCGTCGTCGAGGTCTGCACCACTTTGGCGCGCGGTGGGGCGCGGCGCCGAGCGGGGCGCCATCAACATGGGGCGCACCCAACGCAGCGACACGGTGATGGCGGCCGACACGGCCAGGGCGTAGAGGGTCACGAAGCCGCTGAAGCCCAGGATCGGGGCCCAGGCCTTGGCCACGCCCAGGAAGATGGCGTAGCCCCAGGAGGCCGCGCTCACGGCGCCCAGGATGGCCGCCAGGCGCACCTGCTGCTCGGTCGGTTGACGCTGGCCGCCCAGTGCGCTGAGCGTGTAGCGGTGCAGCAGGAACCCATTGGCCGTCAGGATGAGGACCACGGTCAGCTTGGCCTGCAGCTTGGGGGCTTTCGACAGGATCAGCGAGGTGGTGGACAGGTCCAGGGCGATGATCGACAGCCCCGTCAGCCACAGGCCGCACAGCGACCAGGTGACGGCTTTGCTGGCTTTGATCATCAGGTCGCGGTTGACCGGGCGGTGCCTCAGGATGGCGTAGTCGCCGAAGGCGATGGAGATGCCGGCGGCCAGCATCGCGGCCAGGTGAAAGAAAATCAGCAGGGAGCGGATGAGTTCGAAAGCTTGGGGGTGCTGCATGGGGGTCCTCCTGGGTTCACAGCGGGCTGTTGATCGCCCTTTTCAAGGTGAGGTTGTACCCAAGGTTCGTGCCATGCGTCACGTTCGCCCCCCAAGTTTCCGGACGTAAATTGTTTCAAGCCGTGAGAACTGTCCGCAAAGCAAACAGGCTTGTCGCAGGGCAAAAAAAAGCCCGACCGGTGAGGGGCGGGCTTTTCGGGAGGTGGTGGAGCCGGGGGGAATTGAACCCCCGTCCGTCAGCCATCATCGAGCAGATCTACATGTTTAGCTGTCTGATTTGAATCTCGCCGACCTGATCGCGCAGCAGCACGCTACCAGGTCAGCCAGTCACTTGATCTCGACCTCACCCGAGTGACCCGGGTGAAGCCCAGCCTATGTGAATGACCTCTCAGCTATCGTCTTGCGACCACAGCCCAGCCCATAGGCCAACTGTTGAGAGGCTCACCGGTATTAAGCGGCGAGTGCGAACTTTTGATCGTTTGCAGTTAGTTTTTTTCCAGTGGATTTACGAGCTGACTGGTGCTCGACATGCCCTGTCCCGAATCCGCACCAACGTCGAAACCAGGTCGGCCCCAGGGAAATGGGTGTCTCATTGTAGGCTGGATCCTCCAGGTCCGTTGCCTTGACGTGCTCAGGAGATGGGGTGGACCCCGGGGATTTCAAGGGGGCGCCCGATTCAGGTGCCCTCAGAGGGCAACAGGGCCACACAAAAGCCGTCGAGGGCGTCTTGTTCCTCGCCAGCCAGGTCGCCAGCGGCCATCCGGGCGGCGCGCTCGATGTGACCCAGGCGTCGGCTCAGGGCGTCTTGCACGGCTTCGGCTTCGGCGATCTGGTCGACGCCGATGGCGCCCGGGCCCCACAAGCCGCTTTCGTTCCAGCCCTGGCGAAGCTTGTGCAGCAGGTGGCGGCTGAGGTCCGCGGCGCGTTGCAGGCCGGGGCTGGGGGCTTCGGGCAGCATGAGGTCGAGTCGGTTCATCGCGCCTTGCAGCGAGAAGTCCAGCTGCGCGAGTTGGTGCAGCAGGTCTTCACCCGATTGGCGCGCGGTCAGCGGGGCCACGACCCGGGCAGCGGCGGCCAGCGGGCCCGCCAGGTGCTCGTCGAACTCGCCGGGCACCACCCGCAGCGCCACGCTGGCGTGGTGCAAGGTGCTGCCTGGCAGGCGCAGGGCCGCGAGGGCTTCTTCCATGGCCGACAGGAGCCGGCCCAGCGGAGACAGCTGGGGGCCGCTGAGGCGGTGTGGGTAGCCGGAGCCGTCGATGCGTTCGTGGTGTTCGGCGACGGCCCGCACGATGTCTTTGGGGTAGTCGGTGAGCTGGCCCAGCAGCAGCTGGCCGATGTGGGGGTGCACGACGAGCTGGCGGTAGGTCTCGACGTCCAGGGAGAGGGCGGCGTCGGCCTCGCCGTAGTCGGGCGCGATGTACATCTCGCCGACGTCGTGCAGCAGCCCGGCCGTCATGGCCTGGGAGACGAGGCGGTCGTCTCCCCCTTGGGCGTGCATGAGGGCGCCCGCCACGGCCATGGCGTCGAGCGCGTGCGCGAAGGCGGCGGGGCGGGCGGTTTCCACGGCGCTCAGCAGCAGTTGCACCACCGAGTGCAGGCGCACGGCGGCGCTGCCTTTGAGCAGGGCCGCGGCGTGCGGGCGCAGCAGGGGCGTCAGCGGGCCTTCGGCATCCAGCAGCTGGCGCAGCGCCGATTGCAGCGAGGCCGGTGTGACGCCGTCTTCGGCCATCAGGCAGGTCTCCAGCGGCTTGCGCAGGGAGCGGTCCATCAGCTTGCGCTGCAGGTCCTGGGAGACGGGCTGGTTGCGCGCCCAGAGCTTCATCCCGTTGATGTCGAAGATGTCGCTGGAGGCGATGATCGAGCGGGTCTCGCTGGCTTCCAGGATGGTGGCCAGGGCATGGGGGTTGGCCACCTTGAAATCGGTGTCCGCGGCGGATGGGCTCATGGCGACTCCCTTCCCTGCAGAGGCAGGGCAAGGGTCATTATGAGACGCACGCCGCCGTGGCGCACACGTGGAAACGCCAGCTTCGCCCCAAAGTGCCGATCAGCTGCGGTAGTCGGCGTTGATGGTGACGTAGTCGTGGGAGAGGTCGCAGGTCCACACGGTGGTGGTGGCGGTGCCGCGGGCCAGTCCGACGCGGATGGTGATCTCGGATTGCTTCATCACGCGCTGGCCGTCGGCTTCGGTGTACTCGGGGCGGCGGCCGCCTTTCGTCACCACGTGCACGTCGTCGAGGTGCAGCTCGATGAGGCTTTGGTCCAGGTCGTCGATGCCGGCGTAGCCGACCGCCGCCAGGATGCGGCCCAGGTTGGGGTCGCTGGCGAAGAACGCGGTTTTGACCAGTGGCGAGTGGGCGATGGCGTAGGCGGCCTGGGCGCATTCGGCTTCGGTGCGCCCGCCTTCGACGGTGATGGTGATGAACTTGGTGGCGCCTTCGCCGTCGCGCACGATGGCCTGGGCCAGTTGCTGGGACACGGCGATGAGGGCGGCGCGCAGGGCCTGGCCGTCGGCGCTGTCGAGGTCGGTGATCTCGGCGTGCCTGGCCTGGCGGGTGGCGATCAGCACGAAGGAGTCGTTCGTGGAGGTGTCGCCGTCGATGGTGATGCGGTTGAAGGAGGCGTTGGCGGCTTCGGTGACCAGGGCTTGCAGCAGGGCCGGGGCCACGTTGGCATCGGTGGCGAGGTAGCCCAGCATGGTGGCCATGTTGGGCTTGATCATGCCCGCGCCTTTGCTGATGCCGGTGATGGTGACCGCCTGGCCGCCGAGGGTGATTTGCCTGGACGCGCCCTTGGGCAGGGTGTCCGTGGTCATGATGCCTTCGGCGGCGGTGGCCCAGTGGTCGGCCTGGAGGTCGGCCAGGGCGGCGGGCAGGCCGGCTTCGATGCGCTCGACGGGCAGGGTCTCCATGATCACGCCGGTGGAAAACGGCAGGATCTGTTCGGGTGCGACGTTGAGGTGGCGGGCCAGGGCGATGCAGGTCTGGCGGGCGCGGATGAGGCCGTCTTCACCGGTGCCGGCGTTGGCGTTGCCGGTGTTGATGACCAGGGCGCGGATGTCGGCGTTGGCGGCCAGGTGCTGGCGGCACAGCTGCACGGGCGCGGCGCAGAAACGGTTGCGGGTGAACACGCCGGCCACGGCGCTGCCCTCGTCGAGCGCGATCACGGTGAGGTCGCGGCGGTTGGCCTTGCGCACGCCCGCTTGGGCGATGCCCAGCTTCACGCCGGGGACAGGGTGCAGGTCAGCGGGGTTCGGGGCGGTCAGGTTGACGGGCATGGTGTGGGGCTCGGGTTCTCCAGCGGGGAAGGCCGATTGTGCCGCATCGCCGTCCGCTACATGGCCTTGAATCGGTGTGCGTACATGCGGCTGACCTCCAGCGTCTCGGCGCGCCCGCGGATGTGGATGCGCAGCTTGCCGCCTTCTCGGATGACGCGGTCGATGGCCGTGACGTTGACCACGGCGCTGCGGTGCACCTGCCAGAAACGGCTGGCATCCAGGCGGGGCAGCAGCTCGCGCAAGGGGGTGCGGATGAGCAGTTCGCTGCTGCCGGCTCGGTCGGTGACGACGCGCACGTACTTGTCGGCGGCCTCGAAGCACAGCACCTCGTCGACGGGGACCATGACGAGGCTCTGGCCGGCGGCGACCTGGATGATCGACAGGGGGGCGGGGCGTTGCAGGGCGGGGTCCTCGGTCAGGCGGGTGGTGGGCTCCGTGGGCAGCGGCGCGGAGGGCGCGTCGCCCGCGTGGCCTTGCTGACGCCAGCTGAGCTGGTTTTGCAGGCGCGTGATGGTGGTGCTCAGGCGCGAGGACTGGACGGGCTTGAGCACGTAGTCCACCGCCGCGTGCTCGAAGGCGGCCAGCGCGTAGTGGTCGTAGGCGGTGACGAAGACCAGCAGGGGCAGGGGGCGGTCGTCGGGCCAGCGCTCCAGGATCACGTCGGCGGCGTCCAGGCCGTTGAGGTCGGGCATCTGGATGTCGAGGAAGAGGATGTCGGGCAGGGCGTCGAGCGCGGCATCGATGGCGGCTTGCCCGTCGGGCGCGGGGGGCAGCACGCTCAGCTCGGGCCACAGGCGCTGCAGCATGCGGCTGAGGGCGTCGGCGAGCAGGGGTTCGTCTTCGGCGATGAGGGCCAGGGCGTTCATGGCAGGAAGCGGGAGGGGCCGAAAGGAGAGGGGTCCGGGGTGGACGGCGGGATTTCGTGGCGACTGGGTTGCAGAGGCATGCGGACCGTGACGTGGGTGCCGATGCCGTCTGCGCCGGGCGCCATGTCCAGGCTGATGTCGTCGCCGTAGGCCGAGCGCAGGCGTTCGCGCACGCTTTGCAGCCCGAAGCCCGGGCCGCTGGTGGCGGTGTCGTCTTCCGACAGGGTGCGCCCGGTGTTGACGACGTCGAGCAGCAGGTGGCTGTCGACCTGGCGGGCGCGCACGGTGAGCTTGCCGCCGCTGCGGCTGGGCTCCAGTCCGTGCTTGATGGCGTTTTCGACCAGGGGTTGCAGCAGGAGCGACGGGACGTTGATGCCGGCGAGGGCCGGGGGCAGGTCGACGTCGACTTGCAGGCGCGAACCCATGCGGATCTGCATGAGCGCGAGGTAGTCCTGAAGGCGCGCGAACTCGTCGCGCAGCGAATGGCTCAGCGCCCGGCTGCCGATGAGGGTGGCGCGCAGGAAGGTGATGAGGCGCTCCAGCATGGCCTGGGCGCGGGGCGGGTCGGCGTCGATCAGGGCGTGCAGGTTGGCCAGGGTGTTGAACATCATGTGCGGGTCGAGCTGGGCCCGCAGGAGTTGCAGCTGGCTTTCCACGGCCTGGCGCTGGGCGGCCTCGGTGCGCACCTCGTTGGCCGCCAGCCTCACGCGCATGTAGTCCAGCGTGAAAGTCAGCAGCGCGATGCTGCAGGTCATCACGAGGGAGACCCCAAAGGGCAGGGTGTCGTGGCTGGTGCCCCAGGGCCAGGGCAGGCTCAGCAGGGCGCGCGCCAGGAAGGTGCCGAATCCACAGGCCAGCGGCATGCAGACCAGGGCGCACAGCACGTGCGTGCGCCAGCGCACCAGCCCGTAGACGCCGCTGTGCAGGTAGCGCTGCCGCATCTCGGGCTGCTGGCGCCAGATGTGGCGCGCTTCGGCCAGGAAGACGATGCCGGTCAGCGTCCAGGCCCAGTAGCCCAGGCTGACGGCGTGCGTCAGGTAGACGAAGAGGCCGTGGCTGACCCCCTCGTCGGGCGAGGCGAGCTCGACCGCCCACATGAACAGGGCGATGGCCACGCTCCAGGCCAGGTTGAACCAGCCGGTGCGTGGGATGGAGCCGAGCGTGGTCGGGTCACGGGGGAGGGCTTGCGATGCCATGCCCCGATTCTCCTGCTTGTCAGGCCTTCATCGCACCGTTGGCATGATCCAGCCCTTGAGCCAGGCCTGCAGTTCCGGGAAGGACTGCACGGCCAGCGGGGCGAACGACACCAGGATCAGGCCCAGCGTCATGACGGCGCAAGGCAGGATCCAGCGCTCGTAGCGACGGTAGAAGGACTGGTGAGCGACCTCCTCGTCGGCGGCCTCGATGAGCGCGTCGCCCACGACCTGGCGGGCCAGCAGCTGGTTGAGGGCCACGGGTGGCATCAGGTAGCCGAGCTCGAAGGCCACCAGCACCATCACCCAGAAGTGCACCGGGTCGATGCCGCTCTTGTAGGCCAGCGGCGCCAGGGTGCCGGAGACCAGGAAGATGGCGCCCAGGGGCTCCATGAACATGCCCAGCACGACCAGGACGATGGACATGAAGGCCATGGCGGTCCAGGCGCTGTCGAACACGTCGGGGGCGTAGTGGATGATGCCCGAGCGCTCGATGACGCCGCCCGCGGCCTGCGACAGCAAGATCAGGAAGAGGTAGCCGCCGAGGTGTTCCACGGTCTCGATGGTGGCCACGCGGATGGACGACTCCACGCCCTTTTCGCGGTGCATGGCGAACGCCAGCTTGGCCGATTGCGGGCCGATGCCGCGCGCCAGCAGCAGCTTGTCGAAGATGACGATGAAAATCATCATCACCGGCATGATGATCGGTGCGGTGATCTCGTTGAGCGGGGCATCCAGCACCGTGTCGTAGAAGGTCGTGACCATCAGGACCACGGCGATGTACGGCAGCAGCGTGGGGATCTGGCGCAGCATGGCCGGCAGGGCTTCGCTGACCGGGGCGACGTCGATGGTGTGGCGCTCGCGACGCAGTTGCGAGGCCACGAAGAACAGCGTCGAGGTCAGGAAGAAGATGTAGAGGCCCCAGTGGAAGAGTTCGTCGCTGGTGACTTCCTTGTTGACGGCCACGATGGCGACCACCAGCAGGCTGGGGCGCAGCACCACGCCCAGCGAGCCGGACATGGCGGTGGCGGCCAGCGCGAACTGGCTGCTGCCGCCGACGGCGCGGATCTCGTGGTAGATGATGGCGCCGGCGGCCATCACGAACGCGCCGGAGCCGCCGGTGTAGGCCGTCGGGATGGCGGCGGCCAGCAGGATCATGTAAGTGAGGGCCTCGGGCGAGAGCTTCCAGGGCCGCAGCAGGTTCATGAACACGTCGACCATGCGGCTTTGCTTGAACAGCATGCCGCCCCAGATGAACAGCGCCAGCTGCAGCGGCAGGGCGGGGAACTCCATCAGGGCGTTGGTGTAGATGGCCAGGCCGGACGGGTGGTCGGCGCCGAAGAAGTAGTTGGCCGAGCTCAGCGTCATCAGGCCGGCCAGGGGCACGGTCTTGAGCGCGTTCAGCCAGCTGCCTTCACCGATGTGGTGGGCGTCGTTGGGGCGGTGCGGCTTGAGGGTCTGCCAGGCGCTGACGATCATCAGCGAGCCGAACAGGGCCATCCAGCCAAAGTGGATGTGCGGTTCTTCGATGGCCACGCCCGAGTCGAGCGAGATCTGGTAGTAGCGGATGGCCGACCACATCGACAGCGAGGAGGCGCCCAGCATGGTCCAGGCCTGGATCTTGAAGTCGCGCGGGTAGCGCGGGGCGACCAGGCTGATGTGGTGGTAGCCGATGGTCGTGGCCAGGATGGTCACGCCCATGAGCAGCAGCAGGATGAGGGGGCGGTTGTCGGTGCCGAACTGGAAGAGGCCGAAGAAGCTGGTCTCCACGGTTCGGTAGGCCACGACCATGGGCGTCATGTGCGTGACGACGCGCTGGTAGAGGTTGTGCTTTTCCTGACACTGCGCCAGCGCCTGCGTGAGGGCTTCGCGGCGGGCGACTGGGTCCACGGGGGTGGCGGCGAACAGGTCATCGAGCACGTCGCCGCTGCCCTTGGCGGCTTCGGCCACCTGGCGGGCCACCGTGGCGTCGATGTCTTCCTTGGGGTCGCAGGTGGGCAGCTCGGGGTCGCCGCGCAGCATGAAGTACTGCACCCCGGTGTCCGGGTTGCCAAACAGGGTCTCCCCCATGCGAAGCAGCTGGCCGTGCAGCATCTCGCCGGTGCCGATGACCAGCACCAGCAGCAGCAAGGTGATGGTGGGCAGGCCGATGAACCATTCATGCACCGTGCGACCCATGAGGGTCAGCCTCGGCGCGGCGCGCAAGGTGGTGTCTCCAGACATGTGGGGTGTCTCCGTGTTCTCGTACAGGCAATCGGCCGCGACTCTATGCACAAGTGGTCGCCAGGCGTATTGGGAGAAGATGGTTGGGCGGTTTTCGGCGCGAAGCGACGTTCTGGCGGTGTGAGTGACGCGGGGGTGAAAAAAAAAGAGCCCCGAAGGGCTCTTTTCGTGACGCAGGCGGGGGCCTGGATCAGGCCAGTTTGCCGTGGCAATTCTTGTACTTCTGGCCGCTGCCACAGGGGCAGGGGTCGTTGCGGCCGACGCGCGGCAGGTTCTGCGCAGCCGTGGCGGGGTCGGTTTCGGTGGCCACCGAGCCGTCCTCGTTGGGGTGGGTGTAGGTGACGTTGACGAAGCGCTCGCCCTGGTTCTCGATGGCCTGGGCGGCGGCTTCGGCTTCTTCGCGGCTCTGGATGTGCACGGTCAGCAGGCGGCGGGTGACGTCCATCTTGACCACGTCGAGCAGCTGCCCGAACAGCTCGAAGGCCTCGCGCTTGTACTCCTGCTTGGGGTTCTTCTGGGCGTAGCCGCGCAGGTGGATGCCCTGGCGCAGGTAGTCGAGCGCGGCGAGGTGTTCGCGCCAGTGGCTGTCGATGGACTGCAGCAGCACCATGCGCTCGAAGGGCGCGAACTGCTCGCGGGTGACCGAGTCGACCTTGGCCTGGTAGGCGGCGTCGGCGGCCTGCACCACGCGCTGCAGCACGTCGTCGGCTTCGGCGGAGGTGGCGGACTCGACCCATTTCACCAGGTCGACCTCCAGCTTCCACTCGTCTTTGAGCACCTTCTCGAGCGTGACCAGGTCCCACTGCTCTTCGAGGCTGTTCTCCGGCACGAAGGTGGTCACCACGTCGGTCATGGCGCCACGGCGCAGGTTGCCGATGGACTCGTTGACGTCACCCGTCTCCAGGATCTCGTTGCGCTGCTGGTAGATGACCTTGCGCTGGTCGTTCGAGACGTCGTCGTACTCGAGCAGCTGCTTGCGCATGTCGAAGTTGTGGCCTTCGACCTTGCGCTGGGCGCTTTCGATCGAGCGGGTGACGATGCCGGCCTCGATGGCTTCGCCTTCGGGCATCTTCAGGCGGTCCATGATGGCGCGCACGCGGTCGCCCGCGAAGATGCGCATCAGCGGGTCGTCCAGCGAGAGGTAGAAGCGCGAGGAGCCCGGGTCACCCTGGCGGCCGGCACGGCCACGCAGCTGGTTGTCGATGCGGCGCGATTCGTGGCGCTCGGTGGCGATGATGCGCAGGCCACCCAGCTCCTTGACCTTGGCGTTGAGGGCCTGCTGATCGGCCTTGATCGAAGCGATCTTGGCTTCCTTGGCAGCGTGGTCGAGCGACTCGTCGGTCTCGATGGCCAGGATGTCCTTCTCGACGTTGCCGCCCAGCACGATGTCGGTGCCGCGCCCGGCCATGTTGGTGGCGATGGTGACCATGCCGGGACGGCCGGCCTGCGCGACGATGTCGGCCTCGCGGGCGTGCTGCTTGGCGTTGAGCACCTGGTGGGGCAGGTTCTCCTTGGTGAGCATCTGGGCGATCAGCTCGGAGTTCTCGATCGAGGTGGTGCCCACCAGCACGGGCTGGCCACGGCCGTGGCAGTCCTTGATGTCGTCGATGATGGCCTTGTACTTCTCGCCGGCGGTCTTGTAGACGAGGTCGAGCTGGTCCTTGCGCAGCATCACGCGGTTGGGCGGGATGACCACGGTTTCCAGGCCGTAGATGGACTGGAACTCGAAGGCCTCGGTGTCGGCCGTGCCGGTCATGCCCGAGAGCTTGCCGTACATGCGGAAGTAGTTCTGGAAGGTGATCGAGGCCAGGGTCTGGTTTTCGGCCTGGATCTGCACGCCTTCCTTGGCTTCAACGGCCTGGTGCAGGCCGTCGGACCAGCGGCGCCCGCTCATGAGGCGGCCGGTGAATTCGTCGACGATGGTGACTTCGCCGTTCTGCACGACGTAGTGCTGGTCCTTGTTGAACAGGTGGTGTGCACGCAGGCCGGCGTACAGGTGGTGCATCAGGGTGATGTTGGCCGCGTCGTACAAGGAAGCGCCTTCGGCCAGCAGGCCGGCCTCGGAGAGCAGGCGCTCGGCGTTTTCATGGCCGGCTTCGGTCAGGAAGACCTGGCGGGTTTTCTCGTCGGCGGTGAAATCGCCGGGCTCGATGACGCCTTCGCCGGTCTTGGGGTCTTCCTCGCCGATCTGCTTCTTGAGGTGGGGCACGACCGCGTTGATGCGGATGTAGAGCTCGGTGTGGTCTTCGGCCTGGCCCGAGATGATCAGCGGCGTGCGGGCTTCGTCGATCAGGATGGAGTCGACCTCGTCGACGATGGCGAAGTTCAGGCCGCGCTGCACGCGGTCATGCACCTCGTAGACCATGTTGTCGCGCAGGTAGTCGAAGCCGTACTCGTTGTTGGTGCCGTAGGTGATGTCGGCGGCGTAGGCGGCTTGCTTGTCCTCGCGGGGCATCTGGGGCAGGTTGATGCCCACGGTCAGGCCCAGGAAGGTGTAGAGCTTGCCCATCCACTCGGCGTCGCGGCGCGCGAGGTAGTCGTTGACGGTGACCAGGTGCACGCCCTTGCCGGTCAGGGCATTGAGGTAGACGGGCAGGGTGGCGGTCAGCGTCTTGCCTTCGCCGGTGCGCATTTCGGCGACCTTGCCGTTGTGCAGGGCCAGGCCACCGATCATCTGGACGTCGAAGTGGCGCATCTTGAAGACGCGCTTGGAGCCCTCGCGCACCACGGCGAAGGCCTCGGGCAGGATGGCATCCAGGGCCTCGCCCTGGGCGATGCGCTGCTTGAATTCTTCGGTCTTGGCGCGAAGCTGGTCGTCGCTCAGGGGCTCGTAGTTGGGCTCCAGGGCGTTGATCTTGGCCACCGTGCGACGGTATTCCTTGAGCAGGCGTTCGTTACGGCTACCAAAAATCGAGGTCAGAAGCTTGGGCAACATGGAGCGATCTATCCAATCAGTCGGTGCGGGGTGCACGGGGTTGACCCAGGCAGGTGGCCCGGTCAACCAAAGCGAAAAAGTGTAGCACCGGGGGGTGACGGCGCCGTGGCAGGCTCACCCGTCCCTTGAATGAGGGATCAGGCCGCCCGCGAGCAGGCTCACCGCGGCCATGGCCACCACCACCACGGCGCCGGAGGGCAGGTCCAGCCAGGCCGACAGGCTCAGGCCCGAGGCGTAGGCCAGCGCGCCGGTGAGCCAGGCCAGGGGCAGCTGCCAGCGGGGCCTGGCCAGGCGCACGGCCAGGGCCGGCATGATCAGGCTGCTGAAGACGAGGTAGACGCCCACCAGCTGCACCGAGGCGGTGACCGCCACCGCAAACAGCAGGTAAAAGCCGGTGCGACCCAGGCGCGGGCCCAGCCCGAGCCACAGCGCCAGCAGCAGCGCCGTGAGCGCCCCCGTCGTCAGCAGTTGCGAAGGCGTGACCCACAGGATCTGGCCGACCAGCAGGTCTTGCAGGTGCTCGCCACCGTGGGGGTTGCCCGCCAGCAACAGGATGCCGGTGCAGGACGCCAGCACGAACAGCGTGCCGATGAGCGCTTCCTGGATGTCGGGCCAGCGGCGCTCCATCCAGGTCATCAGCAGCGCACCGGCCGCCGCGGCGCCCATGGCCGCCGCCTGAACGGACAGGCCTTGCGGCTCCCAGCCCATGGCGCTGGCGGCGATCACGCCCAGCCCGGCGATCTGCGCGATCGCCAGGTCGATGAAGACGATGCCTTTGCGCAGCACCTGCACGCCCAGCGGCACGTGCGTGGCCAGCACGAGCAGGCCGGCCATCAGGGCGGGGCCGAGGATGCCCCAGTCCAGGGTGTGCAGGTGCAGCGCGTCGGTCATCGGGCGGCCTTCAGGAGCTGATCGAGGGTGTCGTCAAACAGACCGAACAGGTCTTTGGCCCGGTCGTTGGCGCCCACCGTGAAAGGCAGCACCACGACGGGCAAGCGGGCCCGCTCGGCCAGCCACTGGGCGCCCCGCCCGTCGTTGTAGGCCGCCCGAACGATGACGCGGGCCGGCTGGCGCTGCAGCTGGCTCAGCACGCCCGAGAGGTGCGTGCTGCTGGGCTCGACGCCTGGTTTGGGCTCCAGCGCCGCCACCTGCCGCAGGCCCAGCCAGGCTTCCAGGTAAGGGAAGCCCTGGTGCTGCACCACGATGGGCAGGCCCTTGAGCGGTGCCGCCGCCTGCGTCCAGCGTTGAACGGCCTGGCCCCATCGTTGGTTGAAGTCGGCCAGGCGGCGCTGGTAGTCGGCGGTGTGAGCGGGGTCCAGCTCACCGAGGCGGCGCGACAGCGCTTGCGCCACCAGCCCGATGTTGCGCGGGTCGGTCTGGATGTGGGGGTTGCCTTCGGCGTGCACGTCGCCATCGGCGCGGTCAAGCCGTGTGGGCACCTCCAGCATGCGCACGTGCTCGGCGGCCTCGAAGAAGCCGGGCTTGCCGGGCTGCACCGCCGCGTTGCCGGATTGCCGAAGCAAGACCGGCAGCCAGCCGACTTCGAGCTCGGCGCCGGTGCAGACCAGCAGCTCGGCGTTGCGAACCGCCGCGATCAGGCTGGGGCGGGCCTGGATGGCGTGTGGGTCTTGCAGGGCCTGGGTGGCGGCGTACACGCTGGCGTGGGCGCCGGCCAGCTCCTGCGTGAGCGCGGCCCATTCGGGCTCGCACGCCACGACCTTGAGGGGGTTGAGGGCGTGCGCAGGCAGGCAGATGGCCAGCATCGCGACAGCGCGCCAGGTCACCCGGGCGGCCTGGCGGAGGGAGGGGTTCAACATGCGTGTCCTCCTCGGCTCAGAAGCCATGCGCGCCGTGTGCGCCCAGGTTGACCTGGTAGCGCAGGAAGAGCTGGTGGTCGACCTCGCCGGGGCGGGCGCGGTCTTCGCTCAGCTGCAGGCGCCAGCGGCTGAATTCGCTGGGTGACCAGTCGAACATCAAGCTGGTGCGTTGGGGCTTGTGAGCCGGGGTGCCCAGCAGTTCGCTGTTGCTGGCGAAGTCCACCGTGCCGCTGTCGAGCTGGTCGAAGCGCAAGCCGGCGCGCCACTGCGGCATGAACTGGTAGGTGCCTTGCAGGTACCAGCCCGATTGAGCCGAGCGGTAGGCGTCGGTGAGGTTGAGGGTGGCCGTGTCGTGCGTCACGTCGCCTCGCTCCTGGCGGCGGAAGTATTCGCCTTGAAGCTGGACGTTGGTCGACTTGGCGTTGCCGTTGGGCGCCCATTTCCAGACGCCATCCAGCACCCACAGGCGGCTGCGGCCCGTGAAGCTGTTGACCAGCGGGTCGCCGCCGTTGGGGTCTTCGGTTTGCCACTCGCGGCCGTCCGCGCGCGTTTGCAGCCAGGAGGCGCCGGCGCGCCAGCTGTGGCTCAGGCCGACGTCTCCCCCCGTGTGGGCCGACAGCAGCAGGGCACCGGCCCCGTTGCGGTTGCGCTCGTTGCCCGGGAAGCCGTTGCCGTTGCCCAGCTCCAGGCCCAGCTCGACGTAGCGCTCCAGGGGCAGCACCCAGCGGGCTTGCAGCCCTTCTTGCTTGAGCTGGCCGCCCAGGAAGGCCTGGTGCGTCAGCGGGGCGTCCACGAAGTCCCAGGCGTGGCTGTGCTGCTCGTTGAGGTAGCCCAGGCCGGCGAAGAAGCGGCCGGCGCGCAAGCGCAGACCGGCGGGCAGCGCCGTGGTCTGCACGTAGCCTTCTTCCACTTCCACCGTGTTCTCCGGCGTGACGGCAAACGTCAGGGAGCCGTAGAACAGGTGGTCCACGTTGGCGCTGAGCGTGATCTCGGACTCGCTGAGCGTGAAGCCGCGCACGCCCGGGCCCAGCTCGTCCCCGCCGGGGATGAAGCCGCCGATGCCCCAGGTTTCGGGGTCCTTGGACAGGCCGTTGTAGCCCCCGCTGAGCACGACCGAGACGGCCGGGTTGAAGCGGTTGTCGCCGCTGCGGCTGACCGGGCGGGCCGGGTCGAGCGGTGCGGCGGGGCCGTCCTGGGCGCTGGTTGGACGCTGGGCTTGCTGTTGAGCCTGTTGTTGCACTTGCTGTGCTTGCTGCAGCCGGCCCTCCAGGGCCTGGATGCGGGCGTCGTACTGGCGGCGCATCTCGTCGATCTGCTGGCGCAGCTCGTTGAGGGTGTCGGCGTTCGCGGTTTGTGCCCAGACGGGGGGGGTGGCCACGAGGCAGGCCAGGGCGAGGGCGGTGAAGGTGGGTTGGTTCAGAGACATGGCAAAGCTTCCCAGGGTCGATGGCCGCGGGCGCATCGACTGGCAGATCAAAGGCGAGGGCTTGCGGCGGTCAGGCCAGCACGGCCCGCCGAGCAAGACGGAGGCGAGATCAGCTCAGGGAAGCCGGCGGGGCACGGGCGAGGAAGCCCGTTTGCACCGGTGGCTGGTGCGGGAGGCTGGTGTCGACGTGGGGCGTCGACGGGGCCCCGCCGGGGGGCAGGGTGAGGGTGGGGGAGGGCGCAGCGGCGTGATCGACCGCGTGAAACGCCAGGCAGCTCAGGCACTGGCTGTGCGCCACCGGGCCTTCTTCGTGCGCGTCGTGGTGCAGGCTGTGGCGCAGCGCCGCCTGCTGCGTCAGCAGCATCAGCAGGGCCAGCATCCAGTGCCAGCCGGTTTGCATCACGGTCTTGCGGTTCATCGGGTGCAGAGCTTAACGGATCGCGCCCGGGCTGGGCTTCTGGGCCGTGGACGACCCCATGCCTTGCAGGAAACGCGCGGGGTTCTGCTGCACCCCTTCGACCAGCACCTCGAAGTGCAGGTGAGGTCCGGTCGAGCGCCCGGTGTTGCCGACTTCGCCGATGAGCTGCCCCCGCTTGACCAGGTCACCTTGCTTGACCAGCATGCGCGAGGTGTGGGCGTAGCGCGTCACCAGCCCGTTGCCGTGGTCCAGTTCGATGAGCTGCCCGTACTGCGGGTGTGGGCCCGCCGACAGCACGACACCGCCTGCCGCCGCGACGATGGCGGTGCCGGTCTCGGCCGGGAAGTCCAGTCCGGTGTGCAGGGCCGGGCGTCCGGTGAACGGGTCGCTGCGAAAGCCGAAACCGGAGCCCACGGGGCCGTTGACAGGGGGGCTGCTGGGCACCATCAGGGCGTCGAGCTTTTTCTCGAACAGGTGGGATTCGATGAGCGTGAGCACGTCCGACTGGCGTTCGCTGAGCGATTGCAGTTGGCCCATTTGCGAGTTCAAGGCACCCAGCACGTCGCCCGACGATGTGTGGTTGTGCGGGTCTCGCAAGCCCACCAGGGGCCCGCCCGCGGCCGCCGAGGAGGCCCCGGGCGCGGGCGGCGTGGGGATCTGCTTGAACTCTTCGGCCTTCATGCCTGCCATGCCCGCCACGCGCTCGCTGACGGCTTCCAGGCGCAGCAGCCTGGCCTGCATGTCGCCCACCTTGACGGCGATGGCGTCGAGGTTTTCGCGCATGTAACGGTCGCGTTGCGCGAGCTCCTGGCGCTCCACGAAGCGCACCGCCTCGGAGATGACCGGCCAGCGTTCATGGGCCGCTTTGAGCACCACGGCGTGGTACAAAAGCAGGCTCACGATCATCATCGGGATGAGCAAGGCGAGCAGGGCCACGGCCAGGCTCCAGGGGGTGAACTGCATCACCCTCGGCCTGGAGAGCACGCTCGTCGTGATCAGAATCTGCATGCAGCACGTCCTTCGCTGACAAACCTACGCCTTGCCCCTGGTGGGGGCATCCTCACCATGAGCCCTCGATCCCAGCCGCCGGCCACGCGCCGCATCCGCACCGTCACCGCCACGGCGACCTGTCGGCCCATGGTGCCCGACGTGCCGCCGGTGACCCGGGCGCTGGATCAGGCCGCCCCGCTGGCCAGCCTGCTGCAGCGGCTGAAGTTGTCCCAGGCTTGCCTGGACGCCGTGCGCCGCATCCTGCCGGATGGGCTGTCTTCCCAGGTCAAGGCGGGGCCGCTCGATGAAGAGGGCTGGACCCTCCTGGCGGCGAACGCGGCGGTGTCGGCCAAGCTGCGCCAGTTGCAGCCCCGCCTGCATGAGGCGTTGGCTGCGAGGGGGCTCAAGGTTAACGCAATCCGCGTGAAGGTCCACGGACGCTGATCAGAGGGGGCCGGGGCCCAGGGGCAGAAGGCAGGTCAGGCCAGGATGGCCGGCACCTGGGCCGCGAAGGCCTGGCGTTGCGCCGTGGCCTTGCCCTGCAAGGCGAAGCCCAGCAACCGCTCTGGTGCACCCGAGTCGGCCGGGGCCACGAAGCGCGCCTCGATGGCCTCGTCGGTCTCGTTGACCACCCACTCGCCCTCGGCGCCTGCCGCCGGCGGGCAGACCACGGTCGGCCACGCGGGGGTCTTCACGACCACCGGCATGGCGGGGTAGGCCACGGGCGTCGGCTTGCCTGAGAGGGTGGCGGCGAGCGCGCGGGCCTGGCCCATCAGGGGCAGGACGTAAGGCAGCAGGTGCCCTTCGACTTCGGCGCAGTCACCCACCGCGTAGACGTGCTCCGCGCTGGTGGCCAGCAGGCGGTTGACCTGGATGCCGCGCGCCACGCTCAAGCCGGCGTCGGACGCGAGTTGCGTGCGGGGGCGCAGGCCAATGGCCGACAGCACCAGGTCGGTCTCCAGCGTCGAGCCGTCGGTCAGGGTCACGGTCAGTCCGGACCCATTGGCCGAGCGGCTGACGGCGCTGGCGCCCACGCCGAAGCGGAAGCTCGCGCCGCCTTCTTGCAGCTTGGCTTGCAGCCGGGCGCTGGATTGCGGCGGCAGCAGGCGGGGCAGCACGCGCTCGGCGAGGTCCAGCACGGTGGGCTGGATGGCGCGGTGCAGCAAGTCGTTGGCGAACTCGCAGCCGATCAGGCCGGCGCCCAGGATGGCCACCCGCTTGACGGGCTGGCCGCTGGCGGCGGTGTCCAGGGCCTCGGCGAAGCGCGCGAAGTCCTCCAGGTCGTTGACCGACAGCACGGTGTCTGCCGCGTCGCCCTGCAGGGGCAGGCGGATCGGGTCGGCGCCCAGCGCCAGCACCAGGTCGCGGTACGGCAGCACCTCGCCGCTGGAGAGCGTGAGCGTGCGCGCCGTGGTGTCCAGCCGGGTCACGCGGGTCTGGGCCAGCACGCGCAGCTTGACTTCCTCGGCCATTTTCTCAGCGGACTTGGTGACCAGCGAGGCCGCCGTCTTCTTGCCCGCCAGGGCGTTGGAGAGCATGGGCTTGGAGTAGAAGCCGGCCTGGTCTCGGCTGACCAGCACGATGGGGACTTCGGCATCCGCCTTGCGCAATTCGCGCGCGACGTTGTAGCCCGCCAGCCCGGAGCCGACGATGACGACCGCTTCACTCATGCCCGCGCTCCTTCAGATCTCGATCATTTCGAAGTCGGACTTGCCGACGCCGCAGTCCGGGCATTCCCAGTCGGCGGGCACGTCTTCCCACTTGGTACCGGGGGCGATGCCGTCTTCGGGCACACCTTTGGATTCATCGTAGACAAAGCCGCAAACAACGCACTGATAGGTCTTCATGGTTTCTTCCAAAAACGGGACTGAATTCTGAGGCAAGCGGGCCCGCGGGTCAGGGCTTGCCCGCGTCAAAGAGGGGGTTTGGGCGTCAATCCGGCGCCTCGGCGAAGCCGACCGGCGTTTGTCGTGGGGGCCGCGGCGCCTGAGCCTGTGTTCATGGCAGCGCGCCAGGGTCATCCAGCAGGTCTTCGGTGGTGGGTTTGGCCTCCACGCGGTAGGACTCGCTGGCCCAGGCCCCCAGGTCGATTGCCTTGCAGCCTTTGCTGCAGAAGGGGCGGTAGGGGTTGTCGGTGCGGTAGGGGTGCATCACGCCGCAGGACGGGCAGCGCACTTCCAGGGCCTTGCGCTCCGAGGGGGCGGGCGCGTTGGGGGCGTTGGCGGACATCGGAAAAACGCTTGAAGGGGGGTCAGGCGCACAGCGTCAGCTCGAAGCTGGCGTCGGTGTCGGAAGCGATCTTGAGCTTGCCATCGGCGTCGGCGCGCATCAGGCGGATGGACACCATCAGGCGGTTGGCGCTGATCTCGGGCACCAGGCCCAGGGCCGGGTCGATGCGCAGGCGCAGCAGGTGGTAGCTGCGGCTGTCCTTGAGGTTTTGCTGGTACTGGCCGCAAGGCGCCGCCACCATGTGAGGGTGACCGCCGTCGCGCAGCAAGCCCAGCACCAGCTTGACGGCTTCGGCAAAGGGCGTCAGGGTGCCAACCCACTGCTGCAGGTCCTGCTGACGCTTGGCCGCCGGCTCGTGTTGCCAGGCGAAGTAGGACGGCAGGTCGAACTCGCAGGTGCCGCCCGGGATGCTGATGCGGCTGCGGATGCCCATGAGCCAGTCGTTGGAGGCCAGGGACTGCCCGGCCTTGCCGTTGACCTGGTTGAGCCCGTGGTGCGCGCGTTCGATGCGCGCGAGCACCTCGTCGAGGGCGGCCTCCTGGATCGCCGGGTTGCCCCGCCAGGACATGAACTGCTGCTTGTAGCGGTCGAGGTCGCGCAGGAGGTCGCTCTTGAGGTCGGCGCGCGCGGCGACGTCCATGATTTCGAAGACCGTGCCGAGTGCGAAGTGGTGGTCGATGGGGTCTTCTCGCCACATCAGCACCCCGAGCCGGTCGAAGAGGTGTTCCAGCCGCAGCGTCGTGCGGATGCTTTCACCGAAGGGGTATTCGTAGAGGATCAACGCGCCACCTGAACCGTCGAGCTGGGTCAGTCGGTATTGTTCCACAGGCGCCAGAGCTTCTCGACCTCCGCACGCAGTTCTTCCAGGCTCAATCCGTCGTTGAGCAACACATGGTCGGCCAGGGCGCGGCGGGCTTCGCGCGTGGCCTGCTTGGCCAGCACCTGCTCGACGGCCTCGCGGGGCCAGCCGGAGCGGACCATCACGCGGGCGATCTGGGTCTCGGGCTCGGCGTCGACCACGAGGATGCGGTCGACTTTGTCGCGCCAGCGTCGCCCTGACTCGGCCAGCAGCGGCACGTCGTAGACGATGTGCTGGTCGGGCAGGGCCAGGCCGGCGTGCGCATCGGCGTGCTGGCCGATCAAGGGGTGCAGGATGCCCTCCAGGCGCGCCAGCGCGCCGGGGTCGGAGAACGCCAGCTCGCGCATGCGGGTGCGATCCATGGCGCCCTGTGCATCGATCAGGTCGGCGCCGAACTGGGCCGCGATGTGCGGGATGGCTGCGCCACCGGCGGCCGTCAGGGAGCGGGAGATGGCGTCGGTGTCCACGAGGTGCGCGCCGAGGTCCGTCAACATGCGGCTGACGGTGGACTTGCCGCTGCCGATGCCCCCGGTCAGCCCGATGACCAGGCCGGCTCCATTCGGGTGCCGACCGCTTGGGCTCAGGCCCATCCCATCCACCCCAGCACGGCTTCGGAGCCCGCCAGGGCCACCACCAGGCCCGCGCCGGCCAGGAACGGCCCGTAAGGCACGTACACGCCTTCGCGCAACTGGCCCGTGACCTTCATGCCGATGCCCACCACCGCGCCGATGACCGAGGAGCCCAGCACGATGGGCAGGATCATGGGCCAGCCCAGCCAGGCACCCAGCGCCGCCAGCAGCTTGAAGTCGCCATGGCCCATGCCCTCCTTGCCCGTGGTGAGCTTGAATAGCCAGTACACCGACCACAGCGAGAGGTAGCCGGCCACCGCGCCCCACAGCGCGTCGGGCAGGGGCAAGGTCCAGTCCAGTGCCGCGGCGATCAGGCCCGCCCACAGCAGGGGCAAGGTCAGGTCGTCGGGCAGCAAGGTGGTGTCCCAGTCGATGGCCGAGGCCGCCACCAGCACGGCCACGAAACCGCACCACAGCAGCGTGGTGGGCTGGGCGCCAAACTGCAGGCCACACAGCGCGAAAAGCGCCGCCGTCAGCAACTCGACGAGCGGGTAGCGAGCCGAGATGCCGGTGCCGCAGGCCGAGCACCTGCCGCGCAGGGCCAGCCAGCTCAACAGGGGGATGTTCTCGTACCAGCGGATCTGGTGCCCGCAGGACGGGCAGCGCGACGCCGGCCGCGACAGGGTCAGCCGCTCGGCCGGGTCG
Source organism: Burkholderiales bacterium (assembly GCA_016000265.1). Classification (GTDB taxonomy): domain Bacteria; phylum Pseudomonadota; class Gammaproteobacteria; order Burkholderiales; family Burkholderiaceae_C; genus Aquabacterium. Next base: position 288,846 of record JAECRL010000001.1, read on the forward strand.
GGCTCGGCCACGGGTGCGGTGGCGGATGCGGTCGCGTCGTGCCCCAGCGTGTAAGCGGCGTCGAGTTTCCACTGCGCCTCCAGCATCTTGGGCAGGCGGTGGATGACCACGTTGAGGAAGCTGCCCACGCACAGGCCCAGCACGGCCAGGCCCCAGGGCGTGAGGATGACGCCGGTGAAAACCGGCCAGAAGGCGTCAGGCTGCATCGGTGACTGCGGAGGCGATCAGACCACCTGGCCGATCTTGAAGATGGGCAGGTACATGGAGACCACGATGCCACCGATCAGGGTGCCCAGGATCACGATGATGAACGGCTCCATCAGGCTGGAGAGCGCTTTGACGGCCTCGTCGACTTCCTGCTCGTAGAAATCGGCGGCCTTGCCCAGCATCTGGTCGAGTGCGCCGGACTCTTCCCCGATGGCCGACATCTGCAGCACCATCACCGGGAAAAGGTTGGCCGCCTGCATGGCGTTGGTCAGGCTGGTGCCGGTGGAGACGTCTTTCTGGATCTGCTCGGTCGCCTCGGCGAACACGGCGTTGCCCGCCGCGCCGCCCACCGAGTCCAGGGCCTCCACCAGGGGCACGCCCGCGGCGAACATGGTCGAGAGGGTGCGCGTCCAGCGGGCCACGGCCGACTTGAACAGCAAGCTGCCGAAAATGGGCATCTTCAGCAGCATGCGATCCATGCGTTTTTGCATGGGCTCGGAGCGCTTCCACGCTTGCAGGAAGAAGTAGATGCCACCGCCGATGGAGCCGAAGATGGCCCACCAGTACTTGACGAAGATGTCGGACATCGCCATCACGAACAGGGTCGGGGCGGGCAGGTCGGCGCCGAAGGAGGTGAACACCTCCTTGAAGGCCGGGATCACGTAGATCATGATGACCGCCACCACGATGAAGGCGACCACCAGAACCGCCACTGGGTAGGTCAGGGCGGACTTGATCTTCTGCTTGATGGCGATGGTTTTTTCCTGGTAGAGCGCCAGGCGGTCCAGCAGGGTCTCCAGGATGCCGGCTGCCTCGCCGGCTTCCACCAGGTTGCAGTACAGGGCATCGAAGTACATCGGGTGCTTGCGGAAGGCCGCCGACAGGCTCGTGCCGGTCTCCACGTCGCCGCGGATGTCGTTGAGCAGCTTGGTGACCCGCGGGTTGGTGCTGCCGCGCGCAACGATGTCAAAGGACTGCAGCAACGGCACACCGGCCTTCATCATCGTGGCCAGCTGGCGCGTGAAGATGGCGATGTCCTTGGGCTTGATGCTGCCGCCGGCGCTCAGGCGGCGCTTCTTGACCTTTTGCACCAGGATGCCCTGGCGGCGCAGCGTGGCACCCACCACCGCTTCACCGCCCGCGCGCATCTCGCCGCGCACGACCTTGCCCTGGCGGTCTTTGCCTTCCCATTCGTAGATGGCTTCCTGGGGTTTTTTGGCGGTTGCCGTGGCCATGTCGGGACTCCGTGACAGGGATTATTCGTTGGTCACCGAAATGACCTCTTCGAGCGAGGTCTGGCCGGCTTTGACCTTGACGAGGCCGGATTCGCGCAAGTCTCGCACGCCTTCCAGCTTGGCTTGACGCGCGATGTCCATCGCGGTGCCTTGAGTCAGGATGATCCGTTGGATTTCCTCACTGATGGGCATGACCTGGTAAATGCCGACGCGGCCTTTGTAACCGTTGTTGCAGGAAGAACAGCCAATCGCCTTGTAGGGCTTCCAGCTGCCGTCGAGGTCGTCTTCCTTGAAGCCGGCCCGCAACAGGGCCTCGCGGGGGTAGTCCGCCGGGGACTTGCAGACCTCGCACAGCTTGCGCGCCAGGCGCTGGGCGGTGATCAGGATGACCGACGAGGCGATGTTGAACGGCGCCACGCCCATGTTCATCAGGCGCGTCAGGGTGGTGGGGGCGTCGTTGGTGTGCAGGGTGGACATCACCATGTGGCCGGTCTGGGCGGCCTTGATGGCGATGTCGGCGGTGTCGAGGTCGCGGATTTCGCCGACCATGATCACGTCCGGATCCTGGCGCAGGAAGGCCTTCAGCGCGGTGGAGAAGTTCATCCCCGCCTTGTCGTTGACGTTGACCTGGTTGATGCCGGGCAGGTTGATTTCCGCCGGGTCTTCCACGGTCGAGATGTTCACGCCCGGCTGGTTGAGGATGTTCAGGCAGGTGTAGAGCGACACCGTCTTGCCCGAGCCCGTGGGGCCCGTGACCAGCACCATGCCGTAGGGCCGCACGATGGCGTTCATCAGGCGGTCTTTTTCGATCTGCTCGTAGCCCAGGGCGTCGATGCCCAGCTTGGCCGAAGACGGGTCGAGGATGCGGATCACGATCTTCTCGCCGAACAGCGTGGGCAGGGTGCTGACGCGGAAGTCGATGGCCTTGTTGCCGAACTTCAGCTTCATGCGGCCGTCCTGCGGCACGCGCTTTTCGGCGATGTCCAGCTTGGAGATCACCTTGATGCGCGAGGCCAGCTTGTCCTTGATGGCCACGGGCGGCTGGGTGACCTCGCGCAACTCGCCGTCCACCCGGAAGCGCACGCGGTAGTTGTATTCGTAGGGCTCGAAGTGCAGGTCGGAGGCACGCGCGTTGATGGCGTCGATCAGCATCTTCTGCAGGAAGCGCACCACGGGGGCGTCTTCGACGTCGGCGGTGGCGGCGTCGGCCTCGGGGGCCGGGGCCATGTCATCGCTGACGTCGAACTCGAAGTCCGACGAGGCGATGGCGTTGAGCTGATCTTCGGCGCTGGCCGTCAGGCCTTCGAGCATCTTGGACAGCTTGTCGTGCTCGACGATGACCCATTCGGGCGTGAGCTGGGTGGCGAACTTGATGCGCTCGATGGCCTCCTGGTCGGTCGGATCGGCTCCGGCCACGAAGAGGCGGTTGCCGCGCTTGGACAGCACGACGACCTGGTACTGGGACGACAGCTTGTTGTCGATGACGCCCTTGGGCAGGCGCTGGACGTCCACCGCGGACAGGTCCATCAAGGGCACCGCCAGGGCCTGCGACAGCGTTTGCGCCAGCTCGGTGGGCTGGATGCGACCGCTGCCCACCAGCGCGCTGACGAAGCTGCGTTTTTGCTCGCGGGCGGTGCGCGTCAGGGTCTCAGCCGCCTTGGCGTCGAGCTTGCCGGCGTTGACCAGCACGCGAGCGACCCCGGAGAGGGTGCCGGGGGAGTCTGCCAGGGTGGACTCAGCTGCCATGGGAACGTGGGTGTGCTCGCGGTTGCGACGTTGGGGAGGGGGTCGGATGAACGGCTGATGGTACAGCGCGCGCCTGACTGTGCCATGCGGGGTTGCAGGGGGAAGACAGGAAATGAGGGGGTTTGCTGGCTTTGCCCCGGTCGCTCAGCGCATCAGCCCCAGCAGGCGCATCGCTTTGTAGCGCACGTAATGCCAGGGGCGTTGGGGCCCGGAGGACACCAGGGGCATCTTCACGCGGGTGTAGTGCTGTTTGAACAGGCCCATGTGTGAGCTTTGCCCGGGGGGCAGCACCAGGGACGAGTACACCAGGCCCTCCGCGTCGCTGTCGAAAAAGCGGTGCGGGTGCCGGTCGAGCAGGGGCTCGATGGCCCGGGTGTAGGCCAGCGGGCCGGTGGTGCGCAGCACACCGAACTTGCCGACGCCTTGTTGCCGCATGGAGTACGTGTGGAGGTTGTGCAGCACGGAGTCGATGACGGCCTTCATCAGCGGGTGGCCGGGGCGGCAGATGATGTGCCAGTTTTGCAACTCGCTGGGCACCCCATCGTCGATGTGCGCGCCCCAGCCCGCGAATTTCTCGCCTGGTTGGTTGTTCCAGCGAGACAGCAGCAACTCGTCGCCTGGGCGGATGACCGTGTCCAGCGGCTGGGTGCAGCCCGATTTGACGTCGAGGTACACACCGCCGTCCTGGAACATCAGCAGGTAGCGGAAGAAGTCGGCGCGGGCGGCGCCGTACAAGGGGTTGATGCTGTTGTAGGCGCTCAGAACGTCGGCACCGAAGTGCTTGCTGACGTAGTGCAGGATGTCGCCGTCGTCGTGCAGCACGTGGCGCCAGCCTGGGTTCATGGCTTGCAGGCGGGCGATGTTGTCGGCGATGCCGGGGGCCAGGCGCTGCTTGTCAGGCAATGTCTGGTGGATGACTCGGGGGATGGTTCGGCTGGCGTGCACGGAAGGGCGGCATCTGAGTGGGCTGGCGCAATGTAACCCGGAGATCAGGCCAGGCGGGGGAGTTGCAGTGCGATCGCCTCGCCAGCAGCCGTCACACTCGGCCGTCCGTCCAATCTGGCCCACCAGCGGCACTTCCCATGCGGTGTGCCGCCATTTCACAGCAGGGTGTCGCCCGGTGGAAGCGACTCGTCGCGCACGTGAGCCCCGCGTATTGCCCGATGTCACTTACGCGTTGCCTGCATTGGCTGTCGTGTCGGGCTTTTCGGTCGGCGCGCGGGTGTTTCCGGCTTGACCCTTCCAAGCCAAAAGATTGGCACGCCATGCCAAAAAACCGCGGGTCGAGCACTTCGGGCGACACGCGGGGCTGATGGGCTGAGGGGCGACTCGGAATGGCGGCGACCCGCTTGCGCGGACCGCTCGTGGCTCATTGCACGGTCCGGGCCGCTGCAGGTGCTTCAGAGGCCTCTTCCTTTGGTTTGGCGCTTGCGGCGAGCAAAGCGGGCGCCCATGCTGTTGCGCAGCGTTTCCAGCCCCGAACCCTCGCCGACGATGCGCAACAGCGCGTAGCCTTCCAGCGAAGCGTTCATGACGTCGCTGCCCAGGTCGGTGAGGGTGTCGTCGATCTTGCCCATCGCACTTCCAGGCGGGCGGCGCGTGTGCGCAGCAGGTCGAATTGCGCGAGATTGCGTTGCGCCTCTGCCAGGTAGAGCGTGGGCGGCAGCACATGGTGGTTCTGGTCGAGCACACGCAGGGCCTGGCGGCAGAAGGTCTCGGACTTGTCGTCCATTTTGTTGAGGCTGCGGCGGTCGGCTGTGGACAAGTTGACCAGGTTGACGGCGTGGCGCTCCAGCACGGCCAGGGCGGCGTCGATGTCGGCCTAGTCAGCGTCGGTGAGGCTGAGGAATAGGAGGTTTTGAGACATGGTGACGCCTGTGTGAGTGCTTGGCTGCGGATTGTCGGGATGAGCGGGCCGAGGGGTACTTTGGGTAGGCACAGGAGGGGTGGGAATCGTCCTGAAGGACGGATCTTGTGGGCAGAGGTGACGGCAGGAGGGTGTTGGGCTGTTGGCGCCTCAATGCAGGAGGTGACTGCATGCATTCTGATAACTTGAAAGCATGGGGCAAGTCGCGGCTTCGGTTGCGCAAGCCAGACGCGGAAGCTCCAGCCGTTGAAGGCTGCTCTGTCGGCTGCCTCGCTGCTGCATGCCAAGGCATATCATCTGCCTACAGCCGCTCTGCCAACTCTTCTGAATGGTCGTCTCCAGCCCCCGTCCGTCCAAGCTGTCACTGCATGATGTCACCTTGGTGTGTGTTGACACGCGCACGCCTAGGCAAGCGCTTGAGGCGGTGCAAAAGTGCATCTCCCAAGTCGATTTTGGACGCGTGATTTTCTTTGGCAACGAAGGTGCAGATTCTTGCGCGATGCCCTTGGATGGCATCGATTGGATCGGCATCCCTGCATTACGAAACATTGGCGAGTACTCACGTTTTGTTTTGCACGGCCTGCTGCCTCACATCCAGACCAGCCATTGCCTGATCGTGCAATGGGATGGTTTTGTGGTGGATGCCTCCATGTGGCGCGATGATTTCCTGTCGGTGGACTACATCGGGCCGCCGTGGTATCACAAAAGTCAAGCCATTGGCGTTGGCAATGGTGGTTTCTCCTTGCGCAGCAGGCGCTTGCTGGAAGCCTTGGCGCAGTTGCCTTGTGATGGGGATGATGCAGAGGACGATGTCATTTGCAAGCACCTCCGACAGCAATTGATCGAGCGTTTCGGCATCGAGTTCGCGCCAGCGGACATGGCGGCTCAATTTGGCATCGAGCAAGGGCCCTTGCGCCCAACGTTCGGCTTCCATGGCATCGAGCACTTCGCCAGGATGTTCTCGGAAACCGAGCTTGAAGCCTGGTTGAACGCCGCACCGGATGAGTTGATCCTGCACAAGCACACCCGCAAGCTGGTGAAGTCATTGATCGCTGAAGGGCGCAGACGTCAGGCGTGGCGTTTGAATGCACGGCGCGCCCAGAAACAGGGGTGGCGCATGGACCACGTGAAGCTGGCGATCAGGGCTTGTCTGCTGGGTGGATGACCGAGATCACGGGGCCCGCTCACGGATAATGTCGAGTTCGACAGCTTCAGTGGCCCTGTTCATGCGTTCTGCCAGCCCGGCCTACGTTCCCGAGATTGACGGTCTGCGCGCCATCGCGGTGATGGCAGTCATCCTCTTCCACCTCCAGGTGGCCACGCTGACGGGTGGCTTCGCGGGCGTGGATGTCTTCTTCGTCATCAGTGGCTATCTGATCACGAGTGGCTTGTCGCGCGAACTGGCCGAGAGCGGCACCGTGAGCTTGCGGCGTTTTTACCTGCGCCGCGCCCGACGCCTGTTGCCGGCGCTCTACGTCACGCTGTTCGCGTCGGCCATCGCGGCGGTTGTTTTGCTCTCACACCACCGGCTGATGGCGTTTGGCGCGAGCCTGGTGTCTGCAGCGCTGTCCATTTCCAACATCCACTTTTACCTGGGCAGCGGCTATTTCGACGCGGCATCGGACTACAAGCCGCTGTTGCACACATGGTCGCTGGGGGTCGAAGAGCAGTTCTACCTGCTGTGGCCGCTGCTGCTGCTCGTCGCACGGACTGGGCGCTGGTTCCGTCTGCTGGCTGTCGTGCTTTTCCTGCTGGCGCTGGGCTTGGCCGAGTGGTTGTCTCATGCTGCTCCGGCCGCTGCGTTCTTCCTGGCGCCCTTCCGCATCCATGAGTTCGTCATTGGCGCGCTGCTCGCCACCGGTGTGGCGCCGTGCGCGAAGGGGACGGGGAAAGCCGATGTTGCTTTGGTGGCGGGCCTCGGCTTGATCGCCGTGGCGATCTTTGGCTTCGGTGCCCGAACGGCATTCCCTGGCTTGAATGCGCTCGTGCCTTGCTTGGGCGCCGCCCTGGTGCTGTGGGCCGGCGCGTCCAGCCGATGGGCTTGGCTGCTCAACAACCCTGTGTCCGTCTACCTGGGGCGGACCAGCTATTCAACCTACCTCGTGCACTGGCCCTTGGTGGTGTTCCTGCGCGTGGCCAAGGGCCGCGAGCACTTCACCGTGAAAGAGCAGGTCATCCTGTTGGCCGTCACCCTGGTGCTGGGGCACCTGGTGCATCGCCTGGTGGAGCAGCGCCTGCGGCAGGTGCCCGCTGGGGGCAACCGCCGCTTCCTTGTGGGTTTGCTGCTGTCAACGGCCACCTTGCTGGGCGCGGGGTGGGCGATGCAGCAAGAAAGCTGGGTCCAGATGCGCTCCTGGGCGGCCAGCCAGGTCACCCCGAAAGAGGTTGAACTGCGTCGCAAGGCGCGCTTCCAGTTGCGCCAGCAGGTGTGCATGGTCAAGGTTTCGGACCATTGCGATGACCGTGTGCCGGGCAAGCGCAACGCCCTGGTCATCGGCGACAGCCATGCGGTGGATGCGTACAACGCTTTTGTCACCCGTTTTCCTGGCGACAACTTCACGCTGTCTGATTTGGGGGGGTGTCCGCCACATCCCAGCATCGACAAGATCGTCGCTGCAGGGCACCCCGATTTGCCGCAGTGCCTGGAACTCAACCGCAAGCACCACAACCCGGCCTATTTGCGGCTCTACGACTACATCGTCATCAATGTGTACGTGGACTGGTACACCGGGCAGTACCTTGCCGATTACTTGCAGTTCCTGCATGACCAGGGCGTGCAGAAAGTTGTGGTGTTTGGCCAGACGTGGCGTGTGCATGACGACCTGCCTGAGATCGTCAATCGTGTTGGCCTGGATCGCGCTCGGCTCATGCCTTTGCTCAAGGCCGCGCCCTCAGATCAAGTGGTTGCCAGCACTGCCGCTCGATTGGGTTACCTGTTCATCGACAAGACGGATGCATTGACAACCGATGGGCACTTTGACGTGTTCGATGCCAGTGAAATTCTTTTCACCTACGACAAGCACCACTTGTCGCTGGAGCATTCAAAGCGACTTTTGGGGCGTCAGTCAGAAGCTGTTAACTACTACTTGCTACATCCAAGTAATTAGGGTGTTTGTTGAGCTTTATTTTTGGTGTAAAAAATCTCTGAAAATCAGATTGGATCAATCGTGAGTGAAGTCAGGACCTACCGAAAATTGTTGACCACTGCTGGTCAGGCTTCCCCCCCATGGGTTGCGCATGAAGTGATTGACATGTTCAAAGAGATGCAAGCTGCGAATGTCATCCAGAACGGGGTGTCTGTGATTGATGTCGGGTGCGGCTTGGGTCATCAAATGCGACTCATCAAAGACGCGCTTCCCGGCTTGTTTGCCCGGGTCGAAGGCATCGATTGGTCTCCGGCCACAGTCGCCAAGCATCAGAATGATCAACACTCTGTTTATGACAAGGTGACTTTGTGTGGGTCTGACAAACTTCCCTGCCTAGACCAGGACTTTGATTTCGCTTTGTCAATGGAGAATTTAGAGCACCTGTATGGTGATCGCTCCATCGGTGCCATTTCGGAAATGATGCGCGTTGCCCGAAGATTGATTGTGACGACGCCGCTTCCATCCGAATGTATCAATTTTGCATGGATTTACCCGGAGATCGTCGAAGCCATCTTGGATGATGTTCCTCTGTCAGAGCATGATTTCATCTGTTTGGAGAGTGCGGTCCACAAATCGACGGTATTTCCTTCAAGCATGGTTGATGCAGGCTTCACTCACCTTCCCAAAGGTCATGGGTATTACTGCGGGAATTCGTCTGCCATTGATGTTTCTTTGATCAAGTGCGTTGGCGTTGATGAGCGGGCGGTTTATGCAGTGGATGCGTTTGAAAACTCATCATTGAAGACTCGCTATCTCAAGCTGCTCGCTCATTCAGTCGAGTTGCACAAATCGATTCTCGCCTCTCCGCATCACCAAGCCATGCAGCCTGCGCTGCAACCCACGCAGCAGCCAGTGCATGTGGCGGACGAGCGCAAGCGATCCTGGATGCCGAAGATTTTTCGAGGCAAGTGAGTTCTTGAAAATCGCATGCTCGTACTGACGTAAAAATGCTGTACCTGGTCGATACCTCGTGGGGGCGGACAGGTCAGTGCGTCTCTATGAACACGGTCATGCTGTCCGCCACCTTCATGAGGTCAACCCCGCATTCGCACTTGAAGTCGGTGTAGTTGAATGCGGTGGAGTTGCACGCCCAGCACCGCGTCGGCAAGGTTGTGCGCTTGAAAAACTCGATGCGCTTGATCTTTGCGAACATCGCTTTGAGCTGCGCCTCGGTCATGAATCCTGGCGTTGTGAACTGACGAAGCTGTTGCGGATTCAGCGACTGGCCCGTGCGCAGCAGGTGCTCAAAGCAAAGCAGCAAGGACAGGACCGTCGGGTGTTGTTGTGCGTCGTTGGGTGGGCGAGCCTCACCCAACTCCTCGCGGTACAGCTCGTGTTGTGGGTGCGAGCTGTGGATGTCTTCCAAGACGTACAGACCGCCTTGCTTCAGGTGCTCCAGGCCCAGACGCAGGCAGCGTGCCTGGTGACTGGGGATGTGGGAGCCGTCTTCGATGATCATGCCTGGCTGGCCGATGGAGCGGAAAAACTCTGCCACCGCACGCTCATTCGACTGATCGACGCATCGGTACTCCACCCGGTCCGATGTGGGCCATTCCGGCTGAATCTGAAGGATGTCCACGCCATAGATTTTGGCTGCCGGGTAGGTGTCCAGCAGCCACCGGATCGAGTGACCGTGAAAGACGCCGAATTCAACGATGGGGTCGTTCATCACCTTGGGCAGCAGGCGACCGTAAAAATCCAGGTAGCCATGCCAGAAGGACTTGTCGCTCTCTTCCAGAAGCGGCGAATGCATGTGGGTATCGGTCATTTGGATTCTGCTGTGAGGGTGGTGGGGGCAGCGGCAGTGGTGCTGCGCAGCAGCCGCTTCTTGAGGCCCATGGCGGGTTGTTCAATCAAGTGCCAGGACAACAACGCCATCGAGAACGCCATCAAGCTGCTTTGAGCCGTGTTGGCCAGGTTGCTCGAGGTTGGCCACCACATCAGGGCCAGTTGCTGACAAGGCCAGCCGTAAAGGTAAATGCCGTATGAATAGTCGCCTGCGCGATTGAACCACGACAGGCCAGGCAGGTAGGCCGCCACGAAAACGAAGTATGGCAGCGCCAGTGTGTATGCCAGTCCGAAGTAGGGCGTTTTGTGCAGCGCCGACGCAAACAGCAAGAGGAGCACGGCCACGGCCGGGTTCATCGGGATGTCGTTTCGGTTGACCCACATGAATGCCCCGATCAGGAACATCAGGGTCACGTCGCGGTGGTTGTCGTACTGGATCAGTGGCGTCCACACTTCGGGTCTGGCCAAGCTGATGGCCATGATCAGGGCAAACACGGTGTTGAATGCACTCCTGCGTGTCAAGAGCCCCGCCCACAAGAAGACGAGCACGATGATGTACAGCCTGACTTCGACTGCCAGCGACCACAAAGAGCCATTGACCGCATGGTCACGGTTCGTCAAGAAGACCCCCGGCAATTCGTACTGGGTTTTCCAGGCGGTCATGTTCTGCCAAAGGTAGACCCAGGATTGCCGCGAATGGAAGTAGGCGCCAAGGTCCAGGGTCGTCAATGCGGGGCCGAGCAGGAAGACCGACAACAGAACGCAGACGATCAGTGCCGGGTAGATGCGCAGCAGCCGTGAGGTTGCGTAGTACGCGAGGCCACGCTGGCTCAGTGCGCTGCTGGTGATCAGGAAGCCGCTCAGCACGAAGAACACATCGACGGCCACGCCACCGATGAACTTGTGGCCGACGCTTCGCAGGAAGAAGTCGGCAGGACCCTGGCCCGTGATGGCGCCCGCATGCCCATAGATCACGGCCAGGGCTGCCAGCACGCGAATCAGGTTGAAGTTGTTGGCTCTTTCTTCAAAGAGCTGTCCCAGGCTTGGACGGTTCATGGCGTGTGGGGTGGTGCAAAAACCGTCACTGCGCCGGGACTGGCGTCAGCAAGCATTGCTTGTTGAGTTTCAGAGCCAGGGCACCTTGCGGCGCGGCTTGGTCCACTTCGTTGGCGTGAAGGTTCACGCCCTTGTGTCCGCCGACCTGGTCACGACCGGTGATCAACCTCAGCAGCAGGTGCTTGGGTGCGAACTCCTCCGTCGAGAAATACACGTCTTTCGACGCACCAGCGGCAACGTGATTGGCTTCCAGGGTGATGGCGATGCGGTCCATGCAGCGCCCGACTTTGTAGATCTCGCCTTGGAACCGAAGTCCGTGATAAACCAGAACGACCGCCAGCGCGATGCCCAAGGCCTTCACCGCCGTTTTCGAATGGGTGGCAAGGCATGCCAGAGCGATGCTCAAGGGGATTGCCGAGGCAAACAGGTAGTGCGATCCCTTTTGCGGAATGAACAAAACGGGCAGCAAGAAAATCAGGTAGAAGAAAAGGTACAGCAAGGCTGCTCGCCAACGGAACACCACCGCGACCATCGCAACCAACAGACAGTGGGCGCCAAATGCGAGCCAAAGAGACCAGAGCGGCTTGCTCTGCCAGGCGATGGCCTCGCCAATCAGCGGGTGGAATGGGTATTGCCAGTAGACAAACAAGTTGTCGGCGATGTAGCGCAGCGAGGCGGCGTAGGGGTCGCTCTGTCCCGCGTGAAAGGACGATTGGATGGCCGTTGCCCGGAAGAGCAAGTAGCCCAGGATGGGCAGTGACCATGCCGCGCCAGCGACCAGCAGCCGACGCCAACGCGGCAACACCAACTGGGGCGTCAAGGCCATCGGCAGCAGCAGCGTGGCGGGGAAGATGATGCCTGTCTCCTTCGACAGCACGGCCGCCATGCCACTGATGGCAATCGGCAGCAGGCTCAAGGGGCTTGCCTGTTCGTCACGGACATACCGATCGGCCAGGTAGAGGGTCAGGAGCCCAAACGATACGTACATCTGGTCCATGAGTGCGGCAGACCAGCCTGTCGCCAGCGTCGTCATGGGGTTCAGCATGAACAGGGCAGCCGACAACATCGCGCTGCGCCGCGACAGGCCGAAACGCATGCAGCCTGCATACAAGGCGATGGCCACTGCGAGCGTGTTGGCCACGCTGATCAGGTGCACCAAGAATGGATGACTTTGAAAGACCAGGCTGTGGACGCCCTGAACTAGGAAAGCCAGTGGGCGCACAGGTGTGCCAAAGCCGGATCCGACGCTGATTTGCCCATAGGCCAGTGCGTAAGACTTGAAGCCGTGGTTGATGTAGTGATCGAATTTTTGCCACTCGTCATGCGAGAAATAACCCGGATTGGCAATCAGGGTGATCAGGCCTAGGACACCGATCAGAACGAGGATCAGGATGTCGTGTTTGCGTGGCCGATGACGGGCATCTTGGCCTTGGGGATCCTCAATGGGCATGTTTGTAGGTCCAGAGGGTGTGCATGGTGAACGTGATGGGGGGCATGGCGGCTGAAACGATGAGCACGGTCAAGATGTCTCCCGCACCTGCCCAGCTGGCGCCCGACGCGATGAGGTAGGCCAGTACGGCGCAGATGGCCGCCACCGAACAGAAGCGGACGAACAACGGCAGTGTCGATTCACGTTTCGCACCCAGCAAGGTGTTGATGTAGTACGAGGCAATCGACGCCACAACGAACGCAAGGCCATTCGCCGGCCCGGCAGTCCATCCGAATTGACGTGTGGCTGTCAAGGCCACCAAGGCGTGCAGCGACGTTGCGATCAGACCAGAGACGGCGAACCAGCCGATGCGTCGGCGCATGGGTGCTGACAGGAGTGCGGATGCTCGCAACATGTGGACCCGTTGGCTGCTGTTCAATGCTGCGGTGACTGCGCCTGCCCAGACTCCCGGACGACGTAGACAGGTCGCTTCTTGGTTTCAAGATAGGTTCGCCCCAGATACTCGCCGAGCACGCCAATCCCGATCAGCTGCAAGCCGCCCAAGAAGCAAATGGCGACGATCAGGGAGGCGTAGCCCGGCACATCTGTGCCAATCACCAGAGATCGCAAGACGATGAAAATGGCGTAAACCAGCGACGGGATCGCCACTGAGAAACCGATGTAGGTCCAAATCTGCAGGGGAGCGGTGCTGAAGCTTGTCAGTCCCTCCATCGCGAAATTCCAGAGTTTCCAGCCGTTGAATTTGGTCTGTCCGGCCACCCGTTCCGAGCGGGTGTAGCTGATCTCGACCGTCTGAAAGCCGATCCAGGCGAACAAGCCTTTCATGAAGCGGCGAGACTCGGGCAGTCGATTGAGCGCTTCCACCACCTTCCGGTCCATCAAGCGGTAGTCGCCCACGTTGTCTGGGATCTTGGGCGTGGCCAGCCAGTTGTGCACCTTGTAGAACCACGAGGCCGTGGCGCGCTTGAGGACGGTGTCTGAGTCACGGTTCGCGCGTCGTGCCAGCACCACCTCGGCGCCCTCGCGCCAGCGAGCCACCATCTCGGCGATCAACTCAGGAGGGTCTTGCAGGTCCACATCCATGGGAATGACGGCATCGCCAGTGGCATGTTCCAGTCCGGCCGTCATGGCGGCTTCTTTCCCGAAGTTGCGACTCAGGTCGATGTAACCCACGAAAGACTCTTGCAGCTGCAACGCCCGCAAAATTCGCAAGGTGGCATCGGTGCTGCCGTCGTTGACGAACAGCACCTCCAGTTTTGCATGGAGGGTATCCAGGCTGACCTTGCGGATTTCCTCAATGAACAGAGGAATGGCCTCTTCTTCGTTGAAGACGGGTACCACCAAGGTGATGAGTGCGGTGTTGGGGCTCAATGGCGTGCCATCTGGGTAAAAGATTGACAAAGTAGGCGAAAAAGCCTGTCAGAGTTCACCAAAGTACGGGTACAGGGTGCTCAGCAGTGAACGCAACTCGTTTGGCAATGTGTGGGTGTCAAAGGGCACGAAAGCTTCATCTCTTTCGAAGATGTCTTTTTTCTGCTGAATCATGGCGCGGATGCGATTGGCATCCCGGATGTACTCGGTGTTGTATTCTTGGTGTGAGAACGATTGGATTTTGTCGGCAATTTGTTCCGGCGACATGAAATAGCTGAAGTGCCAGCCTCCATTTTCCAGAGGCTTCCACTTATAACGCTTGCTTCGGATGTCCTGGTTGCTCATGCGTGCAGCCACTTCGCTGCCGATCACGATCGTGCCGGCCCAAGGCTCAGCTTTGAGGCAATGAGGATTGTAGTAAAAGAAGGACTGTCGGAATGCGCGTGGCTCTTTTTGAACCCACCGCCTGAACTGGCGGTTTTGACGCAGCAGTTTGAGTGTTTCTGCGTTTGGGATTTCATCCACGTCGCCCATCAGCAGGATGTCATTTGCGCTCATGGTTTCAGGGCGAATGGCATTGCGTTGGGTGGCTTCGATTTTCCAGAAATCGGTTGTGGGGTCGTAGCTCTCAGGGCGAGCGTCCAATCGCATCTGGCTGGTGTCGATGTGAATGGATCGAATACTGACCTTGTCGGCCGCCCATGCGAAGCGGCTCGTTGCCATCAATTCTTTCAGCAAGAAGGGTTTGGCTTCTCCGCTGAATTTGTGATCTGCCTCGACAATAAGAAACTTGTCCACATAGGGGTACAGGTACCTCAGTCGCAACTCAAGCATGTCCACCTCGTTGTAGAAAGTGAAGCCGTCAATGATGTGCTGTACTTGAGTATTGGTCGCATTCGCCTCTTGAGCGGCCTCATCGGCCGAATCTGACAGGCTTCCCAGCAGGTCTAGGAATCGCTGCTGCATTTGCGTGGTTGAGAAATGCGAACGTACGTATCGGGTTTGGGACGAACTTCGGGACATCCACAGCTCGTCGGAGCGGAGCAGCGCAATCAATTCCGCAGCGATTTGCGCGGGCATGTCGTGCGGCTGGAGCGCGCCGCCAATGCCTGGCAGGCCTTGCAAACCGACGCTGGTGGTTACGATTGGAACGCCAGACTGCATGGTTTCCACCACTTTGAGCTTGACGCCTGCACCAAACCGTAAAGGCACAACCGACACGCGGGCTGAGGCGTAGTGCTGGGCCAATTCTTCGGCAGTCACGCTGCCGGTGACCGTAACGCGCAGAATCTTCGACAGGGCCTTTACATCAGTGGTGGGCTTGGAGCCGACCAGGTACACCTGTGCGTCAGGCACGCTTTCCCAGACTTGGGGCATGACGTCCTTGATCAACCATTGAGCGGCGTCCACGTTGGGCGAATGCTGGAAGCCTGCGACGAACAGGATTTTGAGCCCAGCGTGTGCCTTTGACTTGACCTCAAAGGTGTCAAATTGAAATGGTGGCACGAAAGCGGCGTTCGTGCGGGGTGCCATCGCAAGGATGGTGTCCACCTCTTCTTGAGAGGGATACAACACAAGGTCAGACTTAGACCAGATGTCCATCTCCGTCGTTCGCATTTTCTCCGCTGCATCGGCAATGGCTGGCGCTTTTTTCACCTCCGCCTCCATGTGCATGCGCGAGAAGTGCAGATCGTGTCCGTAGTAAATGACCTTCGCGTTGGTGTACCGGCGGACTGCGTCAAAATAAAATGGCGCGACTGTGGGGCGACTCAACAGGACGTGTGTGATGTCCTTGCCAGAGGATTCGATCCATTTTTCAAATGATTTTTGATACGGGCCCCGGAATGTCTCGACACCCATGTGCTCCAGCATGTGAACGTATTGAGGAGTGCCAATCAGATTTTGCGGCCAGAACTTTACGACGTAGTTCAAGGCCTGCAGCGTCCGGATGAACTCGATCATGTTGCGCGAGCCTGCATCCACATCGGGTTCTGGCAGGTAGTGGTCAACAATGAGCACCAAGCCTTCGCGTTTTCGCATGGTATCGACCGACCGATAGCTCAGATCGCCAGAGTAACCCTTGCACTTGCGCAAGTAATCCTCGTGCGCGGCGATGAATTTTTCCCGGTTGATGACTTGATATGCTTTGATGCCGTGGCGAGTAGAGGTGCCGTTGCTGACCCCCTCGCAGTGAACAACCACCGAGCGTGGTTCATACAGCGTAGGGTGGCCGTTTTTTTGCAAACGAATCGACAGATCGGTGTCTTCGTAATATGCAGGGGCATAGCGCTCGTCAAAGCCACCCATGCCATTCCACAGATCGCGCCGCAACAAAATGGATGCGCCTGATATGTAGTCAGCTTCCCGGAGGTAGTTGTAGCGTGGTTCGTTGGGGTCTTGGTTGCGGCCGTAGTTGGCGGCGTCCCCGTTGGACCACACGATGCCGCCAGCTTCTTGCAAGCGCCCCGTCGGGTAAATCAGCTTGGAGCCAACAATGCCAGCTTCCGGGAACGCTTTGGCTGTTTGAACCAATGCTTCCAACGCGCCCGGAAGCAGGATGGTGTCGTTGTTGAGCAGATAAATGAACTGGCCGCGCGCCTGCTGCGCCGCCTTATTGCATGATCGGAGGAAGCCGAGATTTTCCTGATTCCAAATCAATGTGATGCCCTTGACTTGGCGCAACTGGTCGGCTGAGGCGTCTCCTGAGGCATCTTCCACTACCAGTACTTCGTAGCTGCAATTGCCTGCACCTGTCACCAGTGACTTCAGGCAACGCAGTGTGTACGCGGCTTTGCCGTATCCAGGGATGATGATAGATATTTCGGGATCGTCAGAGGGGGTGAGTTGGATGGATGTGGGACGGACGATTTCTTCAAAATTTATTCCTTCGCACAGATTCGGGCCTCTGGGGCTTTGGGATGCGTGGCGTTTTGCCAAGCGCGCCCTGTTCTTCTTGCGCAGCCATTCCTTGAATTTTTGCACGCTGATCCTCGTGGTATTTTGCGTCATATTATTTGGTATTTGTGGAAATCAGGGGCTTCACGTGCGATGCATCGAGTGCTGTACGCTGAATCATCGATAGACGTCCGCCCGGGTCAGGTGCTTGCCCACGTAGTCCGCCACCCCGCGCTCCAGCGAGTGGAAGTCCCCGCTGAAGCCGGCTTGCTTGAGTTTGGCCATCCTGGCTTCGGTGAAGTACTGGTAGTTCGGTCGGATGCTCTCGGGCATGTCCACGAACTCGATGTTCACGGGTTTGTTCAGCGCCGCGCCGATGGCCTGCATCAGGTCCACGAAGCTGCGGGCCTGGCCCGTGCCGAGGTTGAAGACGCCGCTGGCCTGGCGGTTGTCGAGCAGCCACATCATCACGGCGCAGCAGTCCTTGACG
This sequence comes from Burkholderiales bacterium, assembly GCA_016000265.1. Lineage (GTDB taxonomy): Bacteria > Pseudomonadota > Gammaproteobacteria > Burkholderiales > Burkholderiaceae_C > Aquabacterium. Next base: position 306,097 of record JAECRL010000001.1, read on the forward strand.
TAGACGAAGTCGCGCAGCTGCGCGCCGTCGGCGTAGCCTTCCTTGTGCGACTTGAACAGGCGGATGGTTTCACCGCGGGCGATCAGTTCGGTGTTCTTGGCCACCAGGCTGCGCATGTCGCCTTTGTGGTACTCGTTGGGGCCGTAGACGTTGAAGAACTTCAGGCCGGCCCATTGCGGCGGGGCGTGGCCTTCGGCGGCGCGCTCCACAGCCCACTTGTCGAACTGGTGCTTGGACCAGCCGTAGAGGTTCAAGGGCGCGAGCTGGTCGAGGGCGTCGGGGCTCTGGTCGTCGTTGAAGCCCTGGTGGCCGTCGCCGTAGGTGGCGGCCGATGAAGCGTAGATGAAGGGGGTGCCCGTGTGCGTGCACCACTTCCACCAGGCCATGGTGGCGTGCAGGTTGACGCGCAGGATCTCGTCGCCGTCGGTGGACGTGGTCGACGAGTTGGCGCCCATGTGGAAGACGGCATCGGCGGCCTTCAGCGTGGGCAGCAGGCGGTCGAGGTCGCGGTAGTCGACCAAATCCAGGAAGCGCCGCTTGGCGATGTTCTTCCACTTGCCCTGCGTGCCCAGGTCGTCGACCAGGAGCACGTCGGTGCGCCCGCGTGCGTTGAGGTCGGCCACGATGTTGGAGCCGATGAAGCCGGTTGCGCCTGTGACGATGATCATCTGGGGACTCTCTGGTGGGCTGGGGTGTTCAGTTGGCCGACTGGATGCGCACCATGCCGGCGTACAGGCCGCCTGCGGCGATCAGCTCGGCGTGGGTGCCTTGTTCCACGATTTTGCCCTCCGACATCACGCAGATGACGTCGGCGTTGCGGATGGTGCTCAGGCGGTGGGCGATGAGGATGAGCGTCTTGGCGTGGCGCAGGTCTTCGATGGAGCGCTGCACCACGGCTTCGGACTCGGAGTCGAGGGCCGAGGTGGCTTCGTCGAAGATCCAAATGGCGGCGTCGCGGTAAAGCGCGCGGGCGATGGCCAGGCGCTGGCGCTGGCCACCGGACAGCATGCTGCCGTTCGTGCCCACGCCCGTGTCCATGCCGTCGGACATGGTCGAGACGTGCGACCACAGGTTGGCCGCGCGCAGGCAGCGCTCGACCTTGTCGCGGTCGATGCCTTGCGGGCTGGCGTAGGCCACGTTGGCGGCCACGCTGCCGTCGAACAGCACGATGTCCTGAGACACCACCGCGAAGTGGCGCCGCAGGCTGGCGAGCTTGAGCTCATCGATGGGCTCACCGTCCAGCCGGATGCCACCGCTGGTGGGGTTGGCAAAGCGCAGCAGGGTGTTGACGACGGTGGTCTTGCCCGCGCCTGACGAGCCCACGAGGGCCACGGTCTGTCCCGGCTGGATGTGCAGGGTGAAGCCGTCCAGCGAGGGCATGGCGGCGCCTTCGTAGTGAACCTTCACGTCGTTGAACTCGATTTCGCCGCGCGACGTGGGCATCTCCTTGGTGCCGTTGTCGGGCTCGATCGGTGCGTTGACCAGGTCGAAGGCACCGCGTGCGGTGATGAGCGCACCGGTGACGGGCTGGTAGACGTCGGTGAGGTGGCGCATCGGGGAGATGGTCATCAGCAGCGCGGTGATGAACGAGACGAACTCGCCGACGGTGGTGGAGCCCTGGCTGGCCTGGTGGATGGCCAGGGTGATGATGATGGACACGCCGATGGCGGCCACGACCTGGGTCAGCGGGGTGATCAGCGAGCTGGTGGCCATGGTCTTGAGCACCATGCGCCGCAGCACGTTGGCTTCTTTGTCGAAGCGTGCGAGCTCGAAGTCGGCGGCGTCGAAGGTGCGCACCACGCGCCAGGCGCGCGCGTTGTCGTCCACGGTGTTGACCAGGCGTTGCTGCGATTCGTACTGCGCTTGCCCCACCTGCGACAGGCGCTTTTGCACCTTCTTGAGCAGGAAGCCCAGCAGGGGCATGCTGATGAACGACAGCAGGGTGAGTTGCCAGTTCAGGTACAGCAGGTAGCCCAGCAGGAAGATCAGGGACATGGTGTCCTTGATCACCGAGATCATCACGTTGCCCAGGGTCTGCGAGGCCATCTGGGGGTCGTTGATGATCTTGGTGACGGCCAGGCCGGGGCTGATCGTCGTGAAGAGCTTGGCGTCGGCTCGCAGCAGGCCGCGCATGAGGTCTCGACGCAGGTCGAGCACCACGCTGGAGATGCTCGAGGTCATGCTGTAGTTGCCCGCGAAGTTGAAGGCTCCGCGGATCAGGAACAGGCCGATGATGACGATGGGCACCAGCCACAGCGGGTAGTTCAGGCCTTCCTTGAAGCCCGAGTCGATCAGCTTCTTGAACAGCGCCGGGATGACCGGCTCCACGGCCGCGCCGATCGTGAAGAACAGGAAGGAGGCCGCGAACATCTTCCAGTGCGGCTTGCCGTACCCGATGATCTTCTGGCCGGTTTCTTTGAGTTCCATGTCTTGCTCAGTGAGGGGTGGCGGACGCACGGCGTGCGTCGCGCAGCAGGTTCAGCACCCGCTCCACCGTGATGTCGGAGAGTTTCGCCGCGGTCACGTTGTGCATGTTCACCGGATCCTGGTCCAGCGTGGGCCGCGAGCCGATGACGACGAAGCTGGGGCGGCCCACCGCCGCGCCCACGTTGACCATGCCCGTGTCGTTGCCCACGCAGAAGTCGGCCACCTGCAGGGCGGCGGCGCTGCCCAGCACGGGCGCGTCGGTCACCAGGGTGAGGGCGTGGCGGGCTTTTTCAGGGATCAGGGCCTCGATGTCTTTGGCGAGCTGGACCTCGGCTGGCCCACCCAGCAGCATCACCCCACCGCCTTCGGCGATGAGGGCGCAGGCCAGGTCGGCGAAGTTCTGAATGCCCCACTGCTTGTGGGTTTCGCTGGTGCCGATGGCGAAAGCGTAGAGGGGGCGAGGCAGGTGGGCCAGGCGGGCTTGCATGTCGGCCAGCAAGGCGGTGGGGGGATCCAGGCGGGGGACCAGGGGGGCGGGGCAGAAGCCGTGGGCCACCATGAAGGCGCTGGCCTCGGGGTAGACGGCCAGTGCCGGGCCCTGGTAGGCCTCGATGAACGGGCCCCGGTTGAGGAACATGCGCTGCAGGAAGCGGTAGCCGAAACCCATGCGGGTGGGGATGCCGCTGAGCCAGGCGATCAGGCCGCGACTGGGGCGACCGGAGAACAGGATGATGCGATCGAAGTGGCCCTCGCGCAGCTGCCGGGCCATGCGCCACATGCCTTTGAAGCCGGCGTGGGCGCCGCGGCGGCGGTCGGAGCGGCGGGGGCGGTGGTCGTGGTCGATGACGGCCTCGACCCAGGCTTCCTTGCCGATGAAGCCGCGCGTCAGCGTGGAGGGCTGGGCCACCACGGTCACCTTGCCCCCCTGGCTCTGATCGGCGATCAGCTTGAAGTAGGGGATGTGCCAGACCAGGTCGCCGATGCCTGCGTACTGCAGCATGACGACCGTGCGCGGCCGGGTGTCTTGGGTGTCGGGCATGAAAAACGCTTGGGGGCAGGGAGCAACCCGCTATTTTGCCTTGCCTGGAGGGTCATGGGCCGTCACGCCTTGTCCAGGGGGGCTTGCGGGCTTCTGACACATTTGTGCGGACAATACGGGGCTCGTCCGAGTCGCACTCACAGAACACATCAACATGAATCCGATTGCCCATCCGTCCAGGGAGACCCTCGCCGCGCACCGTGTGCTCGTCGTGGGCGACGTCATGCTGGACCGTTACTGGTTCGGCGCCGTCGAGCGCATTTCCCCCGAGGCCCCCGTGCCCGTCGTGCGCGTGGCCAGCGAGGAGGAGCGCGTGGGCGGGGCCGCCAACGTGGCCCTCAACATCAAGACGCTGGGGGGCAACGTCACCTTGCTGAGCATGGTGGGCCAGGACGAACCCGCCCGCCGCCTGCGGGAGTTGCTGGAAGGCCACGGCGTGGGCACCGTGCTGGGGCAGGACCCGGGCATGCAGACCATCGTCAAGCTGCGCGTGATCGGCCGCAATCAGCAGCTGTTGCGCGTGGATTTCGAGCGCGAGCCCACCCACGAGGTGCTGGCGCAGATGCTGGGCGACTTCGAGCGCGAGCTCGCGCGCCACGACGTGGTGCTGTTCTCGGACTACGGCAAGGGCGGCCTGGCCCACATCCCCCGCATGATCGAGATGGCGCGCCAGGCCGGCAAGCCGGTGCTCGTCGACCCCAAGGGCAGCGACTACAGCCGCTACGCCGGTGCCACCGTGATCACCCCCAACCGCGCCGAGCTGCAGCAGGTGGTGGGCAACTGGAAGGACGAGGCCGACCTGACCGCCAAGGCCCGCGCCCTGCGCGAGCAACTCAAGCTCCAGGCCCTGCTGTTGACCCGCTCGGAGGAGGGCATGTCCCTGTTCGAGGGCGACGCCATCCACCACGTGCAGGCGCAGGCCCGTGAGGTGGCCGACGTCACCGGTGCGGGAGACACCGTGATCGCCACCATGGCCCTGATGCTGGCCTGTGGCCTGTCGCTGCAAGACGCGATGGCCCACGCCAACCGCGCCGGTGGCCTGGTGGTGGCCAAGTTCGGCACCGCCACGCTGAGCTACGAGGAGCTGTTCGCATGAGCGAGCGCGCCCAGCCCCAGCTGATGGACAAGGTCTGCGCCCGCGAAGACCTGCCGGCCCGCCTGGCCGACCTGCCCCGCCCCATCGTCTTCACCAACGGGGTGTTCGACGTGCTGCACCGCGGCCACGTGGCCTACCTGCACAACGCCAGCCAGTTGGGTGGCTCGCTGGTGGTGGCGGTCAACTCCGACGCCTCGGCGCGATCGCTGGGCAAGGGCCCTGACCGACCCCTCAACCGCGCAGAAGACCGCGCCGCCGTGCTGGCCGGCCTGGCCTCGGTGGCGCTGGTGACCTTTTTTGACGAGCGCACGCCCGTGTCCCTGATCAAGGAGGCCCGCCCCGATGTGTACGTCAAGGGCGGCGACTACGACATGGAGGCGCTGGAGGAGACGGCGGTGGTGCGCTCCTGGGGCGGCGAGTCCCTGGCCATCCCCTTCGTGGACGGCTACTCGACGACCTCGCTGGTCAAGCGCATCCGCGCCGGGGCGCCGCGCAAGGCGGCCTTCCTGGATCGCGACGGCGTCATCAACCTGGACCGCGCTTACGTGCACCAGTGGGACGAGTTCGAGTTCGTGCCCGGTGCCGTCGACGCCATGCGCCGCCTGCGCGAAGCCGGCTACGCCCTGGTCGTGGTGACCAACCAGTCCGGGCTGGCGCGCGGCATGTACACCGAAGCGCAGTTCCAGGAGCTGACGCGCCACATGCGGGCCGCGCTGGCCGAGGCGGGCGCCGAGGTGGAGGCCGTGTACCACTGCCCGCATCACCCCAAGGGCAGCGTGCCGGAGCTGGCCGTCGATTGCGATTGCCGCAAGCCCGAGCCCGGCATGATCCTGCGCGCGGCCAAGGAGCTGAACCTGTCGCTGGCCGACTCGTTCCTGGTGGGCGACAAGCCCTCGGACATCGAAGCGGCCCGGGCGGCCGGCCTGGGGCGCGCCTACATCGTGCAGTCGGACAACGAGGAGTCGACCGACGGCCTGGCCGGCGCCGATGCGGGCTACGCCGACCTGGCGGCTTGCGTGGACGCGTTGCTGGCGCGCTGATAGACCGCGAGGTTGCCCGCGACCATCGCGTCGATCGAGAAGCGCTGCTCCACCCACCGGCGCCCCGCAGCGCCATAGTGTTGGCGCAGCTCGGGCGAGGCCAGCAGCTTGCTGAGCTCGCGCACCAGCGCGCCGGTGTCGCCGGGCTCGATCAGCTCGCCGTTCAGGCCGGGCTGGATGATCTCGGGGATGCCCCCGGCGCGACCGCCCACCAGCGGCACGCCGCAGGCCGCGGCTTGCAGCAGGGACACGCCCAGGCCCTCCATGAAGGCGGGGTGAGCCAGCACGTCCAGGCAGGGCAGCACGCGGTCGAGGTCCTTGCGAAAGCCCGGCAGGATGACGTGACGCGACAGCAGCGCGTCGGCCTGCACGCGGGCCTGGATCTCGCCATGCAGCGGGCCCTGGCCGAACAGGATGACCTTGAGCCGCGGGTGCTGCGCGACCACCGCGGGCAGGGCGTCCAGCAGCGTCGAGTGGCCCTTGCGCGCGATGAACTGCGCCACCATGCCGATGCTGAGCTCGTCGTCGGCCAGGCCGAAGGCCTCGCGGAACCAAGCCAGGTGGCTGCGGTCGGGCCGGTAGTGGTCGGTGTCGACGGCGCTGAGCACGCAGTGCAGCTTGGCCGGCGGCACCCCTTCGGAGAGCAGCACCTGGCGGATGCCGTCGGAGATGGTCACGACCTCGTCGTACAGGCGGTACTTGAGGCGCACCACGAAGCGCGATTCGGGGTTGTCCACGCGGCGGCTGAGCACCACGGGCACGCCTTCGAGGCGCGCGGCGACGGCGCCCCAGATGTCGCTGCCCCGGCGGCTGTGCAGGTGGACCACGTCCGGGCGGAACTCGCGGATGAGGCGGCGCAGGCGACCGGTCAGGCCGATGTCGGCGTCGCCCTTCATGGGCAGGGCTGCGATGCGGGCGTGGGGCGCGGCCTCGGTGGCGATGGCGCTGCCGGTGGGACAGGCCAGCACGCAGTCCACGCCGCGTGCCTTGAGCCCGCGCAGCAGGAAGACCACCTGCAGCGCGCCGCCGTACAGGTGCATGCCGGCTTCGACGTGCAGGACCTTCATGTGGTGACCTCCAGCAGCGTGGTGGCGGCGTCGCGCACGCGCTCGACGGTGAGCTGCGTCATGCAGGTGAAGGCCCCGTTGCAGGTGGGGCGGCGGCGGCAGGGCGAGCAGGGCAGGGCGTCGTACAGGATGCGGGTGCGGGGCGTGTGGCCCGCCCGCTGCGGCCCTTCGCGGTAAGGCCGCGTCGAGCCGAACAGCGCCACCGTGGGCACGCGCAGCGCCGATCCCATGTGGGTCAGGCCGGTGTCCACGCCGATGAGCAGTTGCGCCTCGGCGATCAGGGCCACGCTTTCGTCGAGCTTGAGGCGGCCGGCCAGGTTCAGCAGCCCGACCCGGCTGGCGGCGATGCGCCCGGCGGCGTCCCGGTCGGCCGGGCCACCCAGGATGACGGGCTGCAGGCCCCGCTCCAGCAGCTGGCCCGCGAGCTCCCCCCAGTTGCCTTCGACCCAGTGCTTCTGCGGGCGGGTGGTGAAGGGCGCCAGGATCACCAGCGGGCGGGCTGGGTCGGTGCGCAGTCCGGCTTGGTCGAGGGCCTCGGCCAGCGTGGCGTGGGCGCGCGATCGGGGCGCCTCGCCCACGGCCAGGTCGTGCACGAAGCTGCCGGCGGGCGCGCCCAGGTGATGCGCCAGGAAGCGGTACTCCGAGCCCATCACGGGGTCGGCGCCCGGCGGTGGGGTCACGACCTCGTGCACCAGGTGGTGGCTTCCTTCGCGGGCGATGATGCTGACGCGGCGCGGGGCGCCAGTGAACCAGGCGATCAGGCCGCTCTTGAGCAGGCCCTGGCAGTCCAGCACCAGGTCGAAGTGTTCGGCGCGCAGGCGGGTGCGAAAGGCGCGCACCTCGCGCCACAGGGCCAGGTGGCGGCGGGCCTTGAGCAGCGCCGTCCACTCCGCTCGCGGCCAGACGATGACCTGCTTGAGCTGCGGGTTGTGCTGCAGCAGGGGCACGCAGCCGGCCTCACACACCCACGACAGTTCCGCCTCGGGGTAGCGGGCTTTGAGCGCGGGGATCAGGCCGGAGGCCATGACGATGTCGCCCAGGGCCGACAGGCGCACGATGAGGATGCGGCGGGGGGAGGGGGCGGGGCTCGTCATGCGTGTGAGGGGTGCAGGCACCGTTGGTACAGGGCCAGGGTGCGCGCCACCATGGCGTGGGCCGTGAGGTGCTCGGTGTGTTGCTGGCGTCCGGACTCGGCCAGCCGCTTGGCCAGCGTGGGTTCGGTGCGCAGGCGCTCGATGCCCTGGGCCAGGGCCGCGGGGTCTTCGGGGGGCACGAGCAGGCCGGTGTCGAGGTCGCGCACGATCTCGGGCACGCCGCCCACGCGCGTCGCCACCACGGGCAGGTGGGCCGCGAAGGCCTCGATCACGGCGATCGACAGGGCCTCGCGGCGCGAGGACAGCGCGAAGGCGTCGAAGGCCGGCAGCAGGCGCTGCACGTCTTGCCGATAGCCCAGGCGGTGCACGCGCTCGGCCTGGGCGGCGGGCAGCGAGGCCAGGGTGTCGCTCAGCGTGCGGCCGAACTCGGTGTCGGGGTCGCCGATGAGGTAGAGGTGCACGCTCGCGTCGGTTTGCCGCAGGGCCTCGATGAGCAGGTCCTGGCCCTTGTCGCGCACGAAGCGCCCGGCGTTGACGACGGCGAAGGCGCTCTGCGGGATGCCCAGCTCGAGCCGCAAGGCCGCGCGCTGATCGGCTGACGGCGGGGGCGGGCCTTCGGGAACGCCGTTGTAGATCAGGCTCACGTCGCGCTCGGCGTAGCCGGCGGACAGCAGCCCGTCTCGCACCGCCCCCGAGACGGCGATGATGTGACCGCAGCGCTGCATGTGCGTGCGCGCGGTGGTGGCGTGGGCGGTGCAGATGGCCAGCGGGGCGCGGTGGCGGTGCCCCGCTCGACCGGCGTACATGGCGCCGCGGATGAGGTGGCCGTGGACCACGTCGGCATGCCAGCGGCGCACGAGCTGGCGCAGCTTCCAGTGCGACCACACGTCGAGCAGGCCGTGCATGGGGATGTGCTCGCACTCGATGCCGGCGGCGGCGCAGGAGCGCCCCAGCCAGGAGTCCATGGGGCCGGCGTAGCAGACCGCGTGGCCGGCTTCACGCTGGCCTTTCATCATCAGCAGGGCGTGGCTCTCGGCGCCGCCGTAGCCGTGGCTGTGCAGGACGTGGACGATGCGCATGGGCGTGTCGGTGCTCAGATCGGGCCCTGGTCGGGCACGGCGGCCTGGCCTTTGCGCGCCTGCTTGGCGTGCAGCTTCCAGGCGAAGCCCAGCACGTTGTCGCCGTACGAGATGGCCTTGCGCGTGAGCTCGAAGGGGTTGTCCGAGAAGTTGGCTGCGCCGCGGATGCAGGTCGTGGCGGTGCGGTAGCCGGCTTCGGCGACGAGGTCGCGCGCCCGCAGGCTGTAGTCGCCGTAGGGGTAGCAGAAATCGTCGATCGCCGCGCCCGTCAGGTCCTCCAGCGAGGCCTTGCTGTCGAAGATCTCTCGGCGTTGTCGCTCGGCACTCAGGGTGGACAGGCGCGGGTGCGTCACGGCGTGCGAACCGAAGTTGCAGCCCTCGCGGTGGAGCTGGCGCACGGCCTGGGCGTCCATCAGCCGGGGCAGCTCGGGGCGCTCGCTGAGCCACTCGGCCTGCTTGCCGATCAGCGAGCTCACCAGGTAGACGGTGGCGGGGAAGCCGTGTTCCTGCAGCGCAGGCCAGGCGTGCTCGCGGAAGTCGTCGTAGCCGTCGTCGACCGTGATGACGACCGAGCGGCGGCGCAGGGGGGCGCCCTCGAAGAGGCGCTCACGCGCCTGCGCCGGGCCGATCACGTCGAAGCCGGCCAGACTCAGGTAGCGCAGTTGCGCGCGGAAGCGGTCGATGTGGCAGAACAGGGCCCGGTGCGCGTCGGGGCGCGGGTAGCGGCCGATCTGGTGGTACATCAGGATCGACAGGGGCGGCGTGGCCGGGGGCTGGGTGCTCATGGACGGGGCTGGAGTGCAGGGGGGACTTTACCGCAGGCCTTTTGCGCCGTAGGGGCAGTGCCCCGGGCGCGGGCCGACCTGCGGGTGCTTGCGGCAGGTGGCGGGGCGTCGTTCGTAGACCGTGCAGCGTCGCGTGACGGCGTCCAGGAAGCGGCAGTCGCCACTGGCGCGGCGAGCCAGCGTGAACACCTCGTGCTTGAAGTTGAAGTGGTCGATCAGGCCGGCCTTGCTCAGCCGCTTGGCGATCTGCTTGGGGGCCTCGTGCTCGGCCTCGAACGGGTCCACCAGCGCCAGGCGGACCAGGTCGGGCAGGCGAACTTCCACCGGCATGGTGCAGCAGTTGGCCGCGCAGGTGTCGCACAGGCCGCTGCGGTAGCGGCTCCAGGTGTCCGGGCGATCGATGTCGACCAGGTGGATCGAAGGCTTCACATTCAAGCGCCTGAGTCGGGCTCAGCAAGGTGGGGCGGGGTGCCGATTATGAGGGTTCACCCGAGTCGGGTTCGCTTGGTGTGGAGGGCATGATGTGGGAAATCTGAGTCTCACTCAAATCATGAGCCTTTCCCCCCTCCCAACCGACCGGGCGCGCGCCCCCTCTCGCGGTGCCGATCGCGCTTCTGGTCGCACCGCCCGCTCGCAGTCGCGGCTCAGCGATTTGTTGAGTGCGGCTCGAAGCGTGTTTTCGTCGTGCGGCTACCAGCGCGCCACCATGGCCCAGATCGCCGAGGCCGCAGGCGTCTCGGAGGCCACCGTCTTCACCTACTTCGCGGGCAAGCGCGAGCTGTGCATCCAGGTCATCACCCACTGGTATGACGAGATCAGCAGCGAGCTGGAGCGCGACGTGCCGCGCCTGCACGGCGTGCACGCCAAGCTCAGCCACGTGGTGCGCGCGCACCTGGTCACGCTGCTGGCCGACGGCTCGGGCATGTGCGCCCTGGTGCTGGGCGAGGGGCGCGCCGCCGAGCCCGAGCTCGCCGCGGCCATCGCCGAGTGCAAGCGCCGCTACACCGCCCCCTTGATGGACTGCCTGGCCGAGGCGCAGGCTCAGGGCCACATCCGCCAGGACATGCCCTTGCGGCTGCTGCGCGAGCTGGTCTACGGCTCGATGGAGCACGTGCTGTGGGACGCCATCGAGTCGGCCCGCCGCCCGCGCATCGACGAAACCGCCGAACAACTCACCGAACTCATCTGGGCCGCGCTGATGCCGCGCGACGCCTCGCTGGCCGCCCTCAGTCGCTTCCGCGACGAGGTCAGCCAGGCGCTGCGCCACGTGCAACCCCCGCTCACCGGAGCCTGACCCATGCCCGTCCTCGACACCCACATCAACCCGCGCAGCGATGCGTTCAAGGACAGCGCCCGCGCCATGCAGGCCCTGGTCGACGACCTGCAGGCTCGCCTGGCCACCGTGGCATTGGGCGGCGGCGAGGGCCCCCGCGCCAAGCACGTCGCACGGGGCAAGCTGCTGCCACGTGACCGACTCGAGCAGCTGCTCGACGTGGGCTCGCCCTTCCTGGAGGTGGGCGCGCTGGCCGCGCTCAACGTGTACGACAACGCCGCGCCCGGGGCCGGGGTCATCGCGGGCATCGGGCGCGTCTCGGGCGTGGAGTGCATGGTGGTGTGCAACGACGCCACCGTCAAAGGCGGCACCTACTACCCCTTGACCGTCAAGAAGCACCTGCGCGCACAAGAGATCGCGCAGCAAAACCGCCTGCCTTGCATCTACCTGGTGGACTCGGGCGGCGCCAACCTGCCGAATCAAGACGAGGTCTTCCCCGACCGCGACCACTTCGGCCGCATCTTCTACAACCAGGCCAACATGAGCGCCGCGGGCATCCCGCAGATCGCCGTGGTGATGGGCTCGTGCACCGCAGGCGGCGCTTACGTGCCGGCCATGAGCGACGAGACCATCATCGTGCAGAACCAGGGCACCATCTTCCTGGGCGGCCCGCCCCTGGTGAAGGCCGCTACGGGCGAGGTCGTCAGCGTCGAGGACCTGGGGGGCGGCGACGTGCACACCCGGCTGTCGGGCGTGGCCGACCACTTGGCGCGCGACGACGCCCACGCGCTGGCGCTGGCCCGTGCGGCCGTGGCGCGCCTGAACTGGCGCAAGGTGCCCGAGCTGGCCCTCGTCGAGCCGCGCGAGCCGCTGCACGACGCGGCCGAGCTCAATGGCGTCATCCCCACCGACACGCGCAAGCCCTTCGACGTGCGCGAGGTGATCGCGCGGCTGGTGGACGGCTCCGAGTTCGACGAGTTCAAGGCCCGCTACGGCTCGACGCTGGTGACCGGCTTCGCGCACATCGACGGCATGCCGGTGGGCCTCGTGGCCAACAACGGCATCCTGTTTGCCGAGAGCGCCAACAAGGGCGCGCACTTCATCGAGCTGTGCTGCCAGCGCAAGATCCCGCTGGTGTTCCTGCAGAACATCACCGGCTTCATGGTGGGGCGCAAGTACGAAAACGAAGGCATCGCGCGGGCGGGCGCCAAGATGGTGGCGGCGGTGTCGTGCGCGCAGGTGCCGAAGTTCACCGTCATCATCGGCGGCTCCTTCGGGGCGGGCAACTACGGCATGTGCGGCCGCGCCTTCAACCCGCGCTTCGTGTGGATGTGGCCCAACGCGCGCATCAGCGTCATGGGTGGCGAGCAGGCCGCCAGCGTGCTGGCCACCGTCAAGCGAGACGGCATCGAGGCGAAGACCGGCCTGAAGGGTGAGGCCGCGTGGAGCGCCGAAGAAGAAGCCGCCTTCAAGGCCCCCATCTGTGAGCAATACGAAGCGCAAGGTCACCCCTACTACGCCACCGCCCGCCTGTGGGACGATGGCGTCATCCGCCCGGTCGACACGCGCCGCGTGCTCAGCCTGGCCCTCAGCGCCAGCCTGAACGCCCCCATCCCCGAGACGCGTTTCGGCGTCTTCCGCATGTGAGGTGCCTGCATGAACAAGCTTGATGTCCGACTCGAAGGCGGGGTGGCCCATGTCTGGCTCAACCGGCCGGCGATGCGCAACGCCTTCGACGCCGCCACCATCGCGGAGCTGACGCAGGCCTTCTCCGGCCTGGCCGCTCAAGCGGACCTGCGCGTGGTGGTGCTGGGCGCACACGGCTCGGCCTTTTGCGCGGGCGCCGACCTCAACTGGATGCGCGAGGTGGCCGCCTACTCGTGGGACGAGAACCACGCGGACGCCAGCGCGCTGTCCGCCATGCTGTGGTCCATCGCCAGCCTGCCCGTGCCGGTCATCGCCCGCGTGCAGGGCGATGCCCATGGCGGCGGGGTCGGGCTGATCGCGGCGTGCGACATCGCCGTCGGCGTGGGCTCGGCGGGCTTCAGCCTCTCCGAGGTCCGCCTGGGCCTGACGCCGGCCACCATCAGCCCCTACGTGCTGCGGGCCATCGGCGAGCGCGCCGCGCGCCGCTACGCGTTGACGGCCGAGCGCATCGACGCCCCCACGGCGCACGCCCTGGGCCTGCTGCACGAGGTGTGCGAGGCCGAGGCCCTCGACGACCGCGTCAACGCCCTGGTGCGGGCCATCGTCGCCAACGGCCCGCAGGCGGTGAGGGCGGCCAAGCGCCTGATCGGCGAGGTGGCCGGCCAGCCGCTGAGCGCCGCCTTGCGCGACCACACCGCGCGCCACATCGCCGACATCCGCGCCAGCGACGAAGCCCGCGCGCGGCTCTCCGACTTCCTGAACAAGGTCCCGGCATGTTCCAGAAAATCCTGATCGCCAACCGCGGCGAGATCGCCTGCCGCGTGGCCACCACCGCGCGGCGCATGGGCATCCGCACCGTGGCCGTCTACTCCGATGCCGATGCCCTCGCGCGCCACGTGCAGCTGTGCGACGAGGCCGTCCACATCGGCGGCAACAGCCCCGGCGAGAGCTACCTGCGCGCAGACCGCATCCTGGCGGCGGCGCGGGCCACGGGCGCGCAGGCGGTGCACCCCGGCTACGGCTTCCTCAGTGAGAACGAGGCCTTCGCCCAGGCTTGCCTGGACGCGGGCATCGCCTTCATCGGCCCGCCGCCCTCGGCCATCGCGGCCATGGGCAGCAAGTCCGCGGCCAAGGCCCTCATGGAGCGCGCCGGCGTGCCCCTGGTGCCGGGCTACCACGGTGACGAGCAAGGTGCGGCCTTCCTGCGCGAGCAGGCCGATCGCATCGGCTACCCGGTGCTGATCAAAGCCGCTGCGGGCGGCGGCGGCAAGGGCATGCGCTCGGTGCTCCAGGCCGCCGATTTCGACGCCGCGCTGGCGTCCTGCCAACGCGAGGCGCGGGCCAGCTTCGGCGACGACCACGTCCTCATCGAGCGGCTGGTCGGCCAGCCGCGCCACATCGAGATCCAGGTGTTTGCCGACGCCCACGGCCACTGTGTGCACCTGGGCGAGCGCGACTGCTCGGTCCAGCGGCGCCACCAGAAGGTGCTGGAGGAGGCCCCCGCGCCCGGCATGACGTCCGAGCGCCGCGAGCAGATGGGGCAAGCCGCCGTGGCCGCCGCGCGCAGCGTGGGCTACGTCGGCGCCGGCACCGTCGAGTTCATCTGCGAGCAGGACGGCCGTTTCTACTTCATGGAGATGAACACGCGCTTGCAGGTGGAGCACCCGGTCACCGAGGCCATCACGGGGCTGGACCTGGTCGAGTGGCAGCTGCGCGTGGCCGCCGGCGAGCCCTTGCCGCTGACGCAGTCCGAGGTGCGTTTCCGCGGTCATGCCATCGAGGCCCGCATCTGCGCAGAAAACCCGGCGCAGGGCTTCCTGCCTTCGACGGGCCGCTTGCAGGTCATGCGCACGCCCGCCTGCCGCGCCTTCGAGGTGGCCCCGGTGCGGGTGGACAGCGGCGTGCGCGAGGGCGACGCCATCACGCCGTTCTACGACTCGATGATCGCCAAGCTCATCGTCTGGGGCGAAGACCGCGCCGCCGCCCTGGCCCGCCTGGATGCGGCGCTGGCCGAGCTGCACATCACCGGCCTGAGCCACAACGTGGGCTTCCTGCGGCGCGTCGTGGGCACCGCCTCGTTCTCGCAGGCCCGGCTCGACACCGCCCTCATCGAGCGCGAGCACAGCGCCTTGTTCGAGGCCCCGTCGCTGCCGATCGAGCTGGCCGTGGCCGGTGCGGTGCTTCGCCTGCGGGCCGATGCAGCCGCGGCCACCGCAACGGTCACCTCGGGCTCGCCACGCGACCCTTGGTCCCGCCCCGACAGCTGGCGCCTGCACGGCTCCGCTCGCCAGCACTTGCGCCTGCAGGTCGACGGGCAGTCGCTGCTCGTGACCACGACCACCCGCGCCGATGGCGGGCTCACCCTCGCGTGGGACGCCGTCGAGGTCGAGGTGCGGTCCAGCGGGCCCCAGGCCGCGGCGGGCAGCGTCGGCTGTGAGCTGTTCGACGCCGACGTGCGCGGCCAGCGCCTGCGCCTGAGCGTGCACCGCCACGGTCGCGACCTCGACGTGTTCGCACCGCAAGGCCACGCCCGCGTGCACTGGCCGGACCCCCTGCGCCAGGGCGATGACGCGCCCTCCGGCGGCGGCCGCCTCAGCGCCGTGATGCCCGGCAAGGTCGTGGCCCTGCTGGTGCGCGAAGGCCAGCAGGTCAAGCAGGGCGAGCCCCTGGCCGTGACCGAAGCCATGAAGATGGAGCACACCCTCACCGCCCCCCACGACGGCACCGTCACGCACCTGCTGTGCGCGGTCGGCGACCAGGTCGGCGAGGGCACCGAGCTCCTCAAGCTGCAAGCCGCCTGACGAGGCGCCCAACCCCCTGTCTCCCATGAAGCCCACCCCCACCGCCTCTCGCCTGCCCTCACGGGTCACCCTCGTGGACGTCGGCCCGCGCGACGGCCTGCAAAACGAAGCCGCTCCCGTGGCCACCGACACCAAGGTCGAGCTGGTGCACCGACTCCAGGCCGCGGGCCTGCGCGAGATCGAGGTCACCAGCTTCGTCAGCCCCAAGTGGGTGCCTCAGATGGCCGACAACCAGGCCGTCATGGCCGCCATCCACCGCCCTGCTGGCGTGCGCCACAGCGTGCTCACGCCCAACATGAAAGGCTTCGAGGGCGCCCTGGCCGCGCGCGCCGACGAGGTCGTCATCTTCGCGGCGGCCAGCGAGGCCTTCAGCCAGCGCAACATCAACTGCTCCATCGCCGAGTCCATCGAGCGATTCCGCCCGGTGGCCGAGGCCGCCCGCGCCCACGGCATGAAGGTGCGCGCGGCGGTGTCGTGCGCGCTGGGCTGCCCCTACCAGGGGGAGGTCTCGCTCGACGCCGTCGAAGACGTGGTTCAGCGGCTGCTCGACATCGGCTCCGACCACATCGGCATCGCCGACACCATCGGCGTGGGCACGGCTGCGCGCGTGCAGGCCGCCATGACTCGCGCCCTCAAGCACGTGCCCCTGGCCGAGCTCAGCGGTCACTTCCACGACACCTATGGCCAGGCGCTGACCAACATCTACGCCTGCCTGGAGCTGGGCGTGCACACCTTCGACACCAGCGTCGCCGGCCTGGGCGGCTGCCCCTACGCCAAAGGCGCGACCGGCAACGTGGCCACCGAAGACGTGGTCTACCTGCTGCACGGCCTGGGCATCGACACCGGCATCGACCTCGACGGCCTGGTGGACGCCGCGGCCTTCATCTCGACGCAACTGGGGCGCAAGCCCGCCTCCCGCGTCGCCAACGCCTGGCTGGCGCGCCGCCAGCACACCCTGGAGACCAGACCATGACACCGACCCTGACGCTCCCCGGACTCCGCCACCACCTCGGCGAAGACATCGACGCCCTGCGCGAAGCGGTGCGTGCCTTCGTGAGCAAGGAGCTCGCACCCCGCGCCGCCGACATCGACCGCGACAACCTCTTCCCCGTCGACATGTGGAAGAAGCTCGGCGACCTGGGCCTGCACGGCCTGACCGTCTCGGAAGAACACGGCGGCACCAACATGGGCTACGTGGCCCACATGGTGGCCATGGAAGAGGTCAGCCGCGCCAGCGCCTCCGTGGGCCTGAGCTACGGCGCGCACTCCAACCTGTGCGTCAACCAGATCCACCGCAACGGCAGCGAGGCGCAAAAGCGCCAGCACCTGCCCAAGCTCATCAGCGGCGAGCACGTCGGTGCCCTGGCCATGAGCGAGCCCAACGCCGGCTCCGACGTCATCAGCATGAAGCTGCGCGCCGACAAGAAGTCGGGCGTGGGCGGTGACCGCTACGTGCTCAACGGCAGCAAGATGTGGATCACCAACGGCGGAGACGCCGACGTGCTGGTGGTCTACGCCAAGACGGACCCGCAGGCTGGCGCCAAGGGCATGACGGCCTTCATCATCGAAAAGGGCATGAAGGGCTTCAGCAAGGGCGCGCACCTCGACAAGCTGGGCATGCGCGGCTCCAACACCTACCCGCTGTTCTTCGAGGACTGCGAGGTGCCCGCAGAGAACGTGCTGGGCGGCGAGGGCAACGGTGCGCGGGTGCTCATGAGCGGGCTGGACTACGAGCGCGCGGTGCTGTCGGGCGGGCCGCTCGGCATCATGCAGTCGGTCATGGACCACGTGATCCCTTACCTCCACGAGCGCAAACAATTCGGCCAGGCCATTGGCGAGTTCCAGCTCCTGCAGGCCAAGATCGCCGACATGTACACGATGCAGCAGGCCACGCGCGCCTTCGCCTACACCGTGGCCAAGAACCTCGATGCCCTGGGCACGCAGCACGTGCGACACGTGCGCAAGGACTGCGCCGCCTTGATCCTCATGGCCGCCGAGAAGGCCACCTGGATGGCCAGCGAAGGCATCCAGATCTTCGGCGGCAACGGCTACATCAACGACTACCCGCTGGGGCGGCTCTGGCGCGACGCCAAGCTCTACGAGATCGGGGCCGGCACGTCCGAGATCCGCCGCATGCTGATCGGGCGCGAGCTGTTTGCCGAGACGGCCTGAAGCCCCGACTCAGTAGCCCACCACCGCGATGGTGGCGGGCGACGTCCCGCTGGAGACCGTGCTGGTGGGCGACAGCAAGCCCGTGCCCGAGTCGATCGTGTAGGTGGACACCGTGTTGCTGTTCGGGTTGCTCGCGAAGACGAAGCGGCCCGCCGGCTCGGCCACCATGTACTTGGGCTGCACGCCGCCGCTGGTGGCAACCGGCGAGCCGGACAGCGGGGTCAACTGCCCCGAATCGCCGTCCAGCGCGTAGGCCGACACGCTGCCCGCCCCCGAGTCCGCTGTGTAGACAAAGTCACCCCCCGGGCTCACCGCGAAGCCCTCGGCGAAGGCTGCGGCCGGTGTTGCCACGCTGCCCGCGCTGCTCAACTCGCCCGTGCTGGTGTTGACCACGAAAGTGCCCAGCGTGTCGCTGGCCCCATTGAGCGAGAACAGGACGCGCCCATCGGGGCTCAGCAACACGGCCGAGGGCAGGTTTCCCGTGGCGTAGGGTGAGCCGCTCAACGCCGTCAAGGCGCCGGTCGTGGGGTGGATCGACAACGCCGTGATCGCGTTGATGTTGTAGTTCGCCACGTACAGGTGTCGCCCATCGGGCGAAGGACTCAGGTCGATGGCCATGGCGCCCAGCGCGAAGGGCGAGCCGCTGACCTGGCTGAGTGCGCCCGTGTCGGGGTTGATGCGAAACACCGAGATGGAGTTGGAGGCGAAGTTCGCCGTGTAGATGAAGCGCCCCAAGGGGTCTGCCGCGATCATGTAAGGCGACGCGGTGCCCGTGGTGTGGGGCGAGCCGCTCACTGGTGTCAGCGAGCCGGTGATGTCATCCAGCGCATAGGCCGACACGCTGTTGTCCGAAAAATTGGCGGCGTAAGCGAAGCGCCCCGAGGGCTCCACCACCACCGCCGTGGGCTGCGCCCCCGTGGCGAATGGCGAGCCGCTGACCGCGCTCAAGGCCCCGCTGCTGGTGTTGATCGCGTAGACGGATAGGCTGTTGTTGCCGCGGTTGGCGACCAGCGCGAAGCGCGTGGCGGGAGTCACGCAGGTCACCGTCACGTTGGTGATGGACGACGAGCCGAAGGTGCCGCTGCCGTGGGTGACGCCGCAGCGCTGTGTGACGGCGTAGGGCGGCGTTCGCACCGTGACCGCGTAGGCCTCACCGCTGCCCATGGGGGTGTCGAAGGTGAAGCTGCCGTTGGCGGAGATGCGGAGGTCGTCGCCCGCGTTGTTTTGCAAGACGAGCCCGGTGCCCGCCAGCCCGACGACTCTGCCGCTCAGGGTCAGGCCGGGGGCGGGGGCGCCGGGGCTGCCTCCGCCGCCGCAGCCGGTCAAGCCCGACACCGCGGCCGCAACCGCGATGAACCAGGCCCATGTGGAGGTGACGGGTCGCGAGGCGCGGCCCGTCAGGCGGATGTTGGGCTCGTTGGGGGAGGGGGAGCTGGGCATGCCCCGATTCTGGTGATGACCCCGCACGCAGAACGCTGGAACAAGCCCATGAAGGAGGCCTTGCTCGGACCCGGCACGCCAAACAAAAACCCCTGCTCCGTGAGGAGGCAGGGGTTTGGGGTGTTTGGAGCGGGATAAGAGACTCGAACTCTCGACCTATACCTTGGCAAGGTATCGCTCTACCAACTGAGCTAATCCCGCATTTTGGTGGCCTGGGGCGGAATCGAACCACCGACACGCGGATTTTCAATCCGCTGCTCTACCAACTGAGCTACCAGGCCATCTGGCTTTCGCCATGTCTTCGTTGTTTGCGTTGCAGCACTCAGCGAAGACTCGCAGTATACATCAATTCATGGCCGTTTTCTTGTTGCGCCCCAGATCCACGCCCAACTGTTTGAGCTTGCGATACAGGTGGGTGCGCTCCAGGCCGGTCTTCTCGGCCACGCGGGTCATGCTGCCGCCTTCGCGAGCCAGGTGGAACTCGAAGTACGCGCGCTCGAAGTCGTCGCGGGCTTCGCGCAGCGGGCGGTCGAGCTGGAAGACCTGCTCATGCGAGGGGCCCGAGTGCGCAGACAGGCCCGACATGCTGGACATGCCATTGCCTTGCGGTGCCACGGCATGGTGCCCGTGCGACACGCCACCCATGGCGCCGTACGCCACGGGTGCGACCGAAGCCACATGCGGCATCTCGGCGTGGGTCGGGTGCGAGGCCAGCGACGTGTGCGAGGGGTGGACCATCTCGGTGCGCAGCGAGGGCGCGCCGTGGCCCGCATAAGACGACGCCGCGGTGATCGGTGTGACGGTGGCAAGGTGCAGCGAAGCGGATCCAGCGGACTGGCCGTGGCCGTTGAGTCCGACCGGGGTGCTGGCCTGACGCGGGGCGGGCTTGGTCAAGCCCTGCTCCACGGTGCGCAGCAGCTTCTGCATGGTGATGGGCTTTTCCAGGAAAGCCTGTGCGCCGAACTTGGTGGCCTCGACCGCGGTGTCGATGGTGCCGTGACCCGACATCATGATCACCGGCATGGTGAGTTGCCCGTTGGCGGACCATTCCTTGAGCAGCGTGACGCCATCGACGTCCGGCATCCAGATGTCCAGCAGGACCAGATCGGGTTTGCACTGTTCGCGCAAGGTGCGCGCCTGGGCGGCGTTTTCCGCCACTTCAACCGAGTGACCTTCGTCGCTCAGGATTTCTGACAGGAGGGCTCGGATGCCCAGTTCGTCGTCGACAACAAGAATGGTGGCCATGTATTTCTGTGACCCGAGTGGGGTTCAGCGCCTAGTGTGACCCACTTTCAAGTGGGATGGATGACAGCACCGAAAATGATAGCGAAACTTGGGCCCCGGACGAACCCCCGATGACTGCGGAATTCCCTTGCGACGCCGAGGCAGAGGTTTCGGGCTCGGCCGCAGGCAGGTTGCGGATGCGCACCAGGGCCTTGTGCTCATCGGCGATTTTCTTGACCACGGCCAGCCCCAGCCCCGTGCCTTTGGCCTTCGTGGTGAGGTAGGGCTCGAAGGCGCGACGCAGCACCTTGTCCGGGAAGCCGGGCCCGTTGTCGCGCACGGTCAGGCGCACCGCGCGGATGCTGCCGTCTTCGTTACGAGGTGTGTCGGTGCGCAGGGTGACGCGAGCCGGGGCCTGCGCATCGCTGCGGTCGGCGGTGGCGTCCATGGCGTTTTGGACCAGGTTGTGCACCACTTGCCTGAGCAGCGCGGCGTCGCCCTGAATGGCGGGCAACTGGGGCGTGAGGTCGAGCACGATGGTGCCTTGCTCCAGCGCCTGCCCGTACAGGCCCAGCACCTCGTTGACGAGCTCGTTGAGGTCCAGCGGGGCCAGGCGCGCCGAGGGCAGGCGGGCGTAGTCGCGGAACTCGTTGATCAGGTTCTTGAGTGCCTGCACCTGCGTGACGATGGTGTTGACCGAGCGGGTCAGCAGCTGGCGCCCCGGGTCGTCGAGCTTGTCGGCGAGTTTGAGCTCCAGTCGCTCGGCCGACAGCTGAATCGGCGTCAGCGGGTTCTTGATCTCGTGGGCCACGCGGCGCGCCACTTCGGCCCAGGCCTCGGCGCGTTGGGCCGAGACCACCTCGGTCAGGTCATCGAAGACGATCAGCGTCTCATCGGGCGGCAGCTCGGCGCCGCGCACCAGCAGCGTCAGCGGCTCCGGTGAGTTCGGCAGGTGCAGCTCGTAGGACTCCTGCCATTGCTGGCGCTCGCCGGGCGTCGGGTCGTTGGCGTAGAGCTCGAAGCGCTGTCGGATGGCATCGGCGAAGCCTTGCAGCCCGGCCACGTCGGACAGCGGGCGGCCGCGGTAGGCCGACAGGGGCAGGCGCAGGATGCGCGTGGCCCCCGGGTTGACCATCTCGATGCGGCCTTGCGCGGTGAAGACGATGACGCCGGCACTCATGTTGTCGAGCACGGTTTGCAGGTGGGCGCGTGCGCTGTCGAGTTCGAGCACGCTGCGCTCGACCAGCGTGCGGGCGTCGGCGAGCTGCTGGGTCATGGCGGCGAAGGCGCGGGTCAGCCCCCCGAGTTCGTCGCCCGATGCGAAGATGGCTTTGGGACGCAGGTCGCCGCGCGCGACCTCCTGCACCCCTTCTGCCAGCAGCAGCAAGGGCCGCGCGAGCTGCTGGCCCAGCAGCGCCGCCAGCAGGAACGCCCCGAAGACGGCCAGCACCAGCGCCAGCGTCAGCGTGCCGATGTACATCTTGCGCAGGCCGGCTCGTCCCAGGGCCCGCTGCTGATACTCCTGGTAGGCCGACTGCACGTCCAGTGCGTTGCGCACCAGGTCGGCGGGCAGCACCTGCGTGACCAGCAGGTAGTGCCCGTTGGCCTGCAGGCTGAAGCTGCGGTCGGGCATCCAGGCCAGCGTCACGATGCGCGCGGGCGTGAGGGCCTCGCTGCGTTCGTCGAGGCTGTCGACCTGGGACATCACGCCGCGACTGCGCGCCTCCTGGCGCCACGCCGCGGGCAGCCGCTCGGTGGTGAGCAGGCGGGTGCCGTCGCCCCCGGCCGTCAAGCCGACGACGCCCCCCTCGCTGGCCACCGATACGGTGTGCGCGCCCAGTTGCTCGCGCAGGCGCTCCAGCTCCAGCAGCGTGGGCTGGCGCGTGATCGGGTTGGCTTCCTCGCTCAGGCGCAAGGCGGCGACGCGGGTTTTGCCCGCCAGGTCTTGCGTGAGGGTGTCCAGGGTGCTGCGGCCGAGGTTGAGTCCGGCTTCCAGCGCGCCTTCGACGCGCACGTCGAACCAGGTCTCGATGCTGCGCGAGACGAACTGGTAGGACACGGTGTAGATCAGCAGGCCGGGCAGCAACCCCACCAGGCCGAAGATGCCGGCGAGCTTGAGCAGCAGGCGGCTGCCGAACTTGCGTGCGCGCAGTCGCAAGGCCAGTCGGCCCAGCGCGATGACGATGGCCAGGCCGAGCGCCGTGGCGATGGCGATGTTGCCCCACACCAGCCAGGCGAAGTAGGGCTCCAGCAGTTCGCTGTTCTGGGTGGCCAGCACGAGCAGGAAGGCCAGCACGAGCGCCCCGCCGGAGACGGCGATGCTGGCGACGATCCACGCCCAGCGGTTGGCCTTGATGGTGCTCATGCGGCGGCCTCAGCGCATGGCGGCGTGGAGGCTGACGCGCCGCTGCAGCGAGATGTCCCAGCCGGACTGGGGCCCCAGGCCGATCTGCAGCGGGCGCGGCAACTCGTCGGCCGCCAGCCGGAAGCTGAAGTCGATGTGGTGTTCGTTTTCTTCGCCCGCCGGCAAGGCGTCGGCGATGCGCCAGCGCGGGGTGCGTCGCATGGCGTCCAGGGCTTCTTGCAGCGAGCCGAAGTGGCGGCTGAGGCCGTCGAGGTTGAGGCGCCACTGGCGCGTCAGCGGCTGGTGACTCAGGCGCCATCGGCGGGTGGCGACGGTGCGCGTCTGATCGAACCAGTACCAGCGGGTGCGCTGCAGCTCCGCTTCGGCCACGAAGACCAGGGCCACGCCACGGGTGAGCATCTGCTCGAGCTCGCGTGACAGCTCCAGGCGCACGGCGTAGGCCAGCAGCACGCCGTCGTCGCTGAGGTTCACGCTCAGGCTGGTGAGTTCAGCAACCGGCCTGAGCGGGCCGTCTGCGGCTCGGGCGGGCAGGCTGGGCGCCACGGCGGCTGCCAGTGCCAGGCGGGCACTGTGCAGGAGCAGATCGCGGCGGCGCAAAGGCGGCATCACGCACCTTGTGAGGATTTGGCGAGCAGGGCGTAGAAAAAGCCGTCACCGGCGTCACCCGAGTGCGTGTCGGGCTTGGCGCCGGGGGCGGCCTCGGGGTATTCGACCACAGGCAGCAGGTGGCCGGGGGCGGGCAGCGCCTGGGCCCCCGGGGTGCGTTGCAAAAACGCGTCGATGCGGTCCTGGCCTTCCTGGCGAAAGACGGAGCAGGTGCAATACAGCAGGTGGCCGCCGGGTTTGAGCAGCGGCCACAGTGCGTCGAGCAGGGCGTCCTGGGTGCGGGCGAGGGCGGCGATGTCGGACTCCCGGCGCAGCCAGCGCACGTCGGGGTGGCGTCGAACGATGCCGGAGGCGCTGCAGGGGGCGTCCAGCAAGATGGCGTCAAAGGGCTGGCCGTCCCACCAGGTGGCTGGCTGGCTGGCGTCGGCGGCCACGGTGCGCGCTTGCAGCCCGAGGCGGCTCAGCGTGTCGCCCACGCGCTTGAGGCGCTCGGGGTCGGCGTCCAGGGCGGTGACGAGGTGGTCGCCCAGCTCCAGCAGGTGGGCGGTCTTGCCGCCCGGGGCGGCGCAGGCGTCGAGCACCCGCGAGCCGGCGGGCAGGGTGACGCCGCCGGCTTGCAGCAGCAGCGGGGCGGCCCACTGCGCGGAGGCGTCTTGCACCGAGGCGTCGCCGGACATGAAGCCGGGCAGTTGCTGCACGGGCACGGCCTGGGTCAGCACGATGGGCTCGGGGCCGAGCGGGGTGGGTGCGGTGGCGGCAGATGCGGGCTCGGTGGCGTGAGCCGGCAGCAGGCCCGCGTCGACCAGGCGCTGTCGGTACGCCGCCGTTCTGCCGCGGCGTGTGTTGGCGCGCAGGGTCAGCGGGGCCGCCACCTGATTGGCGGCGAGGATGGCTTGCCACCGCTCGGGCCAGTCGGCCTGCAGGCGTTTGATCCACCACGTGGGGTGGTTGTGTTGCGCAACGGGGTCCTGGCTCACGGTGGCCAGCAGCTCGGGCCGCTCACGCAGGAAGCGGCGCAGCACCGCGTTGACGAAGCCGCTGGCGGCTTTCTGGCGGCGTTTGCAGGCGTCGACGGCCTGGTCGACCAGCGTGTGCGGGGTGTAGCGGTCGTCGAAGCTCAGGGCCAGGGCGGACAGCAGCAGGGCGTCGACCCAGGGGGCGGGCGCCTTGGGCGCCAGCCGCTTGCGAAGGGCCTCGGCGGTGCCCATTTTGCGCATGACGGCAAAGGACAGGGCCTGGGTGCCCGGGCGCTCGGCGGCGGGCGTGGCGGCCAGGGCGTCGGTCAGGGAGCGGCCCTGGCGCACGGCGGCGACGGCGTCGGCGCAACTGGCCAGCAGGCGGGACAGCGGCAGGCTCTGGCCCGCGGGCGGGCGCGGTGCGGACGGGGACTGGCGGGGCGGGCTCGGGGGCGCGGGCGAACGGTTCATGGCGCGCAGTCTATGCGCAGGCCATGAGCGCGCGTCGTTCAGTCACCCAGGAAGTGGCGGCGGTAGCGGGCCGGCAGGTCCTCGATGCGCATGAGCATGGGCAGGTCGGCGGTGTTGAAGTCGGGGTCCCAGGCGGGGGCGCCCAGCACCTTGGCGCCCACGCGCAGGTAGCCCTTGATCAGCGCGGGCGGCTCGACTTGCAGGTGGCGGTCCAGCTCGTCGACCGGCAGCGGCAGGCGCGGGCGCACCTGCAGGTCGATGGGGGCGAGGTGGGTCTGGCGCAGCTGCTCCCACAGCGAGGCCGCCACGTGGCCGCCGTCGCGCATGGAGATGCTGGCGCAGCCGATCATGGTGTCCAGGTCGTTGCGGACCATGAACTCCGCCAGCGCGCCCCACAGGGCCATGATGGCGCCGCCGGTGCGGTGGTCGGGGTGCACGCAGGAGCGGCCGAGCTCGACCATCTTGCTGCGCAGGCCGCGCAGGCGGGTCAGGTCGAATTCGGTCTCGCTGTAGAGGCCGCCGATGCGCTTGGCCGAGTCGGGCGTGAGCACGCGGTAGGTGCCGATGACCTGGCCGGGCTCGCCGTCTTCGGTGCTCAGGCGCACCAGCAGGTGTTCGCAGTAGGGGTCAAACAGGTCGATGTCGTGGCCCGCGGGGCTGCCGGCGGGCACGTTCAGGCGCGCACCCATCTCGCCGACGAAGACCTCGTGCCTCAGGCGCTGCGCCGCACGAACATCTTCTTCAGTGCGAGCCCAAACGACTTCAAAGCCCTGGCGCGCGGAGCCTGGGTGAAGTGACCTCCGGGCGGCGCGGTCGGCCGACAACTGGTTGGACAGGCCTGCGATGGGCAGGGTGGGCAGCGGCAGGTCACGCATGGTCGTCTCCGGTCTCGGTTGTCCGTCGGGTGGCTCGCTGCGCAGTTTCTGGTCGAAACATGACGATGTCGTGACCCCGGGGTGACAGGCGGGTGACGCCGGATGGCGGGTGAGCACGGGCCGTGAGGGTTCGTCCGCGTGACAAATCCCAGGGCACAGATCAGGCGTGCGCTGCTAGGATCGAGGCATGAGCATCCAGATCTTTGGCCTGCCTGTTTCGCGGGGTGTCGCCATCGGCCGCGCCGTGCTGGTGGCCTCCAGCCGCGTGGACGTGCCGCACGTTTTCATCGACCCCGAGCGGATCGAGGACGAGGTCTTGCGCCTGCTGACGGCGCGCGACACGGTGTCCACCGAGTTCGACACCCTCAAGCGCGACCTGCCCGCCGACGCCCCCGCCGAGCTGGCCGCCATCCTGGACGTGCACCTGATGCTGTTGCAGGACGAGGCCTTGGTGGGCGCGGCCACCGACTGGATCCGCGAGCGCCACTACAACGCCGAATGGGCCCTGTCGGCCCAGCTGGAGGTGCTGGCACGCCAGTTCGACGAGATGGAGGACGCCTACATCCGCGAACGCAAGGTGGACCTGGAGCAGGTGGTCGAGCGCATGCTGCGCAGCATCAGCCGAGGCTCGCCTTCGCCGATGCCCAACCCGGCTCACGGCCCGCGTGATTTCGGCGGCGACGACCCGCTGATCCTGGTGGCCAGCGACATCGCGCCGGCCGACATGGTCAGCTTCAAGCGCAGCGTGTTCTGCGGCTTCGTGACCGACGTGGGCGGCAAGACCTCGCACACGGCCATCGTGGCGCGCAGCATGGACATCCCGGCGGTGGTCGGTGCGCGCCAGGCCAGTGGCCTGATCCGCCAGGACGACCGCATCATCATCGACGGCGACGCGGGGCTGGTCATCGTCGACCCGTCGCCCATCGTGCTGGAGGAGTACCGCTTCCGCCAGCGCCAGGCCGAGCTGGAGCGCGGCCGCCTGGCCCGCTTGCGTCACACCCCGGCGGTCACGCTGGACGGCGAGCGCATCGAGCTGCTGGCCAACATCGAGATGCCCGAAGACAGCCCCGGCGCGCTGGAAGCGGGTGCCGTGGGCGTGGGCCTGTTTCGCAGCGAGTTCCTGTTCATGAACCGAGCGGGCAACCTGCCCGACGAAGAAGAGCAGTACGACGCCTACCGCCGCGCGGTCGAGGCCATGAAGGGCCTGCCGGTCACCATCCGCACGGTGGACATCGGGGCGGACAAGCCGCTGGAGGGCATGTCATCGAGCGAGCTGCGGCACGAGTCGGTGCTCAACCCGGCGCTCGGCCTGCGCGCCATCCGCTGGAGCCTGTCGGAGCCGAGCATGTTCCGCCGCCAGCTGCGCGCGCTGTTCCGCGCGGCGGTGCACGGCCCCGTCAAGATCCTGATCCCGATGCTGGCGAGCCAACGCGAGATCCGTCAGACACTGGACAACATCGCGCACGTGCAGCGTCAGCTGACCGATGCGGGCAAGCCTTTCGGGCCGTGCCAGCTGGGTGCCATGATCGAGGTGCCCGCTGCGGCGCTGACCATGCCGATCTTCCTGCGCCACTTCGACTTCGTCTCCATCGGCACCAACGACCTGATCCAGTACACGCTGGCCATCGACCGCGCCGACGAGGCCGTGGCCCACCTCTACGACCCCTGGCACCCCGCGGTGCTGCAGCTGCTGCACTCGTCCATTTCTCAGGCGCGTGCGGCGGGCAAGGGCGTGAGCGTGTGCGGTGAAATGGCCGGAGACCCGGCCTTCACCGAGTTGCTGCTGGCCATGGGCCTGCGCAGCTTCTCGATGCACCCCACGCAGATCGCGTCGGTCAAGCAACGCGTCCTGCGCGCCGACACGCGCCGCCTGGGCGCGGTCGTGCACGAGGTGCTCAGCTGCGACGACCCCGAATCGGCCTGCGCCGACGTGCTGGCCGGTCACACCACCGGCTCCCGACTGGCGACGGCGGCCTGAGGCTTCGGCCCCGCGCTTGCTCGGTGTTCAGCGCGCGCCGAGCTCTTCCCAGCGTGCCAGCGCGGCCATCAGCTCCTCGTCGATGGCCTCGACGCGGGCGTGCATCGTGGCCACGTTGCCGGCTTCCTTGCGGTAGATGTCCGGGTCGGCCAACTGCTTGTTGAGTTCGGCTTGCTCGCCTTCCAGGGCCTGGATGCGGGCGGGCAGCTCATCGAGCTCGCGCTGCTCCTTGTAGCTGAGCTTGCGTTTGGGCTGGGCCACCACCGGCGCAGCAGGCGCCACGGCCGGGGCCGTGTCGGCGGCCACGCTCACGGGCGTGCGGGAGTCGGCCTCGGGCGTCTGCTTGACGGCCGCCGCGATGGCCGCCGCACCGGGCTTGCCGGCCGCGATGGCCTGCGCGCGGCGCGACTGGATCAGCCAGTCCTCGACGCCACCTTCGTACTCGCGCCAACGGCCTTCGCCCTCGGCCACCAGGGTCGAGGTGACCACGTTGTCCAGGAAGCGCCGGTCGTGGCTGACCAGGAAGACGGTGCCCGGGTACTCGGCCAGCAGGTCTTCGAGCAGGTCGAGCGTGTCGATGTCGAGGTCGTTGGTGGGCTCGTCGAGCACCAGCACGTTGCTGGGTTTGGCGAACAGGCGCGCCAGCAGCAAGCGGTTGCGCTCGCCACCGCTGAGCGTGCGCACGGGCGAGTTGGCGCGGGCCGGCGAGAACAGGAAGTCCTGCAGGTAGCCCATGACGTGCTTGCGCGAGCCGTTGATCTCGATCCACTCGCTGCCCGGGCTGATGAAGTCGGCCAGCGTGGCGTCGAGGTCGAGGTGGTCGCGCATCTGGTCGAAGTAGGCGACGGCCAGGTTGGCGCCTTGCTTGACGGTGCCGCTGTCGGGGGCCAGCTCGCCCAGGATCATCTTGAGCAGCGTGGTCTTGCCCGCGCCGTTGGAGCCCACCAGGCCGACCTTGTCGCCGCGCAGGATGGTGCCCGTGAAGCCCTTGACGATGGTGCGACCGCCGTAGGACTTGGAGACGTCTTCCAGCTCGGCGACGATCTTGCCGCCGCGGTCGCCCTGCGAGACCTCCAGCTTGACGCGGCCGACCACGTCGCGGCGTGAGGAGCGCGCGGCGCGCAGGCCTTCGAGGCGCTTGATGCGCGCCACCGAACGCGTGCGGCGGGCTTCCACGCCCTTGCGGATCCAGACCTCTTCCTGCGCCAGCAGCTTGTCAAAGCGCGCGTTGGCCACGGCCTCGTCGGCCAGTTCCTGCTCTTTCAGCCCCTGGTACGCCGCGAAGTTGCCCGGGTAGCTGCGCAGCACGCCGCGGTCGAGCTCGACGATGCGGGTGCAGACGTTGTCGAGGAAGGCGCGGTCGTGGGAGATCAGCACGATGCTGCCTTTGAACTCCTTGAGCAGGTCTTCCAGCCAGGTGATGGCGTCGAGGTCCAGGTGGTTGGTCGGCTCGTCGAGGAAGAGCACGTCGGGACTCGCCACCAGCGCACGCGCCAGGGCAACGCGCTTTTTCATGCCGCCCGACAGGCTGGCAATCGGCAGGTCGGCCGAGAGGTTCAGGCGCTGCAGGGTTTCTTCGACGCGCTGCTCCCAGTTCCAGCCGTTGCGGGCCTCGATCTGGGTCATGAGCGATTCCATCTGGTCTGCATCGCCCTCGCCATGGGTGATGGCCTCGAAGCGTTCGCGCAACTGGCGGATGTCGCCCAGGCCTTCGCTGACCGTGCTTTCCACCGTGGCGCCGTCGGCGAACGAGGGCTCCTGCGGCACGTAGGCCAGCTCGATGCCCTTTTGCACCTGCACCTGGCCGTCGTCGAGCTTGTCGATGCCGACCATGATCTTGAGCAGCGAGGACTTGCCCGTGCCGTTGCGGCCGATCAGGCCCACGCGTTCGCCCGTCTCCAGCGCAAAAGAGGTGTGGTCAAGCAGGGCGACGTGGCCAAAGGCCAGGCACGCGTCGTTCAGGGTCAGGACAGCCATGGGGGATCCGGGTGAGGGGCAACCCGGTATTGTCGCCTGTTGGCGCGGCGCCGTGTTTCAGGCCCCGAGTTGGGCTTCCAGCGCGTCCACGAAGCGCTGCGCCACGTTGAACCCCGTCTGGTCGGTGATTTCCTGGAAGCAGGTCGGGCTGGTGACGTTGATCTCGGTGAGCCGGTCGCCGATGATGTCCAGGCCCACCAGCAACAGGCCGCGCGCCGCCAGGATCGGGCCCAGGTGCTCGGCGATGGCGCGGTCGGATGCGCTCAGCGGTTGGGCCACGCCCTTGCCGCCCGCTGCCAGGTTGCCGCGCACTTCGCCGCCCTGCGGGATGCGGGCCAGCGCGAAGGGCACCGGCACGCCGTCGATCAGCAGCACGCGCTTGTCGCCTTCGCTGATGGCAGGCAGGAAGCCCTGCACCATGATGGTCTGCGTGCCGTCGTGCGTCAGCGTCTCGGTGATGCTGCCCAGGTTCAGGCCATCGTCCTTCACGCGGAAAATGCCCGCACCACCCATGCCGTCCAGGGGCTTGAGGATGATGTCGCGGTGCTCGGCGTGGAAGGCGCGCACGGCGGCCATGTCGCGCGTGACCAGGGTGGGCGCGATGTGCTGCGGGAACTCGAGGATGGCGAGTTTTTCAGGGTGGGCGCGCAGGGCCGCCGGGCTGTTGAAGACGCGTGCGCCCTCGCGCTCGGCCTGGGTCAGCAGGTGGGTGGTGTAGATGTACTCGGCATCGAAGGGCGGGTCCTTGCGCATCAGCACGGCATCGGTGCGGCACAGGGGCAGGTCGGTGGCTTCGATTTCGTCGTACCAGTCGTGCGCGTCGCCCGTGAGCTGGATGCGGCGCGCGCGCGCCGTCACCACGCCCCCGCGCTGCCACACCAGTTGCTGCGGCTCGCACGCCCACAGCTCATGACCGCGCGAGGCGGCCTCGCGCATCATCGCGAAGGTGCTGTCCTTGTGGGTCTTGAAGGTGTCGAGCGGGTCGGCGACGAACAGGAGTTTCATGGGGTGTCTTCGGCAGGCGAACGGGTCCGGTAGTGTTCCACGAACAGGGTGACCCCACCCGCCACAAGGCCCCAGAAGGCCGAGCCCACGCCCAGCAGCACCACGCCCGAGAGCGTGACCAGGAAGGTGACGATGGCGGCTTCGCGCGTGCGCGGGTCGGCCAGCGAGGTGGCCAGGCCGTTGGCGATGGTGCCCAGCAGGGCCAGGCCGGCCACGCCCATGACCAGTGCGGGCGGGAAGGCCGCCAGCAGGCCCGCCACGGCCCCGCCCAGCAGCCCCATGGCGATGTAGAACAGGCCGGCCCACACCGCGGCCGTGTAGCGTTTTTCGCTGGAGGCGTGCGCATGCGGGTTCAAAACGATGGCCGCCGTGATGGCCGCGAGGTTGAAGGCGTAGCCGCCGAACGGCGCCAGCAGCACCGTGGTCACGCCCGACCAGCTCATCAGCGCAGACACCGGCGGCTGGTAGCCCGAGACCCGGATGGCCGACACGCCTGGCACGGCCTGCGAGGCCATGGTCACGATGAACAGCGGCAGGCCCATGCCCAGCACCGCTTGCCAGGACCAGGCGGGTGTCACCCACACTGGTTGCGCGAATTGCAGCGTGATGCGACCGGTGTCCAGCAGGCCTTGAGAAGCGGCCACCGCCGTGCCACCCAGCAGCACGCCCACCACGGCGTAGCGTGGCCACAGTCGCTTGCCGACCAGGTAGATCAACAACATCGAGATGATGAGCAGCGGCTGGGGCGTGGCCGCCGCGAAAGACAGCAGCGCGAACTTGGCCAGGATGCCAGCCAGCAGGCTGGAGGCCAGCGCCAGTGGGATGCGGTTCATGATGCGCTCGAACCAGCCGGTGGCCCCGCTCAGCCCCATCAGCACGCCGCACACCAGGAAGGCGCCCACCGCTTCGGCCAGGCTCACGCCCGTGGCGGCGCTGGCGATCACGGCGGCGCCCGGCGTGGACCAGGTGATGAGGATGGGCGCGCGCGTCCACAGCGACAGGCCGATGGTGCTCAGGCCCATTCCCAGGCCGAGCGCCAGCACCCAGGACGTGACCTGCGCCGGCGTGGCGCCCAGCGACTGGGCCGCGTGGAAGATCAGCGCGATGGTGCTGGTGAAGCCGACCAGCGTGGCCACGAAGCCCGCCGACACCGCCGACACCGAGGTGTCGCGCAGCACCTGGCGCCAGCCGGTCGCGGCGCTCAGGTCAGATCTCCACCTTCGAGCCCAGCTCCACCACGCGGTTGGTGGGCAGGCTCAGGAAGTCGGCCACGCCCGAGGCGTTGCGGTGCATGCCGGCGAAGAGCTTTTCGCGCCAGGCCGCCATGCCCCCGCCGATGGTCGGGATCACGATGTCGCGCGACAGGAAGTAGCTGGTCTCCATGTCGTCGACCTGCACACCGTGGTGGCGCAGCAGCTTGAGCGCCTGCGGCACATCGGGCTCGTCCTTGAAGCCGAAGTGCAGCATCACCTGCCAGCAGTCGTTGCCCAGGGCCTCGATCTCGATGCGCTCGTCCGAGCCCATCCACGGGACCTCGTGCGAGCGCACGGTCACGAACAGGTTCTGGCGGTGCAGCACCTTGTTGTGCTTGAGGTTGTGCAGCAAGGCGTTGGGCGTGGTGCCCGCGTCGGCGTTGAGGAACACGGCCGTGCCTTCGACGCGCAGCGGCGGGCTGCAGAAGACGGCCTCCAGGAAGGGGTGCAGGTCGATGGCGTCGGAGCGCAGGCGCTCGCTGAGCAGCGCGCGGCCGTCCTTCCAGGTCGTCATCAGGCTGAACATGACCACGC
The DNA here is from genome assembly GCA_016000265.1 of Burkholderiales bacterium. GTDB lineage: Bacteria > Pseudomonadota > Gammaproteobacteria > Burkholderiales > Burkholderiaceae_C > Aquabacterium. The sequence goes on from JAECRL010000001.1 coordinate 338,301, forward strand.
CGATGAGCAGCGGGAACCAGCCGCCGTCGATGATCTTCAAGGCATTGGCGCCGAAGAACATCAGGTCGATGAAGAAGAAGATGCCGGTGGCCGCGATGCACAGCGGCAGGCTCATCTTCCACGCAAAGCGGATCACGAAGAAGGTCATGATCGTCGTGATCAGCATGTCCAGCGCCACGGTGATGCCGTAGGCCGCGGCCAGTTTGCTGCTGGAGCCGAAGAAGATCACGGCCATGACGATGCAGCCGTACAGGCTCCAGTTCACGAAGGGGATGTAGATCTGGCCGGTTTCGCGCTCGGAGGTGTGCAGCACGCGCAGGCGCGGCAGGTAGCCCAGCTGGATGACCTGCTTGGTGACCGAGAAGGCCGCCGAGATCAGCGCCTGCGAGGCGATGAAGGTGGCGCAGGTGGCCAGGCCGACCAGTGGGTACAGCGCCCATTGCGGCGCCATCTCGAAGAAGGGGTTGCCGATGTTCTCAGGGTGGGCCAGCAGCATGGCGCCCTGGCCGAAGTAGTTGATGACCAGCGCGGGCATGACCAGGCTGAACCACGCCAGGCGAATGGGCAGCTTGCCGAAGTGCCCCATGTCGGCGTAGAGCGCCTCGGCGCCCGTGGCGCACAAGATGACGGCGCCCAGCGAGATGAAGGCCAGGCCCGGGTGGTTGACGATGAAGCTCAGCGCGTGGTGCGGGCTCATGGCCACCAGGATGGCCGGGTTGGCGGCGATGTGCTTGAGGCCCAACACGGCCAGCGCCACGAACCACACCACCGTGATCGGCCCGAAGAACTTGCCGATGCCGCCGGTGCCGTGCTTCTGGATGGCAAACAGCATGGTCAGCACCACCAGCGTGACCGGGGTGACGTAGCGCTGCAGGCCCGGGGCGGCGACCTCCAGGCCCTCCACGGCGGACAGCACCGAGATCGCCGGGGTGATGACCCCGTCGCCGAAGAAAATGGCCGTTCCGAAGATGCCCAGGCCCAGCAGCGCGCTGCGCAATTGCGGGCGCTCCTTCACGGCGGTGGAGGCCAGCGCCAGCATGGCCACCAGGCCGCCTTCGCCGTTGTTGTCGGCGCGCAGGATGAGCGTGACGTACTTGAGCGAGACGATCACCGTCAGCGTCCAGAACATCAGCGACAGGATGCCGTGGATGTTGTCGGGCGTGGGCTCCAGGTGCCCGTGCGCGAAGACTTCCTTGAAGGCGTAGAGCGGGCTGGTGCCGATGTCACCGTAGACGACGCCGAGTGCCCCGAGGGTCAGCGCCGCCAGCGTGGACTTCTGGTCAGGAGAGTGTGAACTGTGCTGCACGGAAAAAGGCTGGTGTCCTGGGATCGGCCATTTTGCGCCTGTTCTGACCCCGGCGGACGCCCCCGTTGGCCCGCCCCTGCCGTCCGGCTCAGGTGTATTGCTCTGCGTCCGGGTCGGTTGCCGACAATTCGTAGCTTGCAGCCAACATCGCCAGGCGGGCGATCACGCCGTACATGTAGAAGCGGTTGGGCGCCGAGGCGCCCGGCTTGACCCCGGGGCGCGGCAGCGTCATCGGCTCGGCGAACGCCAGCGGCACGAAACTCGAGCCCGGTGCGTTGAGGTTTTCGTCGACGCCGCGCTCGGCGTGCACGCGATAGAACCCGCCCACCACGTACCGGTCGATCATGTAGACCACCGGCTCGGCCACGGCGTCGTTCATGCGCTCGTAGGTGGGCACGCCCTCCTGGATGATCACCTGAGTGACCTCCTGGCCGTCCTTGACCACCGACATCTTGTTGCGCGCACGCCGGTTCAGGTCGACCAGCTCCTTGGCGTCGCGCACCGTCATGATGCCCATGCCGTAGGTGCCGTTGTCGGCCTTGACCACGACGAAGGGCTTCTCGTTGATGCCGTACTCCTTGTACTTGCGGCGCACCTTGCCCAGCAGCGCGTCAACCTGGGTCTGCAGGCATTCCAGGCCGTTGCCTTCCTGGAAGTCGACCTCGTCGCACTCGCCGTGCATGGGGTTGATCAGCCACGGGTCCATGCCCAGCAGCTTGGAGAACTTCTTGGCCACCTCTTCATAGAACCCGAAGTGCTGGCTCTTGCGGCGCACGGCCCAGCCCGCGTGCAGCGGCGGCAGCAGGTACTGCTCGTGCAGCCCCTTGAGCACCTCCGGGATGCCGGCCGACAGGTCGTTGTTGAGCAGGATGGTGCACGGGTCGAAGTGCTTGAGACCCAGGCGGCGTTTGCTGCGCTCCAGCGGCTCCAGCGTCAGCGAGCTGCCGTCGGGCAGGGCGATTTCGGTGGGTTCGGTGATCGACTCGTCCAGCGTGCCCAGGCGCACGTTGAGGCCGGTGAGCGTGAAGATCTGCACCAGGCGCGCCACGTTGGCCAGGTAGAAGGTGTTGCGCGTGTGCTTCTCGGGGATCAGCAGCAGGTTCTTGGCTTCCGGGCAGATCTTCTCGATGGCCGCCATCGAGGCCTGCACGGCCAGCGGCAGCATCTCGTTGGTCAGGTTGTTGAAGCCGCCGGGGAAGAGGTTGGTGTCGACCGGGGCGAGCTTGAAGCCCGCGTTGCGCAGGTCCACCGAGGTGTAGAAGGGCGGCGTGTGCTCCATCCATTCCAGCCGGAACCAGCGCTCGATGGCCGGCATGGACTCGAGCATGCGCTGCTCCAGCTCGTTGATGGGGCCGGTCAGCGCGGTGATGAGGTGGGGGACCATGGGTGGGGTGGGGGACAGACGTCGGACACCCGAGCATTCTAGGAACAAGGCGGGCGGGTGTCTTGAGCAAAAAAAAAGGGCCGCCCGAAGGCAGCCCCTTGTGTGCAACCTGATGCGCTCAGGTCACTTGTGGTAAGCCGTTTCACCGTGCGAGGTGATGTCCAGGCCTTCGCGCTCTTCTTCTTCCGGCACGCGCAGGCCGATCACCACGTCAACGATCTTGTAGGCGATCAGCGAGACCACGCCCGACCACGCGATGGTGATCAGCACGCCCTTGGCCTGGATCCAGACCTGGCCGGCAATCGAGTAGGCCTCCGGGGTCACCATGGCCACGGTCGTCCAGTCGGAGACCAGCGAGGGGCCACCCAGGTTGGGCGAGTTGAACACGCCGGTCAGCAGGGCACCCAGGATGCCGCCGACACCGTGCACGCCGAAGACGTCCAGCGAGTCGTCTGCGCCCAGCAGCTTCTTCAGGCCGGTCACGCCCCACAGGCAGATCAGGCCAGCCAGCAGGCCGATGATCAGGGCGCCACCGATGCCGACGTTGCCGGCGGCGGGGGTGATGGCGACCAGACCGGCCACGGCACCCGAAGCGGCACCCAGCATCGAGGCCTTGCCCTTGAGCAGCGCTTCACCCAGGATCCAGCCCAGCACGGCGGCGGCGGTGGCGGCCAGCGTGTTGACGAAGGCCAGGGCGGCGAAGCCGTTGGCTTCCAGGGCGGAGCCGGCGTTGAAGCCGAACCAGCCCACCCACAGCAGCGAGGCACCGACCATGGTCAGCGTCAGCGAGTGCGGCGTGAAGGCTTCCTTGCCGTAGCCCACGCGCTTGCCCACCATGTAGGCACCGACCAGGCCCGCGACGGCGGCGTTGATGTGCACCACGGTGCCGCCGGCGAAGTCCAGCGCGCCGTGTTGCCAGATCAGGCCGGCCTTGGCGGTCATGGCTTCGGCGACTTCAGGCGAACTGTAGGCGTCCGGGCCCATCCAGAACCAGACCATGTGGGCCATCGGGATGTAGCTGAAGGTGAACCACAGCACCATGAACAGCAGCACGGCCGAGAACTTGATGCGCTCGGCGAAGGCGCCCACGATCAGGGCGCAGGTGATGCCGGCGAACGTGGCCTGGAAGGAGGCAAACACGATCTCGGGGATCACGACGCCCTTGCTGAAGGTGGCGGCGTTGGCGAAGGTGCCCGCGACGTTGTCCCACACGCCCTTCATGAACAGCCGGTCGAGGCCGCCGATGTAGGCGTTGCCTTCGGTGAAGGCCAGGCTGTAGCCGTAGATGAACCACAGCACGACGATCAGCGAGAACGTGACCATCACCTGCATCAGCACGGACAGCATGTTCTTGCTGCGCACCAGACCACCATAGAAGAGGGCCAGGCCGGGCACGACCATCAGGATCACCAGCAAGGTGGAGACCATCATCCAGGCGGTGTCGCCTTTGTTGGGCGTCGGTGCCGCGGCGGGGGCGGCAGCGGGCGCGGCTTCGGCAGCGACGGGGGCCGCTGCATCGGGGGCGGAAGCCGCAACGGCCTCCACGGCGGACGCCACCGCGGCAGCAGAAGCCGCAGCATCTTGGGCGTGCGCGACGCCCAGGATGCCGAAGGCCGCCAGCCCCAGTGCGAGGGACGCAATGAGCTTTCTCATGAAATGCCTCTTGTCAGGTCAGAAGGGATGAAGACAACGCACACCCCTTCGGGAGGTGCGGGGTCGGTGTGGGGAGCGTGGGGAGGTTCAGCGGATCACAGCGCGTCCTGGCCGGTCTCGCCGGTTCGGATGCGGATCACCTGCTCCAGCGAGGTCACGAAGATCTTGCCGTCGCCGATCTTGCCGGTGCGAGCCGAAGACTCGATGGCCTCGATCACGCGGTCGAGGATGGCTTCATCCACGGCGGCTTCGATCTTCACCTTGGGCAGGAAATCAACCACGTACTCCGCGCCGCGGTACAGCTCGGTGTGGCCCTTCTGGCGGCCGAAGCCCTTGACTTCGGTCACGGTGATGCCCTGGACGCCGATGGCAGACAGGGCCTCACGCACTTCATCAAGCTTGAAGGGCTTGACGATGGCGGTCACCATTTTCATGGTTCGTTCTCCGGTGAGGTTGGCAAAAATGCGGACCCAAATGCAACTGCATGTTCCATGCCAGCGAAACGGCGCCCCGATTCACCTGCGGCGCATTCCGGTGCGTGCACGAAATCGGTGCAACGGCCTCGGTTGACGCCTCTGACGGCTTGGGTGCACCGTTGCTGTGCGCCCGGTCGCCCATCAGGGGGAATGCGGTCTGCCGTTGGTGCACGCAGAATCTGCCAGGCTTTTTTGCATCGCACAATTCCGCGTCGACATGTCCCTCGCCACCGTTCGCAGCCGCGCCCTCGACGGGCTCAAGGCCCCCGAAGTCACCGTTGAGGTGCACCTGGCCAACGGCCTGCCGTCCTTCACGCTGGTGGGCCTGGCCGACACCGAGGTCAAAGAGGCGCGCGAGCGCGTGCGTGCCGCCTTGGGCGAGGCGGGCCTGGCCTTCCCCCACAACAAGCGCATCACCGTCAACCTCGCGCCGGCCGACCTGCCCAAGGAGTCCGGCCGCTTCGACCTCCCGATCGCCCTGGGCATCCTGGCCGCCATGGGCGAGCTGGACCTGCAGCGCCTCGATGCCCACGAATACGCAGGTGAGCTTTCCCTGGGTGGCGCCTTGCGTCCCGTGCGAGGGGCCCTGCCCATGGCCCTGGCGCTGTGGCGACAAGCGCGCGAGGGCGGTTTGCCCGCGCGAGGCCTGGTCTTGCCCATGGCCAGCGCCACCGAAGCCGCCCTCGTGGACGGCGCCCTGGTGCACGGCGCGCATCACCTGAGTGAGGTGGTGGCGGCCTTGCGCGCCGACGCCCCTTCACCCGAGGGGCTGGTCCGCGTGAGGCCGCCGCTTGCGGTGTGCCGCGCCGCCGAGCCCTCCGGCCTGCCCGACCTGCTGGACGTGAAAGGGCAGTCGGCGGCCAAGCGGGCGCTGGAGGTGGCCGCAGCCGGAGGGCATTCGCTGATCATGGTGGGCCCGCCGGGCACCGGCAAGTCCATGCTGGCCACCCGCTTTTCGGCCTTGTTGCCGCCCCTCACCTCCGACGAAGCCATGGAGTCCGCGGCGGTTCTGAGCCTGTCCGGACAGTTCGATCCGGCCGCCTGGGGTCAACGCCGCTGTCGCAGCCCGCACCACACCGCCTCGTCCGTGGCCCTGGTCGGGGGCGGCTCACCGCCTCGGCCCGGAGAGATCTCGCTGGCGCACCACGGCGTGCTGTTCCTCGACGAGTTGCCCGAGTTCCCCCGCAACGCCCTGGAGGCCCTGCGCGAGCCGCTCGAGACCGGCCACATCACCATCTCGCGCGCGGCGCGGCGCCACGATTTTCCGGCGCGTTTCCAGCTCCTGGCCGCCATGAACCCCTGCCCCTGCGGCCACTTCGGCAACCCCTTGAAGGCCTGTCGCTGCACACCCGATCAGGTCGCGCGATACCAGTCGCGCCTGAGTGGGCCGCTGATGGATCGCATCGACGTGCAGGTGGAGGTGCCCGCCGTGTCGGCCCAGGTGCTGGCTCAGGCCCCCGATGGCGAGAGATCCCTCACCGTGGCCGCTCGCGTGGCGTCGGCCCGAAGCCTGCAGATGGCGCGTCAAGGTTGCGCCAATGCGCAGCTGGCGGCCTCGGCGCTGGATGCCCACGCGCGCGTCGACGCCGCGGCCTCGGCGTTCCTGCAAACGGTGAGCGCCAGGCTGGGCTGGTCCGCGCGCGGGTTCCACCGCGTGTTGCGCCTGGCGCGCACCGTGGCCGACTTGGCCGCCAGCGAGGGCATCCAGACCGCTCACATGGCCGAAGCCATCCAGTACCGACGGGTGCTGTCGGCGCCCGCGTGAGGAGCGCCCAGGCGGGCTAGACTTTCGCCTGTCTGATTTCAGCCGCAAGGGCCTTCAACCATGCCAATGCTCTCCCGCCGAACCCACCTGGCCCGCGCGGCCGTGCTCATCGCTTTGTGTGCGGGCAGCGCGTGGGTGCCATCTGTGGGTCAGACCTCGACCCCACCTCGCCCCACCCCCGCCGCCGATCAAAACACGCCTTGGGTGCGGGTCGAGGGAGGCTGGGTTCGCCCGGCGGTCAAGGGGCAGTCGGGCACCGGCGCCTTCATGGTGCTGACCTCGCGGGCCAACATGCTGCTGACCGGGGTCTCCAGCCCCGCCGCACAGGGGGGCGAGTTGCACCTCATGAGCATGGATGGCAACGTCATGAACATGCGCCCGGTGCCCAGCATCCGCCTGCCGGCGGGGCGCCCTGTGGCCTTGCAACCCGGGCCCGACAGCCACCACCTGATGCTGACCGGGCTCAAGGGGCCGTTGATGGATGGGGTGCAGGTGACCTTGGTGTTGCGCCTGCAACTGGCCACGGGCGAGATCAAGACCCAGTCGGTCACGCTGCCGGTGCGCAACGGGCCCGTGCCGCCCAAGCGCCGTGGCCCGGGCGGTCAACCGGCGGCGGCGGGCGCAATGGGGATGCCGGCGGGCGCCATGCGTTGACGCGTGCTGGCTCGCGTCACTGGTCTTCCAGGCGCCGCGGCGGGTAGGTGTCCCAGCCCTGGCAGCCGGGGCACTGCCAGAAGTGATGCTGGCTCTCGAAGCCGCACGCCGCGCAGCGGTAGCGTTGCAGCGGTTGCGCGGCCGTTGTGAGGGCCTGCTGCATGCGTTCGATCTCGGGCTCTTCCAACGGCTTGTGCGTGAGCAGTCGCTCTCGGATGAGCCCTTGTGCGGCCGACAGCGAGGGTTGCCGGGCGATGTGGCTCATCAGGGCCTGGCGCCGCAGGTCGGGGTCGGGCTGCAGCGCATTCAAAGCCAGCAGCACGTCGACCGATGGCACCTGGTTGTAGAGGTGCTCCAGCTTGTCCAGCGCGCCGGCCTGTTGCTCGCATGCTTGAGCGCAGCGGGCGTAATCCATGGCCACGAGCGAAAACGATTGCGGCTGCACCGCCATCAACTCGTCCCAGGATTGCAGGGCGGCCAGGTGCTGGCCCTGCCGCAGGGCCCGTTGGCCGGCCATCACCAAGGGACGCGCGGCCTGGGGGGCGACCTCTCGTGCTCGGGCCAGCGCCTGGCTGGCTTCGTCCGGGCGGCCTCGCGCATCGGCCTCGTGTGCGATTTCGCACCAGTGGTGCGCCATGCGCTGTGAGAAGGAGCCGGTGCCCGCCGACTCCAGTTGGCGCGCCACCTCGATGGCTGGGTGCCAGTTGCGCGAGCGTTCATGCAGGGACAACATGGCCAGGCGCGCATCGGTGCTGAAGGCCGTGCCCTCCAGGGCCTTGAACGCGTCTTCGGCGCGATCGAAAAGCCCTGCTTTCATGAAGTCCAGGGCCAGCGCGTGCTGGGCGCGCTCGCGCTCATCGCGGTTGATGTCGGCTCGCGCCAGCAGGTGCTGATGCACGCGGATGGCCCGCTCGTATTCACCGCGTCGGCGAAACAGGTTGCCCAGGGCGAAGTGCAGGTCGGAGGTGTTGGGGTCGTGCTGCACCGCCTCGATGAAGGCGTCGATGGCCTTGTCCTGTTGCTCGTTGAGCAGCAGGTTCAGGCCCTTGAAGTAGGCCTGCGGGGAGGCCTGGTCTTCGCGCCTGAGTTGACGCAAGTCCAGGCGGGAGGCCATCCAGCCCAGCACGAAAGCCAGGGGCAGGGCGAGCAGCAGCCAGTAGAAGTTGAAATCCATGGGCATCCAGCGCCAGCGCGGGGGCCGGCCTCACTTCACCGGCTTGCGCGGTGCGGGCATGTCGGGGGGGAAGGGCAGTTCGCTGGGCAGGGTGGGGGCGCCTGCATCCGTGCCGGTCAGGCCGGTCACGCCGGTGGCCTTGGTGGTCGATGGCACCGGCTCGGGCATCAGCAACTGGCGGGTGCGCGCCTCGCGGCGGTGGCGCCACCAGCTGGGCACCATGGCCAGCACCCCCGTGACGCAGCCGAGCGCAAACACGGCCAGCACCACGAAGACCATCGGGGCTTGCCAGCGCCAGCCGAGCATCCATTTCAGCTCGACCACGTGCTGGTTGTTGAGCGCGAAGGCGAACAGGACGAAGAACAGCAGTCCTCGCCACAGCCAGTTGAGTGCTCGCATGGGGATCAGGCGGTCTGGGTGTCTGGGTTGGCCGACGATTCGGTGGGCTCGGCCAGTGTAGCGGCTTGATCCACGCCTTCGCGCAGGGCCTTGCCCGGCTTGAAATGGGGAACGAGCTTCTCGGGGATCAGGACCTGCTCGCCCGAACGCGGGTTGCGCCCCATGCGGGGTGGGCGGCGGTTGATGGAGAAGCTGCCGAAGCCACGGATCTCGATGCGGTGGCCGCGCGCCAGGGCATCCGACATGGCGTCGAGGATGGTCTTGACGGCGAATTCGGCGTCGCGCTGAGTCAGCTGGCTGAAGCGCTCGGCCAGCCGGGCGACGAGATCGGATCGGGTCATGTGATGCAAGTCGGAGGCTGGCGTCCGAAAGGGGTGTCCGGGAGGGACTGAGGTGAGCGGCAACGTGCGGTCCGAGACCGTGCGTCCCGCTCAACTCAATCCCCGATCGCGCCGGGCCGAAGCCCGGGTGCGATGGGGTGAGTCTGGGGAAGAACGCGGGCTGGATCAGCCGTTGTTCTGGTCCAGCTTGGCCTTGAGCAGGGCGCCCAGGCTGGTGGTGCCGGAGCCTTCCTTGGTGGTGTCGGCGCGCAGCGATTGCATGGCTTCTTGCTGCTCGACGTTGTCCTTGGCCTTGATCGACAACTGGATGCCGCGGGTCTTGCGGTCGATGTTGATGATCAGGGCGGTGACTTCGTCGCCTTCCTTCAGCACATTGCGGGCGTCTTCCACGCGGTCGCGGGAGATTTCCGAAGCGCGCAGGTAGCCGATGATGTCGTCACCCAGGGTGATTTCGGCACCCTTGGCGTCCACGGTCTTGACCACGCCGGTGACGGTGGCGCCACGGTCATTGAGGGTGGTGAAGTTGGTGAACGGGTCGCTGTCGAGCTGCTTGATGCCCAGGGAGATGCGCTCGCGCTCCACGTCGATGGCCAGCACGACGGCTTCGACTTCCTGGCCCTTCTTGTAGTTGCGCACGGCGGCTTCGCCAGGCTCGTTCCACGACAGGTCGGACAGGTGCACCAGGCCGTCGATGCCGGCAGCCAGGCCCACGAACACGCCGAAGTCGGTGATCGACTTGACGGGGCCCTTGACCTTGTCGCCACGGTTGAACGACTGGGCGAAATCGTCCCAGGGGTTCGGCTTGCACTGCTTCATGCCCAGCGAGATGCGACGCTTGTCTTCGTCGATCTCCAGGACCATGACTTCCACTTCGTCGCCCAGGTTGACGATCTTGTTGGGAGCCACGTTCTTGTTGGTCCAGTCCATTTCGGAGACGTGCACCAGGCCTTCGATGCCGGGTTCGATCTCGACGAAAGCGCCGTAGTCAGCGATGTTGGTGACCTTGCCGAACAGGCGGGTGCCGGCCGGGTAACGGCGCGAAACGCCAACCCAGGGGTCGTCGCCCATTTGCTTCAGGCCCAGCGAAACGCGGTTCTTTTCGGCGTCGAACTTCAGGACCTTGGCGGTCAGTTCTTGGCCAACGGTCACCACTTCGGACGGGTGACGGACACGGCGCCATGCCATGTCGGTGATGTGCAGCAGGCCGTCGATGCCGCCGAGGTCCACGAAGGCACCGTATTCGGTGATGTTCTTGACCACGCCGTTGACGATCGCGCCTTCGCGCAGCGTTTCCATCAGCTTGGCGCGTTCTTCGCCCATCGAAGCTTCGACCACAGCGCGGCGCGACAGCACCACGTTGTTGCGCTTGCGGTCCAGCTTGATGACCTTGAATTCCATGGTCTTGCCTTCGAAAGGCGACATGTCCTTCACGGGGCGGGTGTCGAGCAGCGAGCCGGGCAGGAAGGCGCGGATGCCGTTGACCAGGACGGTCAGGCCGCCCTTGACCTTGCCGTTGACGGTGCCGGTCACGAAGTCGCCCGACTCCAGGGCGGTTTCCAGCGACAGCCACGAGGCCAGGCGCTTGGCCTTGTCGCGCGACAGGATGGTGTCGCCGTAGCCGTTTTCGATGGCGTCGACCGCCACGGACACGAAGTCGCCCACTTGGACTTCGATCTCGCCCTGGTCGTTCTTGAACTCTTCCAGGGGCACGTAGGCTTCGGACTTCAGGCCGGCGTTGACGACCACGAAGTTGTGTTCGACGGCCACCACTTCAGCGGTGATGACCTCGCCCGTGCGCATGTTGGAGCGCTGCAGCGACTCTTCAAAAAGGGCGGCAAAGGATTCAGACATGGAATTTCCTGTGCTGGCGTGAACCAGCGGCTACGCCCGGATCGACAGGAACGACCCGAACGGGTTGGGTTGAAGAACATGGCGCCCGGGTGCCGAAAGGTGGCAGCCCTGATTGCTCGAGTCCCCACCTGGCAGCGGGGGCTGGACGTCACAGCCTTGTGTTTGTCACGTCATGTGACATGGCCCCTCGCATTGGGCACGGGCCTGAAAACCAGGTCAGTGCCGCACGATGACGTGGGGCCAGCCAGCCACCCACCATCCCAGCACCGTGTCGACCGATTGTTCGATCGTCAGGGCCGAGTTGTCGAGCAACTGGGCATCTTGTGCCGGCTTCAAGGGCGCCACCGCGCGGGAACGATCCCGCAAATCGCGCGCCTCCAAGTCGGAGCAAATCTCATCAAGGGTAACAGAAACGCCCTTGGAAATCAATTGTCGGTGGCGACGCTCGGCTCGCTCGGCCACCGAGGCGGTCAGGAAGACCTTGAGCGCGGCGTCCGGGAACACCACGGTGCCCATGTCGCGGCCGTCGGCCACCAGGCCCGGCAGGCCCCGGAAGGCCTTCTGCAACTCCAGCAGCGCCTGGCGCACGCCCGGGTAAGCGGACAGGCGCGAGGCGGCTTGTCCGATTTCCTCGCGACGGACGGCTTCGCTGACGTCGCGGCCGTCCACCCAGATGTGCTCGCGGTCGAAGCGCAGGGCGATGGCCTCGCCGAGCTGGCGAGCGAGCTGTTCCAGGGCGTTGGCGTCGCCCAGGTCGATGCCCTGCTCGACGGCCAGCAGGCCGGTGATGCGGTAGAGCGAGCCCGAGTCCAGGAACTGGTAGCCCAGTCGGGTGGCCAGGGCGCTGGCCAGCGTGCCCTTGCCCGAGGCGGTGGGGCCGTCGACCGTGATCACCGGGATCAGGTCCGGGTTGGTCTGGGCCACCTGGAAGAGGGCTTCGAAGTAATCGGGGAAGGTTTTGGCCACGCAGCGGGGGTCGTCGATGCGCACCGACACGGGCTTGCCCGGCGTGGCCGTGGGCGCCAGGGGGTTGAAGGCGGCCAGCGAGAAGCACATGGCCATGCGGTGGTCGTCGTAGGTGTGGATGCTGGCGTGGCTCCAGGTGGCGGGGGGCGTCACCTCGATGAAATCCTCGCCTTCGATCACGGCGGCGCCCAGCTTGCGCAACTCGGTGGCCATGGCCGCGATGCGGTCGGTTTCCTTGACGCGCCAGCTGGCGATGTTGCGCAGGCGGGTGGTGCCTTGGGCGTACAGCGCCATCACGGCCAGGGTCATGGCCGCGTCGGGGATGTGGTTGCAGTCCAGGTCGATGGCCTGGAGCGGCCAGCTGCCTCGGCGCACCTCCAGCCAGTTGGGGCCGGAGGTGACGTGGGCGCCCATGGCCTGGGCCGCCTCGATGAAGCGGATGTCGCCCTGGATGGAGGCGCTGCCCACGCCTTCGATGCGCACGGCCTCCTCGATGCCGGCGATGGCGCCTGCGGCGATGAAGTACGACGCCGAAGAGGCGTCGGCTTCCACGTGGATGGTGCCTGGGGACTGGTAACGGCTGCCTTGGGGGATGACGAAGCGCTGCCAGCCTTCGCGTTGCACCTGGATGCCGAAGCGCGCCAGCAGGTTCAGCGTGATTTCGATGTAGGGCTTGGAGATGAGCTCGCCGACCACCTCGATGGCCAAGGCCTGCTGTTGCGAGACCAGCGGCAGCGCGAGCAGCAAGGCGGTCAGGAACTGGCTGGACACGTCGCCACGCACCTTGATCGGCTCCGACAGCTTGAGCTGACCGCCAGCCAGGCGCAGCGGCGGGTAGCCTTCATTGCCTGTGCACTCGACCACGCAGCCCAGTGGGCGCAGCGCATCCACCAGGTCGCCGATGGGGCGCTCGTGCATGCGCGGGATGCCGCTGAGCGTGAACACCCCACCCTGGGTGGCCGACAGCAGGGCCAGGGCCGCTGTCAGCGGGCGCATGGCGGTGCCTGCGTTGCCCAGGAACAGGTCGGCTTGCAGCACCGAGAGCTTGCCGGCCAGGCCCGTGATGTGGACCGTGTCGCCGTTTTGCTCGATGTCGCAGCCGAGTGCGCGCAGGGCTTCCAGCATGACGCGGGTGTCGTCGGAGGCCAGCAGGTCATGGACCACCGTGGTGCCTTCGCTCAGCCCGGCCAGCAGCAGCACCCGGTTGGAGATGCTCTTGGAGCCGGGCAGGCGCAGCGTGCCGCCGGCAGACAGCAGCGGGGGCAGGTCGAGGAAGGCGGTGGTGTACATGCGAGGAAGCGGGAGGCGGGGGTGTTCGATGCGAGGGGGTCAGCGTGTCGGGGCGGGCTTCGAGCCCACCTGCCATTGGCTGCGCGCGTCCGACGCTTTCTGGATCAAGGTCTGCAGTTCGGGGCCGCTCCAGTCTCGCATCTGGCGCTCCATCTGCTCCAGCGCGAGGCGGAAGGCCTCGGACTGCTTGAGGACCTCCTCCCGATTGGACAGCAGGATGTCGCGCCAGATGGTGGGGTCGCTGGCGGCGATGCGGGTGAAATCACGGAAACCCGGGCCGGCCAGCGACAGGTACTCCTGGCCGCGGGGTTGCTCGCCCATGGCGTTCATGTAGGCGAAGGCCAGCAGGTGGGGCAGGTGGCTGACCGCGGCGAAGGCCGCGTCGTGGTGCTCGGGCGTCATCTTGAGCACCTGCGAGCCCACCGCCGCCCAGACGTCGGTGGCCTTTTGAACCAGCACCGGGTCGCTTTGCTCCAGCGGGGTCAGGATGACCTTGCGTCCGATGTAGAGCGTCGCATCGGCGTGTTCGATGCCGGCCACCTCGCGGCCCGCGATCGGGTGCGCCGGCACGAAGGAGGGCAGGCGCTCCTTGAGCACGCGGCGGGCCGCGTCAACCACGTCGCGTTTGGTTGAGCCCACGTCCATGAACAGGACGCCCGGGTCGACCAGGTGGCGGATGGCCTTGAAGGTGCCCTCGCTGGCGGCCACCGGCACGGCGATCAGCACGATGTCGGAGCCGGAGACGGCCAGCAGCGCGGACTCGGCTGCGACGTCGATGACGCCCAGGCGACGGGCTTTCTCGACCGTGGAGGGCGACTTGCTGTAGCCCACCACGCGCTTGACCAGGCCGGCCTTTTTCAACGCCAGGGCGAAGGAGCCGCCCATCAGGCCGCAGCCGATCAGACCCAGCTGGTTGAACATGTCGGGGTTCCTTGGAGGCTCAGTGCACGTCCAGCGGGTAGCTGCCGAGCACCTTGAAGAAAGAACATTGGGCGCGCAGTTCATCGAGTGCAGCGGCCACGTTGTCCTGCACCGGGTGGCCGGCCAGGTCGATGAAGAAGACGTACTCCCACTGACCCGAGCGGGCCGGGCGCGACTCGAAGCGGGTCATGGAGACGCCGTGTCGCTTGAGCGGCACCAGCATGTCGTGCACGGCACCGGGGCGGTTGTCGATGGACACGGCCAGGCTGGTGCAGTCGTGGCCGGTCGGGGCGGCCGGGGTGACGCGATCGAGGTGGCTGACCACCACGAAGCGGGTGCGGTTGTGGGCCTCGTCCTGCACGGCGCGCTGAACCACGTGCAAGCCGTACTGGCTGGCCGCGCGCTCGCTGGCCAGGGCCGCGATGGCTGGGTTCGACGCCGCCATGCGGGCGCCTTCGGCGTTGCTGGAGACGGCCACGCGCTCCGCATCAGGCAGGTTCTGGCTCAACCAGCCCTGGCACTGGGCCAGGGCCTGCGGGTGGGCGCAGACCTGCGTGATGCCCTCGCGGTTCAGCGAGCTGCGCAGCAGGTTGTGCGTCACCAGCAGGCTGGTCTCACCGATGATCGCCACGGGTGACTGCAGCAGCAGGTCCAGCGATCGAGCGACCACGCCTTCGGTCGAGTTCTCGATGGGCAGCACGCCGAAATCGGCCGACCCCGCGACCGTGGCGCGACACACCTCGTCGATGCTCGGGCACACCAGGGGCTCGATGGACGAGCCGAAGTAATGGAGGGCGGCCTGCTCGCTGAAGGTGCCGATGGGGCCGAGGAAGGCCACACGCTGGCGCGCCTCCAGCGACCGGCAGGCGGACATGATCTCGCGCCAGATGGGCGCGATGCTGTCGCTCAGGATGGGGCCGGGGTTGCGGTTTTTCACCCGGTCGATGACCTGGGCCTCGCGATCCGGACGGAACACCGGCGAGCCATCGAGCTTCTTGACCTCGCCCACGGCTTGAGCGAGTTGCGCGCGCTGGTTGAGCAGCGCCAGCAGCTGCTGGTCCACCGCGTCGATCTGCACGCGCAGGTCGCCCAGCTGCTCGTCGACCGGACGGGCGTCGGGCTGGAAGTGCGCGGATGAGGTGGGGGGGGTGTCAGCCATGGGTGGTGGCGAAATGCTTCATGTAGTCGACCAGGGCCTGCACGCCCGCCATCGGCATGGCGTTGTAGATGGACGCGCGCATGCCGCCCACCGACTTGTGGCCCTTGAGCTGCAGCAGGCCGGCGGCCTTGGCGCCGCTCAGGAACGCGTCGTTGAGCGACTCGTCGTGCAGGAAGAAGGGGATGTTCATGCGCGAGCGGCAGTCGCGGGCCACTTGGTTGAAGTAGAAGCCCGAGCCATCCACGAAGTCATAGACCAGGCTGGACTTGGCGATGGCGCGCGCTTCCATGGCCGCCAGGCCGCTGACGGGGCCCGCCGGCGTGACCTCGGTCTGGCGCTGGATCCACTGGAACACGAGCCCGGCGATGTACCAGGCGTAGGTCGGTGGCGTGTTGTACATCGATTCGTTGTCGGCCACGATCCGGTAATCGAAGGCCGATGGCGTGATCGGCAGGGCGTGACCGAGCAGGTCTTCGCGCACGATGATCAAGGTCAGCCCGGAGGGCCCGATGTTTTTTTGTGCCCCGCCGTAGGCCACCCCCACTCGCGACCAGTCGATGCCGCGCGAGAGGATGTGCGAGGAGCAGTCGATCACCAGCGGGGCCCGCGAGCCGAGTGCCGCCAGGTCGGGCAGCTCGTGCATCTCCACGCCGTGAATGGTTTCGTTGCTGCAGACGTGAACGTAGCTCGCGTCGTCCGACAGCTGCCAGCTGCCGGGCGCGGGCAGGCGGGTGTGCCGATCGGCTTCGTTGCTCGCGGCGATGTGCACGTCGCTGTACTTGCGCGCTTCTTTCGCGGACTTCTGCGACCACGAGCCGGTGATGACGTAATCCGTGCGCCCTGCGCGGGAGAGGTTCATCGGCAGGATCGCGTTCTCGGCCAGGGCCCCGCCCTGCATGAACAGGATTTTGTGAGAGGTCGGCACCGCCAGCAGGGCGCGCAGGTCGGCTTCGGCCTGCTGCGCGATGGAGATGAACTCCTTGCCGCGGTGGCTCATTTCCATGACGCCCATGCCGCTGCCGTGCCAGTCCAGCATCTCGCTGGCTGCTTGCTGCAGCACCTCTTCAGGCAGAGCGGCCGGTCCGGCCGAGAAATTGAAGGGACGGGTCATGGCGCGCGTCGAGGGTGTCGATGAGACGGCTGGTAAAACGGGTCGGGGCGCCATCTGGGCGCCCCGGGGGAAACGCAAGCGTCGAGCTTACTTCTTTGCGGCGGGCTTGGCTGCCGGTGCGGCGTTGTTGCCGGCGGCGCTCAGCTTGCCGCCCGAAGCCGTGTCCAGGATCTTGCGGATGTTGCCTTCGGCGGCTTGCAGCTTGGGCGTGACGGCCGGGCGGGCGTCGTCGACCACCTTCTCGAGCAGCGCGTTGCTCATCTCGGGCAGGGCCGACTGGTACTTCTTGAGGATGGGCGACTCCAGCATCGAAGCCAGCTGCTTGAGCTCGTCTTCGGTGAAGCGCTCTTCGAGCATCGGGCCGATCGTGGTCGGGCTCAGCTTGGTGGCGCTGGCGCGCACGCTCGGCACGGCGCTGTCAAGGTACTTCTTGATTTCGGCATCGACCTGCTTGGCCGTGGCTTCGCGCTTGTCTTCGGGCACGACCTGCACCAGGATCTGGCGCGCACCACCGGCCAGCTGGCGGGCGGGCTGCTCGGCCACGCCGCGGGCCATGTCTTCCAGGGCGGGTTGCTGGGCGGCCAGGATCTTCTGGACCTGCTCCTTCTTGTCGGCGTGAGCCGAGAAGGCCGACAGGGCCAGCGTGGCGGCCACAGCGGCCCAGGCGGTTTGGCGGAAGTTCATCGTTCGGTCCTTCTATTCCGGTTGGGGTGGGGCGCACATCGTCGCCCTTCAGGATGTCAGATCGACGTCAGGCCTCGGAGGTTCCGTTGCCATCGTCCGACGCGCGGCCTTCTTCATCTTCGCCTTCGCTGGAGGCGCCGGCGTCGTTGGCGTCGTTTTCCACGATGCGTTGCAGCCCGATCAGCTTGGCGCCTTCGTCCAGCGCGATCAGGGTCACGCCCTGGGTGGCGCGGCCGAGTTCACGGATCTCGCTGACCCGGGTGCGCACCAGCACGCCCTTGTCGGTGATCAGCATGATCTCGTCTTCCGGGCGCACCAGGGTGGCCGCGACCACCTTGCCGTTGCGCTCGGACTGCTGGATGGCGATCATGCCCTTGGTGCCGCGACCGTGGCGGGTGTACTCG
Organism: Burkholderiales bacterium; assembly: GCA_016000265.1. GTDB lineage: Bacteria > Pseudomonadota > Gammaproteobacteria > Burkholderiales > Burkholderiaceae_C > Aquabacterium. Next base: position 355,839 of record JAECRL010000001.1, read on the forward strand.
ACGATCGAGGTGCGCTTGCCGTAGCCGTTCTCGGTGGCGGTCAGCACGGACTGGGTCTCGTCCTCGGCCACCAGCATGGCGATGACCGACTGGCCGTCTTCCAGCATCATGCCGCGCACGCCGCGGGCGCTGCGACCCATGGGGCGCACGTCGTCTTCGTCAAAGCGCACGGCCTTGCCGCCATCGGAGAACAGCATCACGTCGTGCTTGCCGTCGGTCAGCGCGGCGCCCACCAGCACGTCACCTTCGTCCAGGCCCACGGCGATGATGCCGGCCTTGCGCGGGTTGCTGAAGTCGGTCAGCGGGGTCTTCTTGACGGTGCCCAGGCGCGTCGACATGAAGATGTAGTGGTCTTCGGGGAAGGTGCGGAACTGGCCGGTCAGCGGCAGCACCACGTTGACTTTCTCGTCCTTCTCCAGCGGGAACATGTTCACGATCGGGCGACCGCGCGAGTTGCGCGAGCCCTGCGGCACTTCCCAGACCTTGAGCCAATAGACGCGGCCGCGGTTGCTGAAGCACAGGATGTAGTCGTGCGTGTTGGCGATGAAGAGCTGGTCGATCCAGTCGTCGTCCTTCGTCGCGGTGGCCTGCTTGCCGCGTCCGCCGCGCTTCTGGGCGCGGTACTCGCTCAGCGGCTGGCTCTTGATGTAGCCGGTGTGCGAGAGCGTCACCACCATGTCGGTGGGCGTGATCAGGTCTTCGGTGCCCAGCTCTTGCGCGTTGTGCTCGATGGTCGAGCGGCGCGCGCCCAGCTTGGTCTGGCCGAACTCGGTGCGGATGGCGGTCAGCTCGTCGGAGATGATGGTCGAGACGCGCTCCGGCTTGGACAGGATGTCCAGCAGGTCGGCGATCTGGGCCATCACGTCCTTGTACTCGCCAATGATCTTGTCCTGCTCCAGTCCCGTCAGGCGCTGCAGGCGCATCTGCAGGATCTCGCCGGCCTGGTCTTCAGACAGGCGGTACAGGCCGTCTGCCTGCATGCCGTACTGCATCGCCAGGCCTTCGGGGCGGTAGAGCTGCGGGTCGCCGCTGGTGCGGGCGAGCATCTCGCGCACCAGGCCCGAGTCCCAGCTCTTGCTCATCAGGGCCGTCTTGGCCACGGGCGGCGTCGGCGAGGTCTTGATGGTCTCGATGAACTCGTCGATGTTGGCCAGCGCCACGGCCAGGCCTTCCAGCACATGACCACGCTCGCGCGCCTTGCGCAGCTCGTACACCGTGCGGCGGGTGACCACTTCGCGGCGGTGCTCCAGGAAGACCGTGATCAGGTCCTTGAGGTTGCACAACTTGGGCTGGCCGTCGATCAGCGCCACCATGTTGATGCCGAAGGTGTCCTGCAGCTGCGTCTGCTTGTACAGGTTGTTGAGCACCACCTCGGGCACTTCGCCGCGCTTGAGCTCGATCACCACCCGCATGCCGGACTTGTCGGACTCGTCCTGAATGTGGCTGATGCCTTCGATCTTCTTCTCGTTGACCAGCTCGGCGATGCGCTCGAGCAGGTTCTTCTTATTCACCTGGTAGGGGATCTCGTCGACGATGATGGCCTGACGGTCGCCCTTGCCGATGTCTTCGAAGTGCACGCGGGCGCGCATGACCACGCGGCCACGGCCGGTGCGATAGCCCTCGCGCACGCCCGACAGGCCGTAGATGATGCCGGCCGTGGGGAAGTCGGGCGCCGGGATGATCTCCATGAGCTCATCGACCGAGCAGCCCGGGTTGCGCAGCGAGTGCAGGCAGGCGTCCACCACCTCGTTGAGGTTGTGCGGCGGGATGTTGGTGGCCATGCCGACGGCGATGCCAGCCGAGCCGTTGATCAGCAGGTTGGGCAGGCGCGCGGGCAGCACCAGCGGCTCTTTTTCGGAGCCGTCGTAGTTGGGCCCGAAATCGACGGTTTCCTTGTCGATGTCGGCCAGCATCTCGTGGGCGATCTTGGCCAGGCGGATTTCCGTGTACCGCATGGCGGCGGCGTTGTCGCCGTCGACCGAGCCGAAGTTGCCCTGGCCATCGACCAGCATGTGACGCAGGGAGAAGTCCTGGGCCATCCGGACGATGGTGTCGTACACGGCCGAGTCACCGTGCGGGTGGTATTTGCCGATGACGTCGCCCACGATGCGAGCCGACTTCTTGTAAGGTCGGTTCCAGTCGTTGTTGAGCTCGTGCATCGCAAACAGCACGCGCCGATGCACCGGCTTGAGGCCGTCGCGGGCATCGGGCAGGGCGCGCCCGACGATCACGCTCATCGCGTAATCCAGATACGAACGCCGCATCTCCTCTTCAAGGCTGATGGGCAGGGTTTCCTTGGCGAATGACGTCATGCGTGCTTCACAGTGATGGGAGAGCGTCCGAACGAGGTCGAGACCTCACGGGCGTCGCCGCTGGGTGGCCGTGGCTGGAGCCGGCGCCACGCGGGCGAGAAGCGAAAAGCCGATCGAAACCACCATTGTAATTGGCCGGTCATGTCGTCACGAAACAACAAGGCGCGGCCTTCGGCTCGCAGGGCCGCTTGCGCGCTTGAGCGGACAGACCGCTGTGGCACAATGTTTCTGTTACTCGCCCTAGGGTGATCCCTGTTTGATCAGGGGTCGCATCCCGTTTTGGGGTTGTCGCCCGCCATGGGCCGTTCGCAGTTTCAAGCTGCGTCTAATTCGTGAGGATCTGCATGAACAAACTCAACAAGATTGCTGCCCTGGTCGCCACCATGACCGTCGCCGGCGCTGCTTTTGCTCAGAACGTCGACAACTGGCGTGCCACCGACGGCACCGTCTGGAAGAACGGCACCAACGAATACTGCTGGCGCGACACCCCCTGGACCCCGGGCACCGGCGTCCAAGGTTGTGACGGCGTCCCGGCTCCGGCCGCTCCCGCTGCTGCCCCGGCTCCCGCCCCGGCTGCTGCCCCCGCTCCGGCTCCCGCCGCTGCCGTGGTCCCCGCTGCTCCCGCCACCGAAAAGGTGAGCTTCGCCGCTGACGCCTTCTTCGACTTCGACAAGGCAACCCTGAAGCCCGAAGGCAAGGCCAAGCTGGATGACTTGGCCGACAAGGTCAAGGGCATCACCCTGGAAGTCATCATCGCCGTGGGTCACACCGACTCCGTGGGCGCCGATGGTTACAACCAGAAGCTGTCTGAGAAGCGTTCCGAAGCCGTCAAGTCCTACCTGGTGGGCAAGGGCGTCGAAGCTTCGCGCGTTTACGTCGAAGGCAAGGGCGAAAAGCAGCCCGTGGCTGACAACAAGTCGGCTGACGGTCGCGCCAAGAACCGCCGCGTCGAAATCGAAGTGGTTGGCACCCGCGCCAAGTGATGCCTGACGGAGGCTGGGCTCCAAGCCTGGCTTCCTCGCTCACCCGACCCCATGGTTCGCCATGGGGTTTTTTTTCGCCTGTGCCTGACCGTGCCACACCACGCAAGCAGGCATGAAAAAGGCGGCCCTCGGGCCGCCTTTGATGCGATGCGTCGGTCTGCGTTCGCGCAGGGCCTCAGGCCAGCGCCACGTCCTTGCCGCTGAGTCGCTTGGCGAGCTGGGTGGCCATGCGGTTGACGATGCCGTAGATCGAGAGCTGCGGGTTGGCGCCGATGCTGGTCGGGAAAAGCGAGCCGTCGTGAACCGACAGGTTGCTGAGCTGCCAGTGCACGCCATCGGGGCGCACGACGCCGAGTTTCTCGCTGCCGCCCATGCCGCAGCCACCCATGATGTGGGCGCTGCCACCCCCGACGTAGTACGGCTTCATCTCGAAGGCGCCGATGGCGGCCTTGGCCTGCGCCCAGCTCGTGTAGGCCTCGCCTTGCTCGTGCAGGGGGATGACCTTCTTGGCGCCGGCTGCGAACTGAATCTCCGCCATCGTCAGCAAGGCCTGCTTGAAGCCCGCCAGCACGTAGTCGCTGAGCGGGTAGTGCAGAAGGGGCGAGCCGTCCACGTTGAGCATCACGCTGCCGCCTTGCGACTCTTCGTGGAAGCCGTCGCGCATCAGCGCCAGCATCATCTGCGTGTTCGGGTAGGTCTCGAAACGCTCGGCCAGGCTCTTGCCGTAGCCGCCCATCAGCACCGAGGCGAGGCCCGGGTGAATGGGGGTGGCTTCGAGCTTGTAGCCGATGGGGCCGTTGAAGGGGGCGTTGTGAACGAAGTGATCGGAGTGGATGGTTTGCGGTGCGCCGTTCCAGCCCTCGATGCGCTGATCGAACACGCCCGATGAGAAGGCCACAGGGTGCAGGAAGGTTCGCTTGCCCAGCAGGTCGTGCGGATCGGGGGCCTTCGAGCGCTTGAGCAGCGCCGGCGAGTTGATGGCGCCGCCGGAGATCACGTAATGCCGGGCGGTGACGCGCATGACCTTGTCGGAGGTCTTGACGCCGTTGATGCGAATCGGGGCGCACACGAGCGCCTTGACCTGATCACCGTCGAGCTCGATCTGTTCGGCGCGGGTCTGATAGAACAAACGGGCGCCGGATTCCAGGGCGCTGGGGATGGTGGTCACCAGCATGGACTGCTTGGCGTTGGTGGGGCAGCCCAGTCCGCAGGAGCCCAGGTTGTAGCAGGCCTTGACGTTGCGCGGGATGACGTGCGCCTCGATGCCGAGCTTCTGGGCGCCGGTGCGCAGCAGTTCGTTGTTGGCGTTGGGCGGGATGGCCCAGGGCGCCACGTTCAAGCGCCGCTCGGCCTGCTCGAACCACGGCGCCATCGCCTCGACGGCGAAGTCCTTGAGGCCGAAGCGTTCTTGCCAGTAGCCCAGGGTGGAGTCGGGCGTGCGGAACGAGCTGGTCCAGTTGATGACCGTCGTGCCGCCGACGCAGCGGCCCTGCAGCAGGGTGAGCGCGCCGTCCATGGTGCGACGGCCGGCGCCCTCCTGGTACAGCGTGGCGTAGGCGTCGGATTCCTTTTGCTTGAAGTCGCTGCTGGTGCGCAGGGGGCCTTCTTCGATGAGGACCACATCAAGGCCGGCCTTGGTCAGCAACTCGGCGGTGATGCCGGCGCCCGCACCAGAGCCCACGATGACGACGTCGCACTGGATTTGCTCGGGCAGGCCATCTTCGCCGTTGCTGGCTTTCCAGCCGCGTGCCAGGCCTTCGCGGAAAGGATCGGGGAGCTTGCTCATAGTTCGATGGGGCCGGGGTAGCCGGTCAGCTGCCAGTGGTCGCTGTTGGAGAAGAAGGCCATGCAGGTCACGGCGCGCACCACCTGATACGTCAGGCGCGTGGTGGGCAGCGGGTTCATGCGCATGGTCTCGAGGGCGCGGGCGATGTCCTCTTGAGAGGCTTCGCTCCAGGCGCTGCTCATGCCGGTGAGCATCTTGCGGGTGGGCAAGTTGCCCAGCAGGCCGAGGATCGCGTTGACTTCGATCTGCAGCACGTTGGGCATGCCGTTGAGGAAGACCTCGACGTGCGCCAGGTGGCCTTCGAGGATCGCGTCGCGCTGGGCGGCGTCTTTGGGCAGCATGGGGCCGACGATGCCGATGGCCAGGCCACGCAGGACGTCGCGGCCGTGTTCGGTCAGCTTGCCGTTGTCCATGCCGCGGTGCCAGTAGACCAGGCCACCGAGGGAGGCGCCCACGGCGCCGATGAACAACGCCGTCTTGAGGAACCAGCGGCGTTTGGGGGTGAGGGGGTGATCAATCGCGCGGTCAACCATGTCTGTTGTTTCTCATGTCAGGTGGGGGCGGCGAGGTGAAAACATTGTGAGTCAAATCAGCCGAACATTGTGCCCGTGACGGACTGCGCACATACCCTGAACCCGATGGTGTCGATCGCGTGTTCAATGGGTGTCGGCGTTTGAAGCAAGCTTCGCGGCGCTTGGGTTTGCGGGTATACCCTCAGCTGCGAATGTTGCAGAATCTCTGCAGCGTAAAGCGCATCAGTTTCGATCTGTCACGCCTTGTGACGATCCGACCTTTCGACCCATCAGAGGAAGACAAATGACGACTTCTCAACCTTGGCTGGCCAGCTATGAGCCGGGTGTGCCCTCCACGATCAACCCCGGTGAGTACAGCTCGCTCGTCGACTTGCTGGATCAATCGTTCAAGCAGTTTGCCAAGCGCGACATGGCCGCCTTCATGGATGTGCACTGGACCTTCGAGCAGGTCGATGACCTATCGCGCGCGCTGGCGGGCTACTTCCAGTCGCTGGGCCTGGCCAAGGGTGCGCGCATCGCGCTGATGATGCCCAACGTGCCTCAGTACGTGGTGGCGATTGCCGCGGTGCTGCGCGCCGGCTACGTGGTGGTCAACGTGAACCCGCTGTACACCCCGCGTGAACTCGAGCATCAGCTCAAGGACTCTGGCGCCGAAGCCATCGTGATCCTGGAGAACTTCGCCGTCACGCTGCAAGAAGTCATCGCCCGCACGCCGGTCAAGACCGTGGTGCTGGCCGCCATGGGCGACATGCTGCCTTTCCTGAAGGGCGCGCTGGTCAACTTCGTGGTCCGCAACGTCAAGAAGATGGTGCCGGCTTTCAGCCTGCCGACGTCGTCGTGCAAGGTCCTGACGTTCAAGGAAGCCGTCGCCAAGGGTCGCTCGGCGAAGTACACGCGCCCCAGCACCAAGCCCAGCGATGTGGCCTTCCTGCAGTACACCGGCGGCACCACCGGCGTCTCCAAGGGCGCGACGCTGCTGCACAGCAACGTGGTGGCCAACATCCTGCAAAACGAAGCCTGGTTCAAGCCCGAGCTGGCCAAGCTGGGCAACCAGCCGCTGGTCGCGGTTTGCGCGCTGCCGCTGTATCACATCTTCTCGCTGACGGTGTGCTACTTCATGGGGGCTCGCATGGGCAGCATGAACGTCCTGATCCCCAATCCGCGTGACCTGCCGGCCGTCATCAAGACCCTGGGCAACTACAAGGTCAACCAGTTCCCCGCGGTGAACACGCTGTTCAACGCGCTGGCCAACCACCCCGATTTCGCCAAGCTGGACTTCTCCGGCCTGAAGGTGTCGATGGGCGGCGGCATGGCCGTCCAGCAAGCCACGGCCGAGAAGTGGAAGAAGGTCACGGGTTGCGCGATCGTTGAAGGCTACGGCCTGTCGGAGACCTCGCCGGTGGCCACGGCCAACCGCCTGGACAACACCGAGTTCAACGGCTCGATCGGCTACCCGCTGCCCTCGACCGAGGTCGCGATCCTGGACGACGATGGCAAGCACCTGGAGATCGGTGCCGTGGGCGAGATCGCGATCCGCGGCCCGCAGGTGATGGCGGGCTACTGGCAGCGTGACGACGAAACCGCCAAGGTCATGACCGCCGACAACTTCTTCCGCACCGGCGACATCGGCGTGATGGACCCGTCGGGCCAGGTCAAGATCGTGGACCGCAAGAAGGACATGATCCTGGTGTCGGGCTTCAACGTGTACCCCAACGAGGTGGAGCAGGTGGTGAACCTGCACCCTGGCGTGATGGAGTGCGCGGCGGTGGGCGTGCCCGACGACAAGTCGGGCGAGGCCGTCAAGCTGTTCGTGGTGCGCAAGGACAGCACGCTGACGGAAGCCCAGCTCAAGGCTTACTGCCATGAGCAGCTGACCGGCTACAAGTGCCCCAAGCACATCGAGTTCCGCAACGACCTGCCCAAGACGAACGTGGGCAAGATCCTGCGCCGCGAACTGCGTGACGAGAAGAAGGCCGCCTGATCCGCATCGGGCCCCATGAAAGAAGCCACTGGCGAGGAGCCAGTGGCTTTTTTGTTGATGGGCCCTGCTGGACAGGTTGGGCGTGGGCTCAGTCGTTGAGGAACAGGCCCTGCAGGTCGCTGAGGAAGTCGAAGCCTCGCGCGGTGGGCCAAGCCCGTGCGAGGTCGCGCTGCAGCAGGCCTTTGGCCTCGGCTTCGGCCAGGGGCTTCTGGATGCTGGCCAGCGTCAGCCCGGTGCGTTCGGCAAAGCGCAGCAGCTCGAAGCCGTCCTTGAGGCGCAGGGCATTCATCATGAATTCGAAGGGCCGCGCCGACAGGGCGATGTCGTGCTCGTTGGAGACGGCCAGGCCCTGGGCGGCTTTTTCCATGTAAGCGGCGGGCTCTCGCCAGCGCACCTGTCGCACGATGCGATCGGGTGAGCTGATCTTGCTGTGTGCGCCGGCGCCGATGCCGAGGTAGTCACCGAAGCGCCAGTAGTTGAGGTTGTGTTCGCAATGGTGGCCGGCTCGGGCGAAGGCCGAGACCTCGTAGCGCTCCAGTCCGGCGGATCGGGTGCGCTCGATGAGGTGGTCGAGCATGTCGAAGGCGGCGTCCTCGTCGGGGAGGTCCTTCGGGGGGCGCGTGGCGAAGACCGTGTTGGGCTCCATCGTCAGGTGATAGAGCGACAGGTGCGGGGGCTCGAAGGCCAGCGCCTGGCTCACGTCGGCGTCCAGGTCGGCCAGGCTTTGGCCGGGCAGGGCGTACATGAGGTCGAGGTTGAAGGTCTCGAAGCAGCGTTGGGCTTCTTCGACGGCCGCGATGGCTTGCGCGCGGTCGTGGACGCGCCCGAGGGCTTTGAGCTTGGTGTCGTCGAAGCTCTGAACCCCGATGGACAGGCGGGTGACGCCGGCTTCGCGGAAGGCCTTGAAGCGGTCGCGCTCGAAGGTGCCGGGGTTGGCCTCCATCGTGATCTCGCAGGCGGGGTCGAGCTGCAGGCGCGCGCGCACGTCGGCCAGCAGTCGGTCGATGCTGTCGGGCGAAAACAGGCTGGGGGTGCCGCCGCCGATGAAGACGGTGTGGATGCGCCGGCCCCAGATCTGCGGCAGGGCGGACTCCAGGTCGCTGCGCAGGGCGTCCAGGTAGCGGGCCTCGGTGGAGACTTGGTCTGCGCCGGCTTCATGGGAGTTGAAGTCGCAGTAGGGGCACTTGCGGATGCACCAGGGCAGGTGCACGTACAGCGACAAGGGGGGCAGGGCGGTCAGGGCGCCCGGGCGTTGCAGCGTGATCATGGGTGCTGCCAGGGCCAGTGGGGCCCTTGGGTGCTTGGCTGCGTGGCGTCGAGGCCCCAGCGCGCCTGCATCATGCCCAGCAGCTGCTGGCAGGCCAGGGCGCGGTGGCTGACGGCGTTCTTGATGGCGGGCGCCAGCTGGGCCGCGCTGCAGCCGTGGGCAGGCACCCACAGCAGGGGGTCGTAGCCGAAGCCGTGCTCGCCTTGCGCGGCCTCCAGCAACTCGCCGCGCCAGTGGCCTTCTGCGATCAGGGGCTCGGGGTCGTCGGCGTGGCGCACGGCCACCAGCACGCAGGTGAAGTGCGCACCGCGCTGGGCCTGGCCTCGCATCTGCGTGAGCAGCCAGTCGTTGTTGGCGGCGTCGACCTGCTCGCGCGGCAGGCCTTCGGCGATGCGGCCGGCGTCCACCGCGTGGCGGGCCGAGCGCACCCCGGGGGCGCCGCCGAGGGCGTCCACGCACAGGCCTGAGTCGTCCGCGAGGGCGGGGCCCGAGGCCGCAGCGGCGGCGTGGCGGGCTTTGGCCAGGGCGTTCTCGACGAAGGTGACGTGGGGCTCTTCGGCTTCTGCGATGCCCAGGCTGCCCTGGGTGAGCAGCTCCACGCCCAGGGGCGCGATCAGCGCCTGCAGCTCCTTGAGCTTTTTGGCGTTGTTGGAGGCGAGGATCAGGCGCTTGCTCATGGCTGATTCGTGGTCGGGGCTCAGCCTCGCTTGAGCGGCTGGCTCAAAGCGGTGGCCTGGGCGGCGATCAGCTCGCGGATGCCTTTGTCGGCCAGGGCCAGCAGTTGGTCCATCTCGGCGCGGGTGAAGGCCACGCCCTCGGCCGTGCCCTGCACCTCGACGAAGTGGCCGGCACCGGTCATGACGACGTTCATGTCGGTGTCGCAGGCCGAGTCCTCGGTGTACTCCAGGTCCAGCAGGGGCGTGCCGTCGACGATGCCCACGCTGATGGCGGCCACCGGGTGCAGGATGGGGCTGGTGGTGATCTTGCCGGCGGCGATCAGGCCGTTGACGGCATCGGCCAGGGCCACGTAGGCGCCGGTGATGGCGGCGGTGCGGGTGCCGCCGTCGGCCTGGATGACGTCGCAGTCGATGACGATGGAGCGCTCGCCCAGCTTGGCCAGGTCGACCACGGCGCGCAGGCTGCGGCCGATGAGGCGCTGGATTTCCTGGGTGCGGCCGCTTTGCTTGCCGCGTGCGGCTTCGCGGTCGCTGCGGGTGTGGGTGGAGCGGGGCAGCATGCCGTACTCGGCCGTGACCCAGCCTTCGCCGCTGCCGCGCTTGTGAGGCGGCACCTTCTCTTCGACCGAGGCCGTGCACAGGACCTTGGTGTCGCCAAAGCAGATCAGGACCGAGCCTTCGGCGTGGATGGTGTAGCCGCGGGTGAGGGTCAGGGGGCGCAGGGCGTCGGTGGCGCGGCCTTGGGTGCGGGTGTATGCCATGGTGGGATCCGTTTTTGCTGAGGATGAAAAGACAACAGCCCGCGGCGAGGGCCCGGGCTGGGGTGTGTGGGCCGGCTCGTCGCGAGGATCAGGTCTTGCGGGCGGCGGCGTTGGCCGATCGGCGGATGGCTTCGTTGATCTCGCGGATGGAGCGTTCGATTTCGGCTTCGTCCAGGTCATCGACGTCGACGTTGTCGCCGGGGCCGCCGGTGTTGCCCACGCTGGCCTGGATGGTGGAGGCGAACACCTCCTCGCCCAGGTCGTCGGTGGTGACGCCGGGCTGGTCTTCGTTGGAGGCGGACTCCCACTCCATGGCCAGCACCGTGACGTTGTCGCACTTGGCGCCACCGTTGCGAAGCGCCATCTCGACCAGTTCAGGCACGGCGTCCGAGATGGTGCGCGTAGACAGGTTGCGGGTGACCTCTTCGTCTTCCACCGTGCCCCACAGGCCGTCGGAGCACAGCAGGATGCGGTCGCCTTCTTGCAGCAGCAGCGGGCCGGCGGTGTCGACGACGGGCTTGCCCGGGCTGCCCAGGCAGGTGAAGAGCACGTTGCGGTTGTAGCGCTCGTTGAGCGGCACGACCGACGACAGCGTGTTTTGCAGCTCGGAGTAGGAGTGGTCCCGGGTGCGGGCGATGAGCTTGTCGCCGCGCACGAAGTACAGGCGCGAGTCACCGCAGTGCGCCCAGTAGGCGGTGTTGCCTTGCAGGATGCAGGCGACGATGGTGGTGCGCGGGGTGTCCATCAGCCCCCGCTCGCTGGCGTAGCGAAGCAGCTGGTGGTGGCCGGCCATGATGGCGTCTTGCAGGAAGCGGATGGGGTCGGCCAGCTTGGGGCGGGCGTCGCGCTGGTACAGGGCCGCCATGGTCTGCAGGGCGAGCTGTGAGGCCATCTCGCCTTCGGGGTGGCCCCCCATGCCGTCGGCCAGGGCGAAGAGGCCCGAGTCCCGCGTGTAGCAGTAGCCCATGCGGTCTTCGTTTTTCTCGCGGCCGCCTTTGCGGCTGATCTGGTAGACGGAGAATCTCATGCCTTCGCCCCGGATTTGAGGTTTTCGAGTTGCAGCTTCACGCGCTCGGCGAACGTGAGTTTGGAGTAGCGGCGTTCGGTCTCGCGCGCCAGCTCCTTTTGCAGGGCGAAGACGCTCTGCGGGCGGGCCAGCGGGTCGAGCGACATGCACCACTCGGTGACCTCGATGAGGTTGTCCGAGTAGACGTTGCGCAGGCGCGAGAGCGACAGGCCGAGCCGGTCTTTTTCCAGGCGCTGGGGCGCGTCGTTGGGCGGGTAGCCCTGCATGCAGGCGTAGATGCAGGCGCCGATGGCGTAGATGTCCGTCCAGGGGCCCAGGGAGCCGTCGCGGCGGTACATCTCGGGGGCGGCGAAGCCCGGCGTGTACATCGGGCGGATGAAGTTGCCTTCCTTGCTCAGCACCTCGCGAGCGGCGCCAAAGTCCAGCAGCACCGCCTTGTTGTCGTTGGTGATGAAGATGTTGGCGGGCTTGATGTCCAGGTGCAGCATCTTGTGCTGGTGCACGATGCGCAGGCCGCGCAGGATTTCGTCGAAGAGGCTGCGGATGGTGGACTCGCGGAAGACCTTGTCGCGCTTGAGGTCGCGCGCGGTGACGATGAAGTCCTGCAGGGTGTCGCCCTGGAGGTAGTTCATCACCATGTAGACGGTTTCGTTCTCGCGGAAGAAGTTCAGCACCGACACCACGCTGGGGTGGGCGATCTGGGCCAGCGAGCGGCCTTCTTCGAAGAAACTTTTCAGCCCCAGGCGGTAGAGTGGCTGCTTGTCGGGCTTGACCCGCGGGATGAGCTCGCCGGCCGAGCGTTCGGCCAGGGAGGCGGGCAGGTATTCTTTGAGGGCAACCAGGCGTTTGTCCGGGTCCTCGGCGAGGTAGACCACGCCAAATCCGCCCGCGGCGAGCTTCTTGACGATCTGGTAGCCGCCCACGACGGTGCCCGACGGCAACGGAGCGGGTTTCGGCTTTGACATAATCGCGTTTTGTTTGGGTGAAAACAGTCCATGTCAGTCTACTCCATGACCGGCTTTGCCAGCGCGGTCGCGTCGGCAGCCGACCACGTCGGTGAAAACACGGACGATGCCGAAGCGTCGAATGCGTCACGCAGGCACGCTTCGGGCGCGGTCGGGGCCGAAGTGCGCTCGGTCAACAGCCGCTTCCTGGACCTGAGTTTCAAGCTCGCCGACGAGTTCCGCGCGCTGGAGCCGGCGCTGCGCGACCTGCTGACGGCCTCGTTCAAGCGCGGCAAGATCGAGCTGCGCATGCAGCCGCAGCGCGCCGCCGATGCGGGCTGGCCCCAGCCCCAGCCCGAACAGCTCCACACGCTGGCCCGCCTGGAGGGCACGGTGCAGAACTGGCTGCCCAAGGCCGGCCCGCTGTCGGTCAACGAGGTGCTGCATTGGTGCCGCGCCGCCGCGCCGTCCGTTCGGCTGGAGGACGCCGCCCTGGAGTCCGCGCGCCAGGCCATCACCGCCCTGGTGGAGGCCCGTGAGCGCGAAGGCGCTCGCCTGGTCGGGGTGCTCAAGGACAAACTCGCCGGCCTGAAGGCCCTGGCCGAGCAGGCCCAGCCCCTGGTTCCGCAGGCCGTGCAGCGTCAGCAGGAGCGCTTCGTTCAGAAGTACCAGGAGGCCTTGCAGGCGGTGGGCGGCAACGTCACGCCCGAGGTCGCCCAGGAGCGCGCCTTGCAGGAGGCCGCGGCCTATGCCTTGCGCATCGACGTCGACGAGGAGTTGCAGCGCCTGAAGGCCCACCTCGACGAGATCGCCCGCCTGCTGAAAAAAGGCGGCGAGGTGGGCAAGCGCCTGGATTTCCTGATCCAGGAGCTGCACCGCGAGGCCAACACCCTGGGCTCCAAGGCCGCGGCCCTGGAGCTGACGCAGATTTCGGTCGACATGAAGGTGCTGATCGAGCAGATGCGCGAGCAGGTCCAGAACATCGAATGAGCGCCGATCACGCGCCAGATCACCAGCAAGAGGTCCCCATGGATTACCCCGGCAACCTGTTCGTCGTCTCCGCCCCCAGTGGCACCGGCAAATCCAGCCTGGTCAAGGCCTTGCTGGAGCTCGACTCTCGCCTGCAGGTCAGCGTCTCGCACACCACCCGCTCGCCGCGTGGGCAGGAACAGCATGGTCGCGAGTACTGGTTCACCTCCAAGGAGGAGTTCCAGGCCATGGTCGAGCGCGGTGACTTCTTCGAGCACGCCGAGGTCCATGGCAACTGCTACGGCACCTCGCGCCAGGCCATCGAGGAGCGCATCAAGGGCGGCGAGGACGTCGTGCTGGAGATCGACTGGCAGGGCGCCCTGCAGATGAAGCAGACCTTCCCTTACGCGGTGTTGATCTTCATCCTGCCGCCCAGCTACGAGGAGCTGCTGCAGCGCCTGCACCGCCGGGGCGAGGACAGCCCGGACGTCATCGAGGTGCGCATGAGCAACGCCCGCCTGGAGGTGGCGCAGGCCCAATTCTTCGATTTCATCGTCGTCAATGCGCTGTTCGAGTCGGCTTTGTTCGATTTGAAAGCCATTGTTCACTCGCAGCGGTTAAAATATGCTGCTCAGCGTCGGAACAAGTCTGCCGTGTTCCGCGCCCTCCACCTGGTCTGACCAGGCCCCACCTGAGTTCACCCCCTGGAGTTCACATGGCCCGCATCACCGTCGAAGATTGCCTGCAAAAGATCCCGAACCGCTTCCAGCTGGTGCTGGCCGCCACCTACCGCGCCCGCATGCTGAGCCAGGGCCACACGCCCAAGATCGAGTCGCGTAACAAGCCCAGCGTGACCGCCCTGCGTGAAATCGCCGCCGGTCAGGTTGGCCTGGAGATGCTGCGCAAGGTCCCGACCTGAGCGCCGCTTGAGCTGAAAAAGGCCCGCTTCGTGCGGGCCTTTTGCGTTGCACCCCGTGCTTTTCCGTTGATCCTCTCCCCAACAGGGGCGCGCCATCCGCGCTACATTTTGTCCATGAGCACCGTCACCGACGCGGCAGCGGCGTCTTTTGCCGCGCTGACCCACAAACTGGACTACCTGGACGAGGCGGACATCCGCCGCGTGCGCGACGCCTACCGCTTCGCCGACGAGGCCCACCTGGGCCAGTTCCGCGCCAGTGGCGAGCCCTACATCACCCACCCGATCGCGGTGGCCGGCCTGTGCGCCGACTGGAAGCTCGACGCCCAGGCCATCATGGCCGCGCTGATGCACGACGCCATGGAGGACTGTGGCGTCACCAAGATCGAGCTGATCGAGCGCTTCGGCGCGCCCACGGCCGAGATCGTCGATGGCCTGACCAAGCTGGACAAGCTGCACTTCTCGACCAAGGAAGAATCTCAGGCCGAGTCCTTTCGCAAGATGCTGCTGGCGATGGCGCGCGACGTGCGCGTCATCCTCATCAAGCTGGCCGACCGCCTGCACAACATGCGCACCATGGCCGCGATGGTGGCGCACAAGCGCTCGCGCATCGCCCGCGAGACGCTGGACATCTACGTGCCGATCGCGCACCGCCTGGGCCTGAACCAGACCTACCGCGAGTTGCAGGAGCTGTCTTTCCAGTACATCAACCCGTGGCGCCACGCGGTGCTGGCCAAGGCGGTCAAGCGCACACGCGGCAACCGGCGCGACCTGGTGGAGCGCATCCGCAAGGACGTCGAGCAGGCCTTCGGCGACGCCGAGATGCAGGTCGAGGTGTACGGGCGCGAGAAGACGATCTTTTCGATCTACAACAAGATGATCGAGAAGCGCCTGACCTTTGCCCAGGTCAGCGACATCTTCGGCTTTCGCATCGTCACGCGCGAGTTGCTGGACTGCTACCGCGCCCTGGGCGTGCTGCATCAGCTCTACAAGCCGCTGCCCGGTCGCTTCAAGGACTACATCGCCATCCCCAAGGCCAACGGCTACCAGTCGCTGCACACGACCCTGGTCAACCCGGTGGGCACGGCGGTGGAGTTCCAGATTCGTTCGCAGGCCATGCACGCCGTCGCCGAGAAGGGCATCGCGGCGCACTGGATGTACAAGGAAAACGAGGGCGCGGAGACCGGCAGCTCGCCGCAGCAGGCCGCCGTGTGGTTGCAGTCGCTCATCGACATCCAGCACGAGACGCGCGACTCCGCCGAGTTCCTGGAGCACCTCAAGATCGACCTGTTCCCCGAATCGGTTTATGTGTTGACGCCCAAGTCGCGCATCGTGGCGCTGCCCAAGGGGGCGACGCCGGTGGACTTCGCCTACGCCATTCACTCCGGGGTGGGCGACCGCTGCGTGTCGGCCAAGGTCAACGGCGAGGCCGTGCCGCTGCGCACCGAGCTGCGCAGCGGGGACGTCATCGAGATCGTGACGGCGCCGAGTTCGCGCCCGAACCCGAGCTGGTTGAACTTCGTGCGCACGGGCCGGGCCCGCTCCAAGATCCGCCATTACCTCAAGAACATGGAGGCGGAGGAGTCGCTGGCGCTGGGCGAGAAGCTGCTGATGCAGGCCTTGCGAGCCGAGGGCCTGAGCCTGCCGCCGGGCAACGAAGACAGCGAGGGCGACACCGGTGCCCTGTGGCAGTCCCTGGTGCGCTGGGGTGGCAACCGCACCCGCGACGAGTTGATGGTCGAGATCGGCCTGGGCCGCAAGATCGCCACCATGGTGGCCAAGCGGCTGGCGCAGATCATGGCGGAGCAGGGAGAGCGACCCGATGCGCTGACGCTGACCCTGGGGCGCTTCGCCGCCTCGGAGGCGCCGGCCCTGGCGGCCGTGACGATCGACGGCAGCGAAGGCGCGACGGTGCAACTGGCGCCTTGCTGCAGCCCCGTGCCGGGCGACCCGATCGCGGGCTACCTGGGGCGCGGCGAGGGCCTGGTGGTGCACACGCAGACCTGTGGGGTGGGCAAGCGCCTGTTCGAGCGCGACAGCGAACGCTGGATCGACGTGGGCTGGTCGGAGGAGCCGAGCCGCCTGTTCGAGACGGTCATCCGGGTGCTGGTGGCCAATGGCAAGGGCGTGCTGGCGCAGGTGGCGGCGTCCATCAGCAGCGCCGAGACCGACATCACCCACATCGAGATGGGCGATGAACGCCTGGGCGAGACGGCCGAGCTCAAGCTCACCGTGGCCGTGCGCGACACCGATCACCTCGCCGAGGTGATGCGCATCCTGCGGCGCTGCCCGGTGGTCCTCAAGGTGGACCGCGTCTGCCCTTGATTCGCGCTCAGTGCGCCGTCTCGGGCGCGGGGTAGCGCACCTCGATGACCTCCAGTCGCTCCAGGCCACCGGGGGTCATCAACTGGACTTCGTCGCCTTCGCGCGCCTTGATCAAGGCCCGCGCGATGGGGGACACCCAGCTCACTTCACCCTGTAATGCGTCGGCCTCGTCGATGCCCTTGATGGTGATGGTGCGCGCCACGCCGGCCTGGTTTTCATAGGTCACGGTGGCACCGAAGAAGATCTGGTCCTTGCCGTGGTGCTGGCTGGGGTCGGCCACCTCGGCGATGTCCAGTCGCTTGGTCAGGAAGCGGATGCGGCGGTCGATTTCGCGCAGGCGTTTCTTGCCGTAGAGGTAGTCGCCGTTTTCCGAGCGGTCGCCGTTGGAGGCGGCCCAGTGCACGATCTCCACGATCTTGGGGCGTTCGATGTCGATCAGGTTGAACAACTCCGTGCGCAGGCGGTGGTAGCCCTGCGGCGTCATGTAGTTGCGGCTGCCCGCGGGCAGCGGGGGCAGGGCGAGTTCGTCGTCCTCGTCGCCGGCGGGTTCCTGTGTGAAGGCCTTGCTCATGGGGGCCGATTGTGCCGAATCCGTCGCCCAGCGGCCAGCTGGCGGCCGTTTGCGCCACTTGTTCACGCGAGGGGGTGGTTTGCGCGCAATCAATCACCCCGACGGTGGCGAGAAATCGCAAAAATGAAACGACCGAACCCAAAACCCCGAACCGGAGTCGCTGACGATGTCTCAAGTCATCCCCCTGGGCCCTGGGGCCCGCATGCTGACCACCCGCGAGGCGGCGTTGCGCCTGGGGGTCTCGCTGAGGACGGTCCAACTGTGGGTTGAGGCCGACATCCTGCCGGCGGCCCGCACGCCTGGCGGCCACCGTCGCATCCCCCACAACGCCGTCGAGGCGCTGGCGCTGAGCACCGGCCTGGGCGGGGAGCCGCAGGCGCGCTCCCACGTGGCCTTGCGTTCCCTGGCGTCTTCGTCGGCGCTGGATGCCCGAGATGCCCCCAGCCAGAAGGCCCGCCCACCCAGGGCTGAAGGGGCCGAAGGCGGCCGCGGCCTGCACCGGCTCGATGTGCTGCTGGTGGCCGACGACGACGACTGGCAGGCCCGCTGCACCGAGGCGCTGGCGCCGTTTTCGCCAGCCATCAGCCTGCGTTTCGCCGAGACAGGCTACCTGGCCTTGCTGCAGATCGGCCAGCGCGCGCCCGACCTGCTCATCACCGACCTGGAGCTGCCGGGCATGGACGGGCTGGCGATGTTGCGCACGCTGGAGCGCTGTGAGTCGATCGCGGGCATCCGCGTGCTGGCCCTGAGCCACCTCGATGAGCGCGAGCTGGCCCGACGCGGGGGGCTGCCCGCTTGCGCCGAGTTGCTGCAGTTGCCCATTTCGCCCGAGGCGGTGGCGGCCCGGGTGGGGCGCTGGCTGTTGATGCAGCGCAGTTGCTGACGAAAGGGGCTCACCATGAACGACGCATTTCGACAGTTGTTTGATCAGGTCAAGAGTGGCGTGATCTGGATGCAGCGAAACGGCGTCGTGAGGTACGCCAACAAGGCCGCGGTGCAGATGACGCCGGTGATGCTGGGGCAGGTGCTGATGGACCCGGTGGCCGAGCGCACCGTCAAAGCGGCCGGGCAGGACATGCTCAAGCTGCCATTCCAGTTCGAGCTGACGACGCTGGAGACCTCGCCTGACACCATCCGCGCCGTGGTGATCGGCGCGCCCGTGGGCAGCGACCTGATGCTGGTGCTCAACAACGTGTCGGAGGAGCGCTGGTACTCGCAGGCGCTGGAAAACCTGATCGGCTACATCGAAGCCGAGATGGCCCACCCCATCGAGGCCCTGGCTCAGAAGCTGCCGCAGATCGCCCGGCTGGTGCAGGAGCAAGGGGCCACGGGCGAGCTCGCTGGCCTGGTCGAAGACGCCACCACCCTGTCGACCAAGCTGGGGAAGTTGCGCGACCTGGTGTCGGTGTTCGGCGAGAGCGCCATCCAGCGCGACGAGCGCATCTTGCTGCCGGAGTTGGTGCGCCAGGCCATCAACGAGGTCATGCCGGGGGCGCGTGCGCGCAACATCACCCTGGCGCTCAGCGGGCTGGATGACAACCTGCCTGCGGTCTATGGCAGCGCCCATTGGTTGAGCAAGGCCATGTCGGAGTACCTGGAGCAGTCGATTCGCAGCGCACAGTCGGGTGGCCTGATCGAGGTGTCCATCCAGGCGGTGGGCACGCGGGTCATGGTGCGTGCGCGCAACCAGGGCCTGTTCGTCTCCAGTCACGAGCGGCGCGGGGCGTTCGTGCCCTTCGGCGTGGGGGATTCGAGCCAGCCACCGGCCGGGCGCCGTGGCATCGGGCTGGCCTTGAGCCAGCGCATCCTGGAGCAGCACGGCGGCTCGGTGCGCATCGAAGACGACTTCGACGCCGTGGATTTCGTGCTGGAGATCCCGGCCGGGGCGCCCGCTTCGCAGGATGCCCAGCTCTCGGTGGAGCAGGCCCAGCGTTACGCCCGTGACATGTCCCAGCTGATGGCGCGCAGCATGAGCAAGCGCATCCAGCAGCCGGTTTGAGCCCCGCTCTCCGTCCCCTCAAGCGCCCCGCATGGCGCACCCGGAGCACACCATGCCCCACCGCATCCTCATCGTTGAAGACCAGCCCGACATCTGCAAGCTCATCCGCATGACCCTGGAGTTCGGGGACTTCGAGATCCACGAGGCGCACGATGGCGAGAGCGGCCTCAACATGGCCCGCGCCATCAAGCCCACGGTGATGCTGCTCGACGTCATGATGCCCGGCTTGCTGGACGGCTACCAGGTGTGCGCGCGCATCAAACAAGACCCGGAGCTCAGGCAGATCCAGGTCGTCATGCTGACGGCCCGCGGGCAAGCCACGGACCTCGCGGCGGGGCAGGCCGCGGGCGCCGACGCCTACCTGGTCAAGCCCTTCAGCCCCTTGGAATTGATCGACCGCGTCGAGGCGATGGCGGGCTCGGCGGCCTGACGCACGCTGGGGCGCCAGCCGAGCACGCGGCCCACGCACAGGAGCAAGCATGAACGAGCACCCGGTCAATGAAGCCCTGCCGGAGCCCGTGCTCAAGGCCCTGACGGTGCTGGAACGCTGGACGGGGCGCATGCCCCTGGCGCATGCCGTCACGGCGATCACGGTGACGGGCCTGGTCCTGACGACGCTCGTGGTCAGCGCGGTGGCCTGGGGGGAGCGGCACCGACAGCACAGCGAGTTCGAGTCCCTGGTCAACCGCTACCAGATGGTGGCTCAGGCCCGACTGGATCACCACCAGGCTTTGCTGGATCAGGTCGGCCATTGGGCGAGCGAGCAGGCCCGGCTCTCCGGCACCCAAAGCGGCACGTGGTCGGCCGCGGGCGTCACCGTCCTGCGCCCGCAGGACCTCGACGCCGACATGCTGTCGGCTCGACTGGACCTCGACGACGCGCGATCAGGTGCCCTCGTCGACTGCCTCAAACAAGCCCCCGCTGGGCGGGTGCGCGTGCTGTGCGCCCTGCCCCCCGCGCCCGAGCAGGAGCGCGGCTGGCTGATGGCGGTTCGGGTGGCCCCTCCCGGCCAAGGGTGGGTGATGGCGCCGTTCTGGGCCCGCCAGCTGCTCGATGTCGAGGCCTCGGACCTGGCCTTGCGACTGCAGGCCTCACTCGACGACGCCCCGGCCACCGCCCGCCCCGACGCCGTGGACGGCCTCGCCAGCACGGTGACCCTGCACGTCGCGTCCGATGCCCTGCGGCTGCGGGTGCACGCCGAGGTGACGCCCCTGTCCTGGCGGGAGCGCGTCTCGCGCCAGGCGGGCATCGGCGTGGCCGCGCTGGCGGGGCTGCTGTTCACGCTGGCGGCGCTGCACCTCTACCTGATGCTGATCTCCACCCGGCGGCGCGCCCGAGAGATGTCGCGCGACATGGGCCTGGCCCTGCATCGCACCCAGACGCGCAACCAGGCCGTCATGGACACCGCCCCGGACGCCATCCTCATGGTCGATGGCGAGGGCCGGGTGCGCTGGTGCAACCAGGCCACGACCAGCATCTTCGGGCTGACCAGCGACGACCTGCTGGGGCGGCAGCTCGGCACGGTGCTGCCTTCCCTGGGCGAGGGCGGCATGCACGACTGGTTCGCCACCTGCGGCTTCTCCAACCGCGTGATCGGATACGAGGCAACGGGCCTGCGCAACGAGGGGGTGTCCTTCCCCGTCGCCGTCTCGGCCAGCCGGGCGGAGGTCGAGGGCGAGCTCATCCAGACCTTCATCGTGCGCGACACCACCGACGCCAAGTGGGCCGAGCAGGAGCTGTTGCTGCGGGATCGGGCGCTGGCGTCGTCGGCCGATGGCGTGGTCATCGTCTCCATGACCCTGCCCAATCAGCCGATGATCTACGTGAACCACGCCTTCGAACACATCACCGGCTACGAAGGGCACGAGCTGCTGGGGGTGAACTGCCGCGTCTTCCAGCGCGACGACCAGCAGCAGCCCGGCATCGCCGTGATGAGGGACGCCATCCGCGAAGGACGCAGCTGCCAGGTCGTCTTGCGCAACTACCGAAAAGACGGCACCTTGTTCTACAACGACCTGGCCATCTCCCCGGTGCTCGGCGTCGACGGCAACTTGACGCACTTCGTGGGTGTGGCCACCGACATCACCGATCGCATCGCCGCCGAACAGGTGCTGCAGTTGCGCACGGAGCGGCTCAATGCGGTGTTCGACCTCAGCCCCGATGGCTTCGTGGTGCTGGACAAGCGCGGCGAGGTCAGCATCGTCAACCCGGCGTTCGAGCGCATGACCGGGCTGCTGGCGGCGGACCTGGTCGGGCAGTCCCAGTCGGCGCTCGAAGAGCACCTGATGGAGCGCTGCAAGTCGCGCGAGGTCGACGAGCAGGACCCCGCGGCGGGGGCGTCGGCTGCCAGGGAACTGCTGCACATGCACACCCCCAGCGTGCGCACCCTGCTGCGGCGTGTGCGACACGGTGGCCAGGACAACGAGACGGTCATGTACTTCCGCGACATCACCCACGAGCAGGAGGTGGACCGCATGAAGAGCGAGTTCCTGGCCATGGCGGCACACGAGTTGCGCACGCCCATGGTCAGCATCTTCGGCTTCACCGAGTTGCTGCTCAAGCGCAGCTTCACGGACGAGCGCCGCAACGACATGCTCTCGACCATCCACCGCCAGGCCTCGGTGCTGATCAACCTGGTCAACGAACTGCTGGACCTGGCCCGCATCGAGTCCCGGCGCGGCAAGGACTTCAAGCGCGAGCGCCAGCTGCTTCAGCCCCTGATCGAGAACACGGTGGCGGGCCTGCTGATGCACAACGACCCACGCAAGGTGGACGTGAGCCTGCCGAGTGAGCGCATCGTGGTGGACGTGGACAAGGAGAAGCTGTCGCTGGCGCTGACCAACGTGCTGTCCAACGCCCACAAGTACTCGCCTCAGGGCGGCGACATCGGCCTGGACCTGGTCTGGCGAGACCGCGACGGGCGAACGGAGTGCGGCATCCGCGTGACCGATCAGGGGCAGGGCATGACGCCGGAGCAGCAGGCCAAGGTGTTCGACCGGTTTTTTCGCGCCGACACCTCGGGCAACATCCCGGGCACGGGCTTGGGCATGACCATCGTCAAGGAGATCATCGAGCTGCACGGTGGGCAGGTGGGCATCAGCAGCGAGTGGGGCGTGGGCACGACGGTCATCCTGTGGATCCCGGCCATCGAGGCCACCGCCGACCCGGCCAGCGCCCCGGTCCCTTCAGCCGATCCGGACACCGTGACCCAGGCCGCTGCGGTCACCTGAGGTCACCTGAGGCCACCTGAAGATGCCTCGGAGTGCCTGAGTCGCGTTGAACGCCCCCCGGAATGGAGGGGGCAAGGGCGTCAACCGGGCGCACCCCGACTGACAGCGGCCCGACCTTGCCCCAAGATGGCATCGCCTGTTCGGATGAAGTGGGGTGCGCAGGCCGCCCCGAGTTGGAGCTGGATGTGAGTGCGGTGCTGGCCGCGCGCCCGATTCCCTGGGTGCGCTGGATGATGCTGGGTTTGTATGGCGTGGTGCTGGCGGGCCTGATGTTCGCGTGGCAGGACCCGCAGTGGCAGCGTCACCTGGCGCCGGAGGCCCTCAGCCAGCATGGCCAGGTTCTGCTGGCCCAGCCCTTCGGGCCGCTGGCCGTGATCGGCGGCTACATCGTGATGGTGTTGATGGCGGTGCCGGTGCTGGCGCTCATCACGGTCGGCACCCTGGTGTTCGGCCCCTGGCCGGGCATGGCGTATTCGCTGCTGGGCATGGTCGCCGGGGCCACCGTGGCGTATGGCTTTGGGCGCTTCACGGGGGCGCAGGGCATGGACCGGCTCACGCAAGGTCGCCTGAGCCTGTTGAGCGAACACGTTCAGCAGCGCGGCATGTTGACGATGGCGTTGGTGCGCTTCATGCCGGTGGCGCCGTTCATGGTGGTCAACCTGGCGGCGGGGGCCCTGCGCGTGCGCTTGCGCGACTACGTGCTGGGCTCGTTCCTGGGCTTGCTGCCCGGCACGGTGGTGATTTCCTTGTTCCTGGAGCGCCTGCGCGAGGCCTGGCGCAACCCGGACGCCGGCACCTACGCGGTGGCCGCGGTCTGGGCGGTGGTGACGTTGCTGGCCCTGTGGTGGCTCAAGCGGCATTTCATGCGCAAGCCGCGTTGAGCGGGGGCGCTGGAGCACCGCGAGAGGCGGGCAAGAAAAAACCCACAGGCCGTGAGACCTGTGGGTTTTTTGTTGGTGCGGCTGGCAGGATTCGAACCCACGACCCCTTGGTTCGTAGCCAAGTACTCTATCCAACTGAGCTACAGCCGCTGCGAGAGAACGAAAGTATAGCAGGTTTTTCCGTCCCGTCTCAAGGATCTGTTTGTGGCACGGGGGTGACAGTGTGGCGTGAGCGCCCGATCGGGCCCGATGCCGCTCGCTCAGCCCCGCGTGGGTTGGCCTTCTTCGAGCAGCGCGGCCAGGCGGAAGAAGCGCGCGGCCTCGTCCTGGCGTTGTTCCTGTTCGGCCATCTGGCCCAGGCGGGCCCAGGCCAGGCGGCGGCCCTGGGCGTCGAGGTCCAGGTCGTTGGCGGCCGACAGCAGCATGCCGCGGGCCTTGCCCCACAGCTTGCGTTCGGCCAGCGCCAGGCCCAAGGTCAAGGCGAGGTGCGGGTTGCGCAAGGCGGCCTGGGTGCTGGCGTCCAGGCGCGGCAGCCAGTCGGCATCCAGCCCGTCCAGCGCGTGGCGCAGGGCGTCGGCCAGGGCGCTGGCGTGCTCCACCGTGAGCTTGCTGATCTGATCCCACAGGGGCGCCAGCCACAGGCGAGCCTCATGGGGCGCGCCCAGCAGGGCCATGCGGCGGGCGGCTTGCGCCACGAGCAGCGGGTCGCGCCGGTCGCTGCTGTCCAGGCTTTGCCACAGGGTGCGCAGCTGGTCGGCGTCGCGGGCGGCGCTGAGGGCTTCGGTGGCGAGCGAGCGCAGCAGGCCTTCGGCGGCGCCGGCGGTGAAGCCCTGGTGCTTGGCCAGCAGACGGGCCGTGCGCAGGGCCTCCATGGGCTGGCGGGCCAGGCGGGTGGCTTGCAGCTTCAGGCGCAGGGCCTGGGTGCGGCGGGCCACGCCGGGGGCCAGCTCGGCCAGGTCGCGCAGGGCACGGGGGGCGTCGTGGTCTTCCAGGGCGCACTCGGCGGCCAGCAGGCGTGCGCCTTCTTCTGTGGGGCGCGGCTTGCGCGTGAGCTGGGCGAGTTCGAGCGCTCGCTGCAGGTGCTCGTCGCGGCGCTTGCGGTCTTGCAGGCGGTGCAGGCCGCCGGCCGACAGCAGGTGGGCCAGGGCGGTGAACTCGGCGTCGAGGGCGAGCTCGGGCGTGTCGGCCTGGATGGCGATGGCGCGCTGGCAGGCCTTGTGGGCGCGCGTGTAGCGGCCGGCCATGTACAGGGCCAGGCCCTCTCGCAGGGCGGCTTGAGCCAGGCGGTCGCGCTGTGCCACGCGCCAGCGGCGGGCGCGCTCGGGCAGGTTCAGCAGCCCGTCGAGGCCGCGCACCAGGGAGTACACGGCCAGGATGATGACCAGCAGCCCGAGCAGGAAGAGGTTGAGAGAGAAGTCAACCCGCCAGCCCATCCAGAAGAGGGTGACCAGGCCGTCGTTGCCACCCAGCGCGGTCGCGCCGACGACGGCCGCCACGGCGAGCAACAGGATCCAGACGATGCCGTGCACGCTCGGGCCTCCGTTCAGCGGCCGCCGCCCGCAGCCGCGGCCACCGTGGCCAGGGCGGCGAGGGTGTCGTCGGGGCGGGGGACGGTGGTTTGCTGGCTTTGCGCGATGGCGTCGGTGACCATGGATTGCAGCAGCTGGGTCTTGCGCGATTGGGGGTCGAAGTAGCGCGGCAGGCTGCGCTCGATCAGGCGCAGGTCGGCGGCGGCTTGCGCGCTTTGGCGGCTCATGAGGGCCAGGCGCGCGTTGAGCAGGCGCAACTTGATGTTCTCGCGCAGGAAGAAGGCTTGGTCGGGGGCCAGCAGCATCGCCTCGGGCTGCTGGATGCGCGTGATGCGCACCAGGCTGCGGGTCTCGGTCCAGACGGTCTGGGCGGCGCCCTTGCCCCAGTCGAGGATGGCGTGGCGCCAGCCGGATTCCGGGGCGCTGGCGGCGCCGCTCGCCGAAGCGGGGGGGGCTTTGTCTTTGGCGCCGGCAGCCGCACGCGTGGCCGGCACGGTGGCCAGGGCCAGCTCGGACTGGTTGAGCAGCGGGACCTCGTCGACCAGGCGCGCGGCCTCGTCGAGGCGGATGGTCAGGGTGTTGATGTCGATCACCCGGGTGGCGCGCACGCGATCGAGGTCTTTGGCCAGGGCGCGGCGGATGTTGTCCAGGCGAGGCTGGCGCGCGCGGGCCAGGCGGTCGTCGGCCGATTGGAGGGCGGCGATGAGGGGCTCGGCGCTGCCGGTCAGGGCGGTTTGCTGGCTGGCCACGCGCAGGCCGGCTTCGATGTCGAAGACGAGGTTTTCGTCGCGCGACAGGCTCAGGGTCTTGATCAGGTCTTCGACCTGGCTGCGCTGCAGCGCGACTTCGGTGAGTCGCGTCTCCAGCAGGGTGGTGCGGGCGGCCGCCTCACGCGAGAGTTCCTGGGCCTGGCGGGCGAGCACGCGCGCTTCGGTGGCCTGGCCTTGGCTGTCTTGCTGGCGGCGCACCAGCTCTTGCTCCAGGGATTGAACGCGCTTGTTGGTCTGCCAGGCCATCCAGCCGGCGCCAGCGGCGGCCACGCTCAGCACCAGGACGGCGATGCGGATCCAGCCGGGGCCGCTGGCGTCCGCGTCGTGCGCAGGGCTCAGGGCAGGGGGCGGCAACTCCACGTGGGACGACGCCGCCGGACTGGCGAGGGGGGTGGTAGAGGGTTCGCTCACGAATTCATTGTATCGACGCGGCCTGTTGCCGGCAGCGTCGATCGCATGGCCCATCGGGCTCAGGGGCTGGAACGTCGTGCTTGCACCACTGCTGCGAGTGTGGGCGCGCACAGGGTGACGTGCGTCAGGCCGAGCGCATGCGCGTGGTCGGCGATGCGGGGGTGGGTGCACAGGATGCGCATGGCGCGCGGATCGGGCCGCGGCTCACCCAGGGCGGGCAGGTGGGTGTCCAGGAAAAAGTCCAGCGCCTGGGAGCTGCTGAGCAGCCAGGCGTGCTGCTCAGGCTGGCTCAGCGCGGCGCGCGCGGCGGCCTGCTGGGCCGGGCTCCACCGGCCGGGGCCGCGTTGGTAGGCCTGAACGGCCTCGACTTGGGCGCCTTGGGCTCGCCATCGGTCGCTCAGCCACTGGCGGCCTCGTGCGCCTTGGGCGTCGCCTCCGCTGACGATGGCCACCTGCTGGCCTCGCCAGTCCAGCGGGGCCAGCAGGGGCCACAGGGCTTCGGAGTCGAACTGGGGGGCGTCGGACGCAGGGGAGACGATGTGCGCGGCGGTGAGGCCGTGTGGGGCGCCGGCTTCGAGCAGGGCCTGGGCGGTGCCGGGGCCGGGGGCGGAGGCCAGGGTCGAGGCGGGCCACACCAGGCCGTTCGGGCGCAGCTTGAAAAACCAGCTGACCGCCGCGGGGCTGACGAACATGAGCGCGCGATGCTGGGGCAGGGCCCGCCAGAGGCGCTCGACTCCGATGGCGTCGGGTGGGGCCTCGATGTCGATGAGGGGCAGCGCGTGGGCGGGCACGCCGGCCTGGGTCAGCCTTTGGGCCCAGTCGCTGGCCTGGGGCTCGGGGCGGGTGACCAGCAGGCGCGGGCTGGGGGTGTTCACAGGGCCGTGTTCACAGGGCGGCGAGCCAGGCGGGGCCGGCGGCGGCCTGGAGTTCGGTGGCCACGCTGCGTCCCAGGGCCTCGGCGTCGGCGAGGGTGTCGAGGGCCTGGCTGCGCTCGGCGGCCACCAACTGGCCGTGTTCGGGGTGGCCCAGGCGGGCACGCAGGCGCAACCGGTCGCCTTGCCAGTCGGCGTAGGCGGCCAGGGGCATGGAGCAGCTGCCGCCGAGGGCGCGGGAGACGGCCCGCTCGGCGGCTGCGGCCAGCCAGGTGGGGGCGTGGGCGAGCGCGGCCAGGGCGTCGGCCAGCTCACCCGGGCCCTGGCGGATTTCCAGGCCCAGCGCACCTTGTCCGGCGGCGGGCAGCATGAGTTCGGGCTCGATGTGCTGGCGGATGCGATCGGCCAGCCCCAGGCGTTTGAGGCCGGCGGCGGCCAGCACGATGGCGTCGTACTGGCCTTCGTCGAGCTTGCGCAAGCGGGTGTCGAGGTTGCCGCGCAGGGGTTCGATGCGCAGGTCGGGGCGCAGCGCGCGCAGCTGTGCCAGGCGACGCAGGCTGGAGGTGCCGACCACCGCGCCGGGGGGCAGGGCTTGCAGCGAGGCGTGGTGGGGGCAGACGAGCGCGTCGCGCGGGTCTTCGCGCTCCAGGACGGCGGCGAGCGTGAAGCCGGCGGGCAGCTCCATGGGGACGTCTTTGAGGGAGTGCACGGCCAGGTGGGCGCGGCCTTCTTCGAGGGCGACTTCCAGCTCCTTGACGAACAGGCCTTTGCCGCCGACTTTGGAGAGGGCGCGGTCGAGGATCTGGTCACCCTGGGTGGTCATGCCCAGCAGGCTGACGGCGCGGCCGGTGCGCGATTGCAGCAGGTCGCGGACGTGCTCAGCCTGCCAGAGGGCGAGGCGGCTTTCGCGGGTGGCGATGACCCAGGGGGTGGGGGAGGGGGATGCAGCGCAAGACATCCGCCGATGCTATCAGCCAGAAAGCGATCAGCCAGCCAGCACGATGCGCCGCTTCTGCGTCTGGTTGATGTAGTGCTGCAGGCTGCGATCCTGACCATCCAGGCTGGCGAACTCGCAGCCCAGGCGACTGCCGCGGGCCTCGGGCTGCAGCGCGGTGACGTGGTGGATGAGCAAGGAGACGTCCAGCTGGGTTTCGGCGTCCAGCTTGAGGCTGCATTGGTTGACGCGCACGCCGGCGTCGATCGCCGGCACGTTCTCGGGCAGGAACAGCGCCACGCCGCTGAGGCTGACGTCGAGCACCCGAAGGGCGACCTTCATGTCGGGCATGGCGGGGTGGCGGAACTCCGCGACCGGGCCGGGGTTGGAGAAGGGCTGGACGCGGAAGGCGGAGCGTCGCTGGAAGCGAAACACCTCCCGTGGCAGGCGGGCGTTGAGCACGTCGATGCGACCGCCTCGCACGTGAACCAGGCCTTCGAGCTCGAACTGCACCTTGATGCGGTCGAGGTAGGCCACGGCCTGCAGCTCGTCGGACTCCAGCAGGGTCTGCAGGGCCGAGTCGGCGCCGTCGGCGCTGAAGGAGATGAGCCCGCGCGGGGAGTCGATGCCCCACAGCAGCGTCGTGTAGCTGACGCCATCCGGGCCGCTGAGGGTGATGAGGGCGCGTTCGGCCTCCATGCGCCGCAGCAGGTCCTCGATCTCGGAGGTGGCGCTGATGCGGTAGTCGTCCAAGGCGTGGCTGGCTGAGAGTGACATCGGCATGGTGGACGGGGGGTGAGCGTCAATGCACCTTGCCGGCTTCGCTGCCCATCATGGAGCCCAGCTCGTTGATCCAGGGCTCGGCGAGGTGGCGGATTTCGGCGTCGTTGACCAGGATGCGCTGCATGATGCGCGACTTCAGGGCCTGTTCGGCCTGGCCCATGGGGTGCTCGGCCGAGGCGTGCTTGAGCTGCGAGATCAACACGGCGCAGGCGCCTTCGAGCTTGACCACGCGGTCCCAGTCGCCCCCGCGGGCGGCGGTGAGCATGTCCAGGCTGGCGTGCTCGATGGCTTCGTAGTAGCTCAGCAGGTTGCCGGCCACGGCGTCGTCGTCGAGGGTGGTGATGAGTTCAGGGGCGTTCATGCGCGGACCTCCACCGATCGGTTGCCAATGGCCTCGGACTGGGCCGGGGCGATGTTCAGCCAGGCCTCGCGGATGGGCTCCATCAGCTGCTGGCACTCGTCGAGGATGGCCTCGTCGTTCTTCAGGTTGGCCTGGGTCAGGCGCAGGCTGATGTAGGTGTAGAGCGCGTGCAGGTTCTGGGCGATCTCGCCACCGGCGTTGAGGTCCAGCGCGGCTTTCAGGCCTTCGTCGACGATGCGAACGGCGCGGCTGAGGGCTTGCGCTTTGACGCCGATGTCCTTGCTGCGCATGCCGCCGCGGCCTTCGGCCAGGGCGTCGAAGAAGCCTTCGATGAGCAGCTTGACGAGCTGGTGTGGCGAGGCGCCGCTGACGCTGGTCTCGACCCCGACTTGCCGGTAGAGGCCGGACATGCTGCGGTCGCCTGCGGGGATGGGGCGGGAGAAGGGGCTGGCAGGTGCGTACATCTTCAAGCTCTGCAAGGTGACTGTGTTGTTCAAGTTATCGACGCAAGCCTGGAAACCTTGACTGTTTGAGTCGAGCAAGAAGTGAGGAACTCACCCCCTTCTTGACTCAACTGTTTTTGCTCAATGCAGCGAGCTGGGCGCTGACGTAGCTGGAGAGGCCGTTGAGTTTGGCGATGCTGCTGTCCAGCGCCGTGTACTGGGCGCGCAAGCGGGCTTCGACCAGGCTCACGCGCTTGTCGATGCGCTCGATCTGGTCCTTGTTGCGCTCGATGGTGCTCTTGATGCCGTCGGTGCGCGAGCTGATGGCGCCGTCGGAGCCCAGCAGCAGCTTGGTCATGTTGCGGATGCGCTGGGCCATGCCGTTCTTGTTGGCGTCGGCCTCGTCGCTGTTGCCGAAGAACTTCTGCAACTCGGTCGGGTTCTTCATGGCTTCGTTGAACTTGGTGCTCTTCATCGCCAGCGTGCCGTCTTTGTTGATGTCGATGCCGATGTCCGACAGGCGCGAGAACACGCTGGAGGCCGTGGTGCTGCTGCCCACCAGGCTGCGCACCTGCGACAGCAGGCCGCGGGCCGTGGAGTCGCCCTGGAGCGGGCCGGCCGTCTTGGAGGCCTCGTCGTAGAGCGTTTGCGTGCGGATGGTGCTGACGACGCTGTTGTACGAGGCGATGAAGTCGTTGACGCCCTTGGTGATGCTGGCGGTGTCTTGCTCGATGGTGAGGTTGGCCGGGGTGGTCGTGACCTTCTTGAGCTGCAGCGTGACGCCGTCGACGACGTCGTTGAGCGTGTTCTTGGCCGAGGACACGTTCAGGCCGTTGATGGTGGCCTTGGCGTTCTGGGCCTCTTGAGAGCGGGTCATGTTGCTCGTGGCGCCGGTCGAGGCGTCGTAGGCGAGGTCCGACAGGCCCGGGGCGCCGGATTCCGTCACGCTGACCTTGAAGGCGTTTTCTTCGCCGGACTGGCCCCGCATCACCAGGCGGCTGCCGGAGGCGTCGTTGACGATGGAGGCGGTGATGCCCGCGTTGGCCGTGTTAATGCGGTCGCGGATCTTCTCCAGCGTGTTGTCGCCGGGGCCGATCGAGATGTCCACCGCCGTGGCCGCGACCTTGGCGTTGAAGGTCACCGCCGGCGGGGCGACGTTGTTGTTGAGCGAGTAGGTGCCGAGCTCGATGCGCAGCGTGCCCTCGCCGACCGGGTCGGTTTTGGCCGTGAAGGCCTTGGAGGCGATGTACTGCTCCTTGGCCAGCTGCGTGACGTTGACCGAGTAGCTGCCGGGTGCAGCCAGGCTGCTGGTGCTGACGCTGACGGCGGTGTCGTCGCTCGAGCTGCCTTTGGTGGCGTTCCAGAAGGTGGCGTCCGTGAGCTTGCCTGCGGCGTCTTGCAGCGCGGAGAAGTTGCTCTGGATCTTGCCCCAGGTCGACACCTTGGTCTCCAGCTTGGAGTTCAGGCTGGTGAGGTCGGTGGCGGGTTTTTTCTCGAGCGCAACCAGTTGGGTCACGATCGTTTCAGCGTCCAGGCCGCTGCCTACGCCGAGTGAACTCAAGGAGGCCATGGTGTGTTCCTCTCAATGCACAAGCGCCCGGGAGACCCCTTTGGTCACCCAGACGCCGTGCTCATCGGTTTCTGGCAGCAAAACTTGATGCCGTGTTGCGCCGATGCGTGACTTTGTGGCGCGATCAGCGACCCAGGAGGCTCAACACCTGCTGTGGCAGCTGGTTGGCCTGCGCCACCATCGCGGTGCCGGCCTGCTGCAGGATCTGCGATCGAGACAGGTTGGCGGTCTCTGCGGCGAAGTCGGCGTCCATGATCCGGCCGCGTGCGGCGGCCTGGTTTTCCACGCTGACTTGCAGGTTGGCGATCACGGCTTCGAAGCGGTTCTGCGAGGCACCGAAGTTGGCGCGCTTGTCGTTGACCACGTTGAGCGCGAAGTCGATGGCGTTGATGGCCGCGTCGATCTGGTTGACGCTGGCCGCCGAACCGCTGGTTCCAGTTGCGGCGCCACCGATGGCCACGCCGTTGGTGCCATCCCACTGCGCGGTGATGGTGGCAATCAACTCTTTTTCACCTGCGGTGGTGGTGGGGGCGGTCAGGGAACCAGCCAGGGTGGCGGCGCCTCCTCCGAGCTCGGAGCTGTTGATGTCGATGCGGTCGGTGGTGTCGGTGCCCGCGCCCACCTGGAAGGACAGGGAGGTGGCGGCGCCGCTGGCGAACAGGGCTTGGCCGTTGAATTTGGTGTTCTTGACCGTTCGGTCGATTTCTTCCTGCAACTGCTTGAATTCTTTTTGCAGGTTCTCGCGGTCGCCAGCGCTGTTGGTGGCGTTGCGAGACTGCACGGCCAGCTCACGCATGCGCTGCAGGTTGTCGCCGATTTTGCCGAGTGCGCCTTCAGCGGTCTGCGCCAGCGAGATGCCGTCGTTGGCGTTGCGGATGGCGACGTTCATGCCGCGCACCTGGGTGTTCATCCGCTCGGCGATGGCCAGGCCGGCTGCGTCGTCCTTGGCGGAGTTGACGCGCAAGCCGGAGGACAGGCGCTGCATGGACGTCGCCAGAGAGGTCTGCGACAAATTCAGGTTCCGCTGTGCATTCAGCGAGACGATGTTGGTGTTGATCGTTTGGGGCATGTTGCACTCCTAAAGATTCGAGAGACTCCCGGCTCACAAGCCGGCCGGCTTTGTTCAAGCTGGCCAAAGACTGACGGAGTTCTCTGACCTGTGAAGTGATGTTCGGTCAATTCCGGTCTGTGCAAAAACGCGATGTGCGGCGGTTTCCGCCCCCAATTCGAAACTTGCTTCACGCCATGGAAAAAGCCGCCCCGGAGGGCGGCTTGTCTGCGTGCCTGGCGGCTGGGGCGAGGTCAGCGCAGCAGAGACAGGACCTGCTGAGGCAACTGGTTGGCCTGCGCCACCATCGCCGTGCCCGCCTGCTGCAGGATCTGGGCACGAGAGAGGTTCGAGGTTTCCGTCGCGAAGTCGGCGTCCACGATCCGGCCGCGAGCGGCTGCCTGGTTCTCGATGTTGGTCTGCAGGTTGCCGATCACGGCCTCGAAGCGGTTCTGCGAGGCACCGAAGTTGGCGCGCTTGTTGTTGACCAGGTCCAGCGCCTTGTCGATGGCGTTGATGGCGGCGTCGACCTGGCTGACGCTGGCGACGTTGGCCGCGCAACCGGAGGCACCGCCGCCGATCGAGATGCCGTTGGTGCCGTCCCAGTTGGAGACCACGGTGGCAACCAGCTCCTTCTCACCTGCCGTGTTGGTCGGGGTGGTCAGCGAGCCGGCCGCGGTGGCGGTGCCGCCACCCAGCTCAGCGCCTTCGATGGTGATGCGGTCGGTGGTGTCGGTGCCGGCGCCCACCTGGAAGGAAATCTGGGTCGAGGCGCCGCTTGCGAACATCGCCGTGCCGTTGAACTTCGTGCTCTTGACGGTGCGATCGATTTCAGCCTGCAGTTCCTTGAATTCCTTTTGCAGGTTTTCGCGGTCACCCGAGCTGTTGGTGGCGTTGCGGGACTGGACAGCCAGTTCACGCATGCGCTGCAGGTTGTCGCCGATCTTGCCGAGCGCGCCTTCAGCGGTCTGCGCCAGCGAGATGCCGTCGTTGGCGTTGCGAACCGCGACGTTCATGCCCTTGACCTGGGCGCTCATGCGCTCCGAGATGGCCAGGCCGGCGGCGTCGTCCTTGGCGGAGTTCACACGCAGACCTGAGGACAGGCGCTGCATGGACATGGCCAGGCTCGACTGCGAGCTGGAGAGGTTGCGCTGAGCATTCAGCGAAGCGATGTTGGTGTTGACAGAGGCGGCCATGATGTGATCCTTTGGCGGTGATGACTACCCGGCAATAGCGCCGGCGAACAAGTGCTGTCTGGTCTTGCAACCTTTTCAGCTTGACCTGCCCGACGCTAGTCAGCCCTTGGGCCTGTGTGGCGTTCCCACTTCAGGCCTTGGCCGGCTAACCGGACCCCGGAAGTTGTTGTTTCCGTTGGACCTGTTATCGAAGCCTTCCGGCCGTTTCTTGAGTGAATTTTTCTCGTTTCCTGTGCCCAATCGCATCGGGGCTGCTTGACGGGGAGGCGAGATCGGTTCTTGGGAATTTGAAATGGCACTCGTTTTCGGCGCATATGCCGGCTTCTTGAGGCCAATCTGTTTCTAGACTGGCTCGGCCGCTCCGCACGTTCCTGGCGGGGTGATTCACATGCCAAGGTGCCCCCATGAAGATCGCGTCCCGACCCGCTGCCCCCGCTCAGCTTCAGCGTGCCCACCAGGCCTGGGAGCGAGGGGTGTCCCTGAGCCGAAAGGGCCAGTGGCGTGAGGCCCTGGCGGCATTCGACGCGGCCTTGGTGATCGCACCCAAGGACGGCCTCTACCTCGTGAACGCTGCGCGCGCGGCATTCAAATGCGGCAAGCACGAGGAAACTGTGTCTCTGGCGGACCGCGCCTTGTCCGTTGACCCCTGCGACGAGATCGCCGAGACCTTGCGGGTCTCGGCACTCAACCGCATGCAACGCCACAAGGACATCCTGGCCTACCTCGATGCGGTGCCCGAGTCGCGACGCGACACATTCAACTACTGGAACTCCTACGCCAACGCCTTGCTCAACCTCGGAGAAAACCAGCGCGCCGTCAAGGCCTTCATGGAGGCCCTGGCGCGCAAGATGGACGACGCCGAGACGCACTATCGCCTGGGCGTGTCTTTCTATGAACTGCAACTCAAGGAAGAGGCGTCTGAGTGCTTCCGCACGGCGCTCATCCTGGGTTTGGGCGACAACGCACTGCACGTTCACGGCATGCTGGCCTACGCCGAGCGCGAAAGCTGCCGCTGGGTTCAGGCGGAGGCCGAGCTGCAGAAAATGAAAGAGCTGGTGGACCGCCTCGATGGCTCCGAACACGTGATGACGCTGCCCTTTGCACACATCACCCTCACGGATGACCCGCTTTACCAGCTCAAGGCCTCTCGCCTGATGGCCAACCACTTCTCGGGCTACGAACCGGTGGTGCGCACCCCCCGCGCCGTGGACGACGGCCGCATCCGCATCGGCTACGTCTCGGCCGACTTCCACCAGCACGCGACCTGCGTGCTGATGTGCGAGGTTTTCGAGCAGACCGACCGCAGCCGCTTCGAGGTCTATCTCTACTCGCATGGCCCCGACGACAAGACCCCCATGCGCCAGCGCGTCGAGCGAGCAGCCGACCATTTCGTCGAGTTGCAGGGCGTGCCCGATCAGGACATCGCCGAGCGCATCGCGCAAGACGACATCGACATCCTGGTGGACCTCAAGGGCTACACCGCGCAGAACCGCATCGGTGTCTTCGGGCGTCGACCGGCCCCGGTGCAGGTGGCCTACGTGGGCTTCCCCGGCACGACGGGCGCGCGCTTCATCGACTACATGATCGGCGACCCGATCGTGACGCCGCTGGAGCACGCTGCACATTTCAGCGAGAAGATCGCGCAGATGCCGGTGAGCTACCAGCCCAACGACCGGCTGCGCCCCCGCCCACGCCCCATGAGCCGCGCCGATGCCGGCCTGCCCGAGGACGCCATGGTGCTGTGTGGCTTCAACCAGGCCTACAAGATCTCGCCCGAGGTGCTGGATGTGTGGGGCGCCCTCCTCGAAGACACCCCGAACGCCGTGCTGTGGCTGCTGGATTGGCACGGCCAGGCTCGTCCTCACCTGGAGGAAGAAATGGTGGCCCGCGGCTTCGACCTCAAGCGGGTGCGCTGGGCCCCGCGCCGCGCGCTCGACAACCACATCGACCGACTCGCCCTGGCCGACATCTTCATCGACACCTGGCCTTGCAACGCCCACACCACCGCCAGCGACGCGCTGTGGGCGGGCGTGCCCGTCGTCACCTACATGGGGCAGACCTTCGCCTCGCGCGTGGCGGCCAGCCTGCTCAACGCGGTGGGCCTCAACGAGCTGATCACCGACAACCTGGGCGACTACCGCCGCACCGTGCACGAACTCGCCGCCGACCCGCAGCGACGCGCCCGCCTGCGCCAGGAGCTGGAGCTCGCTCGCGAGCAGGCCCCCTTGTTCGACAGCCCCCGCTACGTGCGCGCGCTCGATGACCTGTTCATGCGCATCGCCCAGCGCCACCAGGCCGGCCTGCCGCCCGACCACCTGCCGGCCATCGCCGACTGAGCCCACGCCCCATCACAAACCGGGAGACCGACATGGACCTTCGACCCGTTCACATCTGCATCATCCAGCCGCTGGGTTACGTCCATTCGCTGGGCTTCCTGGACCAGGCCCGCTACCTGCGCTACCAGTTCCGCCGCTTCGGCGCCGAGGTCACGCTGGCCAAGAACCGCCTGCGCCACGACGCCGTCAACGTCGTCTTCGGGGCACACCTGGGGTTCGACCCCGAGCTGCGCAAGCGCCACAGCTGCATCTTCTTCAACCTCGAGCAGATGGGGCCCGGCGGGGCGCAGCTCTCCAATGAGTACCGCCAGTTGCTGGCCTCCTCGGCGGTGTTCGACTACGACGCGGGCAACCCGCGCCACCTCACGCAGTACCCCGACGACGTGCCCATCCTCACCTTCGGGCACGCGCCTTACCTGGAGCCGTCGAAGACGCCGTTCCACGAGCGCCCGATCGACCTGCTCTTCCTGGGCAGCATGAACGAGCGCCGCGCCCGCATCATCCGCGAGGTGGAGGCCGGGGGCTGCAGCGTGACCGTGCTGGAAGGCGCCCTCTACGGGCCCGAGCGCGACGAGCTGATCCGCCAGTCCAAGGCCGTGCTCAACTGCCACTTCTACGAGACGGCCCGCTTCGAGCAGGCACGCGCGTTCCAGTGCCTTTCTTTGGGGGCCGCCTTCGTCAGCGAGCGCCTGCCTGGCACGAAACCCGCGGCGCAATTTGAGGACGCCGTTTTCTGGGTGCAAGACGGGCGTTGGGCCGAGTTCGTGCAGACCCACTTGCGTTCGCCGGATTTCGAAGTGGTCGCGCGGCAGAAGCTGGCGGCCTTCGCCCAGCACGACCTGACCGACACCTACGCCGACGCCATGGCGTTCGCGCAGGCCTACTCGACCACCCACCTCTCCAGCCTGCCCACCGGCCCCTGGCGCCCCGAGCGACTGCACATCGGCTCCGGCAAGGACTACCGCGCCGGCTGGCTCAACGTCGACATCCTGGCCAGCGCCCAACCCGACGTCGTCATCGACCTGGCTCAGCCCCACGAGTGGCCCCTGCGCCTGGCCAGCGAGACCGTGGGTGACGTCGAGCTGCAGCCGGGCTCACTCAGCGTGATCTACGCCAACAACGTGCTGGAGCACGTGCCCGACCTGCCCACCCTCATGGGCAACTGCCTGACGCTGCTGCAAGAGGGCGGCCGCATGGAGGTCGAGGTGCCTTACGAGCACGCCAACACCGCCTGGCAGGACCCCACCCACATCCGCGCGATGAACGAGGCCTCGTGGGTCTACTACGCCGACTGGTTCTGGTACCTGGGCTGGTTCGAGCACCGCTTCAACCTGGTGAGCTTCTCTTACCTGGACGGCAGCCTGCGCGAGTGCGCCAAGGAGTCGGCGCACTTCATGCGCGTCACGCTGGTCAAGCAGGCCACGACGCTGGCCGAGCGCATGACGGCGCGCACCTTCCAGCCCAGCTTCGGGGGCTTGCCTGACGATCTGGGTGTGTTTGAGCGTGGCAATGTGTCCTCCGCCGCGCCTGCGCCGGCCCCCGAGCCCGCCGGGCTGGTGTTGACCCATGCGACGGCAGCTGCTGCGCCCTGGCTGCTCATCTACCCTGCCCACGACGATGGCGTGACCGACAACTTCTCGCACGAAATCACAGCTGCTCTGCGGGCAGAGGGCGAGGCCGTGATCGAGCTCAACATGTCGGCAGATCTGGCTGCCCAGTGGTCTCGCCTCCCGAGCGCATTCGCCGGCGTGATCACCGTGGGCGCCTTGCCCTTGAACATCCAGGTGGGCGGCAGGTCGTTGGCGGAGTGCTTCCAGTGCCCTGTCTACGCTTACCTCCTCGACTCGCCCATCTACGATCTGGCGCGTGTTCCGGCCACGAGAGATTTCATCCGCCGCGCTTGGGACAACGACCAACTCGTGCCGGTTCTGGCCGAGCGAAGCTATTTGAATTTGGGCCTCGGCGGTGCGCACCCGCTGTTGCCACCACAGTCGATGTATCTGCCTTTCGCGGCGTTTACGGCGCCTGACGAATGCCGCAAGGAGGTGTCCGCGCTGGTGCCACAGCAGCGCATATTGGTGGTGGGTGCGCTGGGACAAGAGTTGTCCAGGGGGGCCATTCGCCAAGACCTGGTCGCCACTCTGGCGTCTGCCAACGCCCCGGGATTGAGTCACGCGGACATCCAGTCGTTGGCGTCTGCCATGCTGGACGCAGAAGCACCAGGCAACCCCTTGGTGACCGCACAGAGCCTTTTGTCCTTGGATGGGCGTGAACTGTTCAGCGACAACATGATGACCTTGATGTGCGCCGGAGACTCATTCCTCAAGCGCATGCGCCGAGTCCTCGCCGTGGAGTCGCTGCGAGGTGTGCCCGTGGATTTTGTGGGGCCTGGCTGGGAGCAGGCCTTCGGTGACCAGGACGGTTTCCGCTTTTTGGGCTCCATGCCTCACGGTCAGCTGCCCGCCCTGATGCCGCTTTACCGCGGGGTGTTGAACCTCGATCCCAACTGGGACTGGGGTTGCCACGATCGTGCTTATTCGGCGTGGGCGCAGGGGGTACCCGTCATGACGCACCGCAACGCTGCAATTGCCGAGGAACACGTGCCACACGAGTTGGTTCATGCCTTCCTGCCCAACGCGCCGGACTTGGGGCCTGTCGCGGACGAGTGGCTGACGCGGCACGTGCCACGCAATGAACCCGCGGAGGCGTTGTCGCGCTTCACATGGGGTGAGCGGATCCGCAAACTGCTGGCGCACCATCGGTTCATGCCAACGCAGAGCGAGGTGGTCGCATCATGAGGGTTGCCGTTGCCGGAGGCGGGTGGTATGGGTGCCACATTGCGTCTTCCCTCAAGGCGCATGGCGTCAGCGTTGACCTGTTCGAAAAGAACGACTGTCTGTTCAGCGAGGCATCGGGGAACAACCAGTTCCGGTTGCATCAAGGCCTCCACTACGCCCGATCGGCGCAAACGCGACACCAGTCCCGCGACGGCTACCACCGTTTCGCAGAGCGTTACCCCAAGCTGTCCACCCCGGTTGAAGACAACATTTACCTGGTCCCCAAAGAGACCTCGCTGATCGATTTCGACACGTATTTTTCGATCATGTTGTCCAGTGGGATATCGATTGAGAAAGTGCCGCTGAACAGCATCGAACACATCGACGTTGAGCGATTTGAAGGGGCTGTGCGCTGCCAGGAGCGCGTTGTGCTCACCTCTGCGGCGCGCGCTCATTTCGCCAAGAGATTGAATGGCACGGTGAACCTCAACCATGCCGTGACGGAAGTTCGGCAGCACAGCGACCATGTGCTGGTGGATGGCGTTGCATACGATTACTTCATCGATGCCACTTGGGGTGCTTTGCCTGGCATGGGCAACGAGATGGGGCGTGTTTACTTTGAGCCCACCCTCCTGCTTTATTACCGGCTTCGCGATGCAATCGCCAGGCCGTTTCCTGCCATCACGCTGGTGGACGGGGATTTGTGGTCCGTCTATCCCACTGAAGATGCCGATGTCTTCACTTTGTCGTCCGTGACGCACACCCCTTTGGGGCGATACGACCACAAAGCGGATGCTTACGACAGGCTCGCTGCAATTGATGGGCGTTTGGTGGATGAAAAGCGCGGCTTGATGGAGGCTGAGGTCCGCCCCTACATGCCTGATTTCAGCGAGGTGTTCGCCTTCGTCGGGCCGCAACTTGCCATCAAGACGAAGCCCAAAGGGTTGTCAGAGAATCGAGCTTGTGGCGTGGTGATGAACGGTCGTTGCTTCGGCGTGCAGTCAGGAAAAATTGACAACATCTTCTATGCTACTGACCGCATCTTGGGTGCATTGCTGTGAAATGAAAATGAAAAGCGTGCTCATTGGTCACACTGGTTTTGTCGGAGCCAATTTGCTCCGGCAGCGTTCGTTCGATCTCTGTGTGCACCGAGCGAATTTGGCTGATTTGAACGGGGTGAACGCCGATTTGCTGGTGATCGCTGGCTTGCCTGCCGAGAAGTGGCGGGCGAATCAAAACCCCATCGCCGATCTGGAGAACATGAGGGTTTTGCAAAAGGCGCTGGAAGGTGTCAAGGCGCAGCGTGTGGTTGTGGTGTCCACCGTTGACGTTTACCCATCACCGTTTGGCGTTGATGAGCTTTCGTCCGCGGATGACCCCTTGGCGCAACCGTATGGGGCGCACCGCCATGAGTTCGAGCGATGGGTGCAAGGCAAATTTCCGCGCGCCAGTGTGATTCGTTTGCCAGGTTTGTTCGGGCCCGGCCTGAAGAAGAACGTGCTGCACGATCTGGTGCGCAACCATTTGACGAACTGCATACATCCTGAATCGTCGTTCCAGTGGTATCCCATCATGCGGCTGTCAAAGGACATCGACACCCTGATGGCCGCCGGCTTGTCATGTGTCAATGCAGCCACCGAGCCCATTTGCACGAAAGACATCGTTGATCGTTTTTTTCCTTCCCTGGTGTTGCAGACACAAGCGAACCCACCTGTACGCTACGACATGCAAAGTGCGCACGCGAGTCTGTTTGGGGGGGGTGGTCGGTACTGGATGGGTCGGCTTGCCGTGATGGATGCCTTGTCGGCGTGGTTTCGCTCGCCGGATTTGGGCGCCAAAGCCGCGGAGTGAACATGGCGCTGAAACTGGCTTGCTCCAACATCGCATGGACGGATGCGCAAGAGGTTGACGTCCTGCCGTGGCTGCAAACGCAAGGTGTTGCAGGCATTGAGGTTGCACCAACGCGCGTCTGGCCCGATTGGCATGGTGCTTCACCTGCCGCAGCGCGCGAGTGGCGCAGGCGCATGGCTGACCGAGGGTTTGTTTTGCCGTCCATGCAGGCGCTGTTGTTCGGTCGGCCCGATGCGTGCTTGTTTGGCGCCGATGGGGGGCGAGCTTTTGTCGAGCACTTGCAGTTCGTGGCCAGCTTGGGCGAAGGCCTTGGGACGCAAGTGGCTGTGCTGGGTGCGCCACGACAGCGCATCAGAGGTGAATTGTCCATGGCCGAAGCGGTGGACCAGGCCACCCCAGTGCTGCGGCGCCTCGCGCAGACATTCCATGATGCCGGCTCATGCTTGGCGCTGGAGCCCGCGCGGCCTGAGTACGGAGGGGATTTCTGCATCAACACGGCAGAGGTCTCCCAGTTGGTCGCAGCGGTGGATCATCCAGGCATGGGCGTGCACATAGATGCCGCAGCCTTGTTTGCCGCGCAGGAGTCGATCAGCGACTTGTGGCAAGAATCCCATGGGCGGCGGTGGGTTCATTACCAACTGAGCGAGCCAGAACTGGGCGGATTTGGTCGAGCACAGGTGCCGCAATTGGCGAACCTGCAGTTCTTGCAAAGCGTCGCTTGGCCCCACTGGTGTGCGATCGAGATGCGTCCGCCCCCGAGGGGGCTTATCGAAGAGGGGCCTTGGGCCATCCTGGCGCAGGCACGCCGGGACTGACCCTTTCAGAACAACCTTCGCCCCGTCAGCCTCTCGTGCTCCCGCACAGCAAACCGATCCGTCATGCCCGCGATGTAGTCCGCCACGGCCCGGTGCAGGCCCTCGTCGGCTGCGCGCTCCGCGAAGGCCGCCTGCATCTCGGCGGGGGCGTGCACGTAGGCCGCGAACAACTCGCTGAGCACTTGCTTGGCGCGCATCGTGGTCTCGTTGACCTGCGGATGCCGATACAGCTCTTTGAACAGGAAGCGCTTGAGTTGGGTGCTCGCCTCGCGCATCTCGGCGCTGAAGCGGATCAGGGGCGGGCAGCGGCGCGCCTCGTCGGCGTCCTGTGGCTGGTGCTCGGCGATGCGCGCGCGCGTGGCGTCGATCACGTCGTACACCTGCTGCGAGAGCATGCGCCGGATGCTGTCGAACAACAGCCGGCGCCCGCGCGCCTGGGGGAACTCGCGCAGCGTGTCGTCGCGAAAGCGCACGAACAGCGGCACCGCCTCCAGCTGCTCCATCGTGATCAGCCCGGAGCGCACGCCATCGTCGATGTCGTGGGCGTTGTAGGCGATCTCGTCGGCCAGGTTGCACAGCTGCGCCTCCAGGCTGGGCTGCGTGCCCTCGATGAAGCGCCGGCCCACGCCGCCGGGCTCGCGCTGCTCCAGCATCTCGGCGTGGCGCCTGGAGCAGTGCTTGAGGATGCCCTCGCGCGTCTCGAAGGTCAGGTTCAGGCCGTTGTAGGGCAGGTAGCGCTCCTCCAGCTCGTCGACCACCCGCAGCGACTGCAGGTTGTGCTCGAAGCCGCCGTGCTCGGCCATGCACTCGTTGAGCACGTCCTGGCCCGCGTGGCCGAAGGGCGTGTGGCCCAGGTCGTGGGCCAGCGCCACCGCCTCGACCAGGTCCTCGTTCAAGCCCAGCGAGCGCGCGATCGAACGCCCCAGCTGCGCCACCTCCAGCGAGTGCGTCAGTCGCGTGCGAAACAGGTCGCCCTCGTGGTTGAGGAAGACCTGCGTCTTGTAGACCAGGCGCCGAAAGGCCGTGCTGTGCACGATGCGGTCGCGGTCGCGCTGGAAGTTGCTGCGCGTGGGCGCGGCCGCTTCGGGGTGGCGGCGGCCCCTTGAGCGTTCAGGCAGGCTGGCGAAGGCAGCGGGGGCCGTCATGCGTTCAGGCGGTGTGCGCGGCGATCACGTCACGCACCACGCCCTCGGGCGCACCAC
This sequence comes from Burkholderiales bacterium, assembly GCA_016000265.1. Taxonomy (GTDB): domain Bacteria; phylum Pseudomonadota; class Gammaproteobacteria; order Burkholderiales; family Burkholderiaceae_C; genus Aquabacterium. The sequence goes on from JAECRL010000001.1 coordinate 397,899, forward strand.
GCATGCCCGCGCTGCCCAGCGGCCCGATGACCACGAAGCGGATCTCGCCGCCCTCGGCCTTCTTGTCCACCTGCATCAGCTCCAGGTAGCGCTCGGCGCCCAGGTTGGGGCCCTTGACGGGCAAGCCCGCGCGCTCGATCAAGGAGCGGATGCGCAGCGAGGTGGCCTCGTCGATCAGGCCCAGTCGCGCCGACAAGTCGGCGGCCATGACCATGCCGCAGCCCACGGCCTCACCGTGCAGCCACGCGCCGTAACCCAGGCCCGCCTCGATGGCGTGACCGAAGGTGTGGCCGTAGTTCAGGATGGCGCGCAGGCCGGATTCCTTCTCGTCCTGGCCGACCACCCAGGCCTTGATCTCGCACGAGCGCTGGATGGCGTGCATCAGCGCGGCGTGGTCGCGTGCCAGCAACTTGTCCAGGTTGACTTCCAGCCAGGACAGGAATTCGGCGTCGGCGATCGGGCCGTACTTGATCACCTCGGCGATGCCGGCCAGCAACTCGCGCTGGGGCAGCGTGGACAGGGTGTCGAGGTCGCAGACCACGCGCAGCGGCTGGTAGAAAGCGCCGATCATGTTCTTGCCCGCGGGGTGGTTGATGGCGGTCTTGCCGCCCACCGACGAGTCCACCTGAGCCAGCAGCGTGGTGGGCACCTGCACGAAGGGCACGCCGCGCATGTAGCAAGCGGCGGCGAAGCCGGTCATGTCGCCCACGACGCCGCCGCCCAGGGCGTACAGCACCGTCTTGCGGTCCGCCGCCTCTTCCAGCAGCCGCGTGAACACCTGGTTGAGCGCCGGCCAGTCCTTGAACTGCTCGCCATCGGGCAACTCCACGTCCAGCACCTGTTTGTGCAGCGGCGCGATCGCCTCGCGCAGCCGGGCCGTGTAGAGCGGGCCCACCGTGGTGTTGGTGACGATCAGCGCCTGGCTGGAACGCGGCAGGCCAGCGAAGCTGTCGGCCCGCATCAGGCCCTTGCCGATCAGGATGTCGTAGCTGCGGTCGCCCAAGTCAATGGACACCACGCGGGCGTCGGGGCAGATCGGGCTGGGGGAGGTGGATGCCATGAGCGCAGTCGGACTCGGGGTCCTCGGGAGGTCGGTGGGCCTGCTGCCCTCGACCACCTTCGCGGGAGTTCGGGGCCGGCCGCGACGCGAGGGGCATCAAGCGAAGAATGAGGGTGACGAGCCTTGACCTGGCACTGGTGGCAAACGGTTAGGGCTGCTTCGTTCCCGATCTGACCCGGTTGGCCGCGCCCCCATGCAGGGAGGCCCGTCAACGCGTATTGTACGCGAGGCCCGACACGCGGGCCCCGCCGGGGTCATGGCTCGCTTGTCACATGTCGCCCAGCAGCATGGGCTTGAGCAGGTTGTCGGCCGGGTTGGTGCCGATCCAGATGCGCAGGATGGCGTTGTAGAAGCCCACGTCCGGCAGCGGCGAGCCCAGTTGCTTGCCGTTGAGGAAGATGGTCGTGCCGTTGGCGGGGTTGTAGTCGCCGATGATCACGTCGCCCTTCTTGATGCCTTCGAACTCGGTGAACAGGTCGCCGAATTTCACCAGCTGGTTGACGTAGCGCGACTTCTCGTCCTTCTCCAGGTTCTTGTTGATGCCGGTCAGGAAGGCCTGGCCGAACTCATCGGACGTCAACTCGCGCAGCGCCACGATCTTGAAGCGCTTGGGGCCGCCCAGCGCCAGCACCTCGGCGGTGGTGCTCTTCTTTTCGGTCAGGTACAGGCCCAGCGCGTACACCTTGAAGACGGCCTTGATGCGCGCGCCCGCGCCGTTGAGCACCAGGGTCTTGCCCGCCACGGTGGCGGTGTCTTCGATCTTCACGCCCTGCACGTCCACGGCGTGGGCCAGGGTCATGTGGCCCAGGGTCAGGGCGGCGGCGGTCATCAGGGCGGACAGGCGGGGGGGCATGTTGAGGTCCTCGTGCTCGGTGAGTCTGTGAAATGGAGGGGGTGAGGGGGGGATGAAGCGGGGATCAGGCCGTCTCTTCGATCTTGAAGACGCTCACCACGGCAGCCAGGTTTTGCGCCTGGTTCTGCATGGACTCGGCCGCGGCGGCGGCCTGCTCGACCAGGGCCGCGTTCTGCTGGGTCACGCCATCCATGCGGTGGATGCTGCGGTTGACCTCTTCGATGCCGTGGCTCTGCGACTGACTTGCGGCCGTGATCTCGCCGATGATGTCCGACACGCGCAGCACGCTGGAGACGACGTTGCCCATGGTGGTGCCTGCCTGCGTGACGAGCTTGCTGCCTTGTTCGACCTTCTCCACCGATTCGTTGATCAGCGTCTTGATTTCCTTGGCTGCGGTCGCCGAGCGTTGCGCCAGGGTGCGCACCTCGCCGGCCACGACGGCGAAGCCCCGGCCTTGCTCGCCGGCGCGCGCCGCCTCCACGGCCGCGTTCAGCGCCAGGATGTTGGTCTGGAAGGCGATGCCATCGATGACCGAGATGATGTCGACGATCTTGCGCGACGACGCGTCGATGGCGCCCATGGTGTCGACCACCTGGGCCACCACCTGACCGCCTTCGGAGGCGATGCTGGATGCGGCAGAGGCCAGCTGGTTGGCCTGGCTGGCGTTGTCGGCGTTCTGGCGCACGATTCGCGTCAGCTCGTTCATGGCCGACGAAGTCTGCGCCAGCGAGCTGGCTTGCTCTTCCGTGCGAACCGACAGGTCGGAGTTGCCTGAGGCGATCTCGCTGGAGGCCGATGCGATCGCCACCGTGCCCTGGCGCACGTCGCCGACGATGCGCTGCAGGCTGCTGTTCATCTCGTCGAGGGCCCGCATCAGCTGGCCGGTCTCGTCCTGGCTTTCGCTGACGATGCGCGCGCTCAGGTCGCCACCGGCCACCTGCTCGGCGATGCGCACCGCGCGCGTCAGCGGCCGGGTGATGCTGCGCGTGGAGAACACCGCCACGCCGATGCTCACGGCGACGATGGCCGCGGCCAGGCCGACGATGAACAGCGTGGTGTTGCGGGCGGTCTCGGCGGAGCGTTCGCCCGCGGCCACCATCAGCTTGTGCTGACGCTCGTTGAGTTGATCCAGCGCCTCGAAGTAGCGCGTGTGCATGGCCCGCACCGAGAACAGGAACTTCGTCAGGGCCTCTTCTTTCTGGCCCTCGCTGATCAGGCTCACGAAAGACTTCTGGGCCTTGGCCGCGCGTTCGCGGTACTTGCCCAGGTTGGCCAGCAGCTCCTTGTCGGCCTCGCCTTGCAAGGCCTGCTCGGCCTGGGTGGCCAGCGCCTCGTTGTCCTTCTCGTGCTTGGCGATGCGAGCCAGCTCACCCTTGATCTGTTCCTCGTCGCTCATCACCAGCACGCTGAGCATGCTGCGCGAGATCTCGTTGAGGTTGGCCTTCATGCGGTTGGCCGTGACCGTTTGCGGGTAAGTGACGTCAACCAGCTCGGTCGTTTCGCTGCTCAGGTTCTGGATGCGAACCAGCGCCAGGCCAGCCAGCAGGATCATCAGCGCGATCACCAGGCCGAAGCCCAGGGTCAGGCGCTGTCCGATGCGGATGTTGCGGATGTTGATCATCTCGGTTTGCCCATGTGATGCAAAAAGGCGTCGACCTGTGACGATCATCACCACCGTTGCCTGGGGAGGCCGCGGTGAAATCCGTCACGGATCAACGCCTTATCGGAAGACTGGCGGGCAAACTGAAGGGCGCCCCGGGGGATCTGCGGGCAAACCCCAGGGTGAACCCCTGCGCGTCAACGCAGCTGGAGCTCCTCGGCACCGTAGACCACGTTCAGGGGCTCGACCACCACCTGCTTGGGGCCGTCTTCGACGCGGCCGGCCACCAGCGCGGGGATGCCCAGCGACTCGGCCACCTCGACCACGCGTTGCGCGTGCTCGGCGGCGACGTACAGCGCGAAGCCCGCGCCCATGTTGAGCGTGCCGTAGGCCTCGTGGTCATCGAGGCCGCATTCCCGCTGCATGAAGGCCAGCACGGGGGTCTTTTCGGGCAGGGCGGTGATGCGGTAAGTCAGCTGCTTGGGGTGACGCAGCAGCTTGCGCCAGCCGTGGCCGGTCACGTTGGCGCAGTAGTGCGGGATGATGCCTTCTCTGGCCAGCGCCTCGGTCACGGGCGAGTACAGCGTGGTCGGTGCCAGCAGGGCCTCACCATAGGTCAGGCCGTCGCCGATGTCGGTCAGGTAGCCCTGGGGCAGGCGCTCGGCCAGCTTGCGCGCGAGCGACAGGCCATTGGCGTGGATGCCGCTCGACGCCAGGAAGACGATGGCGTCACCCGCGCCCAGCTTGTCGCCCACCGACAGGCGGGTCTTGGGGCTGATGATGCCGGTGCACGACGCCGCCAGGTCGACACGACCGTCGGCCACGATGCCGGCCAGGGCCGGGGTCTCGCCGCCGCCCCAGGCCACGTTGCAGACCTCGCAGGCCTTCTTCCAGCCGGCCACCAGCGCGTTGGCGCGGACCTTGTCGCCGAACCAGTCGGAGCCGCCGGCGGCCCAGTAGGCCTGCACCACCAGGGGCGTGGCGCCGACCGTGATCAGGTCGTTGACCGCCATGGCGATGGTGTCCTGGGCGATGCCGTCGTAGTAGCTGCGGCCCGTGAGGGTGGCCATCTCGTCGGCCACCAGCGTCTTGGTGCCCAGGCACTCGACGATGGACGCCAGGTACATGGGGCCGACGTCGACCACGTAGGCCGACTCGCCGCGAGAGGCCAGCACCTCGGAGAAACCGTGGCTGGCCAGGTTGGCGCCGGTTTCGGCCGCGGCGCGCTGGGCGGCCACCTTCAGCGGGTCGATCAGGTCGTAGTTGACACCGGCCTGGTCGTAGGTGAGGGGGGCTGCGGACGGGTTGGGCGTGGCGGCGGTCATGGGGGCGTGCGGCTGCGAAGATCGAAACCCCGCATTATCCGGTTTATCCGGGCCTTGCGGTGCGTCCCTCGCCGCGCCGCGCGCTCACTGGCTCAGCTTGCGCGCCTCTTCGATCTGGTATTCGAAGTAGCGCTGGCCGGAGAACGCGATGGTCGCCATCAACACCGCCGCGCCCAGCAGCAGGGCGGATGCGACCCCGATGACGGCCAGCCAGCCGCTTTTCGGGGTGCCGGTCAGGGGGTGCCCCGGGTTGTGGCGCGCGTGCCAGCGCTCGTCGGGCATCAGGCCGAACACGATGGCTTGCAGCATGCACGCCGCGACCGTGAAGCCCAGCACCGGGATCAGCAGCCAGGCCAGGTGGTCGTCCTGGCCGAACTCGCCCACCCGGCGCAGGCCCCACAGGCCGACCAGGGTGGGCACCGGGTGCAGCCAGCCCCACAGGTCACCCAGGCCGTGCAGGTAGAAACGGTGCAAGCCCAGGGGCCCGCCCAGCAGCGCGGCCCAGGTGGCCAGGGTTTTCGACTTGAGTCGGGGGGCGAGGTGGGCAGGACTCACGGACATCTTTCAGCACTTTGCGCAATCGGGGTGGAGCAGACTATAATCCGCGGTTTTCCGGCCTGAGTCGGGTGCTTGCCTCAGGGCAGGTGCCTGGCGCGTATCTAAACGGGCTGGAGTCGCTGACGGGCGTTTGCATCAGGCCGATGCCTGCTGCCTGGCTCGTTGAGGCCGCGAAACCCCGAGTGTCTCCCGGGTGACGCAGCCGACTCATCACATTTGAAGGACACATCATGGTCGTGATTCGACTCTCTCGCGGTGGCTCCAAGAAGCGCCCGTTCTACAACATCGTCGTCGCCGAACAGAAGAACCGCCGTGACGGTCGCTTCCTGGAGCGCGTTGGTTTCTACAACCCGCTGGCTTCCGGCAACGCCGAGTCCCTGCGCGTGGCTTTCGACCGCGTCGACCACTGGGTGAAGAACGGTGCCCAGGCCTCCGAGACCGTCGCTCGCCTGCTGCGCGACGCCAAGTCCAAGGCCGCTGCCGCCTGATCGAACAGGCTGGCATGAACGAGCGCGCTGTTTCCCCTGTCCCGGTGCTGGCCGACGGCGTCGCCTGGCCCGAAGACGCGGTGGAGGTGGGGCGCGTCGTTGACGCCTGGGGCGTCAAGGGGGGCATCAAGGTGATGCCCTTCTCATCCGACCCCCAGGCCCTCTTCTGCACGAAGAAATGGTTTTTGCGCCCGGCCGAAGCGGCCGCTGGCGCCGTGTCCCGTCCGGGTGCCGCCAAGCCCGGCGCAGCGCCAGCAAAGCCCGCTGCGGCCGCGCCCCTGTCCGGGGTGGCGGGTGTGGCCCGGCTGTCGGCCCCGCGCTTCCTGCAAGTCAAGCAGGCCCGCGAGCAGGGCGACATCGTCGTGGCCACCGCCGAAGGCCTGGATGACCGCAACGCGGCCGAGGCCCTCAAGGGCGCCCGCGTGTTCGTCTCCCGATCTGCCTTCCCGACGCCCGACGAGAACGAGTTCTACTGGATCGACCTGATCGGGCTGAACGTCGTCACCCGCGAAGGCGTGGCCTTGGGTCGCGTCGTCGACCTCATGGAGACCGGCCCGAACTGCGTGCTGCGCTGCGAAGCGCCCGCCGAAGCTGGCTCCGATGGCAAGCCCGTCGAGCGCCTGATTCCTTTCGTGGACGCCTTCATCGTCAGCGTCAGCCTGCCCGAGCAGCGCATCGTCGCCGACTGGGGCCTCGACTACTGACCTGCGCAGCCGGCGCCCGCCGGGGAGGCCCCATGGGCGTTCGCTTCGACGTCATCACCCTGTTTCCCGAGTTGTTCGGCCCGTTCCAGCAGGTCGGCGTGACCCGGCGTGCCTTCGAGTCGGCCCAGGTGGACGTGCGGCTGTGGCCCTTGCGCGATCACGCCGAGGGCGTCTACCGCCGCGTCGACGACCGCCCTTTCGGTGGCGGCCCCGGCATGGTCATGCTCGTCGAGCCGCTGGAGCGCTGCCTGTCGGCCATCCGCGCCGACCAGGTCGCTCAGGGCGCGGCCCGGTCGCCCGTCATCTGGTTCAGCCCGGCGGGGCCGCGACTGACCCAGAAGCGCGTGCAGCAACTCGCCGCCAGCCCCGGCGCCGTGCTGGTGTGCGGCCGCTACGAGGGGGTGGATCAGCGGTTCATCGACGCCCACGTGGACGAAGAAATCAGCCTCGGTGACTACGTGCTGTCCGGTGGTGAGCTGCCGGCGCTGACCCTGATCGACGCCGTGACCCGGCTGCAGCCCGGGGTGCTGCACGACGCCGCTTCGCATGAGCAGGACAGCTTTTCCGACGGCCTGCTCGACTGCCCGCATTACAGCCGCCCCGAGGTCCTGGCCGCCCCGTCCGCCCAGGTCGATCTGCCCGCGCGGGCGGTCCCCGCGGTGCTGATGTCGGGTCACCACGCGCAGATCGCACGCTGGCGCCGCGAACAGCAACTGGCCCTGACGGCGCGCCGTCGCCCCGATTTGATCGAGGCCGCGAGGGCGCGTGGCGAGCTTTCCAAAAAAGACGAAGACTTTCTCTCTCGGTTGCCGCTATAATCTGCGGTTTTCCGATCCTCTGTCCGGCGTATCGCTGAGGCAGGTCCCTGAAAAGGGGCTTGCTCGACGCACCCTCCAATCATCGCGCGGCCACGATCATCAAGGAGCCTTTGATGTCCAACATCATCCAACAGCTCGAGCAAGAAGAAATCGCTCGTCTGAACAAGACCATCCCTTCCTTTGCCCCTGGCGACACCGTGATCGTGTCCGTCAACGTGGTCGAAGGCACCCGCAAGCGCGTCCAGGCTTACGAAGGCGTCGTGATCGCCAAGCGCAACCGCGGCCTGAACTCCAGCTTCATCGTGCGCAAGATCTCGAGCGGCGAAGGCGTGGAACGCACGTTCCAGCTGTACAGCCCGCTGATCGCTTCGATCGAAGTCAAGCGCCGCGGTGACGTCCGCCGCGCCAAGCTGTACTACCTGCGCGAGCGTTCGGGCAAGTCGGCACGCATCAAGGAAAAGCTCACCCGAGCTGCCTGATGTCAGCGGGCGCTGGCCAACCGGCTGCGCCCCTCGCCATCACCGCAAGCCGCCCTCGCGAAAGCGACGGCGGCTTTTATCATGGGCGCCATGGTTTTCAAGATCGACCCCCGCGCCGCCGAGCTCCTCGGCCACGACCTGCACCTGCCGCCCGTCTTGCCCGAGCGCCTGGCGCGCCCGGCTTTGCTGGAGCGGTTTGCGCGGCCGCCCGATTGGCAGCCCGACATCGAGGTCGAGACGTGGTTCCGGGCGCCGGACCCGGTGCGCGCGGCGGTGCTCGTGCCCCTGGTCATGCGCGAGCGGGCGTCGGTGCTGCTGACGCAGCGCACGGCCCACCTCAAGAAGCACGCTGGCCAGATCAGCTTTCCGGGCGGGCGCATGGAGCCCACCGACGCGGACCCGGTGGCCGCGGCCCTGCGCGAGGCGCACGAAGAGGTGGGCCTCCACCCGGGACGCGTGGAGGTGCTGGGCAGCCTGCCCACCTACACCACCGGCACGGGCTTCATCGTCACGCCCGTTGTGGGCTTGATCACGCCGCAAGACGGGGATCACCCCGCGCTGCAGGTGCAGGCCGACCCGGGGGAGGTCGACGAGGTCTTCGAGGTGCCGCTGGATTTCCTGATGGACCCGCGACACCACCAGCGCCGCGCCTTCGATGTCTCGGGCGCGAAGCTGGAGTTCTTCTCGATGCCCTGGTCGCCCCGACCCGACAAGGAGTACTTCATCTGGGGTGCGACGGCCGCGATGTTGCGAAATTTATACCGCTTCCTCTCGGCATGAGGGGCGATGTGCAAAGCGCGCGCAGGCGGCCGAATCGGCCCGCTATGATCGGGTCATGAGCTTTTTCGCCGTGCTCTTCGCCTTGCTGGCGGAGCAGCTCAAGCCCCTGTCCAACCTCAACCCCATCCACCACGCGCTGGCGGCCTGGGTGCGCTGGGCTGGGCGCAATTTCGACGCGGGTGCCGCCGTGCACGCGCGCGTGGTCTGGGCGATCACGGTGTTGGCGCCGGCCCTGCTCGTGGCGGTGTCGTACGTGCTGGTCAACCGCTACAGCACCGTGCTGGCGCTGTGTTTTGACGTCGCGGTGCTGTACTTCACGCTGGGCTTTCGGCAGTTCAGTCACCACTTCACCGACATCCGCGACGCGCTGGAGCAAGGCCGCGAGGACCGCGCCCGCGAGTTGCTGGCGCACTGGCAGAACCTGGATGCCAGCGACCTGCCGCGCACCGAGATCCTGCGCCACGTGCTGGAGTACTCGCTGCTGGCCGCGCATCGCCATGTGTTTGGTGTGTTCTTCTGGTTCGTGGCGCTGTCCACCCTGGGCTTCGGGCCCGCGGGCGCGGTGCTCTATCGGCTCTCCGAGTTCACCGGGCGTTACTGGGCTTATCGCAGCCGCGTGACAGGCACGCCCACCCACGACCGGCTGATGGACCTGTCCCAGACGCTGTTTTCCTGGCTGGACCACGTTCCGGCGCGCCTGACGGCCTTCGGCTTCGCGGTGGTGGGCAACTTCGAGGACGCGGTCGATGCCTGGCGCCGCCACGCGGTGCTGTGGGTGCGGCCCAATGAAGGCACCATCCTGTCGGCGGCTTCGGGTGCCCTGGGGGTGCGCCTGGGCGGGCAGGCGGCGCCCGTGGCCGATGACGGCGCGCGCGACGTCAGCCGCACGATCAACCAGGGCGACTCGCCCGACGTGATCGAGGCGCAGGGCAGCACCCAGGGCGTGCCGCCCATGCTGGCGCACCTGCGCAGCGTGGTCGGCCTGATCTGGCGCTCGGTGGTGCTGTGGATGCTGTTGCTGGCGCTGCTGTCGCTGGCCAACCTGATCGGCTGAACGGCTGGTTGCCGCCGAGTCGCTGAGCGGCCGCTCCCGGCGCCGGCTCCGTTCAGAGTGCGCGGGCGCGCGCCAGCCAGTCACTCAAGGCCGCGAGGATGTCGGCCCGGCTGAACGAACAACTCTCTTCGCTGAACAGGGCGGCGCTTTCCACCTGGTTGAGCAGGCGCTCGAGCACGTCCACGTACCGCGTGGGCAACGCGGGCTGGTGGTGTTCGGCGGCGTCGCGCCAGGTGCGCGTCAGGTCGGTCAGGGAGAGGTCGCCACAGGCGCAGGCTTCCAGGGTGGCGGGCAGGGCGGAGAGTCGGTCGGTCATGGCTTGGGGGCTCACCAGCGGGGCTGGCTGAGTTCGTCAAACAGGTCGGTGTAGAGGCTCAGGCGGATGGGGCTGATTTCGCCGCGCTCGACGGCGGCTTGAACCGCGCAGCCCGGCTCCTGCCGGTGCGTGCAGTTGTGGAAGCGGCAGTTGGCCACGTGGGCGCCCAGGTCGGGCATCCAGCGCGTGAGCTCGGTGGCGGGGATGTGGTGCAGGCCGAATTCCTGGAAGCCCGGCGAGTCGATCACGGCGCTTTGGTGCGCTTCGTCGAGCCAGTACCAGAGGCTGGAGGTGGTGGTGTGCCGCCCGGAGTTGAGGGCCTGCGAGATCTCGCCGACCACCGCGCGCGCATCGGGCAACAGGGTGTTGATGAGCGTGCTCTTGCCGGCGCCAGAGGGGCCCAGCACCAGGGTGGCCTTGTCTTGCAGCAGCGGCAGCACCTGGGTGCGGGCCACGTCGGTGTCGGACGTCAGGGACAGCTCCACGACGGGGTAGCCCATGGCCGCGTAGGGCTTGAGGCGCGCGCGGGCCGTGTCGGCACCGGGCAGGTCGACCTTGTTGAGCACGATGGTCACGGGGATGTCGGCCGAGCGCGCGGCGATCAGCGCCCGCGTGAGCTGCATCTCGCTGAAGACGGGCTCGACGGCGATCCACATGAGGAGCTGGTCGAGGTTGGCGGCGAAGGACTTGCTGCGCCATTCGTCCTGGCGCCACAGCAGGTTGCGGCGCTCTTCGACGGCGACGATCACGCCTTCGTCTCCACCTTCGAGGGTGTGGTGCCAGCGCACCCGGTCGCCCACGACGGCTTCGCTCTTTTTGCCGCGGGGGTGGCAGATCAGGCGCTGCCCGGCGTCGTCTTCGACCATGACGTGGCGGCCGTGGGTGGCCACCACCAGGCCGCCGTGGGTGCCTTCGTGGCTGACGGGGCCTTTGTTTCGAGCGGGGCGCGAGCCGCCGTGTGCGCGTTTCATGTGGCCAGGGCGTCGACCCGTGCCGCGCAGATGAAGTCGTTGATCGACAGGCCGCCCACGGAGTGGGTCGACCAGTTGAGGGTGCAGCGGCTGTGCGAGACGGTCATGTCCGGGTGGTGATCCTGTTCGTGGGCGATCCACGCCAGCGCGTTGACGAAGGCCATGGTGCGGTGGAAGTCGGGGAAGGTGAAGGTGCGCGTGAGGACGATGGCGTCCCCGAGCTGCAGGATGTCCCAGGCCACGAGCTGGGGCAGCAGGGCCTGGGCTTCGGCTGCGGTGAGCGCGGGGCCGGTCTGGTGGGTGCAACGGCGCGTGGCCAGGGCTGCAGCCGAGGTGGGTGGGGTGTGCATGTCAGGCGCCTGCGAGTGCGTTCATGGCCGCCAGGCGCTCGGTGGCGGGCGGGTGCGAGTAGTGGAAGCGCACGTAGAGCGGGTCGGGGGTCAGCGTCGAGGAGTTGTCTTTGTAGAGCTTGACCAGGGCGTTGGCGAGGTCGCGTCCGCTGGATTGGGCGCAGGCGTAGGCGTCGGCTTCGTACTCGTCTTGGCGCGAGAACCACGACATGAGTGGCGCGATGAAGTAGGCCACGGGCGGCAGGGCGAGCATGAGCAGCAGCAGCGCCAGCGCGTCGTTGGGGGCGGCCAGGTTGGGCGACACGCCCAGGCCCAGGTAGAAGCCGGCCTGCTGCGACAGCCACCCCAGCAGGGCGAAGGCCAGCAGGCTCAAGCCGAACATCATGACCATGCGCTTGAGCACGTGGCGGTGCTTGAAGTGCCCCAGCTCGTGGGCGAGCACGGCCTCGACCTCGCCGTGCGAGAGCTTGCTCAGCAGGGTGTCGAAAAACACCACGCGCTTGGCCTGGCCCAGGCCGGTGAAGTACGCGTTGGCGTGCGCCGAGCGGCGGCTGCCGTCCATGACGAAGAAGCCCTTGGCGGTGAAGCCGCAGCGGTCCATCAGGGCCTTGACGCGCTCGGCGAGGCGGGTGTCTTGCAGCGGCTCGAACTTGTTGAACAGCGGGGCGATGAAGATGGGGAAGATCACCATCAGCAGCAGGCTGAAGGCCACCCAGGCGGCCCAGGCCCACAGCCACCAGGTGTTTCCCGCGGCGCCCATGAGCCACAGGATGAGGGCGGCGATGGGGGCGCCGATGAGCAGGCCCAGCAGCGACTGCTTGAGCTGGTCGCCCAGCCACATGCCCCAGCTCATGCGGTTGAAGCCGTGGCGCTGTTCGATGCGGAAGGTGCTCCACGCGTCGAGCGGCCATTCGACCAGGGCGCCGATGAGGGTGAAGGCCCCCAGCAGGGCCAGTTGGTAGAGCAGCGGGTGGCGCTCGCCGCCAGCGGCGGGCACCAGCCAGTCGCGCAGCGCGAGGTTGAGGGCGTCGAGCCCGCCCAGCAGGGTCCAGCCCAGCAGCACCCCGACGCCGAAGAGGGCGCTGACGATGCCGAAGCGCAGCTTGTCGAGCGTGTAGTCGGCGGCGCGCTGGTGGCTCACGAGGGTGACGTCGGAGGCGAAGGGCGCGGGCACGGCACCGCGGTGGCGGGCCACGTGGCGCGCCTGGCGGCTGTCCAGCCAGAGGCGGGTCAAAGTCGAGGCGACGACGAAGGTCACGAAAAGCGTGGTCACGAGGCTGGCTTGCATGCTTGAGAGTGTACGTTTGCCGCACAATCGGCGGTCCGGCCGCGCTGTCAAAACCCTGAGCCCAGGGAGAGGTGGCGGCGGCTTTGTCCGTGAGCAGAGGATGTCGATGAGCGAAACCACCCCTGGCGCCGAGCAGGCCGCTGAATCCCCCACCCCGCCGGCCACGCTGGCCAAGAGCGACCAGAACCTGATCTGGATCGACCTGGAGATGACGGGCCTGAAGCCGGAGAGCGACCGCATCATCGAGATCGCCGTGGTGGTGACCGACGCCCAGTTGAGTGTGCGCATCGAGGGCCCGGTGTTCGCCGTGCATCAGTCGGATGCGGCCCTCAACGCCATGGACGCCTGGAACAAGGGCACCCACGGCCGCAGTGGCCTGATCGACCGGGTCAAGGCCTCCACCGTGACCGAGGCCCAGGCGGCCAAGGACGTCATCGCCTTCCTCAAGCAGTACGTGCCGGCCAACAAGTCGCCCATGTGCGGCAACTCGATCTGCCAGGATCGCCGCTTCCTTGCCAACTACATGCCGGACCTGGAGGCCTTCTTCCACTACCGCAACCTCGATGTCAGCACCCTCAAGGAGCTGGCCAAGCGCTGGAAGCCGGGCCTGTCCGAAGGGTTCCGCAAGGCGCAGAAGCACACCGCGCTGGCCGACATCCACGAGTCCATCGACGAGCTGGCCTACTACCGCGAGCACTTCCTGGTGAAGTGAGTCAGGTGCCTGTGGCCATCGTGCGCATGACGCAGCCCTCGCAGGGTGGCGCCATCGACCACCCGCGGCCCGAGCGGCTGGTGCGGGGCAACCCCTGCCGCGAGACGTGGCCGCTGTACGAGTCGGCCGATGGCGTGACCTCGGTGGGCATCTGGGCGTGCGAGCCGGGCATGTGGCGCATCGCGTTCGCCCCGCACAAGGAAGAGTATTTCTGCGTGCTCGAAGGGCACGTGCGCCTGCACGACGCCCAGGGCCTGGCCGTGGACGTGCGCGCCGGTGAAGGGGCCGTCATCCCGGCGGGCTTCGAAGGTGCGTTCGAGGTGGTGGAGGCGGTGCGCAAGCACTTCGTGCTGGTGGACCGGGGTGCATCGCGGTCGACCTGACGCGTCACCCCGTTGACCAGCGGGCGCGCCAGGCCGCGATGGCCTGTGCCAAGGCCTCGTCCAGCGTGAGCGTCGCCTCCGTCGGGGCGAGGCCCAGCCGGGTGAGCGCTTGCCTCACGGTGCGCAGGGGCTGGCTCAGGTCCAGCGCCGTGGCGCCGTTCTGTTTGGAGAGCTTTTCGCCGTTGTCGCCGCAGACCAGCGGCGTGTGCAGGTGGCGCGGCGTGGGCAGGCCGAGCACGCGTTGCAAATGAATCTGGCGCGGGGTGTTGTCCGCCAGGTCTTCGCCCCGCACGACGTCGGTGATGCCTTGCTCGGCGTCGTCCACGACCACGGCGAGCTGGTAGGCCCACAGGCCGTCGGCCCGTTTGATGACGAAGTCGCCCACGGCCTCGTCGAGCGCTTGGGCCTGAGGCCCCAGGCGGCGGTCCAGCCACTCGATCCGCCCGGCTTCACCTGAGGGCACTTTCAGGCGCCAGGCGCGCGCGCCACGGCCTCGCAGCCCGCCGCGCTCGGGTCGGCAGGTGCCGGGGTAGACCAGCTCACCGTGGCGGGGCTTGGTGCGCCCGGCCAGTTCGTGCGAGCGTGCGATGTCGGCGCGGGTGCAGGCGCAGGGGTAGGCCTGCTCGGCCTCGATGAGGCGCTCGAGCGCGGCCTGGTAGAGCGCGCCGCGCTGGCTTTGCCAGACCGGGGGCTCGTCGGGGTGCAGGCCGCAGGCCGCCAGTTGCTGCAAGATGAGCTCGTCGGCGCCGGGCACGCAGCGGGGCGTGTCCACGTCTTCGATGCGCACCAGCCAGCGGCCGCCGTGCGCGCGGGCATCCAGCCAGCTGGCCAGCGCGGCCACCAGCGAGCCAGCGTGCAAGGGGCCGGTGGGCGAGGGGGCGAAGCGGCCGCGGTAGGGGGTCACAGGATCAGCCCCTCGTGCAGGTCCAGCAGGGCCTGGCGCGTCTTGGCGCTGGCCAGTTGGTGCAGCCACCACGTCAGGGCCAGGCCGGGCTGAGTCTGGCCTGGGCCCTGGCGCCAGGCGTAGTGGGTCTGCATCACCCGCGGTGGTCCGTCGACTTGCTTGTGCACCAGGCGCCCGGCCTGGATGTGTCCGCGCACCATCGCCTCGGGCAGGTAGCCGATGCCGATGCCGCGCAACTGCGCCTCCAGCTTGGCCGCCATCGAGGGCAGGGTCAGCACGTCCTGCCCGGGCAGGATGCCCACGGTCATGGGCTCCAGGCGCCGGGCGGTGTCGGCCACGGCGATGATGCGGTGCTCGGCCACGGTGGCCGGGCTCAGCGGTTCGGGGGCCTGCGCGAGCGGGTGGTGAGGCGCCACGCAGAGGATGAAGCGGTGCTCGCCGATGGGCTCGCAGCGCAGGTCGGTGCGCATCAGGCGGTCGGATGAGACGCCGATGGCCAGGTCGGCCGAGCCCGAGGCCAGCGCCTCCCAGGTGCCGGTCATGACCTCGCTGAGCATGCGCAGCCGGGTGGGCGGCTTGAGCGCCAGGAAGGCCTCCATCAGGTCGAAGATGGCGTGCGGCGCGATGGCCTTGTCCACCGCCACCGTGAGTTCCGTCTCCCAGCCCGAGGCCACGCGCTTGACCCGGTTGGCGACGGCGTCCATCTGCAGCAGCAGCAGGCTGCCTTCGCGCAGCAGTTCTTCGCCCGCGGCGGTGAGCTTGGCCTGGCGGCTGCGGCGGTCGAACAGCAGCACGTCCAGTGCGTCTTCGAGCTGGCGCACGCTGTAGGTCAGGGCCGAGGGCACCTTGCCCAGCTCGCGGGCCGCGGCGGCGAAGCTGCCCGTGCGCGCGATGGTCACGACCATCTGCAGGGCGTCGGGCGACAGGGCGTGGTGGCGGTCGACCATGGGGGCCTTTCATTCAAAACATTTGAATGATGCCATCAGTCCTGCGCAGCCCCGGTGGTGGGGGGGCTTCTTACAGTGAAGCCATGGTCACACGACGTGACCCCACTTCAGAAGGAGCCCCACATGCTGACCCTGCGCCGATCCGACGAACGCGGCTTTGCCGACCACGGCTGGCTGCAGTCCTTCCACAGCTTCTCGTTTTCCGAGTACCACGACCCCGCCCACATGGGGTTCGGCCCGCTGCGCGTGATCAACGACGACGTGGTGGCGCCCGGCCGCGGCTTCGGCATGCACGGCCACCGCGACATGGAAATCGTCACCTACGTGCTGCAGGGCCAGCTCTCGCACAAGGACAGCCTGGGCAATGGCGCCGACATCCTGCCCGGTGACGTGCAGCGCATGAGCGCGGGCAAGGGCATCATGCACAGCGAGTTCAACCAGGGCCTGCGCGAGTCGGTGCACCTGCTGCAGATCTGGATCGAGCCGTCGGCCAAGGGCCTGAGCCCGGGCTACGAGCAGAAGAACTTCAGCGAAGCCGACAAGCGTGGCCGGCTGCGCCTGGTGGCCTCACCCGATGGCCGCGAGGGCTCGGTCACCATCCACTCGGATGCGACGCTGAGCGTGGGCCTCTTCGATGGCGAGGAGCGCGCCGAGGTGGCCCTGAACCCGGCTCGCAAGGCTTATGTGCACGTCGCCCGAGGCGCCATCGTGGCCAACGGCCTGGCGCTGAAGGCGGGTGACGCGCTCAAGCTGGAGGGCGAGTCGGCCCTCACGCTGCAAGGCGGTGAGCAGGCCGAGGTGCTGGTTTTCGACCTGGCCGCCTGAGGGGGCGAGGTGTCAGCTCTGCTGAGCTTCCAGGGTGTAGGCGGCGTAGTCGTCCACCCCCAGGGTTTCGACCAGCCAGGGCAGGGCCTCGGCCAGGCGCTCATACAGCGTCCACGGGGGGTTGATGATGAACATGCCGCTGCCATAGAGGCCCAGGCCGCCCCTTTCGGCGCCCTTGACGCGCAGGGTGGCGTGCAGCCAGTCCACCTTCTCCAGCGAGCCGCCCAGGCGGCGCAGTTGCCCGCCGAACTGCTGGGACTCCATGCGCGCGACCTCGGGGTACCAGACCGCGTAGGTGCCGGTGGTGAAGCGCGGGATGGCTTCCTTGAGCGTCTGAAGGACGCGCTTGTAGTCTTCCTTGGCCTCGTAGGGCGGGTCGATGTGGATCAGGCCGCGCTTGGGCGGCGGCGGCAGGATGCCGCGCAGGCCACCGAAGCCGTCGGCCTCTTCGATGCTGACGCCGCGGCGCACGGAGTCGAAGTGGCCGCGCAGCAGCTTGATCTCGGTGGGGTGCAGCTCGTAGAGGCGCAGGTGGTCGCCCTGGCGAAGCATCTGCGCGGCGAGTTGCGGCGAGCCGGGGTACCACTGCAGCGTGTCGCCGTGGTTGATGGCGGCCACCTGAGCCAGGTAGCTTTTGACCGCCTCTGGCGTCGCCTTTTTGTTGCGCAGGGGCCAGAGCGTGTTGACGCCCGAGTCGGCCTCGGCGCTCTTGGTGGCGTAGCCGCTGGTGAGGTCGTAGATGCCGCCACCCGCGTGGGTGTCGATCACCCAGAAGGGTTTGTCTTTCTGAAGCAGGTGCTCAAGCACCTGCACCAGCACCATGTGCTTGAGCACATCGGCGTGGTTGCCCGCGTGGAAGCCGTGTCGGTAACTGAACATGGGCGAAGGGTAACGGGTTTGACGCCCTTTGGCCTGCGTTCCGTGAGTCTTTTTTGATCCCGAAAGTTGATCCCGAAAGGAAACACCATGAGCAAGAACATCGTCATCGTTTATTTCAGCGGCTACGGCCACACCCGTCGCATGGCCGAGTCCGTGGCGCAAGGCGCCGGCGGCACGCTGCTGGCGGTGGACCAGGAGGGCAACCTGCCCGAAGCCGGTTGGGAGACCCTGGCCGCCGCCGACGCGATCATCTTCGGCGCGCCCACCTACATGGGCAGCGTGCCCTGGCAGTTCAAGAAGTTCCTGGATGCCAGCTCCAAGCCCTGGTACCACCAGACCTGGAAGGACAAGGTCGCCGCCGGTTTCACCAACTCGGCTTCGATGAACGGCGACAAGCTCTCCACGCTGCACTACCTGTTCACCGTCTCCATGCAGCACAGCATGATCTGGGTGGGCACGGGCATGATGCCCAGCAACAGCAAGGCCGCCACCCGCAACGACGTGAACTACGTGGCCTCGTTCAGCGGGGCCATGGCCTCCACCCCGTCGGACGCCAGCGTCGATGAGATGCTGCCTGGCGACCTGGAAACCGCCCGCCTGTTCGGCGAGCGCGTGGCCGCCGTCACGGCGCGCCTGTCGGCCTGATCTCGACCCAGGTCGGGCTGGAGCCGCAGGCCAGTTGCTGCTGGAGCCGCATCTGGCCGGTGCGGGCGTCGAAGCCGATCACGCTGAGGCGCCCGCTTTCCTGGCTGGCCACGAACAAGGTGGAGCCACAGGGCGAAGCGGCGAAGCTGCGCGGCAGGGCTTCGGTCTCGATGTGGCCGACTGGCGTGAGGCGCGGTGGGTGGTCGTGGATGCGAAACGCGCGGATCAGCGCGGCGCGGCGGTCGCTGGCGAAGAGCCACTCGCCGCTGGCTGAGATGCGCAACTCGGCCGACCAGGGCGCCACGCCGCAGCCGTCCGGCAGGATGCGGGCGCTGGCCAGCGGGGTGAGCGACAAGGCGGCTTCGTCGAAGGCCAGCAGGTCGAGCGTGCCGTCGAGCTCGTTGATGACGAACAGCCAGGGGCGATGCGGGTGAAAGGCCAGGTGGCGCGGCCCGCTGCCCGGGCGACACGCGTGGGTGGCCAGGGGCTCGGGCGACAGGGGCGAGGTGGCTTGCGTTGCGTCGAGGCCGAAGGCCAGCAGGCGGTCGGCGCCCAGGCAGCTGACCCAGGCGTGGCGGCCACTGGGCGTCGGGCAGATGGCGTGGGCTTGCTTGAGCGTGGCGCAGACCTGCGTCGGCGCGCCGGCCTGGCCGTTGTCGAGCAGGGGGTTGGCGGCGATGCGGTCCTCGCCATACGAGGCGCTCAGGAGCCAGCGTCCGTCGGGGGTGACGCGGGCCTGCACCATGTTGCCGACCAGGGGCGCCTGGCTCAGCGGGGTGAGGGTGCCGTCGTCGGGGTCGACCGCCAGGGTGTGGACCCGAAAGGGCTCCTGGCGGTCGATGGCGTGCAGCCGCCGCCCGTCCGGGCTGAAGGCCAGGGGCATGATGGCGCCGCCCAGGCTCAGGCGCTGCACTTCGGTGACGTCATCCCCGCTGGCCGAGGCCCGCATGACGTGGATGCAACCGTCACCTGCCGATGAGACGTAGACATGCATGGCGCCGATCATACGGGTGGCGCCGCTTTTCATAGCAAGATGCCCGCTGGTGTCAAAACGAAGGTGATCGAAGGTGACGTTCATGTCCGCAAACAACGCTTCCCGCCCCGTGCGCCTGCTGGCGATTTCGGCCAGCTCACGCCAGGGCTCCCTCAACGGCCAGTTGGTGGCGCTGGCCGCCCGCAAGGCCCAGGCCCTGGGCGCCGAGGTCACCCACGTGGACCTGCGCGAGCTCGACATGCCGCTGTACGACGAGGACTGGGCCACGGCCCACGGCAAGCCCGCGGGTGCGCTGCGCTTGCGTGAGTTGTTTGCTGCGCACGATGGCCTGTTGCTGTCCAGCCCCGAATACAACGCCCTGCCCACGCCGCTGTTGCTCAACAGCCTGGACTGGTTGTCCGTCGTGCCGGCGCAAGAGGGCGAGGGTGGCCTGCCCGGTGGCACGGGGACGACGGCGGGCAAACCGGTGGGCCTGATGGCCGCGTCGCCCGGCGCCTTGGGCGGCATCCGCGCCTTGCCCATCGTGCGCACTTACCTGAGCACGAACTTCGCGATGGTGGTGGTGCCCGAGCAGCTGGCCTTGCCGCAGGCCGACCAGCAGCTGGTCGATCCGCAGCGCCTGGCCCGACCGGAGCTGGACGCCGCGCTGGATCGCCTGGTGGCGTCGGTGGTGCGTCAGGCGCGCTGGCGGGTGGCTCAGGCGCAGTCGCCTCAGGCGAGCTGATCCGGTCGTCAGGACGCGAGGAAGGAGACCAGGTCCTGCAAGGTCTCTTGGGGGTCCTCTTCCTGCGGCAGGTGCCCCAGTCCCGGGTAGGTCACGAGCCGGCAGCGCGGGATGTCCTTGCAGAACAGGGTGCCGTGTTCGGGCGCGATCATCTCGTCGCGCTCGCCCCACATCACCAGCGTGGGCTGCTGCACCCGGCGGATCAGCGCGGCGTTGCTGCCGAACTGCGCCTGGTCCATGCGCTGGAACAGCGCTCGGCGGTTGCCCACGCGGAGGTTGAGCTCGAAGTAGCGGTCGATCTTGTCGGGCGTGGCCTTGGCCGGGTCGCCGAAGACGCTGCGCACGCTGGCGGCCACCATGGCCTTGGGCAGGATGCGCTCGGACACCCAGCGCAGCCCGCGCATGCTGGCGACCTGGAAGGCGATCGGCATGGACAGCACCGAAGGCTGGTAGCCGTCGGCGTCGATCAGCACCAGCTTGCGCACGCGATCCGGGGCGAGCACCGCGGTCTGCCAGGCGATCTCACCGCCCAGCGCGTTGCCCACCAGCACCACCTGCTTGACCCCGAGGGTGTCGAGCAGGCGCAGCACGAAGCGGGTGTAGGCGTCGATGCGGTAGTCGCCCTGGGGGCTGGCGCCGGTCAGGCCGAAGCCGGGCAGGTCCATGCTGATGACGCGGCGCTGGCCCTGCAGCTCGGTTTGCCAGTGCTCGTAGGTGTGCAGGCTGGACGACATGCCGTGCAGCAGCACGACGGGCACGGCGTCATCGCGCGGGCCGGTGTCGCGGATGTGCACCTGCATGCCGTCGAGCTCTAGGAAGGTGGACGGCTCGGGGGCCCAGCGGGCCATGAGGGTGCCCAGTTGCCGGTCAGGCTCCCAGGTGCCCCACACGGACACGGCCAGCAGCAGCCCGAACAGGACGGCGCCCCACCACAAACGCTTCAACCATTTCATGCGCGCATCATGCCGTGGATCGGTGCCGCATCCGGGCGCGCGGCCTGAGGGATGTCACCAGGGTGGTGGGGCCTTGGGGGTGAGTCGCGGGACTCAGCTCGCGCTGCGGGCCGCGCTGGACGAGGACGAACGGCGCGAGGCGTTCATCTTGCGCACCTGGCGCATGACCAGCACCTGGTAGGTCGAGCCCAGCAGGCGCACGACCTTGTCGAGGAAGCGTGCGTCCGGGCCGACCAGCACGCGGCGCTCGTTGTTCTCCACGGCCTTGAGGATCTGCAGCGCAGCGGCCTCGGCGGTCGTCACGTTGATGAGCTTGTTGGCCATGCGCTTGTGGTCGGCCTCGCTCACGCCCGTCTTGGCGGTGACCGACTCGTCGATCTTGCCGGCCATGGCGATGTTGGTGGCGATGCCGCCCGGGTGCACGCAGGTGGCGCTCACGGGTGAGCCCTCCATTTCCAGCTCCATGCGCAGGGCTTCGGTGTAGCCGCGCACGGCGAACTTGCTGGCGTTGTAGGTGCCTTGTGTGGGCACGGCCATCAGGCCGAACAGGCTGGAGGTGTTGATGACGTGGCCGTTGCCGCTCTTCTTGAGGTGGGGCAGGAAGGCCTGGGTGCCGTGCACCACGCCCCAGAAGTTGATGCCCATGATCCACTCGAAGTCCTGGATCTTGACGGCCTCCACCGAGGCGGTCAGGGCGACCCCGGCGTTGTTGAAGATCAGGTTGACCTTGCCGTGGTCGCGCGCGGCCTCGTCGGCCCAGGCGAAGACCTCGTCGCGGTTGGACACGTTCACCTTTTTGACGGTGACCTTCACGCCGTGCTTGGACGCCAGCTCAGCCGTCTTGACGAGCTCGGTCTCGTTGACGTCGCTGAGCGCCAGGTGGCAGCCGCGGCGGGCCAGCTCGACGGCCAGGGTGCGGCCCATGCCGGAGGCGGCGCCGGTGATGGCCGCGACTTTGTTCTTGAAGTCTTTCATGGTGTCTCCTGGGTTCGTGGGTTTCAGCGCTTGCCGGTGACCCGCGCGGCGAATTCACCGCATTCCTTGAGGGTCTGGCGGGCCTCGGGCAGCATCAGCATGGTGGGCCACACGTGCGGCATCTTGGCCTTGAGGTGCAGCTCGCTGGTCACGCCCTGGGCCTTGGCGCGCTCGTGCAGTCGGGTGGAGTCCGCCAGCAGGATCTCGTGCTGGCTGGCGTGGATCATCAGCGCAGGCAGGCCGCGCAGGTCGGCGAACAGCGGTGAGGCCAGCGGGGTGTTGGTGGGTTTGCCGTTCAGGTAGAGCGCGGCGGCTTCGGGCAGCGACTCGGGGTTGAACATCACGTCGGCGTCGGCCAGGGTCTTCATGGTTTCGCCCGAGCAAGACAGGTCCGACCACGGCGAAAACAGGATCGCGCCGGCCGGCAGGGGCAGGCCCTGGTCACGCGAGGCCACCAGGCAGGCCAGGGTCAGGCCGCCGCCGGCGGAGTCCCCGGCGAAGAGGACGGTTTTTGGGTCCACGCCCTGGCGCAGCAGCTCCTTCCACCAGCTCACGGCGTCGTCCACCGCAGCGGGGAACACGTGCTCGGGCGCCATGCGGTAGTCCACCGACAGCACGCGCGCCTGCGCCGTGCGGGCCAGGTAGGCGCAGGTGGGGCGGTGGGTGTCGAGGCCGCAGAAGAAGTAGCCGCCGCCGTGGAAGTACACGATGGTGCGCTGAGGGTGGGCCACGCTGAGCCATTCGGCGGCACACAGCTGATGCTGGCCCTGTGCGGGCACGGGCGTGTGGGTGATGCTCTTGGGCGGCGGCGGGTAGCGTTTGGCCATCTTGCTGACCATGTGGCGCGCCTTGTGCACGTTCAGCGGGCCCCGACCCTGGCGTTTGAACTGGTGACGCAGGACGAGGTTGGTGATGAAGGATTGAATGCTCATGCGCGGTCCGTTCGGTACTGCTTGATGTTGAAGCGGCGGGTTTTGAGTCGGTAGGAGAAGGTGAAGCCAGGCCACGCCGCCGTGTTGCGACCTTGTTCGTTGACGTACCAGCTCTTGCAGCCCGACTGCCACACGGTGCGCTGGAGCTCGTCTTGCACGCCGGCCACGAAGCGCTGCTGCACCTCGGGCTTGACGTCGATGGCCTTGACGCCGTGCTCCTTCATGGCCTGGAGCGCCTGGACGATGTAGTGCGCCTGGGACTCGATCATGAAGACCATGGAGTTGTGGCCCAGGCCGGTGTTGGGCCCCATCAGCATGAAGAAGTTGGGGAAGCCTGACACGGCGATGCCCATGTGGGCCTCGGCGCCGTCTTTCCAGACCTCGGCCAGGTCGGCGCCATGGCGACCGAACACCGTGCCTTTGGGGATCGGGTCCTGCACCTTGAAGCCGGTGCCGAAGATGATGGCATCGACCTCGTGCAGCCGACCGTCGGTGGTGATCACGCCGCTGGGCACGACCTCGCGGATGCCTTCGGTGACCACCTCGACGTTGGTGCGCGCCAGGGCCGGGTAGTACTCGTTGGAGATCAGCAGGCGCTTGCAACCAGGCGTGTAGTCGGGCGTGAGCTTGGCTTGCAGCACCGGGTCCTTGATGTGCTTGCGGATGCGGTGCTTGCCCACCTTGGCCACCAGCTTCATCCACTCCGGCTTGAACTTGAAGGCCAGGAAGCGCGCCTCCAGCGTCCAGTACAGCTTGGTGCGCGCCAGGCGCTGGCGCCAGGGGTGGGCGGTGAAGTCGGCGTGCTCATCGGGGCGGATGGGGCGGTCCATCTTGGGCACCACCCACGGCGGCGTGCGCTGGAAGTACGTCAGCTGCGCGACCTTGGGCGCGATCGCCGGCACGAACTGGATGGCGCTGGCGCCACTGCCGATCACCGCCACGCGCTTGTCTTCGAGCTGGTAGCCGTGGTCCCAGGTGGCCGAGTGGAAGGCCGAGCCTTGGAAGGTCTCCAGACCGGGCAGGTGGGGGATGGCCGGGTTGCTCAGGCCGCCCATGCCCGAGACCAGCACCTCGGCTTCGAAGACGCGGCCGTCTTCGGCGGTGACCACCCACAGCTGGCGGGCCTCGTCGTAGCGGGCGCCGACCAGGTTGGCGTGGAAGCGAACGTGGCGCAGCAGGTCGTACTTGGTGGCGACGTGTTTCAGGTAGGCGAAGATTTCTGGCTGCGGGGCGTACAGGCGCGACCAGTTCGGATTGGGTTCGAACGAAAACGAGTACAGGTGCGATTCAACGTCGCAGGCGCAGCCGGGGTAGGTGTTGTCGCGCCAGGTGCCGCCCACGTCGCCGGCGCGCTCCAGCAAGACGAAGTCATCTTCGCCCTGCTCGCGGAGTTTGACGCCCATGCACAGGCCCGAAAAGCCGGTGCCCACGACGATGATGCGGTGGCGCTCCACCCCGGTGGGCTGCTTGAAGTCATGCGGTTTCATGCTGTGTGTGCCCCGTGGGTGCCTTGACTTTTGACAAAGATTCTTGTCAGAATAACTTTGACAATGATCCATGTCAACATAGGGATCACCATGGAACCCGCTTTGCCTGACACCCCATCTTCCCCTCGGCGCCGTTATGGCGGCGTGCTGCCCGAGGAGCGCCAGCGCCTGCGCCGCACCAAGCTCATCGAAGGGGCCATCGAGGTCTTCGGCACCAAGGGCTTCCATGCGGCCACGGTGCGCGAGGTTTGCGTGGCCGCGCACCTGACCGAGCGCTATTTCTACGAGTCGTTCAAGACCCTGCCCCAGCTCTTCCTGGCCACCTACGCCGACTTGCGCGAGCAGCTCATGGCGCTGACGCTGCTGGCCTTGTCCCGCGCGGAGCCCACGCCGTTGGGCATGCTGGAGCCGGCCATCCGCGTGTTCCTGGAGTTCATCCGCGACGACCCGCGCCGCGGTCGCATCATGCTGGTCGATTCGCTGGGCGTGAACGACGAGGTGGCCGCGCTCAGCGGCGCCACCGCCCGCGACTACTCCACCATGATGCGCCAGCACCTGCACCTGCTGGTGCCCAAGGCGCGGGTGGCCGAGATCAACCTCGACTTGCTGGCCGAGGGCATGATCGGCCTGAACGTGCTGCTGGCCTCGCGCTGGATGCAGGATGGCTTTGTCGAACCCATCGACAAGGTGGTGAGGACCAACCTCATGCCCTACCAGGGGCTGCTGGCCCTCATGGGATCGGTCATGGGATCGGTCATGGGATCGGTCGTGGGTGAGCCGGGTGGCGAGGCGCCTGGCTCGCCATCTGCAAAGCCCACGTCACGCTGAGCTGACACAACTCGGCGCGGGCCTCGGGCGAGGTCACGGTGTGATCCGCCTGAGCCAGGTGGGTCACGCCGATGGACTGGGCCTGCAGGGCGCGCTGCCACTGCGGCGTGGGCAGGGCGCGGCCTTCGAACTCGCGCGCGACCTTGTCGTCGTCGCTCAGCACCACGGCCACCGGCACGCCGCTCAGCGAGAGCTGGTGGCCCGTGCGCTGAGGCAGGGGCAGGCCGGCGGCGCTGTCGTGGCGCGCGTTCGCGGCGGGGAGGGGGGGCCGGGCCCACGTCGACACCCGCGAGCGCACCACGGTGCCCAGCAGCTTGAGCAGCGGCCCGATGCGAGGCAACTGCCCCGACAGCACCTTCTTCCAGAGCGCGCCGCTGAACAGGCGCTGCAGGTAGTAGTGCCGCAGGCTGGTGGCCGCTGCGCCTTCGGTGGTGTGCACCCAGGGGTTGACGAGGATGAGCCCGCCGACCCGAGGGTCTCTTGGGGCGTAGAAGCAAGAGGCGCTGGCGCCATCGCACAGGCCCCACAGGACCACGCGGCGCAGCGTGGGCACCTCGCGCAGGAAGGCGTCGATGGCGGCGCGCAGGTCGTCGTCGACCGACTCGAAGGTGCGCATCTCGCCGAGTGCGTCGCCCATGCCGCGGTAGTCGAAGCGCATGGCTGGCAGGCCCTGGTCGGCGGCCCGACGCGCCAGGCGCACGAAGAGCCGGTGGCTGCCCACCCGGTACTGGGGCCCGCCGACGACGATCAGCAGGCCCACTTCGGGCGGCGGCGCGGTGGCGTCCAGCGGCAGGCTCACGATGCCCACCAGCGGCTCGCCCTGGCACTCGAACTGGAAGGCGCGCTCGCTGTGTTTCATGGTGCCCAGCCTTGCAGCGCGGCTTGGGAGGGGGCGATCATGTCGAGCGCCACCTCGACCTCGGCCGACTGCCAGAAGCGGTTGCCCGAGGTGGCGACGCCCTCGCAGGCGTGCCCGGCCTGGCGGGCCTTGTTGAGCCAGTTGCTGGTGGCGGGCGGCAATTCGGGCGGCTCCCCGCTGGCGACCTCGATGACGCTCACGGGGGCGTGGAAGCCGGGGTGCAATGCGAAGCTGCTGCCTTCCAGTCCGCGCGCCAGCGCCGCCGACAGGCCGTAGCCGCCAACCGACACCGTCTCGCCGCCCTTGAGGGCGGCGCGCAATTCGGCCAGCACGTTGCCCGATTGCGAGCTGCTGGCCAGGTCGGCCCCCAGGCGGATGCGCAGGAACTGGGTCAGGTACTGCGCGCCCTGGAAGACGGGCTGCCACGCCAGCCAGGGCAGGCTCAGGCCGCGCTGGGCCAGCCAGCTCGACGCCAGCAGGCTGCCGGCGCGCAAGGACCACAGCACCGTGGGTCCGCCGTGGGCCAGGTGCGTGTTCAGCCAGGCGTGCGCGCGATCCAGGTCGGCCAGCCAGCTGTCCCAGCAGGCGTCGCTGAAGTCGCCCTCGCTGTCGCCGCAGCCGCGCAGGTCCATCTGCAGCACGCTCCAGCCCTGCTGGGCGAAAGCCTGCGTGGCCAGGGCCACCATGCGGCGCGATCGGTTGAGCTCCTCGGCAAACGGGTGCACGTACAGGATGGCGCCGCGGGGGCGGCCCATCGCGTGGGTGAACAGGCAGAAACGGCGCTCTTCGTGTTCACCCAGGAAACATGCGTCCCGCTTGGGGAACACCAGGTTCATGCGAGCTTCTGTTCGATGAAGTCCGCCAGCGAGCCCACGGTGGCGAACACCGAGCCGTCGACCTCGTCGTCACCGATGGCGATGCCGAAGGTCTCTTCGATGGCGGTCAGCAGCGTGGCCACGGCCATGGAGTCGAGCTCGGGCAGGGCGCCCAGCAGCGGGGTGTCGCGGTCGAACGAGGCGCTGCGCCCGTTGAGGCTCAGGTTGTCGTCGAGCAGGGTGAGGACGTGGCGGAGGTGTGTGGACAAGGTGGACCCCAAACGGCAATGGTCTCGGTTGTTTTGGCATGCCGAGCCTCGCGTTGCGACGCACCGGGTGTGGGGGGCGCGTGCTCCGCGGGAATCGGGGGGCGCGAGGCTCCCCCGTCGCGCTCGGTCAACAGTAAACTGCAACAGGAAGGCAACAGAATAGCCTCAAAGACACGTGTCCGGGCTGAGGCGAAGCTGTGCAACATTCACTTGAGTGGGCGGTTTCTTGCACGATGGACGTCGAAGCCGTTGCGATTTCAGCGCAACCCCACCTTGGCCATGAAATCCTCGCCTCATGACGGAAACCCACCTGCTTCACGACCTGCTGCTGCGCGCAGCCGCCCGCGCCCCTGAATCGCTGGCCCTGACTCACGGCGACCAGCACCTCTCTTATGGTGGCTTGCGGGGCCAGGTGCAGCGCGTGGCCGCGGGTTTGTTGCGCCTGGGCGTTGCGCGTGGCGAACGCGTGGGCGTGTTCCTGGAAAAGCGCGTGGAGACGGTGGCGTCGTGCTTCGGCGCCAGCCTGGCGGGCGCCGTGTTCGTGCCGGTCAACCCCATCTTGCGTCCGATGCAGGTGGGCCACATCCTGCAGGACTGCGGCGTGCGCGTGCTGGTGACCTCGCCGCAGCGCCTGCCGGCCCTGCTGGAGACGCTGTCGGGCTGCCCCGAGCTCAAGCACATCGTTTTGACCGACGCGGGCGTGCCGCCGGCCGGCTCGGGGGCTTGGCCCCCAGGCGTGAGCCGGGTGTCGCTGGCCGAGTGGCTGGAGGGCGCCGATGCGGGGGCAGGTGTGGGCGCAAACCACCGCGTCATCGACTCCGACCCGGTGGCCATCCTCTACACCTCGGGCAGCACCGGCAAGCCCAAGGGCGTGGTGGTGTCCCACCGCAACGTGCTGGTGGGCGGCAAGAGCGTGGCGCAGTACCTGGAAAACACCGCCGAAGACGTCTTGCTGGCCGCGCTGCCGCTGTCCTTCGACGCCGGCTTCTCTCAGCTGACGACGGCCTTCCACGTGGGCGCCCGCGTGGTGCTGCTCAACCATGTTTTGCCCCAGGACGTGGTCAAGGCCATGGCCAAGGAAGGCGTGACCGGCCTGACCGCGGTGCCACCGCTGTGGATCCAGCTGGCTCAGCTGAAGTGGCCCGAGGCCGTGGCCGAGCGACTGCGCTACTTCGCCAACACGGGCGGGCGCATGTCGCTGGACACGCTGACCCGGCTGCGCCAGCACTTCCCGCACAGCAAGCCCTACCTGATGTACGGCCTCACGGAGGCGTTCCGGGCCACCTACCTGCCGCCCGAGCAGGTCGACGCCCGACCCGACTCCATCGGCAAGGCCATCCCGAACTCCGAGGTGCTGGTGCTGCGCCCCGACGGCACGCCTTGCGACGCCGACGAGCCCGGCGAGCTGGTGCAGCGCGGCCCGCTGGTCGCCCTGGGCTACTGGAACAACCCGGAGCGCACGAACGAGCGCTTCAAGCCCTTGCCCGCCGCAGCCGGTGTGCGCCACGCCGCCTTGATGGTGCCCGAGATGGCCGTGTTCTCCGGTGACATGGTGCGCCGTGACGCCGAGGGCTACCTGTACTTCATCGGTCGCAACGACGAGATGATCAAGACCTCGGGCTACCGCGTCAGCCCCGCCGAGGTCGAAGAGGTGCTTTATTCCACCGGCTTGATCGGCGAGTGCGCGGCCTTCGGCCTGCCCGACGAGGCCCTGGGCCACGCGATCGTGGTGGTGGTGGCGCCGCCCGCGGGCCAGGCGTCGCTGGACGTCGAGCAGCTGCTCAAGGCGTGCAAGAACCTCATGCCCGTCTACATGGTGCCCCGCCGCATCGAGGTGCAGGCCGGCGGCCTGCCGCGCAACCCCAACGGCAAGATCGATCGCACCGCGCTGGCCGCACAGCTCAGCGCCTGACGGTTTTGCGCGCCCCTCCTCGCCGCGCCCTTCCTTTGCCTTCACCGACACCCACATGACCGAGCCCATTCCTCAGCCTGCCGCCGAGTCCGCCATGAAGTCGGCCGCGAAGCCCGCCACCAAGCCCCCCGTGCACACCGAAATGCGCTACTTCCCCGACACCGCGGGTGAGCTGACGGTGGGTGGCCAGCCGGTGTCTCGCCTCGCGGCCCGCGTGGGCTCCACGCCGTTTTACGCCTACGACCGCCAGGCCATGGTCGCGCGGGTGGCCGAGCTGCGCGCCGCGCTGCCCGCTGCGCTGCGCATCAGTTACGCCATGAAGGCCAACCCCATGCCCGCGGTGGTGCAGCACATGGCGGGCCTGGTGGACGGCCTGGACGTGGCCTCGGCCGGCGAGCTCATGGTGGCGCTGGACGCCGGCATGGGCCCCGACCACATCAGCTTCGCCGGGCCGGGCAAGTCCGACGCCGAGCTCAAGCGGGCCGTGGCCGCGGGCATCCTGGTCAACGTCGAGTCCTTCCGCGAGCTGCCGCTGCTGCGGGCTGCCTCCGCCGAGCTGGGCTTGCCTGCGCGCGTGGCCGTGCGCGTCAACCCCGATTTCGACCTCAAGAGCTCGGGCATGAAGATGGGCGGTGGCCCCAAGCAGTTCGGGGTGGACGCCGAAGAGGTGCCGCGCCTGCTGCAGGCCATCGGGGAGGCCGGCCTGGCCTTCGAGGGCTTCCACATTTACTGGGGCTCGCAGAACCTCAACCCCGCGGCCGTCGTCGAGGCGCAGCAGAAGTCTTTCGAGCTGGCCGTTCGGCTGGCCGCACACGCGCCCTCGCCGGTGCGCCACCTCAACCTCGGCGGGGGCTTCGGCATCCCTTACTTCCCCGGCGACAAGCACCTGGAGCTGGCGTCCATCGGGGCGAACCTGGGCGAGCTCATCGAGCGCGCACGCACCGAGTTGCCCCAGGCCACGCTGTCCATCGAGCTGGGACGCTACCTGGTCGGCGAATCCGGTGTCTACGTCTGCCGCGTGCTGGACCGCAAGGTCTCGCGCGGCCACACCTACCTCGTCACCGACGGCGGCATGCACCACCACCTGGCGGCGTCGGGCAACTTCGGCCAGGTCATCCGCAAGAACTACCCGGTGCGCCTGGCCAAACCGACGCCCACCGGGGTCGAGCCCAGCGAGCTGGAGCCCGTCTCCGTGGTCGGGCCCCTGTGCACGCCGCTCGACCTGTTGGGGGACCGCTGCCGGCTGCAGCATGCCGAGCCGGGGGACCTGGTCGTCGTGTTCCAGTCGGGCGCGTACGGCCCCTCGGCCAGCCCGCAGCGTTTCCTCGGCCACCCCGAGGTCAAGGAAGTGCTGGTTTGAACGGCCTCAACCTCCCTCGCTTGCGTCGCCTGGTCTCGCGGGCGGTGGCCGGTCGGTCCTTGGGCATCGAGGACGTGGCCGAGCGGACGTGGACGGTGTGCCCCGAGTCGAGCGGCACCTGCGCGCCCGCGCTGCACCCCGAAGGCGCCCTGGAGCGCATCCAGGGCCTGTCGCCGTACCGGAACTGGCCGGCCGAGCAGGCCCTGATCCAAGGGGGCGAGGTGACCTTGCCGCCCACCGTGGGCCACCTGCTGCGCAACGCCCACGTGGTCGACAGCCACGTTTACTGCGGGGCCTGCGAGTGGCTGGGCGGCGTGGGCGGCTCGCCGCTGTGGTTGCCGCCCGCGCCGCGCGAGCCCGACCTGGCGCGCGCCACGATGACGTCCACCGGCACCGGCTCGCTGTACTTCGGCTGCCTGCTGCTCGACGACTTCCCGCTGGAGCTGCTGGGCAGCGACCCCGCCGAGAACATCGCCATGCTCTCCAAGCCCTCGGGTCACGAGGCCGGCTACCGCGAGCTGCTGGGGCTGCGGCCCCGCCGCGTCGTGCGCCGCGCCGCCGTGCGCGAGCTGACCTTCTTCGTCGACCCGGCCTACAACCCCTCCAAGGCCGACCGCTATCGGCACCTGCGCGCGGCCTTGCGCCGCCACGTGAGCGAGTCGACGGGCACGGGCCTGGTCTACCTCCGCCGCGGCCTGTCCGGTCAGCGCCGCGTCATGGCCAACGAGGCCGAGCTGGAGGCGGTGCTGGCCGGCCAGGGCTTCACCATCATCGACCCGATGAAGGCGTCGGCGCTCGATGTGGCCCGCTTGAGCCTGGACGCGCGGCTGGTGGTCAGCATCGAGGGCAGCCAGATCTCGCACGCGCAGTTCTCGATGGCCGATGACGCCGCGCTGATCGTGCTGCAGCCGCCCGATCGCTTCTGCATGCAGTACAAGGAGTTCACCGACTCGCTGGGCATGCGCTTCGGCTTCGTCGTCTGCCAGCCGGGCGAAGAGGGCTTCAGCGTCGACATCCCCGAGCTGCTGGGCCTGATCGACCGCATGAAGCCTTGAGGTCGTCGGCCCGGCTCAGGCGGGCTGCAGCTTGAACACCGCCACGGACTGCACCAGTTCGGAGGCCTGCTGCTGCAGGCTTTCTGCCGCGGCGGCGGACTGCTCCACCAGGGCGGCGTTTTGTTGCGTGGACGAGTCCATCTGCTCGATGGCCCGGCCCACCTGGCTGACGCCGCTGTTTTGCTCGACGCTGGCCGAGCTGATCTCGCCCACGATGGTGTTGACCCGCTCGATGGCGGCCATGATCTCGTGCATGGTCTGGCCCGCCTGGGAGACCAGGCCCGAGCCGCGCTCCACCTGCTCGGCGCTGGCCGTGATGAGCGTCTTGATCTCGCGAGCGGCTTCTGCGCTGCGCTGGGCCAGGGTCCTCACCTCGGCGGCCACGACCGCGAAGCCGCGCCCCTGCTCACCGGCGCGCGCCGCCTCCACCGCGGCGTTCAAGGCGAGGATGTTGGTCTGAAACGCGATGCCGTCGATCACCGAGATGATGTCGGCGATCTTGCGCGACGCCTCGCTGATGCCTTGCATGGTGCTCACCACCTCATCGACCACCGTGCCGCCTTGCTGCGCCACGCCCGCTGCGTCTCGCGCCAGTTGCGTGGCCTGTTGGGCGTGTTCGGTGTTGTCTCGCACGGTCACGCCCAGCTCGTTCATGGTGGAGGCGGTCTGCTGAAGCGAGCTGGCTTGTTGTTCGGTTCGGGTCGACAGGTCCTGGCTGCCGTGGGCGATCTCCAGGCTGGAGGTGGCCACGCCGTCGGCGTTGCGGCGCACCTTGGCCACCACGCTGGTCAGGCTGTCTTGCATCTCGTTGAGGGTCGTCAGCAAGGGGCTGAACTCGTCGTGGCGGTCGTCGTGCACGCGCTGGCTGAGGTTGCCGTCGCGCACCCGCTCGGCCACGGCCCGCGAGGCGTGCACCCTCTGCTTGAGGGTCCGCCCCAGCCACCATGAAAAACTCATCAACCCGGTGATGGCCAGGCCGAACAGGATCAGCAGCACGATCAGGGTGTGCTGCACGTTGGCCTTGACGTGGTCGATGTCCTTCTTGACGTGCTCGCGCTGGTAGTTGACCGTGTCCTCCAGCACCGTCAGCAGCGCGTTGCGAGCCGGGATGGTGTGGTCCACGAGGTGGGCGAAGGCGCCGTCCCGGTCACCGGCCTGGATCAGCCGGATGTTGGCCTCGCCTTGTTGCCAGAACGCGTCGAGCTTCGGCCCGATGCTGGTAAAGCGCTGGCGCCCCTGCTCGGTGAAGAGCTTGGCTTCGTAGGAGCGCATCAACTGCTGGATCGCTTCTCGCTTGCTGGCGATGTCTTGCAGGCTGGTTTGCTTTTCTTCGGGTGTGCGGGCCAGCATGGCGTGTCTCAACTGCAAAGACACGCGGATGACGTTCAGCTCCACGTCGGCCATCTCGGCCAACTGGGGCACGCGGTTTTCTGCCGTGCTGGTGCTGGATCGCTTGACATCTTCCAGCTGCAAGTACGTGAACAAGGCGGCGCCCAGCAAACCCAGTGACAGCATCACGGCGACGGCCATGAGGCGGACGGCGATGCCCAGCGAAGCGAACGGTTTCATGCGACCTCCAGATCAAACCACCCTTTCGGGTTAGCTGAAGGTTAGGCCGTTCGCGTCGACCCCGTCGGTGAGATTGCGTGCCGGATGCCGCGCAAACACGGAAAAGTGAAAAAAGCGAACAAGCGTGCGTTTCATGGCGTGGCAACCGAGCCGGCACCGCCCCCCTGGAGGCTCCCTACAATCGCCCCATGGCATTCGTTCACCTGCGCTCCCACACCGAATACTCCGTCGTCGACGGCACCGTCCGCATCGACGACCTGGTCAAGGCCGCCCTCAAGGACGGGCAACCCGCGGTGGCGGTGACCGACCTCTCCAACCTGTTTGGCGCGGTCAAGCTCTACTCCGCCGCGCGCAAAAAAGGGGTGCAGCCCATCCTGGGTGCCGACATCTGGCTGGAGCCCGAAGAGGCCGGCAAGGCCCCCACGCGCCTGCTGCTGCTGATCCAGAACCGCGCGGGTTACCTGCGCCTGTGCGAGCTGCTCGGAGAGGCGTGGACGGCCCCCGGTCAGCGCACGCACGCCTGGGTGCATTGGGCCTCCCTGGCCGAGCGCAACGAGGGCCTGATCTGCCTGGCTGGCGCCGAAATGGGCATCGTGGGCCAGGCCCTGATGATGGGCGACGTCGCCAAGGCCGAGGCCTGGGCGACCAAGTTGGCGCAGACCTTTCCCGGGCGCTTCTACATCGAGCTGCAGCGAGCGGGGCACCCGACCAACGAGGCGCACATCCGCGCCGCCGTGCCCCTGGCCGCGCGCCTGGGCCTGCCGGTGGTCGCCACCCACCCCATCCAGTTCCAGTCGCCCGATGACTTCGACGCCCACGAAGCGCGCACCTGCATCGCCGAGGGCGAGACCCTTGGCAACCCCAAGCGCATCAAGCGCTTCACGCGCGAGCAGCACTTCAAGACGGCGGCCGAGATGGCCGCGCTGTTTGCCGACATCCCCTCGGCCGTGGCCAACACGGTGGCGATCGCGCGGCGCTGTTCACTGACCCTGGTGCTGGGCAAGCCGCAGTTGCCCAACTTCCCGACGCCGATCCTGCAAGACGGGCCCAACCAGGGCCAGCCTCAGCCCATGGAGGACTACTTCCGCGAGCTGTCCCACATCGGCCTGGAGGAGCGCCTGCTGCAGCTCTTCCCGCAGGAAGCCGAGCGCAACGCGCAACGCCCCCACTACGTCGAGCGCCTGGACTTCGAGATCAACACGATCCTGAAGATGGGCTTCCCCGGCTACTTCCTGATCGTGCAGGACTTCATCAACTGGGCCAAGAACAACGGCTGCCCGGTGGGCCCCGGCCGCGGCTCGGGCGCCGGCTCGCTGGTGGCCTACGCGCTCAAGATCACCGACCTCGACCCGCTGAAATACAACCTGCTGTTCGAGCGCTTCCTGAACCCCGAGCGCGTCTCGATGCCCGACTTCGACATCGACTTCTGCCAGGGCAACCGCGACCGCGTCATCGACTACGTCAAGGACCGCTACGGGCGCGAGGCCGTCTCGCAGATCGCCACCTTCGGCACCATGGCCGCCAAGGCCGCGCTGCGCGACGTGGGCCGCGTGCTGGGCATGGGCTACGGCCACGTCGACAGCATCGCCAAGCTCATCCCCGCGCCACCGGGCAAGACCGTGACGCTGGCCAAGGTGCCCGCCGAGCCCGACCCCGGCATCATCTACGCCCGCAAGGAAGCGCCCGAGCTGGAGCAGCGCGAAGCCGCCGAAGAAGAGGTGGCCTCGCTGCTGGAGCTGGCCACGCGCGTGGAAGGCATGGTGCGCAACATCGGCATGCACGCTGGCGGCGTGCTGATCGCGCCGGGCAAGATCACCGACTTCTGCCCGCTCTACATGCAGCCGGGCAGCGACTCGGCCGTCAGCCAGTACGACAAGGACGACGTCGAAGCCATCGGCCTGGTGAAGTTCGACTTCCTGGGCCTGGCCACGCTGACCATCCTGGAGCTGGCCAAGGACTACATCGTCGCGCGCCACCCCGATCAGAAAGACTTCGACTTCGCCAAGATCCCGCTCGACGACGCGGCCGCCTACCGGCTGCTGTCCGAAGGCAAGACCGTGGCCGTGTTCCAGCTGGAATCCCGTGGCATGCAAGGCATGCTGCGCGACGCCAAGCCCAGCGTCTTCGAGGACATCATCGCGCTGGTGGCCCTGTACCGGCCGGGCCCGATGGACCTGATCCCGTCTTTCTGCGCGCGCAAGCACGGCAAGGAAGAGGTCACCTACCCGCACCCGCTGATGGAGTCGGTGCTCAAGGAGACCTACGGCATCATGGTCTACCAGGAGCAGGTGATGCAGGTGGCCCAGATCGTCGGCGGCTACTCGCTCGGTGGCGCCGACCTGCTGCGCCGCGCCATGGGCAAGAAGAAGGTCGAGGAGATGCAGCACCACCGCGGCATCTTCTCGGAAGGGGCGGCCAAGAACGGCATCAGCAAGCAACTGGCCGACGAGATCTTCGACTTGATGGAGAAGTTCGCGGGCTACGGCTTCAACAAGTCGCACGCCGCCGCCTACGCCCTGCTGGCCTATCACACGGCCTGGCTGAAGGCGCACTACACGGCCGAGTTCTTCTCAGGGAACATGAGCGTGTCGAGTGACGACACGGACAAGCTCAAGATCTTCCACGACGACGCCACGCAGAACTTCGGCATCACCTTCACGCCGCCCGACGTCAACCAGGGCGAGTGGCGCTTCGTGCCCACCGACAAGAAGGTGATCTGCTACGCGCTGGGCGCGGTCAAGGGCACGGGTCAGGGCGCCATCGAGGCCATCGTGCGCGAGCGCCAGGAAAACGGCCCCTTCAAGAGCTTCTTCGACTTCTGCTGCCGGGTCGACCGCAAACAGGTCAACAAGCGCGTGGTCGAGGCCCTCATCAAGGCCGGCGCCTTCGACTCGCTGGAGCCGCACCGCGCGGGCTTGCTGGCCAGCGTCTCGCTCGCCTTCGACTACGCCGACACCCTGGTGGCCAACGCCGACCAGGGCGGCCTGTTCGACTTCGGCGACAGCCACGCCGCCTCCACCAACGAGCCCGAGCTGGTGCCCACCGAGCCGTGGACGCTCAAGGAGCGCCTGTCGCTGGAGAAGACCGCCATCGGCTTCTACCTCTCGGGCCACCTGTTCGACGAGGCCGAGTCCGAGGTGCGGCGCTTCGCCAAGCAGCGCATCGGTGACCTCAAGGACAGCCGCGACCCGCAGGTGGTGGCCGGCATCATCAGCGAGCTGCGCGTCATCAACGGCGCGCGCGGCCGCGTGGCCATCTTCAAGCTCGACGACAAGAGCGAGGCCATCGAGGCCGTGGCCAACCAGGACACGCTGGACGCCAACAAGGACCTGCTGAAAGACGACGAGCTCGTGGTCATCACCGGCAAGGTGCAGAACGACCGCTTCTCGGGCGGCCTGCGCCTGAACGTGCAGCAGGTCATGAGCCTGGCCACGGCGCGCTCGCGCTACGCCCGCTTCGTGCGCCTGCACGCCACCGGCCCCACGCTGGCCGTGGCGGAACTGCTGCGCGAGTTCCCGGCGCGCCGCGTGGAAGCGCCCCAGCCCGACCTGCCCGACAGCGTGCAAGGCCTGCCCCTGCGCGTGGTGCTGGAGCGGCATGGCGACGAGCTCTCCGCCCGCGGCGAGGTCGACCTGGGCGACGCCGCCCGCGTCTACCCCAGCGAGCAGGCGCTGCTGCGCATCAAGGAGCTGATGCCGCAGGCGAACGCGCAGGTGGTGTACGGCGAGGGGTGAGGCGAGGGGACAGGCGCCGCGAGGGCGCCACCTTCACTGGATCAGGACGGGTTTGCTGCTTTCGATGTCCAGCAGCTGCACCCTGACCAGCCCGATGTCGAAGCCGAACAGCTGCAGCAGGGGTTCCACCACGATGTTGGCGATCAGTTGGAGCGGAAACGCCAGCGCGTCCTGCAGCCAGCTCAGGTTGAACGGCAGGAAACCCAGCACCACGAACTTGATGACCGTGTCATCGCCCAGCAGCCCTGCGATGGTGCCGCTGCCCACCCCCTGGGTCTGCACCCGTTTGGGCAGGTCAGCCGACGACGTGACCTGGAAAGGGGCGGTTGCATTCTGGGCGCTCAGCAGAGGCAGGCGCAGGTCAATGCCCAAAACCGGGAGGCCCAGTGCCGTGACAACCGCGCGTTTGGAGCCATCGACCGTCTTGGCGTCGTTCAGCCGCAGCACCACCACGTCGCTGGCGACGTTGAAGTTGCCCGTGGTGTTGCCCGGTTTGATGCTCAGGTCGGACAGCCGCCCGGCCGTCTGCAGCACGTCCACGTAGAGCGCCATGTCCAGGGCCGCAACGAGCAGGTTGATGTTCAAGCCAACCTTGAGTGACAACTGGGCCGACTTCGCCTCGCTGCACCAGGCACCAGCCAGGGACTTGCCGGCTGGCCCCACGGCGATCTTGGGTGGGTTCAACAGGTTCAGGGAGATCGCGCCCACGCCGTTGCCCACATTCAAGTCCAAGTTGAGCAGGCCCTTGCCCTTGCCCACCAGCAAGCTCGTCTGCACGAGGTCCAGCAGGTTGATGTCCACCGTGGCCGATGCCTGGCTGGCGGGGATCTGGATGCTGAGCACGTCACGCAAGCGCACCTTGAGCCCGGAGTTCAAGGAGGCCGAGCCCAGCTGGTTCAGGGCGGTTTGCGCCGCCGCGCTCGATGGCGATGCCGTGGCCAGCCACTGCAGCAGCTGGCTGAGCGGCACCTCGCGGTTGAGCAGCTCGTCGAGGGTGGCCGCCCCCGCCACGGCTTGCAGGGCCAGCAGGTTGATGGAGGTGCCGGCCAGGTCGGTCAGCGCCGCCACGCCCAGGTTCAGGCTGTTGTTGCCCAGGATGCCCCGGAACAGCGAGGTGATGAAGTTGGCCTGGCGCTGCGTGATGCTGGCGAAGCTGCCGATGGAATAGGTCCCCACGGGTGGCCCGCCTTTGGCCGTGGCCGTGGCGCGCAGCGTCGTGTTGCCCTCGCCCATGAGGCTGGCCGCGATGCTCGAGGGCACCGTCTGCGACACCTGCACGCGCGCGGCGTTGCTGGCCTCGCTGTCCTGCACGGTGAAGGTGCGCAGGCCGGCGGCGTCCACGCCGTGCACGCCGCGTTGCAGCGTCAGGGTGCCGTTGCTGCCGGTGCCGCTGAGCTTGAGTCCGTTGACGCTGGCGGAGTTGGTCGCGGCCAGCACGGCCTGGGCCGACGAACTGCCGCAGCCGGTGTAGCGGGCCGCGGCGAGTGCGGCCATGTCGGCCGTGCGCTGCACCTGGCGCTTGGCCATCCACAGGCGCGCGGTGTCCACCGACAGCACCGAGAGCATCACCGCCAGCAGCAGCGTGAAGGCCGCCAGCAGGCTGATGACGCCGCTTTGCGAGTGACGTGGGTGGACTGGGGTGGTCATGTTGTGGCGGTGGATGAGGTGGGGCGAGGCCGGCTCACTTGTTGCGGCTGGCTGGCCGATCGTCGGTCAGCTGCTCGGGGACAGGCTGCTCGAAGCTCTTGACGTAGCGTTCGTGCACGCGGCGCATCACCGGGCCGGACAGCGTGGGCTGCTTGGCCGAGGCCTGCTCGCGCGCGCCCTGCGCTTGCAGCCAGCGGCGGCTGGCGGTGCCGACCTCCGCGCCGATGTGCACGGGGGCCACGGGCGGGGGCGCAGCCTCGCTGGGCTGCGTCGGGGCGGCTGCGCTCGCGGTCGCCGGGGCGTCCTGGGCGCTGGCCGGCAGGGCGTGCAGGCTGGCGATCAAGGCCAGCGAGAACAGGCGGGCTCGGGTGGATGCGGTCATGGTCGGGCGGGTGATGAAGCGGGTGAGGTGACAGGCGACGCAAGCGGCGCCAGGGCGAGCGGTGCCAGGGCGAGGCGCTCGATGCTGTCGGTGTCCAGCCCCAGTCGCTTGCCCAGCTCGCGCGCCTTCTCGGGCTGGCCTTGCTTGAAGGTCAGCAGCACCAGGTTGCGCGCGGCGCGCGGCTCTTTGTCGTTGAGGTCGAGCACCGTGAGGAACTCGAACCGCGCCGCGTCCAGCTGGTCGGACAGCAGCAGGGCGTAGCCCAGGTCGTTGCGCACGCGCAAGTCGGTGGGCAGGTCCTGGCGGGCCAGCTGCAGGTGCCGAACGCTGTCGCTCAGCCGGCCTTGCTGGGCGGCCACCAGGCCCAGGCCGTGTTGCGCGCGCCCGTCCAGGCAGCCGTTGCCCTGGGTCAGCGAGAGGTAAATCGACTGGGCTTCAGCAAGCCGGTCGATGCGGCGCAGGGCGTCGGCCCGGGTCAGTTTCACGCTGGGCGCCTCGGACTTCAGCGAGTCGAGCTGGGCCAGCGCCGCGTAGGGCTTGCCGTCGCGCACGAGCTGCTCGATGCCGGCCAGGCGCGTGTTGTCGGCCGGGTTGAGCCCGGAGGCGGAGCACACGGCGGGGTCGGTGGGGGCGTCGTGCTGGCGTGGCAGGGGGGCGCAGCCCGCCAGCCAGGCGGCGGCGCACAGGCAGGTCAGCCAGGGCATGGCCCGGCTGGCCGCGGGGGCCGCGGTGGCCGACGAGGCCGAGGTGGGGTGGGGCTGGCGTGGCATCTCGGTCCTCAGAAGCTGGTGAGCGCTTTGCTCAGGGAGATGACGCCGGGGCCGGCCAGGTACAGCATCAGCGCCGGGAACATGAAGACCATCATCACCAGGCTCATCTGGGCCGACATCTTGCCCACCTTGTCGCGCAGGGTGGTCAGGCGGCGGTCTTCCATCAGCTTGATGTAGCGCATCAGCGAGTCGCGCAGGTTGCCGCCGTAGCGCGCGGCCTGCTTGAGGATGGCGACGGTCTCGCTGAGTTCGGGCACGTCCAGGCGCTTGGCCATGTCCTCCATGGCGTCGCCGCGCTCCTGACCATGCTGGATGCGCGTCAGCACCCAGCTGAACTCGGTCGACAGGTTGGGGGCGATGGGGCGGGCCTGCTCGCTGATGGCCTTGAGCGTGTGCTCCAGCGACAGGCCGGCGTCGAACAGCAGGCGCATCAGGTTGAGCACGATGGGCATCTCGTCGCGGATGGCGCGGCGACGGCGCTCGGCCAGCCAGCGCAGCACCTTGCGCGAGCCGATGAAGCCGATCACCACGCCCGTGAAGCCCAGTTGAACCACGTTGGCGTCCTTGAGCAGGGCGATGGACACGCCGAGTGCGCCGAGCAGCATCGGCGCCAGCCACAGGGACGTGTAGACCCGCGCCCGCGTGCGCTCGTCCACCAGGGCGGCCTGGCGCATCAGCACCTCGATTTCCTGCATGTCGGTGCCGGGGGTGCGCTCCAGCAGGCGCTTGAAGCGCTGCGTCAGGGACGCGGTGCGGCTGAGGCGGCGCTGGCTCAGCCAAGTCGCGTCGTCGGGGGTCTCCAGCACCTCGTTGAAGCGCTTTTCGGCTTCGGCTTCGGGCACACCGGCGTCGTCGCGCGACAGCATCAGCAGCAGGCCCGCGAGGGCGACGAGGAGGAGGGCGAGCAGCAACCAGATCAGCATGTCGTGTTCCTCACAGGCTCTTGATCATGCGCCACATGACCAGCGCGCCGATGGCCTGCATGGTGCCGGCGATGATCATGATCACGCGACCCAGCTCGCTGTTCCACATGGCCCCGATGTAGTCGGGGCTGACCCAGAACATGTAGCCCAGCAGCAGCGTGGGCAGGCTGCCCAGCACCCAGGCCGTCACGCGGGTTTCGCCGGTCATGGCGCGCAGCTCGCGCTGCATCTGCTCGCGCTGGCGGATGAGGTTGACCACGCTCTCCAGCATCTCGCGGGGGCTGCCGCCGTACACGCGCGAGCCGTGGATGGCCAGCGCCACCATGTGCAGCTCCTTGATGTCGTGGAACTGGGCGGCTTCCTTGAGCGCGTCACCCAGGTCGGCGCCGAGCTCGACGTTCTTGTGCGCCCGTGAGATCAGGCTCAGCAAGGGCTCCTGCAGGTCCTCGGTGGCCAGCTTGATGGCGCCTTCGACGTTGCGTCCCGTGACCAGCCCGCGCACCACCTGGTCGATGAACAGCGGGATCTGTTCGATGATCTTGCCCACCTTCTGGCGGTAGCGGATCTGCGGCACCAGCACGATGACGACGCCAGCCACCCCCCACCACGCCAGCGCCATCAGCGTGCCGAAGGCCTGGCCCAGCGCCACGCCGATCAGCACCGCCGAGGCCAGCACGAGCAGGGCCATGGCCGGCGAGAGGTGGATGCCCACGCGGCGCAGCCACAGCACCAGGCGGTCGTGCAGGCTGCTTTGCTGCAGCGGGTTGACCAGTGCCTCGCGGGGCAGGAAGGCCACGGCCATCAGGCGCTCGTTGACGCGCGCGATCTGCTCCTGGCGACGCGCCCGCAACACCGACAGCACCGCCGCCAGCATCATCAGGATCGCCACGAGGAAGAAGATCGCACTCACCATGATTTGTGGAACTTCGTGGCCTGCTCGTCGTCTTGCAGGCGCAGCTTGTTGTTGGCCGGACTCAGGCCGGTGGACTCGAAGCGCTTGAGCTCGGGCTGGTAGACGAACAGCTCGTTGGTGACGATGCGCTCGTCCTGCACGCCCAGCACCTCGCTGATGGCCAGGATGCGGCGGCGGCCGTCCGACAGGCGACCCACTTGCACGATCAGGTCCAGCGCCGTGGCGATCATGTGCTTGAGCGTGACCTCCTGGCCCTGGAAGCCCGCGAAGCCCGCCAGCATCTCCAGGCGCAGCAGCGCGTCGCGCGGGCTGTTGGCGTGCACCGTGCTCATGCAGCCGTCGTGGCCGGTGTTCATGGCCTGCAGCATGTCGAGCACCTCGTGGCTGCGGACCTCACCGAGCAGCACGCGGTCGGGGCGCATCCGCAAGGCGTTGCGCATCAGGTCGCGCGCGGTCACCTCGCCGCGGCCGTCCACGTTGGGCGGGCGGGTCTCCAGGCGCACCACGTGGTCGTGGCCCAGCTGCAGCTCGGCCGCGTCTTCGATGGTGACCAGGCGCTCGTAGGGCGAGATGTTGCGGCTCAGCACGTTGAGCAGCGTTGTCTTGCCCGCGCCAGTGCCGCCGCTGATGAGCACGTTGCAGCGCTTGCGCACGGCCATCTCCAGGAAGGCCAGCATGTCTTCGTTGAGCGCGCCGGAGGCCAGCAGGTCGCTGGACTGCAGCGGGTCCTTGCGGAACTTGCGGATCGACAGGCAAGGGCCGTCCAGGGCCAGCGGCGGGACGATGGCGTTGACCCGGCTGCCATCGGGCAGGCGCGCGTCCACCATGGGGCTGGACTCGTCGATGCGGCGCCCCAGCGGCGCCAGGATGCGGCGGATGACGCGCAGCACGTGCTCGTCGTCGATGAAGCGCAGGTCGGTGCGGCTGAGCACGCCGCTGCGCTCCACGTAGATGTGGCGCGTGCCGTTGACCAGGATGTCGTTGATGCGGTCGTCGCGGATGAGTTCTTCGAGCGGGCCGAAGCCCGTCAGCTCGTCGA
The DNA here is from genome assembly GCA_016000265.1 of Burkholderiales bacterium. GTDB lineage: Bacteria > Pseudomonadota > Gammaproteobacteria > Burkholderiales > Burkholderiaceae_C > Aquabacterium. The sequence goes on from JAECRL010000001.1 coordinate 439,978, forward strand.
CCATCTCGCGGCTGAGGTTCTCCATTTCGTGGCGGCTCACCGGCAGGCGGTGTTCGGCCACGTAATGCGCCACCTTGTCGAGCACGAAGTCCGACAGCTCGGTGCGCCCCATGTCCGTCACGGACACGCGCTCGATGTCGATGCGGTCGATCAGGTGGTGGTGCAGGCGCAGCTTGACATCCTGGTAGCTGTCGCTGCTTTTGAGGCTGTAGTCGACGCCGAGCGGGCGGAAGTCCATGGTGTGGGCCCTGTCCTCAGCTGGGTTTGAAGCGGCTGGTGATCGAGCCCAGCCAGCCCGTGTGGCCGCTCACCGGCTTGAGGGCCACCGACGCGTCGCGCCCCAGTCCGTGGGCGATCTTGCGGATGGCCAGCGTGTACGGGTCGCGCGGCGCGGAGGTGAACAGGCTTTCGCCCGAGTTCATCATCGTCAGGCGGGCCATGCCGGAGGACGGCAGCGTGCTCAGCAGCGGGATGCCGAAGCCCTTGGCGATGGTCTCGGCGTCCGGGGGCACGCTGGGCAGGTAGCGGTCCACCACCAGGCTGACCTGACCGACGCCGACCTTGTTGTCGCGCAGCTTTTGCAGCAGCGTGCGGTTTTGCTTGCAGCTCGGCACGCTTTGCTCGACCAGCATCAGGGTGCGGTCGGCGCGACCCAGCAGCACGTACAGGAAGTCGGAGGCCGGCACGCCGCCCAGGTTGATGACGATCTGGCGGAAGTGGCGCTTGAGCGCGTTGAGCAGCACGTACAGGTCGGCCGAGGTGATGCGGCCGACGTCCAGCGCGTCATCGGGCATGGCCAGGATGCGCAGGCCGCTGTCGTGCTTGGGGAAGGCGGTGTTGATCAGCGTGTCGTCCAGGCGGCGCAGGCTTCGGATGGCGTCCACGAAGGTGTAGGTGGGCTCGATGCCCAGGTACTGCAGGCTGTCGCCCGCGGGCACGCCCAGGTCCAGCAGCAGCACCTCGTCTTTCGGGTTCTGCTCCTGCAGGGCGAGCGCGAGGTGCAGCGCGAACATGGTGGCGTCGCCGCCCGGGCGGGCGCTGGCCACGGCCGTCATGGCGCCTTCCGAGCCGGTGGCGGCGCGGTGGTTGTCGCTGACCTCGCGCGTCATGGCGCGGCGCACCAGGCTCACCACCTCGCCGGGGCGCATGTCCGGCGAGATGAAGTCGCGGGCGCCGGCTCGCAAGGCCGTCAGCACGGACTGGCGGTCGGGCGTCTCGGCCAGGGCCACGACGGGCAGCAGGGGCTTGGCGGCGGTCAGGCCTTCCATGAAGCCGGCGTCCTGAGCCAGGCGGCCCGGGTTGAGCTCGCAGAACACGGCGCGGGCCTGCACGGCGTCCACCAGCTGCAGCACGCGCTCCAGGTTGTCGGCGTCGGCCTGCACGATTTCACCCTCGTCGTGCAGCACGGTCTGCATCCAGTGGGTGATGTCCTTGCTGGAGGTGATGAGCAGGTAATGCGGGCGGTTGTTCATGCTGGGCCTGCCTTCAACGCGAGAAACCGGCGTCGCCGCGGTCGAACTGGCCGTTCTCCAGCAACAGCAGGTGCAGGTAGCCCGGGTCGTACTGGCGCAGGCCTTCGCCCGGCAGCTCGGGCAGCCTGGCCTCGCGCGAGAACGGGCGCACCAGGCGCGGCGTCACGATCATCAGCAACTCCTTGTCTTCGCGCTCGATGCGGTTGGAGCGGAAGAACGCGCCCAGCACGGGGATGTCGCCCAGCACGGGGAACTTGTCGATGTTGGCCGTGGACTGGCGGCTGATGAGGCCGCTGATGACGAAGGTTTCACCGTCGCCCAGGGCCACGGTGGTTTCGGTGCGACGCACGCGCAGGCCGGGGATGTCGAAGCCGCCGGCTTGAACCGACAGGCTGGGGTCGATCTCGCTGACTTCGGGCGAGATCTTCAGCGCGATGCGATCCTGGTCCAGCACGGTGGGCGCCAGGCCCAGGCGGATGCCGAACTCCTTGAACTGCACCGTCACGGAGCTGTCGCCGCCGCTGCCGCTGCGAAACGGGATGGGCAGCTCGCCGCCGGCCAGGAAGCTCGCGGTCTGACCGCTCAAGGCCGTCAGGCTGGGCTCGGCCAGGGTGTAGGCGAAGCCGTTGGCTTCCAGGGCGCTGAACACCGTGAGGGTGTTCTTGCCCCAGCTGAAGAGGTTGAAGGCATCTGCCCGCGGGACGAAGCCGGTGCTGGAGAACACCGTGTTGGCGCCGTCCACCGTCTCGAGTGCGGACAGGTTGTTGGGCCCCGAGATCCCCTTGAAGCGCCCGTCTCGCAGGCTGCTCATGAAAAAGCCCGAAGCCATCAGCTTGCTGCGGCTGACCTCGACGATCTTCACGTCGATCTGCACCTGCACGTCGAACTTCGAGGTGCTCTGGTCGATCAGGTTGTTGGGGGCCTTGTCGGCCGTTTCGGCCACCGAGGCCTCGACGGCGGCGTGCTTCTCCAGCGACGCGAACTTCCCGCTCAGGCGCAGCTTGGTGCCCTCGCTGCCGAGCTGCACGTCGCTGTCCTTCGGGCCATTCTTCAGGCCCGCGGGCAGCACCTCGACGCGAAACTGCGCAGCCGGTGCGCCCTTGCTGCCCGACTCCCACACCGACACCATGGCCGAGCCCGGCTTCTTGGCGGTGAGGATGACGCCATTGGGCGCCGCGACGTTGATGCCGACGATGCCGTCATCGGCCGTGGCCGCGCGCTTGATGGCGCGCCCCTGGGTCCAGGTCTTTTGCTGGCCCGGCTCCAGCTGGATCGTGGCGGGATCGGCTTGCGCCGTTGCGATGCAGGCCACCGCGAGGGCCGCCGCAACGAGTGGGGCAGCGAGTGAGGCGCCGAAAAGGCGGAAGGGCGCGGTCATGGCTGGGGTGCGGGTTCGTTGCGTGCCAGGCGGCGCTCTTTGCTGCCTTCCTGGATGATGACGGGCTCGGCGCTCGGGCTGGCAGAGGCCTTCGGCTGGGGCTTGACCGGAGAGAGGTCGGCCAGGCGGGTGCTCAGGCGGGCTGCGGCGTCGGTTGCGCCTGCGGTCATGCCAGCGTCTGGGTCGCCCTTGGGACGCAGTGACAGCCGCAGCTGCCCCGTGTTGGCCGCCAGCATCAGGCGCGTGGCGTCGACCTCGCGCAGGGCCAGCACGGCCGAGCGCAGGTTCAGGCGCCGCTCGCGCGCTTGCACCGCGGCTTGCGCGCCGGACTCCTTCAGCGCGTCCTGGGTGGCGTCGGCGGTGGGCGTCGGTGCGGTCGCGGGGGTGTCGATCTGGCTGGCCTCGCCGAAGGTCAGGATGCGCGCGTTGTGAACGACCACCTGCGAGAAGGTGGTGTCGCCCGTCTCGCGGTTGGCGCCGGTGAACTGCAGCACGTCGACGTGGTCGCCCGGGCGCGCGAAACCGCCCACGCCGACCACCTCGTCGACCTGCACGGCCACGGCCCGCTCACCGGGGCGCAGCAGCGCGGCCAGGGAGTCGGGGGCCACCAGGCTCATGAGGATCGGGGCGCCTTTTGCGATGGCCTGCGCGCTGACCTGGCCGATGGCCTGCTGCGGCTGCTGCAGGGCGCCCGCCGGGGCCGACGCGGTGGGCAGTTGCTGCACCTCCAGGTCGGCGGCGGTCAAGACCTGGCCCACGGCCACGGCGCGCGCGGCCACCAGCACGGGTTGTCGCTGCTCGACCACCACCGGTGCCGCGGCCACGGGCTCCGATTTGCCGCTCAGGCGCACCCCGATGAAGGCGACGATCACCGCGCCAAGGGCCAGCACACCGGCGATCACTTTGAGGACGTTGTTGTTCATGGGGTGCGGTGAGGGGGGCTCAGGGCTGGATCACGGCCCGACCCAGCAGGTCGGTCGGCAGGGCGGGGACCTTGCCCAGTCCAGGCAGGTCGATCGCGGGGATGATGGGCGAGTTGGCGTAGTCGGCGTATTTCACCGTGACGCTGATGGCGCCCTGTGCGGTGCGTGTCACGGCGATGCCGGTGGCGGTGTCCACCCGCGCGCGCACGGTCTGGGACGTCCAGCTCAGCGAGTCCAGGGCACGCGTGCGCGCGGCTTGTCGCACGGCTTCGAGGTAGGCGCTGTCGGTCTTGAACGCGACGGGGTCGACCTTGACGACGGCGCGAGCGCCCTCGGCGGCGGCCTGGGTGAAGGCCTGCTGCAGCAAGATCGCCAGGCTGTAGCTGACGATGGCGTAGAACACGCCGAAAAACACGACGAAGAGGGGGGCGAATTCCAGCGCCAGGGCGCCTCGCTGGCGGCGCATCAAGCGCGAGCTTGCCAGCCCAGCCCGATGAACAGGCCGATCGCCAGGCAGGTGCCGAAGGGCACGTGGCGCTTGGGGGTGTCCTGCGTGGCCCAGTTCATCAACCGGGATCCCGGCTGGCGCAGCGCAGCGGGCAGGCACACGACCATGTTGAAGCGGTTGCGGCTGACCACGGCCGTGGCCGCGCCCAACAGGGCCCCGGCGGCGAAACAGATCAAGGTCAGTGGCCATGAGGTCAGCAATCCAATGCCCACGAGGAACTTCACATCGCCCGCACCCAATTGGCGCGTGACGTAGCCCGGCAGGGTGACCAGCAGGGCGAAACCGGCCGCCAGCCAAGCCGACGAAGCCGATTCACCCAGCGGGCTGTGTTGCCAGACCAGCAGGTGCACCACACCGACCAACCACGACCCCAGCGACAGGGCGTTGGGGATGCGCCGGTGGCGCAGGTCCATGACCGCGATGGCCAGGGACCACATCGCGATCAGGGCGGTCGCCAGGGGCGCAGCGACTGCGGTCATCCGGTGGGCGCGGTGTGCAAGAGCGGCCGAGCAAGCCGTGTGGGCTTGCTCGCCGCCCGGTGCATCAGATCGTCAGGCAGCCGTGGTCAAAGCGGTCTTGATCTTGTCGAACACACCCTTCAGGGCGGTGCCCACACCAGGCAGGGTGCTCACGATGGCCAGGCCGATCAGGGCCGCCAGCAGGGCGTACTCGATGGCGCTGGCGCCTTCTTCGTCTTTCAGGAAGGCCTTGATGTGGGAAACGATGTTCATGTTGGATCTCCAGTCGTCGGGCCCCCATGGGCCGGGGTGAACAGCGGGCTCGTGACAAATGACGCACCCGGTCAACAAAATCTAACCGAAAGTGACGCACCCTCTTGTCGTTCAACGGCCCCTGATTGAGGGTGGTGCTATCCCGCATGGTGCGTCAGCCAGGTGACTTGATCGAGGTGCGTGTACTGTATGAAAATACAGCATGGACAACGACTGGGCCCCGCTGCCCGACCCCCGCCGTCTGGCCGACCCGATCAAGGGACGGGGCACGGCCACGCGCCTGGCCCACCGGTTTCAGCGCGACAGCCGGGAGGCGTGCGACGGGGGCTGGCCGCAGGATGACGACGCCGGTGAGGCGCCGCTCACGCAGGTGGTGGCCGAGCGCGCGCGCAGCCTCCTCAGCCGCAACGACTCACCTGACATCCCCTTCACCTGGTCCATCAACCCCTACCGTGGCTGCGAACACGGCTGCATTTACTGTTACGCGCGGCCCACGCACAGCCACCTCAACCTGTCGCCAGGGCTGGACTTCGAGACGCGCCTGAGCGCCAAGGTCAACGCCGCGGAGGTGCTGACGCGCGAGTTGCAGCGGCCGTCGCACGTGTGCACCCCCATTCACCTGGGCTCGGCCACCGACGCCTACCAGCCCATTGAGCGAACGTGGCGCCTCACCCGCGGGGTCATCGAGGTCCTGGACGCCTGCCGCCACCCGTTCACCATCGTGACCAAATCGGCCGGGGTGGAGCGCGACCTCGACTTGCTGGTGCGCGCCGCGGCTCGCCAGCAGGTCTACGTCATGGTCAGCCTGACCACGTTGGACGCCGACCTGTGCCGTCGGCTGGAGCCCCGCGCCGCCGCCCCTTGGCGTCGCCTGCAGACGGTGCGCCGCCTGGCCGAAGCGGGCGTGCCGGTGGCGGTCAACGTCGCCCCCATCATCCCCTTTCTCAACGAGCCCGAGATCGAGCGCCTGATCGATGCCGCGGCCGAGGCGGGCGCCCAGGCCATCCACTACACCGTCGTGCGCCTGCCCTGGGAGGTCAACCCGCTGTTTCAGGGCTGGCTGGCTCAACACGTGCCCGAGCGGGCCGAGCGCATCATGGCGCGCATCCGCGACCTGCGCGGCGGGCGCGACTACGACGCGAACTTCAACCACCGCATGAAAGGGCAGGGCATCTGGGCCGACCTGATCCGCCAGCGCGTGCGAGGTGCCAGCGCGCGCCACGGGTTGGGGCACGCGGGCCCGGTGCTGGACACCTCGGCGTTCGACCCCTTGCTTCTGCGGCCGCCGCCCGCACAAGGCGACCTGTTCTGAGCCACGCGCGGTGCCTTCGCCCTCGCTCGCGTTCTCGCTCTCGCCTGCGCGGGCGACTAGAATCCGGGGTTTCGTTCCTCTCTTTGCACGACCATGTCCAAATCCGTGAAAGCCACCAAGGCCACCAAGGCCGCCCCGGCCCCGAAGGCCAAGCCGGTCTCGACCGCTGCCGCTTCCGTTGCCCCCGCTGCCCCCGCTGTGGCGGCCAAGGCCGGGCAGGGCGTCAAGAAGGTCGTGCTGGCCTACTCGGGTGGCCTGGACACGTCCATCATCCTGAAGTGGCTGCAAGACGAGTACGGCTGCGAAGTGGTCACCTTCACCGCCGACATCGGCCAGGGTGAAGAGATCGAACCCGCGCGCGCCAAGGCCCTGAAGATGGGCATCAAGCCCGAGAACATCTTCATCGAAGACCTGCGCGAAGAGTTCGTGCGCGACTTCGTGTTCCCCATGTTCCGCGCCAATGCGCTGTACGAGGGTGAGTACCTGCTGGGCACCTCGATTGCCCGCCCGCTGATCGCCAAGCGCCTGATCGAAATCGCCAAGAAGACCAAGGGCGATGCCATCTCGCACGGCGCCACCGGCAAGGGCAACGACCAGGTCCGCTTCGAACTGGGCGCCTACGCGCTGCTGCCGGGCGTGAAGGTGATCGCCCCGTGGCGCGAGTGGGACCTGCTGTCCCGCGAGAAGCTGCTGGCCTACGCCGACAAGCACGGCATCCCCGTGGACTTCAAGAAGCGCAAGGGCGGCGCGCCGTACTCGATGGACGCCAACCTGCTGCACATCAGCTACGAAGGCGGCGTGCTCGAAGACCCGAACTTCGAACCCGAAGCCAACATGTGGCGCCTGACCAATTCGCCCGAGAAGGCCCCGGGCAAGGCCCAGGTCATCGAGCTGACCTACGTCAAGGGTGACGTGGTCGCCATCGACGGCGTGAAGATGTCGCCCGCCACCGTGCTGACCAAGCTGAACGAGATCGGCGGCAAGCACGGCATCGGCCGCCTCGACAAGGTCGAGAACCGCTACGTCGGCATGAAGAGCCGCGGCTGCTACGAAACCCCTGGCGGCACCATCTTGCTGAGCGGCCACCGCGCCATCGAATCCATCACCCTGGACCGCGAAGTCCTGGCGCTGAAGGACGACCTGATGCCGCGTTACGCCCGCATGATCTACAACGGCTACTGGTTCAGCCCTGAGCGCGAACTGCTGCAAGGCCTGATCGACAAGAGCCAGGAAACCGTCAACGGCACCGTCAAGCTCAAGCTGTACAAGGGCACCATCCTGGTGGTGGGCCGCGAGTCCAAGACCGACAGCCTGTTCGACGCCAAGATCTCGACCTTCGACGACGACGGCGGCGCCTACAACCAGGCCGACGCAGCGGGCTTCATCAAGCTCAACGCCCTGCGCCTGCGCATCGGCGCCAACGTGAAGGCCCAACGCAGCGCCTCGGCCAAGAAGCCGGCAACGAAGCCCGCAGCCAAGCCCGCAGTCAAGAAGGCCGTCGCCGCCAAGCCCGCGGCCAAGGCCGCCAAGTAAGCCCACCGGAGACCCCAACATGAGCACCACCACCCTGGCTGGCACCGTCGCCACGCAAGCCAACGTGTACTTCGACGGCAAGTGCGTCTCGCACACCGTGACCCTGGCCGACGGCGTTCGCAAGTCCGTCGGCGTGATCCTGCCCGCCTCGTTGACCTTCAACACCGGCGCCCCCGAGGTCATGGAAACCGTGGCGGGCCGCTGCAGCATCAAGCTCAAGGGCGAGACCGAGTGGCAGAGCTATGGCCCGGGCGAGAGCTACGACGTACCGGGCAACTCCTCCTTCGAGATCCAGGTCGAGGGCGAGCCCTACCACTACATCTGCCACTTCGGTTGATGCCGGTCTTGCCGTCCACCTGGGTGGGCGGCAACCATGAAAAAGCCGCTGAAGTTCAGCGGCTTTTTTCTGGGCTCAGGCGCGCGGGTGGCGCTCAGAACCGGGGCGCGGGCAGCTCGTCCGGGTCGACCGCATCGCAGCTCATCTTCAACGTGCCGATCAGGTCGTCGTTGAAGTCGAGCAACTCGCCTTCGAGCTCGCCCTCTTGCCGGTCGATGGCCAGCCGGATGGTGGCCAGTCGCTTGAGGTTGGGCTGCCAGACCACCCAGCTGCCACTGAGCCAGTCGTGGTGGTAGTGCGTGCCGGGCTGGCGCAGCTTGTAGACCATCGTGTAGTCGGTGGGCGTCTGGGTGTAGCGCAGGCGCTCGCCTTTGGGCAGCACGTTGGAGCGCTGGATCAGCGCCGTCGTGTTGTTGTCCCTCAGGGCCAGGTCGAGGTGAGCGGCCTTGGATTTGCCCGAGGCGCTCAGCTCGCCCTTGCACTTCACGTAGAGGTGGAACTCGGCCGCGGTGGCGGTGGTGGCGTGCGCCCCCCAGACGAGCAGGGTCAGTGCCATGGCGACTCGCGCCGACAGGGGGGATCGCAGGGCGCGCATGGTGGGGATCCGGCTGGCCATCACTTCTTCACAGGGGCCTTGGTGCCCGACTTCGCGGCGGGCTTGGTGGCCGGCTTGGCATCGAGCTCCTTGGAGGCGGCGGTTTCGCCGCCCTGCACGCCCAGTCGACCGCCGGTGCCCAGGCCGCCCTTGACCTGCTGGGCCTTGTAGTTGCGCAGGGCCTTGACCATCTGGTTGAAGGAGTCGGCGAAGGCCGCGGTGATGACCTTGCCTTGCGGGGTCTTGGCGTAGCCGCCACCGCCGCCACCCAGGCTGCCACCGAAGGCGGCACCGAAGATGCCGAAGTCGTAGTTGCCAGCGGTGCCTTCGGCGGCGGAGATCTGCACGCCGGAGCGGTTGTCGATCAGCAGCAGGGTGGTCGAGGCTTCGTTCTTGCTGACGCTGCCGGCCACCAGGCCCAGCACGCCGCCGCCGAAGCCACCCAGGCCGCCGCCACCACCGCCCGTCTTGCCCGAGAACTGGATGGATGGGCTCATGGTGTAGTCGGCCGCGACCATCTGCCCCTTCTGGAAGTTGCTGCCGGAGCGGCTTTCGTCACCGCGGGCGAACTCGCGCTCGCGCATCATGTTGTTCATGGCCTTGCCGCGCTCGACGATGACGAAGCAGTTGGACTGCTGGATCATCAGGCGCAGCACGGGCACGGTGGAGCCCAGGCGGTACTCCTGCAGGGTCATGTACCAGGGGGCAGCGGTGTCTTCGTCGATGGCCAGGGTGCCGAGGGTCTCGTTGCACTTCTCAAGCTGGCTGTTGTTGTTTTCGGCGGAGGCGCCGCCGGCTGCGCCGCTGACGGTGCCCTTGTTCTCGCCCAGGGTGGGCGCGGTGGCGAGGCAGCCCGACAGCAAGGCCGCCGAGGCGGTGGCGCTGAGGGCCAGGAGGCTGAAGCGGCCGGTGGACGAGGAGGTGCGAACAGTGGACATGGAGACTCCCTATGGATGCAGCGATCGACACGGCCAAGCCGTGAACCGGCAAAAGTTTAGCGGCATCGCGCACCCTGGCGCCAGGCCCCCCTAGATCACCACCGGCTCCGGCTCCAGGCGGATGCCGAAGCGCCCGTAGACGCTCTCCTGGATGGCGCGCGCCAGGGTCACCACCTCGGCCCCGCGAGCATCCCCTCGGTTGACCAGCACGAGGGCCTGCTTTTCATAGACCCCGGCGTGGCCCACGGTCTTGCCCTTCCAGCCGCAGGCGTCGATCATCCAGCCGGCGGCCAGCTTGAAGCTGCCGTCCGGCATGGGGTAGTGCACGATCTCGGGGTCGCGCTGGATGATGTCGCGGCACTGTTCCGGCGTGACCACCGGGTTCTTGAAGAAGCTGCCGGCGTTGCCGATGACGGCCGGGTCGGGCAGCTTGGCGCGGCGCACGGCCACCACCCAGTCGAAGACCTGGCGGGCATCGGGCGCGGTGACGCCGGTCTCTGCGACCTTGCGCTCCAGTTCGGCGTACCCGAGCATGGGCACCCAGGGGCGGGGCAGTCGCAGGCGCACGCGGGTGATGACGCTTTTGCCGGCGAGGTGGCGTTTGAAGACGCTGTCGCGGTAGTCGAACTGGCACTGGGCACGACCGAGGGTGACGGTGCGGCCGGTGACCAGGTCGACCGCATCGAGCGACTCGAAGCGGTCTTTGAGCTCCAGCCCGTAGGCGCCGATGTTCTGCACCGGCGCGGCGCCCACGGTGCCAGGAATCAGCGCCATGTTCTCCAGCCCGGGCAGGTCGTGGTCCATGCACCAGCTCACCAGGCCGTGCCAGGTTTCGCCGGCGCCGGCCTCCACGATCCAGGCGTCGTCGCGGGTTTCCAGCAGGCGCAGGCCGGGCACCTCCACTTTGAGCACCACCGCCTTGATGTCCTGCGTGAACACGAGGTTGCTGCCACCACCGAGCACGAACTTCGGGGCGGGGCCCAGTTCCGGGTCGTCGACCACGCGGCGAACGTCGGCGTCAGAGCGGATGCGCACCAGGGTCTGCGCCACGCAGGGCAGGCCAAAGGTGTTGTAGGGTTTGAGGTTCACGCCGTTTTCAACGGCCGGTGCGGTCTGCATGCGAGAATTTTCGCAGACAAAGGAGAACAAACATGCCCAGCTTTGACACCAAACTCGATCCCAACCTGGAAGCCGTCGGCAACGCCGTCGACACCACGGGCAAGGAAATCGGCACCCGATTCGACTTCAAGGGCACCAGCGCCGCCGTCGAATTCAAGAAAAAGGAGAAGGAGGTCATCGTCTTCGGCGACAGCGACTTCCAGATCGACCAGGTCCGCGACGTGCTCTACAGCAAGCTGACCAAGCAGAAGGTCGACATCCGCTTCATGGACGTCGGCAAGGTCGAGAAGATCGGCGGCGACAAGGTCAAGCAGGTCATCAAGGTCAAAGCGGGCATCGATGCCGAGCTGGCCAAGAAGATCACCAAGCTGATCAAGGACAGCAAGATCAAGGTCAACGCCAGCATCCAGGGCGAAGAGGTTCGCGTGCAAGGCAAGAGCTTCGACGACCTGCAGGCGACCCAGGCCCTGATCCGCAAGGAAATCCAGGACGCGCCGCTGGACTTCGGCAATTACCGCGACTGAGCGGCGGGCGGTGCCCGTCGGGGGCGTCAACGGCCTGAATCAAAAAAACAGGGAGATGTGGCTGTGAATGTGAACTCGACGACGCGCGCCGCCGCGCTGGCGGTGGGCCTCCTGGCGGGGGCTTGTGCTGGGGTGGGCGCGCAAAGCGTGGCCATGACCGGCGGCATGGGCAGCAAGGCCCTGCTGGTGGTCAATGGCGGTGCACCCAAGGCCCTGTCGGCGGGTGAAACCCACCAGGGCGTCAAGGTGCTGAGCGTGGGCCCCGACCAGGTCACCGTGGAGGTGGGCGGCAAGCGCCAGACGGTGACGCTGGGTGGGGCGCCGGTCAGCATCGGCGGGGGCGGCGGGGGGGCGCAAGGCTCGCAGATCGTGTTGACGGCGGTGTCAGGTGGCCACTTCGTGACCCTGGGCAGCATCAACGGGCGCAGCACCCAGTTCATGGTCGACACCGGCGCCACCAGCGTGGCCTTGAGTCAGGACGAGGCCCGTCGCATGGGCATCGACCACGAGAAGGGCCAGCGCATCATGGCCGGCACAGCCAATGGCGTCGTGTCGGTCCACAAGGTGCGCCTGGCGTCCGTGCGCATCCAGGACGTCGAGGTGCGCGACGTGGAGGCCGTGGTCGTGCCGGCCGGCATGCCCCATGTGCTGCTGGGCAACAGCTTCCTCACGCGCTTTCAGATGAAGCGCGAGAACGAGACCTTGACGCTGACGCGGCGGTATTGAAGGCCGACGGCTTTCGGGTCAGGCTGCCTGGCGGGCCCCGGTGGACTGGGCCTGGCGGGCCCGGTGGTTCAGCGTCGCGAGCTCGACCGGGTCGTGGGCGCAAAACAGCGTGACGTCGCCGCCGTGCGCCTGCTTGAGTTCTCGCAGCCTGCGCTGGTTGGCCATGCGTGCGGGGCCGTTCATCTGCACGATTTTCTGAAAGAGCTGCAGGCCCAGCGGGCAACGTGGGTCGGCGTCCATCTCGCCGCGGAAGAAGTAGGCGTCTCCGCAGTGCAGCAGCCAGCCTTCGTCGGTGCGCACGGCCACCCCGCAATGGCCCTGGGTGTGACCGGTCAGGGGCACCAGCAGGACCTCGTCGTCGGTGTGGGGCAGGGCGCGGATGGCGTCGAAACCCAACCAGGTCTCGCCGGCCACGTCGTGCGGCGCCCAGTTCGGCCCGTGGGCCCATTGGGCCGGGATGTAGCGGCCTTTTTCCTGCAGGCTGGGGCGCGTCAGCGCGGCGTCGAGTTCCTTTTTGAAGACGTGCACCTGGGCGTCAGGGAAGTCGCCGAGGCCGCCGGCGTGGTCCAGGTCCAGGTGGGTGGGCACGATGTGCCGCACGTCGCGCGGGTCCAGCCCCAGCTCGCGGATCTGGTGCAAAGCGGTCTCCTGCATCTGCAGGCGAGGGCGCACCACGGCGTTGAAGGCGCCGCCCAGGCGCGAGGGGTGGGCCACGTCGCCCGTGCCCAGGCCGGTGTCGACCAGGATCAGGCCGTTGCGTCCCTCGATCAGCAGGCAGTGGCAGCACATGTGCGCCGCGGCCAGCCAACCGCCTTCGCCGTTGATCAGGCGTCGCCCGATGGGGCACATGGAGCCGCAATTGAGGTGGTGCACGCGCATGTCTGACTCCCGGTGGGCGATGGGTGGGCATCATGGCAGCACAATGTGGGCTTGACCAGCGCCCTGTTTCACCGATGCCACCCCGTACCCGATTGCCTGCCGGCCACCAGCTCCTCTCCCAGATCCTCTTTGCACAAGGCTTCGGCGAGCGCCGCGTCTGTGACGGCCTGGTCCTCAAAGGCCTGGTGCGGGTGCAAGGCGAGGTGGTGGACGACCCGGATGCCGTCTTCCCCGAGGACCGCCTGGAGTTGGTGGTCGACGGCCTGCCCTGGGTCACCCACGTCAAGGCGCTGGTGATGCTGAACAAGCCCGCGGGCTACGAGTGTTCGCTCAAGCCTGGCGCCTGGCCGGGCGTGCACAACCTGCTGCCCGTGCCGCTGCGCCGCCGTGGCCTGCAGCCCGTGGGGCGCCTGGACCAGGACACCACCGGCTTGCTGCTGCTGACCGACGACGGCCCTTTGCTGCACAAGCTGACCTCGCCCAAGCACCACGTGCCCAAGGTCTACGAGGTGAGCTGCAAGCACCCCGTGACGCAGGCGATGTGCGACAAGCTGCTCAAAGGCGTGGTGCTGGATGACGACCCCGAGCCCGTGGCGGCCCACGCCGCCGAGCGCGTGTGGCCCGAGGGGCTGCCGTCCGGCGCCGAAGCAGACGCTGAAACCCTGCACCTGCGCCTGACCCTGCTGCAAGGCAAGTACCACCAGGTCAAGCGCATGGTGGCGGCCATCGGCAACCGCGTCGAGGGCCTGCATCGCAGCCAGATCGGTCGCCTCGACCTGCCTGCCGACCTGGCGCCTGGCCAATGGCGCTGGGTGGAAGATGCGGCCGTGGTGCTGCCCTGAACGCCCGATAATCCGCACACCATGCAAGTCTTCCGCGGTTTCCACCATGCGGCACTGGCCCCCGCCTGTGCCCTGACGATCGGCAATTTCGACGGCGTCCACCGGGGACACCAGGCCATGCTGGCGCTGCTGCGCAACGAGGCCCAGCACCGGGGCCTGCCGTCCACCGTGCTGACCTTCGAGCCGCACCCGCGCGACTACTTCGCCCAACTGGCTGGCAAGCCCGAGCTGGCGCCCAGCCGCATCGCGACCCTGCGCGACAAGCTCTCCGAGCTGGAGCGCTGCGGGGTCGACCAGGTCGTCATCCTTCCTTTTGACCGGGCGCTGGCCTCGTTCAGCCCCGATGCCTTCATCCAGCAGGTCCTGCTGGACGGCTTGCACGCGCGTTACGTGCTGGTGGGCGACGACTTCCGCTTCGGCGCCAAGCGCGCAGGCGACTACGCCATGCTCGACGCCATCGGTCAGGCCCAGGGCTTCGACGTGGCCCGCATGCTCAGCTATGAGGTGCATGGCGTGCGGGTGTCGTCTTCCGTGGTGCGCGAGGCCCTGACGGCGGGCGACATGGCCGCGGTGGCCACGCTGCTGGGGCGGCCCTACTCGGTCAGCGGGCACGTGGTGCACGGCGCCAAGCTGGGGCGCAGCCTGGACTGCCGCACCCTCAACGTGCGTTTCGGCCACCAGAAGCCCGCGACCTCGGGCATCTTCGTGGTCCGCACCCACGGGCTGTCGGGCCAGTCGCTGGAGGGCGTCGCCAGCCTGGGCGTGCGCCCCACGGTGGAGGACGCCGGCCGCGTCCTGCTGGAGGTCCATTGCTTCGATTGGCCCGCCGAGCTCGGCAGCGAAGGGGGCTACGGTAAAATCGTGCGCGTGGAACTCCTGCACAAACTCCGAGACGAAGCCCGCTACGACGGGCTGGAGGCTTTGCAGGCCGCCATCCACAAGGACATCGCCGACGCGAAGGGGTTCTTCCAGGCCCAGCGTCGCCAGACCACCCGCGATCGAATTTGACGCGGGCTGACTGACCCGCTGGCTCGACGCCGGCGGACAGCCCGCAACGTCGCCCCCGCATGCGCCGAGTCGGTTGGCGATGCCCCCTGATGCCCACAGCCCCGCGCCGGATGCGCTCACGCAGCGCCCGCGCTGGGTTGGTTTGACCGAGATCGCCATGAGCCAAGACAAGCCTGCCAAGCCCGCTGAAAGCGCCTACCGCGCCACGCTGAACATGCCCGACACCCCCTTCCCGATGCGCGGCGACTTGCCCAAGCGCGAGCCGGGCTGGGTTGCCGAGTGGGAGAAGAGCGACCTCTACGGCCAACTGCGCGCCGCCCGTCAGGGCGCCCCGAAGTTCGTGCTGCACGACGGCCCGCCGTATGCCAACGGCAACATCCACATCGGGCACGCCGTCAACAAGGTGCTCAAGGACATGATCGTCAAGGCGCGGCAGCTGGCCGGTTTTGACGCCAGCTACATCCCTGGCTGGGACTGCCACGGCCTGCCCATCGAGAACCAGATCGAGAAGACCTTCGGGCGCAACCTCAGTCGCGACGACGTGCAGGCCAAGGCCCGCGTCTACGCCGCCGAGCAGATCGACGGCCAGCGCGCCGACTTCAAACGCCTGGGCGTGCTGGGTGACTGGTCGCGCCCCTATCGCACCATGGACTTCGGCAACGAGGCCAACGAAATCCGCGCGCTGAAAAAGATCATGCAGCGCGGCTTCGTCTACCGCGGCCTCAAACCCGTGTACTGGTGCTTCGACTGCGGCTCGTCGCTGGCCGAGTTCGAAATCGAATACGCCGACAAGAAGTCGCAGACGCTGGACGTGGCCTTCCTGAGCGCCGAGCCCGACAAGCTCGCCGCCGCATTCGGCCTGCCCTCGCTGAGCCAGGACGCCTTCGCCGTGATCTGGACCACCACCGCGTGGACCATCCCGGCCAACCAGGCGCTCAACGTCCACGCCGAGCTGAGCTACGCGCTGGTCGACACCCCCAAGGGCCTGCTGGTGCTGGCCGAGTCGCTGGTCGAGAAAGCCTGTGAGCGTTACGGCTTCGCGGCCGATGCCTGCAAGGTGGTCGCGACCACCGTTGGCGCCAAGCTCGAAGGCCTGAAGTTCAAGCACCCGCTGGCCCACGTGCACGCCGGCTACGACCGCAGCAGCCCGGTCTACCTGGCCGACTACGTCAGCGCCGAAGACGGCACCGGCATCGTGCACGCCGCGCCCGCTTATGGCGTGGACGACTTCAACAGCTGCATCGCCCACGGCCTGAAGTTCGACGACATCCTCAACCCGGTGCAGGGCAACGGCGTCTACGAAGCCGAGTTGCCCCTGTTCGGTGGCCAGCACATCTGGAAGGCCGCCCCGGTGGTGCTGGAGACGCTGCGCGAGCACGGCCGCCTGCTGGCCTCCAAGGACATCGTCCACAGCTACCCCCATTGCTGGCGCCACAAGACGCCGGTGATCTTCCGCGCGGCCGCTCAGTGGTTCGTGCGCATGGATGAAGGCGAGGGCGTCTTCACCGCCGACAAGGCGCCCAAGACCCTGCGCCAGACCGCGCTGGACGCCATCGACCAGACCACCTTCTACCCCGAGAACGGCCGCACCCGACTGCGCGACATGATCGCCAACCGGCCCGACTGGTGCATCAGCCGCCAGCGCAACTGGGGCGTGCCGCTGCCTTTCTTCCTGCACAAGGTGACGGGCGATCTGCACCCCGACACGCCGGCCTTCATGGACCGCGCCGCCAGCCTGGTGGAGCAGGGCGGCGTCGAGGCCTGGTCCAAGCTGGACCCGGCCGAGTGGCTGGGTGAGCAGGCGGCCGAGTACAGCAAGTCCACCGACATCCTCGACGTGTGGTTCGACTCGGGCACGACCTTCTTCCACGTGCTCGACGCCCAGAACGGCAGCCACCCGAACGCCGGTCACCACCAAGGCCCCGAGGCCGACCTCTACCTCGAAGGCCACGACCAGCACCGCGGCTGGTTCCACAGCTCGCTGCTGGCCGCCTGCGCCATCCACGGTCGCGCGCCCTACAAGGGCCTGCTGACCCACGGCTTCACCGTCGACGGCCAGGGCCGCAAGATGTCCAAGTCGGTGGGCAACACCGTGGCGCCGCAAGAAATCAGCAACAAGATGGGTGCCGAGATCATCCGCTTGTGGGCGGCCTCGACCGACTACTCGGGCGACCTGGGCATCGACGAGAAGATCCTGGCCCGCGTGGTGGACGGCTACCGCCGCATCCGCAACACGTTGCGCTTTTTGCTGGCCAACACGTCGGACTTCAACCCTGAAACCGACGCCGTGCCTTTGAGCGAGCTGCTGGAGATCGACCGCTACGCGCTGGCTCGCGCCTCGCAGCTGCAGGAAGACATCCTGGCCCACTACGAGCGCTACGAGTTCCACCCCGTGGTGGCCAAGCTGCAGGTGTACTGCTCGGAAGACCTGGGCGCCTTCTACCTCGATGTGCTCAAAGACCGGCTCTACACCAGCGCCGCCAAGAGCCACGCCCGCCGCGCCGCGCAGACCGCGCTGTGGCACATCACGAACGGCATGCTGCGCTGGATGGCGCCCTTCCTGAGCTTCACGGCCGAAGAGGCCTGGCAGGTCTTCAAGGGGCCGAACAACCCCAGCATCAGCCTCTTCACCGAGACCTACTGGGACTTCCACGAAGCCGACAAGGAAGGCGAGCTGCTGGCCAAGTGGTCGCGCATCCGCGCCCTGCGCGAAGAAGCCAACCGCCGCATCGAAGACGTGCGCACGCGCGGTGAAGTCGGTGCCTCGCTGCAGGCCAAGCTCTTCATCACCATCGGCACGCAAGACGAGCAGGGCGCGCGCCTGCTGGCCGATTTGCGCAGCCTGGGCGATGACCTGAAGTTCGTGCTCATCGTCTCCGAGGTGGAGCTGGCCGAGGGGCACTCGACGCAGATCGAGGTCAACCCCTCGCATGCCGTCAAGTGCGAGCGCTGCTGGCACTACCGCGACGACGTCGGTGTCAACCCCGAGCACCCGACGATCTGCGGTCGTTGCGACAGCAACCTGCACGGCGACGGCGAACACCGCGAGCACGCCTGACCATGGCCAAGACCTCCAGCTCATCGCTGATGCCCTGGCTGGGCATCGCCTTCCTGATCATCTTGCTCGACCAGTTCACCAAGGTGCTGATCGTGGGCGCGTACGACCTGGGGCACAGCCACCCGGTCACGTCCTTCTTCAACATCGTGCGGGTGCACAACACGGGGGCGGCGTTTTCCTTCCTGGCCAACGCGGGGGGCTGGCAGCGCTGGTTCTTCGTGGGCCTGGGCTTCGTGGCCACCGGCTTCATCGTCTACATGCTGCGCCAGCATGGCGGACAAAAGCTGTTCGCCTGGGCGCTGACGCTGATCCTGGGGGGCGCCATCGGCAACGTGATCGACCGGCTGGTGCACGGCTACGTCGTGGACTTCCTGGACTTCCACTGGCGCTTCCTGTCGCCGATGTTCCCGGGCGGGCACTTCCCCGCGTTCAACATCGCCGATTGCGGCATCTCGGTGGGCGCGGCTTTGTTGATCCTCGATGAGATCCGGCGGGTGCGGCGCACGTGAGCGTGCGCGAGCCGGGTCAATCCTTGGACAAACTTCCGCTGAAGTCGCCTTTACGAGATCTTTGCGCGGGCCGGCCTTCGGCCTGACGCCCTGGGGCATTTACGATCGGTCACCCATTTTGTCCGATCGCCCATGCTTGCCCTGTCTCATCCCCGCTGGCGCACCTGGGGTGGCCTCGCCGCCCTCGGCCTGAGCGCCGCGTTCCTGTGGCCCACGGGGCCTTCCGTTGCGCAAAAAGCTGCCGCTGGCAAGGCCCCGCCGCCGGTGCCCGTCAAGGTCGCCGCCGCCACCGTGCAAGACCAGGCTTTGACGCTCAGCGCCGTCGGCCAGGTGCAGGCGTCGCAGCACGCCGTGGTGCGCGCGCGCATCGAGGGGCTGCTGACCGAGGTGAACTTCACCGAAGGCCAGAACGTGCGCCAAGGACAGGTCCTGGCTCGCCTGGACGACCGAAGCCTGCGCGCACAGGTGGCACAGGCTCAGGCCGAATTGCGCCGTTTGCAAGCCCAGCTCGACCTGGCTCAGCTCGACCTCAAGCGCTACCAGGACCTGGCGGCCCAGTCGGCCGTCTCTGGCCAGCAACGCGACCAGCAGCAGGCTCAGGTGGCCCAGTTGCAGGCGCAGGTGCAGTCTCAGCAGGCCAGCCTGAGTCAGGCCCAGACGCAGCTGTCTCACACCGTCGTGACCGCCCCGTTCAGCGGTCGCGTCGGCCTGCGGCAGGTCGACGTCGGCAACATCGTGCGCCCGTCGGACGCGCAGGGCATCGTCGCCCTGGCTCAGACCCAGCCGCTCGTGGTCGTCTTCAATGCGCCGCAGAACCGATTGGGCGACGTGCGCCAGGCCGTCGCTCAGCCGCGCGGTGCGGTGGTGAGCGTGAGCGAGCGCGAGGGCGGCCCCAGCCTGGCTCAGGGGCGCTTGCGCTCGGCCGACAACGCGGTGGATGCCGGCTCTGGCACCTTGAAGCTCAAGGCCGAGCTGGCGCCGTCCGGCGAGCGCCTGTGGCCGGGGCAGTTCGTGACCGTGCGCCTCGAGACGGGCGCCATCCCCGGGGCCCTGACCGTGCCGGCCACGGCCGTGCAGCGGGGCCTCAAGGGCGTGTTCGTGTGGCGCGTGGCAGCAGGGGAGGGCGGGGGCCTGCAGGCCCAGTTGGTGCCCATCCGCCCGCGTTGGCAGTCCGACACCGTCGTCGTGGTCGAGCCCCGTGCCGATGGCCTGAAAGCCGGCGACCAGGTCGTGGTCGATGGCCAGTCTCGCCTCAAGCCGAAGGCGGCCGTCAAGGTGCTCGCAGCGGGCGCCAGCGCCGCGGCCAGCCAGCCTTGAAGCCCGGAGCCCCGACATGAGCCTGGACCCCCAAGCCGGCACCGCACGCGGCCTGTCCGCCTGGTGCATCGCCCACCCCGTTGCCACCACGCTGCTGACCCTGGCCCTCGTGCTGCTGGGCCTGTTTGCGTTTCCCCGCCTGCCCATTGCACCGCTGCCGCAGGCCGAGTTCCCCACCATCCAGATCAGCGCCCGCCTGCCTGGCGCCAGCCCCGAGACCATGGCCTCGGCCGTGGCCACACCGCTGGAAGTGGGCTTGAGCGGCATCCCGGGCATCACCGAGATGTCGTCGACCAGCTCGCTGGGCAGCACCTCGATCACGCTGCAGTTCACGCTGGACAAGGACATCAACGAGGCCGCACAAGAGGTGCAGTCGGCCCTCAACGCCACCGCGGGCGGTTTGCCCGACGGCATGCCTTCGCCGCCCACCTGGCGCAAGGTCAACCCGGCCGACGGCCCCGTGCTCATCCTCAAGATGCAGTCCGAGGTGCTCAGCCTGATCGAGCTCAGTGACCTGGCCGAGACCGTCCTGGCGCGGCGCCTGAGCCAGATCGACGGCGTCTCCGAGGTGGCGATCTCCGGGCAACAAAAACCAGCCATCCGCATCCAGGCCTCACCCGCGGCCCTGGCGGCACGGGGCCTGAGCCTGGCCGACATCCGCGCCGCGGTGCAAAAAGCCAGCGTCAACCAGCCCAAGGGTGTGTTGCTGGGGGCCGACCGCACCAGCACCCTGGCCACCAACGACCAGCTCTTCAACCCCGCTGACTACGAAGACCTCACCCTCGTCGACCGCGCCGGCGTGCCCGTTCGCATCGGCGACGTGGCCCGGGTCATCGCCGGGGCCGAGAACGATTTCGTCGGGGCCTGGCAGAACGGCCAGCCCGGCCTGGGCATCATCGTGCGCCGCCAGCCGGGCGCCAACATCGTCGCCACGGCCGACCGCATCCAGGCGGCCTTGCCCGAGCTGGCCGCGCGCCTGCCGGCCAGCGTCACGGTCGAGGTGCTCAACGACCGCACCCGCACCATCCGCTCCTCGCTGCACGAAGTCGAGGTCACCCTGGCGCTGACCTTCGTGCTCGTCGTCGTGGTGATGGGCGCCTTCCTGCGCCAGGTCTCGGCCACGGTCATCGTCACGGCGGTGCTGGGCGTGTCCATGATTGCCACGGTGGCGGCCATGGAGCGCCTGGGCTTCAGCCTCAACAACCTGACCCTGGTGGCGCTCATCATCGCCATGGGCTTCGTGGTCGACGACGCCATCGTGGTCGTCGAGAACATCCACCGCCACCTCGAAGAAGGCCTGCCCATGCGCGAGGCCGCGCTCAAAGGCGCCGGCGAGGTCGGCTTCACCGTCGTCTCCATCAGCGTCTCGCTGGTGGCCGCCTTCATCCCCTTGCTCTTCATGGGCGGGGTGGTGGGGCGCCTGTTCAGCGAGTTCGCCATCACCGTCACGGCGGCCATCGCGGTCTCCGTGCTGACGTCCTTGACGCTGGCGCCCATGCTCGCGTCGCGCTGGATGTCGCGTGCACCGGCACACCCGGAGGGCGGCTGGGTGCAGCGCCTCATCGACGGCTACGGCCGCAGCCTGGTCTGGGCCTTGAACCACGCCTGGCTCATGCTGGTGCTGTTCTTCTCCACCATGGCCATGGCCGTGGCCGCCTACGTGCTCATCCCCAAGGGCTTCTTTCCGTTGCAAGACACGGCCTTCGTGTTCGGCACCACCCTGGCCGCCCAGGACGCCTCCTACGAGACCATGGTCGAGAAGCACGCCGCCCTGGCCAAGGTGCTCGATGAAGACCCCGCCGTGCTCGGCTACAACCAGACGGTGGGCGCCACCAGCGGTGGCAGCGTCTCCAGCGGACGCTTCTTCATCGTGCTCAAAGACCGCTCCGACCGCGACGTCTCGGCCCAGGGCTTCATCGACCGGGTGCGCGCCAAGATGGCCCAGACCCCCGGCATCACCATGTTCATGCGCGCCGCGCAAGACATCAACCTGGGCACCGGCTCGCCCCGCACGCAGTACCAGTACGCCCTGCTGGGTGACGACAGCGCCAGCCTGGGCCAGTGGGCCGAGCGCCTGACCGAGCGCCTGTCGCGCCTGCCGCAGTTCCGCGACGTCTCCAACGACCTGCAGATGGGCGCTGGCATCACCCGCCTGACCATCGACCGCACGGCCGCGGCCCGACACGGCCTGAGCGTGGACGACATCAACCAGGTGCTCTACAGCGCCTACGGCCAGCGCCAGGTCGGCGAAACCCAGACCGAGCAGAACCAGTACCAGGTCATCCTCGAGATCGACCCGGCCCTGCGCGGCCAGACCGACAGCCTGAACTGGCTGCACCTGCGCTCGGCCAAGACCGGGCAGATGGTGCCGCTGGCCGAAGTCGCCCGCTTGGAGCCGCCCGAGACCGGCGCCGTCAGCATCAACCACCTGGGCATGTCGCCGGCGGTGAACCTGTCGTTCAACCTCGCGCCGGGCGTGGCCCTGGGCGACGCGGTCAAGCTGCTCAACGACGTTCGCCAGGAGCTGCAGGTGCCCGACAGCGTCAGCGGCCGCTTCCAGGGCGCGGCGCAGGCCTTCCAGGACTCGCTGGCCACCCAGCCCCTCCTGATCCTCGCGGCGCTGCTGGCCGTCTACATCATCCTGGGTGTGCTCTACGAGAGCTTCGTGCACCCGCTGACCATCCTGTCGACGCTGCCCTCCGCAGGCATCGGTGCCGTGGCCGCTCTGTGGCTCAGCGGACAGGACTTCTCCATCATGGCGCTCATCGGCGTGGTGCTGCTGATCGGCATCGTCAAGAAGAACGGGATCATGATGGTGGACTTCGCCCTGCAGGCTCAGCGCGAGCGCGGCCTCAGCCCGCGCGAGGCCATCCTGCAGGCTTGCGTGGTGCGTTTCCGCCCCATCATGATGACGACGCTGGCGGCCTTGCTGGCGGCCATCCCCCTGATGCTGGGCTTCGGCACGGGCGCCGAGTTGCGTCAACCGCTGGGCTACGCCGTGGTGGGCGGCCTGCTGCTCAGCCAGGTGCTCACGCTCTACACGACGCCGGTGGTCTACCTCGCGCTGGACCGGGTCTTTCACCAACGGCCCCTGCCACAGGCGTGTGCTACGCTGAAATCAACACACTGACTGCACACGCCAAGCCATGCCCGGACTGCTTCCCGCCATCGACCCCGACGGTCTGCTCGAGTTCTCGGTCGTCTACACCGACCGCGCGCTCAACCACATGTCCAAGCGCTTCCAGGGCGTCATGACCGGCATCTCGGCCATGCTCAAGCGCGTCTACCACGCCCACTCCGCCGTGCTCGTGCCCGGCAGCGGCACCTTCGGCATGGAATCCGTGGCGCGCCAGTTCGCCCATGGCAAACACGTGCTCGTCATCCGCAATGGCTGGTTCAGCTACCGCTGGACGCAGATCTTCGAGATGGGCGCCATCCCCGCCAGCCACACCGTGCTCAAGGCCCGCCGCATCGCCGAGGGCCCGCAAGCGGCCTGGGCCCCTGCACCCATCGACGAGGTCGTGGCCACCATCCACCGCGAAAAGCCCGCGCTGGTCTTCGCCCCCCACGTGGAAACCGCCGCCGGCATGATGCTGCCCGACGGCTACCTCCAGGCCGTCTCCGAGGCCGTGCACGCCGTCGGCGGCCTCTTCGTGCTCGACTGCATCGCCTCGGGCGCCATGTGGGTCGACATGCAGGCCACCGGCGTCGACATCCTCATCAGCGCACCGCAGAAGGGCTGGAGCAGCTCGCCATGCTGCGCCATGGTCATGCTCAGCGAACGCGCGCGTCAGGCCATCGACGCCACCCAAAGCACCACCTTCTCGATGGACCTCAAGAAGTGGCTGCAGATCATGGAAACGTACGAGGGCGGTGGCCACGCCTACCACTCCACGCTGCCCACCGACGCCTTGCTGCGCCTGCACGACGCCATGGCCGAAACCGAGGCCTGCGGCTACGAGCAGGTTCGCCAGGAACAACTGGCCCTGGGCCAGCGTGTGCGCGAACTGATGGTGCGCCACGGCTACCCCAGCGTCGCCGCCGAAGGTTTTCAGGCCCCGGGCGTGGTCGTCAGCTACACCACCGACCCGGACATCCAGAACAGCAAGAAGTTCCTGGCCCTGGGCCTGCAGACCGCCGCCGGCGTGCCCTTGCAGTGCGACGAACCCGCTGACTTCCGAACCTTCCGCGTCGGCTTGTTCGGCCTGGAGAAGTGGCACAACGCGGCGCGCTCGGTTCAGCACCTGGAAGGCGCGCTTCAGGCCATCGACGCCGCGCGCTGAACGCCCCGCGGGTGTGCCCTGGATGTGCCCCGGGTCTTTCCCGGGTGTGCGCGTGCCGGCGCCGGGCGTAAGGTGGGGCTGTCGACACGCTTCCTGGAGCACCCATGGGCACGGCCAGCCGCCTTTCGCAGCACCACCTCGTCTCCCGCCGTCGCAGCACCCGCCGCAAACCCACCCTGCGGCGTCACCACGCCTGGCCGGCCTCGGCCCTGCACGATGCGCCCGACGAGCCCCCCGTTGCCCACCCCGCGCACCACGATGACGGCCTGGCCCCGCTGGGCTTCGACACCCAGCCCGAACCCAGCGCACTCGACCTCCCCCTCAACCCCCTGGCCTGGTCCGCCCCCTTGCAGTGGCTGCGCCTGGGCTGGCGTGACTTCCGCCAGGCGCCCCTCATCGGCCTGTTCTACGGCCTGTGCTTCGTCCTGATGGGCTGGGCCCTGGTGGGCACCTTCCGCCAGGCGCCCGAGTACACCCTCGCCCTGTCCGCCGGCTTCCTGCTCATGGGGCCTTTCCTCTGCCTGGGCCTCTACCACGCCAGTCGCGAGCTGGAGCAAGGGCGGCGGCCCACGCTGGTGGGCTCCCTGGGGGCCTGGCGCGTCAGCAGCGCGCAACTGGCGATCTTCGCGGCCGTCCTGCTGGTGCTGGAGATGCTGTGGGGCCGCGCCGCCATGATCGTCTTCGCCATCAGCTTCGACGGCGTGCCCGACCTCAGCGGCCCGATCGCCACCTGGTTCACCGACGAACTCATCACCTTCGCCATCGTCTACACCGTGGTCGGCGCCATCTTCGCGGGCCTGATCTTCGCCATCAGCGTCGTCAGCATGCCCATGATCCTGGACCGCTCGGTCGACGCCGTCTCGGCGGGCCTGCTGAGCATGCGCCTGGTCGCCACCCAACCGGGCGTGTTGTGGTTGTGGGCGGCCTGCATCGGCACGCTCACGCTCGCGGCCATGCTGCCCGGCTTCCTGGGGCTGTTGCTCGTGGCGCCCGTCGTGGGGCACGCCTCCTGGCACGCCTACCGTGCCGCCCTGGCCGATCGGCCCCATGGCACCCCGACCCCGTGACACTTTCCAGACGCCACACCTGCATCTGGCTCAACCTGAACAGGGGGGGTGAAGCTGCATCCGCCTGACCGCCAGGGTTCGTAGTGGAGGGGAGGCACCCGGTCGACCGGGTGTCCATTGGCCCCGGCGCGTTTCGGCGCGCCCCACACCCCTTCGGAGTACAGACAGATGATCAAGCCTTCCTTCCTGGCCCTGGCTGCCGCCCTGGCCGTCACTGGCGCCCAAGCCGAAAACCTCGTCGGCCTGACCACCACCAACCAGCTCGTCCAGTTCGACAGCAGCAACCCCTTGCAGGGCAGCAGCATCATGTCGATCTCGGGCCTGGCCCTCAACGAGCGCCTCCTGGGCCTGGATGCCCGACCGACCACCGGCCTGCTGTACTCCATCAGCGACGCCGGCAAGCTCTACACCCTGGATGCCGCCTCCGGCGTCGCCACCTTCGTTGCCAACCTGACCGCTGGCGCCCCGGCTGCGGGCGGCGGCGCCTTCACCGGCCTGTCCGGCACCTCCTTCGGCATCGACTTCAACCCCGTGCCCGACCTGGCTCAGGTGGCGCCGTCTCTGCGCGTCGTCAGCAACGCCGGGCAAAACCTGCGCATCAACGTCAACGGCAGCAACGCCGGCCAGACCTTCGTGGACACCGCGCTCAACGGCGCCTCGTCGACCATCGTCGCCTCGGCCTACACCAACAACGACACCAACCCCGCCACGGGCACCGCCCTCTATGGCATCGACACCCGCGCCGATGCCCTCTTCACCACCGCGGCGCCCAACGGCGGCACCATGACCAAGGTCGGTGACCTGGGCACCGACGCCATCGGCGTGTCGGCTTTCGACGTCTCCGCCAGCGGCGTGGCCTACGCCGCCCTGACCGACGGCGACACCGCCCGCAGCATGCTCTACAGCATCAACCTGAGCACGGGGGCCGCCACCAGCCTGGGCTGGTTCGGTGTCAACGGCAACGCCTTGCAGGCCCCGCTGGTTGGCCTGACCGCCGCGGCCGCCGTGCCGGAGCCCGCCACCGTCGCGCTCATGCTCGCCGGCCTGGGCCTGATCGGGCTGTCGGCCCGCCGCCGCGCGCCCTGATGCGTCCCGCCTCCCTCGCCCCTACCGCATCCACCGCGTCGCTCGTTTGAGGAAGTTCGGGCGGCCTGATCTAATGCGGGGCTCATCCCCTGCATCGGGCCGCCCTTTTTGTCTGCCTCACACCCCCTCACGCTTCGCTCCCTGGTCTGCCTCGTGCTGCCCCCCATGATGTGGGCCGGCAACGCCGTGGTGGGGCGCATGCTGGTGGGAAGCATGCCTCCGGTGGCCATGAACGCCCTGCGCTGGGCCTTGGTGGCCTTGTTGCTCGCCCCGCTGGCCTGGCGCGTGTTGCGCTCCCCCCATGCCGTGCGGGCGCGCTGGCGCCACCTCGCCCTCCTGGGTGCATTGGGCGTGGGCACTTACAACGCCTTGCAGTACCTGGCCCTTCAAACCTCCTCGCCGATCAACGTCACGCTCATCGGCGCGAGCATCCCCGTGTGGATGATGGTGGTGGGGCGCATCGGCTTCAAGCAACCCTTGCTCGCCAGGCAGCTGTTCGGCGCCGCGCTCTCGGTTCTGGGGGTGCTGCTGGTGATGGCGCAAGGCCGCTGGCAGTTGCTGCGCGAATTGCAACTCGTCCCGGGTGACCTGCTGATGCTGCTGGCCAGCCTGGCCTGGGCCCTCTACAGCTGGATGCTGGCGCGACCGCCCGCGTCCATGCTGGGCAGCGAGCGCCCCGGCTGGGACTGGGCCGAGTTCCTGTGGATCCAGGTCCTGTTCGGCCTGATCTGGGCGGGCCTGTGCTCGGGGGTGGAGGCCGCCTGGCTGAGCCCTTCTGACGTGCCCGCCTGGCCGCAGAGCGCCGCCGCATGGGGCGGCCTGCTCTTCATCGCCATCGGGCCGTCCATCGTTGCTTACCGCTGCTGGGGCCTGGGGGTGCAAGCCGTGGGCCCCACCCTGGCGGGGTTTTTCGGCAACCTCACGCCCGTGTTCGCAGCCCTGTGGTCGGCCCTGCTGCTGGGGCAGGGGCCGAGCTGGTATCACCCCTGTGCCCTGTTGCTCATCTCGGCGGGCATCGTGGTGTCGTCCGGTTGGCGCCCCGTCAGGGGTGCTGTCAACGGTGTGCTCAAAAACGCCGACGACCGCCCGGGCCGCGGCGGTTGAATGGTGGCTGGCCGCGCCAATAGCGCAGCATCAACCAGCCACCGAGCATGCCGCCCAGGTGTGCGAAGTGCGCCACACCCGAGGACGTGCCCGTCACGCCCATGAACAGCTCAATGCCACCGTACACCGCCACGAAGACCTTGGCCTTCATCGGGATCGGCGGGAACAGCGGCATGATGGTCCGCTCCGGGAACATCATCCCGAACGCCAGCAGCAAACCGAACAAGCCCCCTGATGCGCCCACCGTCGGATTGCCCCAGCCCCCTGCGGCCGACATCAGCAGCTGCGTGGCCGCCGCCGCCAGGATGCTGGCCAGCAAGAACTCCATGTAGCGGCGTTGGCCCCAGATGCGCTCCAGTTCGCTGCCGAACATCCACAGACCCAGCATGTTGAAGAAGATGTGACCCAGCGACCCGTGCAGGAACGCGTAAGTCACCACCTGCCAGGGGTAGAAGAAACCGCTTTGCAGCGGCCACAAGGCCATCCAGGCGGACAAAGCCCCCCCCAGGAGTTCGTCCAGAAAGAACAGGGCCACATTGACCAGGATCAGGGCCTGGGTGACGGGGGGCATCGGCGGCATGTGTGCGTCGGTGTCTTTGAAAGAACCCATCATAGAGCGGACTGATCACGCAGGCGTGACAGGGGGCCAACAAGCCCTGTGCTATTCTTGCGGTCTTCACCAAGCCCTGGTGGCGAAATCGGTAGACGCGCCGGATTCAAAATCCGGTTCCGCAAGGAGTGTCGGTTCGAGTCCGACCTGGGGCACCACATCTTCAAACGCCTGCGTGTCCGCATGCGTTGGCGCACGTCTCGGCCTGGGCCCATGACCTACCCCACCCTCGAAGACGCCATCGGCAAGACGCCGCTGGTTCGGCTGCAACGTGTACCCGGCGCCGGCAACGACGCCCGCGGCAACGTCATCCTGGCCAAGCTGGAAGGCAACAACCCGGCGGGATCGGTCAAGGACCGCCCGGCCATCAACATGATCCGCCGCGCCGAAGAACGCGGTGAGATCAAGCCCGGCGACACCCTCATCGAAGCCACGTCCGGCAACACCGGCATCGCGCTGGCCATGGCCGCCGCCATCCGCGGCTACCGCATGATCCTGATCATGCCGGAGGACCTGTCCATCGAGCGCGCCCAGACCATGAAGGCCTTCGGCGCCGAGCTCATCCTCACCCCCCGCAGCGGCAGCATGGAGTACGCCCGCGACCTCGCCGACCAGATGGTCCGCGAAGGCAAGGGCGTGGTGCTCGACCAGTTCGCCAACCCGGACAACCCCGCCGTTCACCACGACACCACCGGACCCGAAATCTGGGCCGACACGCAAGGTCGCGTCACGCACTTCGTCAGCGCCATGGGCACCACCGGCACCATCACCGGCGTCTCGAAGTTCCTCAAGGCGCAAAACGCCGACGTGCGCATCGTTGGCGCGCAGCCGCAAGAAGGATCACGCATCCCCGGCATCCGCAAGTGGCCCGAGGCCTACCTGCCCAAGATTTACGAACCCAGTCGCGTCGACGAGCTGATCTACGTCAGCCAGGCCGACGCCGAAGACATGGCGCGCCGCCTGGCCCGCGAAGAAGGCCTCTTTTGCGGCATCTCGGCTGCCGGCGCATGCTGGGCCGCCCTGCAGCTGGCCCAGCACACCGAAAACGCGACCATCGTGTTCATCGTCTGCGACCGGGGCGACCGCTACCTGTCCACCGGCGTCTTCCCTGCATGACGGCGCCCATGGACATCCACAAGGAACTCGACGCCCGTGGCTTGACCTGCCCGCTGCCCATCCTCAAGGCCAAGAAGGCCTTGTCCGACATGGTCAGCGGCGAGGTCCTCAAGGTCCTGGCGACCGACCCCGGCTCCGTGCGCGACTTCCAGGCGTTCGCTCGCCAGACCGGCAACGAGCTGGTCGACCAGCAAGCCAGCGTGGTCGATGGGCGCGACGAGTACGTGCACCTGCTGCGCCGACGCTGAGCCGCCGTTCGCGGGCTCACCCGATGGGCTCAGCCGGCGTCATCCCCTCGCGTCACCCTTCCGAGCCACCCAGCAACTCATCGCCCTGCGGCGCCGCCAGCCCCAGGTGACGGAAAGCCGCCGCCGTGGCGATCCGCCCACGGGGCGTGCGCTGCAGGAAGCCCTGCTGAATGAGGTAAGGCTCGATCACGTCCTCGATGGTTTCGCGCTCCTCGCCAATGGCCGCCGCCACGTTGTCCAACCCCACGGGGCCGCCATCGAAGCGGTGGATGATGGCCTCCAGCAGCTTGCGGTCCATCACGTCGAAGCCGATCGGGTCAACATCCAGCATGGCCAGCGCCCGGTCGGCGATGTCCTTGCTGATGTGCCCCGTGCCTTTGACGTCGGCGTAGTCCCGCACTCGGCGCAGCAGCCGGTTGGCGATGCGCGGCGTGCCCCGTGAGCGACGCGCGACCTCCATGGCGCCCGCCACGTCGATGGGCGCCCCCAGCAGCCCAGCCGAGCGCGTGACGATGCGCTGCAACTCATCCGGGGTGTAGAACTCCAGTCTCGCCACGATGCCGAAGCGGTCGCGCAGCGGGTTGGTCAGCATGCCGGCACGCGTGGTCGCGCCCACCAGCGTGAAGGGCTGCAGGTCCAGCTTGATGGAGCGCGCCGCCGGCCCCTCGCCGATCATGATGTCGATCTGGTAGTCCTCCAGCGCGGGGTAGAGGATCTCTTCGACCACCGGGCTGAGGCGGTGAATCTCGTCGATGAACAGCACATCGTGCCGCTCCAGGTTGGTCAGGATGGCCGCCAAGTCCTTGGGCTTTTCCAGCACCGGCCCCGAGGTCTGGCGCAGGTTCACGCCCAGTTCCGTGGCGATGATGTGGCTCAGCGTGGTCTTGCCCAAGCCGGGTGGGCCGAACAACAGCACGTGGTCCAGCGCCTCGCTGCGCTTCTTGGCCGCGCCGATGAAGATTTCCAATTGCTCGCGCGCCTTGGCCTGGCCCACGTACTCGTCGAGGTCCTTGGGGCGCAGCGCCCGCTCCAGCGCGTCTTCGTGGGGCGAGCTCACCCCCGGCTCCACCATCCGCGCGCTGGGCGCTTCCTGCCCGCTGCCGGCTCGGCTGGGGGAGGAGGGGCCACGGCGGCCCGGGCTGAAGTCGTCGGTCTGGATGCTCATCGAACCATTATCCAGCCTGCCGAAACGTTGTGCAGCGGCAACAGAGAGCCACTTGGATCATCGTTATGACAACCCTGTCATCACTCGAGTCTGAAAAATCTGGTGGAATCCCTAGCAGTTTCATCGCCCGAGCGGTGCGGCGAGTTCGAGCGCAAGCTCGCGGACACGCGCCGACGAGGTGTTGAGGCCTCTGGTTCAAACTTTGGAGATTTCAATGAAAAAGACCGTGCTGGCCCTGGCCGCCATCGCTGCCTCCTCGGCTGCCTTCGCTCAATCTTCCGTGACGCTGTTCGGCGTGGTCGACGCTTCCGTCGAGTCCGTCAAGGGCGACAACACCGTCACCCGCGTCTCTTCCGACAACCTGGCTTCCTCGCGCATCGGCTTCAAGGGCACCGAAGACCTGGGCGGTGGCTTGAAGGCCAACTTCTTCCTGGACTCCAGCTTCAAGACCGACACCGGTGCCACCGGTGACTCGACCCGCTTCTTCGGTCGTTCGGCATGGGTGGGTCTGGCTGGCGGCTTCGGTGAAGCCCGCATCGGCCGTCAAGACTCCCTGATCGGCGCTCAATCCGCCGCCGCCCTGGGCACCCAAGCTTATGACGAGCTGGTGGTCGCCCAGACCCTGGGTGGCGTGGGCTACCGTCGCCTGGACAACGCCCTGACCTACGTTGCGCCCACGCTGGTCCCCGGCCTGGCCCTGGCTGCTCAGTACACCACCAAGGCCAGCGGCACCGAAGCCTACGCTGACAACTCTGGCCGCGGTTACGGTCTGAGCGCCAACTACGCCAACGGCCCTCTGGCTGCTGGCATCAGCTACATCCACGTGAACACCGACGTTCGTGGCGACATCGAAAACACCGGCGTGCTGGTGTTCGGTTCGTACGACCTGGGCGTGGCCAAGCTGACCGCGTACTACAACGAAGACAGCCGTGACAACGCCGCTGGCGTCTCCTACAGCGACCGCCAAGTGTTCGGCCTGAAGGCCGCCGTGCCTGTTGCCCAGGGCGTGACCCTGTCGGCTGGCTATGCTGCCGTGAAGAACGCCAACTCCACGTCCACCAGCTTCAACGCCAAGAGCCAGAAGGACGACGGCGCTGACATCTTCACCCTGAAGGCTCAGTACGACCTGAGCAAGCGCACCGCTCTGTACGCCCTGTTCACGCAAGTGAACAACGACGACGCAGCCAACCTGTCCGTGTCGGGTGCCACCACCTCCGCTGGCAAGTCCTCGCGCGGCCTGGCCGTGGGCGTGCGCCACAACTTCTGATCGGTTTTCAACCGGCAGACCAAAAAGGGGCTTCGGCCCCTTTTTTCATGCCTGTTTGATTTGTGTTGCTTCTGACCGAACTGGCCTGTGGCCCTCGCGCAACAACCTAGAACAAACCTGAGAGTCGCGTCACAACCCCTCAGCAACAATTCGACACGCCCCTCAATCGGGGGGGATTTTCAGGAGAAACACATGCAAAAGCGCGTTCTGTCCTCGGCCATCGCTCTGGCCCTGACCGCCCTGGCCGCGGGCTCCGCTCTGGCTCAATCCAGC
Source organism: Burkholderiales bacterium (assembly GCA_016000265.1). Lineage (GTDB taxonomy): Bacteria > Pseudomonadota > Gammaproteobacteria > Burkholderiales > Burkholderiaceae_C > Aquabacterium. The sequence goes on from JAECRL010000001.1 coordinate 471,906, forward strand.
GTCACCATCTACGGCAACATCGACGTGTCGTTCGACCGCGTCAAGCGTGACGTGGGCGATGTGGTCGCCCCTGGCCTCGAAAGCCTCAATGTCAAGCAAAGCACCAGCCGCGTGGGTCCTGACCTGAGCTCGCAGTCGGCGCTGGGCTTCCGCGGTGTGGAAGACCTGGGTGGCGGCTACAAGGGCAACTTCGTCCTGGAAGGCCAAATGGGCGTGGACAACGGCGCCCTGCTGCGCGACGGTCGCATGTTCGGCCGCCAAGCCTACGTGGGCGTGACCAGCCCGTTCGGTGAAGTTCGCCTGGGTCGTCAATACGCCCCGATCTTCTTCTCCAGCGCCGTGATCACCACCGAGCGTTTTGGCGGCACCGACCAGTTCATCGAAGGCGGTCTGTCCAACACCCTGAACATCCGTTGGGACAACGCCATCACCTACTCGGCCCAGGTGGCAGGCTTCCGCGGTCAACTGGGTTTCTCGCCCAACGCTGGCGCGGCTGACATCATCAACGGCAACCGCACCACCACGGCGACTCAGGGCAGCAACGACGGCTCCATCCTGGGTGGCAACAACAGCGGTGCTTCCACCGAGAAGACTTCGGGTCGCGGTCGCAGCTGGGGTGCCTTCGGTGCTTATGCCATCGACGCCCTGACCCTGAGCGCTGGCTACAGCTCGACCAATTTCGCTGGTGCACAAGTTCGCCTGGGCACCACCAACAGCGCCTTGACGAACGTTTTCAAGCTGGGTGATTACTCGGTCTGGAACCTGGGCGCCAAGTACGTGCTCAAGGACCTGGGCCTGACCTTCACGGGTGCCTTTGGTCGTGCCAACTACGACGTCAAGGACACCACCGCAACGGCCAACGCCCTGGGTGTGACGAACGGCGACCTGCGCGTGAGCTCGCTGGTTCTGGGTACCCGCTACGAAATCGGTGCCGTGGCCCTGCTGGGCCAGTGGTCCGAGACCAAGTTCCGCAACGAAGGCCGCGGCAAGAACGTGGGTTACACCCTGGGTGCCGAGTACTCGCTGTCCAAGCGCACCACCCTGTACACCCGTTATGCACAGCTGAAGGACACCGGCGTGGGTCCGGCCGTCCTGTTCTCCGCCACGGGCATCCGCGAAGTGCCTCCGATGGCGGGTGCTGGCATCTCCCCCGACGGCAAGACCAGCCTGCTGGCCCTGGGCGTTCGCCACAATTTCTGATTCGGACTCCGTCTCGAACCAGCTTGAAAGCCGCCCTCGGGCGGCTTTTTTCATGCCGACGTCACCCTCAGTTGCACATGAAAAAGCGGGCCCTTGGGCCCGCTTGTGCATCAAGCTGTCTCAGTGTCAGATCAGCCGCTCGTTGGCAATCAACTGCTCCACCGTCTCGCGTTCTCGAATCACCCAAGTCTGGCTGCCGTCCACCATGACCTCGGCCGCGCGGCCGCGTGTGTTGTAGTTGCTGGCCATCGTCATGCCATATGCACCGGCCGAGAGCACGGCCAGCACGTCACCGGCCTGCACGGCCAGCGATCGGTCGCGGCCAAGCCAGTCGCCCGACTCGCACACCGGGCCGACGACGTCCCATGTCAGGGTGCCGTCGCTGCGTTGTTGCGTGTTGACGATGCCCATCCAGGCCTCGTAGAGCGCCGGGCGCATCAGGTCGTTCATGGCGGCGTCGACCACGCAGAAGTTCTTCTGCTCACCTTCTTTGAGGAAGAGCACCTCGGTCAGCAGCACACCGGCGTTGCCCACCAGCGAGCGTCCCGGCTCGAACATCACCTCGCGCTGGCCATGGCCGCGCGCGTCGATCTTGGCCAGCAACTGGGCGATGAGCTCGTCTGCCTTGGGCGGCTGCTCGTCGGTGTAGGTGATGCCCAGGCCGCCACCGAGGTCCAGGTGGTGGATGGTCACGCCCGCGGCTTCGATGGCCTCCACCAGGTCCAGCACGCGGTCCAGCGCATCGAGGTAGGGGGAGACGTCGGTGATCTGCGAGCCGATGTGGCAGTCGATGCCGACCACCTGGATGCCCGGCAGGGTGGCTGCGCGGCGGTAGGTGGCCAGGGCCTGGTCGTGGGCCACGCCGAACTTGTTGCCCTTGAGGCCTGTCGAGATGTAGGGGTGGGTGCCGGCGTCCACGTCGGGGTTCACGCGCAGGCTGACGCGGGCGGTCAGGCCCAGTCCGGCGGCCACTTGAGAGAGCACCTCCAGCTCGGCCGTGCTCTCGACGTTGAAGCACTTCACGCCGGCCTGCAGGGCCTGCGCCATTTCGCTGCGGGTCTTGCCCACGCCGGAGAAGACGACCTTGGCGGCGTCACCGCCGGCGGCCAGCACGCGGGCCAGTTCCCCCGCTGACACGATGTCGAAGCCGCAACCCGCCTGTGCAAACGTTTGCAGCACGGCCAGGTTGGAGTTGGCTTTCACCGCGTAGCAGATGAGGTGAGGGCGGCCTTGCAGGGCGCGCTGATATGGCGCCAGCGCAGCCAGCATCGCTCGACGAGAGTAGACGTACAGCGGGCTGCCGTGCTGGCGAACCAGGTCGGCGAGCTTGACGTTTTCGAGGAAGAGCTCCTGGCCGCGCCAGGAGAGGAAGGGGGAGCCGGGCAGGGTCATGGTGTGGGGGCCGTAGCGGGGGCGGGCGGTGTGGGGGCCGGTGATGCGGTGGTGGGCGCGGCAGCCGGGGCGGGCAGGTACAGCGGACCCTTGAGGCCGCATCCACCCAGCAGGGTCATGGCGCCCAGGGCGAGGACGCAGCCTAGAATTTGAGGTTTGCGATTCATGCCCCCATTCTAAGGAAACCGCCATGTCTTCCCCCGACGCCCCCGCTGTCTTGTCCGACGCGCAGTACCAGGAGGCCATCTCGGCCGCGTTGTCGCGCATCGAGCAAACGGTCGACCGGTGGCTGGAGGCCGATGTCATCGACATCGACACGGCGCGCACGGGCAGCATGCTCACGCTGAGCCTGCCCGATCGCAGTCAGCTCATCGTCAACGCCCAGCCGCCATTGCAGGAGCTCTGGCTGGCCGCGCGCCGCGGTGGCTTTCACTTCAAACGCGATGCGCAGGGCCTGTGGCGCGACACCCGCAGCGGCGAGGAGTTCTTCGCTTTGCTGTCCGCCTGCGCCAGCGAGCAGGCCCGGGTGCCCTTGAGTTTCTGATCAGGGCTTGAGCGAGCGCTCGCTCATTCGGTCTTGCCGTTGCCGAAGAGGTCGAGGATGCCTTTTTTCTCTTCCGTCGTGGTGGGGCCCGGTGCCGGCTGGGTCGGATCCTCGCCGTCTTGCGAGAGTTCCTTGACCCCGGTGCTGGGTGTGTACTCCTCGTAGAACCACTCGCCGCCGATGTTGACCACGCCCTCGGGAACCGCGGTTTCTTCAACGGGCAGCCCGCGCAGGGCGGTGGACATGAAGTCGATCCACACCGGCAAGGCCAGGCCGCCCCCGGTTTCCTTGTCGCCCAGCTTGCGCGGCTGGTCGTAGCCGATCCAGACCACCGCCACGTTGCGTGGGTGGTAGCCCGCGAACCACGCGTCCATGGAGTCGTTGGTGGTGCCGGTCTTGCCGTACAGGTCGGGGCGCTTGAGCGTGGCCTGGGCGCGTGCGGCCGTGCCCGAGCGGGTGATCTCCTGCAGCAGGCTGCCCATGACGAAGGCATTGCGGGCGTCGATGGCGCGCATGCTTTCATTGAGCGCGGCCGGTCGGTACTGCGCCAGCAGCAGGCCCCGGTTGTCGGTCACGCGGGTGACCAGCATCGGGTTGACGCGGTAGCCCCCGTTGGCGAACACCGCGTAGGCGTCGGCCATCTGCAGGGGCGTCACCGAGCCGGCCCCCAGGGCCATGGTCAGGTAAGGGGGGTGTTTGTCGGCGTCGAAGCCGAAATGCGTGACCCACTCCTGCGCGTGGCGCGTGCCCACCGAGCGCAGCACCCGGATGGAGACCATGTTCTTGGACTTCGCCAGGGCACGGCGGATGGTCATCGGGCCTTCGAACTTGCCGTCGTAGTTCTTGGGCTCCCACGGCTGGCTGCCGGTGGTGCCGGCGTCGAAGAACAAGGGCGCGTCATTGACCGTGGTCGCTGGGGTGAAGCCCCGCTCCAGCGCCGCCGAGTAGATGAACGGCTTGAAGCTGGAGCCAGGCTGGCGCCACGCCTGCGTGACGTGGTTGAACTTGTTGCGGTTGAAATCGAAGCCCCCGACCATGGCCCGAATCAGGCCCGTGCGCGGGTCCAGCGACACGAAGGCGCCTTGCACCTCCGGCATTTGCAGGGCAGACCACTTGCCTTGCTTGTCCTTGCTGACGCGGATGACCGCGCCGCGGCGGATCTGCTGCTTGGGGTTGGCCTTGTCGGTCAGCGCGTTGCCGACGGCCCTCAGGCCTTCGGCGCCGACCTCCACTTGCTCGCCGGACTGCAGCACCGCCACGATGCGTTTGGGCTCGGTCTGCAGCACCACGGCGGCGCGCATGTCCTCGCTGTCGGGGTACTCTTCCAGGGCTTCGGCGATGCGCACGTCCACCTGCTTGGGGTCGCCGGGCAGGTCGATGTAGCCCTCGGGGCCGCGCCAGGCCTGGCGGCGATCGAAGTCCAGCAGCCCCTTGCGCATGGCCTTGTAGGCAGCCTCCTGCTCCGTCATGTTGATGGCGGTGTAGACGTTGAGGCCACGGGTGTAGGCGTCGGCGCCGTACTGCTCGTGCATGAGCATGCGCGCGGCTTCGGCGGCGTACTCGGCGTGCGTCGGGATGGGGGCTTTGTTGCGGTACTTCAGGGGCTCGGCCTTGGCCTGCTCACGCTGCTCGGGCGTGATGAAGCCGTTTTCAGCCATGCGGTCGATGATGTACTGCTGGCGGATGGTGGCCCGCTTGGGGTTGCGCACCGGGTTGTAAGCCGATGGCGCCTTGGGCAAGCCGGCCAGCATGGCGGCTTCGGCGATGCTGATGTCCTTGAGGGGCTTGCCGAAGTAGGTGTCGCAAGCGGCGGCGAAACCATAGGCACGCTGACCCAGGTAGATCTGGTTCATGTAGAGCTCCAGGATCTGGTCCTTGCTCAGCAGGCTCTCGATTTTCAGCGCCAGCAGGATCTCGTAGATCTTGCGGGTCAGCGTTTTCTCGGTGGGCAGGTAGAAGTTGCGCGCCACCTGCATCGTGATGGTCGAGGCGCCCTGGCTGCGCGCTTCGCCGAAATTGGCCAGGCCGGCGCGCAGCACGCCGAGGTAGTCCACGCCACCATGTCGATAAAAGCGCGCGTCCTCGATGGCCAGCACGGCGTCGCGCATGACCTGCGGGATTTCGGCGATGGGCAGGAAGTTGCGCTTTTCTTCACCGAACTCGCCGATCAGGACGTTGTCCGCCGAGTAGACCCGCATGGGCATCTTGGGGCGGTAGTCGGTCAGGCCTTTGACATCGGGCAGGTTGGGGTAGGCCACCGACAGGCCCACGCCCACCAGCAACACGCCACTGATCAACCCGGCCAGGCCCAGGCCCGCCAGGACCAGCAGGGGCTTGACGATCCATTGCTGCCACCACGCGGTGGGCTGACCCGGCTTGTTGCGGGACGATGCGGACGGGCCGCCGGAGGAGACTGGATCGCTCATGGGGTGATGCTCGAAGAGGTGCCGAATTATAGAAACCTCTGGTGGATCTCATCCCCATACACCAGCCCTTTGCGACGAATGGATTGCAAATTGTCGATTTTGAAACTGCGTGTAAGGCGTGTGCATACTGCAACGAGGCGGGGTTTTCTCCTGCTTCATCCGCGTTCAGCCACAAAACCTTTGCTGATAGCATTGAAGTGGTTTATTAACTTTCCAGCGTCACACGTGGCGCGTGGGGGATGGTGTGAGCTTTCTAGACACGCTCCTGGGCCGCAAGCACGCGCCGATGATCGGGCTGGACATCAGCTCGTCAAGCGTGAAGCTGGTCGAGTTGAGCCAGACAAACACAGGCGAATTCGTCCTGGAGCGATTTGCGTCCGAGCCGTTTGAAAAAGGCTGGATTGCCGACGGTCAGATCGAGAAATTCGACGAAGTCGCCGAGGCCGTGCGCAAGGTCGTGAGCAAGAGTGGTTCGCGCACCAAGCACGTCGCCATGGCCATGCCCCAGTCGGCCGTGATCACCAAGAAGATCATGTTGCCCGCTGGCCTGCGCGAAGAGGAAATGGAAATCCAGGTCGAAGCCGAAGCCAACCAGTACATCCCGTTCTCGCTCGATGAGGTCAGCCTCGATTTCTGCGTCATCGGCCCCAGCACCACGTCCGCGGGTGACGTCGACGTCCTGATCGCCGCTTCCCGCAAGGACCGCGTGCAAGACCGCCAGGGCCTGGCCGAAGCCGCCGGGCTCAAGCCCGCCATCCTGGACATCGAGTCGCACGCCTCCCGCCTGGCCATGGAGCGCCTGATCGGCGCGCTGCCGGGCGAGGGCAAGGACGCCCTGGTTGCCTTGTTCGAGATCGGTGCCGAGAACACCAGCCTGAAGGTGCTGCGCGACAACGAACTGCTCTACGACCGCGATCAGGCCTTCGGCGGCGCGCAGTTGACCCAGCTCATCTCGCGGCAGTACGGTTTTTCTTTCGAAGAAGCCGAGCTCAAGAAGCTCTCGGGCGACCTGCCCGAGGACTTCCAGAACACCATCCTGGCGCCCTTCGTCGACAGCCTGTCTCAGGAAATCGGCCGGGCGCTTCAGTATTTCTTCACCAGCACGCCGCACCACAAGGTGCACTACGTGATGCTGGCCGGCGGCACGGCCACGCTGCCGGGTCTCAAGGACCGCGTCACCGACCTGACCGGTTTTGCTTCCATGGTCGTCAACCCCTTTGACGGCATGAAACTGGGGTCTTCCGTGCGTGAAAGCAAGTTGCGTCGCGAGGCGCCTGCGTACCTGACAGCCTGCGGGCTGGCCATGCGGAGGTTCCTCGCATGATCCTCATCAACCTCCTGCCCCACCGAGAAGAAAAACGCCGGCTGCGCAAGCAGGCGTTTTTCGCCGGCATGGGGCTGTCCCTGCTGGTGGGCGCCTTGTTGGTGGCCATCGGCTACGCCATCCAGCAGCAGATGATCGCGGCCCAGCAGGCGCGCAACAACTACCTCTCCAGCGCCATCACGAAGCTGGACGAGGAGATCAAGGACGTCTCGGCGCTCAAGGCGGAGATCGAGTCCCTCAAGGCACGCCAGCGCGCCGTGGAAGACCTGCAGACCGACCGCAACATGCCCGTCTACCTGCTCAACGAGCTGGTGGCCCAGACGCCAGAGGGCATTTTCCTGACATCCATCCGGCAAAACGGTCGCACGGTTCAGGTCACGGGCATGGCCCAGACCAACGAACGCGTCTCGGAGTTCCTGCGCAACACGGGCAGCCGCTCGACGTGGCTGGAGCGCCCGGAGCTGCAGGAAATCAAGGTGTCCAACGTGTCCGCCAAGGACGCGCGCAACACCAAGCGCCTGTTCGAGTTCTCGATGCGCGTGACCCTCAAGCAGCCGCCCGAAGCCGTCGCTGGCTCGGCCTCCGGTGTCTCCCCCGGTAAAAAACGCCCCGCCCAGGCGAAGCAGCAGTCCTGAGGAGCAGCCTGTGGCCAATCGAAACACCAACATCGACCTCGGCGGCTTGCTGGAGCAGGCCCGCGGCCAGTTCAGTGGCCTCAACCCCAATGAGCCGGGCCAGTGGCCCCTCCTGCCCAAGCTGGCGAGCTTCATCTTCGTGGTCATCCTCGTCATCGGCCTGGGCTGGGTGGCGCTGCTGTCGAGCCAGAGCGACGCCCTGGAGGCCGAGCGCGCCAAGGAGCCTCGCCTCAAGCAGGAGTACCGCGACAAGGTCGGCCAGGCCGTCAACCTCGCCGAGTTGCGCAAGCAGCGCATCCAGGTCGAGGAGTACGTCAAGCAGCTGGAAAAGCAGCTGCCCGGCAAGGCCGAGATGGACGCCCTGCTGTCCGACATCAACCAGGCCGGCCTGGGCCGTGGGCTCGATTTCGAGCTCTTCCGCCCCGGCCAGGTGTCCGTCAAGGACTACTACGCCGAGTTGCCCATCTCCATCCGCGTGACCGGTCGCTTCCACGACGTCGGGGCTTTCACAGCCGACATCGCCAACCTCTCGCGGATCGTGACCTTGCACAACCTGGTGATCGCCAACGTGAACGCCAAGGACGGCGGCAACCTGTACATGGAAGCCACCGCCCGAACCTACCGCTACCTGGACCAGGCCGAGCTCGACGCCATGCGCGCGCAGAACCAAGGCAACGGCAAAGGCAAGAAGGGGGGCAAGAAGCAATGACGCGCCCGAACACCTCACCCTGGCTGAGTCGTCTGAGCTGGATCGTCCTCTCCCTGGCCCTGACGGCCTGTGGCGGCGATCAGGTCGAGTTGCAGACCTGGATGGATCAGGAGCGACAGCAGGTCAAGCCGAATGTGCAGCCCCTGTCGCCGCCCCAGAAATTCAACCCCCAGGCCTACGTCGGCATGGAAGGGGTTGAGCCTTTTGCCTCGCAAAAGCTCGCTGGTGCCATCAAGCAGGAGACGCGGCAGCCGAACTCGGCTGTGGCGGCCGAGCTGAATCGGCGCAAGGAGCCCCTGGAGGCCTACCCGCTGGACAGCATGACCATGGTCGGCAGCGTCAACAAGCAGGGCCGGCCCTTCGCGCTGCTGAAAGTCGAGAACCTCCTGTATCAGGTCAAGGCAGGCGACTACATCGGACAGAACTACGGAAAGATCTTGAAAGTGACCGAGACCGACATCTCGTTGCGCGAGATCGTGCAGGACGCCGCCGGCGAGTGGATCGAGCGGCCGACCACCCTGCAGTTGCAAGAGGGTGGCAAGTGATGATGAAGCTGGAGAAAGCATCCATGAAAACGTGGCGTCTTGCGATGGCCGGGCTCGCCCTGGCACTGGTGTCGCCCCTGACCCTGGCGGCTGCGGCCATCCAGGCCATCACCAGCTCGCAGCAAGCGGGCGCGGAGGTGGTGCGCATCGACCTGTCCGAGCCGCTGGCCTCGCTGCCCGCGGGTTTCGTGGTGCAGGCCCCGCCGCGCATCGCCATCGACCTGCCGGGTGTGACCAATGGCCTGGCGCGCAACGTGGTCGAGATCAACAACGGCAACCTGCGCACGGTCAACGTCGCCAACGCAGGGGACCGCAGCCGCGTGGTGCTGAACCTGCGACAGGCCACCACCTACCGGGCGCAGCTGCAGGGCAAGTCCTTGCTGCTGTTCCTCGACCCGGCGGTGGGCTCCGCCCCGGCGCCGGCCACCGCGGCCCTGGCTTCGGCTCAACCCGAGCCGGTGCACTTCGCGGAAAACAAGAACGTCAACGCCCTGGCCCTGAAGGAAATCGACTTCCGCCGCGGCCAGGACGGCTCCGGCCGCGTGCTGGTGGAGTTGCCCAACAACCAGGTGGGCGTCGACATCCGTCAGCAGGGGCAGTCCCTGGTGGTCGAGTTCGTGCGGGCGACCTTGCCTGAGCGGCTGCGCAAGCGCTTTGACGTGGCGGACTTCGGCACGCCCGTGCAGAAGGTGTCGGCCACGCAGAGCGGCGACCGCGTCAAGCTGACGGTGGAGCCGACCGGTGATTGGGAGCACTCGGCCTACCAGAGCGACAACCAGTTCGTGCTGGAAGTGCGCTCGCGCAAGCCGGACCCCAACAAGCTGACGAAGGGGCCGGGCTATTCGGGCGAGAAGCTGTCGCTGAACTTCCAGAACATCGAGGTGCGTGCCCTGCTGCAGGTCATCGCCGACTTCACCAACTTCAACGTGGTGACCTCCGACTCGGTCAACGGCAACGTGACCCTGCGACTCAAGGACGTGCCGTGGGATCAGGCCCTCGACATCATCCTGCAGTCCAAGGGGCTGGGCGTGCGCAAGAACGGCAACGTGCTGTGGATCGCGCCGAAGGATGAGATCAACGCCAAGGAAAAGATCGACCTGGAGGCCAAGGCCCAGGTGGCGGCGCTGGAGCCGCTGCGCACGCAGTCCTTCCAGCTGAACTACAGCAAGGCCGAAGAAATCGCCAAGGGCCTGGCGGGCACCAACAACCGCACGGGCGGCGGTGGCAACAACGCCAGCCGCATCCTGTCGCCGCGCGGCAGTGTGATCTCCGAGTCGCGCACCAACCAGCTGTTCGTCAACGACATCCCCTCCAAGCTCGAGGAGATCCAGGCCCTGATCGCCAAGATCGACATCCCGGTTCGACAGGTGCTGATCGAGGCGCGCATCGTGGAGGCCGATGACTCCTTCAGCCGCACCCTGGGTGTGCGCCTGGGCACGTCCAACAAGACCGCGGTGGGCGGCTCTGGCAACCTCAACGTGGGCGTGTCGGGCAGCTACTCCGGCGTGGTCGCCGAGACGGGGCAGAACCTGACCGGCTCGGCCGCCAGCGTGAACAACAGCTACTTCGTGAACCTGCCGGGGCAGGGCATCAACGGCTTCAACCCGGCGTCCATCGGGGTGTCGCTGTTCACCTCCAGTGTGAACCACGCCCTGAACCTGGAAATCTCGGCCCTGGAAGCGGATGGCCGCGGCAAGATCGTCTCCAGCCCGCGCGTCATCACGGCCGACCAGGTCAAGGCGCTGATCGAGCAGGGCACCGAGCTGCCCTACCAGACGGCCACCTCCAGCGGCGCCACGGCCATCACCTTCCGCAAGGCGAACCTGAAGCTGGAGGTCACGCCGCAGATCACGCCCGAGGGCAGCATCATCCTGGACGTCGATGTCAACAAGGACAGCGTTGGCCAGGTGACCACGGCGGGCTTCGCCATCGACACCAAGCACGTTCAGACGCAGGTGCTGGTGGAGAACGGCGGCACGGTGGTGATCGGCGGCATCTTCCAGCAGTCAGAGAACGTGACCGAGCAGAAGGTGCCGGTGCTGGGTGACATCCCGGTGCTGGGCCACCTGTTCAAGAACAACTCGCGCCAGACCGAGCGTTCCGAGCTCTTGATTTTCCTGACGCCCAAGGTGGTGTCGGAGAGGGGCGCTTTGCGCTGATGTCTTCGGTGGTTTCTTTGGTGGGCCTGCCCGGAGGGGGCAAGTCCACCGTCGGGCGGCAGTTGGCCCGACGCCTGGGGGCCCGTTTCCTGGACTCGGACACGGTGCTGGAAGAACGGATCGGCATGCCGATCCGTGCCTATTTCGAGCAACACGGTGAAGCCGCCTTCCGCGACCTGGAAGAAGAGGTGATCCGCGACCTGACCACAGGTCATGGGGGGCCGTTGATCCTGGCCACCGGGGGCGGCGCCGTGCTGAGGCCGGCCAACCGCCAGCGCCTGCACGACAGCAGCACCGTGATCTACCTGCGCTCGACGCCCGATGAGCTCTACCGGCGTCTGCGCCACGACACGCAGCGACCTTTGCTGCAGGTTGCCGATCCGCTGGCCAAGTTGCGCGAACTCCATGAGCAGCGTCACCCGCTGTACGAAGAGGTGGCGCACTACCGCGTTGACACCGGGCGGCCGTCGGTGGCCACCCTGGTCAACATGATCATGATGCAGCTGGAGGTGGCGGGCCTGGTGCCCGGCTTGCAGGGCTCAGCCTAGGTCCAGGCCCTTGAGGTAGGCGCGGAACCAGCCGCCGACCTGGGGATGCCGCAAGGCCAGCTCCACGTTGGCTTCCAGGAAGCCCTCCTTGCTGCCGCAGTCGTAGCGCTTGCCGCTGTACTGGTAGGCGTAGACCTTTTCCGAGCGCAGCAGGCCGGCGATGCCGTCGGTCAGCTGGATCTCGTTGCCCACGCCGCGCGGTTGCTGGCGGATCTGCTCGAACACGGCGGGGGTGAGGATGTAGCGGCCGGCCACGCCCAGTCGCGATGGCGCCCTCTCGGGGGCCGGCTTTTCGACGATCTGGGTGACGTCCATGACGCGCTCGCTCAAGCGCGCGCCCGCGACGATGCCGTAGCGTTTCGTGTGCTCGGCGGGCACCTCCTGCACCGCCAGGATCGAGCCTTGCAAAGCCTCGAATTGCTGCACCATCTGCGCCAGCACAGGGGGCTCGCCCACCATCAGGTCGTCGGCCAGCAGCACGGCGAAGGGTTCGCCGCGAACCAGCCGCTCGCCACACAGCACGGCGTGGCCCAGGCCCAGGCTTTTGGGCTGGCGAACGAACACGCACTCCATGTCGTCGGGCTTGATGGACTGCACCAGTTGCAGCAGTTCATGCTTGCCCGCCAGCTCCAGTTCGTGCTCCAGCTCGAAGGCCATGTCGAAGTGGTCCTCGATGGGGCGCTTGTGGCGCCCGGTCACGAAGATCATCTCTCTGATGCCGGCCGCGTAGGCCTCTTCCACGGCGTACTGGATCAGGGGCTTGTCCACCACGGGCAGCATCTCCTTGGGCTGCGCCTTGGTGGCGGGCAGGAAGCGCGTGCCCAGGCCGGCCACCGGGAAGATGGCCTTGGTGATGATGCTCGATGGGATCATGGGCGCTCCAGGCGGCAAGCCGGACGTCAAGCCAGGCGCTCGAGTTGGCCTTTGAGTCGGGCGACGCTGGCGGTGAAATCGGCCACGCGCTGCTTTTCCTGCTCGACCACGGCGGCGGGGGCGCGCGCCACGAAGCTCTCGTTGCCCAGCTTGGCCTGTGCTTTGGCGATCTCGCCTTCCAGTCGGGCCACTTCCTTGCTCAGGCGGGCCTTCTCGGCTTCGACGTCGATCTCGACGTGCAGGGCCAGGCGGGCCTCACCGTGCACGGCCACGGGCGCCATGGCGGTGGCGGCGGCGAAGGCGGCCTCGTCCAGCACCTGCACCTCGCTGAGCTTGCCCAGTGCTTTGATGATCGGGGCGGCCTGGCGGATGAATTCGGCGTCGCCCGTGGTCAGCAGGGGCATGCGCTCGGCTGGCGACAGGCTCATCTCGCTGCGCAGGTTGCGTGTGGTGCCCACGATGGCCTTGAGCTTGGCCACCCAGGCGTCGGATTCAGCGCACACGCGGCCCAGGTCGGGTTGCGGGTAGGCGGCCAGCACCAGGGTTTCGTCGCTGCCTTCGGTTTTGCGGCCGGCCACGGGGGCGACCACCTGCCACAGCTCTTCGGTGATGAAGGGCGTGATGGGGTGCAGCAGCCGCAGCACGGTCTCCAGCACGCGGATCAGGGTGCGGCGGGTGGCGCGCGCGGCGGCTTCGTTGCCGCTGTCCTTGGCGGCGTTGAGCTGCGCCTTGGCGATCTCGATGTACCAGTCGCAGTACTCGTCCCAGACGAACTGGTAAATGGCGTTGGCCACGTTGTCCAGGCGCAGGTCGGTGAAGCCTTGTTCGACCGCGGCTTCCACGCGCTGCAGTTCCGAGACGATCCATTTGTCGGCGGGGCTGAACTCCAGGTAGCCGCCGGTGGCGCACACGCCGGGCTGGTGGGCCTTGAGGCCGCAGTCCTGGCCCTCGGTGTTCATCAGCACGAACTTGGTGGCGTTCCACAGCTTGTTGCAGAAGTTGCGGTAGCCCTCGCAGCGCTTGGAGTCGAAGTTGATGGCGCGGCCCAGGCTGGCCAGTGCGGCAAAGGTGAAGCGCAGCGCGTCGGCGCCGTAGCCGGGGATGCCTTCGGGGAACTCTTTTTCGGTGTTTTTGCGGACCTTCGGCGCGGTCTCGGGCTTGCGCAGGCCGGTGGTGCGCTTGTCCAGCAGGGGGCCAAGCTCGATGCCGTCGATCAGGTCGACGGGGTCCAGCACGTTGCCTTCTGACTTGGACATCTTCTGGCCTTGGGCGTCGCGCACCAGACCGTGGATGTAGACGTGCTTGAAGGGCACCTTGCCGGTGAAGTGCTTGGTCATCATGATCATCCGGGCGACCCAGAAGAAGATGATGTCGTAGCCGGTGACCAGCACCGACGAAGGCAGGAACAGGTCCATCTCCTTGGTCTGCTCGGGCCAGCCGAGGGTCGAGAAGGGCACCAGCGCGGACGAGTACCAGGTGTCGAGCACGTCTTCGTCGCGGGTGAGCTCGCCCGTGTAGCCGGCGGCCACGGCCTTGGCGCGGGCTTCTTCTTCCGAGCGGGCCACGTAGATCTCGCCGTTGCTGCCGTACCAGGCCGGGATCTGGTGGCCCCACCACAGCTGGCGGCTGATGCACCAGTCCTGGATGTTGTTCATCCACTGGTTGTAGGTGTTGACCCAGTTCTCGGGCACGAACTTGACGTCGCCCGAGGCCACGGCCTCGATGGCCTGGTCGGCGATGCTCACTCCCTTGGCGCCGGGCTTGGTCATGGCCACGAACCACTGGTCCGTCAGCATGGGCTCGATCACCTGCCCGGTGCGGGCGCAGCGCGGCACCATCAGCTTGTGCTTCTTGACCTCGACCAGCTGGCCGTCGGCTTCGAGCTGGGCGACGATTTTCTTGCGGGCCACGAAGCGGTCCAGGCCGACGTACTCGGCGGGGATGTCGGTGGCTTCGTGCGCGCTGACCTTGGCTTCGAGGTCGAAGATGGTCAGCATGGGCAGGTGGTGGCGCAGACCGACCTGGTAGTCGTTGGTGTCGTGGGCCGGGGTGACCTTGACGACGCCGGTGCCGAAGTCCTTGTCCACGTGCTCATCGGCGATCACGGGCACCAGGCGGCCGGTGATGGGCAGCTTGACCTGTTTGCCGATCAGCGCCGTGTAGCGCTCGTCTTCGGGGTGGACCATGACGGCGGTGTCGCCCAGCAGGGTCTCGGGGCGGGTGGTGGCCACGACGAGGCTGTCGGCGCTGCCGTCGACGGCATAGCGGATGTGCCACATCGAGCCGTCTTCTTCCTCGCTTTCGACTTCGAGGTCAGACACGGCGGATTTGAGGATCGGGTCCCAGCTCACCAGGCGCTTGCCGCGGTAGATCAGGCCTTCCTCGTGCAGGCGCACGAAGGTCTCGACCACCACCTTGGAGAGCTTGTCGTCCATGGTGAAGTATTCGTGGTCCCAGGAGACCGAATCGCCCATGCGGCGCATCTGCTGGGTGATGGTGGAGCCCGATTGCTCCTTCCACTCCCAGACGCGGGCGACGAAGTTCTTGCGGCCCAGGTCGTGGCGGCTCTTTTCGCCTTCGACGCCCTTTTCCTGCAGCTGGCGCTCCACCACGATCTGCGTGGCGATGCCGGCGTGGTCGGTGCCGGGGATCCACAGCGTGTTGTGGCCCTTCATGCGGTGGTAACGCGTCAACGAGTCCATGATGGTCTGGTTGAAGGCGTGCCCCATGTGCAGCGTGCCCGTGACGTTGGGCGGCGGCAGCTGGATGCAGAAAGAGGGCTTGGACTCGTCCAGCGTGGGCTTGTAGAGGCCGCGCTGCTCCCACAGGGGGCCGTACTTGGCTTCAATGGGGCCGGGATCGAAAGATTTGGCGAGTTCGGTCATGGTGTGGGCGGGGTGATTGCCGGACGCAAGGACGGCGGCAATGAAAAGGCAAGGGGCGGCAAGGGGCGGCAAGTGAGCCGCAGCGATCGCTGAGCCAAACCGCGATTTTAAGTGGCGCCAGGGGTGCGTGACGGGGTGTTGTCGGGCCCGGGGCCGACTGGCAAAAAACTGAGGTGGATCAAGGCCGGCGGTTCTGGGGCTTGGCGCTCTGGCCAGATGGCCCTAGCATGGACTTCAGATTCACCCAACGCGTGGAGGCGATCATGTACGAACATTTGCTGGTGCCGGTGGACGGCAGCGAGCTCTCGCTCAAGGCCATGGACCACGCCATCGGGCTGGCCAAGATGCTGGGGGCGTCGATCACCGGCTTCACGGCCGAGCCGCCGCTGCCCTTGCTGGTGGTGGAGCAGGCCGCCGTGGCCTACGACGTGGCCACCTTCCAGGAGCACGAAAAACGCTGTGAGGCCCATGCACGCGAGGTGCTCAAGGGCTTCGGTGCCAAGGCCCAGGCGGCGGGGGTGCACTTCGATGGCCAGTTCATCATCACCGACGATGTGCAGCAGGCCATCGTCGACATGGCGTCTCGCCAGCGCTGCGACCTCATCGTCATGGCCACGCACGGTCGCCACGGCCTGGACGCCCTCATCCACGGCAGCCTGACCAAGAGCGTGCTGGCGCACAGCCAGGTGCCTTTGCTGGTCATCCATTGAGTCCGCTGAAGGGGTGTCAGACATGACCATGGACGTGACTTTCTACGGTGCAACCGCCACCGTGACGGGGTCCAAGACCCTGGTGGAGGTGGGTGGCAAGCGCCTGCTGGTGGATTGCGGCCTGTTCCAGGGCTACAAGCTCCTGCGCGATCGCAACTGGGCGCCTTTGCCGTTCGACCCGGCCAGCCTGGACGCGGTGCTGTTGACCCACGCCCACATCGACCACAGCGGCTCGCTGCCGTTGTTGATGCGAGGGGGCTTCAGGGGGCGCATCTGGACCACAGCGGCCTCCGCCGAGCTGGCGGCCATCTTGCTGCAGGACACGGCGCACCTGCAGGAGGAGGAAGCCCGCTTTCGCAACCGCCATGGCGCCACCAAACACAGCCCGGCCGAGCCGCTGTACACCTTGCAGGATGCCCGCCAGGCCATCGAGCACCTCAAGCCGGTGGCCCGCGACGGCCTGCTGGACCTGGGCGAAGGCGTGCAAGTGCAGTTCACGCCGGCGGGCCACATCCTGGGGGCCAGCAGCGTGCGCATCTCGCACGGTGGACGGGCCATCCTGTTCTCGGGTGACCTGGGGCGTCGCGACGACCTGGTCATGCTGCCGCCAGCGACCGGCCAGCAGGCCGATTGGGTGGTGATCGAGTCCACCTACGGCAACCGCGAGCACATCGACCAGGACCCGACCGAGGAGCTGGGCGACATCGTGCGGCGCACGGCGGCGCGTGGCGGCGTGGTGGTCATCCCGGCGTTCGCCGTGGGTCGCACGCAGAGCCTGCTGTACTCCCTCTACCGGCTCAAGCAGGCCGGCGCCATCCCGGACCTGCCGGTGGTGCTGGACAGCCCGATGGGCATCTCGGCCACGGGCCTGTACCACCGCCACAACGACTTGCACCGCCTGACGGACGAGGAGTGCGACGGCATCACCCGCATGACGCGGTTCGTGCGCGATGTGGAAGAGTCCAAGGCGCTGATGCGCCAGCGTTACCCCATGGTCATCATCGCGGGCAGCGGCATGGTCACGGGCGGGCGCGTGCTGCACCACGTGGGCAACTACGGCCCGCACGCGCGCAACGCCATCGTGCTCAGCGGCTTTCAGGCCGGCGGCACGCGGGGCGCCACGCTGGCCGAAGGCGGCCGCTCCATCAAGCTGTTCGGCGAGTACGTGTCCATTCGCGCGGAGGTGAGGCAGATCGCGGGCCTGTCGGCCCACGCCGACCAGTCGGATTTGCTCGACTGGCTGAAGGCGCTGGGGCAAGCGCCCAGCCAGGTCTTCGTCACGCATGGCGAGCCCGAAGCGGCCGACACGCTGCGCCTGCGCATCACGGAAAAGCTGGGCTGGAAGGCCCGCGTGCCCGATTACCGCGAGACCTTCCGGCTGGCTTGATGTTGGCGCTGAGTGCCGCTCAGCGCTCGAAGAAGAAGGCCCCCATGCGCTCGGTGGCGGACAGGGCCGGGCTGCCGGCGCCGCCTCGCACCTTGCGCCCACCCGGCCAGGCGTGGCCTCCGGTGTCCGTCACGCACAGCTGAACCTGCTTGCCATCGCGGCAGCCATCGTGGACCACGCAGCGCGCACCGGGGGCGTCGAGCACCCCGCGCGTGGCGGCCTGGCAACCGTTGAGCCGGGCCCATTTGGCGGTCGATTCGGGCACCGAGACGAAGTCCGTCACGTGCCGGGAGTCCTGGCCTGCGCCACCGTTGAAGAGCACCCGCTCGTCGTCTTTCGCGTGGATGTGCAGGATCGACACGGCGCGTTCGGGTTGGCACACGCGCGTGTTGTCGGTGCCGGCCACCGCCGCGATGGCGCTGAAGACGTCGCTGGCCTCGCAGGCCAGGCGGTAGGCCATCATGCCGCCGTTGGACATGCCGGCGGCGAAGACGCGGGTCGGGTCGACGCGAACTCGGCGTTGAAGCTCGGCGTGCAGGGCGCGCACGAAGCCGACGTCGTCGACCTGCTCGTCGCGGGCCGAACCGCAGCAGTGGCCTGCGTTCCATGTGGCGAGCTTGCCCGACCGCAGCCGGCTGTGACCGTTGGGGAAGACCACGATGTGGCCGCGCCGGTCTGACTCACCGACCTGGCCGTAGAACGCCTCGTTGGCGGCGTGCGCCAGGTTGCTCCCACCCCCGTGGAAGAAGTAGACCACCGCGCTGGGCTGGCTGGCCTTGAACGTCGGCGGCACGTGCACCCGGTAGCGGCGCGCTTCACCCTGCCAGACCAGGCTCAGGTCGTGGTCGCCAGGCTGGGTGATGGAGGAGGGCGAGGGCGAGGGCGAGGGCGAGGGCGACTCGCGTGCCTCGCGGGCGTCGCTGATGGCGGGCGGCAGCAGGCTCAGGGCGATGGCCCCCAGGGCCGCCAGCAACCAGGCCGAGGCCAGCCGCCTGAGGCCGGCTTGCAGGCCGTTGAAATGGTGCTCGTGGCTGGCGATGCCTTTGTGCTGGTCGGACAGCGTGGCCGCGTCGAGAGGGGGCTTGAGCATGGCGGGGCTTTCGCTGGACGGCGTTGAGCGGGGGAAAACAAAAGGGGCGTCGCAAGGCCGACGCCATCAGGCTATCGCTCCCCCCGGGCCGCGTCAATCTTCGCCCGACTGGCGGGGCGGGCGTTGGCGGCTCCCTACAATCTCGCCATGACCGCCCCTCTGCACGCCGACTTGTCCTCCCCCTTGCTCGCCGGGCTCAACCCCGAGCAACTCGCCGCCGTCACCGCCCCGCCGGGCCCGGCGCTGATCCTGGCCGGCGCCGGCTCGGGCAAGACGCGCGTGCTGACCACCCGCATCGCCTGGCTGATGCAGACCGGGCAGGCCTCGCCGGCCGGCATCATGGCCGTGACCTTCACCAACAAGGCCGCCAAGGAGATGCAGGCGCGCCTGTCGGCCATGCTGCCGGTCAACACCCGCATGATGTGGATCGGCACCTTCCACGGCCTGTGCAACCGCTTCCTGCGAGCCCACGCCAAGGTCGCCGGGCTGCCCGCTGCCTTTCAGATCCTGGACACCAGCGACCAGCTCTCGGCCATCAAGCGCGTCATCAAGGCGCTGAAGTACGACGAAGAAAAGTGCGTGCCCAAGCAGACGATGTGGTTCATCGCCAATGCCAAGGAAGACGGCCGCCGACCCCAGGACCTGCAGCCCCGCGACGAACTCGGTCGCATGCAGCTGGCCGTCTACCAGGCCTACGAGGACCAGTGCCAGCGCGAAGGCGTGGTTGACTTCGCCGAGCTGATGCTGCGCACCTACGAGGTCCTGCGCGACCACGCCGAGGTGCGTGAGCACTACCAGCGGCGCTTCAAGCACATCCTCGTCGACGAGTTCCAGGACACCAACCGGCTGCAGTACCTGTGGCTCAAGATGTTCGCCGGCAACCCGGCCGTCACCGGCAACAGCGTGTTCGCCGTGGGTGACGACGACCAGAGCATCTACGCCTTCCGCGGCGCCCAGGTCGGCAACATGGCCGACTTCGAGCGCGAGTTCCGCGTGCCCCAGGTCATCAAGCTGGAGCAGAACTACCGCAGCCACGGCCACATCCTGGACGCGGCCAACACCCTCATCGCGCAAAACAGCAAGCGCCTGGGCAAGAACCTGCGCACCGACGCGGGCCAGGGCGAGCCCATCCGCGTGCACGAGGCCAGCAGCGATTTCGCCGAAGCGCAGTGGATGCTCGAGGAGATCCGCCAGATCAAGCGCGAGGGCCACCCGCTGCACGAGATCGCGATGCTCTATCGCAGCAACGCGCAGTCCCGCGTGATCGAGTCCGCTTTGTTCAACGCCGGCCTGCCCTACAAGGTCTATGGCGGCCTGCGCTTTTTCGAGCGCGCCGAAGTCAAGCACGCGCTGGCCTACCTGCGCCTCATCGAGAACCCCAGCGACGACACCAGCTTCCTGCGCGTGGTGAACTTCCCCGCCCGCGGCATCGGCGCGCGCAGCATCGAGCAGTTGCAGGACGCGGCCCGCGTCAGTGGACGCAGCCTGTCGCAAAGCGTGACCGCGGTGGCGGGCAAGGCCGGCGGCAACCTGCAGGCCTTCATGGCCCTGATCGACCGCATGCGCGAAGCCACGCGCGGCCTGACCCTGCGCGACATCATCGAGCACGTGGTCGAGGCGTCCGGGCTGGCCGAGCACTACCGCGCCGAGAAGGACGGCCAGGAGCGCGTGGAAAACCTGATCGAGCTGGTCAACGCGGCCGAGGCCTTCGTCACCCAGGAAGGCTTTGGCAAGGACGCCGTGGCCCTGCCGGTGGACGAGCCCGCGGGCACCCTCGCTGTGGGGCTGCCCGCCGCCGTGGCCGCCGTGGAGTTGCTGCCCGACGCCGAAACGGGCGAGATCATCTCGCCGCTGCTGGCCTTCCTGACCCACGCCTCACTCGAAGCCGGCGACAACCAGGCCCAGGCCGGCCAGGATGCCGTGCAGCTCATGACCATCCACGCCGCCAAGGGCCTGGAGTTCCACAACGTCTTCCTCAGTGGCCTGGAAGAGGGGCTGTTCCCGCACGAGAACTCGCTCAAGGACACCGACGGCCTGGAAGAAGAGCGGCGCCTCATGTACGTGGCCATCACCCGGGCGCGCCAGCGCCTGTACCTGAGCTTCAGCCAGACCCGCATGCTGCACGGCCAGACGCGCTACAACGTCAAGAGCCGCTTCCTGGAGGAGCTGCCCGAAGAATCCCTGAAGTGGCTGACGCCGCGCAACCAGGGCTTCGGTTCGGGCTTCGCCAAGTCCTACCAGGACGCGTGGTCCAGCGGCAAGGGCATGGGCTCGATGGTGGGCGCCGGGGCCCAGCCCTTCCGCCAGGCGCCGGCCTGGGGCGGTGCGCGCCGGGGCGAGGACAACTTCAAGGACCTCACCGCCCCCATCCCCCAGGCCATGGCGCAGGCCAAGAGCGAAGGCGGCTTCCGCGCCGGCCAGAGCGTCTTTCACAACAAGTTCGGCGAAGGCGTGGTGCTGACCCTGGAGGGCAACGGGCCCGACGCCCGCGTGCAGGTCAACTTCGGGCGCCATGGCACCAAGTGGCTGATGCTGAGCGTGGCCAAGCTGACGCCCATCGAGTGAGCGCCTGGGCTCGGGTCGACCCAACGATTGATTTCGGGCAAAGCCGCCATAGGCGCATTTGCGTTGGCTTTGCGTTGCAGCGGTCCGGGCTGTCACCCACTCTTGCTAAAGTCACTGGCATCGAATCCCCTCGCCAACCCAGGAGAACCGAACATGGCCAAGACGGACAAGAAATCCAACGACCCCAAGGCAAGCACGAAGCCGAGCACGAAGTCGAGCACCCCCGCAGCTCCCAAGGGCCAGGCCATCGACATCGGCATCTCGGCCGACCACCGCGCCGCCATCGCCAAAGGGCTCAATGGCCTGCTGGCCGACACCTTCACGCTCTACCTGACCACGCACAACTTCCACTGGAACGTGACGGGCCCGATGTTCAACGCCCTGCACAACATGTTCATGGACCAGTACACGGAGCTGTGGAACGCGGTGGACCCGATCGCCGAGCGCGTGCGCGCCCTGGGCTACCCGGCCATCGGCTCCTTCGCCGATTTCGCCAAGGCCAGCAGCCTGCCGGATGCCCCCGTCGAGCCGCCCAAGGCCAAGGAGATGATCCGCATCCTGGTCGCCGGGCACGAGGCCGTGGCCCGCACCGCTCGCGCGCTGTACCCGCTGGTCGACGAGGCCTCCGATGAGCCCAGCGCCGACCTGCTGACCCAGCGCCTGGACATCCACGAAAAAACCGCCTGGATGCTGCGCTCGCTGCTGGAGGAGTGAGCCCTCGGATCAGCGGCGCTTCAAGCGTCGCTTGACCCGCCGCTTCACGCCCGCCAGCGCCGACACCACCCTGTGCTTCCTGCCTGACAGCAGCAGGCGCACGTCGCGGGCGACGTTGAACACCCGGGTGCCCATCGGGCTGAGCGCCACGATGGGCTCCGTGAGCTGAGAGTAGTGCACCGCGTTGAGCTTGTAATGCTCGCGCTCGCCCTCGAAGATGCTGTAGACCAAGCCGCCTTGCATCGCGTCTTCCACGTCGATGAGCCGGTGAGGGTGTTGCTCCCGGATGGGGTGAATGGCGAGGGTGTACCTCACGGGACCGGTGACCCGGATGACCCCTTGCCGCCCGCACCGCACGGGCAAGGGGCGATGGCATGCGATGGTTCGGAGCACCTCCGCGATCACCGCGCGCAGGAAGGGGTGACCCGCCGCCGCGACGATGAACCACTGTTGGTACTCGCCGTGGGGGATGTGTGCCAACTCCGGGTAGAGCCCCCAGTCGGAGTGCTGGCCGGTGGGGGCGTTGTCCCACTGGGACAGCAGGTAGCGGTCGCTCGGCCGGATCCAATCGTCCAGGGGGCGTGTCGTGGTGCTTTTGAGGTCCAGGTAGACGCCGCCCAGGCGGTAAACGCACAGGTATCGAAACAGGTCGGCGCGGGCGGCGCCATAGCGCTTGTTGAGCATCCCGTACAGCGCCAGGGTGGCCGCTCCGTAGGACTCCTGGATGAAGCGCTCGATGTCCGTGTCGTCGTAGACCGTCACCGTCCAGCCCGGGTTCATGTCCCGGATGCGCTGCAAGTTGGCGGCGAAATCCCCTTCGAGCTCCTTGTTGCGCGCCGTCATGTGGATCAGGTGCGGCACCGGTGCGTCGGGAGGGTGCCCCTGGTCGAGCTCGTTCAAGGCGGCTCGCAGCAAGGTGCGTGAAGTCATCTGGGCTCTCGCTGAATGGGGTTCTGGTCAGTTGCGCCGACGAAACTGCAACGCGCTCAACAGTTTATCGAGGTGGCGGCTGTTTTGCTTCAGCACCGCGATGTCATCGGGCTCCCAGGCCCCGGTGTTCAGGCTCAGCACCAGGAACAGCACCCCGAAGGCCAGGGTCGCGCCCATCGACGCCACCAGCGACGAGGGCTCGTGCAGCAGCACCGACACCAGGGCCAGCGAGGCCGCCGCGGCCAGCATCAGGCGCAGGATGTTGCGCAGGGGGAAGCGGATGTTCAGGCTGCGATGCGCCACCACCGCGATCACCAGGTAGGACAGGCCGTTGCCCACGATGGTCGACAGCAGCGCGCCGTTGAAACCCAACCAGGGGATGAAGACGAAGGCCGCCGCCAGCGAGATGCCCGCGCCCAGGAAGATGAAGCGCAGGCGGGCCTGGTGGTTGTCGGTGGCGATGAAGACGGCCGAGTACGAAGCCCCAGGCAGCGTCAGCCCACCCACGCAGGCCATCACCTGCAGGGCCGGGATGACCTCGAAGTACGCCTGTCCGTACAGCGTCGTCACGATGACCTCGCCCATCAGGTAGCCGCCAGCGGCCACCAGGATGCCCACGAACTGGTAGAAGCGCACCGACGCCGAGAAGATCTCCTGCACCCGCGCGTGCCCGCCCTCGGCCTGGGCGCGCGAAATGAAGGGCAACAGCATGGAAGAAAAGCCCGTCGACAGCAGGTCCAGGCCGCTTTTTACCAGGGCCGAGGCGATGTTGTAGTAGCCGATGTAGGCCGTCAGCGATTGCAGGCCCAGCAAGTAGGTGTCGATCGACTTGGACGACACCATGCCCACCAGCGACAAGGAGGTGTTCCAGCGCAAGGCGCTGTTGAGCTTGTCTCGGTCTTCCGTCTCCAACGGGGTGGGTTCAGGGCGAACGCCGTGGCGGTGCATGATCACCCGCGCCATGATGGGGTGGGCAACCGAGGCCACGAGGAACAGCAGGAGGTAGGCGTCCAGCTCCTGGTCCATGAAGTAGAGGGTCGACGTCAGGGCCGTGCTGATCAGGCCGATGCCCCCCGCCGTCAGCGCCTCGGTGTAGAAGACCGAGTAGCCTTTGGAGGCCGAGACCTCGAACATGTAGACCGCCTTGGTGACCGCGCACACGAGCGCGAACGCCAGGTACAGGCCCAGGCGTGCTTGAACCTCGGTGGGGAACATGGTGGGGGCGAGCAAGGTGGCCCCCAAAGCCACGCCCATGATCACCAGCATCAGCCACATCAAGCGGCGCAGCCACAGGTGGATGGCGTACGCGCGAGGCAGGTTCTTCTGCCCGATGGCTTCGGCGATGAAGCGGATGGCCGTGAGGTTGAAGCCCCCGGTGGCCACCGTCATCGAGAAGCTGACCATCCAGATCAGGTAGGAGTAGACGCCGTACGACTCGGGGCCCAGCGCCCGCGTGACGAAGACGCTGTTGACGAAGCCCGACAGGAAGATGACGTAGCTCGATGCCGTCATCCACGTCGCGGCGCTGAAAGCGGTCTGTTCGGTTCGCTGCTGGCTCATGGTGCGAGATCATCGTCCCGGAATGCGACCGGATGGCGTCTGGCGCGCCGCTCAGTTGAGGGGACTTTCACCTCAGACCAGGCCATTGCGGATGGCGTAGACGGTGAGCTCGGAGTTGTTGGTCAAGCCCAGTTTTTCCAGCACCCGGGCGCGGTACACGCTCACCGTCTTGGGGCTCAGCAGCAGCTGCTCGGCGATGTCGGACAGGCGCTTGCCCGACGCGATCATCACCAGGGTCTGCAGCTCGCGGTCGGAGAGCTTCTGGTGGGCGTCTTCCTGGGCCGGGGTGGTCAGGTTGTCGACCAGCATCTGCGCCATCTCGGGCGTGACGTACTTTTTGCCCTGCGAGACGGTGCGCACGGCGGCGACGATCTGCGCGGCGTCGCTGCCCTTGTTGAGGTAGCCCGAGGCCCCGGCCTTGAGTGCGCGCATGGCGTACTGGTCTTCGGGGTACATGGACACCACCAGCACCTTGACCGGGTTGCCCTCTTCCTTGAGCACGTGCAGCACGTCCAGGCCGCTGCGCCCGGGCAGGTTGATGTCGAGCACCAGCACGTCGCAGCTCTGGTCCCGAAACAGGGCGCGCAACTCGCCGTAGTCGGCGGCCTCGCCCACGACGTCGATGTCATCGGCGTCGGCCAGGGTGTCGCGGATGCCGCGTCGGATCAGCGCGTGGTCGTCGCAGAGGATGACTTTGATCATAGGTTGCCCCAGGCGGTCGGATCGTCGGGATCCTGGTCGATGCCGGATGCGTCACCGTCCAGGCCGGGCAGCAGCCGGTCGATGAAGCCGTTTTCTGGACCCGAGAGCGGAACCGACAGGATCAGCGAGGTGCCGCCACCGGGTTTGCTGCTGAGGTCCACCCAGCCGCCCACGGTTTCGGCCCGCTCGTGCAGGCCGCGGATCCCGAAGGACCGCGCCTTGGCCAGGTCCTCTGTGCTCAGGCCGCGTCCATTGTCGGTCACTTCGATGGACAGGACCCCGCCAGCCTGCGAGACATCGACGCTCACGCGCGTGGCCTGTGCGTGTTTGGAGACATTCGTCAGCGCCTCTTGCGCAAAACGGTAGGCCACCAGGGGCACCCCCGGTGCGAGCTGCATTTTTTCGTGGCTGGTGCGGAAGGTGGTTTCGATGCCGGTGCGTTTGCCGAAGCGGTCGGCCATCCACTGCAGGGCGGCCACCAGGCCTTGCTCCAGGATGGCCGGGCGCAGGTTGTGCATGATGCGCTGGCTGGCCTCGTGGGCGTGGCCCACCGACTCCAGCGCCTGTTGCACGCGCTCGGCGATCTCCGGGTTGGGCGCGTGGCGGGCGATCCAGGCCAGGTCGAACTTCACGGCCGTCAGCGCGCCGCCCACGTCGTCGTGAATCTCGCGGGCGATGGCCGCGCGTTCCTGCTCGATGCTGGTCTGCAGGTGCTGGGCCAGCTCGCGCAGCTGCTGGCGCGAGCGGGTGAGGGCGTGGTCGGCTCGTTGCTTGGCAATCCGCGTGCGATTGGCCTCGATGGCCAGCAGGGCGGCGGGGGCCAGGCGGGTGAGGTTGCTCTTGAGCAGGTAGTCGTTGGCGCCGTTGCGCATGGCCTGCACGGCGATGTCCTCGCCGATCTCACCCGACACGAGGATGAAGGGCACCAGCTTGCCCATGGAGCGGACCTTGTCCAGCGCGGCCAGGCCCGAGTAGCCCGGCAGGTTGTAGTCCGACAGGATGATGTCCCAGTCCTGGGCGAGGGCCTCGATGAGGGCGGCCTCGGTTTCCACGCGGGTGATGTCGGCCTGGATGCCGCCGCGCATCAGGTGCACGGTCACGAGCGCGTGGTCGCCTTCGTTGTCTTCCAGGTGCAGCACTTTGAGCCGGACCGGGGGCATGGGGGTGCTGCCCGAGCCGGGGGGCGCGGATGGCGGTGGTGAGAACTGCGGCACAGGCAAGTTTCAATCCTTCGATATACGCCAAGTTTTCCCGCGTCATTTTGGACAAGCCGCGGCTGGAAATGGAAAAAATTCTAACAACCGGCAAAGGCGCGTGATCTGATTATGCAAATCCCTAAGGATCCCTGAAAACTTGCCGAGAACCCGATGTATCCGGTCATTCACAAGCGTGGTGGCCGCCATCCCACAAGGTTGAGTGGAGTCACGATGAGCTACGAAGACCCCGGCACGACCTCGCCACCAGAGATGCCTCTGTTCCTGGCAGCGGAGTTGCAGGACCACCTGATGACGGTGACCAACGACCTGGAGCGGCTCCAGCGCCTCCTCGACGACGCCTGCCTGGCCCTGATGGAAGGGTTTCACACCTCGGCCGGCCAGCTCGGCGAGGTGATCGACCTCGGGCACGAGATCACGCCCCACCTCCATGAGGTGCGCCAAACCCTGTTCAAGGCCGTCACGGCCTTGCAGTTTCAGGACATGGCCACGCAGTTGATCGCCCACACGAACAAACGGCTGCGCAATTGCGCCGACCAGATCGCACGCGACGCCTTGGGCGACGACGACCCGGATGGTGCCGCGGTGGTCGAAGACGGGCCGCTCAAGCCGAACCCCGTCACCCAGGACGAAATGGACGCCGGCTCGGTGGAGTTGTTCTAAAGAATGACATCCCACGTGCCGAAATCAACCATGCCGTTGACTGGTTCACCCCTCAAGCCCCAATCCTGAACACCTCATTCCAGTACGGAGAGCGCCATGCACTCGATCCTTGCCGTCGACGATTCCGCATCCATGCGTCAAATGGTCTCCTTCACGCTCAAGAGCGCGGGCTACAACGTGATCGAGGCCGTGGACGGCCAGGACGCCTTGGAGAAGGCCGGCGGTCGCAGCTTCGACCTGGTGCTGACCGACCAGAACATGCCCCGCATGGACGGCATCAGCCTGACCAAGAAGCTGCGTGAGAGCGCGCAGTTCAAAAGCACCCCGATCTTGATCCTGACCACCGAGTCCAGCGATCAGATGAAGCAGGCCGGGCGCGCCGCGGGCGCCACCGGCTGGCTGGTCAAGCCGTTCGACCCGAACAAGCTGATCGAAGTCATCCAAAAAGTGATCCGCTGACCCGCTGATCGCGCCGCAGCCCTCGGGCGCCCCCGGGCAACACGACGAACATCTGGAGCCAGACATGGCAGACACGAGCACCGACAACAGCACGTCTTCGGCGGGCATCGACCTCAGCCAGTTCTATCAGGTCTTCTTTGAAGAGGCCGGAGAGAACCTGGAAAACATGGAGCAGCTCCTGCTGGAGCTCGACATCGAGGCCGCCGACGACGAAGAGCTCAACGCCATCTTCCGCTGTGCCCACTCCATCAAGGGCGGCGCCGCCACCTTCGGTTTCTCCGACGTGGCCGAGCTGACGCACCAGATGGAGACGTTGCTCGACAAGCTGCGCCGCCACGAGCTGGTGCCCACGCCGCCGATGGTCGACGTGCTGCTGCAGTCGGGTGACGCGCTCAAGGCCATGCTGGGACGCCACCAGGGCTCCGGAGCCGATGCCATCGACACCACCGAACTGCTGGTCAACATCCGCGCCATGTCGGCCGGAGAGGCCCCGGTGGTCGCGGTGGCTGCCCACGTGGCCGCTCCTGTGCCGGCGCCAGCCCCCGCGGCAGCAGCGACCGCCGTGGCCGCCACGCCTCAGGCAGGCGCCCCCACCGAAGGCCAGCGCACGGTCGAACTGCGCGTCGGTCCCTTGAGCGACCCCGCTCAGGCCGACAACCTCGTCGAGCTGTTCAAGGAAATCGTCGACCTGGGCACCATCGAGGCCTTGCCCGATGAGCCGTCCCTGGCCGGGGTGCGCCGCTTCAAGGTGAGCACCGCCACCGCCGAGTCCGAGCTGATGGACCTGTTCACCTTCCACGTCGCCCGTGAGCAGGTGGTGTTCGTGGCCCATGGGGCCCCGGTGCCCCCCGCGTCGGCTGCCACGCCGCCGCAGGAAGACGCCACCTTCGGCTTCTTTGACAACGCGCCGGGCGCGCCGGACAAGGCCCCGGCAGCCGCCTCCGCCGAGCCCGTCAGCGCCAAGCCCGCCACCGTGGCCGCCCGCCCCGCCGCCAAGGCAGACAAGCCCGCGGCCGCCCCGGAAGCCTCGACCATCCGCGTCTCCGTCGAGAAGGTCGACCAGCTCATCAACCTGGTGGGCGAGCTCGTCATCACCCAGGCCATGCTGGCCCAGAACAGCCGCGGCCTGGACCCGGTCGTCTACCAGCAGCTGGTCACCGGGCTGACCGACCTGGACCGCAACACCCGCGACCTGCAAGAGGCCGTGATGTCGATCCGGATGATTCCGATGTCGACGGTCTTCAGCCGCTTCCCGCGCATGCTGCGCGACCTGGCCAACAAGCTGGGCAAGAAGGTCGAGCTGGTCACCCAGGGTGAAGCCACCGAGCTGGACAAGGGCTTGGTCGAGAAGATCACCGACCCGCTGACCCACCTCGTGCGCAACTCCTGCGACCACGGCGTGGAGATGCCGGCCGATCGCCTGGCCCGGGGCAAGCCCGAGGTGGGCACCATCACCCTGGCGGCCTCGCACCAGGGCGGCTCCATCGTCATCGAAGTGCGCGACGACGGCCGCGGCCTGTCGCGCGAGAAGCTGCTCAAGAAGGCCCGCGAGAAAGGCATCGACGCCCCCGACAGCCTGACCGACAACGAGGTCTGGAACCTGATCTTTGCGCCGGGCTTCTCCACCGCCGAGGAGGTCACCGATGTGTCCGGGCGCGGCGTGGGCATGGACGTGGTCAAGAAGAACATCACCTCGCTGGGCGGCACGGTCGAGATCGATTCGGCCGAAGGCTACGGCATGCGCGTGGCGGTTCGACTGCCGCTGACGCTGGCCATCATGGACGGCATGAGCGTGGGCGTGGGCGAAGAGGTCTACATCCTGCCGCTGTCCTCGGTGGTCGAGAGCTTCCAGGTCAGCACCGAGATGATCAAGACCGTGGGTGGCTCTGGCCGCGTGGTCGAGGTCCGCGAGGAGTACATGCCGGTCATCGAGCTGGAGAAGGTCTTCCAGGTGCCTCGATTCGACTGGGAGCACAACAGCGGGATCATGGTGGTGGTCGAGGCCGAGAGCGGTCGCGTGGCCCTGCTGGTCGATGAGCTGCTGGGCCAGCAACAGGTGGTCGTCAAGAACCTGGAATCCAACTACCGCAAGGTCAACGACGTCTCGGGCGCCACCATCATGGGTGACGGCCGGGTGGCACTGATTCTGGACGTGGGCAGCCTGGTGCGCCGCTCGCGCCACTGATCGCCAAGTACGTCTTCAGGCAAGAGGAGCAGATGCAATGGGCATGATGGAAAAACTGGACGTGCAGACACAGCAGACCGAGCTGGCACGCGAGTACCTCACCTTCCGGCTGGGAGACGAGGAGTACGGCATCGACATCCTGAAGGTGCAGGAGATCCGGGGCTACGAGAACCCGACCCGCATCGCCAATGCGCCGCACTTCCTCAAAGGCGTGGTCAACCTGCGCGGCACCATCGTGCCGATCGTGGACCTGCGGCTGCGCTTCGGCTGCAGCTCCTCCGAGTACAACGCCTTCACCGTGACCATCGTGCTGCACATCGGGCAGCGCACCATCGGCACGGTGGTGGACTCGGTCAGCGACGTCATGGAGATCCCGGTGGAGGCCGTGCGGCCTGCGCCGGAGATGAGCTCGGCCATCGACGCGGCCTACATCCGGGGCCTGGCCCAGGTGGGCGAGCGCATGGTCATCCTGCTGGACATCGAGAGCATGCTGATGAGCCAGGACATGGGCCTGATCGACTGACTTCTGGCAGTGCCGCAGCCGTGTGCGGAACGTTCTTCACGGCGTCAGACAACCTGAGGGATTCGACATGATGATGCAACGCAAGTGGGCCGTCGCGATGGCCCTGTTCGCTGGCCTGTCCACCGCCTGGGCGGCCGACGGCGGCGCGACCAAGGACGACGCCACCTCGATGGTGCAAAAGGGCGTGGCCCACGTGAAGTCCGCCGGCAAGGACAAGGCCTACGCCGAGTTCACCGACAAAGCCAATGCCGCCTGGCGCAAGGACGACCTCTACCTGGTTGTCTATGGCCTGGATGGCACCGTGCACGCCCACGGCGCCAACGCCAAGATGGTCGGCAAGAACCTCATCGAGCTCAAGGACATCGACGGCAAGCTCTTCGTCAAGGAGCGCGTCGACATGGCCAAGACCAAGGCCTCGTTCTGGCAGGACTACAAGTTCACCAACCCCGAGACCAAGAAGATCGAGCCCAAGAGCATGTACTGCGAGAAGCTCGACGACACCGTGGTTTGCGGCGGCATCTACAAGTGAGTTCAGCCCGCCGGCCCTGAGAGGCTGGCGGCGATCAGGGCATCGACCTCGCTGAGGGGTCGGGCCAGGCGGGCCTCGGCGCCGCCGACCGCGCGCTGCGCCGGTGCCCAGACGGGCGCGGGCCAGCGCGCATCCCATTCAAAGCGCGCGATCACGTGCCAGTGCAGGTGCGGCACCACGTTGCCCAGGCTGGCCAGGTTGACTTTGGTGGGCTGCAGCTGCTCGCGCAACACCGTCTCGACCTTGGCCACGGCCTGCATGATGCGGCTGCGATCGGGCGGCGGCAGGTCGGTCCACTCGGCCACGTGCGCGTTCCAGATGACGCGGTAGAAGGCCGGGTGGTCGACGTCGGTCGCGCGGATCACGCGCAAGGTGTCATCCCGGAAGACGGGCAGGCCGCCTTCCTGAATGCACAGCTCGCAACCGGTCACCGGGCTCACACCAGCACGCGCTCGATGCCGCCCGTGTTGGCCTTGGCCACGTACTCCGGCATCCAGTTCTCGCCCAGGATCTGCCTGGCCATCTCGACGACGATGTAGTCGGCTTCGAGCAAGCCGTTTTTCGTGTCTTCGCCGTAGCGGCTCAAGCCCTGCAGGCAGGCGGGGCAGGACGTCAGGATCTTGACGTTGTCCTTCTCGCCCAGCAGGCCCTGGCCGCGCAGCTCGGCTTCACCCTTGCGGATCTCCTCTTCCTTGCGGAAGCGGATCTGCGTGGAGATGTCCGGGCGGTTGACGGCCAGCGTGCCGGCCTCGCCGCAGCAGCGTTCGGACTTGATGACGCCGTCGCCCACCAGGGACTTGACGGTCTTCATCGGGTCCTGCAGCTTCATGGGGCTGTGGCAGGGGTCGTGGTACAGGTAGGCTTCCTTGCTGGCCAGGGTGATGCCCTTCTCCAGCAGGTACTCGTGGATGTCGATGATGCGGCAGCCGGGGAAGATCTTGTCGAACTGGTAGCCCTGCAGCTGGTCGTAGCAGGTGCCGCAGCTGACCACCACCGTCTTGATGTCCAGGTAGTTCAGCGTGTTGGCCACGCGGTGGAACAGCACCCGGTTGTCGGTGATCATCTTCTCGGCCTTGTCGAACTGGCCGGCGCCGCGTTGCGGGTAGCCGCAGCACAGGTAGCCCGGCGGCAGCACGGTCTGCACGCCGGCATGCCACAGCATGGCCTGCGTGGCCAGCCCCACCTGGCTGAACAGGCGCTCCGAGCCGCAGCCGGGGAAGTAGAACACCGCCTCGGTGTCGGCCGTGGTCGCCTTCGGGTCGCGGATGATGGGGACGTAGTCCTTGTCCTCGATGTCCAGCAAGGCGCGCGCGGTCTTCTTGGG
The DNA here is from genome assembly GCA_016000265.1 of Burkholderiales bacterium. Lineage (GTDB taxonomy): Bacteria > Pseudomonadota > Gammaproteobacteria > Burkholderiales > Burkholderiaceae_C > Aquabacterium. The sequence continues at coordinate 503,701 of JAECRL010000001.1, forward strand.
CAGGCCGCCCGGCATCTTCTTGTTGATGAAGTGGATGATCTCCTGCTTCAGCGGGGCCTTGCCCACGGTGGCCGGTGGTGCATCGGTCTGCTTGCGCGCCATCACCTTCAGCACCTCGTTGCCCAGCCGTTGCAACGGCATGGCCACGTCCACCAGCGCGCTGCGCACGATCTTGATGGTCTGCGGGTTGTTGGTGTTGAGCATGAGCATGCCGGCCGCGCCCGCGGGGCGGAAGCTCTTCTTGCCCATCTTGTTGAGCAGGTTGCGCATGTTCATCGACACGTCGCCGAAGTCGATCTTGACCGGGCAGGGTGTCAGGCACTTGTGGCAGACCGTGCAGTGGTCGGCCACGTCCTCGAACTCGGACCAGTGCTTGATCGACACGCCGCGGCGCGTCTGCTCTTCGTACAGGAAGGCCTCGATCAGCAGCGAGGTCGCCAGGATCTTGTTGCGCGGGCTGTAGAGCAGGTTCGCGCGCGGCACGTGGGTGGCGCACACCGGCTTGCATTTGCCGCAGCGCAGGCAGTCCTTCATGGACGTGGCGATGTCGCCGATGTCCGACTGCTGCATGATCAGCGACTCGTGGCCCATCAGCCCGAAGGAGGGCGTGTATGCCTCGGTCAGGTCGGCGGCGTGGACGTCGTCGCCCAGCGCCTTCAGGGCGGCGCCGCGCAGCAGCTTGCCCTTGTTGAAGCGGCCTTGCGGGTCAACGCGCTGCTTGTAGGCCGTGAAGTTGGCCATCTCCTCGTCGGTCAGGAACTCCAGCTTGGTGATGCCGATGCCGTGTTCGCCCGAGATGACGCCGTCCAGGCTGCGCGCCAGCTTCATGATGCGGGCCACGGCTTCGTGCGCCGTCTGCAGCATCTCGTAGTTGTCGGAGTTGACCGGGATGTTGGTGTGCACGTTGCCGTCGCCGGCGTGCATGTGCAGGGCCACCCACACGCGCCCGCGCAGCACCTGCTTGTGGATGCGCTTGAGCTCGTCGATGACGGGGCTGAGCGCGGCGCCGTTGAAGACCTTGGCCAGCGGCTCGCGCACTTCCTTCTTCCAGCCGGCGCGGATGCTCCACGTCTGCAGCAGGTTGAAGACGGTGTCGCGGCCCGCGGTGTTGTCGTCCGGGGTGTAGGCGCCGTTGCGGTGCTGCTCGTAGCCCAGGGCCACGAGCTCGGCGTCGACTTCGCTCAGCGGCGTGTCGATGCGCTCGTGCAGGAAGGTCCAGCGTGCGCGCACCTGTGCCAGCAGGGCTTGTGCGGCCTGAACCTTCTCGGTGAGCTGCTCGTCGCTGGGCAGCTCGGAGGGGTCATCGGCCTTGCCCATGAAGCTGGCGATGGCCGCGTTGCCGCCCTTGAAGAAGGCATCAAACGCGTCGAGCAGGGCCAGCTTGTTGCGCAGGCTCAACTCGATGTTGATGCGCTCGATGCCCAGCGTGTACTCGCCCATGCGCGGCAGCGGGATCACCACGTCTTCGTTGACCTTGAAGGCATTGGTGTGCTTGGCGATGGCGGCGGTGCGCTTGCGGTCGGCCCAGAACTTCTTGCGGGCATCCGAGCTGACGGCCACGAAGCCCTCGCCGTTGCGGCCGTTGGCCAGGCGGATGACCTCGCTGGTGGCGCGGGCCACGCGGTCTTCGTCGTCACCGACGATGTCACCGATCAGCACCATCTTGGGCAAACCATTGCCGCCCACGGCGCGCTTGCTCTTGGTGGCGTAGCCCACGGCCTTGAGGTAGCGGTCGTCGAGGTGCTCCAGGCCGGCCAGGATGGCGCCGCCCGGCTGCTTCATCTCCTCGAACATGAAGTCCTTGATCTCGACGATCGAGGGCACGCACAGGGTCGGGTTGCCGAAGAACTCCAGGCACACCGTTCGGGTGTGCTTGGGCATGCGGTGCACGATCCAGCGCGCGCTGGTGATCAGGCCGTCGCAGCCTTCCTTCTGGATGCCGGGCAGGCCGGCGAGGAACTTGTCGGTGACGTCCTTGCCCAGGCCTTCCTTGCGGAAGACGCGGCCCGGGATGTCGAGGCGTTCGGTGCGGATGGGGGTCTTGCCATCGGCCTGGAAGTAGCGCAGCTCGAAGCTGGCCAGGGGGATGTCGTGGATCTTGCCCAGGTTGTGGTTCAGGCGGACCACCTCCAGCCACTGCGCGTCGGGCGTGACCATGCGCCAGGAGGCGAGGTTGTCGAGCGCGGTGCCCCACAGCACGGCCTTCTTGCCGCCGGCGTTCATGGCGATGTTGCCGCCGATGCAGGAGGCCTCGGCCGAGGTCGGGTCCACCGCGAAGACGAAGCCCGCGCGTTCGGCGGCATCGGCCACGCGCTGCGTGACCACGCCCGCGCCCGTCCACACGGTGGCCACGGGCTGGCTCACGCCAGGCAGGGTCACCATCTCGACTTCGGTCATCTGTTCGAGCTTTTCGGTGTTGATCACCGCGCTCTTCCAGGTCAAAGGCACGGCGCCACCGGTGTAGCCGGTGCCACCCCCTCGGGGGATGATGGTCAGGTCGAGTTCGACGCAGCCCTTGACGAGGGCGGCCATCTCTTCTTCGGTGTCCGGTGTGAGGACGGCGAAGGGGTATTCCACGCGCCAGTCGGTGGCGTCGGTCACGTGCGAGACGCGGCTGAGGCCATCGAATTTGATGTTGTCCGAGCGCGTGACGCGGCCCAGGACGTCGGCGGTGCGCTTGCGCAGGGCGCCCATCTGGTCGAAGGCCCGCGCGAAGCGGTCCACGGCCTGGCGGGCGGCGCCCAGCAACTCGGCCACCAGCTGGTCGCGGCTGGCGTCGGTGCCCGCGCCCTGGCCGGGCTGACGGCGCTTGTCGACTTCACCCAGGCGGTGGTGCAGGGCGTCGATCAGCTGGCCGCGGCGCTTGGGGTTGTCCAGCAGGTCATCTTGCAGGTAGGGGTTGCGCTGGACCACCCAGATGTCGCCCAGCACCTCGTAGAGCATGCGGGCGGAGCGGCCGGTCTGGCGTTCGGCGCGCAGCAGGCTCAGCACCTCCCAGGCGCGCTGACCCAGCAGGCGCTGGACGATCTCGCGGTCCGAGAAGGACGTGTAGTTGTAGGGGATCTCGCGCAGGCGGGGCTGGCCATCGACGTGGAGGTCGGCGGCCGCCAGGGCGGTCATGTGGGTCAGCTCGGTGGGTGCGTTCATGAGGGCGCCAGACGCGAAAGGCCGGGGTCCGGAAAAACGCCATGTGACCGGGCGCCAGCAGGCACCCAGGCACAGCAAAAGGGGGGTGGTATTCGCGCCTGAGGGGGGATGTTAACGCAGGCCACCCACCCCTTCCCGGGAAAAGGGCACTTCGAGGGGCCTTGCGGATCGTTTCATCCCCGTTGCGTTTGGCTATCCTGACGCCCATGACCACGCCGGCCCTCCCCCCCGATCACTGGCCCTACCCCAGCTGGATCGCCCACCGTGGCGCCGGCACGATGGCGCCCGAGAACACCCTGGCTGCCTTTCGCCTGGGGGCCGATCATGGTTTCGCCATGTTCGAGTGCGACGTCAAACTCAGCGCAGACGGCGAGCCCTTCTTGCTGCACGACGCTGAACTGGATCGCACCACGAACGGCCAGGGCGTCGCGGGCGTGCACAGCTGGGATGCCTTGTCCCGGCTGGATGCAGGCTCCTGGCACGGCCGCGCCTACGCGGGCGAGCCGCTGCTGCGCCTGGAGGCGCTGTCGCGCTGGCTGCAGTCCCTGGGGCTGATGGTCAACCTGGAGATCAAGCCCAGCCCGGGCGACGACGCGCGCACGGGCCGGGTGGTGGCCGAGCGCGTGCGCACGCTGTGGGCGCAGTCCGAGGTCAAACCGCTGCTGAGCTCGTTCAGCCTGGACGCCCTGCGGGCCGCCGCGCAGGCCGCACCGGAGTTGCCTCGCGCGCTGCTGCTCGATCGCTGGCAGCCCGAGGGCATCGACGAGGCGCTGTTGCTGGGGTGTCGCGCCCTGGTGGTGCAGCAGGCCTTCCTGAACGACCGGCGCATCGACGCGATTCACGCGGCCGGCCTGAAGTCAATGGCCTACACGGTCAACGACGCGGAGCGGGCCGGCACGTTGTGGTTGTCGGGCCTGGATGGGTTGATCACCGACCGGGTCGACCTGTTCGAGCCCCAGGCCCGCCTGGGCGCCTGCCCGGGGCAGCGCCTGGTGGTGGACCTGGCGACGGCCTGACGCCGCGCGCGCAGCCCCCGATCAGGCCAGCGCCGTCAGCAGCTTGGCGTGGACGCCGCCGAAGCCGCCATTGCTCATGCACAGGATGTGGTCGCCAGGTCGCGCGGCCTTGACCACCTTGGCCACGATGGCGTCGATGCTGTCGGCCACGACCGCGCGCGCCCCCATCTCCACCAGCGCCTCGTTGGCGTCCCAGCCCAGCCCACCGGCGTGGCAGAAGGCCAGGTCGGCGTCTTCCAGCGACCAGGGCAGCAGGGCCTTCATGGTGCCCAGCTTCATGGTGTTGGAGCGAGGCTCGAAGACCGCGAGGATGCGCGCGTCGGGCCCCACCTTGCGGCGCAGCCCATCGAGCGTGGTTCGGATGGCCGTGGGGTGGTGAGCGAAGTCGTCGTACACCGTGATGTCGCGCACCGCGCCTTTGACTTCCATGCGGCGCTTGACGTTGTCGAAGCGCGCCAGCGCCTCGCAGGCCACCTGCGGCGTCACGCCCACGTGCTCGGCCGCGGCGATGGCGGCCAGCGCGTTCATCTGGTTGTGCTCACCCAGCAGCGCCCATTCCACGCGCCCGACCAGCACGCCGGCCTTGAGCACGTCGAAGGCGTGGGGCTCGCCGCGGGCGCGGAAGCCCGGCACGTCTCCCCGGATGCCGAAGCGAGCCACGTCGCTCCAGCAGCCCCGAGCCAGCACGCGCTCCAGCGCCTCTTCGCGGGCGTTCACCACCAGGCGGCCCGATGACGGCACGGTGCGCACCAGGTGATGGAACTGCGTCTCGATGGCGCCCAGGTCGGTGAAGATGTCGGCGTGGTCGAACTCGAGGTTGTTGAGCACGGCCGTGCGCGGGCGGTAATGCACGAACTTGCTGCGCTTGTCGAAGAAGGCGGTGTCGTACTCGTCGGCTTCGATCACGAAGGGGTGGCCGCTCGCCGGGCGCGAGGCCTCGTCCGTGCGCCCCAGGCGGGCGGACACGCCGAAGTTCTGTGGCACGCCGCCCACCAGGAAGCCCGGCTCCTGGCCGGCCGCCTCCAGGATCCAGCTCAGCATGGACGTGGTCGTGGTCTTGCCGTGTGTGCCGGCCACGGCCAGCACATGACGGCCCTGCAGCACGTGTTCGCTGAGCCACTGCGGCCCGCTGGTGTAGGGCAGGCCCGCGTCGAGGATGGCCTCCATCAGCGCGTTGCCGCGGCTGACCACGTTGCCGATCACGAAGAGGTCGGGCTGGAGCGCCAGTTGCTCGACGGTGTAGCCCTCGATCAGGTCGATGCCGAGTGCGCGCAGCTGGTCGGACATGGGCGGGTAGACGCCGGCGTCGCAGCCGGTGACGCGGTGGCCCGCTTCGCGCGCCAGTGCGGCCACGCCACCCATGAAGGTGCCGCAGATGCCGAGGATGTGGATGTGCATGGGGACTTCTGAGGTCGACGGCTGGCGCCTGGGTTTCAGAGCTGACGGAACGCCTGGGCGGCAGCGGCCACCGTGTCGGCGATGTCCTGCTCGGTGTGGGCGGCGCTGACGAAGCCGGCTTCGTACATGGCCGGCGCGAGGTACACGCCCTGCTCCAGCATCAGGTGGAAGAAGCGGTTGAAGGTGTCGCTGCCCCGCGCCATGACCTGTTGGTAGTTCTGCGGCAGGCTGTCGGCGAAGAAGAAGCCGAACATGCCGCCCTGGCTGTCGGCTGTCAGCGGGACGCCCGCCTCACCGGCGACCTTCACGAAGCCGTCCATGAGGGCGCGGGTGCGCTGGCCCAGCTGCTCGAAGAAGCCGGGGCGCTGGAGGATTCGCAGCGTGCTCAGGCCGCAGGCCGTGGCCACCGGGTTGCCCGACAGCGTGCCGGCCTGGTAGACCGGGCCCAGCGGCGCCAGCTTGCCCATGACCTCGCGCGAGGCCGCGAAGGCCGCCAGGGGCATGCCGCCCCCGATGACCTTGCCGAAGACACTCATGTCGGGGCGGAAGCCCGGGATCAGCTCGGCGTACACGCTTTGTGCGCTGCCCAGGGCCACGCGAAAGCCCGTCATCACCTCGTCGAACACGAACAGCGCGCCGTGCTGGTCGCACAGCTCGCGGATGCGCTTCATGAAGGGCACGCTGGCGCGCACGAAGTTCATGTTGCCGGCGATCGGCTCGATCATCACGCAGGCGATGTCGGCGCCGTGCGCGGCGAACGCCTGCTCGATCTGCTCGACGTTGTTGTACTCCAGCACCAGGGTGTGCTGCACCACCTCAGCGGGCACGCCCGCGCTGGTGGGGTGGCCGAAGGTGGCCAGGCCCGAGCCAGCCTTGACCAGCAGGGCGTCGGCGTGGCCGTGGTAGCAGCCCTCGAACTTGATGATGCGGTTGCGGCCGGTGAAGCCGCGCGCCAGGCGGATGGCGCTCATGCCCGCCTCGGTGCCGGAGCTGACCAGGCGCACCTGCTCGGCGCTGGGCACGAGCCCGAGGATGGCTTCGGCGAGCTCGATTTCACGCTCGGTGGGCGCGCCGAAGGAGAAGCCGTCGAGGGCCGCCTTTTGCACCGCCTCGACCACCTCGGGGTGGCCGTGTCCCAGGATCATGGGCCCCCACGAGCCGATGTAGTCCGTGTAGCGTTTGCCTTCGGCGTCCCAGATGTGGGGGCCGAGCGCGCGCTGGATGAAGCGCGGCGTGCCACCCACGGCCCGGAAGGCCCGCACGGGGGAGTTCACCCCACCGGGGATGACGCGCTGGGCTCGCTCGAACAGCGAGGCGTTGGTCGGGGTGTCAGTGGACATTGCGGGAGGAGGGAGGCGGCGTGGAGTCGTCCAGCACGGGGTGGCCGGGTTCGGAGGCGGCGGGGGCGGCGGCGCCTTCAGGGGGCTCGTCCCCCGGCGGCAGGGCCCAGAAGAAGCGGTCGGGCACGACCCCGCCCATGCCCGGGCGGAAGCCCGAGTCCAGCGACTGGTCGAGGAAACTCAGGGCCTCGGACACCGCGACGTCCAGCTCCGTGCCGCTTGAGAGGATGGCGGCGAGCGCGGCCGACAGGGTGTCTCCCGCGCCCACGAAGGCGGCCTCGAAGCGCTCGAAGCGCTCGCCGGCCACGGCGCCTTGAGGCGAAGCCAGCACGTTGTCGATGAACTGGTCGGGCAGTTGCACGCCGGTCACCAGCACGTAGCTGGCGCCCAGCTCGGAGGCCGCCACAGCCAGCTCGCGGGCCGACGGGGCGCGTTCGGCCTCCCATTCGGGCAGCAGGAAGTCGGTCAGCGTCTTGTGGTTGCCCACCAGCACGTAGGTCGCCGGCAGGATCAGTTCGCGGAAGGCGTCGAGGTAGGCCATCTGCGCGTCGTCGTCCATCCAGGACAAGTTGGGCAGGTAGGCCACCAGCGGCGTGTCAGGGTAGTCGGCGAGCACCTCGGCGATCATGCTGATGGCCTCCGGGCTGCCCAGGAAGCCGACTTTCCAGGACGCGACGGTGGCGTCCTCCAGGATGGATCGAGCCTGCTCCATGACGGCTTCGGCATCGATCTCGACGGCCTGGAAGACCTCGGCCGTGTCGCGGATCAGCAAGCTGGTGACCACGGGCAGCGCGTGCGCCCCCATGGCGGCGATGGTGGCGATGTCCGCCCCGATGCCCGACGCCCCGCTGGGGTCGTTGGCGTTGAAGCTCATGACGCAGGCCGGTGCGCCCCCGTCGGCGTCAGCGGGGGAGGGGGTTTCGTCGGGACCGGTCTGTGGGGCGTTCATTCGGTGCGTAAACAGTGTAAGAAGCGTGCTCCACTGCCGGCAAACCCTGCGATTTGCGCAAAACAGGCGTGGCTACAATGGGTTCATTGTATTCAAGCTGGTTTAAACCGACGTGAGCGAGTTTCGTACCTGGATGTGCCTGATCTGCGGCTGGATTTACGACGAGGCCGCAGGCGTGCCCGATGAAGGCATCCCGCCCGGCACCCGCTGGCAGGATGTGCCCATGAACTGGGTCTGTCCCGAATGCGGGGCCCGCAAGGATGATTTCGAGATGGTGCCACTCTGAGCGCCCCACACATGCGATCACTGCCGAGGCCCTGCGCCGGCCCGGTCAGGATGGAGGAAGGTGTTCGTGTCTGATATTGACAATCCCGACGCCCCGGCGTCCAGGAAGGTGCTCGTCATCGACGACAGCAACACGATCCGGCGCAGCGCCGAGATCTTCCTGAAGCAGGGCGGCTATGAGGTCGTGCTCGCCGAAGACGGCTTCGACGCCCTCTCCAAGGTCAACGACCATGCGCCAGATGTCATTTTTTGTGACATCTTGATGCCCCGCCTGGACGGCTACCAAACCTGCGCCATCATCAAGCGCAACCCGCGCTTCGCTCACACGCCCGTGATCATGCTGTCCTCCAAAGACGGCTTGTTCGACAAGGCGAGGGGGCGCATGGTGGGCTCGCAGGATTACCTGACCAAGCCGTTCACCAAGGATCAGCTGCTGCAGGCTGTCGCTCAATACACCGCGTGAAGCATCCCAGGCTGACGCCCGATGCGCCCTTGGGGCGGTCGGCCCGGCCGAAGTCACCAGAATACGAAGTCCGCGCCAGCGGCTGTTTCCCAGGGAGGGGGCCGTGGCGTTTCAAGAGGTTGCCATGCCCATCCACAAGATCCTGCTCGTTGACGACTCCAAGACCGAACTGCACGTGCTGTCGGAGTTGCTGACCAAGCGCGGCTACAAGGTCCGCACCGCCGAAAATGGCGAAGAAGCACTCAAGCGCCTGCAGGAAGACAAGCCCGACCTCATCCTCATGGACGTGGTGATGCCCGGCCAGAACGGTTTTCAGCTCACGCGGGCCATCACCCGTGACCCGCAGTTCGCCAACGTGCCGGTCATCATCTGCACGAGCAAGAACCAGGAAACCGACCGCGTGTGGGGCATGCGCCAGGGCGCACGCGACTACGTGGTCAAGCCGGTCAACCCGGAAGAGCTGCTGGCCAAGATCAAGGCCTTCGGCTGACCCGGAGCGACACCCATGGCCAACAAGGAAGCCCTCAGGGAACTGCAGCAACGCCTCGCGCAACGGCTGCAGACGGTTCGCGAGCAGGCGCCCACGCGCAGCTGGCTGGCCGTGGAAATCGCCGGGCACGGTTTTTTGCTGCCGCTCGACCAGTCCGGTGAGATCTTCCCGCTGTCGGCCATCCACCCCGTGCCGCACAGCCAGGGCTGGTTCCTGGGCGTGGCCAACCTGCGCGGGCAACTGCATGGCGTGGTCGACCTGGCCGGCTTCCTGGGCCTGCCGCGCCGCGCCCAGCGTCCTTTGACCGAGGTCACCGCGGCCCGCGACGCCGGCCGCCTGGTGGCTTTCAATGCCCGCTTGCAGACCAACGCCGCCTTGCTCATCGATCGGCTGCTGGGGCTGCGCAACCCCGCCGGCCTGCAAGCCGTCGAGGCGGCGGACGACGCGGGCAAGCCGCATTTCATCGGGCAGCAGATGTCCGATGCGCAAGGCCGCATCTGGCACGAGCTCGACCTCGCCGCCCTGGCCGCCGACGAAGCCTTCGCCCGCATCGACGCCTGAGGCGGGCGACGCACGCGCACCACAGAATCAGAATCACAGAAGTCACTGGAGCAAGCACATGAGTTTCCTGAGCCGTTTCAAGGAGCTGGGCAAATCGCAGGATCGCGAGGAAGTCCAGCCCGAGGCCTTGAGCACGGAAGGCATGGTCACCGTCGACGGCGCTCAGCTGGTGGACACCCAGGCTTCGCCGTCGACCTTGCAGCCCGGTGCGACCACGACTTCGGATTCCATCATCTCGGAAGCCGCGCCTTCGCAGTTCCCCGACGACTACAACGACACCCGCTTGCGTCCTGAGGGGGACACCGCGCCGGTCGTCTCCGAAGCCCGCAGCGGCTTGCCGGTGATCGGTCAGTGGCGCCTCGACCGCCAGCAGCGCGTGCTCGGGGGGGCGCTCGCCGTGGGCGTGCTGGGCCTGATGCTCGCCGCCTTCCTGTCGGTGAACGCCGCCGACCGACGCGCCGCCCAGACCGGCGCCACCGGTCAGGCGCTGATGCAGTCGCAGCGCCTGGCCAAGTCGGTGTCGCAGGCCCTGATCGGCCGCGCCCCCGCTTTCGGTGAGGTGGCCGAGTCGGCCAAGGTGCTGGCCACGAACGTGCGCGGCCTCGCGCAAGGCGACAACGCGCTCAAGCTCAGCGAAGTCACGGGCGCGGCACGCGAGGCGCTCACGCCCATGCTGCCCCTGGTCGACCGCGCCGAGAAGAACGCCAATTTCGTGCTGGGTCAGAAGCAGACCCTGACCCAGGTGAGCTCGGCCCTGCGCGAGGTCAACGCCCAGTCGTCGGAGCTGCTGGACCTGGCCGAAGGCATCGCCAACTCCCGCATCGAGAAGGGGGGCGTGTCGCCCTCCGAGGCCTCTGCCTTGAACCAGCTGGTCATGCTCACGCAGCGCATCGGCAAGTCGGCCAACGAATTCCTGACCGTTGAAGGCGTGTCCACCGAGGCCGTTTTCCTGCTGGGCAAGGACCTCAACGCCTTCAAGGAAACCGCCGAGGGCATGCTCAATGGCAACCAGGACCTGCGCCTGGTCGCCAGCCGCGACCCCGAGATCCGCGAGCAACTCGACGCCCTGCTCAAGATTTTCGAGCGCACCCGCACCCAGTCGACCTTCATCCTGGGCTCCCTGCAGGGCCTGGTGGCCGCGCGCGACGCGCAGGTCGCCGTGATCGACGACTCCGAGCCGCTGCGCAAGGGCCTGGAGGCGGTGCAGCTCAAGCTCTCTGAAGGCGCCGGCATCGGCGGCCTGAACGTCGCCCTGATCCTGATCTTTCTGGTGCTCACGGCGACCTCCGCCTACGGCCTGCTGCGCGTTTTCCTGACCGACCAGCGCCAGCGCGCCCTGATCGCCGAATCGCAACGCCAGGAAGCCGAGCGCCAGGAGCGCGAAGCCAAGCGCGTCAACGACGCCAACCAGGCGGCCATCCTGCGCTTGATGAACGAGCTGCAACTCGTTGCTGAAGGCGACCTGACGCAACAGGCCACGGTGACCGAAGACATCACCGGCGCCATCGCCGACTCGGTGAATTTCACGGTGGAGGAGCTGCGCAGCCTGGTGTCGCAGGTGCAGGGCGCGGTGTCCCGGGTGTCCGACACCACCAGCCAGGTGGAAGCCACGTCCACCGAGCTGCTGGCCGCCTCCGACGAACAGCTGCGAGAGATCCGAGAAACCGGTGAGTCCGTGCTGCACATGGCCGGTCGAATCAACGAGGTGTCTGCCCAGGCGCAGCACTCCGCCGAGGTTGCGCGCCAGTCGCTGGCTGCGGCCGACTCCGGCCTGGCCGCCGTGCAGAACGCCATCGGCGGCATGAACACCATCCGCGAGCAGATCCAGGACACCTCCAAGCGCATCAAGCGACTGGGTGAGTCGTCGCAGGAGATCGGCGAAATCACCGAACTGATCTCGGACATCACGGAGCAGACGAACGTGCTGGCCTTGAACGCCGCCATCCAGGCCGCGTCCGCTGGTGAGGCCGGTCGCGGCTTCTCGGTGGTGGCCGAAGAGGTGCAGCGCCTGGCCGAACGCTCGGCCGACGCGACGCGCGAGATCGCCGCGCTGGTGCGCACCATTCAGACCGACACGCAAGACGCCGTGGCCGCCATGGAGCGCTCCACGCAGGGCGTGGTCGAAGGGGCCCGACTGTCCGACGCCGCTGGCTCCGCGCTGGGCGACATCGACCGCGTGTCTCGTCGATTGGCCGACCTGATCGAGCAGATCTCGTCGCAGGCCTTGCGCGAAGCCGAGTCCGCCAACGTGGTGGTGGCCAACATCCAGCACATCTTCGCCGTGACCGAGCAGACCGGTGAGGGCACCCGCTCGACGACGCAGCTGGTGCGCGAACTGGCCAAGACCGCCGACGAACTGCAGCAATCGGTGGCTCGATTCAAGATCGAGTCGTGATCCGTTGGTGATCCCCTCGTGATCAACCCGGCCACCTGACCAGCACACCCACAGGACCTCATGGACAGCCTGCACACCGACGCCGCCCCGACCGCAGACGACCTCAGCGCCCTGGCCTGGGTGCAGGAAGAGCTGCGCAAGTCACTGGAAGCGGCGCACAAGGCGCTCAACCGCGCGCTCAAGGATCAGCTCGCCGCCGAGCAATCGGATGTCGACGCGCTCGACCCGGCCGTCTTGCGCACCGCGCGCCAGCAGATCCACCAGGGGGTGGGGGCGCTGGAGCTGGCGGGCTTGCCCGCCGGGGCCGCTTTGCTGCGCACCAGCGAAGCCCTGGTGCAGAAGTTCGTCAACCGCCCGACGTCTTTGAGCACCGACGCCGTGCGCGACATCGAGCGCGCCTCCTTCGCCTTGCTGGACTACATGGCTCGCCGAGTGGCGGGCAAGAACGTCTCGGCCGTGGAGCTGTTCCCGCAGTACGAGGCCCTGGTCACGCGCGTGGGCGGGGGGCTGCCGCGCCCGTCCGATCTGTGGTCGCAGGACTGGCCCGCGCTGTCGCTGGAGTCGCGCCTGGCGCCGCCCGATGACATCGTGCCGCGCAAGCCGGATCTCGCCACCGTCGAGGCCTTTGAAGCGGGCTTGCTGGGCCTGATGCGCCACCAGCGCCCCGACGACGCCCGCACCCTGGCTGGCGTGTGCACCGCGCTGGCTTGCGACGCCGAAACGCGCCGCGCCCATCGCGAATCCGCCACGTGGATGCTGGCCAGCGGCTTCCTGGAAGGCCTGGCCGATCGCCACATCGCGCTCGATGTTCACGCCAAGCGCGTGTTGTCGTCCCTGCTCAGCCAGCTGCGTGTGCTGGTCAAGGGCAACGGCGTGCCGTCCGACCGCCTGGCCAGCGAGCTGCTGTTCTTCTGCGCCCAGGCCTGCGAGACGCCCGCGGCCGACCAGTCGGTGCTGACCCGTGTGCGCCGCACCTTCGGCCTGGAGCGTCATCGCCCGGTCGACCTGGCGGCGTCCTCGCTGGGTCGCCACGACCCGTCCACCATCGCCCAGGCGCTCAAGCGCGTGGCCAGCGCCAAGGAGGGCTGGTCCGCCGTGGCCGCTGGTGAGGCCTTGCGCCTGGGGGGGCTCAACGAGCAGTTTTCGCTCGTGGGGGATTCGCTGCGCCGGCTCTTCCCCGACGGGGAGGTGCTCGCCGAGGCCCTGTCCGAGTCCGTGCAACGCACGGTGCAGTCCGCGCAGGGGCCCGATGCCGGCCTGGCCATGGAGGTGGCCACCAGCGTCCTGTACGTGGAGGCCTGCCTGGAGGACGGCGAGTTTGACCAGCCCGAGCAGCGCGAGCGCGTGCAGCGCCTGGCCGACCGCATCCGCCAGGTCAGCCAGGGCCAGACCGCGCCCCCGCTGGAGGCCTGGATGGAGGACCTCTACCGCCGCGTCTCCGACCGCCAGACCATCGGCAGCGTGGTGCAGGAGTTGCGCTCGACCCTGTCGGAGTGCGAGAAGCACATCGACCAGTTCTTCCGCGACCCGCAGGAGCGCACGCCCCTGGTCAACGTGCCCTCGCAACTGCAGTCCATCCGCGGCGTGCTGGCCGTGCTCGGCCTGGACCTGGCCTCGCAGGCCAGCGTGCGCATGCGCGACGACGTCGAGCACCTGCTGCAGCCCGACTCGGACCTCGACGCCGCCGCCGCCGCGGGGGTGTTCGACCGCCTGGCCAGCAACCTGGGTGCGCTGGGCTTCCTCATCGACATGATGGGTGTGCAGCCCACGCTGGCGAAGTCGCTCTTCACCTTCGACGACGAAAGCGGCGTGCTCGCGCCGCTGATGGGCCGCGAAAAAAAAGTCCTGCTGACCCCGGATGACCCGGTCGAGGCCGCCGCACACCACGTGCAGCAGGTCGAGAAGCAGGAGGCTCAGGCGGCGGCCGAAGAGGTGGTGCTGTCGCTGGAGCAGGACGACGTGGGCCTGGATGTGGTGTCAGAGCGGCTGCAAAAACTGGCCGAAACCCCCCACGTGCAGGATCAGGCCGAACTGGCCGGGCACCTGGCGGCCGCGCAGGCCGCCGTGGACCAGGCGCGGCAGGCCGGTGACGCCGACTCCGCTGCGGCCTCTGCCGCCGCCCGCGAGCAGGTCGTTCAGGTCCTGGCCGACCTGACCCAGCCGGAGCCCGAACCGCTGCCCGAGGCCCCGGCCTTCCCGCCGCAGGCCCCGCTGGCGCCCACCCCCGTCGTCGAGGTCGAGGCCACCGGCCTGGAAGAAGACGACGAGATGCGCGACATCTTCCTGGAGGAAGCCCGCGAAGTCATCGAGCAGGCCCGCGAGGCCGTCGCGACCTTGCGGTCCGACCCCGCTGACCTGCAGTCGCTCACGGCCGTGCGTCGCGCCTTCCACACGCTCAAGGGCAGCTCCCGCATGGTCGGCCTGCGCGAGTACGGCGAAGCCGCCTGGGCCTGCGAGCAGCTCTACAACACCTGGCTGGCCGCGCAGCAGCCCGCCAGCGCCGACCTCCTGGGCCTGAGCTCGGAGGTCCTGGACCACCTGGCCGAATGGACCGACGCCATCGCCAGTCGCGACGCCTCGGGCTGGTTCAGCGCCCCCGTGGTGGCCGCCGCCGACGCGCTGCGCCTGCAGGGCGAGCGCCGGCCCCTGTCCGCCCAGGCCGAGCCCGGCTCAGAACCGGTCGAGTTGATCGACGTGGTCGAAGTCGTCGAATCGTCGACGCCCCTGGACGAGCACGCCGCGCCCCCCGTTGTCGAAGACGAGCCCCTCAGCCTGGAGTTGCCCGAGCTGACGGAGTTCACCGAGTCGGGTGATGCCGCCAGCCCGTCGCCCGTCGAGTTCGCGTCCCTGGACGAGCCCGAGCTGGCCCTTGACCTCTCCGGCCTGGAGACCATCGAGACGGTCGACGCCGTCACCCTCGATGCCCCTGCGGCCCTCGATGACGCCGACCCGACCCAGGCCGCCTTGCTCGACGAGGCCCCGGTGATGCTGGACCTCTCGTTTGACGAGCCGGTTGGTTCGCAGGTCGATCCGCAAGGGGAGGCCCCGGTCGACGCGGCGCCCGCCGATCGGGTCGAGGAGCCCGAGGCCCTGGACGAGCAGGTCAAGGTCATCGGCCACCTGCGCATCGGCATCCCGCTGTTCAACATCTACCTCAACGAGGCCGACGAACAATCGCGCCGCTTGTGCACGGCGCTCAGCGAGTGGTCCTTCGAAGGCCCGGTGCGCCCCGTCAGCGACGAGGCCGTGGCCCTGGCGCACTCGCTGGCGGGCAACTCCGCCACCGTGGGCTACAGCGAGTTGTCCCAACTGGCCCGCCTGCTGGAGCACGCCTTGTCGCGCGCCCAGACCCTGGGCCAGGCCGACGCCGACGAGGCCGCCTTGTTCAACGAGGCCGCCGACGAGATCCGCCAGTTGCTGCACCAGTTCGCGGCGGGTTTCTTGCGCGCACCGTCGGCCGAGCTGATGGCCCGCCTGGACGCGTACGACCACGCTGCCTCCCGCCTGATCGAGGCCCGCAGCCTGCAGCCTGCGCTGGACGACGCCCCAGGCACCCAGCCCGGCGAGCTGGATGGCCCCATGTCTGAAACGCTGGACGTGGTGACGGGCGCCGAGCGGCCCCACCTGCGCCTGGTGCACTCCGATGTCCCCCTGTCTGCGCAGCCCCTGGGTCCCACGCCCCTGTCCGAGCTCAGCCTGAGCTGGGACGACGACGATGGCATCGACCAGGTCGACCAGGTGGACGCCGACCTCTTCCCCATCTTCGAAGAAGAAGCCCAGGAGCTGCTGCCGCAACTGGCCAACGAGGTGCGTCAGTGGCTGTCTCAGCCCGAGGACACCTCGGCGGCGGCGGCCTGCATGCGCACCCTGCACACCTTCAAGGGTGGCGCCCGCCTGGCGGGTGCCATGCGACTGGGTGAGTTGGCGCACCGCCTGGAGTCGGCCATCGAGCACCTGCTGGCCGATGGCGTGACCGCCCGCGCGGCGCTGGAGCCCCTGGAAGGCCGGGTCGACCGCCTGGTGGAGGAATTCGAGGCCTTGCGCCAACGCGACGCCAGCCAACAAGCGGCCCCGTCCCTGGGCGACCCGCAAGGCGAGGCGGCCCCGCCGACCTGGTCCGCGTCGCCCTTGTCGTCCGCGCAGCCCCTGGCCACGGCGGACGACTCGCCTGCGCCCGCCGCGGCCGACCTGGGCGTGGAGGCCCATGCCGACGCCCATGTTGACGTCGACCTCGACCTCGACCTGACCGCCCAGACCGACCCGTCCCCCGCGGCGGCCGAGCCGCTGCCCGCCATCCAGTGGTCCAGCCTGCCGGGCCAGCAGCTCGCGGGCATGCGCCCGGTGGCCCGTGAAGCCGTGCAAGGCCCCTCTCAGGCCGCGGTGCGCGTGCGCCCGCAACTGCTCGACCGGCTCGTCAACCACGCCGGTGAGGTCGCCATCACCCGCACCCGCCTGCAAGGGCAGGTGGGCCACATCCGCGGCTCCCTGACCGACCTGACGGAAAACCTCGACCGCCTGCGCCAGCAACTGCGCGACATCGAGCTGCAGGCCGAGACCCAGGTGGCCACCCGCATGGAGCAGGCCCGCGCCGCATCCCAGCAGTTCGACCCGCTGGAGTTCGATCGCTACACGCGTTTTCAGGAACTCACCCGCATGATGGCCGAGTCGGTCAACGACGTGGCCACGGTGCAGCGCACCCTGCAGCGCAGCCTGGAGACCACCGAAGACCAGCTGGCCGCCCAGGCCCGCCTCACGCGCGACCTGCAAGACGACCTCCTGCGCACCCGCATGGTGGAGTTCGAGGGTTTGTCTGACCGCCTCTACCGCGTCGTGCGCCAGGCCGCCAAGGAAACGGCCAAGCAGGTGCGCCTGGACATCGTCGGGGGCAGCACCGAAGTCGACCGGGGTGTGCTGGAGCGCATGACCGGTGCCTTCGAGCACCTGCTGCGCAACTGCGTGACCCACGGCATCGAGGCGCCCGACGTGCGCACCGCCTGCGGCAAAGACGCCGCGGGCGCCATCACCGTCACGCTGGCTCAGGAAGGCAACGAAGTCAGCATCGCGTTCAGCGACGACGGCGCCGGCCTGCAGCTCGATCGCATCCGCGAGCGCGCCGTCTCCCTGGGCCTGATCCAGCCCGATGCAGCCCTGTCTGAGGCCGAGCTATCTCAGCTCATCTTCACGCCTGGATTTTCCACGGCCGAGCAGGTCACCGAGCTGGCCGGTCGAGGCGTGGGCATGGACGTCGTGCGCGCCGAGGTCAACGCCATGGGCGGTCGCATCGAAACGCAGACCCAGCCGGGGCAGGGCACCCGCTTCACCCTCATCCTGCCGCTGACCACCGCGGTCACGCGCGTGGTCATGCTGCGCTGCGGTCAGGTCAACGTGGCCGTGCCCACCCACCTCATCGAGCTGGTGCGCCGCGCCCGCCCGCAAGAAGTCGAGCAGGCCTACCGCGACGGCAGCCTGCCGTTCGGTGACCAGTCCCTGCCGTTCTTCTGGCTGGGGGCGCTGCTGGACTTCAGCCCCATGGGCCTGGAGGGCGGGCGCAGCTTGCCGGTGGTGATCGTGCGCTCGGCTCAGCAGCGCATCGCGGTGCACGTTGACGAGGTGCTGGGCAACCAGGAAGTGGTCGTCAAGAACCTGGGCAGCCAGCTCGCGCGCCTGCCCGGCCTGGCCGGCATGACCTTGCTGGCCTCGGGCGCCGTCTCGCTCATCTACAACCCGGTGGCGCTGGCCACCGTGTACGGCGAGCGCGCCCACACCCAGACCTCACAGGCCCTGCAGGCCGCGGGCGAGGCCCTGTCGGGCTGGCTGCAGCCCAACGCCCGACCGCAGCCACTCAGCGAGGCCGCCGCCAGCGAGCGCGAGGCGCCCCTGGTGCTGGTGGTCGACGATTCGCTCACCGTGCGCCGCGTCACCCAGCGCCTGCTGGTGCGCGAAGGCTACCGCGTGATCCTGGCAAAAGACGGCCTGGACGCCCTCGAATCGCTCGCGAAGGAGCGACCGACGGTGGTACTGTCCGACATCGAGATGCCGCGCATGGATGGCTTTGACTTGGTCCGCAACATCCGCGCCGACCGCAAGCTGGCTGACCTGCCCGTCATCATGATCACGTCACGCATCGCACAAAAGCACCGCGACTACGCGGCCGAACTGGGTGTGAACCACTACCTGGGCAAGCCGTACCGCGAAGATGAGTTGCTGGCCCTCGTGGCCCGCTACACCGCCACGGCGGCGGAGTCGGTGTCGGGCGCGCTGGTGTCGTGATTGCTCCTTCGCTCAAGGGCCATTTTGTTGTACCCGCTGTCGCCTGCCGTCGCTGAGCCCGCCGTCACCCCGGTGATGGATGACGCCATCTCTCACCTCGCTTCGCTGACCGCGCAGCGCGATCGCGAGGTGCTGGACGTCAACCTCGCCCAAGGGGTGCTGGACCTGCTGGCGGCCTCCAGCGTGGCCGTCTACCGCCTGATCGGGCGCGAGGACGAGGCCCGTCGCTGGCTGTGTTGCGGCCTGGCTCGCAAGGGCCAGATCACGGTCTCCGATCCGCCCTGGGTCGACCTGCACACGCTGCCCGCCGAGCTCGACCACCCCTTGCGCGTTCGCGCGTTGCACACGCGCATGCCGGAGCTGGGTGGGCCCCAGGAGGGCTTGTCGGCCCACGCCATCGTGCTGCCGCTGCCGGTGGAAGTGGGCCTGCCCGGGGTGCTGGAGGTCCGCTCGTGCGAGCCCCTGTCGACCGGCGCGCTGCGCACCATCCAGACGCTGCTGAAGGTGTTCGGCAACTTCCAGAACCTGCTCGAGTCCAGCCAACGCGACGCGCTCACGGCCTTGCTCAACCGCCAGACCTTCGATTCGACCTTCCTGAAGGCCTCGATGCCGCTGGCCGATGCCCCATCCGAAACCGGTGACGGCGAGCGCCGCAGCACACCCACGTCCGGCTACTGGCTGGGCATCGTCGACATCGACCATTTCAAGCGCGTCAACGACGGCTTCGGCCACCTCATCGGCGACGAGGTGCTGGTGCTTGTGGCGCGCATCATGCGCCAGACCTTTCGGCACTACGACCGCCTCTACCGCTTCGGCGGCGAGGAGTTCGTGATCCTGCTGCGCGGCGGCACCGAGCAAGACGCCCTGGGCGCCTTCGAGCGCTTTCGCCGCAACGTCGAGGGCTACCCCTTTCCTCAAGTGGAGCACCTCACCGTCAGCGTGGGCTTCACCGAGGTGCAGCACCAGGACACGCCCAACGTGGCGTTTGCCCGGGCGGATCAGGCGGTCTACCGTGCCAAGCACCAGGGGCGCAACCAGGTGCTGTCGCACGAATCGCTGGTGCGGCAAGGCGTCGCCGAGCACGCAGACAACCACGCGGGCGACGTCGAGCTGTTCTGAGCCGCACGCCGCGGCCGCTCAGCCTTTGGCCGCTGCCTTGCCTTCCTTGCCTTCTTTCACCACCGCATAACGCGCCAGCGTGTCGGCGCGGGCCACGTCGTGCTGCACGATGGGCTGCGGGTAGTCGCGGCCGATGACCACGTCGTCGGCCGCTGCGAGGTCCGCCGGGCGAGCCAGCCAGGGCGCGTGCAGCGCGGCATCCGGCAGGCGTGCGAGCTCGGGCACGTAGCGGCGGATGAACTTGCCCGCCGGGTCGAACTTCTCGCTCTGGCTGATCGGGTTGAAGATGCGGAAATAGGGCTGGGCGTCGCAGCCGCTGGAGGCCGCCCATTGCCAGCCACCGTTGTTGGCCGCCAGGTCGAAGTCCAGCAGCTTTTCGGCGAAGTAGGCCTCCCCGCGGCGCCAGTCGATCCCCAGGTCCTTGATGAGGAAGCTGGCCGTGACCATGCGCAGCCGGTTGTGCATGTAGCCCGTCTGGTTGAGCTGGCGCTGGGCCGCATCCACCAGCGGGTAGCCTGTGCGGCCCTCGCACCACGCGGCGAACAGCGCGTCTGACTTCGCGCCCGTCACCCACTTGATGCGGTCGTACTCCCGCTTGTAGGCGTGGCCCACCACGTGCGGGTGGTGAAAGAGGATCTGGTGATAGAAGTCGCGCCAGACCAGCTCCGACAACCACACCCGCGCGCCCTCCGAGCCCCGCTGGACGCGATCCCAGGCCAGCGCCGCCAGCTCGCGGATGGACACCGTGCCGAAGCGCAGGTGGGTGGAGAGGTAGCTGGGGCCCTTGACGGCGGGGAAGTCGCGCGCTTCGTCGTATTGGTCGATGCGGCCCAGGAAGTCGTCGAGCAGCGCGCGCGCGCCGCTCATGCCCGGCTGCACCCGCAGGTCCCCGACCGACTCGAAGCCGATGTCGGGCAGGGTGGGCACGTGCGCCAGGTCCGACGGGCAGACCGAGGCGGGGAGGGGGGCGAGGTGCGCGGCGTACTTCTCGACCGGATAGGGCTGGAGGTAGAAGGGCTCCAGCTTCTTGAGCCAGGCGTTTTTGTAGGGCGTGAAGACGCCATACGGCGTGTCGTTGCCCGTCAGCACCTCGTTGCGCTCGAAGACGACGTGGTCCTTGAGGGTGTAGAGCGCCGCGCCGATGTCACTCAGGCGGCCACGCACCTGGGCGTCGCGGGCGAGGGCATCGGGCTCGTCGTCGTGGTTCGCGTAGACGGCTTGCACACCCAATTCGGCGGCCAGCTTCGGGATCTCCAGTCGGCTGCTGCCATGTCGCACGATCAGGCCGCCCAGCGCAGGCGAGGGGGCGCCGCTGCGCTGTGCCAGCGCGCGCAGGGCTTCGTCGAGCTCGACCAGGCTCTCGCGGATGAACGCCACGCGGCGGTCCTGGCGGGGCAGGGCGTCGAGGATGTCGGTGTCGAAGACGAAAGCGCACCACACCCGTTTGGCGCTTTTCAGCGCGTGGAAGAGGGCGGCGTGGTCGTCGCAGCGCAGATCGCGGCGCAACCAGACCAGGGCGGAGGTGTGGACATCGTGCATGGTGGGGTTCTTCGTCACGGGATGACAGTCGGTCACAGCGGGGGAGGGGCGCCTGCCCTAAAATCATGGCATGTCCGCAGGCCCGTCCACCCCCCCCTCCATCGACCTGACCGATCAGTTTCTCATCGCCATGCCCAACATGCGCGACGACAACTTCGCCGGCACCGTCGTCTACCTGTGCGAGCACAACGACAACGGGGCCCTCGGGCTGGTCATCAACCGACCGACCGACATCAACCTCAAAGGCCTGTTCGAGAAGGTCGACCTGTCGCTGGACCGGCCCGACCTGGCGGGCGCGCCGGTCTACTTCGGCGGGCCGGTCCAGACCGAGCGGGGGTTCGTCCTGCACGAGAGCCTGGGCGACGACGGCGGACATTACAGCTCCTCGCTCAAGATCGCTGGCGGCCTGGAAATGACCACATCCCGCGATGTGCTCGAGGCGCTCTCCAACGGCGCAGGGCCTCGGCGCATCTTCGTCACCCTGGGCTACGCCGGTTGGGGCGCGGGTCAGCTGGAAGACGAGATCTCTCGCAACGGCTGGTTGACCGTGCAAGCGCGAGCCGACGTCATCTTCGAGACCCCCGTTGAGCAGCGCTATGACAAGGCTTTGTCTCTGCTTGGCGTGGACCGCGGCTTCCTCATGGGCGAGGCCGGGCACGCATGAGTCGCCTCCCCGACGCGGCGGCGGTGCTCACCTACCTGGCCTTCGACTACGGTCTCAAGCGGGTGGGCGTGGCCGTGGGCAACAGCTTCACGCGCCAGGCGCAGCCGGTGCAGACCATCGCCGCCGAGGGCGACGCCCGATTCGCGCGCATCGCGCAGCTCGTGGCCGAGTGGCGCCCGGACGCCCTGGTGGTGGGCGTGCCCTTCCACCCCGATGGTGCCGAGCACGAAAACACCGCCCGTGCGCGCAAATTCGGGCGCCAGCTCTCGGGGCGCCACCACCTGCCGGTGCACGAGGTCGACGAACGCTACTCCACCACCGAGGCCCACTCGCGTGGCGCCAGCGACCTGGACGCGGCCTCGGCTGCCATCCTGCTGCAACAATACTTCGATGCCATGGCGAGGCCCGAGACGGGCTCCGCCCACCCCCAAGAGAGGCCCGAGTGAGCTCAGTTGCCCCCCACACCCTGCACCTCGACGCCGAGGCCCTGTACGCGATCCTGCTGGACGGCGTGCGCCGCTTGGCCACGCCCGACACCGCCCTGGTGGGCGTGTGGTCCGGTGGCGCCTGGCTGGCCGAGCGCCTGGCCCGCGACCTGGGCCTGCCGACCCCGCACGGCGTCATCTCCTCGGCCCTGCACCGCGATGACTTCAGCTCGCGCGGCCTGGCCGTCGGCAAGGACGCCACGCACCTGCCTTTCGAGGTCGAAGGCCGCGCCATCTTGCTGATCGATGACGTGCTCTACACCGGGCGCACCACGCGCGCCGTCATCAACGAGCTGTTCGACTTCGGCCGCCCCGCCAGCGTCACCCTGGCCGTGCTGGTTGACCGGGGCGGGCGCCAGTTGCCCATCGAGCCGGCCGTCTCGGCCGCCCGCATCACCTTGCCGCCCAGCGAGCGCGTGTCCCTGGACCGCACGCCGCAAGGTCGCTTCCAGTTCCATTTCGAGACGGTGTGATGAGCACCGCCCTGCCCATGCGCAAACCCCAACGCAACCCGCAGCTCAACGCGCACGGCGAGCTGATCCACCTGCTGTCCACGGAGGGCCTGCCCAAGCCCATCATCCACCAGATCCTGGACACGGCCGAGCAGTTCCTCAGCGTCAACGAGCGCGAGGTCAAGAAGGTGCCGCTTCTGCGCGGCAAGAGCGTCTTCAACCTGTTCTTCGAGAACAGCACCCGCACGCGCACCACCTTCGAGATCGCCGCCAAGCGCCTGTCGGCTGACGTGATCAACCTCGACATCGCGCGCTCATCGGCCTCCAAGGGCGAGAGCCTGCTGGACACCATCGCCAACCTGAGCGCGATGCAGGCCGACATGTTCATCGTGCGCCACAGCGAGTCGGGCGCGCCTTACCTGATCGCGCAGCACGTTGCCCCGCACGTGCACGTGGTCAACGCCGGTGACGGTCGCCACGCGCACCCCACGCAGGCGCTGCTGGACATGTACACGATCCGGCACTACAAGAAGGACTTCAGCAACCTCACCGTGGCCATCGTGGGCGACATCGTGCACTCGCGCGTCGCCCGCTCCAACATCCACGCGCTGACCACCCTGGGCGTGCCCGAGGTGCGCGTGGTGGGGCCCCGCGCCCTGGTGCCCGGTGACCTGCGCGAAATGGGCGTGCGCGTCTGCCACAGCATGGAAGAAGGCATCAAGGATGCCGACGTGGTCATCATGCTGCGCCTGCAAAACGAGCGCATGACGGGCGGCATGCTGCCCAGCTCCGGCGAGTTCTTCAAGGAGTTCGGCCTGACGCCGGCCAAGCTCGCCCTGGCCAAGCCCGACGCCATCGTCATGCACCCGGGCCCGATCAACCGCGGCGTCGAGATCGACTCCGCCGTGGCCGATGGCAAACAAAGCGTCATCCTGCCCCAGGTCACCTTCGGCATCGCGGTGCGCATGGCCGTCATGGGCATCATCGCGGGGAATGAAGCATGAGCAAGATCCTGATCCAAAACGGCCGCCTGGTCGACCCCGCATCCGGCCTGGACCAGGTCGGTGACCTCGCCATCACCTCCGGGCGCATCACCGCGCTGGGCAAGGTGCCCGCCGACTTCGCCCCCGACCGGGTCATCGACGCCACCGGCCTCATCGTGGCCCCGGGCCTGGTCGACCTGGCTGCGCGCCTGCGTGAGCCCGGCCACGAGCACGAAGGCATGCTGGAGAGTGAGTTGGCCGCCGCCGCAGCCGGGGGCGTGACCAGCGTGGTCTGCCTGCCCGACACCGACCCCGCGCTCGACGAGCCCGGCCTGGTCGAGATGCTCAAGCTGCGCGCGCGCAAGCTCAGCCGTTGCCGCCTGTTCCCGCTGGGTGCGCTCACGCGTGGCCTCAAGGGCGAGACGCTCACCGAGATGGCCGAGCTGGTCGAAGCCGGCTGCATCGGCTTCTCGCAAGCCGAGGTCGCCATCAAGGACACCCTGGTGCTGCAGCGCGCCATGCAGTACGCCGCCACCTTCGGCTACACCGTGTGGCTGCGCCCGCAAGACCCCTGGCTGGGCAAAGGCGTGGCCGCCAGTGGCTCCGTTGCCACGCGACTGGGCCTCTCCGGCGTGCCCGTCAGCGCCGAGACCATCGCCATCAACACCCTCATCGAGCTGGTGCGCGCCACCGGCACCCGCGTGCACCTGTGTCGCATCAGCAGCGCCGCGGGCGTCGAGCTGGTGCGCCAGGCCAAGGCCCAGGGCCTGCCCATCACGGCCGACGTCAGCATCAACTCCCTGCTGCTGACCGACGTCGACATCGGCTACTTCAACTCGTCCATGCGCGTGACCCCGCCGCTGCGCCAGGGCCGCGACCGCGACGCCTTGCAAGCCGGCCTGGCCGACGGCACGCTGGACGCGCTGGTCTCCGACCACACCCCGGTCAGCGAAGACGAAAAAGTCCTGCCCTTCGGTGAGGCCGAACCCGGCGCCACCGGCCTGGAGCTCCTGCTCAGCCTGGCCCTGAAATGGGCCGGCGCCGACCACCAGGCCCAGCCCGACGCCGCCCGCCTGCGCCGCGCCCTGTCCGTCGTCACCCAAGGCCCGGTCAAGGTGCTGGGCGAGGCCCTGGGCTCGCTCTCGTCGAGCGCCGGCCGCCTCGTTGCCGGCGGCGTGGCCGACGTGGTCGTGTTCGACCCGGCAGCCAACTGGGTGGTCGAGCCCTCGGCCCTGGTCAGCCAGGGCAAGCACACGCCCTTTGCCTTCGAGACCACCGGCTTCGAGCTCTCCGGCCGGGTGCGCCTGACGCTGGTGGCCGGGCAGGTGGCTCACGACGCGCTGGACCAGGTCGTCGCCGCATGAGCGGCGCCCTGCAGGATCCGGCGCCACCCGCCGCCGTGAAGGGCCGCTGGCTTCGCTCCCCCGTGGCCCTCTGGCGCCTGGCCCGGGCCCTGGTGCACATCCTGGGCGGTTTGGTGCTGGCCCACACCGGCTGGGACCGCATGGACCCGCGCGCCAGGCACCGCTACACCATCGACTGGTCCAGTCGCATGCTGAACCTGCTGGGCGTGCGCGTCGTCGTGCATGGCGCCCCGCACGCCGGCCCGAAGCTGGGGGTGGCCAACCACATCTCGTGGCTGGACATCGTCACCATCAACTCGGTGATGCCCTCGCGCTTCGTCTCCAAGGCCGAGGTGGGGCAGTGGCCCCTGCTGGGCCGCCTCGTCACCGCCGCGGGCACCCTCTACCTGGTGCGCGAGCGCCGCCGCGACGCCATGCGCGTGCTCGGCCTCATGGCCCAGGCCCTGCGCGATGGCGACACCGTCGCCGTCTTCCCGGAGGGCACCACGGGCGCGGGCGATCACGTCATGCATTTCCACGCCAACCTGGTCCAGTCCGCCATCGACGCGCCCGCGCCGGTGCAGCCGGTGGTGCTCAGCTACCGCGAAGCCGGCCATCCCCAGGCCAGCCCTTCGGCGGCCTACGTGGGCGACCTCGGCCTGCTCGAGTCGCTGTGGCTGGTGGTCACGGCCCGCGACCTCACCGTGCACGTCGACTTCCTCGCGGCCCAGTCGGTGGACCACGCCGACCGCCGCGCCCTCACGGAACAACTTCACGCCGACATGTCCGCCCGGCTGCAAGAGGCACGAGCACGCACCTGATCGATGTGACAAAAGCCCGTTGTGTCCCGTCTTATTCCGACAACTGACCAGGGTTTAAGCCGATAGTCTGACGCCAGCCCCCCACCCAATCTGGTGGGGCGGTAACAAGAAGGCCCTGGCTGTGTCCATCGCACCCTGACTGGGGCCACATGTGCTCATGTTCATTCCCTCGAGGAGCCCCTACATGTCCGACAAGACACTGCAGCGCCTGCCCCTGGCATTGGCCGCTTTGCTCGCTTGCGCCAGCGCCCATGCCGATTTCACCTCCGCCGATGGCAAAGCCCGGCTCTCGGGTTTCGGCACCCTGGGTGTGTCGCGCACCAACACCGACGAGGCCTTGTTCAACTACCCAGGCCAAGGCGGTGGCGTCGACAAGCAAATGGGCCTGGAGCCCGACACCAAATTCGGTGTTCAGGGATCGTACAAATTCACCGACACGATCTCGGGCACGGCCCAGGTGCTGACCAAATACCGCGCCATCGGCCAATACCAGCCCGAGTTCGAGTGGGCCTTCGCGAAGTGGCAGGCCCTGCCCAGCCTCTCTGTGCGCGGCGGCCGCATCGGCGCCCCGTACTTCATGATCTCGGACTTCCGCGATGTGGGCTACGCCAACACCGCCATCCGCCCCCCGCTGGATGTGTACGGCCAGGTCCCCGTCAGCTCTTTTGACGGCGCAGACGTCTCCTACCAGACCGAACTGCTGGGTGCCAGCGTGACCTCCACCCTGTGGGGCGGCAACTCGCGCGCAGAATTCTCGTCTTCGCTGCGCAGCGCCGGCACCGCGGTGGACCCCAGCGTCATCAAGATCAAGAACTCCCTGGGCGTGAACCTGCAAGCCGAACTCGACAACGGCCTGACCGTGCGCCTGGGCCACGCGGGCGGGGCGCTGTCCGTGGAGTCGACGGTCGCTGACCAGCTCATCGCCGGCGCGCGCGCCAACTTCGGTGGCGCCGCCCCGAACGACGTCGCCGCGATCGCCAGCACCCTGACCACGGAGGGCGTGCGCGCCTCCTTCACCGGCATCGGCCTGGCTTACGACCACAACAACGTCGTGCTCGCCACCGAGTTCACCAAGCGCAAGGTCAAGAAGGGCTACATCCCCTCGACCACCGGCTGGTACGTGTTGGGCGGCTATCGCTTCGGCAACATCCTGCCCTACCTGATCGTCTCCAAGATCAAAGTGGATGACCCCAACGCCACCATGCCCTCAACCCCCACGGTGTCGGCTGTGGCAGGCGGCGGCAACGCTGGTGCACGCAACCTGCTGGGTGGCATGCAAGCCGTCCTGAACTCCCAGAAGCTGGAGCAAAGGACCCTGAGCGTCGGTGCGCGCTGGGACATCAGTCGCAGCCTGGCCTTGAAGGCCCAGTTCGACCGGGTGACCAAGCCGTCTGGCTCCAATGGCCTCTTCCTGGTGCCCGACCTGGGCGCCGACCTGGCGCGCGGCAATGCGTCGTTCCTCAACACCAAGAAGAACATCAACGTCATCAGCCTGGCTGTTGACTTCGTGTTCTGAGTCGGAAGGAGCGCAACATCATGAAAAACACACACGCCATCAAGTCCCTCGTCGCCGCCGCCCTGTTCAGCCTGGCCAGCCTGGCTGCCGCCGAACTCGTCGTGGTCGTCAACCCCAAGAGCCCGCTGGCCAGCATGACGGCCGATCAGGTCTCGGCCATCTTCCTGGGCAAGACCAGCACCCTGCCG
Source organism: Burkholderiales bacterium (assembly GCA_016000265.1). Lineage (GTDB taxonomy): Bacteria > Pseudomonadota > Gammaproteobacteria > Burkholderiales > Burkholderiaceae_C > Aquabacterium. The sequence goes on from JAECRL010000001.1 coordinate 531,125, forward strand.
TCCGGCGGCACCGCCACCCCGGTGGACCTGCCTGAATCGAACGCCGTGCGCGATCAGTTCTACAGCAAGGCCGCTGGCAAGACCTCGGCTCAGGTCAAGGCCACCTGGGCTCGCCTGACCTTCTCCGGCAAGGCCACGCCGCCCAAGGAGCTGGGCAGCGCCGCTGACGTCAAGAAGTTCGTGGCAGCCAACCCGGACGCCATCGGCTACATCGAGAAGTCCGCGGTGGACGGCTCGGTCAAGGCCATCCTGACGATCGACTGACCCCCCTGAGGGGGCGAGGACCAGGCGCTGCGTCGCGATCCGACGCAGCGCCAATTCATGGTCTTGATCAAAGGATCGCAAGGGCGCGGACATCTACAATCCCGTACCCGCAGAAAGGTTCGAGATGTTTGATTCCGTGTTCTCCTCGCTGTCGCTGGCTTCGCTCCACGACGGCCTGGTGCAGTGGGCCGTGGACGGCCTGCTGAGTGCTTCGTGGTGGCAGGTTGTTGCCTACACCCTCATTCTGACCCACATCACCATCGCTTCGGTGACGATCTTCCTGCATCGTGCGCAGGCGCATCGCTCGCTGGAGCTGCATGCCATCCCCTCCCACTTCTTCCGCTTCTGGCTTTGGCTGACCACGGCCACCGTCACCAAGCAATGGGTGGCGGTGCACCGCAAGCACCACGCCAAGTGCGAAACCGCCGAAGACCCCCACAGTCCGGTGGCCCACGGCATCAAGACCGTGCTGCTTCAAGGGCGTGAACTCTACGCCGCCGAGGCCGCCAAGGCCGACACGCTGAAGAAGTTCGGCCACGGCACCCCCGACGACTGGCTGGAGCGCCACGTCTACACGCCCAAGGCGGTGTGGGGTGTGTGGGCCATGCTGGCCATTGACCTGGCCTTGTTCGGCGCCATCGGCATCACCGTGTGGGCCGTGCAGATGCTGTGGATCCCCATCACCGCCGCCGGCATCATCAACGGCCTGGGCCACTGGTGGGGCTACCGCAACTTCGAGGCCGCCGACGCCTCCACCAACGTCTCCCCCTGGGGGATCATCATCGGTGGGGAAGAGCTGCACAACAACCACCACACCTACCCGACTTCGGCCAAGCTCTCGGTCAAGCCGTACGAGTTCGACATCGGCTGGGGCTACATCCGCGCCATGGAAATCGTGGGGCTGGCTAAGGTGCGCAAGACCCCGCCGCGCCTGACCCTGGGACAGGTCAAGCCCGTGGCCGACGCCAAGACGCTGGAGGCGATCGTGGCCAATCGCTACGAACTGATGGCGGGGTACGCCAGCGAGGTTCGCCTGGCCTGCCGCGCCGAGATGGCCCGCCTGAAAGCCGCTGGAGAGGAGGGTGCTGCGACCCGCCTGCAGCGCGTGCGTCGCTGGATGCACCGCGACGTCGAGCAGATGCCGGCCGGCATGCCCCAGCAAGTGGAGGCCGCCTGCCAGGACAACCCCCAGCTCGCCAAACTGATCGCCATGCGTGAAGAGCTGCGCGCCCTCTGGACCCGCACCAACGTGTCCGCCGAACAGCTGGTGGCCGACTTGCAGTGCTGGTGCCAGCGCGCCGAGGCCAGTGGCATCCAGGCGCTGCAGGAGTTCTCCCGCAAGCTGCGCGCTGCGCACGCCTGAGCGGCTGGCTCCTTTCGGCGGCCCCTGTTGGCCCTTTGGTTCGCGACGTCAGAAGCCGCCCTCGGGCGGCTTTTTCATGCCCATGAAACCGGGCGTGTGGTTGGGAGGGTGGGGGTGCCGTTCGTTGCCCATGAAAAAACCCGCCGAGCCGAAGCTGGGCGGGTTTTTGACCGACAGGAACGTCAGCTCACTTGAGCTTGATTTCCTTGTACAGCACGTGCTTGCGAGCCTTGGGGTCGAACTTCATGAATTCCAGCTTTTCGGGCGTGGTCTTCTTGTTCTTGGCCGTGGTGTAGAAGTGGCCGGTCCCCGCAGTGGATTCCAGCTTGATCTTTTCGCGTCCGCCTTTAGCAGCCATGTTTCTCTCCTAATTACAGTTCGCCGCGGGCGCGCAGGTCCACCAGGACCTGATCGATGCCCACCTTGTCAATCAGGCGCAGAGCGGCGGCGCTGATGCGCAGGCGCACCCAGCGGTTTTCGCTCTCGACCCAGAAACGGCGGTACTGCAGGTTGGGCAGGAAACGACGCTTGGTCTTGTTGTTGGCGTGGGAAACGTTGTTCCCGGACATCGGGCCCTTGCCCGTGACTTGACAGACGCGTGCCATGACGCTTCTCCGTTCGCTGTGATGCACCACGTGAGTGATGCTGATGTTGCGGTGGCCAGTGCTCAGAGCAGGGCAGACTGCGTCCGACTTGGTGAGCACCCTTCCGAAACGAGCTGCAACGCAAGGCGCTGCAACCGTGGCTTCGGGACGTGTTTTGCAAAAACGCAGATTATAGCCAGATTCTCGCCACTTGGCAAAGGCGAGATCAGGCTCCGCCTTGTTCCAGGAAACGCTGGGCGTCCAGGGCGGCCATGCAGCCCGTTCCGGCGCTGGTGATGGCCTGGCGGTAGACGTGGTCCTGCACGTCGCCGGCGGCGAACACCCCCGGCACGCTGGTCATGGTGGCGAAGCCGTTGCTGCCCCCCTTGGTGAGGATGTAGCCGTCCTTCATCTCCAGCTGGCCCTTGAAGATCTCGGTGTTGGGCGAGTGGCCGATGGCGATGAAGCAGCCCTTGAGTGCCAGCTCTCGGGTGCCGCCGTCGGTGGTGCTCTTGAGGCGCACGCCAGTCACGCCGCTCTGGTCGCCCAGGACTTCGTCGAGCGTGCTGAACAGGTGCAGCTCGATCTTGCCGGCGGCGACCTTCTCCATGACCTTGTCGATCATGATGGCTTCGGCGCGGAACTTGTCACGGCGGTGGATCAGGTGCACCTTGCTGGCGATGTTCGACAGGTAAAGCGCCTCTTCCACGGCGGTGTTGCCCCCCCCGACCACGCAGACGACCTGGTCACGGTAGAAGAAGCCGTCGCAGGTGGCGCAGCCGCTGACGCCGCGGCCCATGAAGGCCTCCTCGGAGGGCAGGCCCAGGTACTTGGCCGAGGCGCCCGTGGCGATGATCAGGGCGTTGGTCGTGTAAGTGCCGGCGTCGCCCTTGAGCGTGAAGGGGCGCTGGCTGAGGTCGACTTCGTTGATGTGGTCGAAGACCATGGCGGTGTTGAAGCGCTCGGCGTGTTGCTGAAAGCGCTGCATCAAATCGGGGCCCTGCACGCCGTGGACGTCAGCGGGCCAGTTGTCGACTTCGGTCGTCGTCATCAGCTGGCCGCCTTGGGCCATGCCGGTCACGAGGGTGGGCTGGAGGTTGGCGCGAGCGGCGTAGATGGCGGCGCTGTAGCCGGCGGGCCCGGAGCCCAGGATGAGGACGTTGCTGTGGTTGGGGGTGCTCATGGCGACCTTTCTGTGGTGCGGCGTGCGGTGGCGCTTCACCCCGGATTGTCACCCAGCGCCGCTTCACTTTGCGTCTGTGCGGGATTCGCGGCGCTGTTCGGGCGATGCCCACGGGGCGTGTTTCCATAAAGTGCTAAAAAATCCCGCGCCGCTGCCGAAAAACTCAGGGACAGGTTGTTTGTCACACACGCACAGGTGGAATTTGTCACCTGAAGTTCATCTTTCCAGACGGGCTAGACCGTCCGACTTCCCGCTAGAGGAGCTGCCATGGCCATGTTGTCCAACCTCGATCTGATCCGGCGCGTCCCGCTGTTCTCGATGCTCACGCAGGCACAGGCCGAATCGATTGCCGAAGGGGTGGTCAAGCGCCGCTATCGCCGCGGCGAGTTGATCGTGGAGCGCGGTCGCAAGACCAACGCGCTGTTCATCTTGCTGACCGGGCGCGCTCGGGTGGTGGCCTCCGACGAGCGTGGCCGCGAGGTCATCCTGGCCGTGCTCGAAGCCGGCGACTACCTCGGTGAGATGAGCCTGATCGACAACGAGCCGCATTCGGCCACCGTGCGCGCGGAGGTCCAGACCGACGTGCTGGTGCTGGGGCGCGCCGAGTTCGCCCGTTGCCTGCCTGAGAATTCGTCGCTGTCCTACGCCATCCTGCGCGGCCTGGTTCAGCGCCTGCGCAACGCCGACCGCCAGATCGAGTCCCTGGCCCTGCTGGATGTGTACGGCCGCGTGGCCCGCGCGTTGCTGGACATGGCCGACGAGGACGCGGGTGAGAAGGTCATCCGAGGCAAGGTCTCGCGCCAGGATCTGGCCAAGCACGTGGGTGCGTCGCGCGAGATGGTGTCTCGCGTCATGAAGGACCTGGAGGAGCGTGGTCTGATCGAAACCCAGGACTCCGGCAGCGTGGTGCTGAAGGACAGGCTGGCCGCGACGGCCTGATTGTTCTGACCTTTGCGCCACAATGCGCGCATGACATTTCCGCTGGGATCCCTTCAATCCGACGGCGCGCCTGCGACCAAGCGCAACGAGCGCCGCGCCGAGCCCGCAGCGCCCCGGGTGAGCGGTCGCCTGCATCGCTCTCCTCAGGTGGAGACCGTGGTGCCCGCCGTGCCGCTGGAGCACACCTTCCGCTTCCAGGCCGCTGTGTTGCTCGGTGGCGTCTTGTGGCTGCTGCTGGTGCTGGCCATGCTCAGCCACGACCGGCTCGATGCCGCGTTCACCACCTCGGGGCAACACGCCGAGGCCACCAACTGGGCCGGCCAGGCGGGGGCCTACCTGTCCGACCTGATGCATTTTCTCTTCGGTCATTCGGCCTGGTGGCTGCTGTTGATCGGGGCGCGCGTCTGGCTGGGCGCCCTGGCGCGTTGGCTGCGTCGCGATGCCTCCTTGCCTTCGCCGGCATCCGGTGTGCGCTCGGCCATCGCCGACGGGGCGCAGGGTTTCGCCGCCTGGCGCTTCTGGCTGGGCCTGGTCCTCGTGATGGCGGCCAGTTGTTCCCTGGAGTGGACCCGCCTGTACCGGCATGAGCTGAGCCTGGCGGGTGAGCACGCCGGGGGGGTGCTGGGCCTGATCCTGGGGCAGTTCAGCAGCAAGTGGCTGGGCTTCAATGGCTCCGGGGTGCTCTGGATCGCCTTGCTGGTGGCGGGGGTGTCCATGGCGATGCGTTTTTCCTGGCTGGACCTGGCCGAGGGCATCGGCACCCAACTCGATCGCCTGCGAGAAAAGCGCGAGACCGAGCGCGAAGTGGCCCAGGATATCCGCATCGGCGAGAAAGCCGCCATCGAGCGCGAGCGCGTCGTCGAGGAGGTGCGCCACGAGTTGCCCGCCGAGCCCATTCCCCTGATCATCGAGCAGCCCATGGTCGAGGTGGCCAAGTCCGAGCGCGTGGTCAAGGAAAAGCAGAAGCCCTTGTTTGCCGAGATGGGCGACAACAAGCTGCCGCAAATCGACCTGCTGGACACGGCACAGGGGCGCATCGAGACCGTCACCGCCGAGACGCTGGAGATGACGTCTCGCATGATCGAGAAGAAGCTCAAGGACTTCGGCGTGGAGGTGCGCGTGGTCGCGGCCTCGCCGGGGCCGGTCATCACGCGCTACGAAATCGAGCCGGCCACCGGGGTCAAGGGCTCGCAGATCCTGAACCTGGCCAAGGACCTGGCCCGCTCGCTGTCGCTGGTCAGCATCCGCGTCGTCGAGACCATCCCCGGCAAGAACCTGATGGCCCTGGAGTTGCCCAACGCCAAGCGCCAGATGATCCGCCTCACCGAGATCCTGGGCTCGCAGGTCTACCACGAGGCCCAGTCCATGCTGACCATCGGCCTGGGCAAGGACATCGTGGGCGCGCCCGTGGTGGTGGACCTGGCCAAGATGCCGCACTGCCTGGTCGCCGGCACCACCGGCTCGGGCAAATCGGTGGGCATCAACGCCACCATCCTGAGCCTGCTCTACAAGGCCGAGGCGCGCGATGTGCGCCTCATCCTGATCGACCCCAAGATGCTGGAGATGAGCGTCTACGAGGGCATCCCGCACCTGCTGTGTCCGGTCGTGACCGACATGAAGCTCGCCAGCAACGCGCTGAACTGGGCCGTGGGCGAGATGGAGCGGCGCTACAAGCTCATGTCCAAGATGGGCGTGCGCAACCTGGCGGGCTACAACAAGAAAATGGACGAGGCCAAGGCCCGTGGCGAGCTGGTGCCCAATCCCTTCAGCCTCACGCCCGACGAGCCCGAGCCGCTCGACCGCCTGCCGCACATCGTCATCGTGATCGACGAGCTGGCCGACCTGATGATGGTGGTGGGCAAAAAGATCGAAGAGCTCATCGCCCGCCTGGCCCAGAAGGCGCGAGCCGCGGGCGTGCACCTGATCCTGGCCACGCAGCGCCCCTCGGTTGACGTCATCACCGGCCTGATCAAGGCCAACATCCCCACGCGCATTTCTTTCCAGGTCAGCAGCAAGATCGACAGCCGCACCATCCTCGATCAGATGGGTGCGGAGGCCTTGCTGGGGCAGGGTGACATGCTCTACCTGCCCTCGGGCACGGGCCTGCCGGTGCGGGTGCACGGGGCCTTCGTGAGCGACGAGGAGGTGCACCGCGTCGTGGAGTACCTCAAGACGCAGGGCGAGCCCAACTACATCGAGGGCATCCTGGAGGGCGGGACGCTCTCCGACGAAGGCAGCAACCTCGACGGTTCGCCCTCGGGCGGCGGCGATGGCGAGCAGGACCCGATGTACGACAACGCCGTGGCCATCGTGCTGCAGCACAAGAAGGCGTCGATCTCGCTGGTGCAGCGCCACCTGCGCATCGGCTACAACCGCGCCGCGCGCCTGCTGGAGCAGATGGAGAAGTCGGGCCTGGTCTCCAGCATGGCCACCAACGGCAACCGCGAACTCATCGTGCCGCAACGCGGCGGAGAAGGCGGCGCCACCGCGGCGCCGTGGGACACCTGATGTCAACAAAGCAAACCACCCGGGCTGGGCGGCGCACCGCGCGCGGCGGCCAGGTCCTGATCACGGCGCTGCTGGGCGCCAGCTTGTGGGCGGTGGGGTTCGCGTCCCGTGCCCAGGGCACGCAGCCTGCGCAGGCCCCATCGCCATCCAGCACCGACGCGGTCTCCCTGCTGAGGTCCTTCGTCAAGGACGTGCCCTCGGGGCGCGGTCACTTCGTGCAGACGGTGACCTCGCCCGATGGCAAGCGCTCGCGCAAGTCCGAAGGCACGTTGGCCTTTCAGCGACCGAACCGATTCCGTTTCGTCTACACCGCGCCCACGGAGCAGGTCATCGTGGGTGACGGCCAGAAGGTCTGGCTGTTCGACATCGACCTCAACCAGGTCACGGTGCGCCCCATGAGTCAGGCGCTGGGTTCGACCCCGGCGGCGCTGCTGTCGGGGGGCTCGCTCGACCGGGATTTCGTCTTGAGCAACGTGGCTGCGACCTCGTCGGGTGCGGCGTCCGCGACCCCGACGACTCAACAGGCAACGTCGTCTTTGAAATGGGTGGAGGCCCGACCGCGCAACAAGGACGGGCAGTTCCAGTCTGTGCGGGTGGGTTTCCGGCAGGGGCAACTGGCGGAGCTGGAGATCCTCGACAGCTTCGGGCAGCGTTCGCGCCTGACGTTCTCGCAATTCGAGCCGCGAGCCAAGGTCGCGGCCGATCAGTTCCAGTTCACGCCCCCAAAAGGGGCGGACGTCCTGGATCAGCCTTGAGGGGCTGAGTGGGGGGAATGACAAAGGGGCCCGAAGGCCCCCTTGTCTTCGCCTGCATCAGCCTTCGCGTTTGCCGAAGCCAGGGCGCTTGCCGCCAAAACCGGGCTTGGGGCCACCCGACTTGAAGCCGGGTTTGCCGAAAGGCTTGTCACCGTGCGGGCGGTCGCCGAACGACGGGCGGTCACCCTGAGGGCGATCACCAAAAGGCTTGCCGCCAAAGGACTTGCCTGCCGGCTTGCCGAAAGGCTTGTCGCCGTGCGGGCGGTCGCCGAAGGACGGGCGGTCGCCGAACGCAGGACGATCACCCTGGGGGCGGTCACCGAAGGAGCGCTCGCCAAAAGGCTTGCCACCGAAGGACTTGCCAGCCGGCTTGCCGCCGAAAGCGGGCTTGCCGAACGGCTTGTCGAAGGACGGGGCGCGATCGTCGAAGCGCGGGCGGTCGTTGCCGAAGCCGCCGCGGTCTTCGCGCGGGGCGAAGCCGCGCTCTTCACGCTGCTCGCCACCGAAGCCGCCGCGGGGCTCGCCCCAGCCGCCTTCGCGCTTGGCGCCGAAGCCGCCACGATCGCCACCACCGAAGCCACCGCGGTCGCCACCGTAGCCACCACCGCCGCCGCCGAAGCGGGGGCCGCGGTCGTCGCGACGGCCGTGGCCGGGCATCGGCTTGTCACCGCGACGCGGGCCACCCTTGTCGGCCATCATCTTGGTCTTGGGCTCCAGGCCGGCGATCACGGATTCGGGGATGCGCTGTGTGGTGAAGCGCTCGATGCGGCGCACCATGGGGATGTCGCGGCGCTCGGCCAGCGTCACGGCCAGGCCGGAGCGACCGGCGCGGCCGGTGCGGCCGATGCGGTGAACGTAGTCCTCGGCCTTCATGGGCATGCCGTAGTTGATCACGTGGGTGATCGTGGGCACGTCGATGCCGCGGGCGGCCACGTCGGTGGCCACCAGCACGCGCAGCTGACGCGAGCGCAGGGCTTGCAGCACGCGGTTGCGGCGGCCTTGCGGCATGCCGCCATGCAGGGCGGCAACAGCGTGGCCCATGTCGGCCAGGCGGTCGGCCAGGATGTCGGCGTCACGCTGGGTGCTGGTGAACACCACGGCCTGATCGACCTCCTTGGTGGTCAGCAGGTGATCCAGCAGCTCGTTCTTGTGAGCCAGGGTGTCGGCCAGGTGCAGGCGCTGCTCGATGTTGTCGTGGCTGTCGGTGTGCGAAGCCACTTCGATGCGAACGGCGTCGCGCGTCAGGCGCTGGGCGAGCTGGCCGACGTGGCCGGCGAAGGTGGCCGAGAACATCAGGGTCTGGCGGTCGGCCGGCAGGGCTTCGGCGATCTGTTCGATGTCCTCGATGAAGCCCATGTCCAGCATGCGGTCGGCCTCGTCCAGCACCAGCACGTCCACGTTGTTCAGCACGGCGGCGCCGGTGCCCAGGTGGTCCAGCAGGCGGCCGGGGGTGGCGATCAGCACATCCAGCGGTCCCTTGAGGGCCTTGAGCTGGTAGCCGTAAGGCACGCCGCCCACGATGGTGGCCACGCGCAGGCCTTGCAGGTGGTTGCCGTAGGTCGAGGCGGCCTTGGCGACCTGCATGGCGAGTTCACGCGTGGGGGCCAGCACCAGAACGCGCGGGCCCTGAACCTTGCCCTTGGTGCCCTGGTTGTCGCGGCGCTTGCCGTCGCCGCGAGCGGCGATGATGCGCTCCAGCGCGGGCAGCATGAAGGCGGCGGTCTTGCCCGAGCCGGTGCTGGAGGCGACCATCAGGTCAGAGCCCTGGATGGCAGCGGGGATGGCCTGCACCTGCACGGTGGTCGGCTGGGTGTAGCCGGAGTCGGTGAGGGCGCGGCACAGGGGGGCGCTCAGGCCCAGCGAGGCGAAACCGGGGCCGGCATCGGCCTGAACGGCTTCGCCTTCATCGGATGCGACTTCGCCGGACTCGGCGTTGATGCGGCGAGCCAGCGCGTCGATCAGCGAAGCGCTTTGTTCGTCGATGCGGCTGGTGTCGAGGGGGGTGTTGTCGCCGTTCAGGTCGGCGGGGGCGCGTTGTGCGTCGGTCATGGACTTCTTTCAAGCAATGCAGCACGCTGCCATGCGCCGTTCGGCCCATGAGCAACATGTCGGCCAGGCACAGACAAACGCGTCTGCGGTCCCTGGCCAGGGTGGGGTCGCTGGGATTCGTGTCCGTACCTCGTGAAGGCCGCCCGATGGGTTCGGTTGCGGCTGGGTCTCACGGTGAGTCGGTGAAAGCGACGGCATCGCCGCCAACCGGAACTCAAGACACGATCTGGGCTTCAGGCGGCGCACGCAAGAACGTTGCGCTGATCGCCTGACGCTGCCACTCGCTTCAGGCACAACGGGTGCCTGGCTTGAAAAGGTCAGTGGGATGAACTGAACTCCGCTGATTCATTCGGGATTTACCCGAAACCAGCGAAGCCGCTCATTGTGCTACATCCGCGCCGACTTGTCCAGTGCTTCGCCACTGCGGATCATGGAGAGCTCGATCGTCTGGTGTCGACCGCGCACGCTCAGGTCGATGAGGATGGGGATGGCGACCAGGCAGAGGAGGGTCAATGTCAACATGGTTTGCCTCAGCTTTCCTTGTGTGGGGGAAGGCCGACCGTGAACGAGCGCCGGATGAGTGACCAGCATGCCCCCGACGCCGGGGATCCAAATCGGTGTTTACCTTCATCAAATTGTCATTTTTCGATCGTTGAAGTGGGTTGATCACTCGCAGGCGACAATGTCGGGATGCAAGATTCCCTGTCTCTGGATTGGCCCGACGCGCCGATGCCCGGCGGCAAGCCGCAGGCCGCGGCAGGGGCCTCGCCCCATGCTCCGCTGGCTGAAAGGCTGAGGCCCCACACGCTCGACGACGTCATCGGACAGGCCCACCTGCTCGGGCCTGGGCAACCCCTGCGGGTGGCGTTCGAGTCGGGCCAGCCCCATTCCATGATCCTGTGGGGCCCGCCTGGTGTGGGCAAAACCACCCTCGCTCGCCTCATGGCGCACGCCTTCGACGCGCAGTTCCTGGCCATCTCCGCCGTGCTGGGCGGCGTCAAGGACATCCGCGAGGCGGTGGAGCAGGCGCAGGTCGCCGCGCGCAACGGGCGCCGCACCATCGTTTTCGTCGACGAGGTGCATCGTTTCAACAAGTCGCAGCAGGATGCCTTCTTGCCGCATGTCGAGTCCGGGCTGTTCACCTTCATTGGTGCGACCACCGAGAACCCGTCTTTCGAGGTCAACGCCGCCTTGCTGTCTCGCGCCACCGTGCACGTGCTGCGCGCCATGGACCACGACGCCATGGTGCAATTGCTGGCACGTGGGCAGCAGGCCTTGGCCGGACCCGCCCTGACGCCCGCCGCCCGAGACCGCCTGATTGCCTACGCCGATGGCGATGCCCGCCGCGTGCTCAACACCTACGAAACGCTGTGCGGCATGCTGCGCGGCCACGAGGTGCTTGACGAGCCCGAGCTGGAGCGCGCGCTGGGCGAGCAGCTGCGTCGCTACGACAAGGGCGGCGACCAGTTCTATGACACGATCTCGGCCCTGCACAAATCGGTTCGAGGCTCCGACCCCGATGCGGCGCTGTATTGGTTCGTGCGCATGGTCGATGGCGGGGTGGACCCGCGCTACATCGTGCGCCGCCTGATCCGCATGGCCAGCGAGGACATCGGCCTGGCCGACCCTCGCGCCCTGCGCATGGCCCTGGATGCGGCGGAAACCTACGAGCGCCTGGGCTCACCCGAGGGCGAACTGACGCTGGCCCAGTGCGTGCTGTACCTGGCGGTGGCCCCCAAGAGCAACGCCGCCTACGTGGCCTACAAGGCCGCGCGCGCCTGGGTCAAGCAAGACACGACCCGCCCGGTGCCCATGCACCTGCGCAACGCGCCCACCCGGCTCATGAAGCAGTTGGGTCACGGAGACGGCTACCGCTACGCGCACGACGAGCCCGGCGCCGTGGCCGCGGGGGAGCGTTACTTCCCCGACGACATGGCACCCCAGGCCTTCTACCAGCCGGTGGCCCGCGGCCTGGAGATCAAGATCGCCGATCGGCTGGCTTCGCTGCGCCAACTGGCGGCGGACACCCGAGCCGATGAGGACCCGGCGGACTGAGCTGCCCCCGCCTTTCAAGGCAGCGTGATCGTGATGTGGGCCGTTTGAGGCGCCAACTGAACGATGTGGTGGTGCTCGCCCAGCGTTTGCTGGGTGTGCGCCGACAGCTGCCAGCGCAGGCCGATGAACGCCAGCAGGGCCATCAGGCCGAACACCGAGGCGATGGCCCACAGGGGGACCTGCTGGCGCAGCTGATGCCGGATGCGATCCGGTGCGGCCCAGTGCGGGGCGAAGCCCGTGGACTGCCCCCGCATGCGCGCGATCTCGTCGCCCACGCGGGCGCTCAGGTAGCCAAGCTTTTCGCTGCCCTCGATGAGGTACTTGCCCTGGAAGCCCAGCAGCAGGCACATCTGGTAGACCTCCAGCGCCTGCACGCGCGGCAAGCCTTGCTGACGCATCTCGTCGAGCTTCTGGAAGAACTGCTCGCCAGCGAGCTGGTCGCCGAAGAACTGCACCTGCAGGGGCTGCCGCTGCCAGCTTTCCTTGACCTTGAAAGACGACATCAGCACGGCCTCGTCGACCGTTGCGCAGAAGGCGTACTTGCACGCGTAGATGTCTTCGGCGGAAGCGCCCATCTTGCCCGCCCCGCGCTCGAACTGAGTCAGGAACTGGCGGATGCGCTCGCGGAACACCTCGGCGTCCATCGGGGCGTGCTTGCCCTTGAGCAGGAACAGCAGGTAGAAGCCGTCGTACATCAGGTCGAGCAGGCGCGTGGGTGCCGAGCCCGACTGGGCGTTGGCCTCCGACGGGGGCTGGCTGGCGGGGCCGCTGCCAAACAAGCTGGGGGGCATGGGGGCGGAGGTCATGGGGTGAACTCGTTCAGGCGTTGACGGCGATCAGCTCCAGGTTCAGGTCCTGGATGCCCGCGGGCGTGTAGAGGGTGAGGGCTTGGGCCTGCAGCATGCGCTCATACAAGCTGCCGCGTGGCTCCAGCGTGAAGTAGTAGTTGCCCGGTCGAACCGGCACGGCTGCCGGCACCTGAGGCGTGTGCACGAGGCGCACGCCCGGCATGGCCGACAGCACCAGCTTGTCGACGTCATCCGGTGCGCCCACCTTGAAGCGCTGCGGCACGACCTCGACCAGCTCGGCAGGCGGCATGGCGGCGCTGACGCCCAGGTAGAGCTGCGTGCCGGGCGTGATCTGCTCCGACTCCAGTCGCCCTTGGTGGAACGATGGCATGGCCTCCCGCAGGGCGATGGAGAAGCTGCGCGTGGAGATGACCGTCTCCAGCAGGTCGCGGATGATCTGGTCCAGCTTGAAGAAAGCGGGGCCCGGATTCTGGTGGTCGTAGCCAGGCAGGTCGGCCAGCGTGAACGTCCGCGAGAAGGTCATCAGCGCACCGGCGAGTTCCAGCAGCTTCTCGAACAGCCGCTCAGGGTGGAAGCCAGGGTTGCGCGCGAGGTGCGTCAGCCCCGCCAGGGCGCTGCTGGCGGTGTGAAGCAACCAGAACGAGGCGATGTCGCCGGAGCGGAACTCGATGACGTGCTTGCTGGGCTCGCGGTGCATGCCGTAGAGCGCGTCGACCTTGGCTTGCAGCACGTCCATCAGGCGCCGCAGGTGCAGCGACAAAGTCGCCGACGATTGCAGGTGCAGGCTGGGTGGCATGAAGCGGCCATCGACTTCAAAGCCGCCCGTGGAGGTGCGCTTGAGGCGCAGCACCGGCACGCTCACCAGGTGCGCTCGGGGCGCGGACTCGGGCAGCAGCCTGACCGACTTGCGCAAGGTCATCAGCTCCGCCGTGACCGCGTCCGTGTACTGATCGGCGACCTGGCTGGGCACGCGGTGGTAGCGCACCGCGGTGTCGGCTTCCTGCGCCGAGGCGGCCATGTTGGTGCCGGTGCCGCGAACGGCGGCCAAAGCCAGGTGGAAGCCGACGCTGGAGCCGTCGCCCACCGCGCTCGCCGGCAGGGAGGACAAGGCCACGGGGGGAGGGAGCTCGTCCTCGCCGGGGGCGTTGATCAGCTCGCCATCGGGCATGACCACCTGCAGCTCCAGCAGGCGCAGCAGGCCGGCTTGCAGGGCGTCGGGGTCGACCTTGATGTGTCGAACACCCCAGGCGTGAGGGTGCAGCATGCGTGCGACCTGGGACAGCCGCCACTCGTGATACGCGTCCTGCTGCTGAAAATGCTGGGGCCTCAGGAAAAGGCCTTCGCCCCACAGGATCTTGGGTGACTGGATCAAGCTGTTACTCCTGGTGGTTCAAGTCGTCGGGTGGTGTGGCAAGCGCGTCCAGCACGGGATTCAGTTGCACGCCACGGCGGCGGACCGTGCGGTTTCGCGCGAGACCCCCACCGGGGTGCCGGCTTGAACGCTCAGCGCGCAGGCGTGCGCGCCCAGCCTCAACCCGCTGATTTCCGCTTCGGCGGCTTTGAAGGCGTAACGCCAGCGCCCCTGTGCCGGTTGGCGATACAGCGCCACGATGCCCACGTGGCCGATGTCTCGGGGGAGCTTGTCCAGCGATTCGTGCACCTGACCGGGCACCAGCTGAACCTCCCGCACGGACACCAGTTCATCGCCCAGGGCGGCCTTCTCCAGGCTGGCGTCGCCGAAGCTGCTGAAGGGCATTTGCAGGAAGGCGTCCACGTTGCGCAGCCGGTAGATGCGAACGAGCAGCGCCAGGGGCTGGCCCTGGGGTGTCACGTTCAGCGAGGTGCTGGCGTGCACGCGCCAGGGGAGGCGGCGGTCGGGCAGGGCGCTGTCGGGCACTTCCGGCTTTTTGAGCCCCGTGACTTCCAGGGCCTTGTCGGCCGCCGAACTCAGCATGGACATCAGCCCGCCGGGTGGCGTCGTGGGCGCTTCGGGGGGCGCTGCGGTTGACGCGCAAGCAGCCATGGTCACGGCTGCGATCGCGACGCAGGCAACTCGGAGCCGTCGGTGAAGGGTGCGCTCACGGGCCGTGTGGCTGGTGCGCGCGCGCCCGGTCTGGAGCATGCGTTTCTTCCCTGTCTGACCTGTGTTTTTGTGTCGCCGGGTGGGGTGCTCACCGCGTGCCGGCGTGCAGTGTACGGAGGCAAAGGGCTTGGTTTCAGGGGCTCCCCCCAGCAAGGGGGAGAGGGACTTGCAACCAGTTGAAAGAGTCTGTAAATCACCCCCGAAAGGGGGCTGGGTGGGCAAGTGAATTCGGCTCTAATCCGCCGCAAAGGTCGTTGGCACGGAACGTCTTGCCGACACAAACACACGATCAGGGAGCATCAGATTGAACAGGTTGAACCTGGGCCGCCGGCTGTTTGCGGCCATGTCTTTGTGCGCTTGCCTGGGGGTGACATCCGGCTTGCAAGGGTGCGCTTCCATGGGGGGGGCGGGCTCTGCCGAAGCGGCCCGACAAGCCACCCAGGAAAAGCTCGATGAAAACCTCGCCGCGGCTGACAAGGCGCTCAAGCAAGGGCAGACCGACCAGGCTTTTTCTCACCTGGACGCCGCGACGCGCGTCGACCCGTCCGCCAAGCAGCCCTGGCTGAAGAAGGCCCAGATCCACTTTGAAGCGCGCCAGTACGGCCAGGCCATCACCCAGGCTCAGGAAGTCATCCAGCGCGACGTCAACGACCTGACCGCACGCAGCATCCTGGCCGTCAGCGGCCTGCGGGTCAGCGCCCAGGCGCTGGATCACCTGCGCAAGGTCAACGAGGTCAGCGGCTCGACGCGCAGCGAGGCCGAGAGCGTCGCCCGGATCATCCACGAGGCCTTGGGCGAGCCCATCCTCATCGCGCCAACGGCCGTGGGCCCTGTTCAGCCAGCGACCGAAACGGCCCCGGTTCGCGCCCGCTCGGGACAACGTGCCGCCAGCCGGCCCGTGGTGCGCCCGCCCAGTGCGGGTGCGGCACCGACGGCCACTCCGGCGCCGCAGGCGGTCGCCCCCGTTCCTTCCAGCAAACCCACCCCAGCGGCGCGGCCTGTCCCGGCAGCCACAGGCCGCAACAACCCCTTCGGGGCTCTGCAGTAAACCCGTTCATCAGGAGTCTGGTCATGGCCAAAAAAGACAGTGTTCAACAGCGTCTGGGTCGCGTGCGTCCCCCGCGTGTGCAACTCACTTACGACGTCGAAGTCGGCGACGCCATCGAGCAAAAGGAAATCCCCTTTGTGGTCGGCGTGATGGGAGACTTCACCGGCCAGCCCGATGCGGACAACCCGCTGCCCAAGCTCAAGGACCGCAAGTTCGTTCAGGTCGACATGGACAACTTCGACGAGGTCATGGCCGGCATGGCGCCGCGAGCCACCTACCGCGTGCCCAACAAGCTGTCTCCCGATGGCGGTGAGTTCGCTGTGAACCTGCAGTTCAACCAGATGGAGGACTTCCGTCCCGAGTCGGTGGTGCAGCAAGTCGAGCCCCTGCGCAAGTTGCTCGAGGCCCGCACCAAGCTTTCCGACCTGCGCAACAAGCTGGCCGGCAACGAGAAGCTGGAGGACGCGCTGGGTGAGGTGTTGAGCAACACCGAGCAGCGTCGCCGCCTCGAAGCCGAGGCTCAGGTCGCCGACGACCAAACCAAGGAGTGATGCCATGAGCGCACAACTGCAAGCACAAGGCCTGGCCGCGGGCGCATCGTCCACAGACGGCCTGGGCCTCCTGGATGACATCGTCGCGCGCAGCAAGGTGGCCAAGACCGACGTCGAGCACGCCCGTGCCAAGGACATCATTGGCGAACTCGTGCGCGAGGTGATGGCGGGCACCGTCACGGTGTCGGACAACCTCTCCGCCAGCATCGATGCCCGCATCGCCGACATCGACCGCCTGATCTCCGCCCAGCTGAGCGCGGTCATGCACGCCGAGGCCTTCCAGAAGCTGGAATCCACCTGGACCGGCCTGCAGTACCTCTGCAAGCAGACGTCCACCGGTGAGCGCCTGAAGATCAAGTTGCTCAACGCGACCAAGAAAGACATGGTCAAGGACTTCAAGACGGCCATCGACTTCGATCAGTCGACGCTGTTCAAGAAGGTCTACGAAGAAGAATTCGGCACCTTCGGTGGCGCCCCCTTCGGCGCCCTGATCGGTGACTACGAAATCGGCCGTGGTGCCGAAGACATGTATTTCGTGGAGCAGATGGCCCACGTGGCGGCCGCCGCCCATGCGCCTTTCATCTCCTCCGCGTCGTCCGAGCTCTTCGGTCTGGAGTCCTTCACCGAGCTGGGTCGCCCCCGCGACCTGGCCAAGGTGTTCGACACCGTCGATTACGCCAAGTGGAAGTCCTTCCGCGAGTCGGAAGACGCGCGCTACGTCGGCCTGACCGTGCCGCGCTTCCTGGGTCGACTGCCTTACGACCCCAAGGAAGGCACCAGCACCGAAGGATTCAACTTCGTTGAAGAAGTCGACGGCAGCGACCACAGCCGCTACCTGTGGGTCAACACGGCCTACGCGATGGGCTCGCGCCTGACCGCCGCGTTCGAGCAGTACGGCTGGTGCGCGGCCATCCGTGGCGTCGAGGGCGGTGGCCTGGTCGAAGACCTGCCCACCCACACCTTCAAGACGGACGACGGCGAGATCGCGCTGAAGTGCCCGACCGAGGTCGCCATCACCGACCGCCGGGAGAAGGAACTCAGTGACCTGGGCTTCATCCCCCTGGTTCATTGCAAGAACACGGACTACGCCGCCTTCTTCGGCGCGCAGTCCACGCAGAAAGCTCGCAAGTACGACTCCGACGCGGCGAACGCCAACGCAGCCCTGTCGGCCCAGCTCCAGTACATGTTCGCGGTTTGCCGCATTGCGCACTACATGAAGTCGATGATGCGTGACAAGGTCGGCAGCTTCGCCAACACCCTGGACGTGGAGCGCTACCTGCACAACTGGCTGATGCAGTACGTGGTGGATGCCCAGGACGCCTCTCAGGAGGTTCGTGCGCAAAAGCCGCTGCGCGAAGCCAGTGTCGAAGTCAGCGAAGTCCCCGGTCGACCGGGTTCGTATCGCGCCGTGGCATTCGTGCGGCCGCATTACCAACTCGACGAACTGTCGGTTTCGCTGCGACTGGTCGCCGAGTTGCCGCAAGGCTCGAAGTAACCAGGTCAACCCGACCGTGCGCGGCTGCATGCGGCCGCGACGGATCATCAACACAGGAGTGAGTGAACATGAAAGACATCTACATCAAGTTCGGCAAACCGCTGAACGGCAAGGAAATCAAGGGCGAATCGCGTGACGCCGGCGCTGGTACCCAGCACGCAGCCCCCTGGTTCGAAGCCATCAGCTGGAGCCACATCATTCGCCAGCCGAAGTCGGCCACGGCGTCGACCGCCGGTGGTCACACCGCCGAGCGTTGCGAGCACGGTGAAATGATCTTCACCAAGGACCTGGACCTGGTCAGCCCGCAGCTGTGGGAAGCCTGCTCGGCCGGTACCTTGTACGACGACGTGGAAATCCACTTCATGCGAGCCAACGGCACCAACGACCGCGTGCTGTACCTCAAGATCCGCCTCAAGAAGGTGCTGATCTCGCAGGTGGTGCCGACCGTGGAATCCGAAGGCCTGCCGACCGAAACCTTCGGTCTGCGCTACTCCGCTGTCGAGTGGACCTACACCCAGCAGACGATGGACGGCAAGTCCAAGCCGGGTCAAGTGGCCTCCTGGAGTCTGGCGACCAACAAGGCCGCCTTCGACGCTCCGAACTGATGATGGGCTGATTTTTCAGCCTGCATCCTGAGCGAGGCGGGGCCGGGTGCCCCGCCTTCTACCTTGACAAGCACAAGCGCCCGACATGTCCTCCCCACCCCGCATCCGACGCGGCCTGCTTGATCGCTTGCTGGGCGTCGATGTCGATGTCCCCGAAGGCCTGATCCAGACCTGCACCATCGAGCAGTTGCGCGATGCCGTGGCCCGGGACCTGGAGCGGCTGCTCAACACGCGCTCGGCCTGGTTGTCGGACGCCATCGACGTGGGCCCGAACGTGCGCCGGTCGGTGGTCTGTTTCGGCGTGCCTGATTTCGCCGACCGGGTCATGGCCAGCTCGGAAGACCAGCGTTTCATCGCGCGCAGCCTGGCCGAGGCCATCGAGACCCACGAACCCCGGCTCAAACAAGTCAGCGTTGACTTTCAGCACGACGGCTCTGCTGGCGGCTCCTTGCAATTCACGATCCGGGCGACCTTGGTGGTGCGCCCGAGCCGCGAGAGCGTCAGCTTCGATGCGGTGCTCCTGCCTTCCGCCTCACGCTACCAGGTCACCCAGGCGCGCTTCGCCTCCGGTGTGCCGGCGGCGCGCAGCGCTGGCGCCTCCCCGATTTTCGCTTCAGGCCCGGATCGGCCCTGAGTCGCCCCCAGCAGTTCATGGACGACCTCCTGCCCCACTACGAGCGCGAGCTGGCTTTCCTGCGCACCCGCGCGGCCGATTTCGCTCGCCAGTACCCCAAGATCGCGGGCCGCCTGCAACTCAGCGGCGACGTGGGCGACGACCCCCATGTCGAACGCCTGATCGAAGCCTTCGCTCTGTTGTCGGCTCGCGTGCACAAGCGCCTGGACGACGACTTTCCGCTGTTCACCGAGTCGCTGATGGAGGTCTTGTACCCCCACTACCTGCGGCCCTTTCCGTCCTGCGCCATCGCCCGGTTCGACCTGGGCAGCCAGGCCAGCCAGATGAGTCAGGTGGTGACCGTGCCCCGGGGGACGGTGCTCAACAGCCGCCCGGTCAAGGGCGTGACCTGCCGGTTTCGCACCACGGCCGACACCGCCTTGCTGCCCTTGGGCGTGGTCGAGGTGACGTACCGCAACGCCGTGAACGCCCCGCCGGGCACCCCCCTGCCCGCGGGCGTGACGTCGGTGTTGTCGATCACGCTGGAAAAGCGCGCGCCGCTGATGAGCTGGGCGACTTTGCTGAGCCGGCCCCTGCGCGTGCACCTCGATGGCGAGGCCTCGCAGGTCAGCGTGCTGCGAGAGGCGCTGTGCCGCAAGGCCCGCTCGACCCTGTTTCAACACCAGGCCCATCATCCGTGGCAGGTCGGCGCGCGCGCCGGGGCCGTGCCCCAGGCCGTGGGCTTCTCCGATGACGAGGCCCTCATCGAGTGGGACGAGCGCGCCCACCCCGCCTATCGCTTGTTGTCGGAGTACTTTGCTTTCCCCGACAAATTCAACTTCGTCGACCTGCCCGCGGCCTGGGCACTCAGTGGCGACGCGGACCGCCCCGGCGGTGCGCCCGAGGGCGGTGGGGAGTCGCATCGACTGACCCTGCACGTCTTGTTCGAAGGCGTGCGTTCGGACTCCGACGAGTCCCGCTTGCTGGAAACGGTGGCGGCGCACAACATCGTGCTGGGCGCCGTGCCGGTCATCAACCTGTTTGCCCAGCCGGCCGACCCGATCCGTGTCACGCACCGTCAGGCGGCTTACCCGGTGGTGGTGGACGGGCGCCGCGCACACGGCTACGAGGTCCACTCCCTGCAGCGCGTCTACCGCGTTCGCCAGTCCGCGCACGGTGAGGCCATCGACGAGGTTCGTCCCTTCTTTTCCTTGCAGCACGATGAGCTGCTGTCGGGGCTGGACGAGGCCGTCGAGCGCGACGACGGGGCTGCGTGCCTGGCTTATTGGCAACTCAGCCGCGATGAAGACCTCGCGGAGCGCAGCCCGGGACACGAGGTGTCGCTGACCTTGGTGGACGCCTCGCAGAACCCGATGGTGCCGGCGGTGGAGACGCTGTCGCTGGACGTGCTGGCCACCAACCGCGACCTGCCCAACCTGCTCGCCCCCGGCACCGTGGGGGGCGACCTGTTCATGGAGGGGGGCGGCCCGGCGCGCAGCATCGCCTTGCTGCGAAAACCCACGCGCAGCCACCGCATCGAGCGAGGGCGGGGCATGCTGTGGCGCCTGATCTCGCAGCTGTCGCTCAACCACCTGTCGCTCAGCGGTGGGGGCCTCGATGCGCTCAAGGAGTTGCTGCGCCTGTATGACCTGCCGCACAGCGTGAGCAACCGGCGCCAGGTGGACGCCTTGGTCGGCATCGACTTTCGAGCCGACACGGCCTGGGTGCCGGGCGAGCCGTTTGCCACCTTCGTGCGCGGTACCCAAGTGCGCTTGACGGTGGATGAGGATGGCTTCGTCGGCTCGGGCCTGGGCTTGTTTGCCGCGGTCATGGACCACTTTTTCGGCTTGTACGTGCACGCCAACAGTTTTTCGCGCCTGACGGTGGTGTCGGCGCGCACGCAAGAGGAGCTCATCGCATGTCCGCCCCGGCATGGCGACCGCCCGCTGCTGTGATCGACCAGCTCCTGCTGGCGCCCCAGGGCTTTGGTTTTTTCCAGGCCGTGCGCTTGCTCGACCGCTGGTTGGGCGAGGGCAGGGGGCCGGGGGCGGGCCTGGAGCGCGTGCAGTTCCGCACCTCGATTTCCTTGAGCTTCCCGGCCAGCGAGATCGAGTCGCTGCACGCTCAATGGACCTCTCCCGAGGCGGTGAACCTGCCCTCTGAGGTGCTGCAGGTGGACCTGACCCCCGCCTGCATGGGGTTGCTGGGCGTCTCAGGCGCGCTGCCGCTGTTCTACACGGAGCTGCTGGCCCAGTCCGAGCTCAAGGGGCGGGACCGCTCGGCGCGCACCTTCCTGGAGGTGTTCAGCCACCGCTCTGTCACCCTGTTCTACCAGGCCTGGCGCAAGCATCGCCTGGCCATTCAGTACGAGTCCGATCGGCAGCGTGCGTTCGCGCCCCAGGTGCTGGCCCTGGCTGGCCTGGGGCTCAAGGGCCTGCGGCATCGCCTGGGGGCGCAGCAGGGTGGGGTGGCCGACGAGGGGCTGGCCTACTTCGCGGGCGCCTTGCAGCAGCGAACCTTGCCCGCCATGCAGTTGCAGAAATTGCTGCAACGCTACCTGGGCATGCCCGTGCAGGTGGAGCCGTTTGTCGGGCGTTGGTACCGCGTCCCCGAGGCGGGGAGAACCCACCTGGGCGCAACGGGTGGCCTCGGCGGTGGCGGGGTCCTGGGTCGAACGGCCCTGGTGGGCGAGCGCGTCTGGCAACGCAACCTGCGCATGCGGCTGACCTTGGGTCCGCTGGAGTCCCGGCGTTTCCAGCGTTTCCTGCCCGGTGGGGCGGGCGCGCAAGCCCTGTCGCACTGGCTGGGTTTGTTGTATGGCCCCTCGCTGGAGTACGAAATCCGGCTGCTGTTGCGCCAGGACGAGGTTCAGCCCTGCACCTTGCGGTCCGACCGCGCGCCACATGGCGGGCGCCTGGGTTGGGACACCTTCATGCTCAGCCGTCCGGCGCAGGGCGACCGCGACGACGTCCGCTACGACATCCAGGCCGCGGCCTGACGACCTGGCTTTGTGATCCTTTTCAACCCGATTCGAACGCACCTTCCGACCATGTCCCATCCGCTCGAACTGCTGATCGCCAAACTCAACGACACCACCCGCCGGGCGGCCGAGCAGGCCGTGGTGCTGTGCAAACAGCGCGGCCACCACGAGGTGGACATCGAGCACCTGATGCTGGCGCTGCTGGCGCAGGCTCAGCCCGGCAACGACCTGCGCACCTTGTGCCGCCACGCCGAGGTGTCGATCGAGGGCCTGCAACACGACCTGGAGTCGGAGCTGTCGCGCTTCGCCGCTGGCAGCAGTCGCCCACCCGTGTTCTCGGTGCACGTGCCCGTGCTGCTGGAGCAGGCGTGGTTGATCGCCTCGCTGGCTTCGCCTTCGGCGCGCATCCGCAGCAGCCACCTGCTGCTGGCCTGGTTGACCGAGCCCTCGCTGGCTCAGATGGCCGCGCGGAGCTCGCGCCGGCTGGCGCAGTTCAACCTGGCTGAGCTCAAGCATCGGTTGGCGGAGCTGACCGCGCAGTCGCCCGAGGCGCAGGCGACGGTCGACGTGGGGACGGGCGCTGCGGGGCAGGACGCTGGCGACTTGGGTGCTGGGGGCGCGGCGGGGCCGGCTCGCACGCCCGCGCTGGATCAGTTCACCACGAACCTGACCGAGCGCGCCCGCGCCGGGCAGATCGACCCGGTGGTGGGGCGCGAGGCCGAGATTCGCCATGTCATCGACATCCTGCTGCGCCGCCGTCAGAACAACCCCATCCTCACCGGTGAGGCGGGCGTGGGCAAGACCGCCGTGGTCGAGGGGCTGGCCTTGCGCGTGGCCGGTGGCGATGTGCCCGCCGTGCTGCAGGGCGTGGCCATCCACGTGCTGGACATGGGCCTGCTGCAGGCGGGGGCCTCGGTCAAGGGCGAGTTCGAGAACCGCCTGAAAAACGTCATCGACGAGGTGCGCAAGAGCCCGCACCCCATCATCCTGTTCATCGACGAGGCCCACACCCTGATCGGTGCGGGCGGCCAGGCCGGCGGCAACGACGCGGCCAACCTGCTCAAGCCCGCGCTGGCCCGCGGCGAGCTTCGCACCATCGCGGCCACCACCTGGGGCGAGTACAAGCAGCACATCGAGAAGGACCCGGCGCTGGCCCGTCGCTTCCAGGTCGTCAAAGTCGAGGAGCCGAGCGAGGCGGTGGCCGCCGCCATGCTTCGCGGCATGGCCCCGCTGATGGAGAAGCACTTCGGCGTGCGCTTGCTGGACGAGGCCATCACCGAGGCCGTGCGCCTGTCGGCGCGCTACATCAGCGACCGGCAGTTGCCGGACAAGGCCGTTGGCGTGCTGGACACGGCCTGCGCCCGCGTGGCCCTGGGCCAGAGCGCCACGCCGGCGCGCATCGAGGACACCCGCCGCCGCATCGATCGGCTGGACGCCGAGGTGGCGGCTTTGCAGCGCGAGGTGGCCGCGCGCCTGGAAGGCGGCGCCCAGCGTGGCGTGCGACTCGACGAGCTGGGCACGGCCCGCCTGGACCTGCAGCAACAGCTGGTCGCCGACGAGGCCCGTTGGGCCCAGGAGCAGCAGGCGGTGCAGGCCATCGTGGCCTTGCGGCAGCGAGCCGAGCAACAAGCCGGTGGCCTGCCCGAGGACGAGGCGGCCGAGCTGCAGCGCCTGCAGGCTGAACTGCGTGAGCTGCAGGGTGAGGCCCCGCTGGTGCCGGTGCAGGTCGATGGCCACGTGGTGGCCGACATCGTCAGCGGCTGGACGGGCATCCCCCTGGGCAAGATGGTCAAGGACGAGATCGAGACGGTGCGCCAGCTCGAAGCCACCTTGCAGGAGCGCGTCATCGGCCAGGACCACGCCCTGGCGGCCATCGCCCAGCGTGTGCGCACGGCCCGCGCCGGCCTGGAGGACCCCAACAAGCCGCGCGGGGTGTTCCTGTTCGCCGGCCCCAGCGGCGTGGGCAAGACCGAAACCGCCCTGGCCCTGGCCGACATCCTCTACGGTGGCGAGCGCAACCTCATCACCATCAACATGAGCGAGTACCAGGAGGCCCACAGCGTCAGCGGCCTCAAGGGCTCGCCGCCGGGGTACGTGGGCTACGGCCAGGGTGGCGTGCTCACCGAAGCCGTGCGCCGCAAGCCCTACAGCGTGGTGCTGCTCGATGAGGTCGAGAAGGCCCACCCGGACGTGCTGGAGATGTTCTTCCAGGTCTTCGACAAGGGACGCATGGACGACGCCGAAGGCCGCGAGATCGATTTCCGCCAGACGCTGATCATCCTGACGTCCAACGCCGGCTCGCAGCAGATCATGCAGGCCTGTTTCCACCACGACGAGGCCGCTGGCGGCCAGGTCATGAAGTCGCCCGATCAGCTGCCCGCCGCCGATGAGCTCGCCGAAGGCCTGCGCCCGGTGCTCTACAAGGTGTTCAAGCCAGCCTTCATCGGGCGCACCAAGGTGGTCCCGTATTACCCGCTGCACGACGACGTGCTGGCCGAGGTGATCCGCCTCAAGCTCGGGCGCATCGCTGCACGCATCCGCGTCAACCACCAGGCCGAGCTCAGCTACGACGAGGACCTGATCGACACCGTGCTGGCGCGTTGCACCGAGGTGGACACCGGCGCGCGTGCGGTCGACCACATCCTCAACGGCAGCCTGCTGCCCCAGATCGCCGACAGCGTGCTGGGGCGCATGGCCGAGGGGCGCGCCATCGAGCGCATCCGCGTGGGCGCCAACGCGCAGGGCGACTTCACCTTCGAGGTGGCCTGAGCAAAGGGGGGCTGGGCTTCAGGGGGGCCGGCCTCGTCAGATCCCGTCGCCGAGGATGAGCAGGGCTTCGTCGCGCCAGTAGGTGGCCGCGGCGTAGAAGCCTTCCCAGACGCAGCCGTTGCAGCCTCGGCCACAGCAGGTGGTGGGCGCGGGTGGCGGGGGGCGCAGCTCGACGCCTTGCCCGCGGGCGCGGCTTTGCAGCAGGTCGAAGACGGCCTGGGCCGTGGAGAGCTCGAACAGCGGCCGACTCAGGAGGTCGGCCGCGGGGGAGGCTGGGTGGGCGGGATCTGACATCGGACGTGATCTTACCCAGGGCCTCGTGGCATAGTCAGAGGGTGAGCCTGGACACCCCCACTTCTTCTCCTTCTCCTTCCCCTGCGATGGACCAGCCCATGCTGGCTGTCTACGGTCACGCCATCACCTGGAAGCACCTGATCCTCACGGCGGTGCTGCTGATCGTGATGATGTCGACCTTGGCTGCGGTCGGGGCCTGGTGGGCCTGGCACCACCTGGCGGCGCGCGTGGTGCTGCGCGAGCAGGAGGCCCAGGTTCGCCTGCCCGACGAGTTGGCGGTGCTGGCCACCGTCAGCCGCCGCGTCGAGGTGCGCGTTGACCAGACCTTGCCGGTGCGCGTGCCCATTCAGCAGGACCTGAGCATCCCGCTGGAGGCCCCGATCCCGGTGCAGGTCAGCATCGACACCATCGTGCCCATTCGCCTGGACGTGCCGATCAAGCACGTGCTTCACCTCGACCAGTCCATCGAGGTCGACAGCCAGGTGCGCACGCGCGTGCTGGGCATCCCCCTGACCCTGCCCATCCAGGGACGGGTGCCGGTGAAGGCCGATGTGCCCATCGACCTCGTCATCCCGGTGCGACAGGACCTGCCGGTGGCCCTGACGACGACGGCGAACGTGCGCATCACCGAGCCGCTGCGCACGCGCATCGACACCGTGGTGGAGGCCCGGGTGCCGATCCGCGAGTCCTTCTCGCTGCCGGTGACCGAGCCGATCAGCGCGCGCCTGACCTTCCCGCAGCAGCGGGTCACCGCCGGGCTCAACCTGATGGACCTGACGGTGCCTTTCGAGTCGGTCACGCTGGCCTTGCGCCGGCCGGCCGCGCCCTGAGGTGATGCGGGGCACCTTGCCACCCGCCGCGCGCCGGGGCTGGAACCGACCGGTTCGCCCCGTGGCGCTGGTCTGGGTGAGCGCCGGGGTGCTGCTGGCTTGGCTGGCCCTGATGCTGGGCGCGACCTGGTTCGTCTACACCGCGCTGGACGTGCGCATCGCCCTGCGCGATCAGCCCGTGAGCCTGCGCCTGCCTGAGGGCATGAAGGCGCTGGCCGACATCCAGGGGCCCATCCACACGCGGCTGGATTTGCGCCCGCGCATCAGCGTGCCGGTGCGGCAGACCCTGTCGGCCGAGGTGTCCGACAGCTTGCACGCCCGGGTGAAGTTGCAGGCCACGCTGCCCGTGCAGACCGTGGTCCACGTGGACCAGGTGGTGCCGGTGCGCACGCAGTTGCAGCTCAGCGTGCCGGTGTTCAGTTGGCTGCCGCGCTTCGAGGTGACGGTGCCCGTGGCGCTGGCGTTGCCCGTTCGCATGGACGTGCCGGTCAGCCTGAGCGTGCCCCTGCAGTTGGACGCGCTGGTCAGCGGGGTCTTTCGCGAGCCGGTGTCGGTGCCGCTGGATGCGGTTTTTGCGTTGCGCCCCGAGATCCACGCGCCGCTGCAGGCCCAGGTCCGGCGCCAGATGGCGTTCGAGCTGCTGGCGCCCATGCCACCGGTTCCCCTGGTCATCGAGCGGGCCAGCTTGCTGGCGCCGTTCATGTTCCCGTCGCGACGCTTGCCCGTGGCGCCCTGAGTCGATGCACGGGGGCTGCTCGCCACCAGCGCCTGTGGCTTGATCCAGGTCGACCGATCGTGACAAAGTGGCGCCATGGCGGGGTGGATGGGCCGATGGCCCCCCTCCTCACCGCGTTTACACCGGGTTCGTTTCGCACTTGACGCCCCCATAGTGATTTGAACGTCCCGGTTTTCACACGCCGGGGGCTGGTTCAGGAGCAGTCGCTTGTCAGAGGCCGTGGTCGCGCAGTCGGGGTTGGGGGAGTCAGAGCCGGGGCTGGATCGCGCCGCGTGCGTCGAGCAAACCCTCGCTCAGGGTTTCCCGCTGCTGTTTTTCCCGCGTTCGCTGGAGGCGGACTTTCAGCTGGACTGCCAGCCCCGGCGCTTGAGCCTGATCACCGAGGCCGGCGTCGCGTCCGTGTTGCTGTACGCCGGCATGTTGCTGGCCGACTGGCTGCTCACCCCCGACACGCTCTGGCTGGCCCTCTTCTTGCGGATGGCCGTGTTCGCGCCGGTCATCCTGGTGGGGCTGCTGCTGATCCGGTCGTGGCGCCGTCCTGCGGTCAGCGAGTGGCTGATCGCCTTCGCGGGCATGCTCGCCGTGGTGCTCACCAGCCTCATCTTGCTGTCGGCCCAGGGCAAGTGGGGCTACGCGCGACTGGTGGAGTTCAACATCATCGTGGTCTACACCTGCACCCTGGCGCGCTTCTGGCCTGCCTTGGCGCTGGGTGTTTTCGCCCTCGTCGTGCACACGGCGCTGGCCGTGACCCTGGTGGATTTCACCGGCGTGCTGGGCATCAACGTGTCGCTGCTGGCCTTCGTGGTGCTGTGCTTCACGCTGTACGGCAACTACACCCTGGAGCGCGACGAGCGCATGGCCTACCTGATGGCGCAGCGCGAGGCGGCGTTGCAGGACGCGCTGCAGGCGTCCCACGAGCAACTCGCCCGACTGGCCACGACCGATTCGCTGACCGAGGTGGCGAACCGCCGCTCGGCCGACACCTTCCTGGCCCAGTCCTGGGCGCACGCGCAGGCCCGCGGTTTGCCCATGGCCTTGGTGATGATCGACATCGACCACTTCAAGCGCTACAACGACCACTACGGTCACCCCGCGGGAGACCGGTGCCTGCAGGCGGTGGCGGCGGCGCTGTCGGCTTGTTCGCGCCGCGCCGGGGACCTGGTGGCGCGCATCGGGGGTGAGGAGTTCTTGCTCATCATGACCGACGTGGAGCCGCGCACGGCGCTGTCGGTGGCACAGCGCGTGCGCGATGCGGTGCAGGCCCTGGCGGTGCCGCACGCCGGCTCGACGTGCTCGGACGTGGTCACCGTGAGCGTGGGGGTGGCGACCCTCTTGCCGGGTGAGGCCGACCAGCGGGCCAAGCTGATGCGCGTGGCCGACGAGGCCCTGTATGCGGCCAAGGCCTCGGGGCGCAACCGGGTGTTTGCGGTGCACCCGGACGGGCAGGTGCAGGGCCTGGATGGTGACCTTGACCTTGACCTTGACCTGGATTGCCACCCCCCTCGCAACAGGGAGGGCGCATGAGCACGGCCTTGGGGATGTTGCTTCGGTTGCCCTGGCGCGACCTGATGGCCTGGCGACCGCCGCGTTTGCGCTTCGAGGGCGATGAAGAGGCGCGCTTCATGGCGGCCAGCCAGCTGCCGCGGCTGCGGCATTTCATGTCCAGCGGCTTGGTGGCGCTGGTGGCTTTCAACCTCTTCTTGCTGTCGGACTGGATGATGGTGCCGGACCGGTTCGAGCAGGCCTTGCGCCTGCGCCTGCTGGTGTTCACGCCGGTGGCGCTGTTCTTCCTGGTGGTGTGCTGGCAGTGGCAGTCGCTGTTGCTGAGGTTGCCCGCGGTGTTCATCGAGGCAGTGGCGATGCTGGCGGGCGTGGCCGCGGCTTTGTGCCTGGTCTCGGTGCTGCTGGTGACCGACAGCCCTTACGCGGGCATGTACCGCTGCGGTCTGCTGCCCATCCTGGTCTACGGCACGCTGGTGCAGCGTTTCCGTTTCGCGTTTGCCTTGATGTTCTCCATCAGCATGCTGGTGCTGCACCTGGTGACGGTGTTTTTTTCGGTGGGGCGCCCTTCTCCGTATCCGGAGCTGGAGGTGCCCATGCTCCTGGTCCTGCTGGTGGTGATGTTCTACACCCTGATCATGAACTACCGCATGGAGCTGGAGGAGCGGCGGCGCTTTCAGCAAAAGGAGCGCGCCGCCGAGCTGCGCGAGCGGCTGCAGGCCTCCCAGGCGCGACTGAAGGCGCTGTCGCGTCAGGATGCACTCACGGGCGTGCCCAACCGGCGCCGGTTTGACGAGGTGGCGGCCACGCAGTGGCAGCGGCACCAGCAAACGGGGGAGCGGCTGGCCATGCTGCTCATCGACGTCGATCACTTCAAGGCGTTCAACGACCGCCACGGTCACCCCGCTGGCGACCAGTGCCTGCGCCTGGTGGCTCAGGCGCTGCAGGCTTGCCTGGCACCGACGGAGGGCATCCTGGCCCGCTGGGGCGGCGAGGAGTTCATCGTCTTGCTGCCGCACACGGACGACGTGGTGGCCCGCCGTTTGGGCGAGCGCCTGTGCGATGCCGTCAGGGCGCTGGCCTTGCGGCACGGGGCCTCGCCCACGGGCGAGGTCGTGACCATCAGCGTGGGCGTGGCGCTGGCCCGGCCGATCATGGCGCGCCAGGACCTCGCCAGCCTGGTGGCCCAGGCCGATGCCGCGCTCTATCAGGCCAAGCGCGAGGGGCGTGATCGCTGCCTGCTGGGGGGCGCCTGATTCCTTTGCCCAGGTTCTCAGTTGGCCGGGTTCAGTCGCCCGCGGTCTCGCGCAGCACGGCCAGCGCCTCCCGCGACCAGGCCGCCCAACTGGCCTCGTACATGATCCCCGTCTTGAGGATGAGGTGCTGGATGCGGGCCTCGCGGCTGAGCTCGCTGCCCTCGGGGAAGTCACGCGCCTCGATGGCGCGGTAGGCGGCGAGTTTTTCGATGTGCAGGGCCGCGCGGCGCTCGATCTCCGCCTCCAGCCCCAGGGGCCCCACGACCGCGTCGGCGCGCAGCCGCACCATGAGTTCGTCGCGCAGCTCCACCATGGGCGCGGGCTCGCGGGCCCAGCGCTTGAGCTCGCGTCGCCCGGCCGGTTTGACGCTGTAGAGCTTCTTGCGGGTGCGCCCGCCGTCCGGGGCGGCTTCGGACGAGATCCAGCCGGCCTGCTCCATGCGGGCGAGTTCACGGTAGATCTGCTGGTGCGTGGCGCGCCAGAAGAAGCCGATGGATTTGTCGAAGCGGCGCGCCAGGTCGTAACCCGAGGACGACTTCTCCAGCAGGGACGTCAGCAGTGCGTGGGCCAGGGACATGGGGGGAGTTTAGACGGGCGGCGTTCAACTGTGCAACCAGTTGCATGGTTGCGCCAAATCTCCTACATTCCTGCAACTGGTTGCATAGTCGGCCCAGCCGGCGACGCAGCTCCCCCTTGTCCCCCACCTGAACAGACCGAGCGAGACCCCACCATGAGCGCCTACCCGCACCTGCTTGCCCCCCTGGACCTGGGCTTCACCACCTTGAAGAACCGCGTGTTGATGGGTTCCATGCACGTTGGCCTGGAGGAGGCCAAGGACGGCTTCAACCGCATGGCTGCCTTCTATGCCGAGCGCGCCCGCGGCGGCGTGGCCCTGATGGTGACCGGCGGCATCGCGCCCAACGACGACGGCCGCCCCTATCCCGGTGGCGCCCGCCTGGCCACGCTGGAAGAAGCCGAGCAGCACAAGGTGGTGACGCAGGCCGTGCACGAAGCCGGCGGCAAGATCGCCCTGCAGATCCTGCACTTCGGCCGCTACGCCTACCACCCGGGCCTGGTCGGCCCCAGCCCCATCAAGGCCCCGATCGCCCCGATGGCCCCGCGTGAGCTGACGACCGACGAGGTCAAGCGCACCATCGACGACTTCGCCAACTGCGCCAAGATGGCCCAGGTCGCCGGCTACGACGGCGTCGAGGTCATGGGCTCCGAGGGCTACCTGATCAACGAGTTCATCGCCGCGCGCACCAACCAGCGCACCGACGAGTTCGGTGGCTCCTACGCCAACCGGATGCGCTTCCCGGTCGAGATCGTGCGCAAGGTGCGCGAGGCCGTCGGCCCGAACTTCATCGTCATCTACCGCCTGTCCATGCTGGACCTGGTCGACGGCGGCTCCTCGTTCGACGAGGTGGTCGAGCTGGCCCAGGCCGTGGAGGCCGCGGGCGCCACGATCATCAACACCGGCATCGGCTGGCACGAGGCCCGCATCCCGACCATCGCCACCAGCGTGCCGCGCGCGGCCTTCGCCTGGGTGACCGAGAAGCTCAAGGGCAAGGTCAAGCTGCCGCTGATCACGACCAACCGCATCAACACGCCGGAGGTGGGCGAGGCCATCCTGGCCAAGGGGCAGGCCGACATGGTGTCGATGGCGCGCCCGCTGCTGGCCGACCCGGACTTCGTCAACAAGGCCGCCGCCGGCCAGGCCGACCGGATCAACACCTGCATCGGCTGCAACCAGGCCTGCCTGGACCACACCTTCAGCGGCAAGATCACCTCCTGCCTGGTCAACCCGCGTGCTTGCCACGAGACGATCCTGAAGATCGAGCCGCTGGCATCGACCCAATCGACCCAGAAGCGCATCGCCGTGGTGGGCGCGGGCCCCGCCGGCCTGGCGCTGGCCACCACCGCCGCGCAACGTGGCCACAGCGTGACCCTGTTCGATGCGGCCTCGGAGATCGGTGGGCAGTTCAACATCGCCAAGCAGATCCCGGGCAAGGAAGAGTTCTACGAGACGCTGCGCTACTTCGGCAAGCAAATCGAGTTGACCGGCGTGACGCTCAAGCTCAACACCCGCGTGGGCGTGGATGAGCTGGCCGCGGGCGGCTTCGACGAGGTCGTGCTGGCCACCGGGGTGGCCCCGCGCACCCCGGACATCGAGGGCGTGGACCACCCCAAGGTGCTGAGCTACCTCGACGTGCTGCGCGACAAGAAGCCCGTGGGCGCGCGCGTGGCCGTGATCGGCGCCGGCGGCATCGGCTTCGACGTCTCGGAGTTCCTGATGCACGAAGGCGTCAGCCCCAGCATCGACGCCGAGAAGTTCTACGCCGAGTGGGGCATCGACACCAGCTACGCCGAACGTGGCGGCATCAAGCAACCGCACCTGGAGAAGGCCCCGCGTCAGGTCTACCTGCTGCAGCGCAAGACCAGCAAGGTCGGGGACGGCCTGGGCAAGACCACCGGCTGGATCCACCGCACCTCGCTGAAGAATCGCAACGTCGAGATGATCGCCGGGGCCACCTACCGCAAGATCGACGACCAGGGCCTGCACATCACCGTGGGCGCCCAGGAGTTGGTGCTGCCGGTCGACAACGTGGTGCTGTGCGCCGGCCAGGAGCCCTTGCGCGAGCTGCAGGCCGGCCTGGAGGCCAAGGGCTGCAAGGTGCACCTGATCGGTGGTGCCGACGTGGCCGCCGAGCTGGATGCCAAGCGGGCCATCAAGCAGGGCACCGAGCTGGCTGCGGCGCTTTGATCGACGCGAAGGAGGGCCCACGATGACCGCTGCTCACATCCCGACTTCGCTCCAGCCTGCCGTGCGGGCCTCGCTGCAGAAGTGGCACGACATGGTCGCCGCGCGCGACCTGTCGGCCCTGCCCGGCATCCTGCACGACGACGCCTGCTTTCGCTCGCCCATGGCCTTCAAGCCGTACCAGAGCGCGGCCGCCGTCAACCTGATCCTGGGCACCGTGCTGACGGTGTTCCAGGACTTTGCCTACCACCGCGCGCTCGCCAGCGACGATGGCCTGAACGTCGTGCTGGAGTTCAGCGCGCGCGTGGGCGACAAGTCGCTCAAGGGCATCGACATGATTGCTTTTGACGAGCAGGGCCGCATCATTGACTTCGAAGTCATGGTGCGCCCGTTCAATGGCCTGCAGGCCCTGGGCGCTGAAATGGGCGCCCGCCTCGCGGCCTTCCTGCCGGCCTACAAGGGTTGAAGACCCGGGAGACACCAGACATGTCCAACGCCACCCCCACGCTCGAAACCATCCGCCTGTCGCTGTCCGACAAGGTGGCCACCGTCACCCTGAACCGCCCCGAGAAGGCCAACGCCATGAACTGGGCGATGTGGCAGGACATCCGCTCGGCCATGCAGTGGGCCGACCGCACGCCCGAGGTGCGCGCCGTGGTGCTGCAAGGCGAGGGCAAGCACTTCACCTCCGGCATCGACCTGACGATGATGATGGGCCTGCAAGCCCAGATCAAGGACGACTGCGACGGCCGCATGCGCGAGAAGCTGCGTGAGCTGATCCTGGAGATGCAGGACACGCTCACCAGCCTGGAGCGCTGCCGCAAGCCCGTGCTGGCCGCCATCCACTCGGGGTGCGTGGGCGGTGGGGTGGACCTGGTCAGCTGCGCCGACATGCGCTACTGCTCGGCCGACGCGTACTTCACGATCAAGGAGATCGACATCGGCATGGTGGCCGACGTGGGCACGCTGCAGCGCCTGCCCAAGATCATCGGCAGCCAGGGCCTGGTGCGCGAGCTGGCCTACACCGGTCGCAAGGTCGACGCCGAAGAGGCCCTGCGCATCGGCCTGGTCAACCGCGTGTTCGAGTCCCGTGAAGCGTTGCAAGCGGGTGTGCACGAACTGGCGTTGCAGATCGCGGCCAAGTCGCCGCTGTCCATCCGCGGCACCAAGGAGATCCTCAACCACACGCGCGACCACAGCGTGGCCGATGGCCTGCAGTACATGGCCAGCTGGAACGCGGCGATGCTGATGTCGCAGGACCTGATGACGGCGATGATGGCCTCCATGGCCAAGCAGACGCCGACGTTCAAGGACTGATCAGGTCCCGCTGGGCGCGGCCTCGTCGTCAAGGCGCGTGCCCTGGCGCACCGCCAGCGGCGTCAGCCCCGTCCAGCGCCGCACCGCGCGGTGCAGGGAGCTGGGCTCGGCGTAGGCCGCGCGCTGGGCGATGTCGGCCAGCGTCAGCTGGGTGTGGCGAAGCTCGTGCAAGACCTGCTCGCGGCGCACCTGCTCGACCAGGTCCTTGAAGCTCAGGCTTTGCTCGGCCAACCGACGCTGCAGTTGTCGCGCCGACAGGCCCAGGTCGGCCTCCACGTCGGGGGCCACGTCTTCCAGCAGGGGCAGGCGGCCGCCCTGCAGGCGTGCGGCGATCTGCTGGCGCAGCACGGCGGCCAGGCGCGAGCCGCCTTGCGAGAGTTGGCTCCATTGCTGGTCGGTCACCGCGCTCATGAGCCGGTGCAGCTGCGGGTCGGCGTGCGGGTTGGGCAGGCTCAGCCACGAAGCAGGCGCGCGTTCGCTGGCGAGGGGGGCGTCGAAGTGCACGGGGCAGCCGTAGAAGTCCCGCAGCGGCTGCGCGTCGGCCGGGGCCGGGCAGGGCAGCGCAACCTCGTCGAGCACCAGCTGGCGCCCCGACACCCAGCGCGCAAAGGCCAGGCGCGAAACCATGGCGAAGGTCCACAGTTGCGTGTCGCGGGGCACCTCGCCCAGCGTCTCGAACTGGCTGACGATGCGGTCTCCCTGGAAGCGGTGCACCGTGCGCAGCTGCGTGCAGATCAGGCTTTGCAGGCGCTCGAACATCGCCAGGCCGTTTTCAAACTCGTTGCAGCTGATCAGGGTGTAGCCCAGGCTGCCCATGTTGGCCGGGCGCACCTGTTGCGCGATGCGCAAAGCGGTGTGCGGGTCGCCACAGCAGTCGGCCGCGAGGTGCAGCGCGTGCGCCAGCTTCGTGGCGGGCACCCAGCGCGGGCTGGTGTCGGTGTCGAGCTCGTGCAGGCCGAGCGCGGCCAGGATGGGTGCGGTGTCCAGGTCGCGGGCGCGCACGTGGTCGACGACCAGGCGGGCGTAGCTGGAGGCAAAACCAAGGGGCGCGACATCGGGGCTCACGGGGGCGATGGTAGTGCAGTTGCTGGCGTCCGCGGTCAGTCGGCTGGCGGCCGCGGTCAATGACAGGGCCGGCGCGGGCGGGCACAGTCGAGCGCATGCAAAACACCGTCGTCGATGCGCCCGCGCGCGCGCTGCGCCAACTCCGTGACCTGCCCGGGCCCCGTCCCTGGCCGCTGGTGGGCAACACCCTGCAGGTCAGCCTGCACCGAATGCACCAGGACCTGGAGGCCTGGGCGAAGCAGCACGGCCCGTTGATGCGCGTGCACCTGGGGGGCTTCAAGCTGATGGTGGTGTCGGACGCCGAGCTCATCGGGCAGCTGCTGCGCGAGCGCCCCGAGACCTTCCGCAGGCCCTCGCGCATGCAGGCGATCATGCGCGAAATCGGCATCCACGACGGCGTCTTCATGGCCGAAGGCGAGGCCTGGGCGCGCCAGCGGCGCATGGTCATGGCCAGCTTCGCGCCGCATCAGGTGCGCAGCTACTTCCCCGCTTTGCTGCGGGTCACGCAGCGCCTGCACGCGCGCTGGCTGCGGGCGGCCGACCCGCACCCCATCGACCTGCAAGCCGACCTGATGCGCTTCACGGTGGACGCCATCGCGGGCCTGGCCTTCGGCTCCGAGGTCAACACCCTGCAGTCGGACGACGACGTCATCCAGCGCCACCTCGACAAGATCTTCCCGGCCATCTGGCGGCGCGCGCACGCGCTGTTTCCTTATTGGCAGCACGTCAAGCTGCCGGCCGACCGGGCGCTGGACGACAGCGTGAAGGTGGTCAACGCCGCCATCCGGGACTTCATCTCGCAAGGCCGCCAGCGCCTGCAGGACCCCGCTCGGCGCGCCGCCCCGCCCAACCTGCTGGAGGCCATGATCGTGGCCGCCGATGAGCCCGACAGCGGCATGACCGACGAGGACGTGGCCGGCAACGTGTTCACCATGCTGCTGGCCGGCGAGGACACCACGGCCACCAGCCTGTCGTGGATGATCGACCTGCTTTGGCGCCACCCCGGGGCCCTGGCGCGCGCCCGCGAAGAGGTGGACCGCGAGCTGGGTCCGATCTCACAGTGGACGGTCGACGACCTGGCCGGCCTGCCGTGGCTGGAGGCCTGCATCCACGAGAGCATGCGCCTCAAGCCGGTGGGGCCCTTCAACGTGGTCGAGGCGCTCCGGGACACGGTCGTGGCCGACGTGGCCATCCGCAGCGGCACGCCTGTTTTGCTGCTGATGCGCCACGACACCCTGCGCGACGAGGTTTTCCCCGACGCGCATGCTTTCCGCCCGGAGCGCTGGCTGCCCGAGGGGGCGGAGCTGTCGCCCGCTGGCGCCAAACGGGTGTCCATGCCCTTTGGCAGCGGCCCGCGCATCTGCCCCGGGCGCTTCCTGGCTTTGCTGGAGATCAAGCTGGCCGCGGCCATGCTGCTGCAGTCCTTCGACATCGCCGCGATCGACACGCCCGATGGCCGCCCGCCCCAGGAGCACATGGACCTCACCATGGTGCCGGTGGGCCTGCGCATGCGCCTGAGGCGGCGCGAGTCCCTGCGCGCGGCGTGACCGGGTCGGTGACCACCTGATCGCAGGGGGAGGGGTTCCCCGTGCATCTTTTTCGCGTGGCGCTCCGTAGTCCAAGGCATGCCCTGCCTTTTGGATGCGCCCCATGCCACACACCCTGTCTGCCCCGACCCGCCTGAAGGTCATCGAACTGCAAGACCAGCTGGGTGAGCTGCACACCCCGTGCGGCCTCCTGGACTGGGCGAAGGGCCCCTTGCAGGAGGTGCTGCCCCACGAGAGCCTGGCGTGCGGGGTTTTCTCCACCCGCTGCGACGGGGTGGTCTTGCGGCGCGTGCTGCAACAGGACTGGCCCGCGGGTTACTTCGACGCCTTGACCGAGCCCGACGGGCGCTTTCGCAGCCCCGTCATCCGGCGCTGGTCGCAGTCGCAGGCGCCCCAGGTGGTGCGCGCCGACGACACCGAACGCTTCGACGACCCGCTGTGGTCCGAGGTCTTTCGTGACATGGGCATGCGCAACATGGCGGCCCATGGCGTGATGGACCTGAACTCGCGCGCCGCCAGTTACGTGTGCTTCTCGCGCATGCCCGACGACCGCCTCGACGAGGTCGACACCCTGCTCAAGCTGCTGGCGCCGCACATGGCGCTGGCGCTGCAGCGCGCCTTGCTGCAACCGGGGGGAGACACGCCCCACGCGCCGCCGTGGCTGCCCAAGCTGAGCCCACGCGAGCGCGTGGTGCTGCATTGGATGTGCCGCGGCAAGACCAACTGGGAGATCGCGCAGATCTGCCAGCGCAGCGAGCACACGATCAAGAACCAGGTCGAGAGCGTGCGCCAGAAACTGCAGGTGAACAACCGCACCCAGGCCTGCGCGCTGGCGGCCGACGTCGACCTGCTGATCGACGAGGCGGCGTGAGGGTCCCGTCAGGGGCCCGTCAGCGGGCCGCCTCCAGCTGGGCGACGGCCGCAACGACCAGCGGTCGCAAGCCTGCCGTGCCCCGCGCGTGCACGTGCGCCAGCAGGCTGGCTCGCATGGACGGCGCCCAGAAGCGGCGCAGGTGATCGGCCACGCCGGCTTCGGCCTCGTGCGCGTCCGGCAGGGCCTCGAAGAATTGCGCGATCTGGTTGGCCATGTCCACGAGTTTGTCGGGGTTCATCTTCAAAGGCCCTCCAGGTTGAATCGCTCGGCGAAGGTGTAGGCCACCAGGCGGTCACCGCGCACGAAACCCGCCAGCGCCAGGTTGTGGGCCTCGGCCCAGTCGCAGGCCAGCGCCGTCGGCGCCGACACCGCCGCCAGGATGGGCACGCCCGCGCTCACCGCTTTCATCGCCATCTCCACGCTGGCGCGGCTGGTCAGGCACAGCAGGCCCTCTTGAGCGCTGAGGCCCGCCCGCACGAGGGCGCCGATGACCTTGTCGAGCGCGTTGTGGCGGCCCACGTCCTCGCGCACGATCAGGGCCTCGCCTTGTGCGCTGCAAAAGGCCGCAGCGTGCGTGGCGCCGGTGCGTTGCTGCAGGGGTTGGCGGGCGTGGAGCTCGGCCATGGCACGGGCCAGCACGGCGGGGGTCGTTTGAAGCGGGGCCACAGGGGGCAGCTCGCGGTGCACCTGCTGCAGGCCCTCTGCGCCGCACAAGCCGCAGCCGGTGCGCCCGGCCAGCGTGCGCTTGCGCTCCTTGAGCCGCCACTCGCAGGCCGGCGACACGCTCAGGTGCAGCTCGATGCCGGCGGGCTGGGGCGGCTCGCTCACGCGCACCTCCACCTCCCGCAACTCGTCGGGCGACGCCAGCAGGCCCTCGCTCAAGCCGAAACCGAGCGCGAAGTCCCCCAGGTCCAGCGGGCTGGCCATCATCACCGTGTGGGCCACGCCGTTGAACACCAGCGCCACCGGCACCTCGTCGGCGAGCCAGTCGGCGCCTTCCTGCGCCCCGCCCGACAGGCCAAGGCCTGAGGCTTCACGCGGCCAGCGGCTGACGCGGCGCAGGCGGGCACCTGGCACGGGCAGGTCGGCTGCGCTCATGGCTTGACGCCCGTGGCCTGGGCCCGGGTGCGGGCCCGCTCCAGCAGGCCCCGCTGTTCGCGCTCCAAGGCCTGGTGGCGTTGCTGCCAGGGCGAGGGCTGGCTGACGGCCACGACCTGCACCGCCGTCACCTTGTACTCCGGGCAGTTGGTGGCCCAGTCGGAGGCGTCGGTGGTGACCACGTTGGCGCCCGACTCGGGGAAGTGGAAGGTGGTGTAGACCACGCCGGCCTGCATGCGCTCGCTCAGTCGGGCGCGCAGCACCGTGCGCCCGGCGCGGCTTTCGATGCCGACCCAATCGCCATCGCTGATGCCGCGTTCCTGCGCGTCATGCGGGTGTATCTCCAGCACGTCTTCGCTGTGCCACTGGCTGTTGGCCGTGCGCCGGGTCTGTGCGCCCACGTTGTACTGGCTGAGGATGCGGCCCGTGGTCAGCAGCAGCGGGAATCGGCGCGTGACCTTTTCCTGGCTGGGCACGTACTGCGTGGGGAAGAAGCGGCCCTTGCCACGCACGAAGTGGCCCACGTGCAAGGTGGCCGTGCCGGCTTCGTCGGTGTGCTCGTTGCAGGGCCACTGCACGCTGCCCAGGCGATCGATTTTTTCGTGGCTCACGCCGTGGAAGCTGGGCGTGAGCGCGGCGATCTCGGCCATCACCTCGGCGGGGTGCTCGTAATGCATGGGGTGACCCAGCGCGTTGGCCAGCTTCACCGTGACCTGCCAGTCGGCCAGGCCCGCCAGCGGCGGCATGACCTGGCGCACGCGTGAGATGCGCCGCTCCGCGTTCGTGAAGGTGCCGTCCTTTTCCAGGAAGGACGAGCCGGGCAGGAAGACGTGCGCGTACTGCGCCGTCTCGTTGAGGAACAGGTCCTGCACCACGACGCACTCCATGGCCGAGAGGGCCGCGGCCACGTGCTGGGTGTCCGGGTCGGACTGCACGATGTCCTCGCCCTGGCAGTACAGGCCCTTGAAGCCACCGTCGAGCGCGGCCTCGAACATGTTGGGGATGCGCAGGCCCGGCTCGGGGCTCAGCGTGACGCCCCAGGCGGCTTCGAACTGAGATCGCACCGTGCTGTCGGAGACGTGTCGGTAGCCCGGCAGCTCGTGCGGGAAGCTGCCCATGTCGCAGCTGCCCTGCACGTTGTTCTGCCCGCGCAAGGGGTTCACGCCCACGCCTTCGCGGCCCACCATGCCGCAGGCCATGGCGAGGTTGGCGATGCCCATGACCATGGTCGAACCCTGCGCGTGCTCGGTCACGCCCAGGCCGTAGTAAATGGCCGAGTTGGGGCCTTGCGCGTACAGGCGAGCCGCGGCGCGCAGCTCGGCGGCGGGCACGCCGGTGGTGGCCTCGAAGGCCTCGGGTGAGTTCTCGGGGCGCGAGACGAACTCGCACCAGTGCTGGAAGCTTGGCTCGTCGCAGCGCTCGGCCACGTCCTGCGCGGCCACCAGGCCTTCGGTGACGACCACGTGCGCCATGGCCGTGATCACGGCCACGTTGGTGCCGGGCTTGAGCGCCAGGTGGTGCTCGGCGCGCACGTGCGGGGAGTCCACCAGGTCGATGCGGCGCGGGTCGATGACGACCAGCCGGGCGCCTTGTCTCAGGCGCTTTTTCATGCGCGAGGCGAACACCGGGTGCGCGTCCGTGGGGTTGGCTCCGATCACGACGATGACGTCGGCGTGCTCCACCGACTTGAAGGTTTGCGTGCCCGCCGAGGTGCCGAAGGCCTGGCCCAGCCCGTAGCCGGTGGGCGAATGGCACACGCGCGCGCAGGTGTCGACGTTGTTGGTGCCGAAGGCCGCGCGCACCAGCTTCTGGACCAGGTAGGTTTCTTCGTTGGTGCAGCGCGAGGAGGTGATGCCGCCCACCGCGTCGCGCCCGTGTTGCGCCTGGATGCGTTGGAACTCGGACGCCGCGTGCGCGATGGCCACCTCCCAGCTCACCTCCTGCCAGGGCTCGTGGATGCTGGCGCGGATCATGGGCGAGGTGATGCGGTCGGCGTGCGTGGCGTAGCCCCAGGCGAAGCGGCCCTTGACGCAGCTGTGGCCCTCGTTGGCCTGGCCGTCCTTCCAGGGCACCATGCGCACCACGGTGTTGCCCTTCATCTCGGCCTTGAAGCCGCAGCCCACGCCGCAGTAGGCGCAGGTGGTGACGACGCTGTGCTCGGGCTGGCCCAGCTCGATGACCGTCTTCTCCTGCAGCGTGGCCGTCGGGCAGGCCTGCACGCAGGCCCCGCAGGACACGCATTCGCTGTCCATGAAGGGCTGGCCCTGGCCGGGCGAGACGCGCGACGCGAAGCCCCGCCCCGAGATCGTCAGCGCGAAGGTGCCTTGCGTTTCCTCGCACGCCCGCACGCAGCGGTTGCAGACGATGCACTTGCTGGGGTCGTAGGTGAAGTAGGGGTTGGAGGCGTCGCTCGCTTCCTGGCAGTGGTGGGCGCCGCTGACGCCGGCCACCTCCTGCCCGGCGGTGCCGTATCGCACGTTGCGCAGACCGACCGCACCGGCCATGTCCTGCAGCTCGCAATCGCCGTTGGCGCTGCAGGTCAGGCAGTCCAGCGGGTGGTCCGAGATGTAGAGCTCCATCACGCCCTTGCGCAGCGCCTGGAGCCGGGGCGTTTGCGTGTGCACGACCAGGCCGGCCTCCGCGGGCGTGGTGCACGAAGCCGGGAAACCCTTGCGACCCTCGATTTCGACCAGGCACAAGCGGCAGGAGCCGAAGGGCTCCAGGCTGTCGGTGGCGCACAGCTTGGGCACGCGGATGCCGGCGTCCACCGCGGCCCGCATCAGCGAGGTGCCCTCGGGCACGCTCACCTCCTGCCCGTCGATGCGCAGCGTGACGTGGCGCTCGGACGTGCGGGCGGGGGTGCCGAAGTCGAGGTCTTGCTTGAAGGCGTCGAGCATGGTGGGCTCCTCAGTCTGGGCCGGGCAGGCCGAAGTCCCGTGGGTGCTGGTTCAGCGCCGACAGGACGGGGTAGGGCGTCATGCCGCCCATGGCACACAGGCTGCCGTGCTGCATCGTGTCGCACAGCTCGCGCAGCAGTTGGACCTGCTGCTCGCGCGCCTCACCCTGGCTGAGGCGGATGCGGTCGATGACCTCCACGCCGCGCGTGGCGCCGATGCGGCAGGGCGTGCACTTGCCGCAGCTCTCCAGGGCGCAAAAGGCCATGGCATGTCGGGCCAGCTGGGCCAGGTTGGCGGTGTCGTCGTGCACCAC
The DNA here is from genome assembly GCA_016000265.1 of Burkholderiales bacterium. GTDB lineage: Bacteria > Pseudomonadota > Gammaproteobacteria > Burkholderiales > Burkholderiaceae_C > Aquabacterium. The sequence continues at coordinate 572,266 of JAECRL010000001.1, forward strand.
GATGCCGCCGTGCCCCACGACCAGGCCGAGCTCGGTGTAGGCCTCGTGGTCCAGCGGCACGTCCCATTGCGAAGCCGGCACGTAGGCGCCGAGCGGCCCACCCACCTGAATGGCCTTGATGGGGCGCCCGCTGCGGGTGCCGCCGCCAAAGCCTTCGACCAGCTCGCGCAGGGTCACGCCATAGGCCTTCTCGACCAGGCCCCCGCGGCGCACGTTGCCCGCCAGCTGAAAGGGCAGGGTCCCGCGTGAGCGGCCCACGCCGAAGTCGCGGTAGAAAGCCGCGCCCCGCGCCAGGATGACCGGCACCGACGCCAGCGTGATCACGTTGTGCACCAGGGTGGGCTGCCCGAACAGGCCGGCGACCGCGGGCAGCGGGGGTTTGGCGCGCACCACGCCACGTTTGCCTTCCAGGCTCTCGAGCATGGCCGTTTCTTCGCCGCAGACGTAGGAGCCCGCCGCCCGGCGCACCTCGATGTGAAAGGCCCGATCGCTGCCGCAGACGCGGTCTCCCACGAAGCCGGCCTGCTCGGCCAGCTGCACGGCCCGCTCCAGCGTGGCCTGCGCGTGCGGGTACTCCGAGCGCACGTAGACGAAGCCTCGCGTGGCGCCCACCGCCAGGGCCGCGATCGCCATGCCCTCGATCAGCATGAAGGGGTCGCCCTCCAGCGTCATGCGGTCGGAGAAGGTGCCCGAGTCGCCCTCGTCGGCGTTGCAGGCGATGAACTTCTGTGCGCCCTCGGCCTGCAGCACCGTGCGCCATTTGATGCCCGCCGGGAAGGCCGCGCCGCCGCGGCCGCGCAGGCCCGATGCCAGCACCTCGTCGACCAGGTCTGGCCGCGTCATCGTGACCGCGCGGCGCAGGCCCACCCAGCCGCCGTGGGATTCGAAATCGCTCAGCGACAGCGGGTCGATCACGCCCATGCGCGCGAAGGTCAGGCGCTCCTGGCTTGTCAGCCACGGGAGCTGTTCGATCGGGCCCAGGCACAGCGGGTGGTCGACCGGCTGGCCCGCTTGGGCCTGCAGCAGGGCGTCGACCAGGCCCTCGACGTCGTCGAGCTCGACCGGGCCGAACGCGACCCGCCCTTGCGGCGTGGCCACCTCCACCAGCGGCTCCAGCCAGAACAGGCCGCGCGAGCCGGTGCGGGTCAACGTCAGGTTCAAGGCCTGGTCCAAGGCTTGGTTCAAGGCCCAAGCCACCTCGTCGGCGCCCACGGCCAAGGCCGCCGCGTCGCGGGGCACGAACACCTGCATGCAGGCCCGCGATGCGGGAGATGCGTTCACGGCGCTCATGCCCGCGCCCCCGCCGAGCCCGGCTCGATCAAGCCCACAGACGCCAGCACCCGCGCCAGTTTGTCCGGCGTCACGCGGGCGTGCAGGCGGTCGTCCACCTGAATCGCGGGCGACGAGGCGCACAGCCCCAGGCAGTGCACCGACACCAGCGTCACCGCGCCATCGGGGCGCGTGCCGTGGTCGCCACACGCCAGCAGGCGCTGCGCGTGCGCCATCAAGGCCTCGCCGCCGCAAGCCTGGCAGGCCTCGGCGCGGCAGACCTGCACCACGTGTCGCCCGGGGGGGGCGCTGCGGAAGTGGTGATAGAAGCTCAGCACCCCGTGGACCTCGGCGCGCGAGAGGTTCATGCCCTGAGCGATCAGGTCCACGGCCTCGGGCGGCACGAACCCGTGGTGGTCCTGGATGGCGTGCAGCAAAGGCAGGAGGCCGCCGGCCTGCCGGGCGTGAACCTGGATCAGCCGCCGGATCTCGGCTTGTTCAGGGAGGTCGGGGGGCTGCGTCATGGTGGGGCTCTTGAGTCGGTGCGATGCGGTGCGGTCGGTTGCGCTCAGGCAAAGAACTGGGCCACGCTTTGCAGCGTGCGCCACACGCCCCAGGCCAGCGGCAGGCCCACCGCCAGCCAGGCCAGGGCCACCCAGGCGGGCGAGGTCGGTGCGGCGGAACCGGGTGAACCGGCTGAAGCACTTGCCATGCCACCACCCGCCAGCGCCGCGGCCTGCTCGTGCGCCAGGCGCTTTTCTTCGGCCAGCTCGGCCGCCGTCATGAAATGCCGTGCCGCCACCGGGCGCACCAGCAGGTTGCACAGCAGGCCCACACCCAGCATGCCCACCAGGATGAACATGGTCTGGTTGTACACCTGTTCGCGCGGCGTGCCCAGCGAGAGCTGGTGGTCGCGCATGTAGTTCACCACCACCGGCCCCAGGATGCCCGCCGTGGCCCAGGCCGTCAGCAGGCGCCCGTGGATGGCGCCCACCATCTGCGTGCCGAACAGGTCGGCCAGGTAAGCCGGCACCGTGGCGAAACCGCCGCCGTACATGCTCAGGATGACGCAAAACGCCGCCACGAACAGCAGCAGGTTGCCGCTGGTGGCGCTGGCTGGCACGCTCGCGTACAGCAGCCCCCCCAGCACGAAAAAGACGACGTAGGTCAGCTTGCGGCCCAGCTTGTCCGACAGGCTGGCCCAGAAGAAGCGCCCGCCGATGTTGAACAGACTCAGCAGCGCCGTGAAGCCCGCGGCCACCCCGGCGATCGCGGTCAACTGAGCCTTGTCCAGCTCGCCAAAACGCGCCTGCACCCCGATCAGGCTGCCACCGAAGACCTCCTGCAGCATGGGGCTGGCCATGCCCAGCACCCCGATGCCGGCCGACACGTTCATGCACAGCACCATCCACACCAGCCAGAACTGCGGGATGCCCCAGACCTTCTTCACGTGCACGTGGCCTTGGGTGATCATGGCGTCTTGCGCCTGGGTGGCCGGCGGCGTCCAGCCGGCGGGTTTCCAGCCCGTGGGCGGCACCCGGTAGCCCAGGGCCCCACCCATCATGAACACGAAGTAGATCAAGGCCATGACGACGAAGGTGGGCGCCACACCCACGCTGGTGTCGCTGGCGAAGGCCTTCATCAGCTCGGCGGCCAGCGGCGAGCCGATCATGGCGCCCCCGCCGAAGCCCATGATGGCCATGCCCGTGGCCATGCCGCGCCGGTCGGGGAACCACTTGATGAGCGTGCTGACGGGCGAGATGTAGCCCAGGCCCAGCCCGATGCCCCCGATCACACCCGAGCCCAGCAGCATCAGCCAGAACTGGTGCAGGTGCACGCCCAGCGCCGAAATCAACATGCCGCCGCACCAGCACACCGCGCTGACCACGCCGGCCTTGCGCGGGCCCGCGCGCTCCAGCCAGCCGCCCCACGTGGCCGCCGAGCTGCCCAGCAGCACGAAAAACAGCGTGTACATCCAGCCCAGCGTGGAGACCTTCCAGTCGCAGGTGCTGACGAAGAGCTCCTGCAGGAAGCCGACCTCCGGGCCGCAGGCCAGCGGTGCCTGAACGCCCAATGCCTTGGACAGCGGCAGCCAGAACACCGAAAAGCCATAGGCCATGCCGATGCACAGGTGGATGGCCAGGGCGGCGGGCGGCACCAGCCAGCGGTTGAAGCCGGGGCCGGCGACGATGCGCTCCTTGTCAAGGAAGCCGAAAGCGGGGGAGGAGGGGGACATGCGAGGGCACCGGGGGTGGAGGCAGGTGGTGGGGTCAACGAACAGTGTAAGGACAGCCCGGCTGTTGCCAAACCGCCAGCCAGGCCCCTGGCTTGTGTGCGAAATCGCACGCGCCAGGGACTTGTCTTCATTGACAGGGCGCACCGGGGTCGAGAGCATCGGACACTGTGTTTGCGGCGGCGTGCCGGCGCACCGGTTTGCCACGACCGGTTCTCCGTGGCCCTCCTTCCGATCCCATGCCTTTCGACAGCCTGGTTCTCAAGAAGATCGAGGTCGCGCGCTCCGACATGGCGGGGCGCCTGCGTGGACTCCACGACATCGTTCGCGGCCGTCACCCCGCCGTGCACCGCATTGCCCTGGTGCTCTACGAGCCCGCCAACGACCTGCTCAGGACGTTCGCCAGCAGCTCCGACGACCACCAAGGCCTGGTCCACTACGAGGCCCACCTCGCTGCCGTGCCGTCGCTGCGTGAACTCGCGGCCAGCCACATTCCCCGCGTCATCGACAACCTCGACCTCAGCCTCCAAGCGCCCTCGATCCACTCGATCTGGCTCAAGGCCCGCGACTACAAGAGCAGCTACACCGTGCCGGTGTACTCGGGCCAGCACCTCTCGGCGTTCCTGTTCTTCGACTCCCGCCTGGCGCAGGTCTTCACGCCCGCCGTCACCACCGACCTCGACGTCATCGCCGACATCGTCGCGCAGCTCTACCTGTTGCGCATCGCCGCCGTCAACACGCTGGTGGGGGCGGTGGACGTGGCCAAAGGCCTGGCGCGCCTGCGCGACGTCGAGACCGGCGCGCACCTCGAGCGCATGGCCAGCTACTCCCGCCTGATCGCCCAGACCCTGGCGCCTCGTCTCGGCCTGAGCGACGAGTTCGTCGAGTACCTGCACCTGTTTGCCCCCCTGCACGACATCGGCAAGGTCGGCATCCCCGACCGCATCCTGCTCAAACCGGGGCGGCTCGACGACACCGAGCGCGCCTGCATGCAACAGCACGTCGTCATCGGCGAGAAGCTGGTGCGCAACATCATCAGCGACCTGGGCATTGAAAACGACCTGGCCGCCTCCGTCATGGTCAACCTCGTGGCCCACCACCACGAGCGTGGCGACGGCAGCGGCTACCCGCAAGGCCTGCTGCTCGAACAGATCCCCATGGAGGCGCGCATCGTCGCGGTGGCCGATGTGTACGACGCCATCTCGTCGCACCGCCCCTACAAGGCCGCCTGGTCAGAGGCGGAGTGCGTGGCTGAATTGCGGCGCGAGTCGGCCTTGAATCGGCTGGACCCGGTGTGCGTCGAGGCCCTCATCGAAGCCGAGGGCGAGCGCATGCGCATCCGCCATCAGCTCTCGGATGACAGCCACGCCGAAGGCGAGCCAAGCCTGCCACCCACGGGCGTCGTCACGTCGGCTGACGCCGCTTGAGCTCGCAGTAAAGCCCCGACTGATCGAGCTCACCCATGCCGTGCGCGGCGGCGTCGGCGTACAACGCGGTCAGCGCCGCGGTGACCGGGGCGTCCAGCTGCATCTGCGCGGCGGTGTGCAAGGCGTTGCGCAGGTCCTTGAGCTGGATGGCCAGCGAGCCGCGTTTGGCGAAGTCGCCCTCCACCATGCGCTGTCCGTGCACCTCCAGGATGCGGCTCTCGGCGAAGCCGCCCCGCAGGGCCTCGCGCACCTTGGCGGGGTCGGCCCCGCCCCGCTCGACCAGCAGCAGGGCCTCGGCCACCGCGCCGATGGTGATGCCCACGATCACCTGGTTGGCCAGCTTGGCCAACTGCCCCGAGCCGCTGGGGCCGACGTGCACCGGGCGCCCCAGCACCTGCAGCACGCCGAGGGCCGCCTCGAAGGCCTGGGCCTCGCCCCCGGCCATGATGGCCAGCGTGCCGGCCTCGGCGCCCAGCGTGCCGCCCGAGACGGGCGCATCCAGCGCCATCACGCCTTGCGCGTGCAGCCGCTGCGCCGTCTCACGCGCCTGCTCCGGCAGGATGGAGCCCATGTCGATGAACAGCGTGCCGGCGCGCAGGCCCGATGCGGCGGCACCGTCACCGAAGAGCACCTCGTGCACCGCCTGTCCGTCTTGCAGCATGGTGATGACCACGTCGGCCTCCGCCACGGCTTGCGCGGGGGAGGCCGCGACGCGGGCGCCATCGGCCACCAGGGCCTGTGCCTTGGACGCGGTCCGGTTCCAGGCGGTGAGCGTGTGGCCAGCCGCCAGCAGGCGTCGGGCCATGGGCTGGCCCATCAGGCCGCAGCCCAGCAAGGCGATGTGCGTCATGTTGCAGGGGGCGCGCAGGCCCCTGGGGTGTGGGAAAGCGCTTATTGTCCAGCAGGCCCTGCATGTGGTGTGCTTGCCTCAGGTTGTGACTTATGCCTTGTGCAAGCCGGAAAAGCGGGGTTGATCCCTCGTTTGAAGGACAGTCACGATCTGGAAATTCGGCGAACATTGCCGCACTGGCCGCTCGACGTCAGACTTTCCTGGTGTGCGAGCTCTGATCACAAATTCAAACACCATGGCCGATACCCTCGCTCCGGGTTTGCTCGACGGTGCCGCCTTGAACAGCGCGGTGCTGAATGCCCTCGACCACCTCGGGGTGGCGGTCCTTGTCAAGGACGTGAGCACGGGACGCTACGACCAGGCCAACGCCGCGGCCACCCGCCTGCTGGGTCTGGAGGGCCGCGTGGTGCTGGGTGCCCAGGACACCGACCTGTTCGATGCCACGCTGGCCGTGGCCTTGCGCGCCGCCGACCTGCAAGCCCGCTCCACGCCTGGCGGGGTGCTGGCCGAGCACAAGATCGAGCTGGCTGGCGGGCGCCGCGAATTCCAGGCCTGGCGCCAACTGGTCAATCAGGACGATGGCTCCGCCAAGCTGCTGTCGGTCTGGCAGGACCTCACCGAGTTCCGCCGCCGCGATGCGCAACTGCAGGTGGCCCTGGCGCAACTGGAGCAGCAGCAGACCGCAAATGAAAGCCTGCGCCGCGATGTCGAGGGCAGCCAGCAGGTTCGCGACGGCCTGTCCGGCCTGTACCACCGCGCCCACTTTGAGGAGCAGCTCTGCCGCGAGGCCGACCTCTCCAGCCGGGAGCAGCGCGAGTTCGCGCTGGTGGCCATCGCCGTCGACAACATGGACGACATCCGCCAGAACCACGGCATCGAAGGTTGCGAGCGCATCATCGAGGCCCTGGGCCGATTGCTGCGCGCCGGCACCCGCGCCATGGACGCGCCTTGCCGCCTGGGCGGAGATCGCTTCGTCGTGCTCCTGTCCGGCGTGGGCCTGGCCACCGCGCATTCGCGCATGGAGCAGCTGCGTCGCCAGTGCGCCCAGCACATCGTGGCCCACAACGGCCAGCAGATCCCCTTCACGGTCAGCATGGGCGTGGCCAGCTTCCCGCACACGGCGGGCCTGGTCGACGAGCTCATGCGCAGCGCCGACCGCGCGCTCGCCGGGGCCCGCGAGAAGGGCGGCAACCGCATCGTGCTGGCCAGCATCCAGTTCACGCCGGCGGCCTGATCCCCAAGCTGAAAAGCGAGATAAAAAAACGGCCAGACCCGTGAGGTGTCTGGCCGTTGCGCATCAAGGTCCGCCGAGAACTGGTTGCCGCATTCCTGAACCCAGGGGGATTCAGGTGGGCGAGGTCAACACACTTCGAGTTCATCTGACGCGAGACGATCACACCCGTGTGCAATGTTCCAAGCCCTGGCTCCAAGAGCATCGGTTCAAGGAAATAAAAGCAACCACGAACCCGACGGACAGTCCAATTCTACGACTTGCCGAGGCGGGTGTGCGCGCATTTGAGACGCTTGCCGGGCCTTGTTGAGCAGATGCGTCAGAGATGCATCAGAGATGCACCTGGGATCCCTCAGATGAGGTGGCCGTCTTGCCCGAGGGTTTGATCCAGGCGGGCGATGAGCTGGTCGAGGTACTCGGACGACGGCGCGGGGCCCGCCTCCGGTGCGGGGGCGGGGGGCGCCAACGCAGGGGTGAGGGGCGGCCGATCCGCCAGCACGTAGGCCAGGTTGAGTGCGGCCAGCACCGCGATGCGCTCGCGGGCCTTGAGCTTGCCGCTGTCGCGGATGGCGCACATTTCGCGGTCGACGTGCGAGACGGCTTCGCGCAGGCGCTCTTCGCCGCCTTCGGGGCAGCCCAGGAGGTAGCTCTGCCCCATGATCGAGACTTCGATTTGCTTCATTCGGTGCGGGCTGCGTCTGGGGCGTCTTGGGTATCTTGGGTGTCTGTGGCGCCTGGGACCGATTCGGCGGATTCTGCGGGCTCCCCGGGCTCAGCGTGCTCCAGGGGCGACGTCGGCAGCTTGTCGAGCAGCGCGTCGATGCGCGCGCGCGCCGCCGCCAGCCGGGCCTTGAGCGACTCCCGCTCCTGCGTGACCACGCTGACTTGCTGCGCCAGCAAGGCGTTGGTGCGGCGCAGTTCCTCGTGGCGCAACAAGAGGCGCTCGATGCGGTCCGTGAGTTCGTCGATTCGGGACATGGGCACCAGGGTGCAGGCGGGTTGGGTGGCTGGCGGATGCCGGCCCTGGGGCATTGTAGGGGTCTTACAATGCGGCTCGTTGGTGCTCGCGCCGGGGTTCGCCCGGTGCGGTTAAACGGGAAGCAAGAGGGCGCGCGCATCACCGCTGCGGGCCTGACTTGCGCTGCCCCCGCAACGGTCGGCGGTCGGGTCGTGCAGTGCTTGCATGGCCCCGCTTGCGCGTTTCAGCCACTGGGCCTTCGGGCCTGGGAAGGCCGCGCAGGTTGCACCGCCCAGCCCGGATACCGGCCAACAGGGGGTTCGATGGCAGCGATGCGGTCGGACCATGTCGCCCATGGCTTGCGGGGATGCTCGCTGGGGTCTTCGACCTGTTTGTTCATCGTGTCTTTTTTCTCCTCTGCGCCGCGCGATGCGGGCGCTCGCCTGCTCATGGGCGCCATGGCCTTGGCTCCCGCGCTGGTTTCCACCTCACCCGTCCACGCCGAACCGGGCCCGCGCGCTGAAGTCGCCAGCGCCGCTGACGACGGCGAACTCAAGGGCCAGGTGATCAGCGCCACCCGCACGGCTGCACGCGTGGACGCGGTGGTGGCCGATGTGACGGTCATCGACCGCGCGCAGCTGGCGGCCAGCGCCGGGCTTTCGCTGGCGCAGGTGCTGGCTCGTCAGCCGGGTGTGCAATTGAGCACCAATGGCGGGCTGGGCAAGAACAGCACCCTGTTCCTGCGCGGCGGCCAGGCGCGGTACACCCTGGTGCTGGTCGATGGCGTGCGTTTTGGCTCGGCAACGACGGGCGCGCCTTCGCTGGAGAACTTCCCGCTGGAGGCCATCGAGCGCATCGAAATCGTGCGCGGGCCGATGGCGGCGCTGCATGGCTCGGACGCCGTCTCGGGGGTCATCCAGGTCTTCACGCGCCGCGGGCACGAGGGCGCTCAGCTGGAGGGCAGCGTCGCCGTCGGCTCCGAGGAGTACCGCCGCGTGACCGCGGGCTGGTCGGGTGGCTCGGCGGACTGGCAGGGGGCGCTGACCTTGTCGGACCAGGCCACGCAGGGCTTTTCGGCGACCAACCCGGGGGTGGGCAGCGACTTCCACCCCGATCGCGATGGCTTTCGCCAGCAGTCGGTGCAGGCCAGCCTGATGCACCCACTCGTTCGCGACTGGCGCCTGCGCTGGCAGGGGGTGTTGTCCGTGGGCGAGAACGAACTCGACGACGGATACCCAGCCCGCAACCGCGGCCTCAACACCCGCTCGGAGGTGCGCTCCAGCTTGAACAGCTTCAGCTTGTCGGGTCGCATCCTGCCGCAGTGGCGCAGCGAGTGGCGAGCGGGCCACGCCTACGACAGCAGCAACACCACGGTGGCGCAGCTGGCATCTCGCCTGGGGCGCTTCGCGACCACCCAGCGCCAACTCAGTTGGGAGAACCAGGTGGCGCTGCCACTCGGCTCGGCCCTGGTGGCGCTGGACCACGTGGAGCAGTCGGTGGTCTCGACCACCCGCTACCCGGTGCGCCACCGCACGCTCAACGGCCTGGTGCTGGGTTGGTCGGGCGAGCTGGGGCCCCACGTCTGGCAACTGAGTGCCCGGCACGATCACAACTCGCAGTACGGTGAACAGCCCACGGCGGCGGCGGCCTATGGCTACGAGGTGTCGCCAGGGTGGCGCGTGGGCGCCTCGTGGGGCTCGACGTTCTCGGCTCCGACGTTCAATGACTTGTATCGTCCTGTTGGCGGCAACCCCAACATGCCACCCCAAGAGGGCATCAACAAGGAGCTGAGCCTGACGCACACGCGCATCGACGGGCGCTGGCGGGCGGCGTTTCATCGCAACGACGTGCGCGGCTACATCCAGTCCTCGGCCACCCAGGTGTTGTCGATCGCAGAGGTGCGCATCCAGGGCGTGAGCGTGTCGGCTGACCAGGCTTGGGATGCGGCCTGGGGGCGCTGGCAGCTCCATGGCTCGGCCGATTGGCTGGACGCGGTGGACGTGGCCACCGGCAAGTCTTTGCGGCGCCGCGCCCATGGCGTCTTCCAAGGCGAGTTGAGCTTGCAGCAAGGCGCATGGCGTCATGCCCTGGGCGCCACCGTGCGCGATGGGGCCTTCGACGACGACACCCACACCGAGGCCAAGCGCCTGGGCGGCATCGGCCTGTTCCATGCGTCGACGCGCTGGCAGCTCGCGCCCGAGTGGGCCTTGGCGCTGCGGGTGGACAACCTCACCGACCGGCGTTACCAGACGGCCTGGGGCTACAACCAGGCCCGTCGCCAGTGGTTCCTGACGCTGAGCCACAGCCCCCGCCAAGGACTTTGATGACCCCCTCGCAGCACCAGCTCATCGTCGGCGGCCAGCGCAGTGGCAAGTCGCGTCATGCCGAGCGACTGGCGCAGGCCTGGCTGGCGCGCTCGCCGGACCACGAGGTCGTGGTGGTGGCCACGGCGCAAGCCTGGGACGATGAGATGCGCGAGCGCATCCAGCGCCATCAGGCCGAGCGCCCGCCCGGCATGCGCACGCTGGAGTCGCCGCTGGCCTTGACGCAGGCCCTGCGCGAGGCCGCCGCGCCCCATCGCCTCTTGCTGGTGGACTGCCTGACGCTGTGGCTGACCAACTGGCTCATGCCCATGAACGGCCTGGCCGACCTGGCCGGCTGGCGCACCGAGCGCGACGCGCTGGTGTGCGCCTTGCGCGAGCTGCCCTCGCCGGTGGTGCTCGTGTCCAACGAGGTGGGCTGGGGCGTGGTGCCGATCTCGCGCGAGGTGCGCCGCTTCGTGGACGAGCTGGGCTGGCTCAACCAGGCGGTGGCGCGTGAATGCGGCGAGCTCACGCTGATGGTGGCCGGCCAGCCGTGGACGCGGCCCGTGGTGGCGGGGGAGGGCGTGTGATGTTGCGTCTGATGCCGCGTGGGTGGTGGGCCCGGATTGGCCTGATTCGCTTGATCTGTTTGATGTGCTGCATGGGCTGGGCGGTGCCCGCCCAGGCCCGCGTGAGCGTGGCCGATGACCGACAGGTCAGCCTCACGCTGGAGGCGCCTCCGCAGCGCATCGTCAGCCTGCTGCCTTCGCTGACCGAGACCGTGTGCGAGCTGGGCGCGTGCGCCCGCCTGGTGGGCACGGACCGTTACTCCAACCACCCGGCTTCGGTGCGCAGCCTGCCCAAGACGGGCGGGCTGGATGACGCCAACATCGAGCTCATCGTGTCCCTGAGGCCGGACGTGGTGTTGCTGGGCGTGTCGTCCCGCGTGATCGACCGGCTGGAGTCGCTGGGCATCCGCGTGATGGCGCTGGAGCCCCGCACCCACGATGACGTGCGGCGCGTGGCGGCCAAGGTGGCGACCTTGCTGGGCCAGCAGGCCGCCGGCGAGCGCCTGGCGCGTCGACTGGACGCCGAGGTCGACGCGGCCGCGGCTTCGGTGCCCGCTGCGGCGCGGGGCTGGCGCGTGTACTACGAGGTCGACAGCGCGCCTTATGCCGCGGGCACCTCGTCGTTCATCGGGCACACCTTGCAGCGCCTGGGCTTGGTCAACGTGGTGCCCGCCAGCCTGGGGCCGTTTCCGCGCCTGAACCCCGAGTTCGTGGTGCGGGCCGACCCGGCGCTGATCATGGTCTCGGCGCGCAGCGCGGCGGCCTTGCCCGATAGACCGGGTTGGGGGCGCATCCAGGCCGTGCGTGAGCGCCGCATTTGCGCCTTCAACGCCGAGCAGAGCGACGTGCTGTCGCGGCCCGGCCCGCGCATGGGAGAGGCCGCGCGCATCATGGCTGCGTGCCTGCAGGAGCAGGCGCGCAAGCCGGCTCAGGCTGCTTCAGGCGTCGGCAAGCGAGGCCCCCAGTGAGCCGGCAGGCCTGGGCCTGGTTGTGTGCCTTGCTGGCCTTGACGCTGGTGGCCATGGCGCTGAGCGTGTCGGTGGGCAGCACCGGCTGGTCGCCGCCCTGGGTGGCCGCGGCCGACCCGGTGACCTGGCAGATCGTGGCCGACATCCGCGCGCCTCGCGCCATGGGCGCCTGGCTGGCGGGTGGGCTGCTGGGCCTGGCCGGTGCCTTGGCGCAAGGTTTGTTTCGCAACCCGCTGGCCGACCCCTACCTGCTGGGCAGCTCGTCCGGTGCGGCGCTGGGCGTGGCGGTGTGCCTGGCCTGGCTGGGTGTGGGCCCCGCGGCGGCCGACTGGGTGGTGCGCCTGGGCGTGACCGGCGCGGCCTTCGTGGGCTCGACGCTGGCCGTGAGCCTGACGCTGCTGCTGGCTCGCGGGGTGCAGCACACCTTGCGCCTGCTGCTGGCGGGGGTGGTCGTGGGCGTGGTGCTGGGCGCCTTCAGCGCGCTGACCATGCTGCTGGTGCCCGACATCTTGCGGGCCATGCAGGCCTTCATGCTCGGCACCACGGGCTTCATCGGCTGGAGTGGCGTGGCTTTGATGGCCCCGGTGGCCGCGCTGTCGCTGCTGCTGGCTCTGGGTGGCAGCCGCGCACTCGACGCCATGAGCCTGGGCGACGCGGCCGCGCGCAGCCTGGGCGTGTCGGTCGGCACGGTGCGTTTGTTGCTGGTGGCGGCGTTGTCGGCGGCCACGGGCACGGCGGTGGCGCAGGCCGGGATGATCTCGTTCGTGGGCCTGGTGGCGCCCCACCTGGTTCGCAGCGCGGTGCGCACCACGCACGGGCCCTTGCTGGTGCTGTCCCTGCTCACCGGAGGGCTGCTGCTGCTGGTGGCCGACACGCTGGGCCGCTGGCTGCTGGCCCCGCAGGAGCTGCCCGTGGGCGTGCTGACGGCGGTGCTGGGCGGCAGCTACCTGCTGTGGCGCATGAACCGGAGTTGACGTGACAAGCGCCCCCCCCAGCCCCGCTCACCTGGCCTTGCAGGCCCGCATCGAGTCCGTGCACATCGGCCGCAGCCTGATCCTGCGCGACATCGACCTGGCCTTGCCCACCGGCCGCTGGACGGCCATCGTCGGCCCCAATGGCGCGGGCAAGTCCACGCTGCTGCGGGCCCTGGCGGGCTTGCAGCCTGCGCTCGGGCAGGTGCAACTGCTCGGTCGCCCCCTGGCCGACTGGCCGGCCAAAGCCCGCGGGCGCAGCCTGGCCTGGCTGGGTCAGGCCGAGCAGGGCGCCGATGACTTGCTGGCCCTCGACGTGGTCATGCTGGGCCGCCTGCCGCACCAGGCCTGGCTGGCCGCCCCGTCTGCGGCCGACCACCAGGCGGTGGCGCACGCGATGCGCCAGACCCAGTGCTGGGACTGGCGTGGGCGCCCGCTGGCCGAGCTGTCGGGGGGCGAGCGCCAGCGCGTCTTGCTGGCGCGTGCGCTGGCGGTGGACGCCGACGTGCTGTTGATGGACGAGCCCCTGGCTCACCTGGACCCCCCGCATCAGGCCGACTGGCTGGGCGTGGTGCGCGCCCTGGTGGCACGCGGGCGCACCGTGGTCAGCGTGCTGCACGAACTCAACATGGCGCTCATGGCCGATGACCTGCTGGTGATGCAGGCGGGCCGGGTCTGTCACCATGGCGCGGCCCATGAGCCCACCTCCCACGCGGCGCTCACGCGGGTGTTCGACGAACGCATCCGCCTGATGCCGATGGAAGGCTTGTGGGTGGCGCTGCCCCGACTCGATGCCCCGCCCGCAGGCGCCCACACCGTGCCCCCTCCATGACACCCACCTCGATGCCCTCCCAGCCCCACCCCCAAGCCTCTGCGTCCTGCCCTGCCGTGCTGGTCAGCGCACCGGCGTCCGGCCAGGGCAAGACCACCGCCACCGCGGCCCTGGCCCGATGGCACGTGCACCAGGGCCGGCGCGTGCGCGTCTTCAAGACGGGTCCGGACTTCCTCGACCCCATGGTGCTGGAGCGCGCCAGCGGTCAGCCCGTCTACCAGCTCGACTGGTGGATGGGCGGCGAGGCGCATTGCCGCCGCCTGCTGTGGGAGGCCGCGCAGGAGGCCGATGTCATCCTGGTCGAAGGCGTCATGGGCTTGCACGACGGGCAATCGTCCAGCGCCGACCTGGCCATGCGACTGGGCCTGCCCGTGCTGGCCGTGATCGACGCGTCCTCCATGGCGCAGACCTTCGGTGCCCTGGCGCTGGGCCTGGCGACCTACAAGCCCGGCCTGGCGTTCTCCGGGGTGCTGGCCAACCGCGTGGGCAGCGACACCCACGCCGAGATGCTGCGCGAGAGCCTGCCTGCGGGCATGCGCTGGTTCGGCGCCTTGCCGCGCGACGAGGGCTTCACCTTGCCGTCGCGCCACCTGGGCCTGGTGCAGGCCGACGAGCTCGACGACATCGACGCGCGCCTGGACCGCGCGGCCGAGGCCCTGGGCCGCCTGCAGCCCGAGCTGCCCGCGCCGGTGTGCTTCAACCCGCCGCTCGATGAGGCCGCAAGCGACCGCGTCGACATCGGCCAGCCCCTGGCGGGCGTGACCATCGGCATCGCGCACGACGCGGCCTTCGCCTTCGTCTACCGCGCCAACCTGGACACGCTGCGCGCGTTGGGCGCCGAGTTGCGATTCGCCTCGCCCCTGAGCGATGCGCCCCCGCCCGGCATCGACGCCTGGTACCTGCCCGGTGGCTACCCCGAGTTGCACCTCGATGCCTTGTCGGGCCGACACGACTGGCGCGACGCGCTGGCGGCGCACCACGCGGCGGGTCGCCCCATCGTGGCCGAGTGCGGTGGCATGTTGGCCTTGCTCGACGGCATGGCCGACCACGCTGGGCAGCGTCGTCCGCTGTGGGGCCTGATGCCGGGCGAGGCCGCCATGCAAAAGCGCCTGGTCAACCTGGGCCTGCACGAAGTGGAGCTGCCCGAGGGCGTGGTGCGCGGCCACACCTTCCACCACGCGGCCATGCAGAGCGAGCTGCCGCCGTTGACGCACACGCGCTCGCAGCGCCACAACGGCAAGCCCGAGGCGGTCTACCGCGTGGCTCGGCTGCACGCGTCGTTCTTGCACCTGTACTTCCCGTCCAACCCGGCGGGGGTGGCCGCGCTGTTTTCGCCCACGCTCGCGCCCCTCACCCTCGCACCCCGACTCCCCTCATTGGAGACCTGACCATGCAGATCGAACACCCCCCCGTTGACCGCCAGGTCGACAAGCCCGATGGCGATCGCCGCGGCCTCATCCTCATCCACACCGGCGACGGCAAGGGCAAGAGCACCGCGGCCTTCGGCCTGGCCCTGCGCGCCCACGGCCGCGGCAAGGCCGTGCGCATCTACCAGTTCATGAAGGTGCCCTCGGCCCGCTTCGGCGAGCACCGCATGTTCGAGCAACTGGGCGTGCCCATCGAGGGCCTGGGCGACGGCTTCAGCTGGAAGAGCAAGGACCTGGAGCACTCCGCGCAACTGGCCCGCGACGGCTGGGCGCGCTGCGCCGCCACCATCCAGGCCGGCGAGCATTTCCTGGTGGTGCTCGACGAAATCATGTACCCCCTGCGCTACGGCTGGCTGGACCTGCAGACCGTCATCGACGCGCTGCGCAACCGCCCTTCGCACGTCAACGTGGTGCTGACGGGCCGGGGCTGCCCGCAGGAGCTCGTCGACCTGGCCGACACGGTCACCGAGATGAAGCTCATCAAGCACCACTACAACGCGGGCGTGCCGGCCCAGCGTGGCATCGAGGACTGAGGCGCCATGAGCCTGACGCCCCTGGACCTCATCGTGGCCGCCTGGGTGGCCGCGTGGGTCGACCGCCGCTGGGGGGAGCCGCCGCTGTGGCTGCACCCGGTGGTGGCCATGGGGCGCTACCTGGGCGCGCTGGGGCCCTGGTTGTGTGCGCGCTCGCCCGTCGTGGCCGGCCTTGGCGGCGCGCTGGCGTGGTGCGTGGGGGCCGCGGCCTGCGTGGCCCTGGCCGCAGCCTTGTCCGAGGCCCTGGCTGCCTGCCTGCGCTGGGCCGGAGCCCACGGGGCGTCGACCTGGGTGATGGGCGTGCTCACCGCCTTGGCGGGAGCGACCCTGGGCCTGCTGCTCAAGCCCCTGATGGCCTGGCGCATGCTGCACGACGAGGTCGCCGCGGTGGAGTCGGCGCTGGCCGAGTCGCTGGATGCGGGCCGCGCGCGGCTGCAGCGCCTGGTCAGCCGCGACGTCAGCCAGCTCGACGAGGCCCAGGTGCGCGAGAGCGCGCTGGAGTCCCTGGCCGAGAACCTCAACGACTCGGTGGTGGCCCCGCTGTTCTGGTTCGCCCTCGGCGGCCTGCCGGGTGCCGCGCTCTACCGCTTCGCCAACACGGCCGACGCCATGTGGGGCTACCGCGGCCGCTACGAATGGGCGGGCAAGTGGGCCGCCCACGCCGATGACCTCCTGTCGTGGTTGCCGGCGCGTTTGACGGCGCTGCTGCTGTGCCTGGCCGCGCGGCGCGGGCCGGGGCTGGCGGCCTTGCGCCACGAGGCCGCGCAGACGCCATCGCCCAACGGCGGCTGGCCCATGGGCGCGATGGCCCACTTGCTGGGCGTGCGCCTGAGCAAGCCTGGCGTCTACGTGCTCAACGCCGCGGGGGGCGCCCCGCAGGCCGCGCACACGCCGCGCGCCTTGGCCTGGTGCGACGCCGCCGTGCGGCTGGCTTGGTGGTGCCTGACGCTGTCTTGCCTGATCGCGTGGGCGGCATCGGGGCCCGCAAAATGAGCGTGCGCTGGATGCCCGTGGAGCACGGTGGCCCCGATCACCTCGGGCCCCTGAGGTGGGACTTTTCCACCAACGCCAACCCCTTGGTGCCCGACGCGCTGGTGGCCGCCTTGGCGAGCTGCTCGCGCCTGAGCTACCCCGAGCCCAGCTACACCCGCTTGCGCCAGGCCCTGGCCCAGCACGCCGGTGTCGACGCCGAGCGCATCGCGCCCAGCGC
This sequence comes from Burkholderiales bacterium, assembly GCA_016000265.1. GTDB lineage: Bacteria > Pseudomonadota > Gammaproteobacteria > Burkholderiales > Burkholderiaceae_C > Aquabacterium. Next base: position 589,047 of record JAECRL010000001.1, read on the forward strand.
GGGCAGCAGCGAGGCCATCCGACGCCTGAGCCTGGCGGCCAGCCTGTCGGGCGTTCGCGAGGTGTGGGTGCCCCAGCCCGGCTATGGCGACTACGCCGCCGCGGCGCAAGCGCTGGGCCTGGCGGTGCGGGGCTACGACGGCCACACCGGCGAGGGCTTGCTGGAGGGCATCGGGGTCGATGGTGAGGGCGATGGCGGTGGCGGTGGCGGTGGCACCCCCTCGCTGATCTGGGTCTGCGACCCCTGCAACCCCACCGGCCTGGGCGCTTCACCTGCGCTGCTGACCAACCTGCGGTCGCTGCTGAGCCGTCAGCCCGACACCTGGCTGGCCATCGACCGCGCTTACGAGGCCCTGCGCTTGGCCCCGCCTCGTGCACCGTGGCCGCCCGACCTGCTGGCCTGCGCCTGGCAGCTGATGTCGCCCAACAAGGCATTGGGCCTCACCGGGGTGCGAGCCGGTTGGGTGATCGCGCCCGCGGGCTCGCCACGCTTGACCATGCTGCACGCCTTGGCCCCCAGTTGGGTGCTGTCGGCCGAAGGCGTGTGCCTGCTGCAGCATTGGGTCTCGCCCGAAACCCAGGCCTGGCTGCACGCCGCCCGCCTGACCCTGCGCGACTGGCTCGACCAGCAGCACGCCCTCCTGCGCGAGATGGGCTGCGACGTGGCCGACACCGACACCCCCTTCGGCCTGGTGAGCCCGCCGCCCGACTGGGGCATCGAGCGGGTGCACGCGCGCCGCGAGGCCCTGCGCCAGCGCGGCATCAAGCTGCGCGACGCGACCAGCCTGGGCGCACCCGGGAGATGGCGCCTGGGCACCTTGTCTCCGCAAGCGCAAGCGGACCTGGCCCAGGCCTGGGCCGAGCTGGAAGGACCGAGCCCATGACCGCACCCATGACCGCACCCATGACCGCACCGATGACCGATCCAAGCCGCACCCCGCGCCTCGCCCGCGCCGTGATGGTGCTGGGCACCACCAGCGGCGCCGGCAAGAGCTGGCTGGCCACGGCCCTGTGCCGCTGGTACGCCCGCCAGGGCCTCAAGGTCCTGCCCTTCAAGGCGCAGAACATGAGCAACAACGCGCGCGTCGTGCCCGGCCTGGGCGGCGAGCCCGGCGAGATCGGCAGCGCGCAGTACTTCCAGGCCCTGGCCGCCGGCGTTGAGCCCGATGTGCGCATGAACCCCGTGCTGCTCAAGCCCGAGCGCGACACCGCCAGCCAGGTCATCGTGCTCGGCCAGGTGCGAGACGACCTGCGCGCCGTGCCCTGGCGCCAGCGCAGCGAGCACCTGTGGCCGCACGCGCGCCAGGCCCTCGACGACCTGCGCGCCGAGTGCGACGTCGTCGTCATCGAAGGCGCGGGCTCGCCCGCCGAGATCAACCTGCACAGCAGCGACTACGTCAACATGCGCACCGCGCGCCACGCCCACGCCGCCTGCCTGCTGGTCTCCGACATCGACCGCGGCGGCTCGTTCGCGCACCTCTACGGCACGCACCAATTGCTGCCGCCCGACGAGCGCGCCCTGATCCGCGGCTTCGTGCTCAACCGCTTTCGGGGCGATGCCGCCCTGCTGTCGCCCGGGCCCGAGCAACTGCAGGCGCTCACAGGCGTGCCCACCGTGGGCGTGCTGCCTTGGTGGCCTGGCCACGGCCTGCCCGAAGAAGACGGCGTCTTCGACGACCGCGCCAGCGGCTCCGGCGAGCTGCGCGTGGCCGTCGTGGCCTACCCGCGCCTGAGCAACCTCGACGAGTTCCAGCCCCTGCGCAACCACCCCCGCGTGCGCCTGAGCTGGGTGCGCGAGCCTCGCGGCCTGGCCGACGTGGACTGGGTGATCCTGCCCGGCTCCAAGCACACCCACTCCGACCTGATGTGGCTGCGCCAGCGGGGCCTGGACGCCGCCATCGCCGACCACGTGCGGCGCGGCCGCCCGGTGCTGGGCATCTGCGGGGGCCTGCAGATGCTGGGCCGCCGCCTCATCGACCCCGACGGCGTGGACCGAGGAGCCGGCACCGCCCGGCAAGCGCCCGATGCGGTGCAAGCCGGCCTGGGCTGGCTGGACGTGGACACCGTCTTCGAGTCGGGCAAGCTGCTGCGCCGCACCCACGCCACCTTCGGCCGGCTCGACGCCGCCCCCGCCTGGGCGCCGCTCAACGGCGTGCGCACCACCGGCTACGAGATCCACCACGGCCGCACGCAGGCCGCGCCCGAGTCCCGCCACACCGCCCAGCCGCCCCTCAACGAGGCCCTCACCGAAGTGCTGCACGACGACCAGGGCCGCTGCCTCGGCTGGCGCCAGGGCGCCGTCATGGGCGTCTACCTGCACGGCCTGTTCGAGTGCGACGCCGCCGCGCGCGCCTTGCTCGGCGGGGGCTCGCGCCCGTGGTCCGAGGTGTGGGACGGCCTGGCCGACCACGTCGACCGCCACATGGCCCCCGGTGCCCTGATGAACCTCCTGAGCCTCCCGAATCCACCGAGCCCAGCCCCATGACCATGACCCCCGCGAAGCCCCCTTTGGCCCCGCCTCAGCGCATGGCCGTGCTGTCCACCGAGGCCGTCGACGTGCTCTACCGCCTGGGCGCGGCCGACCGCATCGCCGGTGTCTCCGGCTTCACCGTCTACCCACCCCAGGCCCGCACCGACAAGCCCAAGGTCAGCGGCTTCAAGACCGGCAAGATCGAAAAGATCATGGGCGTGCAGCCCGACCTCGTCATCGGCTATTCGCGGCTGCAGCGCCAGCTGCTCGACGAGTGCGAGGCGCTGGGCGCGCGCACGCTGTGGTTCAACCACCGCGACATCGCCGGCATCTTCGACATGGTCCGCGAGCTCGGTGACCACGTGGACGCGCCAGGGCAGGCCGAGGCCCTGAACCAGCGCCTGCACGCCGTCATCGACCGCGTGCGCGCCGCCGCGGCCACCTTGCCCCGCCGCCCGCGCGTGTACTTCGAAGAGTGGCACACCCCGCTGACCTGCGGCATCCTGTGGGTCAGCCAGCTCATCGAGGTGGCCGGCGGTCAGGACGTCTTCGCCCACGTCGCGCCCTCCGACCCCTTCAGCGCCCGCGCCGTCACGCCCGAGCAGGTGCTGCAGGCCCGCCCCGAGCTGATCTTCGGCTCCTGGTGCGGCCAGCGTTTCGACACCGCCCAGGTGGCCGCCCGACCCGGTTGGGCCGAGCTCGGCGCGCACTTGCAGGACATCCCCTCCTGCGACATCCTGGCCCCCGGGCCCGTGGCCATCGAAAAAGGCCTGTTGATCCTGTTTGCTGCCATCTGCCGCCACCTCGGCGTGCCCCCCTCCGACACCGGCCTGCGCCTAGATGACCTCGGGCTCGGTCTGCCTTCGCCCTGATTCGACTTGGAGCCCCCGCCATGAGCCTCACCGCCCTCGACTTCCTCCCCCCCGACGCACTGCGCGACCTCGATGACCCGACCCTGTCGGCGCGCCTGCAGCACCTCATCGACCACAAGACCAAGCCGCTGGGATCGCTGGGCCGCATCGAGTCGTTGGCCCGCCAGATCGGCCTGATCCTGCGCAGCGAGCGGCCCGAGTTGCTGCAGCCCCAGGTGGTCGTCTTCGCCGGCGACCACGGCCTGGCGGCGCGCGGCGTCTCGGCATTCCCCGCCGACGTCACCTGGCAGATGGTCGAGAACTTCCTGGCCGGTGGCGCGGCCGTGAGCGTCCTGGCGCGCCAGCACGGCCTGGCGCTCACCGTGGTCGACGCCGGGGTGGCCCGCGACATCGCGCCGCGCCCCACGCTGCAGTTGCGCAAGGTCGCCCCCGGCACGGCCGACTGCACCCAGGGCCCGGCCATGAGCGCAGCACAATGCCAGCAGGCCCTGCGCGAGGGCGCCGAGGTCGTGCGCAGCCTGCCCGGCAATGCCGTTCTGTTTGGCGAGATGGGCATCGGCAACACATCGAGCGCGGCCCTCATCATGGCCCGCCTGACGGGCCTGCCGCTGGCGCAGTGCGTGGGCCGTGGCACCGGGCTGGACGAGGCCGCCGTGCAGCGCAAGCTGGGCGTGCTGCAAGAGGCGCTGCTGGCCAACGCCGACGCCCACGAGCCACTGGCCGTGCTGCAGGCCTTCGGTGGCTTCGAGGTCGCCATGATGTGTGGCGCCATGCTGGAGGCCGCCGCGCAGGACCGCGTCATCGTCATCGACGGCTTCATCGCCACCAGCGCCTTGCTGGTCGCGCAGGCCCTGCAGCCGCGTGTGCTGCAGCGCTGCGTGTTCTCACACCAGTCCGACGAGAGCGGCCACGCCCGCATGCTGGCCCACCTGGGCGCCGAGCCCGTGCTCGAGCTGGACCTGCGCCTGGGCGAAGGCTCCGGGGGCGCGCTGGCCTGGCCGCTGCTCGAGTCGGCCTGCCGCATCCTGCGCGAGATGGCCAGCTTCGAGTCCGCCGGCGTGAGCAGCGCCGCATGAAGCGCCTCGCCCGCGCGCTGCTGCACGAGTGCCGCCTGTTCTTCGTGGCCCTGCAGTTCCTCACCCGCGTGCCGACCCCGGCCTGGGTGGGCTGGCGCGCGCAGTGGCTGCCCGCCAGCATGCGTCACTTCCCGCTGGTGGGCGCGGTGGTGGGGGGCTTCGGTGCCTTGACCCTGGCCCTGGCGGCCAGCGTGTGGCCCCCGGTGGTGGCCGTGGGGCTCAGCCTGGCGGCCACCGCCTGGTTGACCGGTGGCTTTCACGAAGACGGCTGGGCCGACACCTGCGACGGCCTGGGCGGCAGCGTCAGCCGCGACAAGGCCCTGCTGATCATGAAGGACTCGCGCCTGGGCACCTACGGCGCCTTGGGCCTCTTCGGCATGCTGGGCCTCAAGGCCGCGGTGCTGGCTTCCTTGCTGACCCCGCGCCTGAGCGAGCTCGACAGCGCGCGCACCAGCCACGTCCACCAGGTCCTGCTGGTGTGGACGATGATGGCCGTGCTGTGGGCCCACGTGTTGTCTCGCCTCGTGCCCGTGGCGCTGACGCGCTTGCTGCCTTATGCGGGCGACGTCGACCACGCCAAGGCCAAGCCCCTGGCCCTGCAGGTCGGCACCGGCTTGCTCCTGGGCACGGTGGGCGTCACCACGCTCATCGGCTGGCTGATGTGGCTGGGCTTTGGCGCCGCCGGGTGGCCCACGGGCACGCTGGCGCAGGCGCTGGGTGGGTCGTTGCTCGCGGCGGCGCTCGCCGGGTTGTTTTGTCATCGCTGGTTCAGCCGCCGCCTGGGGGGCTTCACAGGGGACACGCTCGGCGCCAGCCAGCAGCTCAGCGAGCTGGCCATCTTGCTGGCCTGGCTGCACGTGGTTCACCCGATCGGGTGAGTGCCAACGGTCACGCCCGGCTGCGACAATGCCGCGCTTTCTTCATCACAAAACACATCAGGGATCCCCATGAATGAACTGGTTCACCCGCGCGAGCGCTCGCTCGGCGCCATCACCCTCGTCCTTGGCCTGCTGGTCTGGATCGGGCTCATCGTCGGCACCTTCGGGGTGGCGCTGCTCGTGCTGCTGGTCGGCTTCATCGGCTACCTCTTTGCGCAGTCCTCGCTCATCTCCTACATCAAGGGCAACGGCGTGGCGCTCACGCCCGCGCAGTTCCCCGACCTCCACGCCCAGTTCACCGAATGCTGCAAGCGCCTGGAAATGAAGGGCACGCCTGAGGCCTACGTGCTCAACGGCTCCGGTGGGCTCAACGCCTTCGCCACCCAGTTCCTGGGACGCCAGTACGTCGTGCTGCTGTCCGACGTCGTCGACGCCATGGCCCTGCACCCCGATGGCGTGCGCTTTTACGTCGGCCACGAACTCGGGCACCTGCGCATGAAGCACATCAAGGGGCAGTTCCTGCGCTGGCCGGTGCTGTGGTTGCCCTTGCTGGGCGCGGCCTACTCGCGCGCCCGCGAAAGCACCTGCGACCGCCACGGTGCGGCCTGCAGCAGCCAGCCTGAACTCGCGGCGCGGGCCCTCTCGGCGCTCGCCGTGGGCTCCTCGCGCTGGCGTGACCTGGACGTGCAGGCCTTCGCCGATCAGGCCGCCACCTCGCGCGGCTTCTGGATGTCCTTCCATGAGCTGCTGTCGGGCTACCCCTGGTTGACCAAGCGCGTGGTGCGCGTCGTGCAAGGCGAGCAGGCCGTGCCCTCGCGCCACCCCCTGGCGTACCTGCTGGCGGCCCTGTTTCCTTATGCAGGCCGCCTCGGCGCGGGCTTCGGCGCGCTCATCCTGATCTACGTCATCGGCGTGGCCGCGGCGGTGGCCATCCCCGCATACCAGGATTACACGACCAAGGCCAAGCTGTCGCAGGCCCTGGCCGCCACCCAGCCGGTGCGCGAGGCCCTGGCCAAGCGCTACCTGGCCTCCCAGGAGGTGCCGGCCTCGCTGGCCCAGGCCGGCCTGCCCGAGGCCCTTCCCGGCGGCGAGGGCCTCAGCCTGGACAGCAACACCATGGTGCTGACCGTCGAGACCGAGCGCGGCACGCTGGTGTTCACGCCCGAGGTGACCGATCAGGGTCAGATCCGCTGGGCCTGCGCGCCGGGCTCCGAGATGCGCCCCGGCCAGGTCCCGGCCGACTGCACCGCACCCTGAGGAGGCCCGCGGGTGATCGACGCGGCTGCCTTCAACCTGGCCTGGCGCCACCCCCGACCGCGCGGCCACCAGGGCCGTTGCATCGGGCGGTGTGACCTGAGGGTCGATCCGCGCAAGGCGCGTCGCCTGGCGCGTCGCATCCACCGCCACGCCCGGCGCTGTGCGGCCCCTTTGGTGGTCTGCACCTCGCCCTTGAGGCGCTGTCGCGACGTGGGTCGCCACCTGCGTCGCCTGGGCTGGCGCCACCACGTGGACGCGCTGCTGCTGGAGGCCGACTTCGGCGCCTGGGAGGGGCTCGCCTGGGGCGACATCCCGCAAGCGGACATCGACGCCTGGGTGGCCGACTTCCTCGACCACGCGCCGGGCGGCGGCGAGAGCCTGCGCCAGGTGCTCGACCGCGCGGCTCGCTGGCGGCCCCCGGTGGCCGGCGTCACCGTGGTGGGCCATGCCGGCTGGATGCTGGCGCGCCGCTGGCTGGCCCGGCACGGGCCTGAACACCCGCCTCGGCAGGCCAGCCAGTGGCCCGCACCGCCGCCCTACGCTCAGGCCTGGTCCTGGTCGCTGGAGGGGGCCACTGCGGCCCTCGCCGTTGCCGATGCCGCATCGGACTCAGGCCCCCCCTCGTCGTTGGCCCGCTCGTCGCCGTAAGCCGTCTCCATCGCCTCGGCCTGCAGGCCTTGTTCCTGAAGCCAGCGCACCAGCACGCCTTCTTGCCCGTGCGTGACGATCACCCGCTCGGCCCCCGTCGCCACGATCGCCCCCACCAGCCCCGGCCAGTCCGCGTGGTCCGACAGCACGAAACCGCGGTCCAGCCCCGCGCGCCGACGCGCCCCACGCAGTTGCATCCAGCCGCTGGCCATCGCGTCGCTGGCGTGTTGCAGCGTGCGCGCCATCGGGCCGCGCGCGGCACTCGGTGGCGCCACCACCAGGGCGCGCTGCCACAGCGCCTTGTCCTTGACCTCGCTGAACCCCAGGGTGGGCGGCAGGCGCACGCCCTCGGCGCGGTACGCCTCGTTGAGCGGCGTCACCGCGCTGTGCACGACGATGGGCCCGATGCCCGCGTCCACCCCCGCCAGCAGCCGCTGCGCCTTGCCGAAGCTGTAGCCCAGCAGCAGGGAAGGGCGGCCCGCGGCCACGTTGCCTTGCCACCAGGCGTTGATCTCGCCGAACACCTCGCCAGCCGGGCGCCAGCGGTAGATCGGCAAGCCGAAGGTGCACTCGGTGATGAAGCAATCGCAGCGCACCGCCTCGAAGGGCGCGCAGGTCGGGTCCGGCTCGGTCTTGTAGTCGCCCGAGACCACCCACACGCGCCCCGCGTGTTCCAGGCGCACCTGGGCCGATCCCAGCACGTGGCCCGCGGGGTGCAAGGACACGGTCACCCCGTTGACGTCGATGCGTTCCCCGTAGGCCAGCGTCTGCAGCGTGATGCCCCCCAGTCGCGCCCGCAGCACCCCTTCGCCGCTGGCGCTGCCCAGGTAACGCGCATGCCCCCCGCGGGCGTGATCGGCGTGCGCGTGCGTGATCACGGCCCGCTCCACCGGCCGCCACGGGTCGATGTGGAAGTCGCCGGCGGGGCAGTACAGCCCCTCGGGGCGGCGGATCACGAGGTCCTCGGGTTGCGGCATGGTGTGGCGGCCGATGGTGGGCCTCAGTAGCGCCCGGTGGCGCCCGCCAGCCGCAGGTAGGTCTTGGCCAGCCAGGCCACCGCGCTGCGGCGCAGTCGCGCGCCCCAGCCAGGCGCGCCTTTGCCCTCGGGCACCGGCACCTCGCGGCTCAGCGCAAAGTCCTCGTTGAGCGAGGCCGACAGCGTGCGCACGAAGCCGCGGTCGCGCACGATCAGGTTGCCCTCCAGGTTGAGCACCAGCGACAGCGGGTCCAGGTTGGACGAGCCCACCGTGGCCCACTCGTCGTCCACGCACAGCACCTTGGCGTGCAGGAAGGCCGGTTGGTACTCGAAGATGCGCACCCCGTTGCGCTGCAGGTCGTGATACAGCACCTGCGCGGCCACCCCGGCGATGCGGTAGTCCAGCTTGCCCTGCAGCAGCAGCCGCACCTGCACCCCGCTGGCGGCGGCGTGCGTCAGCGCCTTGCGGATGGCGCGGTGCGGGTAGAAATAGGGCGTGACGATGTCGATGCGCTGTCGCGCCTGCTGAATGGCCTGCAGGGCCGCGCGTTCGATCGTGCGCCGCTGGCGGAGGTTGTCGCGCATCACGAAGGCGCAGCGCATGGGCTGCGGCACCTGCACGGCCTGGGCCATGCGGCCGAACTCGGGCGGCGTCAGTTGCAGGCGCGCCTGCTGAACCAGGTCCTTGAGCTGACGCAGGCGGCGCAGGCGGTGTGGATCCTGGGCCCACTGGATCAGGTCATCGCGCCAGTCCCGCCCGAACTGCGCCCGCGTCCAGATGGCCCGCACCGTGTGCAGCATCGGCATGACCACCGGGCCTTGCGCGTGCAAGGCGTAGTCCAGCCGGGGCTGATCGGACCAGCCGTGGTTTAGGTCGTAGCGGTCGTCGATCAGGTTGATGCCGCCGATGAAGGCGTGCCCCTGGTCCACCACCCCGATCTTGAGGTGCATGCGCCGCCATTGGGTCGCGTCCAGCAGCAGCGAGCCCAACCCGCGAGGCGGCCGGTAGATGGCCAGCTTCACCCCCGCGCGCTCCAGGTCGTCCCACAGGCTCTGCGGGGCCTCTCTCGACCCCAGGCCGTCCACCACGACGTGCACCGCCACCCCACGCCGGGCGGCGCGCATCAGCGCTTGCAGCACCGCGCCGCTCTGGCCCAGTGGCGAGACGATGTAGAGCGCCAGCCAGACGCTGTCGGTGGCCCGATCGATGTGGTCGCGCAGGGAGGGGAACAGGTCCTGCCCGCCTCTGAGTAGTCGCACCTGGTTGCCCCCGGTGAAGACCGCCTTGCGCTGCGCGTACCAGGCCAGTCCGGCCAGGGCTTGCAGGTCGGACTCGGTGTCGGTGGGCGGCATGCTCAGGCCAGTTCGAGCTCGACGACCAGCGGCAGGTGGTCCGACAGGCGCGCCCAGGTTCCGCCTTTGGGCACCATCACCGAGCGGCAGGCCAGCCCGCGCGTGTAGACGCGATCCAGCGCCAGCACCGGCACCAGCGAGGGGAAGGTGGGTTTGCGAGCCTGATCCCCATCCAGGGCCCGCTGCAAGCCGGCGCCATGCAGGATGTCGTCGAGCTTCTCGCCCCAGTCGTTGAAGTCGCCCGCGATGACGATGGGGGCGTGGGCCGGCAGGTCGTGGCGCACCAGGTGAGCCAGTCGCTCGGCCTGGCGCACGCGGCTGGCGTGGATCAGCCCCAGGTGCACCACCACCACGTGCACCTCGATGCCTTGCCAGAACACCGGCACGTGCAGCAAGCCACGTTGCTCGAAGCGGTGGTCGGAGACATCATGGTGCCCGACGTCGCCCAGCGGCCAGCGCGCCAGCAGCGCGTTGCCGTGCTCGCCCCCGCGGGTGACGGCGTTGGTTCGGTAGGCCACCTCGTAGCCCTCCGGCGCGAGGTAGTCGGCCTGCGGCGCCTGTGGCCAGCCCAGGTGCCCGAACTGCGTGCGAGAAAAGCGCCGCGACTCCGCCTCGTGGTAGCGGCGCACCTCCTGCAGGCAGACGATGTCGGCGTCGAGCGCCTCCACGGCCAGGCCCAGGTTGTGGATCTCCAGGCGCTTGGTCGGCCCCATGCCGCGCACGCCCTTGTGGATGTTGTAGGTCGCCACGCGCAGGCAGGAGCTGCCTTGGGTCGACGGCGGCAGCAGCGAGGACTGAAGCGGGTTGAGCACGATCGGGTTCGGTGGAAGACAGGCTTGAACCTTAACCCATGCGGCGCAGCGCCTGCTGTCGGGGAAGCATCAGGATGGCCTCGGCGTTCGAGGGGGAGAAACAACGGTCGGCCGCCTCCTGCCAGGGCAGCCAAGCGTGTTGGGTGTGCTCGCGCGGCGCCAGCGTGATCGGCGTGTCGCGCGGCACCTCCAGGCTGAAGACGCGCTCGGTGTTGTGCGTCACGCCCGGCGCGTAGCGGTGGCGCCAGACGGGGTAGATCTCGTAGACGTTTTCCAGCTGCCAGTCTCGCAGGGCCGACTCGGGCACCTCGGGCGACCCGAGCGTGATGCCGGTTTCTTCGGCCACCTCGCGCGCGGCGGTGAGCGCCCAGTCTTCATCGAGGTGGTCCTTGGAGCCCGTCACGCTTTGCCAGAAGCCGGGTTGCTTGGCGCGCTCGATCAGCAGCACCTCCAGCCCCGGGGAGTGGATCACCACCAGCACGGATTGCGGGATCTTGTGGACGGGAGCAGGGGTCATGGTGGTGCCGGGCATGAAAAAGGGCCACCCTCTCGGATGGCCCTCGCAGTGTACGCAGCCAGCGGGGTGACCCGAGGGCCCCAGCCGATGCAATCCGTGATCAGGCGGCCGGCGTGGCGCCGCCCGCGGCGGCGGCGTTGCGCAGGCGGATGTGCAGCTCGCGCAGCTGCTTTTCGTCCACGTTCGACGGGGCGCCCGTCAGCAGGCACTGGGCGCGCTGGGTCTTGGGGAAGGCGATCACGTCGCGGATGGATTCGGCCTTGGTCATCAGCGTCACCAGGCGGTCCAGGCCGAAGGCCAGGCCACCGTGCGGGGGCGCGCCGTACTGCAGGGCGTCCAGCAGGAAGCCGAACTTCACCTGGGCGTCTTCCTTGCTGATGTTCAGGGCGCTGAACACCTTGGACTGCACGTCGGCGCGGTGGATGCGGATGGAGCCGCCACCCAGTTCCCAGCCGTTGAGCACCATGTCGTAGGCCTTGGCGATGCACTTGCCCGGGTCCGTGTCCATGTAGTCTTCGTGGCCGTCCTTGGGGGCGGTGAAGGGGTGGTGCACGGCGTTCCAGCGCTCCGACTCGTCGTCGTACTCGAACATCGGGAAGTCCACCACCCACAGCGGGGCCCAGCGGTCTTCGAACAGGCCGGCCTTCTTGCCGAAGTCGGAGTGGCCGACCTTCAGGCGCAGCGCGCCAATGGCGTCGTTGACGACCTTTTCCTTGTCCGCGCCGAAGAAGATCAGGTCGCCGTCCTTGGCGCCCGTGCGCTCCAGGATCTTGGCGATGGCCGCGTCGTGCAGGTTCTTGACGATGGGCGATTGCAGGCCCTCGCGACCCTTGGCCACCTCGTTGACCTTGATCCAGGCCAGGCCCTTGGCGCCGTAGATCTTGACGAACTCGGTGTAGGCGTCGATCTCGCCACGGCTGATGGCCGCACCACCGGGGATGTTCAGGGCCACCACGCGGCCGCCCTTGGTCGTGGCAGGCGTCGAGAAGACCTTGAAGTCCACGTCGGCCATCACGTCGGTCAGCTCGGTGAATTCGAGCTTGACGCGCAGGTCGGGCTTGTCCGAGCCGAAGCGGTGCATGGCGTCGGCGTACTTCATGACCGGGTAGGCGCCCAGGTCCACGTTCAACGCCTTCATGAAGACGTGGCGGATCATGCCCTCGAACATGTCGCGGATTTCCTGCTCGGTCAGGAAGCTCGTCTCGATGTCGATCTGGGTGAATTCGGGCTGACGATCGGCGCGCAGGTCTTCGTCGCGGAAGCACTTGGTGATCTGGTAGTAGCGGTCAAAGCCGGCCAC
>JAECRL010000007.1 GCA_016000265.1 Burkholderiales bacterium
CGGCCTTCGCTTACCAAACACCCACGCTTATCGGCTGTTGATTTTTAAAGAGCACTCACTGAACTGACTTGAAACTTTGCAGCGCTTGACTTGGCGTCTGGCTGCTTGTTTTGTCTGTCGCGATCAGCGAAGAACGCAATTATGGCACCGTTTTGACAGTGCGCGCAAGCCCTTTGCGAAAAAACTTCAAAATCTTTGCGCCGGGGGTGCGGCAGGCGGCGGGAGGCAGGGCCAGCGGGAGGCTCTCGGGCGTTCATCGGCGCGGGCTTGGTCGACAATGCCGGGGCCGCACGCCTTCGCTGCGGCCCTTGTGTCCAACCCAGAGAGTCGCCTGCTTGAGCGGGTGTCGGAGAGGTGATCGTGTCGATGGGCCCCCGCCTGCATGTGAATCAACACTGCCTGAATGTGAGTGGCGCGGCGTTCGCGCTGGACGAGGGCGCCGCGCGGCATGTGCAGGTGCTGCGTTTGCAGCCGGGTGACCGGGTGCGGCTTTTTGATGGGGTGGGCGGCGAGTGGGCCGCCGAGGTGCTGGAGATGGGGCGCAAGTTGGTTCAGGTGCGCGTGACCGACGCGCTGGTCAACGAACGTGAATTGCCGGTGCGGGTGACGTTGGCGGTGGGCATGCCAGCCAACGACCGCATGGACGCCCTGATCGAGAAGGCAACCGAGTTGGGCGCGCACGCGATCCAGCCTTTGGTTTGTGCGCGCTCGGTGTTGCGGCTCGACGGCGAGCGGGCGGCCAAGAAGGTGGCCCACTGGCAGGCCGTGGCGGTGTCGGCCAGCGAGCAATGCGGGCGCTCGGTGGTGCCGCAGGTGCAGGCGGTCCAGGCGCTGGCCCCGTGGTTGCGCCAGCAGGCGGAGGATGGCGCAGGGGGAGAGGTCGTGCGCGGGGTGCTGAGCCTGCGCGATGCGCGGCCGTTGGGGGGCTGGCTGGAGCGGGCCGCCACCGAGCAACCCGACTGCCGGGACTGGGTGTTCCTCAGTGGACCGGAAGGTGGGCTGTCGGAGGAAGAAGAGGGCCTGGCACTGGGCCTGGGCTGGCAGGCCGTCAGCCTGGGGCGCCGCGTGCTTCGGGCCGATACGGCGCCGTTGTCGGTGCTCAGCGTGATCGGGGCGCGGCTGGAAGGCTGACGTCCTCAGGGGAGGCCTCAGGCGGGGTCGATGGGCTCAGGCTGCGCGCGCGGCTTGTTGCTGCCCGCAACCAGGTCGAAGCGGAAGAGGCGGCACTCGATGGGGCCGTTGAACATGACGACGCGGCGGTTTTCCTTGAGCCGCATGGCGCTGGGCAGCTTCATGTCGGGGCTGAGGATCCAGGCCGTCCAGCCGGTGTAGTTCTTCTTCCAGTGTGATGACAGGCGCTGGAAGAAGGTGGCCGCGGCTTCGTCTTCCTGAAAGGCCTCGCGGGCCACGCGCACGCCGGGGCGGGCGATGCCCGCGTCCTCGTCTTCGCTCCAGCCGCCTTGTTCGGCGCGCTGGCTGTAGGCGTTGCGGGCCGTGCCTTTGGTGTCGATGCGCTCGCCGTAAGGCGGGTTGAACATGAGCACACCGCGCTCGCAAGGCACGGGGCGCTGCAGGGCGTCGGCGGTCTTGAATTCGATGGCGTGTCGCACACCGGCGCGCTCGGCGTTGCGGGTGGCGAAGTCGGTCATGCGGAAGGCGACGTCGCCGGCGTAGATGGGCACCCGAGGGGGGTGCTGGCGGTCGCGGGCGGCTTGCTTGAGGGCTTGCCACGCAGATTGCTGATTGCGAAAGGGCAGCAGGCGCTCGAACGCGAAGCGTCGCTGCAGGCCGGGCGCGATGCCGCAGGCGATCTGCGCGGCTTCGATGGGGATGGTGCCGGCGCCGCAGCAGGGGTCGAGCAAGGCGCCGTCTTCGGGGCGGCCGTGCCAGCCCGCGGCGGCCAGCATGGCGGCGGCGAGGGTTTCCTTCAGGGGCGCCTCGCCGGTGTCTTCGCGCCAGCCTCGCTTGAAGAGGGCTTCGCCGGAGGTGTCGACGTAGAGGACGGCGTCGAGGTCGTCCATGTAGAGGACGAGGCCGAGGTCGGGGTGGCGGGTGTCGACGCTGGGGCGCTCGCCGGTGCGCTCGCGCAGGTCGTCGCAGACGGCGTCCTTGATGCGCAGGCCGGCGAAGTTGAGGCTGCGCAGGTGGCTGCGGCGGGAGGTGACGTCAACGCGCAGGGTGTGCTGCGGGGTGATCCAGTCGCCCCAGTTGACCTGGCGGCCGAGGGCGTAGATGTCGTCTTCGTGGCGGTAGACGCGGGAGGCGACGCGCCAGAGCACGCGCTGTGCGAGGCGGCTTTCGAGGTTGAGGCGCAGGGTGTGGTCGATGAGCGCGGCATGGCACTCGGCGGCGGTGCGCAGGTGCTTGCCGGCCTGGACTTCGACGCCGCCGCGTGAGGCGATGACGACCGGGGCCTCACCGAGGATGCGGCGGACTTCGTCGGCCAGCAGGTCTTCGACGCCCGAAGCGCAGGAGAGGTAAAGGGCGGTGGGGCGGTCAGCGGACAGGACGGTGCCGGGGGCCGCGGGGCGCGGGCCAGCGGACGGCGCTTGGGGCGTGCGCGGGGCGCGCGGGCCCTCGCCGGAAGGTCGGCCGGTGACGGGTGACACGCGGGGGCGCTGAGGGGGCTTGATCGGCATGGGAGGGGGCAAAAGGGGATCAGGCGCGGGGGTGGGCGCAGGGGATCAGGCGCGAAGCACGGCCAGCACGTCGGAGCGGAATTCCCGACGATACAGCACACCCAGCACGGTGAGGGTGGCGATGGCGAACGCAGCCGGGGAAACGAACCAGCCGATCACGGCGAAGGCCATGTAGTAGGCGCGCAGGCCGTCGGCGAAGCTCTCGGCGGCCATGCCCATGAGCTTGCCGGCGCGCTCGGCGAAGTCGGCGCGGTTGGCTTCGCCGGACTCGAACAGCTCGACGTTGGGGGCGGCGCCCACGAGGATGGCGCCGAAGGAGTAGACGCGCATCGACCAGGTGAAGCGGAAGAAGGCGTAGACGAAGACGGCCAGCAGCACCATGATCTTGATGTCGAAGACGAGCATGGAGGTGCGGGCCGCAAAGGGCAGGTCTTTGACGAGTTCGGTGGCCTTCTCGGAGGTGCCGAGCACGGCGAGCAGGCCGCCGAGCACCAGGATGGTGGTCGAGGCCCAGAAGCTGGGGCTGCTGGCGAGGTTCTGGGTGACGGCGGCGTCGACGATGCGCTGGTCGCGGTAGGTGACCTGCATCATCCAGAGCTTGCGGAAGTGGTTGGTGCTGGCCAGCAAGGTGCGCTCGACCTTGGCGCGGTGGCTGGCGAACTGGGCGTAGCCCACCCAGCCGAAGATGAAGAGCGCCAGCGCCCCCCAGTCCTGCCAGGGGAGGACGGTGAGGACCTGCATCAGGGGGGCAGACTGGTTCACAGCGATTTGCGCAGGTTGGCCGGCGCGATCTTGAGGGCTTCGCGGTACTTGGCCACGGTGCGACGCGCGACCTGGATGCCCTGCTCTTCGAGCATGCTGGCGAGCTGGCTGTCGGACAGCGGCTTCTTGGCGTCTTCGGCGCTGACCAGTTGCTTGATGAGGGCGCGCACGGCCGTGCTGGAGGCGTTGCCGCCGGCTTCGGTGTTGAGCGAGGAGCCGAAGAAGTACTTCAGCTCGAAGGTGCCGAAGGGCGTGTTCATGTACTTGGCCGTGGTCACGCGCGAGATGGTGGACTCGTGCAGGCCGAGTTCGTCGGCGATCTCGCGCAGCACCAGCGGCTTCATGGCGATTTCGCCGTGGCTGAAGAAGTTCTTCTGGCGGTCGACGATGGCCTGCGACACGCGCAGGATGGTGTCGAATCGCTGCTGGATGTTCTTGACGAACCAGCGGGCTTCCTGCAAGCGGGAGCTCAAGGCGGTGTGGCTTTCACTCGCCGCCGTGCCACGTGGCGAGCGCGAGGCGCGCAGGGCCTGGGCGTAGAGGTCGTTGATGCGCAGCTTGGGCATGACGTCGGGGTTGAGCACGACCTTCCAGCCCCGACCCGCCTTCTGGATGATGACGTCGGGGATGATGATGTTGGCCTCGGCGCGCGTGAAGGCGCGGCCTGGCTTGGGCTCGAGCTGGACGATGAGGCCCTGGGCTTGTTTGACCTCGCCTTCGCTGGCGCCGGCCGCGCTCATGAGCTTCTTGGTGTCGCGGCGGGCCAGCAGCTCCAGGTGGTGCTGGCAGATGTCGATGGCGACGTCGCGGATGCGGCAGGGCGGCTGGGTGCGCAACTGCAGCACGAGGCAGTCGGGCAGGTTGAAGGCGCCGACGCCCACGGGCTCGAGGCTGCGCAGCCAGCCCAGGGCGCATTTCAGGCGCGAGAGCATCTCGTCGCAGAGCTCTTCGTCGGCGTCTTCGGGCAAGAGGCTGGCGGCGATTTCTTCGAGCGGGTCGGCCAGGTAGCCGTCTTCGTTGAGGGACTCGATCAGCACCTCGACGGCGGCCATCTCGGGCGCGCCCAGGCGCATGCCCAGCAGCTGCTGCCTGAGGTGGTCCTGCAGGCTGACGGTGGCCGTGTTGCGCGACATCGGATCGAACTCGTCGTCGGCGTCGTTGTGGCGCGAGGGCGCCTCGCTGATGCCGTCGAAGTCGTCGCGCTCGGTGCCGTTTTCCCAGTCGTCGCGCTCGGTGGTGCCGAGGTCGGCCTTGTCGAGGCCGGCGGCGTCGCCCTCACCTGCGCCGCCGTCGGAGTCAGATGACGATGCGGCGGTGTCTTCGGTGCTCTGGCGGTCGTTGCGCTGGCGCTCGAACTCGGCGGCGGCGTTGAGGTCGAGCGCGGGCAGGTCGTCTTCGGGCTCCAGGAAGGGGTTCTGTTCGAGCATCTGCTCGATTTCCTGGTGCAGCTCCAGCGTGGACAGCTGCAGCAATCGGATGGACTGCTGCAGCTGAGGCGTGAGCGCCATGTGCTGCGAGAGCCGGAACTGCAGTGAGGGCTTCATGAACTGCTCCGGGGCCTCACATGCGGAAGTGCTCGCCGAGGTAGACCTTGCGGACCTCGGCGTTGTCGACGATGTCGGACGGGCGGCCTTCGGCCAGCACCCGGCCCTCGCTGATGATGTAGGCGCGGTCGCAGATGCCCAGGGTTTCGCGCACGTTGTGGTCGGTGATGAGCACGCCGATGCCGCGGGCCTTGAGGAAGCTGATGATGCGCTGGATCTCGATGACGGCGATGGGGTCGACGCCGGCGAAGGGCTCGTCGAGCAGGATGAAGCGCGGCTGGGTGGCCAGGGCGCGGGCGATTTCGACGCGCCGGCGCTCACCACCCGACAAGGCCAGCGACGGGCTGGTGCGCAGCTTCTCGATGCTGAGCTCGCGCAGCAGCGTGGTCAGTCGCTCTTCGATGACGGCGGGCTTGAGGCGCTTGCCTTGTGCGTCGACCTGCAGCTCCAGCACGGCGCGGATGTTGTCCTCGACGTTGAGCTGGCGGAAGATGGAGGCCTCTTGCGGCAGGTAGCTCAGGCCTAAGCGCGAGCGCTCGTGCATGGGCAGGCGCTCGATGCGCTCGCCGTCGATGTCGATGGCGCCGGCGTCGGCGCGCACCAGGCCGACGATCATGTAGAAGCTGGTGGTCTTGCCCGCGCCGTTGGGGCCGAGCAAGCCGACGACCTCGCCGGCGGAGACCGCAACGTGGACGTCGTGCACGACGGTGCGAGCGCCGTAGCGCTTCTTGAGGCTTTGCGCCTGGAGCTGGCTGCGCGGCGCGGCGGCGTGGCCGGGGGCGCCTGTCTCGAGGCTCATGTCAGCGACTGCCTTCCTGGGGGGCGCTGTTGTTGCGCGGCGTGATGACGCCCCGCACCCGGCCCGTGGTGGTGCCGCCGAGCACGCCGCCGCCCAGCACCTGGTAGACGGCGGTCTTGTTGTCGTAGCGGATGGCCTGGCCGTTGACCTCGTCGGCGGGCACGCCGGCGACGATGCGGCGCATGACGGCGCGACCGGTGAAGTGCACCGTGTCGTCGCGGCCCTCGTAGACGATTTTCTCGGCCTCGCCCTCGATGAGCTCGTCGACGCCTTCGCGCTTTTGCTTGAAGTAGCTGCGCCCGCCCTGGCCGCCCGTGGCGGTGGCCGTCTGGGTGCCCTCGGCGCTTTGGCGCACCTCGACGCGGTCGGCGCGGATGACCATGGAGCCCTTGGTGATGTCGACGTTGCCGGTGAGGACATTGAGGCGCTGGGCCTCATCGACCCGGGCGGCGTCGGCGGCGAAGTGCAGCGGCTGGCTGCGATCGGCCTTGTCGGCCCAGGCCGGCGACGCCAGACTCAGGACCAGCGCGCCGGCGCACCAGGACAGGGTGCGGGCCGAGGCGGCGGCGCGGGCGCCGGCGTGAACGAGGGCGGTGGTGGGCATGGGCGTTGTCATCGGCATGAAATTTGCTTTCATTCTACCGAAGGCAAGGCGGCGCTGCAGGAATCCCGCAGAAAAAAGGGCACTGCTTCACGGCGGCGCCGCTTCCCGACGTTGCCACGGCAGGGCGCACAGGGCGCCTCGCCGCCCGCCGTTGATCAGGCCTTGCGCAGGCGGCCAACCAGGAAGTCAACCGTGGCGAGGGTGCGCTGCGCGGTGCCGTTGAGCGACACCGAGGTGGTGAACTGGCCGCCGATGCCCAGGGTGGGCACGCCGTCGACCTTGTAGGCCTCGGCCAGGCTGCGAGCCTGACGGACCTTGGTCTGCACGGCAAAGGAGTCGTAGACCGAGCGGAAGCGGGCCCGGTCGGCGCCTTGGCTCGCCAGGAAGTCGGCGATCTGCTCGACGTCGGCCGAGGCCTGGCCGTTGGGCAGGCGCAGCGCGCCGCCTTCCTGGTGCATGGCGTGGAAGACCTTGGCGTGCAGGCTGCCCACCTGGCCCATGGCCTCCAGCGCGTAGAACAGGCGCTGGTGGATGCCGAAGGGGTTTTCGCGGTAGGCCCAGGGCACCCGGCGGAAGGTGACGTCGGCAGGCAGTTTGGCGACCCAGGCGGTGAGGGCCGGCTCGAAGTGGAAGCAATGGGGGCAGCCGTACCAGAAGAACTCGACGACCTCGACCTTGCCCGCCGGGGCCGAGACGGGCGCAGCCTGAGCCAGGCGCACGTAGTTCTGCCCCTCGACCGGGCCGCCTTGGGCCTGGGAGACGGCGGGCACGCCAGCCAGGCTCAGGCCCAGGGCCGAGGCGGCTTGCAGCGAGAATTCACGGCGGTTCATCAAAGTGTCCTTTCGGGCGAGCGTGTGCGAACGCTCAGGTGTCATTTCTGGATGCGCACCAACGCGGAGTCGATGCCAGCGCCCTGGAGCTTGACGCGGACCTCGTCGGCCTGCTCGCGCTGGGCGAAAGGCCCCAGGCGCACGCGGTACATCGTGCGGCCGTTGACCTCGCGCTCCAGGATGCGGGCCTCCAGGCCCATGATCGCGAGCTTGGCGCGCTGCTGCTCGGCCTCAGGCTGGCTACCATAAGCGCCGGCCTGGACCTGATAGCTCAACGCATCGGAGGCTGGCGCGGTGGACACATTCTCACCGGCGAGGATGGCGGCAGGGTTGCGCGCGGCCGCGGCCGACGCAGACTTGGCCGCACTCGCCGCCGCAGCAGCGGGGGTGGAGGCGGCTGCCGGGCTGGGCGGCACGGCGGGCACCGCAGCGGGCACGTCCACCGCCGGGGTCTCCACGCCTGAAGCACCAGACACGGCCGAGGCAGCCGAGGGCTCGACCTGGACCGCACGCGGCTTGGCCGGGTTCTTGCCGTACAGCGGGCTGTTGGGGTCCCAGTTCTTGTTCTTCTCGGCCTCGGCCGCGTCCTGCTCGGCGGTGCGCGAGGGCACCTTGTCGATGAAGGGCAAGGGCACCTTGGTGATGTAGAGCGCCACGCCGAGGGCCAGCGCCAGGCCCACCAGCATGCCGACGATCATGCCGAGGAAAAAACCGCCACGTTGGGATTTCATCAGATCAGGTCCTTTGGCTTGTCGCCGCTCTCACATCTTCTCGGGGGCACCGACGCCCAGCAGCGCCAGGCCGCTGCGCAGCACCTGGGCGGTGGCGGTCAGCAGCGCCAGGCGGGCGCGTCCGAGTTCGACATCATCCACCAGGAAGCGCTCCGCCGCGTAGTAGCTGTGGAAGGCGCCGGCCAGGTCGCGCAGGTAGAAGGCCACGTCGTGCGGGGCCAGGCCCAGCGCGGCCGAGGTGAGCATGTCGGGGAACTCGGCGAGTTTGCTCATCAGCGCCAGCTCGGTGGGGGCGGTGAGGCGGCCCAACTGCGCCTGTGCCAGGGCGCCGAGGTCGCCGCCCTTGTCGGCGTACTGCGCGCGCACCGAGTGGATGCGGGCGTGGGCGTACTGGACGTAGAACACCGGGTTCTCGTCGTTTTGCTTGAGGGCCAGGTCGACGTCGAAGGTGAACTCGGTGTCGGCCTTGCGGCTGATGAGGAAGAAGCGGACGGCGTCCTTGCTGGTCCACTCGATGAGGTCGCGCAGGGTGACGTAGCTGCCGGCGCGCTTGGAGATCTTGACCTCCTCGCCGTTCTTCATCACGGTGACCATCTTGTGCAGGACGTAGTCGGGCCAGCCCTGGGGGATGCCGACGCCCGCGGCCTGCAGGCCGGCGCGCACGCGGGCGATGGTGCCGTGGTGGTCGGAGCCCTGGATGTTGACGCACTGGCCGAAGCCGCGCTCCCACTTGGCGATGTGGTAGGCCACGTCGGGCACGAAGTAGGTGTAGCCGCCGTCGGACTTGCGCATGACGCGGTCCTTGTCGTCACCGTAGTCGGTGGAGCGCAGCCACAGGGCGCCGCCTTCCTCAAACGTCTTGCCGGCGTCCTTGAGCTTTTGCACGGCCGCCTCGACCCGACCCGAGGTGTAGAGGCTGGATTCGAGGTAGTAGTTGTCGAAGCGCACGCCAAAGGCCTTGAGGTCCAGGTCCTGCTCGTGGCGCAGGTAGGCCACGGCGAACTGGCGGATGCCGTCGATGTCTTCGGGGTCGCCGGATGCGGTGAACTCGCGGTCGTCGGCCTTGACGGTCTTTTTGGCCAGGAAGTCGTTGGCGATGTCCTGGATGTAGTCGCCGTTGTAGGCGGACTCGGGCCAGTGTTCGTCACCGGGCTTGAGGCCCTTGATGCGGGCGTGGGTGGACCACGCCAGGGTGCTGATCTGCACACCGGCGTCGTTGTAATAGAACTCGCGGGTGACCTGCTGGCCTTGCGTCTCGAACAGGTTGCACAGGGCGTCACCCAGCGCGCCCTGGCGGCCGTGGCCCACGTGCAGCGGGCCGGTGGGGTTGGCCGAGACGAACTCGACGAGCACCTTGTGGGCGTTGGCGGGTTGCCAGCCGAAACGGTCGCCCGCGCTCAGCACGTCGGCGACGACGGCCTGTTTGGCCTCGGGCTTGAGGCGCAGGTTGATGAAGCCGGGGCCGGCGATTTCGATGGGCAGCTGCACCCACTGCTGCACCGCGGGCTGGGCTTCGAGCGCCGCGACCAGGGCGGCGGCGAGCTCGCGGGGGTTCTTCTTGAGCGGCTTGGCCAGTTGCATGGCGGCGGTGACGGCCAGGTCACCGTGGGCGGCCTGCTTGGGCGCTTCGAACACCGGCGCGGGCGCGGCGGCGCCTTCGGGGGTCACCTGGCGCAGGGCTTCGCCCAGGGCAGAAAGGAGGTCTCGCTTGGCTTGGATCATGGGCGGGATTCTACGAGGCCCTCGGGTGAGAAGAATTGCACAGTTCGGGCAGAGCTTTTCGGTTGACGCAAACCCGGGCGAACGTGACAAGATGCCTCCAGGACTGCAACAGAAGACCATGGACGGCATCGACATCGACCTGGGCAACGCCTCGATCGGCAAGTACCGGGTGATCAAGCGGCTGGGCGAAGGCGCCACCAGCGAGGTCTTCCTGTGCCGCGACGACTTCCACGACCGCGAGGTGGCCATCAAGCGCGTGCGCTCGGCCGCACTCGGCGACGCGGTGGACGGCCCCGTCTACGCGCGCTTTTTCGCCGCCGAAGCCGCCCTGGTGGGGCGCCTGCAGCACCCCAACGTCGTGCAGATCTTCGACGCGGTGGCCGACCCGACCTCGCCCTACGTGGTGATGGAGTACGTGCCGGGCACGACGCTGCGCAGCTTTTGCCGCGCCGACCAGTTGCTGCCGCTGGAGCTGATCGTGGAAATCGGCTTCAAGTGCGCGATGGCGCTGGGCTACGTCTACCGACAAGGGCTGATCCACCGCGACGTCAAGCCGGCCAACATCCTGGCGCTGACCAACGCGCAGGGCATGGTCACCGACGTGAAGATCAGCGACTTCGGCAGCGTGCTCAACATGACCGCCGACTCGACGCAGGTGCACCAGGTGGGCTCGCTGGCCTACATGGCGCCCGAGCAGCTCGACGGCCAGGTGCTGGACGCGCGCGCCGACATGTACGCCCTGGGCGCGGTGCTCTATCACCTGGTGGCGGGGCGCCCGCCGTTTGATGCGCCCTCTCAGGCCGCGCTGATGAACCTGATCTACAACCAGGCACCGACCCCGCTGTCGTCGCTGCGCTCGGGGGTGCACCCGGCGGTCGACCAGGTGGTGCTGAGGGCGCTGGCCAAGGACCCCAAGGAGCGCTACCCGACCTGGGACGCGTTCGCGCAGGCGCTCTCCAGCCTGATCTCCGAGCACCAGGTGCCGCGCGGGCACATCCAGGGGGTGCTGGACTCCGAGCGCTTCAACCTGCTGCGCGCGCTGGATTTCTTCTCCAACTTTGGCGACGTGGAACTGTGGGAGGTGGTGCACCGCGCGCGCTGGCAGCGCTTCCCGTTCGGGCACGCACTCTACCGGCGCGGCGAGGAGGGCAAGACCTTCCACATCATCGCGCAGGGCAGCGTGGAGGTGTACCGCAACAACAAGCGCGTGGCGCTGCTGGGCGCGGGCACCTCCGTGGGTGAGATGGCCTACCTGGCGCCCAGCCCCGAGCTGCGCAAGCACAGCACCGACGTGGTGGTGACGGAGCCCGCGACCACGATCTCGTTCACGCCCGAGGCGATGCAACAGCTCAGCCCGGCCTCCCGGCACCTGTTTGACGAGGCCTTCATCCGCGTGCTGGTGCGACGCCTGCACGCCGCCCACGAGGCACTGGCGCACCCGCGGCGCATCCTGTGAGGCCCGATGGATTGCCTTGATCGCTGTCATCGACTCACGGGCCTGACGCGTTCACAATGGGTCAGGTGCTCACGGCACCGGTCGATCCCATGAGCGTTCAGACAACCCGAAGGAGTGAAGACATGCGAGCAATCATCGCCACCGTTGCCCTGGCCCTGCTGTCCAGCCTGGCCCACGCCGCCCCCGACTGCGAGGCCGTTGCGGCCGAGAAGAAGCTGGCCGGCGCCGCCAAGAACAGCTTCATGAAGAAGTGCGAGCGCGAAGCGGGCAAGTCCGCCGCGGGCGAGGCCTGCGCCATGAAGGCTTCTGAGAAGAAGCTGGCGGGCGCCGCCAAGAACAGCTTCGTCAAGAAGTGCGAGAAGGACGCCGCGGCAGCGAAGTGACGCCGTCGGGCGCGCTCAGCGCGTCCGCATGTCCCTCACAAGCCCCTGGCCAGGAACACGCCCGCCAGGGGCAGCAACAAGAGCAGGTGCGCCTGGACCATGATCCAGCGCCGCACGCTGCGCACCTCGGCTTCCGGCGGCAAGGTGCCGCCTTCGCGCAGGACACGTCGCCAGCGCATGAAGGCCCGCGTGGGCCGAATCGACAGCAAGCCGATGAGCACGAACAAGGTCAGCTTGGCGTGCAGCAAGGGCTGAGCCCAGTACCACTCGACCCCTTTGACGCCCCACAGCGTGCGCGCCACCCCCGTGGCCAGCACCGCAACGGCCGCGATCAGGTAGATCAGGTCCAGCCGCGCCAGGCGGTGCACCGCGGCGGCGTTGAGCCACTCGGGGCGACACAGCGCGGCCTCGCTGCTCAGGAAGACCACGAGCGTCAGGATGGCGACGAAATGGGCGTAAGCCAGGCAGGCTTCCAGCATGAACGGGCTCTCCGGGGTGTGGAGGCCATCATGCCGCAAGCGGGGGACGCTGCGGCCAGTAGCCGGGCTCGCGGTAGGTGGCCTGCAGGAAGTCGACCCACAGGCTCAGGCGCAGCGGGCGGTGCTTGCGCTGCGCGAAGACGGCGTAGATGCCGTTGGGCGGCGCGGCGAACTCGTCGAGCACGCTGACGAGGTGGCCGGCTTGCACGTCGGCCTCCACCTCCCACCACGATCGCCAGGCCAGGCCCAGACCGGCGCGGCACCAGTCGTGCAGGACCTGTCCGTCCGAGCAGTCGAAGCGCGATGCAGGCCGCACGTGGCTGAGCTGTCCGTCGACGGTGAAGGCCCAGCCACGCGTCTGACTGGCCTCGGAGCTCAGGGTCAGGCACTCGTGGCGGGCGATGTCGGCGGGACGCTGGGGTCGGCCGTGGCTGGCGAGGTAGGTCGGGCTGGCCACGCACAGGCGGCGGTTGTCGGCCAGGCGCACGCTGATGAGGCTGGAGTCCGGCAGGTCGCCGACGCGCACGGCGCAGTCGAAGCCTTCGTTGACGAGGTCGACCAGGCGGTCGGAGAGGTCCAGCGAGACGGTGAGGTTGGGGTGGTCGGCGACGAAACGCGGCACCAGGGGCGCGACGTGGCGGCGCCCGAAACCCGCCGGCGCGGTGATGCGCAGGTGCCCGCGGGCCTGCAGGCCGCCGGCGCTGACTTCGGCTTCGGCGCTGGCGAGCTCGGCCAGCACGCGCTGGGCGCTCTCAAGGAAGGCGCTGCCTTCGTGCGTGAGGGTGATGCGCCGCGTGGTGCGCACCAGCAGCTTGACGCCCAGGCGTTCTTCCAGGGCGTCGATGCGCCGCCCGATGACGGCCGGGGCCACGCCTTCGGCGGCCGCGGCCGCGGTCAGGCTGCCCTTGGTGGACACCGCGACGAAGGATTCCAGCTGCTTGAGTCGGTCCATGCTCCCCCACAGGCGCTGCGCCGCCCGGGTGGGCCAGCGCCGCGAAGTGCCATGTTGATGAGCCCGCGGTGAAAAAACAATCCCGGGCGAGCCCCCGATTTTTGCTTAAAAGTCATCAATCAATGACTTTTTGAGCTGGTAATGCACGCATTGGTATCGAATAAACTGGCGGTCTTCATAAAGGGGCCGCTCCGCCCGCCCCTTGCCCACCCGATTCCCTGCCCTTTCCTCACGAGGTTTCCATGACCGCACGCACCCCCGTCCACGGCCTGCAAGTGGCCACCGAGCTGTTCCGTTTCGTCGAAGACCAGGTGCTGCCCGGCACCGGCATCGACAGCGCCAGGTTCTGGGCCGGTTTCGACCAGATCGTCTCCGACCTGGCCCCCAAGAACGCCGCCCTGCTGGCCGAGCGCGACCGCATCCAGGCCGAGATGGACAAGTGGCACGCCGCCCACCCCGGCCCGATCTCCGACATGGCCGCCTACAAGGCCCACCTGGAGAAGATCGGCTACCTGGTGCCCGTGCCCGCTGACGTGAAGGCCACGACGGCCAACGTGGACGCCGAGCTGGCCACGCAAGCCGGCCCGCAGCTGGTGGTGCCCATCCTGAACGCCCGCTACGCCCTCAACGCCGCCAACGCGCGCTGGGGCAGCCTGTACGACGCCCTGTACGGCACCGACGCCATCTCCGACGAGGGCGGCGCCGAAAAGGGCCAGGGCTACAACCCCATCCGCGGCGCCAAGGTCATCGCCTTCGCCCGCAACTTCCTGGACCAGTCGGCCCCGCTGGCGGGCGCTTCGCACAAGGAATCGACCGGCTACCGCGTCGAGTTCGTCAATGGCTGCGGCCAGCTCGTGGTGTCGCTGACCAACGGCAAGACCACCGGCCTGCAGCACCCCGATCAGTTCGTGGGTTTCCAGGGTGACGCCGCCGCACCCAGCAGCGTCCTGCTGATCAACAACGGCCTGCACATCGACATCCAGATCAACGCCAACACCCCGATCGGCAAGACCGATGCGGCCGGCGTGTCCGACCTGGTGCTGGAGTCGGCCCTGTCCACCATCCTGGACCTGGAAGACTCGGTGGCCGCCGTGGACGCCCAAGACAAGGTGCTGGGCTACGGCAACTGGCTGGGCATCCAGAAGGGCACGCTGACCGAAGAAGTCGCCAAGGGCGGCAAGACGTTTGTGCGCAAGCTCAACGCCGACCGCGTCTACACCGGCGCCAACGGCAGCGAAGTGAAGCTGCACGGCCGCTCGCTGATGTTCGTGCGCAATGTGGGCCACCTGATGACCAACCCGGCCATCCTGTGGGGCGCAGACCAGCAAGAGATCCCCGAAGGCATCATGGACGCCGTGGTGACCACCACCATCGCCCTGCACGACCTGCAAGGCCACGGCCAGATCGACGGCAAGCAGATCAACAACTCGCGCAAGGGCTCGGTCTACATCGTCAAGCCCAAGATGCACGGCCCCGCCGAAGTGGCTTTCGCTGCCGAGTTGTTCTCGCGCGTGGAAAAGCTGCTGGGCCTGCCTGACAGCACCGTCAAGCTGGGCATCATGGACGAAGAGCGCCGCACCAGCGCCAACCTGAAGGCCTGCATCGCCGCCGCTTCGAGCCGCGTGGCCTTCATCAACACCGGCTTCCTGGACCGCACCGGCGACGAGATGCACACCGCCATGCTGGCCGGCCCGATGATGCGCAAGGGCGACATCAAGGGCAGCGACTGGATCGCCGCTTACGAACGCCGCAATGTGTTGATCGGCCTGCAGTGCGGCCTGCGTGGTCGCGCCCAGATCGGCAAGGGCATGTGGGCCATGCCCGACCTGATGGCCGAGATGCTCAAGCAGAAGATCGGCCACCCCAAGGCCGGCGCCAACACCGCCTGGACGCCCTCGCCCACCGCCGCGACGCTGCACGCCATCCACTACCACCAGGTCAGCGTGGCCGCGGTGCAGCTGGAGATCGAGCAGTCGGGTGAAGACGCTCAGGCCCTGATGGACAAGCTGCTGACCATCCCCGTGGTGGCGCAGGCCAACTGGTCGGACGCCGAGAAGCAGCAGGAGCTGGACAACAACATCCAGGGCATCCTGGGTTACGTGGTGCGCTGGATCGACCAGGGCGTGGGCTGCTCGAAGGTGCCCGACATCCACAACGTGGGCCTGATGGAAGACCGCGCCACGCTGCGCATCTCCAGCCAGCACGTGGCCAACTGGCTGCAGCACGGCGTGGTGAGCGAGGCCCAGGTGCGCGAGACCTTCACCCGCATGGCCGCCGTGGTGGACCAGCAAAACGCCGGCGACAAGCTCTACAAGTCGCTGGTGGCCAACCCGCAAGGCGCGGCCTTCCAGGCTTCGCTGGACCTGGTGTTCAAGGGCAAGGAACAGCCTTCGGGCTACACCGAGCCGCTGCTGCACGCCTGGCGGTTGAAGGTGAAGGCTCAGGGCTGAGCCAGCAAGGCAATGAAGCGACGGCGACGTCGCTTTCCATTGAGTGAAACGGCGTCCTGTGGGCGCCGTTTTGCATGGGGCCATGCTCCCGCCTCACGGTATCGTCCAAACGGTTGATGTTGCGCGAGTTGTGTGTCGGATTTGAAACAAGCGTCGCGCAATGCTCATCTCGGCGAGAACCCGCCCCCCTAGAATCGCGCCGACGCTTGGTATCCGCGGATCAGGGAGGCGGAACGACGACACATGGCGGCACAAGCCATGGTGGCCAACCCACGTCAGACACCGGGACCGCACGCGCGGTCCGAGCCTTCCTGCGCCATCAACTCCCGATCGGATTGGGGTTACGAACGTCGCTGTCCCGTTCGCACCATCTACAAGGAGTTATCGATGCAAAAGCTTGCCCTGTCTGCCGCCCTGATTTCCGTCGCTCTGCTGAGCGGCTGCTCCACCATCTTCAACGAGAAGACCCAAACCGTGAACGTCACGTCGTCAGACGGCCGCACGGTCAAGGGCACCGTCGACGGCACCACGTTCGTCGCCCCTGGCGCCGTGCCGGTGCTGCGCACCAAAGCCGCGAAGGTCTTCACCACCGACGCCGAAGGTTGCAACAAGCAAACCACGGTCGAAAGCAAGGTCGACGTGAAGTTCTTCGGCAACATCATCACCGGCGGCTTCCTGGGCTCGACCACCGACTACAGCACCGACAAGATGTGGAAGTACGACGACAACGTCACCATCAACTGCGCTTCGAAGTAAGCACCTGCAGATGCAGTTGACCTGCACATCAAGCGGCTCTCGGGCCGCTTTTTTTTCATGGGTCCTGGGGCTGTGGCTTTGCTGCGGCCCCATGCTGACCCACGCGCAAGAAGCGCAAAAAGCACGAGGGGAGCACGCGCCGTCGTCGGCGGCCTCCATCGACGCTGCGACCTGGATGGAACGGGCTGAGCTCCTGGGCGTGCACCACGACAGCACCTGGCACGCCTTGCTGCACTTGAAGCAAGGTCGCCCCCAACTCGTCGACGACCGCTTTCTGCTGAGCCTGAACGACTTCTCGCCTCTGCACGAACTCCGTGCGACGCTGGCCCTGCTGCTGGGCCCCGAAGCGGACGCGGCGGTGTGTCGCTTCCCTGCTCGCCAACTGTGGCTGCAGCAGACCATGGGCCTTCCCGAGCGCACCACCGCGCATTGCAAGGCTCTGGAGGAATTCCGCCAGCGCGCCCCGGCGGACACCATCAGCCTGGTCTTCGCGTCGGAAAACCTCGCGCAGCCCTCCAGCATGATGGGGCACCTGTTTCTCAAGGTGAGCGGACGCCTCAACGACGGCTCCGTGCGCGAGCACGCCATCGCTTTCTTCACCGACGCCGACACGCTGAACCTGCCCAAGTTGTTTTACGAGAGCATGGTCAAAGGCAAGGCCGGCTACTTCGTGCTGACGCCCTATCAAGACGAGGCCAGGTCATACGTGAACCTGGAGCAGCGCAGCCTGTGGGAGTACGCGCTGACGCTCACCAACGAGCAGCGCCGCATGATGCAGGCGCACATCCACGAGTTGCGTCAGGCTCGCATCACGTACTTCTTCCAGGACTACAACTGCGCCACCTTGGTCAAGCACCTGCTGGCGGTGGCGCAACCGGGCGTGCTGGAAGGCAGCGAGTGGTGGACCACGCCCAAGGGCGTGCTGCAGCGCGCACAACGCTCAGGGCTCATCGGTGAGACGCAGATCCAGTCGCCCTCGCGTTGGCGGGTTCGGTCGCTGGTGGACAGCATGGACGCAGCCGATGTGCGGGATGTGACTGCGCTCGTCGACACACAGGCGACGCAAGGCCTCCTGCCTGCTGAGGCGCCCGAAGACACGCGGGCGTTCCTTCGCCTGCAATTGGCGATGGCTTACAACAGCCACCGACTGGAGCGCGGGCACGTCGAGCGCGACCCCGCGCTGGCATACGGCAACAGTCTGCGCGCACTGGCTGCGCAACACCACTCAGCCTTGAGCTTGCACGCCGACACGAGCAAGGACCCGGTGCTGTCGCCTGCGGAGCGGCAGGTGAGCGTGGGCTGGCGCCACCAACGCGGTGAAGAGCACCTGCGCCTGGGCCTGCTGCCGGTCTCGCATGACCTCATCGACGACAACCGCCAGCACTTCGGTGAAACGGAGCTGCGTTTGTTCGACACCAGCGTGCTGGTCAACGCACGCACCGGCTCGCTCAGGCT
Source organism: Burkholderiales bacterium (assembly GCA_016000265.1). Lineage (GTDB taxonomy): Bacteria > Pseudomonadota > Gammaproteobacteria > Burkholderiales > Burkholderiaceae_C > Aquabacterium. The sequence continues at coordinate 17,563 of JAECRL010000007.1, forward strand.
GGAGCGCTTCACCCTGTACTCGACGCAATCCCTGCTGCCGCATGAGTCGCTGACGGGCGGGATCTCGGGGCGGTTCAAGATCGGGGTGGAGCCGCGGCTTTCGGTGCGCGGCGATGAGCGCCTCGCGTTGAGTGTGGAGGGCGCGCTGGGTCGAACCTGGCGCGTGCTGGATGACGTCGATGCGTTCGCGATGCTGGGGGCCAGCTGGAGCTGGCGCCAGCAAGGGCAAGCCCTGGTCACGCCCAGCATCGGCGCGGTCATCCGTGAAGTGTTCGACATGAAATCCATCATCCGGCACTCGGTTCACATCCAACCCATCCAAGGTCGGTCCAGCATCAAAGAGTGGTCCTGGACCCAGGCTCGCTACCTGAACCCGACGAACACCGTGCTGCTGGAGTGGCGATCACTCTCGCAAGAAGGCGAGCGCCTTCAGCAGCTCTCGCTGGGCTTCAAGCGTCTGTTCTGATCGCGGCGTCAGGCGCATCGGTTTTGACGCACATTCCCTGATTCACCTGTTTGCATCCAGAACGCACCAGCCTGCGTAAGTGTTGGTGCGACCTGCCGACCGAGCCCCTTTTTGCGGGTCCCGGGGTGTGGGTCCCCCACCCACCCTGGAGCAAAACAGCATGAACACACAACGCCACCGTGGCGCCCGCCTCGCCCTCGTCGCAGCCGCCGCATCGGCCCTGTGCGCGGCCACCCTGCCCGCCCTGGCTTCCAGCCACCGCGAAGCCCCGTTCATCACCACCAGCCCGAAGGTGGATGGCACGGACTTCTACATGTTCATGAGCTACGAGTCTGGCCGCGCCGACTACGTCACGCTCATCGCCAACTACCAACCCCTGCAAGACGCGTACGGCGGCCCCAACTACTTCAAGATGGACCCGAACGCGCTGTACGAGATCCACGTCGACAACAACGGCGACGCGGTTGAAGACATCACCTTCCAGTTCCGCTTCAACAACACCCTGGCCAACGCCGGCAAGGGCGTGGAGCTGAACATCGGTGGCTCGATGGTCGCCATCCCCCTGACGCAAGCCGGCACCGTGTCCAGCGTGTCGGACGGCAACCTCAACGTCGCTGAAACCTACGGCGTGACCGTGGTGCGCGGCGACCGCCGCAAGGGCACCCGCGCTGCGCTGAGCAAGGCTTCGGGCGGCTCCACGACCTTCCAGAAGCCGGTGGACTACATCGGCGACAAGACCTTGGGCAACTCGGCTGCCTACGAGGCCTACGCCGCACAGCACGTGCACACGGTCAACATCCCGGGCTGCGCCATGCCGGCCAAGGTGTTCGTCGGTCAGCGCCAGGAAGGCTTCGCGGTCAACCTCGGCCCGATTTTCGACCTGGTCAACGCCACGCCAGGCCAGATCCTGGACCCGGCCAACATCAACGCCTTCGCAGGCAACTCCATCCAGGACAAGAACGTCACCTCGATGGCCTTGGAAGTCCACAAGTCCTGCCTGACCGCTGGCACCGACTCGGTGGTGGGCGGCTGGACCACGGCCAGCGTGCGCCAGGCCCGCCTGATGGCCGCGGCCCCGGCCTCCGGCTACCAGACCTCCGACAAGAACGGTGGCGCCTGGGTGCAGGTTTCGCGTCTGGGCAACCCCCTGGTCAACGAGGTCGTCATCGGCCTGCGTGACAAGGACAAGTTCAACACCTCCAAGCCCAAGGACGACCTGCAGTTCGCCACCTACGTGACGAACCCGACGCTGCCGGCGTTGCTCGGTCTGGTGCTGGCAGGTGACACCACCGCACTCGCCCCCACCAATTTCCCGCGCACCGACCTGGTGGCCACGTTCCTGACGGGCATCAACGGCCTGAACCGCCCCGCTGCCTTGTCGTCGCCTTCGGACCAGCTGCGCCTGAACACCGCTGTGGCCCCCGTCGCCGTGGCCAACCAGAACCGCCTGGGCGCTGCTGGCTCCATCCTGGCTGCGGGCTCCGTCGGCGCTGCCACCGACCTGGCCGGCTTCCCCAACGGTCGCCGTCCCAAGGATGACGTGGTGGACATCGCCCTGGTGGCCACCATCGGCGGCCTGTGCGCCATCAACGAAAGCATCGACCTGGGCCTGAGCTCCGTGGTGGTGCCCAAGGTGGGCACGCTGACCTCGACCTGCACGACCGCCTCGCTGACCAACCTGGCCAAGGCCCCGGGCAACAACATGCTGCCCAACGCCGCCAACGTCCACGACGGCGCCGACCAGGCCGTGGTGCCCTTCCTCACCCGCTTCCCGTACCTGAACACGCCGAACTCCGGTTCGACGCCGGATCAGAGCATCAACTGAAGCACGGAGCGCGTCCATGACACACACAAGCCCATTGCCCCGCCGCTCGGCGCTGGCTTCCCTGATCCTCGCTGCGAGCCTCCTGTCGGCATGCGGTGGTGGGGGTGACGACGGCGGCGTCAAGCCGGTCGCCGGCAGCGTCGACGTCACCACCCAGGTCGCACCCGCGGCCGCCACCGACGCCGCAGCGGCCACGAGCTACACCAGCTCACTGGCCGACACCCCGGCGAGCACCGGCGACACGCTGGACCCGGTGGCAGTGCCCGACACCCTGGGCACCGACGACACCGCCGAGCCGACCTGAGCCATCGGCCCTCAGCCCGCAGGCGGTGCATCATGTGCCACCTGCCCCGGCCCCTTCGGGGGCCTTTTTTTTGCCCGAATGGACGCCCCATGCCCCACCTGTCTCGCCGCCCGATGCCGACACAGCGACTGCCGATGATCGGCCGCCTGGCATGCGGGCTGATCCTCGGCATCGCGCTGGCCCCGGCACAGTCGGCCACCTTGGTCACACCCACCCAGGACCAGGAGGTGGTGGAGGTGCTGCGCGAGCGTCCGCTGGACGCCCAGGAGCGCCAGTGGCGGCAGCTGCGCGCGCAGGCCCGCGCCGAGCCCCGCAACCTGAGCCTGGCGCTGCAAGTGGCCAGCCAGGCCCTGAGCCGCTCCCGGCGCGACGGTGACCCGCGCTGGCTGGGCCAGGCCGAGGCCGCGCTGGCCCCCTGGTGGAAGCTGCCCCAGCCCCCCGCTGCGGTGCGGCTGCTGAGGGCCGTCATCCTGCAAACCACCCACCGCTTCGACGCTGCCGTGCAAGACCTGCAGGCCCTCACGAGCCAGGACCCCGCCAACGTGCAGGCCTGGCTGACGCTGGCCGCCGTGCGGCAGGTGACGGGCCGCTACGACGAGGCCGAAGCGGCCTGCCAGGGCCTGGCCCAGGCGGGCGCACGCTGGCACGCCCAGGCCTGCAGCGCCGACCTGTCGAGCCTGCGCGGTGAGGGCGCACGCGCCAGCGCCGAGCTGACGCGGCTGGCGGCCTCGGCCCCGCCCGGGCTGGCGTCGTGGCTGAGCCTGGTTCGCGCGGAGCTGGCCGAGCGCATGGGCCAGCCCGAGCAGGCCTCGCGCCTGTACCAACAGGCCTTGCTGCAGGGCGACGACCCTTACACGCTGGGCGCACACGCCGACTTCCTGCTGGACCGTGCTCAGCCGCAAGAGGTCATCCAGCGTCTCAAAGGCCAGGAGCGCAACGACGCCCTGCTGCTGCGCCTGGCCGAGGCGCAAGCCGCCACGGGCGACCGCGCCGCCACCCAGCGCAGCGTGCAAACCTTGCGCGCGCGCTTCGAGGCCGGACGCGAACGGGGCGACCGCGTCCACCTGCGCGAAGAAGCCCGCTTCACGCTGAGGCTGCTCAAGCGGCCCAAGCTGGCGCTGCAACTGGCCCAGGAAAACTGGGCCGTGCAGAAAGAGCCCGCCGACGCACGCATCTACCTGGAGGCCGCGAAAGCCGCGGGCCAGCCCGATGCCGCCGACCCCGTGCGCCGCTTCGCCCGCGAAGCCGGCTGGTCTGATGCCCGACTGGAGGGGCTGCTGTGATGACGCACCTGCTGAACCGCTTTCGCCGGCCCAGGATGGGCCTGCTGGCCTCGCTGGCCTCGTTGACCTCGCTGTGGGCCGCGACGGCCCTGGCCCACAAGCCCAGCGACAGCCACCTCACCCTGACCCCGCAAAACGGCGGCGTGGTGGACGTTCAGTGGCACGTGGCGCTGCGCGACCTCGACGACGAGCTCACGCTGGACACCAACGACGACGGGCGCCTGAGCTGGGGCGAGGTGCGCACCCGCTGGGCCGAGGTGTCGGCCTGGGTGCGCCCTCACCTGAGGCTGAGCCACGCGGGTCAGGCCTGCGTGGCCTTGCCCGCGCAAGCCGACGACCCGCCGCCGGCGCTGGCCCAGCACACCGACGGCCGCTACGCGGTCTTGCGCTGGCGACACCAGTGCCCCACCAGCGGCGCCGATTTCAACGAGCTGTCCGTCGACTACCGACTGTTCGCCACGACCGACCCGACCCACCGCGGCATCGTGCGGTGGCCCTCGGGCGTGGTGGTGCTGGGCACGAGTCGGCCCACGCACCGCATGGCGCTCAGTGGGCTCCAGGGGGCGATGGCGGCCAGCGCGGCATCGGTTTCCGCGTCCATGCCGGCATCGGCTTCAACCACCAACGCCGATGCGGTGGACGTGGCCGGTGAAGTCGCCGATGAAGCCGCATCCACAGCGAAGCCCGAGTCGGCCCTGGACGAGCTGCTGCGCTTCATCGTCGACGGCGTCCACCACATCGCCATCGGCACGGACCACATCCTCTTCCTGCTGTCGCTGCTGCTGGTGTCGGTGTGGCGGCGCGAAGGCCCGGTGCGCTGGTGGCCGCCCACCGCTGGCTGGCAGCCGCGCGAAACAGCGCGGGCCTCGTGGGCCGAGGTGCTCAAGCTGGTGACCTCGTTCACGCTGGCGCACTCCGTCACGCTGGGGCTGGCCACCTTCGGCGTGCTCTCGCCGCCCTCGCGCTGGGTGGAGTCGGTGATCGCGCTCAGCGTGCTGCTGGCCGCGCTCGACAACCTGCTGCCGCTGTTGCGCGCCCCGCGCTGGGCGGTGGTGTTCGGCTTCGGCCTGATCCACGGCTTCGGCTTCGCCGGCGTGCTGCAGGACCTCGGGCTGGAGCCGGGCAACATCGCCTTGCCGCTGCTGGGCTTCAACCTCGGGGTGGAGCTGGGGCAGCTGGCGCTGGTGGCCGTGGTGCTGCCGCTGGCCTTGCTGCTGCGGCGCTCGGCCTTCTACCGCCACGCGGTGGTCGTGCCGCTGTCCATCGGCATCGCCCTGCTGTCGGCGGTGTGGCTGGTCGAGCGCGCCGCCGACGTGACCTTGCTGGGCGTGGGCGGGTGAACAAGACAGGGTGAGCCTGACCAGGCGAGGGAGATAGGATGGGCGCCTCCGCCCAGCCCGCCTCGCCATGCTCGACACGTCGCTCACCTACCCCCACCTGCTCAGCCCGCTGAACCTGGGCTTCACCACGCTGAAAAACCGCGTGCTGATGGGCTCCATGCACACCGGCCTGGAAGACGGCCGCGACCTCAGCAAGCTGGCGGCCTACTTCCGCGAGCGGGCCGAAGGTGGCGTGGGCCTGATCGTCACCGGGGGCTATGCGCCCAACATCGCCGGCTGGGTCAAGCCGCTGGCCGGTCGCATGAGCAGCGCCTCGTCGGCCCGCCGCCACCAGGTGGTCACGCGCGCCGTGCACGAGGCCGGCGGCAAGATCGCCATGCAGATCCTGCACGCGGGCCGCTACGCCTATCACCCGTTCGCCGTGGCGCCCTCGCGCATCAAGTCGCCCATCTCGCCCTTCACGCCATTCGAGCTGTCGGCCGCAGGCGTCGAGCGCCAGATCCGGGCCTTCGTCGACAGCGCTGCGCGCGCCCGCGAGGCCGGCTACGACGGCGTCGAGATCATGGGCTCGGAGGGCTACTTCATCAACGAGTTCCTCTGCGCGCACACCAACCGCCGCACCGACGCCTGGGGAGGCGACGCCAGCCAGCGCATGCGTCTGCCCATCGAGATCGTCGAGCGCACGCGCGAGGCCGTGGGCCGCGACTTCATCCTCATCTACCGCCTGTCCATGATCGACCTGGTGCCCGAGGGCAGCAACTGGGCCGAGGTGGTGCAGCTCGGTCGCGCGGTGGCCCGAGGCGGCGCCAGCATCATCAACACCGGCATCGGCTGGCACGAGGCACGCGTGCCGACGATCGCCACCAGCGTGCCGCGTGCGGCCTTCGCGTGGGTCACGGCCAAGCTCAAGGCCGAGTTCGCCGACGCGGGCTTGAGCACGCCGCTGGTGGCCTCCAACCGCATCAACACCCCGGCCACCGCCGAGGTGGTGCTGGCCACGGGCTGCGCCGACATGGTCTCCATGGCCCGGCCCCTGCTGGCCGATTCGCACTTCGTGGCCAAAGCCGCGGCGGGGCGCGCCGACGAGATCAACACCTGCATCGCCTGCAACCAGGCCTGCCTGGACCACGTCTTCAAAAACCAGCTCTCGAGCTGCCTGGTCAACCCACGCGCCTGCCACGAGACGACGCTGAACTTCCTGCCCACGGCGCGCAAGAAGCGCATCGCCGTGGTGGGCGCGGGCCCGGCTGGCATGACGGCGGCCACGCACCTGGCCGAGCGCGGCCACGCCGTCGACTTGTTTGACGCGGCCGACGACATCGGCGGGCAGCTCAACCTGGCCCGCCAGGTGCCGGGCAAGGAAGAGTTCGACGAGATGCTGCGGCACTTCCGCAGGCGGCTCGAGCTCACCGGCGTGACGCTGCACCTCAAGCAGCGGGTGGACGCCGCCGCACTCGCGGGTTTCGACGAGGTGGTCATCGCCACCGGCGTGACGCCGCGCGACCCGAAGATCCCCGGCCAGGACCACCCCAAGGTGCTGAGCTACCTCGGCGTGCTGCGCGACCACCAACCCGTGGGCCGCAGGGTCGCCATCATCGGCGCGGGCGGCATCGGATTTGATGTGGCCGAGTACCTGGTGCACGATCACGGCGCCAAAAGCACGGCGCTCGACCTGCCCGCCTGGCTGCAGGAGTGGGGCGTGACCGACCCCGCCCTGTCTCGCGGGGGGCTGCGCCCCGAAGGCCCGCGGCCCACGCCGCCGGCGCGCGAGGTCGTGCTGCTGCAGCGCAAAAAGGGCAAGCTCGGCGCCGGCCTGGGCAAGACCACAGGCTGGATCCACCGCGCCTCGCTGAAGATGAAGCAGGTGGAGATGATCGACGGCGTGAACTACGAGCGCATCGGCGACGAAGGCCTGCTCGTGAGCTTTGGCAAGCAGCGCGAGCGCCCGACCTGGATCGCGTGCGACAACGTCGTGCTGTGCGCCGGCCAGGTGCCCTTGCGCGACCTCGCCGATGCGCTGCAGGCCAGCGGCAAGACGGTGCACGTCATCGGCGGGGCTTTTGAGGCGGGCGAGCTGGATGCCAAGAAAGCGATCGACCAGGCGGCTCGGCTGGCCGCCCGGTTGTGATGCCAGGGTGCAACGTCACCCTGTGATGCCATCGATCAGAAGCTGTAAGTCAGGCCCGCGCTGATGAGGCGGGCGACGCCCTTGCTGTTGCCCGACGCCGATTCGACCTCGGCGCGCGTCATGTCGACGCTGACTTCGGCCTGCACGTTCTTGCGCAGAGAGTAGGCCAGCCCCAGGCCCACGTAGGGCTGCAGCTGATCGGTGGTGGACAGGGCCACGCGCGCGCCCGCAGCGCGGTTCTCGCGCTCGGTGTGCACAGCGGCCAGGCCCAGTCGGGCCACGCCCGTGAGCGAGGGCACCAGCGAAGGCAGCAACTCGACGCGAGCGACCGCCGCCGCCGTCAAAGCCTGGGCCTCCAGGTCGGATTCGACGACGAAGCCGCTTTGCGGGTACGTTGCGCGGGCCCGACCGAAGTCGATGTAGCCCACCTCGGCGGCGAGCATGGGGTGGAAGCGGTAGCCCGCGAAGAACTTGAAGCCGACGTCAGAGCGGTCGCACGAGATCGTGTCCGCGCAGTTGAGCTTGAGGTTGCCGGAGCCCACCTGAGCGCCCACGTGGAATTGAGCCGCCGCCTGGCCTGCGAGCGCGGCCAGCGCCGTCGCGAGGAAATACTTCTTCATGCCGGATCCTTGGGTGAGTTGCATCGGTTTCGCGCCACACCTTATCGGATCACACCGCCTGCGCGCAAACTCAGCCGGCGACAAACCTGCGACTCGTCAGGATATCCAACACCGGTCATTGAAAGCAAAACGGCACCCGGGGAAGCGGGTGCCGTTTTGCGTCAAAAGGGCGCCGTCAAGCGCCAGGGGGCCGAGCCAAAGGGGCTCAGAAGTCGTACTGAGCGCCGATGCTGATCAAGCGCACAGCGCCTTCGTCACCGCGCGACTCGGCGGTGGTGAAGTCCGCTGCCAAGGTGCCCTTGAGGTTCTTGGTGAAGGCGTACTCCATGCCCAGGCCAACGTACAAGGAGGTGGCGCTATCCGAGCGCGAGGACAGGGGCAGCTTGGACTCAGCGTCCACCATGGCCAGGCCCAGGCGGCCCACGACATTGAGTTCACGCGTGACCGGCGCGCGCGCTGCGGCGTTGATCAGGAAGCCGTCAACGGCCAGGGAGCCGCCGGTGAAGGTGGCCTTGCCGAAGTCGATGTAGCCGGCCTCGATGGCGAAGACCGGGTTGATCTTGTAGCCGCCCACGACCTTGTAGCCGGTGTCGTTGTTCGAGCAGTTGTTCAGCAGGATGTTGTCGCAGTCAACGTTGATGTGCGACGGGCCGAAAGCACCACCGATGTAGGCCTTGTTGTTCAGTTGAGCCGAAGCGGCGCCGGTCAGGGCCAGCAGGGCGGCGGCCAGTGCGATTTTTTTCATGGGGTCTCCAATGGGTGTGAGCGGGTGAGGCGGGACGCGATGACGTCGTCGCGCAATCTAACGCGCTGCATCCAGGTCCGTCCCCCCCATCCGCACCAAGGGATAACCCTTAACTTGCAACAGAGGCGATACACATTCGCCCCAGCCCCCCTTCAAGGCGCCAAAAACGCCTTCACCGCGGCCACCGTGGTCGCCGGATCTTCCTCGTGCGGCACGTGCCCCAGCGCATCGAACACCACCACGCGGCTGCCCTCGATGTCGCGCTGGAATTTGTCGGCGTTGTCCGGCGGGATCAGGCGGTCCTGGCCGCCCCAGATGATCAGCGTGGGCTGCTTGAGCTGGGTGATCTGCTCGGCGTGCTGGCCGCCCGGGCTCTGGCGGAAGCGCTCGCCCAGGGCCTGGCGGTTGCCCGCGCGCAGCGTCAGCTCGAAGTAGCGGTCAACCAGCTCGGGCGTGACCTTGCTCGGGTCGCCGTAGACGTTGCGCACGCTGGAGTCGATCATGCTGCGCGGCAGGATGTTGGCCATCACCGGACGCAAAGCGGGCACCTGCGCCAGCTTGAAGCCGATCGGCACCGACTTGGCGTCGTACGGGTAGCCCGCGGCGTCCACCAGCACCAGGCGGCTGACGCGAGCGGGGTGGTCTGCGGCCACCTTCCAGGCCAGGTTGCCGCCAAAGGAGTTGCCCGCCAGCACCGCCTGCTGCACGCCCAGCTGGTCCATCAGGGCGATGACGAAGTCGACGTAGCGCGTGAGCTGGTAGTTGCCATCGGGCATGGGGCCCGTCAGGCCGAAGCCGGGCAGGTCCATGCGGATGACGCGGCGCTGGCCCTTCAAGGCGTCCGTCCAGCCGTCCCAGGTGTGCAGGCTGGCGGAGGTGCCGTGCAACAGCACGATGGGCTGGGGGTCGTCGCGCGGGCCCTCGTCGCGCACGTGCGCCTGCATGCCCAGCACCTCGATGAACGTCGAAGGAGCCGGCGCCCAGCGGGCCTTGAGCGACTCCACGTCGCGATCGGGGGCCCAGCTGAGCCCCACGCCCGCGGCCAACAGCAACACCAGGGCAAGCAGCAGCCCACCCACGATTTTCAGCATCGTCTTCATGTCGATTCCCCATTTTTGTCTGAGCCTGCCCCCAGCGAGCAGGTCAGGCATTGTGTCAGCGGTAGCTGAGCAGGGACGGCGTGGCGCCCTCAACGTGTGCGTGCTCGTTGACCGAAAGCAGGTGCAGGCCATCCCGGCCCACGTTGATCTTGGTGACGCCGGCGTTCGCCAGGGTCCAGTTGATCGCGAAGGCCTGCGTGTCGTGCAGGCCCAGCAGGTGCGCGCACACCACGCTGATGAAGCCACCCGAGGTGAAGACCATGGCCTGCCCCTTGGGCGGCGTCAGCTTGACCAGCTCGTCGAGCGTGGACACGCAGCGCAGCTTGAAGCTCGACCACGGCTCCAGGTACTCGGCGTCGTGGTGCCCGGCCACCCAGCGCGAGACCGCGTCCTGGAAGAAGGACTGGAAGGCCCGCCGCGGGTCACCGCTGGCGGCCATCTCGGCCATCATCAGCGCCTTGTCGGCGTAACGCGGCTCGGCCACCTCGATCACGTTTTCGTGGTCGAACTCGTTGACCCCGGCGTGGACCTGCATGGTGCACTCCAGCGCCATCGCCGCCAAAGCGGCGCGGGCCGTGTCCTGGTGGCGCTGCATGGTGCCGGCCACCACCACCTCGGGCGCCACGCCGCGGGCGCGCAGCGCGCGGCCCACCGCGTGCCCCTGCTGGTGCCCCAGCGGCGAGAGCTCGTCGTAGTTCTGGCTGCCAAACGAGGCCTGGCCGTGTCGGATCAGGAAGAGCGAGCCCATGCCGTCAGGTCCTCACTTCGAGCCGTACTTCATCAGCTCCAGGCGGGCGATCATGCCCTTGTGGACCTCGTCGGGGCCGTCGGCCAGACGCAGCGAGCGGGCCTGGTTGAAGAAGGCCGTCAGCGGCGTGTCGTGCGAGACGCCCATGCCACCGTGGATCTGGATGGCGAAGTCCACCACCTGCTGCAGCATGGTCGGCGCCACCACCTTGATGGCCGACACGTCGGTCAGCGCGCTCATCACGCCCAGGTTGTCGATCTTCCAGGCGGCCTGCAGCGTCAGCAAGCGGGCCTGGTCGATGGCCAGGCGGCACTCGGCGATGCGCTCGCGGTTGCCGCCCAGGTTGATCAGCGGCTTGCCAAAGGCCACGCGCTTCAAGCCGCGCTCGATGGCGAGCTCCAGCGACTTCTCCGCCGCGCCGATGCAGCGCATGCAGTGGTGGATGCGGCCCGGGCCCAGGCGACCTTGCGCGATCTCGAACCCACGCCCCGGTCCGGCGATGACGTTGGACAGCGGCAGTCGCACGTTGGTGAAGTGCACCTCGCCGTGGCCGTGCGGCTCGTCGTACTCACCGAAGACCGGCAGCATGCGCTTGATCTCGACACCGGGCGCGTCCAGCGGCACCAGCACCATCGAGTGCTGGCCATGGCGGCCGGCCTCGGCGTTGGGCGTGGCGGCCATGAAGATGCCGATCTTGCAGCGCGGATCGCCCACGCCGGACGACCACCACTTCTTGCCATTGAGCACGATCTCGTTGCCCTCGACCACGGCGGTGGCCGCCATGTTGGTGGCGTCGGACGAGGCCACATCGGGCTCGGTCATGAAGAAGACGGAGCGGATCTCGCCATTGAGCAGGGGGGTGAGCCACTGGGCCTTCTGCTCGGCGCTGCCGTACTTCCAGAGCACCTCCATGTTGCCGGTGTCGGGCGCGTTGCAGTTGAAGATCTCGGGCGCCATCATCGAGCGGCCGGTCTGCTCGGCGCTGAAGGCGTACTCCAGCACGCTCAGGCCCGCGCCCAGCTCCGGGTCGGGCATGAACAGGTTCCACAGGCCCTCGGCGCGCGCCTGGGCCTTGAGCGCCTCCACGCGCGGCGGGATCGTCCACTGCGTCCAGTCGCCGCCGTGGCGCTGCCCCAGGACCTCACTCCAGTGCTGGGCCTCGACCGGTGCGATGTGCTGGTCGATGAAGGCGCGCACCCGTTGGGCGGTGCTGCGGGCGCGTTCGCTGGGCTGGAAGTCCATGGCTGTCTCCTGTGTGTGCGTGACACCGGATGCTAAGGCGCCCCAGGTCCTGCATCAAATGACGAATTTTCATCAGACGTCATTCACCACAAGCATGACCTGATCCCGCTTGCTCACGGGGAGCCCCCCGCAACCGATGGCCCCACGCGCCCACCATCCATGCTTCAATGACCGGCGTTCACCGACCCATGGCTGTCCCGCATGACCGACCCCCTCCTTGCGCCCCCGCAGAACGCGAACCGCTTCGACGCGCTGGACGGCATCCGCGGGCTGGCCGCCATCGCGGTCATGGTCTACCACTTCACCAGCCACCAAAGCCTGGGCTACCTGCCAGGCGCGTGGGCCGCGGTGGACCTGTTCTTCATCCTCTCGGGCTTCGTGCTCGCGCACAGCTACATCCACAAGATCCAGGGTGGCCTGAGCGCGTGGCGCTTCGCCGCCTTGCGCCTCATCCGCCTGGCGCCGCTCTACCTGATCGGCACGGGCATCGGGGCCCTGGCCATGGGGCTCATCTGGTGGCAAGGCGAGGCGGGCTCGCTCGGTGCCGTCACCTACTGGCGCGGCGTGGTGCTGGGGGTGCTCCTGGTGCCCAACTTCGACCTCTCCGAGTGGCCTTCAGGCGCCGGCTTCCAGGGCGGCGTGCTGTTCCCGCTGAACCCACCGGCGTGGTCGCTGTTCTTCGAGCTCTTCGTCAACGCCTGCTTCTTCGCCTTCATCGCCTGGCGGCTGCGCATCCGCTGGCCCCTGGCCGTGCTGATGATGGTGGGGCTGGCCTGGCTGGAGCACCACCTGCACGAGGTCAACCCGGGCTGGGGCCGCTGGAACTTCTTCCACGGCTTCCCCCGGGTGATCGCCGAATTCACGCTGGGCGCCGTGCTCCACCACCACCGCCACCGCGTGCCCCGCATCCACTGGGCGCCCGCGGCCCTGCTGACGGCCGGCCTGTTCGCCCTGTTCTTCATGGGCGACCGCACCGCCACCATGCTGGAGGTCTTCGTGCTCGCGCCCATCGTGCTGCTGTGCAACGCGCGGCTGGAGCTGGGTGACGTCGCACAGCGCGCCTGTCACTGGCTGGGGGAGCTGTCCTACCCGCTCTACATCACCCACATGCCGGTGTTCTTCCTGGGCCACGCCGCCCTCGAGCCCGAGCGTTTCGAGCCCCTGAGCCGCCTGCTCGTGCTCGGCGGCCTGGCGCTGCTGGTCGCCATCGCGCTCATCCACGTCGACCGGGCCGTGCGCCGCCGCCTGATGGCGCGCTACCACGCCCGCTGCCAGGCCCAGGACCGCGCCCCCGCCCCGCTCAAGACGGCAGCGTCCCCCCGCCCGAAGTGATCGCCTGCCGCACGGCCGACAGCACCTCGTCGCGCAACCAGCCGTGCGCCGGGTCGGCGTCGCGGTCCACATGCCAGTACATCCAGATGCCCATGGGCGGGGCGGCCACCGGCAGCTCACGCAACACCAGCGGCAAGGCGCGCACCAGCTCTTCGGCGTAGGTGCGCGGCAAGGTCAACAAGGCATCGCTGTGGGCCACCACCTTGGCCGCCGCGAAGTAATGCTGGCAGCGCAAGGTGACGTCACGCGGGCCCAGGCCCGTGGCGGCCCAGACCGGCTGCAGCGGATCGGGCTGATCCGGGCGCAGGGCGACCATGACGTGACGGGCCTGGAAGTACGCCGCCACATCCAGGGGCTGCCCCGCCAGGGGGTGGTCGGGTCGCAGGATCACCGCCAGCGTCTCGTCGGCCAGGTGCAAACCGCGGATGCGCCCCTCCATGCGGTGCTGGCGGTCGATCACCAAGTCGACCTGCCCCAGCGTGAGCGCCTGCGTCAGCGTGTCGCGCGGCACCCGCACGCTGGCCAGGCGAACGTGCGGCGCCATCTGCGCCAGGTGGGTCAGCAGCGGTGGCAGGGTGATGGCTTCCAGCACGTCGCGCATGCCCAGGCGCAGCGTCATGTTCAGCGTCAACGGGTCGAAGGTCTCGGCCTGCGCCATCAGCGACTGCAAGCCGTGCAGGTGCGCCTGCACCTCCCCGATGACGCGCCGCGTCAGCTCGGTGGGCACCATCTGGTTGCCCTGGCGCACGAAGAGCGGGTCGCCCCACAGGCGGCGCAGCCGCGCCAGCGCGTGGCTGACCGCCGGCTGGCTCAGGTGCAGGTGGCGCGCCGCCCCCGAGATGCCGCCGTGCTCGTAGACGGCGTCCATCACGCGAAAGAGGTTGAGGTCCAGGCGCGAGAGGGGTTGGGCGTGAGCCTGGGCATGAGCATGGGGCAGCGACATGGAGCGAAACGATACACCGCCCTCACACACACACCAACCACCACCCGGTGTGTGCGATTTTGGGCGCTCGCGAAGCGGCGAGTCGACGCGCCCGCGTCATAATGATGCGTTGCCGTCAAAGCGGCGAACCTTCGGAGCAACACCTTGGAAAGTCACCCTCGGTGACCGCCCACTCCAGCCAGCCGGCGTCGCCGGTTGCGCCCCGCCTGCCGGCTTCACGCTGAGCCGCAGGCCCGGGCTCGCGGGAGGGGGCGGCACACCACTCCCCCCACCCGTCACAACCTGCACGCACCGCGGCACGCGCTTCCTGCGCACCGCCTGCGTCCACGTGCTGGAGCCCGCATGCTCAACGTCTTCACGCTGGCCAATGGCCGCCTCTTCCAGGAAGAAATCGACAGCCTCGACGAGCTGACGCCCGCGCGTCCCGTCTGGGTGGACCTCGAAGACCCCACGCCCGAAGAAAAGGGCTGGATCGCCGCCTGCTTCGGCCTGGTCATCCCCGGCGACATCATCGACGACGACCTGGAAGAATCCGCCCGCTTCTACGAAGAAGACGGCGCCATCCACCTGCGCTCGGACTTCCTCATCGACGACGACGAGGCACCGCGCAACATCCGCGTCGCCTTCATCCTGCACAACAACGTGCTGTTCTCGATCCACCGCGAAGACCTGCCCGTCTTCCGCCTGCTGCGCATGCGCGCGCGCCGCATCCCCGCGCTGATCGAAGACGCCAAGGACGTGCTGCTCAAGCTCTACGACGCCGACGCCGAGTACTCCGCCGACACGCTGGAGAACATCTACGACGAGCTCGAAAAAGTCAGCAAGCAGGTGCTGCAGGACCAGGTCAACGACCAGGCCGCCGCCGAAGCGCTGGCCGCCATCGCGCGCCAGGAAGACTTGAACGGCCGCATCCGCCGCAACGTCATGGACACGCGCCGCGCACTCAGCTTCATGATGCGCGCGCGCATGCTCAACGCCGACCAGTTCGAAGAGGCCCGCCAGATCCTGCGCGACATCGACTCGCTGGACTCGCACACCGCCTTCCTGTTCGACAAGATCAACTTCCTGATGGACGCCACCGTCGGCTTCATCAACATCAACCAGAACAAGATCATCAAGATCTTCTCGGTGGCCTCGGTGGCGTTCCTTCCGCCCACGCTGATCGCCAGCATCTACGGCATGAACTTCCAGGCCATGCCCGAGCTGAACTGGAAGCTGGGCTACCCGTTTGCCGTCGGCCTCATGCTGCTGTCGGCCGTCACGCCGTTCTGGTACTTCCGTCGCAAGGGTTGGCTGAACTGAGGTGAAGACCGAGCGCGCGTCCGACCGCGTCCTGCCCGCGCTGCCGCCGGGCCTGTGGCGCGTGATGCTGGGCACCACCTTCGTGGTGCTGAGCTTCAGCCTGCTCAACCCGGTGCTGGCCGTGCGCCTGCAGACCGGCGGCGCCAGCGCCACGGCCATCGGCCTGTTCGCGACCCTGCCCTTCCTGAGCGTGGCCGCCCTGGTGCCCCTGGTGCCGCGCCTGTTCGCGCGCATCGGCGTGGGGCAGGCCTACCGACTGGGCCTGCTGCTGGAGCTGATCGCCTGCCTGGGCTACCTGCTCACCGACGACTACGCCGCGTGGTGTGCGCTCGGCCTGATGGCCGGCCTGGGCGCCGCCGCGGCCTGGAACGCCACCGAGGCGCTCATCGCCCACAACACCCCCGCCTCGCACCGCGGCCGCCTCACCGGGCTGTACCAGGCGCTGCTGGGCGGCGCCATGGCGCTGGGGCCTTTTTTGCCCGGCCTGCTGGGGCTCGACCCCACCCAGGCCAACCTGCTGGCGGCGGGTGGCCTGGCCGTCGGACTCGGGCTGACGCTGGCCCCAGTCGTCACCACCCTCAAGGCCATGCACGACGACCACGTCCCCATGGGCCTGATGGCGGCCTGGCGTTTTCGGCCCACCCTGGCCTGGGCGGCGGTGGTCGGCGGGGTCTTTGAAGTGGGCCTGGGCTCCATCACCACCGCCCACGGCTCGGGCATCGGGCTCGACCTCGCGGCGGCCACCTCCATCGCTGGCGCCCTGGGCATGGGCAGCTTCGTGCTGCAGTACCCACTGGGCTGGCTGGCCGATCACCTGCCTGCGCGGCGCCTGTTTGCCATCGGGGCCGCCGCCTTGGTGCTCAGCGCCGTGGCCTTCGTGCAATCCACCCAGCAGCCCTCGCTGCTGTGGGTGTGCGCGGCGCTGTGGGGCGGCATCGGCGGGGCGCTCTACACCCTGAGCATGATCCGCGTGGCGCATGACTTCGCGGACTCGTCCGCCCTCGCCGGCACCTCCGCCATGATCGCCGGCTACACCGCAGGCGGCGCACTCGGCCCCGCCATCAGCGGCTGGGCCTTCGACCACCACGGCGTGTTCGGCCAGGGCCTGTGGCTGGGCGTGCTCGCCCTCAGCCTGCTGCTGATGCAAGCCCGCCGCGAACCCCCTGCACCAGGCGCCACTGACTGAGCAAGGCGGCGTGCAGGCGATCGGCCGGCACGGGCTTGTGCAACAGCATCAGCCCCGAGGCGTGCGCCTCTCGCAGGCGCTGCGCCGCCGTGTCCCCCGTGATGATCAAGGCGGGCAGGTCCGCCCCCAGGCGCTCGCGGATGCGGGCCACGGCCTCCAGGCCGGTGCGGTGGTCGCGCAGGCGGTAGTCCGCCAGCACCACATCGGGCGTGAAGGCATCCAGGCGCGCCAGGGCCTGGTCCACGTCGGTGGCCGTCTCGCAGCCACAGCCCCAGGTCAGCAACAAGTCGCTCATGGCCGACAGCACGCCCTCGTCGTCCTCGACCAGCAACACGTTGAGCCCCCGCAGGTCACCCTGCATGGCCACCCGCTGCTCATGCAGGATGGCCTCGTCGCTCAAGGGCAGGGCCAGGCGGAACACCGAACCCCGACCGGGGCGCGAAGCCAGGCTGACCTCCACCCCCATGGCGCGCGCCAGCCCATCGACGATGGCCAGGCCCAGCCCCAGGCCCTTGCGGCGGTCGCGCTCGGGGTTGCCCAGCTGGTGGAACTCCCGGAAAACCTGGCGGTGCTGCTCTTCGGGGATGCCGATGCCCGTGTCCCACACCTCGATGACGACGCGCTTGCCCCGGCGTCGGCAGCCGATCAGCACCGCCCCGCGCTCGGTGTAGCGAACCGCGTTGACCAGCAGGTTGCGCACGATCATCTCCACCAGGGCCGGGTCGCCCTGTGCCACCAGGCGCGTGTCGCGCAGCCGGAAAGCCAGGCCCTTGCTCTCGGCCAGCGGCGCCAGCTCCCGCTCCAGCTTGTGGCACATCGGCTGCAAGGCGAAGCTGCGCGATTGCGGCTTGATCACCCCGGCATCCACCTTGGAGAAATCCAGCAAGGTGTTGAGCATCTCGTTGGCCGCCTCGTTGGCCACCATGACCTGACGGGCCAGGTGGGCCTGTCGGTCGCTCAAACCCGCCCGGGACAATGCGCCCAGGTACAGCCCCGCTGCGTGCAAAGGCTGGCGCAGGTCGTGGCTGGCCGACGCCAGGAAGACGGTCTTGGCGCGGTTGGCGTCCTCCGCCTCGATGAGCGCCTGCTCGACCAGCTGTCGCGCCTCCAGGGCCCGCTGGGTCTGGTCCCGCAAGCGGTTGACCAGGTCCTCGTTTTCGAAGCGCAGGTCGATGGAGCGCGCCGCCATGCGCGCCGCGTGGTACGAGTACACCGTCATCGCCCCGAGGTAGGCGATGCCTCCCAGGCCGAGTGCGACGTTCACCGTGCCCTGAGCCCGCATCAGCGCGATGATGCACGGCACGATGCAGGTGACCCAGTAGCTCATGGCGATCGGCCAGGACGGCCCGAACACCGCCAGCCCGGCCGAGCTCATGCCCGCGATCATCACGGCGATCAGGTTGGTCGAGTCCGGCTCGCCAGGGCGCAAGAACAGCAGCGCCAGCGCGCCCCAGGCGCTGCCATTGAGCGCCCAGATCACCCGCAGGCCCTGCGCGTGACGCAAGGGGTTGAAGTTCGCCGAAGACGGTGAGGGCTGAGCGGCCCGCCACAGCAGCGCGCCCATCAGCAGCAAGATCGTGGTCAGCGCCCACCACCAGATGCGCCGGTCGCCCAAGGTCGCCTGGTAGGCCAACGCCGTGATGCACGCCACCCCGCCCGAACTCAGCAAGGCCGTGGTCAGGTTGCGATCCACCAACTCCATCTGCGCCGCCAGCAGGCGGGGCGGATCGAAGCGCAGGGCTCGGCTCAGGGGTGGCAACAAACGCATGGCGTCAAGGCATCAGGGCATCAAGGCGCCAGCAGCCCGCGGGCCACCGCGCGCGCGTAAGCCTCCTGCCGGCTGGTGGCCTGCAGCCACTCCGTGATCCACGACACCTCGGCGCGCACCGCGCTCTCGCTCATGCCCATGTGCCGCGCGATCGCCTTGTTGGGCGTGCCCCGCCCCAGGTGGCGCAAGATGTCGAGCTGGCAATCCGTGAAGGTGGGCAGGCCCTCGCTGGCGCACCAAGCCGGATCGGGACGCGTGCCCGCCGCGACCAGTCCACCGGCACGCGGCGACAAGGCCGTGTACGACAAGGCACCATAAGCCTGCTCCCCGCGCAAGATCGCTTGCACCGCCGCCACGATCTCGTCGGCCTGCGCCGCCTTGGGCACGAAACCATCCGCGCCCGCTTGACGGGCCAGAGCCACCTGGTCGGCGTCGACGTCGGAAGACATCAACAGCACGCGCGTCTGAGGCGCCGCCTGTCGCAAGGCCGGCAGGTCGTCCAGCCCATGGCCGTCCGGCAGGTGCACATCCAGCAACACCACGTCGACCGGCTGCGCCCGCAGGTGCTCCAGCGCCTGGTGCCACGACCCCGCCTGCGTCAGCAGAGATCGCGGCCAGCGCTCGGCCAGCATCAAGCCCAGGCCCATGCGGAACAAGGCGTGGTCGTCGACCAGGAGGAAACGGGGGCCCGAAATCGTCATGCCAGCGAGGAAGGGGAAAACAGCGTTGCAGCAGTATCCACTGGGATGCGCGACGCGCAATCGCGAGCCCGGGTCCGTGGGCCCTCAGCCCCCCCTTCAGAGGGAAGTCGCCAGGGAAGACCGGGCGACGACTTCGCCCCCCCCCCGGGCTCAAGCGCGGCGAGCGCGCCGGGCCTCGATGGCGTCCGACAGGATCTGCAGAACCCGCTCGGAGTCATCCCAGCCGATGCAGGCATCGGTGATGGACTGACCGTGCACCAACTTCGCCGGATCATCCTTGCCCGGGGTGAACTTCTGAGCCCCCGCGCACAAGTGGCTCTCCACCATCACGCCGAAGACCTGGTTGGAGCCCCCGGCGAGCTGTGCGGCGATGTCCTGGGCCACCACGACCTGGCGCTCGTGCTGCTTGGAGCTGTTGGCGTGCGAGAAGTCCACCATCAACGACGGATGCAGCTTGGCGGCCTCCAGGTCCTTGCAGGCCAGGGCCACGCTGTCGGCGTCGTAGTTCGGGGCCTTGCCACCGCGCAGGATCACGTGGCAGTCGGGGTTGCCGGCGGTCTCCACGATGGCGACCTGGCCGTTCTTGTGCACCGACAGGAAGTGGTGCGAACGGGCCGCGGCCTGGATCGCGTCGGTCGCGATCTTGATGTTGCCATCGGTGCCGTTCTTGAAGCCGATCGGTGCGCTCAGGCCCGAAGCGAGTTCACGGTGCACCTGGCTTTCGGTCGTGCGCGCCCCGATGGCGCCCCAGCTGATGAGGTCGCCGATGTACTGCGGCGACACCACGTCCAGGAACTCGCTGCCTGCGGGCACGCCCAATCGGTTGATCTCCAGCAGCAACTGGCGGGCCATGCGCAGGCCCTCGTCGATCTTGAAGCTCTCGTCGAGGTACGGGTCGTTGATCAGGCCCTTCCAGCCCACCGTCGTGCGGGGCTTCTCGAAGTACACGCGCATGACCACCTCCAGCGTGCCGGCGAACTTCTCGCGCAGGGGCAGCAGCTTGCGTGCGTACTCGATGGCCGCCGCGGGATCGTGGATGGAGCACGGTCCGATGATCACCAGCAGGCGGTCATCCTTGCCGTGCACGATCTTGCGGATGGCCTTGCGGGTGCGCGCAATCAGGGACTCGACGGGCGTGCCGCTGATCGGGAAGAAACGGATCAGGTGCTCAGGCGGGGGCAGCGGCGTGACGTTGCGGATGCGCTCGTCGTCGGTCTGCGAGGTCTTGTCGGCGGGCGGGATCCACCCTTGTGCGGCGCTGGATTGTGCGGTCATGTGCGGTCCTGGTCGTTTCAAAAAAAAACCGCCGGTGGTGCCGGCGGTTTCAGGATTGGGTGGGGTCTGCTTATGCGTCGGCCACTCCTGCGCCGGTCTGGGGCGGGAGGTGAAAGTGCCAAAAATAAAAGCGGACCATGCTCATGCCTGCAAATGTAGCATGCCCGGATCGAGGCAGACAACCGGACAGACAAACGGACAGACCACCCAACCGCCCGCCGCCAGGCGCGTGGAGGCAGCTAAACTGCCCACCCCGCTCCAGCCGAAATCAGGCTTTGCACCATGACCCCGATGGACTGCCAGCGCTGTGGCGCCTGCTGCGCCCAATACCGCGTGTCGTTTTACTGGGCCGAGGGCGACGACGCCCCGGGCGGCCACGTCCCCGTGGCCCTGACCCAGCCGCTCAACGCGCACCTGCGCTGCATGGCGGGCACCTCATCGCGCGCGCCCCGCTGCATCGCCCTGCAAGGCGAGATCGGCGCGAGCGTGGGCTGCGCGATCTACGACCGGCGCCCCACCCCGTGCAGGGAGGTCACGCCAGGTGACGCGCAATGCCTTCGAGCCCGAACCGCCCACGGCGTGGGCTGAGGCCGATGGGCCTCAAGCCCGGATCTGCTGAAGCAACGTCTCCGCGTCGCTGACCGCGAAGCCACCGCCCTTCTCGTCGTTCAACTGCGTCACGACACCGTCCTTGACCAGCATCGAGTAACGCCCTGAACGCAGACCCAAGCCCTTTTCGCTCAGGTCCAGGGTCAGGCCCGTGGCTTTGGCGAACGCGGCGCTGCCGTCGGCCATCATGCGAACCTTGCCCGCGGACTTCAACTCGCGACCCCACGCGCCCATCACGAACGCGTCGTTGACCGCCACGCACCAGATCTCGTCGACACCGGCGGCTCGGAACTCGGCGACGCGGCCGATGTAGCCGGGGGCGTGTCGGGCCGAGCAAGTCGGTGTGAACGCACCGGGCAAGCCGAAGATCGCGACGGTCTTGCCGGCCGTGGCCTGCGCGATGTCAAACGCATTCGGACCCAGGCTGCAGCCCTCACCTTCGACCTCGATGTACTCGAACAGGGTGCCACCCGGCAGCTTGTCACCGACCTTGATCATCGCGAACTCCAATGTGTGAAATGAAACGTTCAGCCAGAACGAAAAAACCGGCGCCAGTATGACTGGACGCCGGTTTGGCAAACGGCTGGGAGCGGCTTAAACCCCGCCCCCACCGTGGCGATCGGCTCGCGCCGACCGCAAAGGGCATCAAGCTGCCTGAGCTTTCTCGACCAGACGGGTCACGACCCAGTTCTTGGTCTTCGAGAGCGGGCGGCTTTCGCTGATCTCGACCACGTCACCGATGTGGAACTCGTTGTTCTCATCGTGAGCGTGGTACTTGCGCGAACGGGCCACGATCTTGCCGTACAGCTCGTGCTTGACACGACGCTCGACCAGCACGGTCACGGTCTTGGCGCGGGCGTCGGAGACGACCTTGCCGACCAGCGAGCGGGTCACTTTGGTTTGAGCTTCCGTCATTTGGCGGCTCCTTGCTTCTTCTCGGCCAGAATCGTCTTCGCACGAGCGATGTCGCGACGGGTCTTCTTCAGGCTCGAGTGGTCGTTGAGCTGCTGTGTGGCACGCTGCATGCGCAGGTTGAAGTGCGACTTCAGCAGGTCCTTGATTTCGGTTTCCAGTGCGGCCACATCCTTGGCGCGCAGTTCAGAGGCTTTCGCCATGTCTTTCTCCTTGCGCGTTGATCAGATGCCGAACTGGCGGCCAACGAAGGTGGTGCTCAGCGGCAGCTTGGCGGCTGCCAGCGTGAACGCCTCGCGAGCGAGTTGCTCGGGCACGCCCTGGATTTCGTAGAGGACCTTGCCCGGAGTGATCTCCGCGACGTAGTACTCGACGCTACCCTTGCCGTTACCCATGCGCACTTCGGCCGGCTTCTTCGAAATCGGCTTGTCCGGGAAGATCCGGATGAAGATGCGACCACCGCGCTTGACGTGACGCGAAATGGCACGACGAGCGGCTTCGATCTGGCGAGCCGTCAGGCGACCGCGCTCGGTCGCCTTCAGGCCGAAGTCGCCGAACGATACGTCAGCACCGCGTGTTGCCACGCCGGTGTTGCGACCCTTGTGTTCCTTGCGGAACTTGCGACGATTAGGTTGCAGCATGTTTATTCTCCTTTCGCTTCGGCAGCCGGAGCGGCCTTGCGAACGCGCTTGGCATCGCCAGCACCAGCGGCCACGGCAGGCTTGTCGCTGCCATCGGCCGGGGCACCGTCAGCACGCGGTGCGCCACGGCCCGGGCCACCACGACCCGCGCCCGGACCACGACGGTCATTGGGGCGGTCGCCACGGGGGCCACGGCGGTTGCGACGATCGTCTTCGCGGTCGTCACCCTTGAGCACCGGGGCCTCGCCATTGGCCAGGCGGTCGCCACGGTAGACCCAGACCTTCACACCGATCACACCGTAGGTGGTGTGGGCTTCGGAGAAGCCGTAATCGATGTCAGCCTTCAGGGTGTGCAGGGGCACGCGGCCTTCGCGATACCACTCGGTGCGAGCGATTTCGATGCCGTTGAGGCGGCCGGCGGACATGATCTTGATGCCCTGAGCGCCCAGTCGCATCGCGTTCTGCATGGCGCGCTTCATGGCGCGGCGGAACATGATGCGCTTTTCCAGCTGCTGCGTGATCGAATCGGCGATCAGCTGAGCATCGACTTCAGGCTTGCGCACTTCTTCGATGTTCACCGAGACCGGGCAATTCAGACGCTTGGCCAGTTCGAGCTTCAGGTTTTCGATGTCTTCGCCCTTCTTGCCGATCACCACGCCCGGACGAGCCGAGAAAATGGTGATGCGTGCGCTCTTGGCGGGACGCTCGATCAAGATGCGCGACACGGCCGCGTTCTTGAGCTTCTTCTTCAGGAATTCACGGACTTCCAGGTCTTCAGCCAGCATCGAGGCAAAGTTGCGGTTGGTGGCGTACCAACGCGATGCCCAGTTGCGGGTGACGGCCAGGCGGAAGCCGGTCGGGTGGATTTTTTGTCCCATGATCAGCCTCGCTTAGTTGCCCACGGTCACATAGATGTGGCAAGTCGGCTTGCTGATGCGGTTGCCACGGCCCTTGGCACGGGCAGTGAAACGCTTCAGCGTGGGGCCTTGCTCCACATAAATGGTCTTGACCTTCAGTTCGTCGATGTCAGCGCCGTCATTGTGTTCGGCGTTGGCGATCGCAGATTCCAGTGCCTTCTTGACGATGCCGGCAGCCTTCTTCTGGGTGAACTCGAGGATGTTGAGGGCCTGATCGACCTTCTTGCCACGGATGAGATCGGCCACCAGTCGACCCTTGTCGACCGACAGGCGAACGCCGCGAACGATTGCTTTCGTTTCCATCGCAGCTGCTCCTTATTTCTTGGCTTTCTTGTCGCCTGGGTGACCCTTGAACGTGCGGGTCAGGGCGAACTCGCCGAGCTTGTGGCCAACCATCTGGTCCTGGATGTACACGGGCACGTGCTGCTTGCCGTTGTGCACAGCAATGGTCAGGCCGATGAACTCAGGCAGGATGGTCGAACGACGCGACCAGGTCTTGACGGGCTTCTTGTCCTTGGTGGACACAGCCTTCTCAACCTTGGCCAACAGGTGGTGATCCACGAAGGGACCCTTCTTCAGAGAACGAGCCATTGCAGCCTACCTCTTACTTTTTGCGACGCGACACAATGAAGGTCTGCGTGCGCTTGTTGTTGCGGGTGCGGTAGCCCTTCGTCATGGTGTTCCATGGCGAGACAGGGACCTGACCTTCACCAGTACGGCCTTCACCACCACCGTGCGGGTGGTCAACCGGGTTCATTGCCACACCGCGGACGGTCGGGCGGATGCCCTTCCAGCGGATGGCGCCGGCCTTGCCGTATTGACGCAGGCTGTGCTCTTCGTTGCTCACTTCACCCAAGGTGGCGCGGCATTCGATGTGGATGCGACGGACTTCACCGGAGCGCAGGCGAACCTGAGCGTAGGTGCCTTCGCGGGCCATCAGGACAGCGGAGGTGCCAGCCGAACGGGCGATCTGGCCACCCTTGCCCGGCATCATCTCGATGTTGTGGATGGTCGAACCCACGGGGATGTTGCGGATGGGCAGGGTGTTGCCGGACTTGATCGGCGCTTCCGAGCCGCTCAGGACCGTGGAGCCCACTTCCAGGCCGCGGGGGGCGATGATGTAGCGACGCTCGCCGTCGGCATAGCACACCAGGGCGATGTGAGCCGTGCGGTTCGGGTCGTACTCGATGCGCTCCACCTTCGCGGGGATGCCATCCTTGTTGCGCACGAAGTCCACCACGCGGTAGTGGTGCTTGTGACCACCGCCCTTGTGGCGAATCGTGATGTGACCGTTGTTGTTGCGGCCAGCATTTTGCTTCTGGGGTTCCACCAGGGCAGCGTGCGGGGCACCCTTGTGCAGGTGCTTGTGCACGACCTTGACCACGCCACGGCGGCCAGGCGATGTCGGTTTGACTTTGACGACAGCCATGATTACGCGGCCTCCCCGGAGAAGTTCAGCTCTTGACCTTCCTTGAGGGCCACGAAGGCCTTCTTGGCGTGGTCGCGGCGGCCAATGCGGCCACCAAAGCGCTTGGTCTTGCCCTTCTGATTCAGGACTTGCACCGACTTCACTTCGACCTTGAACAGCAGCTCAACAGCGGCCTTGATCTCGGGCTTGGTGGCGTCGCGCAGCACCTTGAACAGCACTTGGCCGCGCTCTTCGGCAGCGGCGGTGGCCTTTTCCGAAATGATCGGAGCGACCAGCACCTTCAGCAGGCGGCTTTCATCGAATTTCAGAGTGCTCATGCGAACATCTCCTGCAGCTTTTCGATCGCACCCTTGGTGACCACGACCTTCTTGTAGAAGACCAGGGACAGGGGATCGGCGTAACGGGGCTCAACCACCAGCACATTGGGCAGGTTGCGAGCGGCCAGGAACAGGTTCTCGTCCACGTTGTCGGCGATGACCAGGACGTGATCCAGGTTCATGGCCTTCAGCTTGGCAGCCAGCAGCTTGGTCTTGGGGGCTTCGACAGCGATCGAGTCCACCACGGCCAGGCGGCCTTCGCGGGCCAGCTGGGAGAAGATGGCGGCCATGCCGGCGCGGTACATCTTCTTGTTGACCTTGTGGGTGAAGTTTTCGTCGGGGCTGTTCGGGAAGATCCGACCGCCGCCACGCCACAGGGGCGAAGACGACATACCAGCGCGAGCGCGACCGGTGCCTTTTTGGCGCCAGGGCTTCTTCGTGGTGTGCTTGACGGTTTCGCGGTCCTTCTGGGCGCGGGTGCCTTGACGGGCATTGGCCTGGTAAGCAACGACGACCTGATGGATCAGGGCTTCGTTGTAATCGCGGCCGAACACGGTATCGGATGCTTCAACCTTGGAAGCAGCCTGACCTTGCTCATTGAGCAGTTCGAGCTGTGCCATCAGTTGGCTCCTTTCTTGACCTTGACCTTCACGGCCGGACGCACGGTGACAAAGCCACCCTTGGCGCCGGGGACGGCACCCTTGACCAGCAGCAGCTGACGGGCTTCGTCAACGCGCACGACGTCGAGGTTCTGCGTGGTCACGGTCTCGTCACCCATGTGACCGGTCATCTTCTTGCCAGGGAACACGCGACCCGGATCCTGGGCCATCGAGATGGAGCCAGGAACGTTGTGGGAACGGGAGTTACCGTGGGAAGCGCGCTGCGAACTGAAGTTGTGGCGCTTGATGGTGCCGGCGTAGCCCTTGCCGATCGAGGTGCCTTGCACGTCAACCAGCTGGCCCGCTTCGAACAGGGCGTTCGGCGCGATGGTGGCGCCAGCCTTGTACTCGGCGGCCACTTCGGGGGCCACTCGGAATTCCTTGACGAACTCGCCGGCTTCAACGCCGGCCTTGGCCAGGTGACCCGCCTCAGGCTTGGTCACGCGCGATGCCTTGCGGGCACCGAACACCACTTGCACAGCGGTGTAGCCGTCGGTCTCAACGGTTTTAACCTGGGACACGCGGTTGTTGGACACATCGAGCACCGTCACGGGCACGGCGTCGCCGTCGTCCGTGTAGATGCGCATCATGCCCACCTTGCGGCCCAGCAATCCGATGCGATTGCTAAGACTCATTTTTTTCTCCAACTCCACAACGATGCGTGGAGCCTTTTACAAAAACCCGACAGCGATTGGCCGGGCCCGGATGGATTCCTTCACTGACCAGCGCCCCAGCACGAACTCGCGAACGAGACGCACAGGCACGCCGCCCATTTCAGGAAAGCCCACGACTATAACAAAGGGTCAACCCGAGCGCAAGCTCAGCTTGACCGTGCCATGTAAAAAGCCGCCCCGAGAGGCGGCTTCGAGGGCGCTGGCACCAGGGAGGTGCCAGGAGCCGCATCACTGCAGCTTGATTTCGACGTCCACGCCAGCCGGCAGGTCGAGCTTCATCAGGGCGTCAACCGTCTTGTCGGTCGGGTCCACGATGTCCATCAGGCGCTGGTGGGTGCGGATTTCGAACTGGTCGCGGCTGGTCTTGTTGACGTGGGGCGAACGCAGGATGTCGAAGCGTTGCAGGCGGGTCGGCAGGGGCACGGGGCCCTTGACGATGGCGCCGGTGCGCTTGGCGGTTTCCACGATTTCGGCCGACGACTGATCGATCAGCTTGTAGTCAAACGCCTTCAGGCGAATGCGGATCTTTTGCTGTGCCATGACACACTTCCTTCAATTAAAGAGCGATGGATGACGCCCGGGCCAGCCGAAGCCGGCCGGGCACGTGTCATGAATCAGTCGAGGATCTTGGCCACGACGCCGGCGCCGACGGTGCGGCCGCCTTCACGGATGGCGAAGCGCAGGCCTTCTTCCATGGCGATCGGGGCGATCAGCTTGACGGTGATCGACACGTTGTCGCCAGGCATGACCATTTCCTTGTCGGCCGGCAGCTCGATGGAGCCGGTCACGTCGGTCGTGCGGAAGTAGAACTGAGGGCGGTAGTTGTTGAAGAACGGGGTGTGACGGCCGCCTTCGTCCTTGCTCAGAACGTAGATCTCACCGGTGAAGTGCGTGTGCGGCTTGATCGAGCCGGGCTTGCACAGCACTTGGCCGCGCTGCACGTCTTCGCGCTTGGTGCCGCGCAGCAGGATACCCACGTTGTCGCCAGCTTGACCTTGGTCCAGCAGCTTGCGGAACATTTCCACGCCGGTGCAGGTGGTCTTCTGGGTGGCAGCGATGCCGACGATTTCGATTTCTTCGCCGACCTTGATGATGCCGCGCTCGATGCGGCCGGTCACCACGGTGCCGCGACCCGAGATCGAGAACACGTCTTCCACGGGCATCAGGAACGTGCCGTCGATGGCGCGCTCAGGCGTGGGGATGTAGGTGTCCAGGGCTTCGGCCAGCTTCATGATGGCTTGTTCGCCCAGCTCGCCGGTGTCGCCTTCCAGGGCCAGCTTGGCCGAACCCTTGATGATCGGGGTGTCGTCGCCAGGGAAGTCGTACTTGGACAGGAGCTCGCGCACTTCCATTTCGACCAGCTCCAGCAGCTCGGCGTCGTCCACCATGTCGGCCTTGTTCAGGAAGACGATGATGTAAGGCACGCCCACCTGGCGGCTCAGCAGGATGTGTTCACGGGTCTGGGGCATCGGGCCGTCAGCGGCCGAGCACACCAGGATCGCGCCGTCCATCTGGGCGGCACCGGTGATCATGTTCTTGACGTAGTCGGCGTGGCCGGGGCAGTCAACGTGAGCGTAGTGGCGGTTGGCCGTTTCGTACTCGACGTGGGCGGTGTTGATGGTGATGCCGCGGGCCTTTTCTTCAGGCGCTGCGTCGATCTGGTCGTACGCCTTGGCTTCGCCGCCGAACTTCTTGGACAGCACGGTCGCGATGGCGGCCGTCAGGGTGGTCTTGCCGTGGTCAACGTGGCCAATGGTGCCGACGTTCACGTGCGGCTTGGTCCGTTCGAATTTACCTTTTGCCATTTGTTTCTCCAACAAAGAACAGTCGCCCGTGTGGGTTTAAGGTCTCCAGCATTGGCTGCCACGGGCAGCAAGCCAGCCACGCCGACGCGAAGTCGAGGTGGCGCCGAAGACCGGCTTGAAATTGTTGCAGGCGCGGATGTGTCCACCCGCGCCCACCGGTCACGCCTTACTTGGCGCGAGCGGTGATGATGGCATCGGCCACGTTCTTCGGGGCTTCCGAGTAGTGCTTGAACTCCATGGAGTACGTGGCACGACCCTGGGTGGCCGAACGCAGGCTGGTCGAGTAGCCGAACATCTCGGAGAGGGGAACCTCTGCCTTGATGATCTTGCCGCCGCCGACCATGTCGTCCATGCCTTGCACCATGCCGCGACGCGAGGACAGGTCGCCCATCACGGTGCCGGCGTAGTCTTCAGGCGTTTCGACTTCCACGGCCATCATGGGCTCGAGGATCACGGGCGACGCCTTGCGGCAGCCGTCCTTGAAACCCATCGATGCAGCCATCTTGAACGCGTTTTCGTTCGAGTCCACATCGTGGTACGAACCGAAGGTCAGGGTGACCTTGACGTCGACCACGGGGTAGCCGGCCAGCACGCCGTTGGTCAGGGTGTCGATGACGCCCTTTTCGACCGCGGGGATGTACTCGCGAGGCACCACGCCGCCCTTGATGGCGTCGACGAACTCGAAGCCCTTGCCGGGTTCTTGCGGCTCGACGGTCAGCACGACGTGACCGTACTGGCCCTTACCACCGGACTGGCGAACGAACTTGCCTTCGACGTCGGTGACCTTCTTGCGGATGGTCTCGCGGTAGGCAACCTGGGGCTTGCCCACGTTGGCTTCCACGCCGAATTCGCGCTTCATGCGGTCGACGATGATTTCCAGGTGGAGCTCACCCATGCCGGCGATGATGGTCTGACCCGATTCTTCGTCCGTCTTGACGCGGAACGAAGGGTCTTCAGCAGCCAGGCGTTGCAGGGCGATGCCCATCTTTTCCTGGTCGGCCTTGGTCTTGGGCTCCACGGCCTGTGCGATCACGGGCTCGGGGAAGACCATCTTTTCCAGGGTGATGATGGCGTCGGCGTCGCACAGGGTTTCGCCGGTGGTGACGTCCTTCAGGCCCACGCAGGCGGCGATGTCGCCGGCCAGGATTTCCTTGATTTCTTCACGCTCGTTGGCGTGCATCTGCAGGATCCGGCCGATGCGCTCTTTCTTGCCCTTGATGGGGTTGTAGACGGAGTCACCGGAGTTCAGCACGCCCGAATACACGCGCACGAAGGTCAGCTGACCGACATACGGGTCGGTCATCAGCTTGAAGGCCAGGGCGGCGAACTTTTCGCTGTCGTCGGCCTTGCGGGTCGTCGGCTGGTCGTCTTCGTCCATGCCGCCCACCGGGGGGATGTCCACGGGCGAAGGCAGGTAATCGATGACGGCGTCGAGCATGCGCTGCACGCCCTTGTTCTTGAAGGCGGTGCCGCACAGCATCGGCTGGATTTCGCAAGCGATGGTGCGGTTGCGCAGGGCCAGCTTGATTTCTTCTTCGGAGAGGTCGCCCTCTTCGAGGTACTTGTTCATCAGCTCTTCGTTGGCTTCGGCGGCGGCCTCGACCATGCCTTCGCGCCACTTGGTGGCGTCGGCTTGCAGCTCGGCGGGGATGTCGCGGTAGTCGAACTTCATGCCCTGCGAAGCCTCATCCCAGTAGATGGCCTTCATCTTGAGCAGGTCGACCACGCCCTGGAAGTTGTCTTCGGCGCCGATGGGGATCACCACGGGCACGGGGTTGGCCTTCAGGCGCAGCTTGAGCTGGTCGTAGACCTTGAAGAAGTTGGCGCCGGTGCGGTCCATCTTGTTCACGAAGGCCAGGCGGGGCACCTTGTACTTGTTCGCCTGACGCCACACGGTTTCAGACTGAGGCTGCACGCCACCCACGGCGCAATACACCATGCAGGCGCCGTCCAGGACGCGCATGGAACGCTCCACCTCGATGGTGAAGTCCACGTGTCCAGGGGTGTCGATGATGTTGAAGCGGTGCTCGGGGTAGGACATGTCCATGCCCTTCCAGAAGCAGGTCGTGGCAGCCGACGTGATCGTGATGCCGCGCTCTTGTTCCTGCTCCATCCAGTCCATGGTGGCAGCGCCTTCGTGCACTTCACCGATCTTGTGGTTCACACCGGTGTAGAACAGGATGCGCTCGGTCGTGGTGGTCTTGCCAGCGTCGATGTGAGCCGAGATACCAATGTTGCGGTAACGCTCAATCGGGGTCTTGCGGGACATGGTGTCACTCCAGATTTGACAAAGCGCCGGGCGTGCAAAGCACGGCCCGGACGCTTGGGTGATGGCCCGAGGGCCATCGGGTGGTGATTAGAAACGGAAGTGCGAGAAGGCCTTGTTGGCTTCGGCCATGCGGTGCACTTCGTCGCGCTTCTTCATGGCGCCGCCGCGACCTTCAGAGGCCTCGAGCAGTTCGTTGGCCAGACGCTGGGCCATCGACTTCTCGGAGCGCTTGCGCGACGATTCCTTCAGCCAGCGCATGGCCAGGGCCATGCGGCGAGCGGGGCGAACTTCAACGGGAACCTGGTAGTTCGCACCACCCACGCGGCGGGATTTGACTTCCACCACGGGCTTGATGTTGTTCAAAGCGATGTTGAAGATTTCCAGCGGATCCTTGCCGGCCTTCTTTTCGACTTGCTCGAGGGCACCGTAGATGATGCGCTCGGCCACAGCCTTCTTGCCGGATTCCATGATCACGTTCATGAACTTGGAAAGGTCGACCGATCCGAACTTGGGATCGGGCAGGATTTCACGCTTGGGTACTTCACGACGACGAGGCATTTCGTTTCCTTTCAATGCTTCAGTTGACGCGGGCTGGATCGGAGATCACATCGCCTGCATCCGGGGTGCTATCAACACACCCCACTTACTCGGACCACATCCGGACCACCCGGACAGGACCGCCACCTCGGCCTTCTCTTCTCCAGCGTGTCACGACGGGGTGACAGGCCGATGAAGGCGACCGACTGTTCTTTCTCGAATCAGAGGGCCGATCAGGCCTTCTTCGGGCGCTTGGCGCCGTACTTCGAACGCGATTGCTTGCGGTCCTTGACGCCTTGCAGGTCAAGGGAGCCGCGCACGATGTGGTAGCGCACACCGGGCAAGTCCTTCACACGACCGCCGCGCACGAGCACGACGCTGTGTTCTTGCAGGTTGTGGCCTTCACCGCCGATGTACGAGATGACCTCGAAACCGTTGGTCAGGCGCACCTTGGCGACCTTGCGAAGCGCCGAGTTCGGCTTCTTGGGGGTCGTGGTGTAGACGCGGGTGCAGACACCGCGGCGCTGCGGGCAGTTCTGCATCGCAGGCGATTTGGACTTCGTGACCTCGACCTGACGGCCGTGGCGCACGAGCTGGTTGATGGTTGGCATGGATGAATTCCAGTTGGTTCCCGTTGATTTCACCGGCGACTTCAGCAACGGCGCGTTTGAACGAACGCCCCGACTCAAGCCACCAGCACCAATCGGCCCTCGCACAGGCGACACCCGCCCATCACTCAGGAGGCCAACACCACCCGAGCGCACGCAGGAAAACCCGACGAAAGCCGAAAAGCCTTCCATTGTATGCTCTGCCGGAGTCGATTGCAACACTCGCTGTCCCGCCCGCTCACTCCGGGTGATGCGCCTTGAGCGAGGCACCGATACAGTCATCGACATTCATTAAACAGGGGCAGAGGCTTTTGCCCACTCGCCCGGCTCAAGGAGAGAGAACGTGTCCATCGTCAAGCATGTCATCGGCGCGATGCTGATCGCCGCCCTGCCCCTGGCCGCGCAGGCCACCGCGCCCGCCCCGACCTTCGACTTCTACCTCGACGGCGGCTCCGGGCTGACCGACGGCGTCAGCACGGCCCCCAACTTCACGTCCGGCGCACTCAGCGTGACGGTTCGGGCGCTCAAGTCCAGCGGCGCCGCTGCGCAGGTGGCGGATCGCTGGGACGGCCTGGGTGTCTCGAGCGGTGGCCTGTTCGAAGCCAGCGAAATCACCGACGGCGAAGCGCTGACGCTGACCTTCAACAAGGTGGTCACCCTCAGCGGACTGCAGTTTTCTCAGTGGGAAAACGGCCTGTTCGGCCCACTCGACAAGGCCACCCTGAGCTGGGGCAGCAACAGCCTGATCCTGGGCACCAACAACGACGGCGGACTGCTGGTCAACACCTTCGCACTGAGCGGCGTCTCGGGCACGACCTTCACCATCCGCAACACCGGCGGGCTGCTGTCGTCCTTCCGCCTGGCCGGCATTTCTGCCACCGCGGCTGTGCCCGAACCCGGCACCTACGCCCTGATGGGCCTGGGCCTGATCGGCGTGGGCCTGCTGGTGCGTCGCCGCCAAGCCGCCTGATGCAGCTCGCAGGGCTCCCAGGAGCTCGAGCGAATGAAGCAAAAAGGGTCCCTCGGGACCCTTTTTTGTGCCTGCGAAGCTGTTGAAGCTCAGTGCGCGTTCAGCTTGCGCGCCAGGCTCGCCGCGGCCATCAGACCCAGGCGGGTGGTGGCGGCCACGCAGACGACCACCGCAGAGACCTGCAACCATTCCGGCGCACCGACCTGGGACAGGAAGCCGCCCACCTCGCTGACAGCCAGGGGCAGGCCGATGAGGAAACCGGCGATGACGCCCAGTTTTTCCAGGCGCAGCTGCTGGGCTTCACCAACAGGGCGCGATGCACGAACGAAGGTTTGAGCCATGGTGCACTCCTTTGACGAAAGTGGTTAACTGAGTCGCATCATAAGGGAAAACGAGCATCAGCAAGGGAAAACCCTTGTAACAGAGTGAAATCGGCGCACGCCCCTTGAAGCCCCGCTCGCGTCGGCCCGCCGAAGGCCCGCGACTACAATCCCGCACCATGCCGTCTCAGCAGTCTCCACGCCCTTCACCCGCCCCGGCTGACCGGAACCCCTGGCTGCCCCAAGCCGCGGTGGGGCTGGCAGCCATCGTCGGTGGCGTCGCCCTGATGGGGCTACCCCTGGACCGCAGCTGGGGCCTCGCGGTCAACGAGGGACTGGGAGAGTGGCCCGCGTTCTGGTCCTTCCTGACGTGGTCTGGATTGGGGGTGTGCGGTTTCCTGCTCCTGACGGCGTGCTCGGCGACCGAGCCCCGGCGCGTGGCCGGCATGTTGGTCGCCCTGGTGGTGGGTGGCCTGCTGGTGCACACGCTCAAACGCAGCCTCCAGGTGGAGCGCCCGCTGGCGGTGTTCGGTGCCGACCACCCGGTTTTTCAGGTCATCGGCGAGGCGCTGCACAAGGGGTCGATGCCCTCGGGGCATTCGGCAACGGTGTGGGCGGTGGCGGGCCTGCTGGCCTTGAGGGAGGGCGCCGCCTCCTGGTGGCGCCACGCCTGGTGGGCCTTGGCCTCGCTGCAAGCCTTGTCCCGCATCGTCGTGGGCGCGCACTGGCCCAGCGACGTGTTGGTCGGCTCGGGCATCGGCCTGCTGCTGTCCGTGGGCGTCTGGCACCTGGGCGTCACGGCCCGGCTGGGGCGCTGGCTGGGTGGGCCCGTGGTGCGCCTGTGCGTGGCCGGCCTGCTGCCCCCGCTGGCGGTGGCGCTGTGCTGGGCGGACCTGGGGTGGGCCCTGCCGCCTGGGGTGCAGCTTGGCGTGATGGCGCTGGGCGTGTGGGGCGGCTGGCGCTGGTGGCGCCAGGCCGTGGCGAATCAAAGCGGGCAAGGCGCCACATGAAATTGAATTCCGACTCCCCCTCGCGCGGGGTTTTGCCGCAACTGCCAACCCTCGCTTGGGTGGCTTTGCTGATGGCGCTGTGGCTGCTGGGCCTGGGCTCGGCGCCGCTCATCGACGTCGACGAAGGCGCGTTCTCCGAGGCCTCGCGGGAGATGCTGGCCAGTGGCGACTGGGGCCACACGACGCTCAACGGGGCCGACCGTTTCGACAAACCCATCCTGATCTACTGGTTCCAGTCGGCCAGCCTGGCGCTGTTCGGCGTCAACGAGTGGGCCGCGCGGCTGCCGTCGGCCATCGCCGCGCTGATGTGGTGCCTGGCGGCGGTGCGCTTCGCGCAGGGTTGGATGGGCAACCAGGTCTCGCGCAGCGCGGCGGCCGTGGTGGCCACGTCCCTGGGGGTGTTGATGATCGGGCGGGCGGCCACCGCCGACGCCTTGCTCAACGCCTTGATGTGCTGGGCCTGCCTGGACCTGTGGCGACACCTGGACAGCGGTGAGAAGGCGCCGCTGCGGCGCGCCTTTTTCTGGATGGGGCTGGGCCTGTTGACGAAGGGGCCGGTGGCGTGCCTGGTGCCGGGGGCATCCGTGGTGCTGTACCTGTTGCTGTCCGGCCAAATCGGCCGGTTGCGCACGGTGTTGGGGGACGGCTGGGCCTGGGCGATCGTGCTGGCCACCGCCGTGCCTTGGTACGCCTACGCGCTTCATCGGCACGGCATGGCGTTCATCGACGGGTTCATCCTGCAGCACAACGTCAACCGCTTCCTCCATGCCAAGGAGGGCCATGGGGGGGCCGCTTATTACACGCTGGTCGTGGCGCCGTTGCTGATGCTGCCCTGGACGCCCTTGCTGGTCCGCGTGGTCGCTCGCCTGGGCCGCCTCTGGCGCGAGCCCATGACCCGATTCCTGCTGTGCTGGTCGGGTTTCGCTTTGCTGTTTTTCTCGCTCTCGAACACCAAGCTGCCGCACTACCTGCTGTACGGTGTCACGCCGCTGATGATCCTCGTGGCTCAGGCCTTGGCGGAGACCCGCTCCAAGGCGATGGGGATGGCGCTGGCGCTGTCGCAGCTGCTGCTGTTCGGGGTCCTGTCCTGGAGCCAGCAGGTGGCGAGCTGGCTGGCGGCTCAAACCCGCGACCCGCTCTATCAAACGCTGCTGTCCAGCGCGGCGCCGGGGCCGGCCTGGTGGCAGCTCGGTGGCGTGGGCGCGCTGTGGCTGGCCGTTTGGCTGTGGCCCAGGCGGCCCCTGGCCGAACGGGCGGTGATGGGGGCCTTGCTGGGTGCGTTCTGGACCGTGATGGTGGTGCTGCCCTGGTGGGCGAAGACCCTGCAGTCGCCCGTTGGAGAGCTCGCGGCGATCGCCCGTGAGCAAGGTGGACCGGTGACCCAATGGCACACGCGTCAGCCGAGTTTCGGCTTCTACCTCGGGGCACCGACGCCGCCCGGCGAGCCCCCGGCGGGCGGGCTGGCTCTCATCCGCCGGGACCGGTTGCCAGCGGATGCCGACGTCGCGGTGGTGGCGGAGCGCCGCGGCTTCCTGCTGGTGCAGCGGAGCGCACCATGAGCGAGGGCAGCCAGATCACGGTGCCGCCATCCTTCGTGGCGGTGCACAGCGACGCGCGGGGCCGACTGACCTCGCCGGCGATGGAGGTGGCGTCGCGGTATGAACTGTGTGAAGACCTCGCGCAGCACCTGACCGAACACTGCCGAGGCGTTCACGTCGAGGTCGGCGCGGACACCGAAGAGGTGCTGGCGCGCTGCCTGCGCGGCCTGATGCAGGCCGATGCCGGCGTGAGCGGCGACGAGGCCACGTGGGTCGTGACCCGCCTGGCGGAGCTGTTGAACTGGCCGCACCCAGGGCTGACGCCCGCAAGTGGCGGCTGAGGATCAGCTTGACCCCATGAAAAAAGGGCCCCGAGGGGCCCTTTCGCGTTGTCGCTGAGGTGTTGGAGGGCCAGCCCGAAGGCTGGCCTCGACCACGTCACTCGGCGGTGGCGCCACCGTCGGCCGGAGCCGCGTCGCCAGAGAGGTCGTCCAGGGCGGCCAGCTCGA
Organism: Burkholderiales bacterium; assembly: GCA_016000265.1. Classification (GTDB taxonomy): domain Bacteria; phylum Pseudomonadota; class Gammaproteobacteria; order Burkholderiales; family Burkholderiaceae_C; genus Aquabacterium. The sequence continues at coordinate 53,595 of JAECRL010000007.1, forward strand.
TGGCGGCGCGCTCCTGGGCTTCCTGCATGGCGATGGCGCGACGTTCGGTGTCGTCCATCTCTTCCTTGGCCTTGCGAGCCTGGTGGAAGGCCATGCCGGTGCCAGCGGGGATCAGGCGACCCACGATCACGTTTTCCTTCAGGCCGCGCAGCTCGTCGCGCTTGCCCATGATGGCAGCCTCGGTGAGCACGCGGGTCGTTTCCTGGAAGGAAGCGGCCGAGATGAAGGAGTCGGTCGACAGCGAGGCCTTGGTGATGCCCAGCAGCACATCGCTGTGCGTGGCGATCAGCTTGCCTTCGGCGCGCATGCGGTCGTTGGTGTCCAGCAGCTCGGAGCGCTCGACCTGTTCACCGGCGATGTAGTGCGTGTCGCCCGGGTTGACGATCTGCACGCGGCGCAGCATCTGGCGAACGATCACCTGGATGTGCTTGTCGTTGATCTTCACGCCCTGCAGACGGTAGACGTCCTGCACTTCGTCGACGATGTAGCGTGCCAGCTCTTCGATGCCCAGCAGGCGCAGGATGTCCTGCGGATCGGCCGGACCGTCGACGATGGATTCGCCCTTGTTGACCACCTGGCCTTCGTGCACCAGGATGTTCTTTTCCTTGAGCACGAGTTCCTCGTGGACGCCGCCTTCTGGATCGGTGATCTGCAGGCGAACCTTGCCCTTCGTTTCCTTGCCGAAGGAGACGGTGCCCGTCATCTCGGCCAGGGTGCCCTTGTCCTTGGGGGAGCGGGCTTCGAACAGCTCGGCCACACGCGGCAGACCGCCGGTGATGTCGCGGGTCTTCTGGCCTTCGATGGGGATGCGGGCCAGCACTTCACCAGGAGACAGGTCCTGGCCGTCGCGGATCTGGACCAGCGAGCCAATCGGGAAGCCGATCATCACGGCGTGGTCGGTGCCAGGGATCTTGACTTCGCTGCCCGAAGCGTCGAGCAGCTTGACGCCAGGGCGGATCACCTTGGCGGTGCCGCGGCGCTTCGGGTCGATCACGACGAGCGTGGACAGGCCGGTCACTTCGTCGACCTGCTTGGCCACGGTCACGCCTTCTTCGACGTTCTCGAAGCGGGCCTTGCCGGCGAACTCGGTGATGATCGGACGGGTCAGCGGGTCCCACGTTGCCAGGACCAGGCCAGCCTTGATGGTCTGGTCGGCCTTGACGTTGAGGATCGCACCGTACGGCACCTTGTGGCGCTCGCGCTCGCGGCCGTGCTGGTCGGAGATGACGATTTCGCCGGAACGCGAAATCACCACCAGGTCGCCCTTGCCGTTGGTCACGTAGCGCATCGTGGCGTTGAAGCCGATGATGCCGTCCGACTTGGCTTCCACGCTGGAGGCGATGGCGGCGCGCGAAGCGGCACCACCGATGTGGAAGGTCCGCATGGTCAGCTGCGTACCGGGCTCGCCAATGGACTGAGCGGCGATCACGCCGACGGCCTCACCGGAGTTCACCAGGCCACCGCGGCCGAGGTCGCGGCCGTAGCACTTCGCACACAGGCCGAAGCGCGTGGCGCAGGTCAGCGGGGTGCGGACCTTGACCTCGTCGACGCCAGCGGCTTCGAGTTCGTCCAGCACGTCTTCGTCCAGCATGGTGCCGGCGGTGACCAGCACCTGCTGGGTCTCGGGGTGCAGCACGTCGATCGCGGGCACACGACCCAGGATGCGATCGCGCAGCGACTCGATGACTTCACCACCTTCGACCAGCGCGCGGGTGTTGATGCCCTGGTCGGTGCCGCAATCGTCGGTCGTGACGACCAAGTCCTGCGTCACGTCGACCAGGCGGCGGGTGAGGTAGCCCGAGTTTGCGGTCTTCAGCGCCGTGTCGGCCAGGCCCTTGCGGGCACCGTGGGTCGAGATGAAGTACTGAAGCACGTTCAGGCCTTCACGGAAGTTCGCCGTGATGGGCGTCTCGATGATGGAGCCGTCGGGCTTGGCCATCAGGCCGCGCATGCCGGCCAGCTGGCGGATCTGGGCCGCGCTACCGCGGGCACCCGAGTCGGCCATCATGTAGATCGAGTTGAACGACTCCTGGTCGACTTCCTTGCCGTCGCGGTCGATGGTCTTTTGCTTGGACAGCTGGCTCATCATGACCTTGCCGACTTCGTCGCCGGTCTTGCCCCAGATGTCCACCACCTTGTTGTAGCGCTCGCCAGCGGTCACCAGACCGGAGACGTACTGCTGCTCGATTTCCTTGACTTCCTTCTCGGCCTTCTCGATCAGCTCGTACTTCTGCTTGGGCACCAGCATGTCATCGATGCCGATGGAGATGCCGGCGCGCGTGGCCAGGCGGAAGCCGTTTTGCAGCAGCTTGTCAGCCAGCACGACGGTTTCCTTGAGGCCGCACTTGCGGAAGGAGGTGTTGATGAGCTTGGAGATTTCCTTCTTCTTGAGCGCCTTGTTGATGTTCGCAAAAGGCAGGCCCTTGGGCAGGATTTCGGACAGCAAGGCGCGGCCGACGGTGGTGGCCACCAGCTTGGTCTCGGGCGTGAACTCGCCGGTGACCTTGTCCTTGACGTACTCGGTCAGGCGCACATTGATCTTGGCGGTGATCTCGACCACGCCGTTGTCCAGCGCGCGCTGGAGTTCCGGGATGTCGGCGAAGATCATGCCTTCGCCCTTGCCGTTGATGCGCTCGCGGGTGGCGTAGTACAGGCCCAGCACCACGTCTTGCGACGGGACGATGGAGGGCTCGCCGTTGGCCGGGAACAGCACGTTGTTGGAGGCCAGCATCAGCGTGCGGGCTTCCATCTGCGCTTCGATGGACAGCGGCACGTGGACGGCCATCTGGTCACCGTCGAAGTCGGCGTTGAAGGCGGCGCAAACCAGCGGGTGCAGCTGGATGGCCTTGCCTTCGATCAGCACGGGCTCGAAGGCCTGGATGCCCAGGCGGTGCAGCGTCGGGGCGCGGTTCAGCAGAACCGGGTGCTCCTTGATGACCTCTTCGAGGATGTCCCACACCACCGGGGTGCCGGATTCGACTTCCTTCTTCGCCGCCTTGATGGTGGTGGCGATGCCCATGGCTTCCAGGCGCGAGAAGATGAAGGGCTTGAAGAGCTCAAGCGCCATCAGCTTCGGCAGGCCGCACTGGTGCAGCTTGAGGGTCGGGCCCACGGTGATCACGGAACGACCGGAGTAGTCGACGCGCTTGCCCAGCAGGTTCTGACGGAAGCGACCCGACTTGCCCTTGATCATGTCGGCCAGCGACTTCAGGGCGCGTTTGTTGGCGCCCGTCATGGCCTTGCCACGGCGACCGTTGTCCAGCAGCGAGTCCACGGCTTCCTGCAGCATGCGCTTTTCGTTGCGCACGATGATCTCAGGGGCCTTCAACTCCAGCAGGCGAGCCAGGCGGTTGTTGCGGTTGATGACGCGGCGGTACAGGTCGTTGAGGTCGGAGGTCGCGAAACGACCGCCGTCCAGCGGCACCAGCGGACGCAGGTCCGGCGGCAGCACGGGCAGGACTTCCAGCACCATCCAGTTGGGCTTGATGCCGGACTTCTTGAAGGCCTCCATCAGCTTCAGGCGCTTGGAGTTCTTCTTGATCTTCAGCTCGGAGCCGGTCATGTCGTTGCGCAGCTTGTCGATCTCGACGTCGAGATCCATCTCAGCCAGCAACTTCTGGATGCCTTCGGCGCCCATCAACGCGACGAATTCGTCACCGAATTCGATGCGCTTGGCGTCGTAGTCGTCCTCGGACATGATGCCGAATTTCTTCAGCGGGGTCATGCCGGGGTCGACGATCACGTACGCTTCGAAATACAGCACGCGCTCGATGTCGCGCAGCGTCATGTCGAGCACGAGGCCCAGACGCGAAGGCAGCGACTTCAGGAACCAGATGTGGGCGCAAGGCGCCGCCAGCTCGATGTGACCCATGCGGTCACGGCGAACCTTGGTCTGGGTCACTTCGACGCCGCACTTCTCGCAGATCACGCCGCGGTGCTTGAGTCGCTTGTACTTGCCGCACAGGCACTCGTAGTCCTTGATCGGGCCGAAGATCTTGGCGCAGAACAGGCCGTCGCGTTCGGGCTTGAACGTGCGGTAGTTGATCGTCTCAGGCTTCTTCACTTCACCGAACGACCAGCTGCGGATTTTCTCCGGCGAAGCCAGGCCGATCTTGATGGCATCGAAATGCTCATCGGGCGTGAATTGCTTGAACAGGTCCAGCAAACCTTTCATGGGGCTCTCCTATTCCTAATCAGTTGCGCTCAAGTTCAATGTCGATGCCCAAGGAACGGATTTCCTTGACCAGCACATTGAACGATTCCGGCATGCCCGCCTCGATGGCGTGCTCGCCCTTGACGATGTTCTCGTACACCTTGGTACGGCCATTGACGTCGTCGGACTTGACGGTGAGCATTTCCTGCAGCACGTAGGCCGCACCGTAGGCTTCCAGCGCCCACACTTCCATTTCACCGAAGCGCTGGCCACCGAACTGCGCCTTGCCACCCAGCGGCTGCTGCGTGACGAGCGAGTACGGACCGGTCGAACGGGCGTGCATCTTGTCGTCCACCAAGTGGTGGAGCTTCAGCACGTGCATGTAGCCCACGGTGACCGGGCGCTCGAAGGCTTCGCCGGTGCGACCGTCGTGCAGGATGGCCTGGGTGCGGGTCGGGGTCAGGCCCTTGGCCTTGGCCACATCGGCCGGGTAGGCCAGCTGCAGCATGCCGCGGATTTCCTCTTCCTTGGCGCCGTCAAACACCGGGGTGGCGAACGGCATGCCCTTGGACAGGTTGCCGGCCATGTTCAGGATGTCGGCGTCGGTCAGCGCGCTGACGTCTTCCTTCTTGCCGCCGGACTTGTTGTACAGCTCATCGAAGAACTTGCGCAGCTCGGCCACGGCGGCCTCTTGCTGCAGCATGTTGCCGATGCGCTGGCCGATGCCCTTGGCGGCCCAGCCCAGGTGGACTTCCAGCACCTGACCGACGTTCATCCGCGAAGGCACGCCCAGCGGGTTCAGCACGATGTCGGCGGGGGTGCCGTCGGCCATGTAAGGCATGTCTTCGATCGGAACGATCTTGGAGACCACGCCCTTGTTGCCGTGACGGCCGGCCATCTTGTCGCCAGGCTGCAAGCGACGCTTGACGGCCAGGTGAACCTTGACCATCTTCAAGACGCCTGCGGGCAGCTCGTCGCCTTGGGTCAGCTTCTTGCGCTTTTCTTCAAAAGCCAGGTCGAAGCTGTGGCGGGTTTGCTCCAGCGCGTTCTTGATGGACTCCAGCTGGTTGGCCAGCTCGTCTTCCGCGGGGCGGATGTCGAACCAGTGGAACTTGTCCACCGAAGCCAGGTAGGCCTCGTCCAGGGCCGTGCCCTTGGCCAGCTTGTTGGGGCCCCCGTTGGCGATCTTGCCGATCAACAGCTTGCGGATGCGGTCGAAGGCGTCGGCCTCGACGATGCGCAGCTGGTCGTTCAAGTCCAGGCGGAAGCGCTTGAGCTCGTCGTCGATGATCTGCTGGGCGCGCTTGTCACGCACGATGCCTTCGCGGGTGAAGACCTGCACGTCGATGACGGTGCCCATCGTGCCCTGGTCCACGCGCAGCGAGGTGTCCTTCACGTCGGACGCCTTCTCACCGAAGATGGCGCGCAGGAGCTTTTCTTCCGGGGTCAGGGTGGTTTCGCCTTTCGGCGTCACCTTGCCGACCAGCACGTCGCCGGGGCCGACTTCGGCGCCGATGTAGACGATGCCGGATTCATCCAGGCGAGCCAGCTGGTTCTCAGACAGGTTCGGGATGTCGCGGGTGATTTCTTCGCTGCCCAGCTTGGTGTCGCGGGCCATCACGACGAGTTCTTCGATGTGGATCGAGGTGTAGCGGTCTTCGGCGACCACACGCTCCGAGATCATGATCGAGTCTTCGAAGTTGTAGCCGTTCCAGGGCATGAAGGCCACGAGCATGTTCTGACCCAGGGCGAGTTCGCCCAGGTCGGTCGATGCGCCGTCGGCGATCACGTCACCCACGGCCACCACGTCGCCGCGATCGACGATCGGGCGCTGGTGGATGTTGGTGTTCTGGTTGGAACGGTGGTACTTGATCAGGTTGTAGATGTCGACGCCGACTTCACCGGCCACGGTTTCCGCGTCATTGACACGGATCACCACGCGGTTGGTGTCGACGTAGTCCACCACGCCGCCGCGCTTGGCCACCACGACGGTGCCCGAGTCAACGGCTGCCACGCGCTCCACGCCGGTGCCCACGAAGGCCTTTTCGGGGCGCAGGGTCGGCACAGCTTGACGCTGCATGTTGGCGCCCATCAGCGCGCGGTTCGCATCGTCGTGCTCCAGGAAAGGCACGAGCGAGGCGGCGACCGACACGATCTGGGTCGGGGCCACGTCCATGTACTGGATGCGCTCGGGCGAGGTCAGCACCGATTCGCCGCTTTCGCGGGCCGAGACCAGCTCGTCGGTCAGGCGGCCGTTGGCGTCCAGCGAGGCGTTGGCCTGCGCGATCACGTACTTGCCTTCTTCGATGGCCGACAGGTAGTCGATCTGCATCGTGGTCTGGCCATCGGTGACGCGGCGGTACGGCGTCTCCAGGAAGCCGTACTCGTTCAGGCGGGCGTACAGGGCCAGCGAGTTGATCAGGCCGATGTTCGGGCCTTCAGGCGTTTCGATCGGGCACACGCGGCCATAGTGGGTCGGGTGCACGTCGCGCACTTCGAAGCCGGCGCGTTCGCGGGTCAGACCGCCCGGGCCCAGGGCGGAGACGCGGCGCTTGTGCGTGATCTCCGACAGGGGGTTGGTCTGGTCCATGAACTGCGACAGCTGCGACGCACCGAAGAACTCCTTCAGGGCCGCAGAGATCGGCTTGGAGTTGATCAGGTCGTGCGGCATCAGGGCTTCGGTCTCGGCCTGGCCCAGGCGTTCCTTGACGGCCTTCTCGATGCGGGCCAGGCCCGAGCGGTACTGGTTTTCGGCCAGTTCGCCCACGCAACGCACGCGGCGGTTGCCCAGGTGGTCGATGTCGTCGACTTCGCCGCGACCGTTGCGCAGCTCGACCAGGATCTTCACGACCGACAGGATGTCGTCGTTGGACAGGGTCATCGGACCCGTGGCGATGTCGCGACCCACGCGGGCGTTGAACTTCATGCGGCCCACGCGCGACAGGTCGTACGTGTCTTCCGAGTAGAACAGGCGCTGGAACAAGGCCTGAACGGCGTCTTCGGTCGGCGGCTCGCCGGGGCGCATCATGCGATAGATGGCCACGCGGGCGGCCAGCTCGTCGGCGGTTTCATCGGTGGCCAGGGTCTGGCTGATGTAGGCGCCTTGGTCCAGCTCGTTGGTGAACAGGACGTCGATGTCGAGGATGCCGGCGGAGCGCAGCTTCTTGAGCAGCGACTCGGTCAGCTCTTCGTTGGCCTTGCCGATCAGCTCGCCCGTGTCCGGGTCGACCTGGTTGCGCGACAGCACGCGACCCAGCAGGAAGTCTTCGGGCACGCTGATGTGCGTGGTACCGGACTGCTCGAGCTGGCGGGTGTGGCGCGCGGTGATGCGCTTGTCTTTTTCGACGATGACGGCACCGGTCTTGTCGGTGATGTCGAAGCGAGCGACCTCGCCCTTGAAACGCTCGGGCACGAAGGCCAGCTGAGCGCCGGAGTCCATGAGCTTGAACTGGTCGTTCTGGAAGAACGTGGCCAGGATCTGCTCGTTGTTCATGCCGATGGCCTTCAGCAGGGTCGTCACCGGCATCTTGCGGCGGCGGTCCACGCGGAAGTACAGCAGGTCCTTGGGGTCGAACTCGAAGTCCAGCCAGGAGCCGCGGTAAGGGATGATGCGGGCGCTGAACAGCAGCTTGCCCGAAGAGTGCGTCTTGCCCTTGTCGTGCTCGAAGAACACGCCCGGCGAGCGGTGCAGCTGAGACACGATGACGCGCTCGGTGCCGTTGATGATGAAGGAGCCGTAGTCGGTCATCAGGGGCACTTCGCCCATGTAGACCTCTTGTTCCTTGACTTCCTTGACCACCTTGGACTGGGACGTGGACGTCTCGCGGTCGTAGATGATCATCTGCAGGCGCGCGCGCACGGCCGACGCGAAGGTCAGGCCCCGCAGCTGGCACTCGCGCTCATCGAACGCCGGCTTGGCGATGTTGAACTCGATGAACTTCATCTCGACGAAGCCATTGTGCGAAACAATGGGGAACGCCGAGAGGAAAGCGGCTTGCAGGCCTTCGGGTTTGCGTTGTTGCGGCGGGACGTCCTTTTGAAGGAACGCGACGTACGAATCCTTCTGCATCGTCAGCAGATAGGGCACGTTCAAAACGCTGCCGCGCTTGCCGAAACTCTTGCGAATCCGCTTGCGCTCGGTGTAGCTGTAGGGGGTTGCTTGCGCCATAAACTCTCCGTTTCGGGCACCCGACGGGGTGATCCGCTTCGAATTTCGCCCACACCCTGGCCGAGGGAATGGGCGGTTGTTCGGCGACTGGCCATTCGGGCATTGCACCCGAGGCTTGGTGGTTGGCCACTACCAACCGCTGGCAGACAACCCGGGCGCGGTTGTGGATACGCACCCAGGCTCGACCAAACCGGTTCTCCGCAGTCGGTTCAGAGAACACTCGAACCGGCCATCTTACCACCAAAAGAGCAAGAGTTCGCGCCCGGATTGAAATCAGGGGCGCAGACCTGCTCCGGCAGGCTCCCCACCGCCGGAATCCCAACGCAGAAACCCCGCGCGAAGAGGGCATGAAAAAAGCCGCCAGGGCGTCGGCCCGGGCGGCTGGGTGGTCAAGCCGAGCACGAAGCGCGGCTGACACGGCCAAATTACTTGATTTCGGCGGTGGCGCCAGCTTCGACCAGCTTCTTCAGAGCGGCTTCGGCGTCGGCCTTGGCAATGCCTTCCTTCACGTTCTTCGGGGCGCCGTCGACCAGGTCCTTGGCTTCCTTCAGACCCAGGCCGGTGATTTCGCGCACGGCCTTGATGACGCCGACCTTGTTGGCGCCAGCGCCGGTCAGGACGACGTTGAATTCGGTCTTCTCTTCCACAGCGGCGGCAGCGCCACCAGCGCCACCCGCAGCGGGAGCGGCCATGGCGGCAGCGGACACGCCGAACTTCTCTTCGATGGCCTTGACCAGCTCGTTGAGTTCCATCACGGACATGCTGTCCAGGGCGGTCAGGAATGCGTCTTTATCGAATGCCATTTTGGGTTCCTAAAATCGGTAAAAAGTTGAATGCGGTGCGATCTGAGCGATCAGGCAGCCGGAGCTTCTTCGGCAGCGGGGGCTGCGGGCGCTTCGGCGCCGCCACCCTTTTGCTCTGCCACAGCAGCCAGCACGCGGGCGAAGCCCGACACCGGCGATTGCAGCAGGCCGCAGATCTGAGCCAGCAGGACTTCCTTGCTGGGGATCGAAGCCAGGGACTTGACGCCATTGGCGTCGAGGGCCTTGCCAGCGTAAGCGCCAGCCTTGATGACCAGCTTGTCGTTGCCCTTGGCAAAGTCAGCGATCACCTTGGCAGCTGCCACGGCGTCTTCAGAGAAGCCATAGATCAGCGGGCCGCTCATGCTCTCAGCGGCGACTTCAAACGGCGTGCCGGCAACAGCGCGACGTGCCAGGGTGTTCTTCAGCACGTGAAGATACACACCTTGTGCACGGGCGGTCTTGCGCAGCGCGTCGAGTTGAGCCACGGTGAGGCCGCGGTACTCAGCGAGTGCCAGCGTCTGCGACTTGCCCGCTTGGGCAGCCACTTCGGCGATCACTGCTTCTTTCTCGTTGCGATTGAGACTCAAGGTCTACTCCTTAAAACATGCCCCTTGGCCGACCGCCCACAGGGGCAAACGACCTCCGGGCACACCCGGTTGCAGCGACCTTCTGCCTCGGAACCCAGGCACCTGGCGGTGCGCGGAAACCTTCAACAGCGGGTGCGCCATCTGCGTAGGCTGGGGGATTAAGCCCGGGCTCGCCTGAACGAGCGCGCGCCAGGGCGCCTACGGTCTTTGATAGCCTGGCGCTCGGTGACGGATCACCCAGCGCCAGCCCACCAATTCATTTCACGTCCTCGCCAGACTCGCGAGGAGCGCGGCCGGTGACGGGTCACCGGCGATGTCGGAGACGATCAAGCAGCGGTGATGCTGTTGACGTCGACGCGCACGCCCAGGCCCATCGTCGAGGAGACGGCGACCTTGCGCAGGTACACGCCCTTGCTGGAGGCGGGCTTCAGCTTGGTCAGGGCTTCGAGCAGCGCAGCCAGGTTGCCCTTGAGCTTGTCGTCGTCGAAGGAGCGACGGCCGATGGTGCCGTGGATGATGCCGGCCTTGTCGACGCGGAACTGGACCTGGCCAGCCTTGGCGTTCTTGACGGCGGTGGCGACGTCCGGGGTCACGGTGCCGACCTTGGGGTTGGGCATCAGGCCGCGGGGACCCAGGATCGTGCCCAGGGTACCGACGATGCGCATCGTGTCCGGCGAGGCGATGACCACGTCGAAGTTGATGTTGCCCGCCTTGACCTGTTCGGCCAGGTCTTCCATGCCGACGACGTCGGCGCCAGCGGCCTTGGCCTCTTCGGCCTTGGCGCCTTGGGCGAACACCGCCACGCGCTTGGTCTTGCCGGTGCCGTTGGGCATCACGACGGCGCCGCGAACGACCTGGTCGGACTTCTTGGCGTCGACGCCGAGCTGCACGGCCACGTCGATGGACTCATCGAACTTGGCGTTGGCGGCGCTCTTGATCAGGGTCAGGGCTTCGTCGAAGGCGTACAGCTTGTTGGTGTCGACCTTGTTGGCGAAGGCTTGTTGGCGTTTGGTCAGCTTAGGCATGTCAGACACCTTCCACGATGATGCCCATGGAACGGGCGGAACCAGCGATCGTGCGGACGGCGGCGTCCAGATCGGCGGCGGTCAGGTCCTTCTGCTTGGTCTTGGCGATCTCTTCGATCTGCGCGCGCGTCAGCTTGCCGACCTTGTCAGCTTGAGGACGGGGCGAGCCCTTTTCGATCTTGGCGGCCTTCTTCAGCAGGACGGTCGCGGGCGGCGTCTTGATGATGAAGGTGAAGGACTTGTCTGCGAACGCCGTGATGACGACGGGCAGCTTCAGACCGGGTTCGACACCTTGGGTCTGGGCGTTGAACGCCTTGCAGAACTCCATGATGTTCAGACCGCGCTGACCCAGTGCGGGACCGACGGGAGGCGAGGGGTTCGCCTTGCCGGCCGGGATTTGCAGCTTGATGAAGCCGATGATCTTCTTGGCCATAGTTTCTCCTGAAACCACGCCAGCGGCCTGCCGGTGTGGTCGAGTGCAAACGCCTGACTCGCAAGCACGCTGCCGTTGGCAACGCGCCGCCTTCAGGCTCCTCATGCCGCGTGTCTCGCCCGCGGCTGGTGGCGTCGGTGTCAGGCAACTCGCTGGCCGGGCCTGCGCTGCTTGCTCAAAAGGGCGTCTCCGCACCTCGGGCAAATCGCATCGCAAATCGCATGGCAAAGCGAACGAGAACCTCCCCACCGAGGGGGAAAGCCCGCGATTCTAAATCGGGACGGCGAAGCTTGACAAGCCCCTCAAAAGGAAAAGGCCCCACAAGGGGGCCCTGGCATGCCGGCGGGGCTCAGGCTCAGATCTTTTCGACCTGGCCGAAATCCAGCTCGACCGGGGTGGCGCGACCGAAAATGGTGACCGACACGCGCAGCTTGGACTTCTCGTAATTGACGTCCTCGATGGAGCCGTTGAAGTCGGTGAAGGGGCCTTCCTTGACGCGGACCACCTCGCCGTTTTCCCACTCGACCTTGGGACGCGGCTTCTCGATGCCTTCTTTCATCTGGTTGACGATCTTCATGACTTCGTCTTCCGAGATGGGGGCGGGTCGGTTTTTGGCGCCGCCCACGAAACCGGTCACCTTGGAGGTGTTCTTCACCAGGTGCCAGGTGTCGTCCGACATGAGCATCTCGACCAGGACGTAGCCCGGGAAGAAACGACGCTCGGTGACGGACTTCTTGCCGTTCTTGACTTCCACCACCTCTTCGGTGGGGACCAGGATGCGGCCGAACTGCTCCTGCATGCCGGCGCGGTCGATGCGCTCGCGCAGGTTGCGTTCAACAGCCTTTTCCATGCCGGAGTAGGCGTGCACAACGTACCAGCGCAGCGGCGTGGCCGGGGCGGCAGAAGGTGCGGCTTGAACGTCAGTCATGTGTCAACCTCGTCTTGTTTTGCGTGCTGGGGATCAGCGCTTCCAACCCAGGATCAGGTCGTAGAGGGCCCATTCGAGGGCCTTGTCGGTCAGCCACAGAAACAGCGCCATGACGACCACGAAGGCGAAGACGTACAACGTCATCTGCGTGGCCTCGGGGCGCGTGGGCCAAACGACCTTGCGCAATTCCTTGAGCGAGTCCTGCCCGAAGGCGGTCAGCTCTTTGCCCTGCGCCGACGTGAAGAACACGGCGATGCCCGCGGCGATCAACACCAGCAGGGTGACGACGCGCAGCCAGAGGTCTTGCTTGCCGAGCAGGTAAAACGCTGCCACGCCGCCAATCACCAGCAGGCCGGTGGCAGCCAGCTTGGCCTTGTCGGCGCTGGTGGAAACGGTGTCGATGTCCGTGGTGGCCATGGGCGGTCAGAACTCTGCGATGAAGGTGAGGCAACAAAGCCCGCCGACTCGTGGAGCCTGCGGGCTGCTGTGTGACAGCGTCGATTTCGGCGATCAGTCAGGTGGCAGGGGCAGTAGGAATCGAACCTACAACCTTCGGTTTTGGAGACCGACGCTCTGCCAATTGAGCTATACCCCTGCTGAGCTGAAACCGATGCGGTGATTTTAGTCGAGGATCTTGGCCACGACGCCGGCGCCGACGGTGCGGCCGCCTTCACGGATGGCGAAGCGCAGGCCTTCTTCCATGGCGATCGGGGCGATCAGCTTGACGGTGATCGACACGTTGTCGCCAGGCATGACCATTTCCTTGTCGGCCGGCAGCTCGATGGAGCCGGTCACGTCGGTCGTGCGGAAGTAGAACTGAGGGCGGTAGTTGTTGAAGAACGGGGTGTGACGGCCGCCTTCGTCCTTGCTCAGAACGTAGATCTCACCGGTGAAGTGCGTGTGCGGCTTGATCGAGCCGGGCTTGCACAGCACTTGGCCGCGCTGCACGTCTTCGCGCTTGGTGCCGCGCAGCAGGATACCCACGTTGTCGCCAGCTTGACCTTGGTCCAGCAGCTTGCGGAACATTTCCACGCCGGTGCAGGTGGTCTTCTGGGTGGCAGCGATGCCGACGATTTCGATTTCTTCGCCGACCTTGATGATGCCGCGCTCGATGCGGCCGGTCACCACGGTGCCGCGACCCGAGATCGAGAACACGTCTTCCACGGGCATCAGGAACGTGCCGTCGATGGCGCGCTCAGGCGTGGGGATGTAGGTGTCCAGGGCTTCGGCCAGCTTCATGATGGCTTGTTCGCCCAGCTCGCCGGTGTCGCCTTCCAGGGCCAGCTTGGCCGAACCCTTGATGATCGGGGTGTCGTCGCCAGGGAAGTCGTACTTGGACAGGAGCTCGCGCACTTCCATTTCGACCAGCTCCAGCAGCTCGGCGTCGTCCACCATGTCGGCCTTGTTCAGGAAGACGATGATGTAAGGCACGCCCACCTGGCGGCTCAGCAGGATGTGTTCACGGGTCTGGGGCATCGGGCCGTCAGCGGCCGAGCACACCAGGATCGCGCCGTCCATCTGGGCGGCACCGGTGATCATGTTCTTGACGTAGTCGGCGTGGCCGGGGCAGTCAACGTGAGCGTAGTGGCGGTTGGCCGTTTCGTACTCGACGTGGGCGGTGTTGATGGTGATGCCGCGGGCCTTTTCTTCAGGCGCTGCGTCGATCTGGTCGTACGCCTTGGCTTCGCCGCCGAACTTCTTGGACAGCACGGTCGCGATGGCGGCCGTCAGGGTGGTCTTGCCGTGGTCAACGTGGCCAATGGTGCCGACGTTCACGTGCGGCTTGGTCCGTTCAAACTTGCCTTTTGCCATTTTTATCGCTCCTAGCGATCCAGAAGTGAGCCAAACAAGGGAAGAAAGGGAGTGTGGTGCCCATGGGCAGGATCGAACTGCCGACCTCCCCCTTACCAAGGGGGTGCTCTACCACTGAGCCACATGGGCATCGACACGGGTATGGGATCGGGTGGAACCCAGACCCGTGCCGACTGACACGACCCTCGCTTTCTGCGAAGACCGCGATGGTAACACGCTGCGTGTGACAGAACCTTGACCGTGGAGCGGGAGACGGGAATCGAACCCGTGTCATTAGCTTGGAAGGCTAAGGTTCTACCATTGAACTACTCCCGCCCGGGAGTGATTCGATCAACTGCAGACTTTCAAGCCGCACCGCACAACGCGATGTGACTGCAAGCAGGTTTGCCTGGTGGAGGAGGCTGGATTCGAACCAGCGTAGGCGTAAGCCAACAGATTTACAGTCTGCCCCCTTTAGCCACTCGGGCACCCCTCCAAGGCAAGCCATAGACTTTAGCACAACTCTCCAAAAACTTGCAATCACCCCGGGCGAATGTCGTGCGGTGTTGTGATTCCGCCAACGCGCCAGGGGCGCAACCAGGCTGCCAGGGCCAACAGGCACACCAGCCCGACGCCCGCCGCCTGAGCGAACAGGACACCCGGCTGGGGTGACAGCCAGGGCCTCAACCCCCACCAGGCCAGAGACAGGGCCACCGCGCTGACGGCGCCCTGGTTCAGCAGCCCCAGGCCGCCCCGCAAGGCGGGTGCATCGAGCAACCAGCGGGCGGTGAGCAGGGTGCCGGCCATGAGCGCCCAGACCAGTCCCAGGGGGCCGCTCAGCCAGGCCAGCAAGGGCAGGCAGGCGGCCTGGAGCAGGCTGCCTTTGACTTCGGCAACCAGCGGGGCGCGCGTGTCGCCTTCGGCGTAGTGGTAGCGGGCCAGGAGCGTGTTCCAGCTCGCCGCCACCAGGATGACGGCGTAGCCCGCCAACAGGGGCGCGAGGGCCTGCGCGCCCGCGGCTTGGGGGAACAACCAGGCCGTCAGGGCCGGTGCGCTGAGCATCAGGCCCAAGGCAGCCGGCAGGCTCAGGAGCGTCACGGCGGCCAGGCCCTGGCGCAGCAGCTGCAGGCGCTCGGACTGGCGGCGGCTCATCAGGCTCAGCAGGACCTGGTTGAGGCTCTGCAGGGCGATCAGCGGCAGGTTCATGAGCTTGCGGGCAAGGTGGATGGCGGTGACCGCGCCCTCACCCAGGTAGGACGCGACGATGCGCTCCAGCAAGGCCACGCCCTGCCCCAGCAGGGCGCTGCCCAGCAAGGGGGCGAGTTGCGAGACCCACTCCCGCACGGCGGCACCGGTGCCGCGCCAGGCCGTTTGCGGCAGGCCGGAGCGCCAAGCCGAGGGCAGCAGCAGCAGGGCCGACGCGAGGCTGCCGATCACGAAGCACCAGGACAAGGCCAGGGGTTGGGCGTCCGCACGCTGGCTGCCCAGGTAAGCCAGGGCCGGCAGGTTGTAGACCAGGGAGGCAAGCGCGGCCAGCAGGAAGTGCCCGGCGGCCTGGCGGGGCATGGCCCACCAGGCCTGCAGGAAGATGCCCGGCACGCACCAGGCCAGCACGGCCAGGGAGCGCTGGGTCGCGTCGCGCTGGTCGTCGGCCAGGCCCGGTGCGAGCAGGTGCACCCAGGCGGGCGAGCCCACGGACAGCAGCAGCGCGATCAGCAGGCTGACCCCGAGCAAGGCGAGGTTGATGTGCGCGAACCAGCGTTGGCGCTCTCCGGGGTTGCGGGCCTGCCACAGGGCCAGCGCCGAGGACGTGAACACCCCCGCGGCCAGCATGGCGCGCAGGGCTTCGGGCACGAACATGGCGAGCACGTAGGCGTCGGTTCGGGCGCTGGCGCCCCAGCTGGCCACCATCAGCCACTCGCGGGCGAAGCCGGCCAGCAACCCGCCGAAGGTGACCAGGGTCAAGAGGGATGCGGCGCCGAGCATGGGGCCCTGGGCTCAGTGCAGCAAGGTGAAAAGGCCCTTGCCCCCCACCTTGTAGTTGAGCCCGCGCACGCGCTCACCCAGCACGCGCGCGCCATCGCCCCCGACGATGGTGTAAGGCGCCACCGGCTTGGCGACGACGGTGTTGGCCGCCACCACCGCGCCTTCGGCGATGTGGGCCCCCGGCAAGAGGATGACGCGGGTGGTGATCCAGGCGTAGTCCTCGATGGCGATGGGCGAACCGAAGGCCCAGAACTCGGGGGCTTTGAGGTCGTGGCCGCCCGCGATGATGATGCTGTGAGAGGCGATGGTGACGTGGTTGCCGATGCGCAGGCCGGCGCGCGCGTCGAGCTGGCAGTGCCAGCCCACGCAGCTGTCTTCTCCGATCTGCAGGCCCTCCATGCCGATGACCTCGGTGTTGCGCCAGATGGTCGAGCCCTTGCCGATGCGCGCGCCCCCGATGCGCAACCAGGCCAGGCGCAGGTTGTGGCTGGGGATCTTGTTGATGAGCATGTTGTAGACCTGCTCCCAGCCGCGGCGCCAGCGGTCGACCAGGGTCGGCCAGTTGATGCCGTAGAGCGGCACGAAGCCGGTGGGGATCTCGTCGCGCAAGGTGGCGTAAAAGCGGCGTGCGAGCGGGTGCTCGATGCGCTTTTCGATGTTGACGTAGGCGATGTAGCTGTTGACCTTGCCGCCACGGCCAGGCTCTTCGAAGGCCACGTCGTGGGCGCACATCCAGTCGTAGGCCTCGGTGAGGGCGGGCAGGGGCACGCCGAGTCGGGTGGCGTAGGCGTCGAGCTGGTCGCGCAGGTTGAGGCTGTGGAGGATGCGGTGTTTCATGGTGTCGAACGCTCGGGTGGAACGGGGCGGGACTGCTGGAGGCTGATGGCCATGGTGAGCCAGAACAGGGCCAGCAGGACCTGCGTGAAACTGAAGTAATGGTCGATGAAACCGGTGAGGAGGGCCGCGATCATGGCGCCCACGCTGCCGACTCGCAAGGCGTTGGTGGGGCCCATGCGGGAGAGGTCGCCCAGCTGGCGAACTTCGCGCCACCAGGCCACCGTGACGGCGATGAACAGCAGCATGCCGGGGGTGCCCAGCTTGTACATGTAGTTGAGCCAGAGGTTGCTGATGCCGAAGAGGTCGGTGCCCGGGGGGGGCGGGTCGGCCTTGAAACCCAGGCCCAGCGGGTATCGCTCGACGGCGCGGGGGAAGTTGCGGTACTCGTCGAAGCGCACGCTGGTGCTGGCGTCTTTGGAGCCTTGCAGCAAGGAGGCCAGGCGTTCTTGCGCCGGGGGGTAGGCCAGCAGCATGACCGTGGCCAGCACGCCGCCCACCACCAGCGTGCGGCCGGCACCGGGCACGCGGCGCCAGGCCAGCCAGATGACGAGCGCGGCCAGGCAGAGCAAGGCCCCACGCGAGCCGGAGAACACGATGCCCGCTGCTCCGGCGAGGGCCACGGTCATGCCGAGGGCGCGCCGCCAACCGGTCTGGGACAAGCCATGGAAGAGGGCCAGGGGGACGGCCAGCAGCAGCGCGCCACCGGTGGAGTTGGGGTGCACCCAGGGCGAGGCCATGCGGGTGTAGTTGGCCGAGAAGATGTCCTGGATGGCCTCGGGGTGGGCGTACTTCAGGCTGGCCAGCACGGGGATCATGACGCGGGCGTCGGGCGTCTTGATGAACATGAACAAGGACAAGGCCAGCATGGCGGCGAAGCCGATGACCAGGCAGTCCATGAGCTGGCGACGCTGCTCGGGTCGAGGCGTGAGCAGGGGCACCAGGAAGAGCGTGGAGACGTTGAGCAGCCAGCGCACCCAGTTGACGGGGCCGTTGCCCTCGACGCCGTGCACCAGCACCTGTCCCGCCACCAGCGGGACCAGGGACCAGGTGATCAGCCAGGTCATGGTGCGCTCGGTGGGGCCACGTGGCAGCGTCGGCAGCCGGCCCATCAACCACTGCCAGGCCACGCCGGCCCAGGTCAGCGCGAGCAGGCCTTCGGAGACCGTCATGCGGATGCCGAGGGTGACCGTGGTCCAGGGGATGAAGGGGGCGATGAGGCAAAAGGCCAGCAGGCCGCGCAAAGGGCGGGTGACGATGGCCGCGAGCGCGACCACGGCGATCACGCCGAGGAAGAGCAACGGAGGGCCAGCCAGCATGAGAACGACGCCAAACAGCAGGCCGACGAGCAAAGGCGCCAGGGAGAGCAGGCGGGTCATGGTTCGCTGTTCATGTTGCGGCGCTCATGCCAGCTCCGCCAGCAGCTCATCGAGGCGACGAGCGTAGGGGCCGAGGTCGTAGCGCGAGGCCCATTGGCGCAGGCGCTCGGGGCCGTCGGCGGGGGTTCGACGCTGCTGGGCGAGCGTCAGCATCAAGGCGGTCAGGGCCGCGCCGTCGCGGGGGTCGAAACGCGGCGAGCCGGGCGGGGTGACCTCGTCGAGCGACGAGCCGGTGGCGGTGGCCACGGGGGTGCCACAAGCGGCGGCCTCGACCACGGGCAGGCCGAAGCCTTCGGCGTACGCGGGGTGCCACAGGCGCTCGGCCTGGCGGTACCAGCTGCTGAGTTGGGCGTCGTCGATGCCGTGCACGAAGCGCACGCCCGAGGGTGCACCGGGCAGGTCATCGGGGTGGCCGATGAGGACGAGGTCGGGGATGAGGTCGGGGCGTTGCTGGCGCGCGCGCGACCAGGCGGAGACGAACCAGGGGATGTTCTTGCGCGGCTCGCGCGTGCCGACCAGCAGCCAGTAGCGCAGGGGCGCGAACACCTCCTTGTGGATGCGCTGCCAGGGCTCGAACGGCACGGCATTGGGCAGCACGCGGATGCGCCCGGCGGTGTCGGGCAACACGGTCAGCAGCGCCTCGGCGGTGTGGTCGGAGGGCACCCAGATGGCGTCGGCCAGCCGGGTGGCGTGGCGGATGCTGAGGCGGTCGATGAGGCGATAGGCCTTCTCGCGCCACGCGGAGTGGTGGCGGTTGCGCAACGTGAGCTGGAAGACGTCGTGCATCTGCAGGACCCAGCGGGTGCGCCGCTTCTGGTGGGCATCGAGCCCCACGGGCAGGCCCATGTTGACGGTGGCCACGTAGGCATCGACGTCGTGCACGCGCAGGGCTTCGGGCAGGAAGTGCCGCTCGAAGCGCCAGCGCTCGGTGGGGCGGTGCAGGCCGGCGACGGGGCTGGCGTAGCTGGGGCAGACGGCCTTGCCGCGGTGCGGGTGGTCGGCGGGCGCGGCGGTGAAGGGCAGCACCTCGGTGGCCGGGCGCTGGCGCAGGGTGTCGTACAGCGCCAGCGCCTGGCGGGCCACACCGGAGTACGGGGCGGCGGTCACGGCGCGGAAGTCGAGGCCGATGCGCATCAGGCGACCTGGGCGCGGGGCTCGCGCGATGAGGGCTGGGCCTTCAGGTGGGCGTGGGCGCGCTCCAGCTGGCTGGCCGCGGCGTCCCAGTCGAAGGACGCGGTGACGTGGCGGCGGGCGGCCTGGCCCAGCTCGCGCGCTCGTTCGGGCTGGCGCAGCAGCCCGTCGATGGCGTCAGACATGGCCTCGGCGCTGTCGGCGATGCGGGCTTGGAGGCCGTCCGTCACGTTGAGGCCGGACAGGCCCTCGCGGGTGCTGACCACGGGCAGGCCGGCGGCCAGGGCTTCGAGCACCTTGAGCTTGGAGCCGCCGCCACTGCGCAGCGGGGCCATGAAGACGGCGGCTTGCGACTGCACCTCGGGCAGGCTGGGGACGTAGCCGCGCCACTCGATGCGGGGGTCGCGCCAGCGCTGGCGCCAGGCCTCGGGCAGGGCGTGGCCGCACACGATGAAACGGGCCTCGGGCTGGCGCTGCCACAGGCGCGGCCAGACCTCGTCGAGCGCCCACTCGACGGCGTCGACGTTGGGGGCGTATTCGTAGTTGCCCACGAAGAGCACGCGGCGGCCGGCGGGGTCGGGCTGCACCTGGGCGAAGCCGCGCGTGTCGACCCCGTTGTGGACGACGCAGGTGGGCCGCCCGCCGATGGCCTGCAGCTTGGCCGCATCGGCCTCGGTGACGGCGACGACGACGTCGGCCGCCGAGAGGGCCTGGCGCTCCCAACGGCGCGCGCGCCACTGGTCGTACCAGACGAGGGGGCGCGCCCAGATGGGCCACTGGCCGTAGGTGGCCGAGCCGAGTTCGGACTCGACGTTGTGCTCCACCAGCAAGAAGGGCTGCTGGCGGGCCTTCAGCGCCGGCAGGAAGGGCTCGAGGCCGTAGCTGTGCTCGACCTGGACGACGTCCCAGGCCTGGCGTTGCAGCAGGGCGTCGAAGCGGGCGGCCAGCTCGGGCGCGAAGCCGTTGACGCTGGTCAGAAGCGGCAGGCGCGAGGTGGCCGCGTGCCACAGCGTGAGCGGGTGCTTGAGCGGGCGCCGCGGCAGCACGATCAGCTCCTGCACCAGGGGCGCGAGCGCCGCGCGCACGGCCTCGTCCAGCGGGGCCTTGGACTGCACCAGCAGCGTGATGTGGTGGCCGCGCTCGGCCATGCAGCGCAGCAGGTGGTACTGACGCGCCTTGCCGCCGCTGGTGATGGGCCAGGGCAGGTAGGGCAGGGTCCAGAGGATGCGTTGCGGCGCCATGCGGGTCGGCCTCACCAGACCAGGATCTGCAGCTCGGTGCCCAGCTCCAGGCGCAGGCCCCGGCCGCTCGAGGCCTGCGCCTGAAGCTCGCGCTGGGTGCCAGCCAGAGGCTGATGCCACACGCCGGCGCGCACGTCGGGCAAGGTCACGCTGGCGGGGGCGCTGGACCAGGCCATCCACACGCGCTTGCCATCGGGGCGACGCCAGGCCACGGCCACGAGGCCAGCCGGTGGCTCGCCCTCGATGCGCAAGGGCGCGGTCGGCTCCAGGCGCGGGCCGCACGTGGCGAGGAAGCGCTTGAGCGCGTGGTAGACGGGCTTGGGGCTGCCGTCTTCGCGCAACAGGCCGTAGCGGCGGTCGCGCACGCCGGCGCGTGCATCCAGGTCGGAGAGCGTGAAGAGGAAGACGCGATCGAAGTCCTGCGTGGCCATCAGGGCCAGGCGCTTGAGCGTGTGGCTGGCCTGTCCCGCTTCGCCGATGAGGGGCTGCTCTTCGCGCGGGCCGTCGTAGCTGGACCAGCCCCACTCCGTGGCCCAGATCTGCTTGACGCCCAACGAGCGCAAGCCGCGGTTGACGAAGGGCGTGTGGGTGAGGAAATCGCGCACACCGCCTTCGGCGCCTTCGGGCTCGGCGCTGTAAGGGTGGTAGCAGGTGATGAGGTCGAGCTTGAAGGCGCCCAGGCGGGCGAGGGACTCCAGCATCAGCCCGCCTCGCCCGGCCATCTCGCTGTAGTAGGCCATGCCGGCGAGGGCCACGGGCTTGGTCGGGGCGACCTGGCGCAGCGCGGCGACGGCGGGCTGCAGCAGGCGCGCGTAGCCTTCGGGGTCGATGCGGGGCTGCCAGAAGCCGGGGATGTTGGGCTCGTTCCAGACCTGCCAGACGTCGACGCCGGGGTAGCGACGCGCCAGGGCCTGCATGCGCTGCGCGAACACCGTCGGGTCGGCCGGGGGGTACTTGTCGGCGTAGGGCGCGCCCGCGGGGGCCGAGCTGGCGAAACGGGGCGAGCCCACGACGTAGACGATGCTGCGCAAGCCGGCCTCCTGCACCACGGCCATCATGCGGTCGGTGCCGTCGAGTTTGAGCTGGCCCGGTTCGGGCTCGATGAGCATCCAGTGCAGCGCCAGGCGCACCCACTTCAGGCCCAAGGCCTGCATCTGCTGCACCTGCTTGCGCGCCAGCTCGGGCGGGAACCACTGCAGCTGCGCGTTGAGGCCGAGGAAGTCGGCCCACACCACCGGTCGGGTGCCTTGCGGCGTGAGCGGCTGAGGCGCGGCCTTGAACAGCGAGAAAGCCTGTGCCGATGGCAGCGCGCTGGCGGCCACCACACCGAGCGCGGCCCCCGCGCCCTGACGCAGCACCTCGCGACGCGGCGTGCTCACAGGCGCTCCTTGCGCAGCAGGGTCGAGTCCGGCCCCAGGGAGGCGCGCGCGCCCCGGACCTGGTCGGCGCGTTGCATGGCGCGCTGAAAATGGCCGACGAAGCGCTGCCCCGTGGTGGGCCAGGCGCGGTCCTGGGCCAGCAGGCTGGCGCGCTGCGCCCACTGCGCGATCAACTCCGGTCGCTCCAGCACCTCGCGCAGGCGCGCAGCCAGGGCGGCGACGTCGCCTTGCCGGTAGGCCGAGCCGTTGCCCTGGCTGATTTCTTCCGCGAAGGCGCGGGCATCGGAGGTGATGGCGCCGCGGCCGCAGGCGATGGCCCAGGCCAGCGCGCCGCTGGTGCCGCGCATCTGCCCCAGCAAGGCCAGCTTGCGGGACTCGCGGTAGGGCAGGACCATGATGTGGTGGCGCTGGATGAGCGAGGGGATGTCGTGCTCGTCGATGTCGAGCTCCCAATCGACCTGCTGGCTGAGGCCGCGGCGCGAGGCGCGCTCGCGCAGCTCGTCGAGGTAGCTGCCCTGGGCACCGAAAGCGATGTCGGGCGCGGTGCCCCCGGCGATGGTCACGCGCAGGCGCTCGGCCAGCTCGGGCGACTCGCTGCGCAGGCGGCCGACGGCGTCGATCAGGTCCTCGATGCCCTTGCCGCTGTAGATGAAGCCGAAGTACAGCAGGCGGATGGGTTCGGGCTCGGGCAGCGGGCGCTGGGGCAGCACGAGGGTGCCGTGGGGGATGACGCTGACGCGATCGGCGGGCAGCTTCATGCGCCGCGCCAGCCGCTCGGCGCCGGTGCGGGTGAGCGCGGCCACGCCGTCGAGCTTGCGCGCCAGGCTGCGTTCGCTCCACAGCGTGAACGGGTCGGACAAGAGGGCCACCGCCTGCTTGGCCGGGCGGGGCAGCCAGGGCGCGGCGTCCACCGCGCGGGCCACGCCGTTGACGGGCTTCCAGACGATGCGCTCGGGGTCGTGGATGGTGGCCGACAGGGCCGGCCGGTTGGGCAGGCGGGCCAGGGCGCACAGGGTGAAGAACTCACCGAGGCGACCGCCACCGAGTTCTGCGTGAACGACGTCGATGCGGCGCCAGTCGCGCTCGGCCACCCAGGCCTGGGCGGCGGCCAGCGAGGTGATGGGGCGCTGGCCCATCAAAGGCGTCAGCACGTCCACCCCCGCCTGGTTGAGGGCGACTCGGCAGTGCGCGGCGTAGTCGGCGATGCCGGTTTGCTCGGGCGGCAACGGAGACAGGAGGGCCAATCGCATCAAGGGGTCCTCAGCGTTGCAGCCAGCGCAGCACGTGCGGTGGCACTTCGAACTGGCGGCGGTTGAGGATCACGCCGTCGACCTTGCTGAAGGCCGTGCGAAGCACCCCCAGGGCGTTGTCGACCACGGGCACGGTGCTGGCGCGGGCCTCGACCACGAGCACGATCAGGTGAGCCTGCCCCAGGCGCACGAAGGCCTCGCGGTTGCTGTGCAGGCCCGCGGCCTCCAGCAGCACAACCTCGCCCGGTGCGGCCGTGACCGTGGACGTTGCCGACTCGGGGTTGAGGCGAACGGCCAGCCCCTGCGCCTTGAGCAGCTCGGCCAGGCGCGCGGCCAGGAAGCTCACGCCCTCGCCTTTGCGCGCCGAGGTCAGCCCCAGCACCAGGCCCTCGCGGCGGATGCGCTCGAGCGGCAAGGTGCCGTAGATGCGGTAGAGGCTGGCGTGGAAGTCGTTGTCGGGGCCGTGGCCTGCGATGTCCTTGACGGCCGACCACAGCGGCACGCCGAATCGCTCCGCGAAGCGCCCGCCATCGTGGATGCGCTGGTCGAACAGCGAGCTGAGGTAGACCACCATCAGGCCCACCACGGCGCCCGCCGGCAGGGCCATGAGCAGCAGCAGCAGGCTCTTGGGCGAGCTGCGCGAGGGGTTGAGCGAGGCCTGCTGGATCTGGGCGATGTTGTTGATGCGGGCGTCGTCCAGGGCCTGGTCGATGCGGGCCTTCTCCAGGCTGTCGAGGTAGAGGGTGCGGTTCTTCTCGGCCACCGACAGGGCCTGCTCCAGGCGAGCCAGCTCGGGCTCGCTCTCCAGCACCTTGCGACGCAGGCCTTCGAGCTCGTGAACCTCCTTGTCGTAGGCGGTGTAGAGGGCGTCGAGCTCCTGCAGGCGCATGGTCTTCTCGAGCTGGTTGCGCGCCATCACGGTGTTGAGCTCGTTGGGCGCACGGCGCTCGGAGCGCTGCAGCACGCGGTCTTCGGTCTTGAGTTGCGCCTCCAGCATGGTGATGCTTTGATCCAGCGCCACCACCGTGGGGGCGGTTTCCTTGAAGATGCGCAAGGCGTCCGCCCGCTGGCGCTTGAGCTCGGCGAGCTGCGTGCTCAGGGCCTGCCAGGTGGGGCTGTTGCCCAGCTCGCGCTCGGAGACGGTTTCCTTGTCCAGCGAGCGCGTCTGCTGGCTGGCGAAGCTGATGCCGTTGCGCAAGGCCACGCGCTCGGCGGCGATCTCGGCGCGGCGCGTGCCCAGCTCGTTGAGTCGGCGCGTCAGGTTGTCCAGGCGCTCCTGGGCGCTGGTGCCGTTGATCTCGGCCAGGCGGCTGCGCAGCTGGCTCTTGGCCGACTCGATCTGCTGATCGGCGTCGCGCACCTTGCCATCGTAGAAAGACACCAGGGTCTTGCGACCCAGCACCGCGGTGCGCTCATCGAGGTAGACGCGGATCCAGGTGGTCAGCACGCGCTGGGCGATGACGGGGTCGTCCCAGGTGAAGGCCAGCTCCATCACGTTGGAGCCCGGTCCGTGGCTGACGCTGAAGCGCTTGGCCAGGCGCTCGGCCACGGCCTCCTCTTCGCTTTGCACCTCGGTCAGGCCGATGGCCGCCAGGCCCTTGCCGATGGCGCCCGAGACCGCGGCGCGCGCGTCGCCCACGGCCGCCTTGATGCGGGCCATGGCGCCTTCACGCGGGGGCTGCGCGGCCAGCTCGGCGAGGTACAGGCGCGCGACCTGCATCAGCACGGGGCGCCCGGTGAGCATCTTTTCCTCGTCGAGGATCGGGTCGCGGGTGGTGCTCTGGGGGTAGACGGTCTGGCGGTCGCCGGCCTCCAGGGGTGCGACCATGTTCTCGCGCCCGGGCTTGACCAGCAGGCGCGCGTCGGAGGTGAACTTGGGCGGCAGCAGGAAGGCCCCGGCGACGGCCAGCACGGCGGTGCCCGCGAAGGCCAGCCAGAAGGCGCGACGGAAGATGTAGAACAGGCGAACCAGGTCGCGCAGGGAACGGATGTCGATCATGGTGTCCGGCGTCTGGCCCGTGTCAGTTCACGTTGGCGGTGGCGTTGATGCCGATGGCCTTGGTGAAGGGCAGCAGCTGGTTGAAATAGAGTTCGACGCCATCGGCCGAGGCGCCCGCGTTCGACTTGGGCACGAAGACGATGTCGCCGCGCTGCAAGGCGATGGCCGCACGCCCGGCGGCGTCGGGCTGCAGCACGTTGGCGAAATCGATGAAATGGACTCGGTAGCGGTCCTGGTCGTCCAGGCGCAGCAGGGCCAGGCGAGCCGGGTCGGCGCCGGGCAGCAGCCCCCCGGCGGCGAACAGCGCCTGCTCCAGGTTGCTGACGGCGTAGAGGTCCACCGTCAGCGGGGTGCGCACGGCGCCGCCCACCACGACCTTGGTGCTGGGCGAGTTGACGATGTTGACCGTCACGCCGGGCTCGCGGTAGTAGACGGTCAGCTTTTCGCGCAAGGCCTCACCCAGCTCCTCAGGCGTCTTGCCGGCGGCCTCGATGCGGCCGGCGTAGCGAAAGGCGATGGTGCCGTCGCCGCGCACGACGTAGTTCAGCGTCTGGCTGTCGTCGACCAGGTTGCGCAGGTCCAGGCCCCCGGAGTCCTGGGCGTCGCGCACGATGCGCAGGGTGTCGCCCGCACGGATGCGCGTGGGCACCTTGGGCAAGGCCGCCAGCTGCGCCGGGGTGATGAGGTGCGGCTCGATGTCGAAGCCCTGGGGCGCTTGCAGCACGCCGGGGGGCACGCACGCGGCCAGCAGGAGCGCGGCACAGAGACTGACCAGGATGCGGACGCGGGGAAGGTTCATGGCGGCACGGAAGGAAGAACACAGCGGTGGGGGCCGCTGCGTGGATGATACGAGGCGACCATGACGCCCGGCAGGCGCAGGGCGGGGGCTCACCCCCCGTGTTGTGGCTCGGTGACAGGGCCGGAGGACGCGCCATCGCGCTGCTGGGCCTGCCAGCGCGCCAGCGCCGCGGCCATGCGGGCGCGCGAGGGGCGCTGCATCCAGGGCACGCCGAATTTGGCGAAAAAGCGCGCCATGCTGCGCAGGTGGGTCTTGCCGGAGCGCGACAGGAGGCCGGCGGCGCTGCTGCGCTGGTGCTCGTGCACCAGCTCGACCTCGGGCACCGCGACCACGCGCCAGCCGTCGATCCACATGCGGGCGCACAGGTCGACCTCTTCGAAGTACAGGAAATAGCCCTCGTCCATGCGCCCGACCTGCTCGAAGGCGCTGCGGCGCACGATGAAGCCCGTGCCCATGACCCAGTCGGCCTCGAAAGGCTGCTGGCGCCACTTTCGGGTCAGCAGGTGCGATCGCTCCAGGCGCCGCATGGGCCCGAGCTTGCCCAGCATGGTGCGGCGCGCGACGATGTCGGGCAGGGAGTAAAAGCGCCGCGCCGAGTACTGCAGGGAGCCGTCGGGGTTGACCAGCTTGAGCCCGGCCACCCCCAGCTTGGGCGACTCGTCGAACATGCGCCGGATGACGTGCATGTTGTTGCGCTCGAAGTACGTGTCCGGGTTGAGGATGAGCGCCAGGTCGGTCTGCAGGGCGTCGACCCCGATGTTGACCCCGGCCCCGAAGCCCCCGTTGCGGCGCGACAGGATGATGACCACGCCCTCGGGCAACTCGGCGGCCAGGCGCACGCCGGAGCGGTCGGGCGAGTCGTTGTCGACCACCACGATGTCCTGGGCCCGGGCGATGCCGTGCTCCAGCATGGAAGCCACGCAACGCAGGGTGAGCTCGGGCGTCTGGTAGTTGACGATGACCACGCCCAGGGTGGCGCGCGGCTCGGCGTTCGTCGGGGAGGAAAGAGCAATCATGGGGTGGGGACCAGGAAAGTGGGTGGGCGGTGCAGGCTTGGGCACCCCCCTGGCAGTCACTGCGAACCAGACCGACTTCAGGATGCACCATCCTGCCGGGTCGCAGCGCTGACCGAATTTCAGGCATTGTGACGAATTTGGGGGTTTTCCCAGTCCCCGTGAATGGGTGTGAAGCGATGCATCAGATGCGTGGCGTTCAGCACACCGGGGGGCCCCATCAAGCGCACCACAAGCCGGCGTCGCTCATGCACAATCCGCCTCACAGATTCAACTCAAATCACAGGGACACCATGCGCAAGACCACCGCGATGGCCTGCTTGCTGGCCACGTTCGCCTCGCTCAGCCACGCCGAAGGCGCCGACAGCACCCACAACCCGTCGGGCCTGCGCCCCTTCCTGGGGCTGGGTTTCACGAGCGGGGGCGACACGATCACCCCCGTGATCCTCTCGACACCCAACAACGCCCAGCGGTACCGCGAAAGCATCAGCGCCGGCGGCGGGCTGGAGTTCCGCGCGGGCGCCAGCTACCGCTTGCCGGGGCAGCCGTTCAGCATCCAGGCCGCGGCGGCTTTGCACAACGACCAGACGAGCGGCATCAATGGCGAAAAACAGCGTTTTCGCCGCATCCCGGTGGAGCTGACCTTGCTTTGGCACGCCACCGACCGCACACGCATCGGCTTCGGCGTGCGCAAAGCCACCCACGCGGTCTTCAAGATGGACAACACACGCTGCGGTGCCACGCAGGAAACGGCGACCGACTGCAGCGGCAAAGCCCGGATGAAGTCGAACGTCGGCTTCTTGCTGGAGGCCGAGTACGCCGTGCTGCCCAACTGGAGCCTCAAAGCCCGCTACGTGTTCGAGTCGTTCCGGGTCAAGGATGCCAGCGGCCCTTGGCTGGAAGAAGGCCGGGTGCTGCTCGACGAGAAGTTCGAAGCCAACCACCTCGGCATCCAGAGCGTCTGGTACCTCAACTGAGCGAGACGAGGCGGACTCAGACGAGGCGGACTCAGTCGAGCGACCAGTCCAGCGGCTGGCCTCGCTCGCGCCAGAAGGCCTGAGCCTGACCGAAATGCCCGTTGCCCAGGAAGGGCACGGGGCCACGCGAGGCCGACAACGGCGACGGGTGGTTGCTTTGCAGGATCAACAAACCGCCCGGGTCAGCGCCCAGGGCGCCACCGGCCGCCTGGCGGGCCTGCAGCAAGGCGGGCGCCTTGCGTTGTGCGTGCGCGCCCCACAGCATCACCACCCTCGGGCCGGCATCGGCCACCACGGCACAGGCCAGGGCATCGGTGAGCCGCTCCCAGCCCCAACCGGCGTGGCTGCCCGCTTCGCCGGCCTGCACGGTCAGCGCGGTGTTGAGCAGCAGCACACCGCGCTCGGCCCAGCCCTGCAGGCAGCCGTGAACCGGCGCGCTCAGCCCCGGTTCACGCTGGATCTCCTTGCGGATGTTGCGCAAGCTGGGCGGGATGGCCACCCCCGGGCGCACCGAGAACGCCAGGCCATGGGCCTGACCGGGGCCGTGGTACGGGTCCTGGCCGAGGATCAGCACCTTCACGTCGGCTCGGCGGGTGAGGTGCAAGGCGTGGAAGACGTCGTCGGGGTAGACGACGGCGCCTGAGGCCCGCGCGGCGTCAATGCGGGCGATCAAGGCCCGGCCCGCCGCGCTGGCTCGGAAGGCGTCGGTCAGCGGCCGCCAGTCGGCGGGCACCGCGTCAAACAGCTCATCGAGCGGGCGGGACAGCGCCGGGGCCTCGCAGGCCGCGGCGGGCCGCTCCTCATCGAAATCAAGCGCGCCCTGAGACACCGGATTCGCCTTGCGCCCCATGGCCACCCGCGCGGCTCAGTGGAACAGCTGCGCCAGCGCCAGGCCCGGATCAGGCTGGCGCATGAAGGCCTCACCGACCAGGAAGGCGTGCACGTCGGCGGCGCGCATGCGCTGCACATCCGCCGGACCGAGGATGCCGGACTCGGTCACCAGCAGGCGGTCGGCCGGCACGCGTGGCAGCAGGCCCAGCGTGGTGTCGAGCGTGACCTCGAAGGTGCGCAGGTTGCGGTTGTTGATGCCGACGAGCGGGGTCTTGAGCTTCAGGGCGCGGTCCAGCTCCTCGCCATCGTGCACCTCGACCAGCACGGCCATGCCGAGCTCGTGCGCCAGGGCCTCAAGGTCGCGCATCTGCGCGTCGTCCAGGCAGGCGGCGATCAGCAGGATGCAATCGGCGCCCATGGCCCGCGCGTCGTACACCTGGAAGGCGTCGACCATGAAGTCCTTGCGCAGCACGGGCAGGTTGCAGGCCTCGCGGGCTTGCTGGAGGTAGGCCTCGGCGCCCTGGAAGAAGCGCTCGTCGGTGAGCACGCTCAGGCAGGCGGCGCCGTGTTGCGCGTAGCTGCGCGCGATGTCGGCGGGCACGAAGTGCTCGCGCAGCACGCCCTTGCTGGGGCTGGCCTTCTTGACCTCGGCGATGACGGCGGCCTGGCCCGCGGCCACCTTGGCGCGCAGGGCGGCGGTGAAGTCGCGCACGTCGTTCAGGTCGCGGTTGCGTTGCTCGGCTTGCGCGCGCACATCGGCCAGGGAGCGGGCCTGGAGCGCCAGCGCGATTTCTTCGTGCTTGACGGCGACGATCTGCTTGAGGATGTCGGACATGGGTTCCTTCTGCTGCGGTCAGCCTTGGGCGGCGGCCAGGCGCTGCGTGGCCTGCACGAATTGGGCGAGCTTCTCGGCGGCCCGGCCCGAGGCCAGGGCGTCGCGGGCGCGCTCGATGCCGTCGGCCAGGCTCGTGGCCACGTCGGCCGCGTACAAGGCCGCGCCGGCGTTCATCAAGACGATGTCGCGCGCCGGCCCCGGCTCGTTGCCCAGCACGCGCTGCAGGATGGCTTGCGACATCTCGCGCGTCTGCGCCTTGAGCATGGAGCCGTCGTGCTCGGCGATGCCGAACTGGCCGGGGTGGATGCGGTACTCGCGCACCTCGCCATCTTTCAGCTCGGCCACCAGGGTGTCGCCGGCCAGGGTGATCTCGTCGAGGCCATCGCTGCCGTGCACGACCAGCACGTGCTTGGAGCCCAGGCGCTGCAACACGCGCGCCATGATGCCGACCAGGTCAGGGTGAAAGACGCCCATGAGCTGGTTGGGCGCGCCCGCCGGGTTGGTCAGGGGCCCGAGGATGTTGAACAGCGTGCGCACGCCCAGCTCCTTGCGGATGGGCGCGGCGTGCTTCATGGCGCCGTGGTGGTTGGGCGCGAACATGAAGCCGATGCCGGTGTCCGCCAGCGCCTGGGCCACGTGGGCGGGTTGCAGGTTGATGCCCACGCCCAGGGCTTCGAGCACGTCGGCGCTGCCGGTCGACGACGACACGGAACGACCGCCGTGCTTGGCCACGCGCGCGCCGGCGGCGGCGGCCACGAACATGGCCGTGGTGCTGATGTTGAAGGTGTGGGCGCCGTCGCCGCCGGTGCCGCACAGGTCCACCAGGTGGGCCTTGTCGGCCACCTCGACCGGCGTGGCGAACTCGCGCATGACCTGGGCCGCGGCGGTGACCTCGCCCACGGTTTCCTTCTTGACGCGCAGGCCGGTGATGAGGCCGGCCATCACCACGGGCGACATCTCACCCGTCATGATGCGGCGCATCAGGCCCAGCATCTCGTCGTGGAAGATCTCGCGGTGCTCGATGACGCGCTGCAGGGCTTGCTGGTCGGTGATCTGGCTCATGGCGGGGACCTCAGGACAGGACGTCACATCTTCAGGAAGTTGGCCAGCATGGCGTGGCCGTGCTCGGTCAGGATGGACTCGGGGTGGAACTGCACGCCCTCCAAAGGCGCGAAGTTCGCATCGGTCAGCGAGCCCTTGTGGCGCACGCCCATGATCTCGCCGTCGTCCGTCTCAGCCGAGATGTGCAGGCAATCGGGCAGCGTGGCGCGCTCGATCGCCAGCGAGTGGTAGCGGATCACGGTGAACTGTTTGGGCAGGCCGGCAAACACACCTTGCTCGTCGGTCGTGATGACGCTGGTCTTGCCGTGCATCTGCTCGCGGGCGCGGATCACCTTGCCGCCCAAGGCCGCGCCGATGCTCTGGTGGCCCAGGCACACGCCCAGGATGGGCAGCTGGCCTGCAAAGCGCTGCAGCGCGGGCACGCACACGCCGGCTTCAGCGGGTGAGCAGGGGCCGGGCGAGAGCACCAGGCGGTCGGGCTTCAGGGCGGCGATTTCGTCGAGGGTGACCTCGTCGTTGCGCACCACCTTGACCTCTTCACCCAGTTCGCAGAAGTACTGCACCAGGTTGAAGGTGAAGCTGTCGTAGTTGTCGATCATCAGCAGCATGGACGCGTTCCTCAAGCATTCCTCAAAGCAGCCCGTCGGGTGAGCCTGGCTCTGCGGTTTGAAGCATGGGCAGGCTTTGTACCAGACCCATCGGTGTCCCCGGTGTCAGGACCCCTGTCTGGGCGTCGCCGCAGGGGTTGCGGCGAGCGGGGTCGTGTGGTCATGCGGTGGCGTCACCGCCACCAGCGGATATCCCTGGGAGAGAGGGTGGACATGACCGGGGCTTGCTGCATGATGCCCATTCTATGTCAGCTCCCCGAAACCCCGCCGTCGCCGCGCCCCTGCTGGGCCTGGAAATCATGCGCTTCGTGTGCGCCGTCTCGGTGTTGATCTGGCACCACCAGCACTTCTACGTGGTGGGGGCGGCACACGTGGGCTACGTGCCCTCGCAGCAGCCCGGCTTCGACTGGCTCAAGCCGTTTTACCTGCACGGCTGGCTCGGGGTGCAGGCCTTCTGGGCGCTGTCGGGCTTCATCTTTTTCTGGAAGTACGCGCAGCCCGTCTCGCAAGGCCGCGTGAGGGCGGGGCGCTTCGCCTGGCTGCGCTTTTCGCGGCTCTACCCCCTGCACCTGGTGACGCTGCTGGCGGTGCTGCCGCTGATCGCCTGGTACCGCGCGCAGACCGGGCAGGACTACGTCTACCAGCACAACGACGCCTCGCACTTCCTGCGCCAGCTGCTGCTGGCCAGCGACTGGGACGGGCGCAGCGAGTGGTCGTTCAACGGGCCGATCTGGAGCATCTCCATCGAGGTGCTGGCCTACGCGGTGTTCTTCACCTTGAGCAAGCTGGGCTGGGTGCGCCCCTGGCAGATCGCCGCCGTGATCGGCGCCACCGGCGTGGTCTACGCGCTCAAACTGACGCCGCACCCGCTGGTGCTGTGCCTGTTCTTCTTCTACCTGGGGGGGCTGACGCACGCGGCCTGGCGGCGAATGGCCAAGCTGGGTGGGACGCACCAGGCGAGCGCCTGGTGGGGCGTTGCGCTGGCCTTGCTGGGTGGCACCGCCCTGGTCGCCGCAGGCCGACTGCCCCCGATGTTCTACGTGGCGCTGCTGGCGCCACTGGCCATGCTGGTGCTGCTGCGCCTGGTGCGCACCCATTCGGCGACGTGGCAAGCGCGCCTGACCTTGCTGGGCCACACGACCTACGGCAGCTACCTGCTGCACTTCCCGTTGCAGTTGCTGGTGGCCAACCTCAGCGGCGCCCAGCCCGAGCGCCTGCCCCTGCAACACCCGGCCTGGCTGCTGGGCTACCTGGTGCTGACCTTCGCGCTGGCGGCGGCCAGCCACCGCTGGATCGAGGCCCCGGCCCAGGAAGCCCTGCGGGCCTGGGGCGAGCGGCGCCTGTTCAGGTCGCGGGCTTGAGTGCGGGCTGGAGCCAGGTCGTGGCCTCTTCGGCGCTGAGCGGTCGCGCGTAGAGGTAGCCCTGCAAGGCGTGGCAGCCCGCGTCGCGCGCGGCCTGTGCGTGGGCCGCGGTCTCCACGCCTTCGGCCACCACGTCCAGGCGCAACACGGCGGCGAGGTCGCAGATGGCCTTGACCACCGCCACCGCGTCCGAGGCCGGCATGGGGTCGATGAGGCTGCGGTCGATCTTGACGGTGTGCAGCGGCAGGCTGCGCAGCATGTTGAGCGAGGAAAAGCCCGTTCCGAAGTCGTCGAGTGCCACCTCGACGCCCTGCTCGCGCAGCTGCTGGATGTGGGCGTTGGCCTGGTCCATGTGCATGACGGCGGCCGACTCGGTGATCTCCAGCGTCAAGGTGGCGTGGGCCAGTCCATGGCGCCGCAAGGTCTCGATGACCTGCGCGGGGAAGGCCTCGTCGAGCAGCTGCAAGGGCGAGACGTTGACGGCCACGGGGACCAGGTGCAGGCCCGCGTCGCGCCAGGCGGCCAGCTGTTCGCAGGCCTGGTCGAGGATCTGCGCGCCCAGCGGCACGATGAGGCCGGTGCGCTCGGCCGCGGGGATGAAGTCCAGCGGGTTGACGCGGCCCAGGCCGGGGCGGTCCCAGCGCACCAGGGCCTCGAAGCCGATGAGCTGCCCGCCCTGAGCGGCCACCTTGGGCTGGTAGACCAGGGTGAATTCGTGGTTCTGCAGGCCGGCGCGCAAGGCCTGCTCGGCGTTGAAGAAGGCGGCCATGCCCTCCTTGATCTGCTCGGCGGCGAACTGCACGGAGGTGCCCGGCAGCCGCTTGGCCTCGTGCATGGCGGCGTGCGCGGCCTGCAGCAGCTCCTGTGGCCCCGGGGCCGACGAGGGGTGCGTGGCCACGCCCATGGAGACATCGAGGTAGAAGCGGTGCTCCCCCACCTGCAGGGGCTCGGTCAACAGGCCACGCACCGCGTGGGCCAGCTCGGTGGCCATGCGCGCGGCGTCGTCGGCCGAGGCCAGCAAGGCGAACTCGTCCTCGCCCAGGCGCATGAGTTCGGCGCGCTCGTGCAGGGCCTGCTGCAGGCGTTGGGCCAGGGCCACCAGCACCTCGTCGCCGACCTGGTGGCCATGCGCCTCGTTGAAGAACTTGAAGCGGTCGACGTCCATGAGCAGCAGCACGAAGGCGCGCCGCCCGGCGTCGTCGAACGAGGCCTGCAGGCGCTGCAGGAGCGCGTGCCGGTTGGGCAAGCCCGTGAGCTCGTCGTGCTGGCTGCGCCATTGCAAGGCGCGCGCGGCATCGCGGTGGGCGGTCTCGTCGGAGACCACGACCTGCAAGGCCGCCTGGCCGTCCCAGTCAACCGGCCAGGCCTTGAAGCGCAGGTCCAGGCGGCGCCCGTCCAGCGACAGCCGCTCGCCTTCCCACTCGGCCTGGGGGCGCTGGCCGCGCACCACCGCCAGGGCCATGGATTCGGCGTGGTCGCGCTCGGCGTCCGGCACCGTGCGGCGCACCCACTCGCGCGAGAACACCTCGGGCGCGTCGGAGACCCGGTCCATGCCGAAGATGCGGCGAAACGCCGGGTTGGCGTAGGCCACGTGGCCGCGACGCACCACGGCCACGCCCTGGTGCGAGCGCTCGGTGAGCTCGAAGAAGCGGTCCTTGAGCCGGTTGGCGCGCGCCGCCGAGCGCACCATGGCCGCGTAGATCAGCGCCAGGCACAGCACCACGCGCAACACGGCGGCCACCGCGGTCTGCACAGGGGCGGCCGGGTCGCCCCAGATGACGAAGGGCAGGAAGTTCAGCCCCAGCAAGACCAGCACGACGCCGGTGATGCGCTCGCCTTGCCCCAAGGGCCACAACCAGCGGCAAACGATCAGCCCCGCCGCCGTGTTCATCAGCGCCACCCCGGCCTGCGCCAGTTGCGTGTCGATGCTCAGCAGCAGCGCGTAGAACGCGGCCTGGCCGAAGAACAGGGCCGGGGCCGTGCGCGGGGGCCAGTTCTGGCGCGACAGGTGGGCGAAGCCCCCGATCAACAAGGTGATGCTGCCGGCTGCGACCGACACCAGCCCGACGAATCCGAGGGCCGCCCAGACCGGCTCAGGCTGGCGCCAGGCCCAGTAGGCCAGCGGGTTGAAGCAGAAGACGAGGTGCGCCAGCCCCAGCAGCGCCGCGAACCGCTGAGCGCGGTCCTTGTGCCACACCAGCAGCAGCGCGCTGCCGGTGACGATCATCACGGCGGTGTAGAAAGCGTAGGGGTACAGCACGGGCCAGGGCGACTCGGTTGGATGCCGGGGACACCACAGAATCGGCCAGGCACCGGCGCACCAACATGGGTGAAATCCCCTGTGAGGCGTGACATGCGCCCCGTTTCAAACGCGCTCAGAGCCCCTGCTCGACCATCTCGGCGGCGCGCACCACGGCGCGGGCCTTGGCCTCGGTCTCTTTCCATTCGAGTTCGGGCACGGAATCAGCAACCACGCCCGCGCCGGCTTGCACATACAGCACCTGGTCCTTGATGACGCCCGTGCGGATGGCGATCGCCACGTCCATGTCGCCCGCGAAGCTCAGGTAGCCCACGGCCCCGCCGTAGACGCCACGCTGCACGGGCTCCAGCTCGTCGATGATCTCCATGGCGCGGATCTTGGGTGCGCCGCTGAGCGTGCCGGCAGGGAAGCTGGCGCGCAGCACGTCGAGCCCGCTCATGCCATCCTTCAGCTCGCCCTCGACGTTGCTGACGATGTGCATGACGTGCGAGTAGCGCTCGATGCCGAAGGCCTCGGTCACCTTGACGCTGCCGGTCTTGGCGATGCGGCCGATGTCGTTGCGCGCCAGGTCGATCAGCATGACGTGCTCGGCTCGCTCCTTCGGATCGGCCAGCAGTTCCTTTTCGTTGGCGACGTCGGCCTCGGGCGTGGCACCGCGCGGGCGCGTGCCGGCGATGGGGCGGATGGTGACGGTCTCGCCCCCTTCGGCGTTGTGCTCCTGGCGCACCAGGATCTCGGGGCTGGAGCCCACGACGTGGTGGTCACCCAGGTCGTAGTAATACATGTACGGGCTCGGGTTGAGCGAGCGCAGCGCGCGGTAGAGCGTCAGCGGCGAGGCCGTGAAGCGCTTTTCCAGGCGCTGACCGATGACGACCTGCATGCAATCGCCTGCGGCGATGTACTCCTTGCAACGCAGCACCGCGGCCTCGAAGTCGGCCTTGGAGAAGTGCCGCTCGACCGGGTGGTGCTCCGCCGCCGGCAGCGCCGCGATCGGGGGCACGGGCACCACGGCGTTGAGCTGCGCCTGCAGTTGCGCGATGCGCGCGGCCGCGCGATCGTAGGCGCCAGGCTGAGCCGGGTCGGCGTAGACGATGAGGTAGAGGCGGTCGGCCAGGTTGTCGATGACGGCGAGCTCTTCGCACTGCAGCAGCAGGATGTCGGGCGTGCCGATGCCACCGGGTTTGTGCGTCTTGGCCAGGCGCGGCTCGATGTGGCGCACCGTGTCGTAGCCGAAGTAGCCGGCCAGGCCCCCGCAGAAACGCGGCAGGCCCTTGGGCACGGCCGCCTTGAACCGCCCCTGGTAGGCCTCGATGAAGTCCAGCGGGTTGGTTTCGTGCGTCTCGACCACGGCGCCATCGGTGACCACCTCGATGTGGCGGCCGGTGGCGCGCACCAGCGTGCGGGCGGGCAGTCCGACGAAGGAGTAGCGCCCGAAGCGCTCGCCCCCCACCACCGACTCCAGCAGGAAGCTCAGCGGCTTGCCCTGCGTGAGCTTGAGGTAGAGCGACAGGGGGGTGTCGAGGTCGGCCAGGGCCTGGGCGACCAGGGGGATGCGGTTGTGGCCTTGTGCGGCCAGCGCGTCGAATTCAGATGGGGTGATCATGGCAGCTGGGCCTCCAAGCCCGTTGGCGTGCGACCTGGGCTCGGGCTGACTCGTTTACCAGCGCTTACCCATTTCGCCCGATGGCACGATGACGTGCGCGTGACGGCCACCTATGATCGCGCCGCTCACACACACAAAACCTTCAGGCAGGAATCAGCGACGCCAGGGCCATGCCCCCCGGTCGTGCGCACCTTTGGTCTGTTTGCGTGAGACGAACATGAACTCAGTGTAGCAGGGGGTGCCCTTGCCCAGGGTCTACCCTTGGGGCGAGGGAAAACGCAGGTTGTGTGAAACGCTGCACGAGTAACAATTGATTACCGACCGCTAACGACAAGAGACACGACCATGACACTCAACCTGGTTGCTCCGGCCCACATCGGCCGTCGACTCCTCTGCGCCGCAGGGGTGGGTTTGGCGGCGGCCCTGATGGCAGCACCCGACGCGCACGCCCAGAGCGCCGACACGGTGGGCGTGCACTACACCCCGGCCATCAAGGTCGAAGGCACCCCCCTGACGCTCAACGGCACCGGCATCTCCTACCGCGCGGTGGCCAAGCTGTACACGGTGGGCCTGTACGTGCCCCAGAAATCGACCAAGGCCGAGGTGATTTTCTCCACCGGCGGCCCCAAGGAACTGCGCTTCGTCATGCTGCAAGGCATGCGCGTCGACGAAATCGGCAAGGTCATCACCAAAGGCATCGAGTCCAACAGCAGCCGCGAAGAGTTCTTCCGCCTGATCCCGGCCATCCGCACCATGGGCGAGCAGTTCTCGCGCATTCGCCGCATGAACGCCAACGACACCCTGTCGGTGGAGTACGTGCCCAAGCGCGGCACCATGTTCTACGTCAACGGCTCGCCCGCGGGCCTGCCGATCGCCGACCCGACCTTCTTCCCCGCCATCCTGCGCGTGTGGCTGGGCGTGAACCCCACCACGCAGGACCTCAAGGACGCGCTGCTGGACCACCGCGCAGCGCCGGTGCTCGAAGCGCTGCTCTGATCAGCCGGCGAACAGGCGCGCCCAGTCGACCTGATCGAGCCGATCCACGTGGGCCAGGGCCGGCACCTCGATGATCGGCTGGCCGTGGTTGTAGCCGTAAGTCACCAGCAGAACCGGGCAGCCGGCGGCGCGCGCCGCCTGGGCGTCGTTGCTGGAGTCGCCCACCATCAGCGTGCTTGACGGCCGGTGGCCCAGCGCCTCGCAGGTTTTGAGCAAGGGCAGGGGGTCGGGCTTCTTGCGCTCGAAGGCGTCCCCCCCGAAAACATGCAGGAAGTGGCCCCGCAGGCCCTTGGCGCGCAAGAGCTGCTCGGCGAACGCCGTGGGCTTGTTGGTCAGGCAGGCCAGGGGAACGGCCAGCTTGTGCAGCTGCGCCAGGCCCGCTTCCACCCCCGAAAACACCTCGGCGTGCTGGCCGTTGAGCCGCTCGTAATGGCGCTGGTAATGGCGCCAGGCTTCGGGCACGGCCGCCAGGGCCTCGGCGGCGTCATCGGGCAGGCCCCAGGCGTGGGCCAGGCAGCGGCGCAGCAGGTCCTCGGTGCCCTTGCCCACGGTGTGGGAGATGAAGTCGCGGTCCACGCGCGCCACCTCGACGGGGTGGCAACCCATGTCGGCGAGGGTCGGCTGCATCACGGCGACGAAGTCCCCGAGGGTGTCGACCAGGGTGCCGTCGAGGTCGATGATGGCGGCGGTGAGGGGATGTTGGTTCAACGGAATAGAGTCAGTAACCATGGAATAGAGTCCGTAAAGGTTGGCCGACTTCGATTGCCTCCACAGGAATAGAGTCCGTAAGCAGTCAGCGGATTGACATTGATGTTCGCAGAAACTAGCTCGCCCTGCTGCCCTTGGGCACCTGGGGTTTAGGCGGGGTCCTGGCCTTCAGCTCCGATGGCGTGTTTTGCAGCCCGTAGGCGGAACACAACACATGGTGGAGCACCTCGAACATCATCAAAACATCTCGCTCGCTGGGCACGTGAGCTCTGTGGGCGGCGGCGTGACCAACCTCCACCACCGCGCTGAGCGCCTCGTGCTGGGTTGGCGTGAGGTGTCCCGACTCACTCAGTGCAGTCAACTTCTTCGCGAAAACCAAACTGGCCGCACCGAGTAAATCGTCAGCCACGACATCGATCACGGCTCGAATACCCATGGCGGTCAATGCCACAAGGCCAGACTGGCTGGCAGTGTGAATCTCACGCATGAGCGCCTGCGCATGTGTCGGCAACCTAGCAAACCACGAGGGTTCCACGAAGACCGGCAGTCGTGCAGTCGTCGGAGTCTCAGGGCCGTCGATCATCCGGTCTTATGGCCGATGCTTTGGGCGGCTTTGGGATGGAGCAGCCCCGATGAAGCGACCATGGCATTCGAAGATGCGGCATCTGGACGGGTTCGTTTGGCAGGGGGGCAAATCACACTGTTCGATGAACATACCGACCTCCCAACCGGCGCGCCTGAGCATGTGCGCATCGCATTCATGCGTGCAAACTCATACCAAGACGTGATGCAGCAGTTGGGCGTTAGTCGTGGACGCATCATCCAATGGCTTGAGATGGACCCAGAGCTGCGCGCTGAATGGAAAGCCCAGCTTCGCGCGGGCCATCAGGCGCAATGCGAACAGGTCATTCGGGACACGGTGCTCGAAGGTGATGCGACCACAAGGGCTGAATTGGAGTTCAGGTGTGCCGCCGAAGTCAGGTGGATGCGTGAGCACGCGCCAGCCAAACTTGCAGCCATGCTGAGATCCATGCCCGCCAGGCTGGCCGTACAGCCGACGCTGTTCGAAGGTAGCGCTTAGCCAGCCGCGCATGAACAGACCATCAACACAACCAGAGCGTAGAGGGCCAATGGATCAATACACCTACCGCGTCACATGGGCGCAAGAGGATCAGTGTCACGTAGCACTTTGCGACGAGATGCCGTCGCTGAGCTGGCTCGCCGCGACGCCCGAAGAAGCCTTTATCGGCATCCGACGCCTCGTGGCAGAGTGCCTCAAGGAGATGGCAGAAGGTGGCGAAGTGCCCCCGAGCCCTATTCCGCACTCCAGGACAACCGATCGGATGTCGATAGCCATCTCGCCAAGCGTACACAGACGTTTGGCGCTGACAGCAGCGGAGGAAGGGCGGCCCCTCGACGACGTGGTGTCAGACTTGCTGAATCCCAGGGAGTAGGTGACGCACGTCGCCAAGGGCCTTGGGTTCACCCACCCGAACCAGCGAGCAAGGACCTGACATCACGCCTGAAGTTCAGAAATGCCCGGTGATCACTTGGTGACCCGGGCACCGTCACCGATGCGCCTGCCCACGGCGCCTTGAGCCGTCCATGCTTGCCGCCTCGCCAAAACGTCCAGCCAGACTTGACCAGATCCCTGACGAGCTTGTCGACATCCCTGCAACTGGAATACCTCATGCTCGGCCTCCCACGAGGTAACGACGCATGTAGGCATTCATCGAAAACTTGACTTCGTTGAAGGCAGCCCTTGCACCAACCTCATGTATCGGGCGACTGTATTGATAGAGTCTGGATTCAGTTTTATTCTGGAAGAACCGCCCCTGCGGGTCGACCATGATGTAGGACTGAATCATGTCTGAGTTGTCTTCAACTGACATTGGGAGACCATGCCCCTCGTGCCTGTCGATGAATTTCTTGTAATCGCCACCCGTCACCATTAACCTGTCAGTGGTGATAGGCAGCATGCGGAAAATCTTCCATTTGTCCGGCCCGAATGACTGCACAGCGTCAGACATGTCGTCGTGACGATTGGCTTGGTTCACCACCGTGTTGATCTTGATACTGATTAATGGGTTTTGCTGCCTGGCATTCCTGAATATTTCAGCCAGCTGCTCAATGGCCAGCGTCTTGCCGCCCCTTGACATCCGACCAATCAATTTGTTTGTGTCGCTGCTGACTGAGTCGACACTGACGCCCAGCATTGAAATCAAAGGCGCCAGTTCTTTGGTCAATTCTGGCGACAGCAAACTGCCATTGGTGATCACCGAAACAGCAAAGCCCAGATTTCTGGCCTGTTGGGCGATCGATAAAACTTCTCTGTCATAGAGCAGCGGCTCGCCGCCGGCAATGTTCAACCGGATGGAGTTCCATCTCAGACTCCGTGTCAGCGGATTGCTTGCGTTTTCAGGCGCGAAGAATTGAGCGAGCTCTCCAAGCAAGCGGGCGCGCGCTTCTGGGCGATGGATCACCTCGCGGGGGTGCTCGCCCCTCTGCCACTCGGCATAGCAGTACTGGCACTTGAAGTTGCAGGCCTCGGTGACATGCCAGTTGACGACCAGCTCTTTAAGGTGGGCGATGTTGTCTGTTGACGGATGGTTCACGTGAAGGCTCCTGGCTGTTGAGGAGCGCCACTGTGGCTTTTCGTCTTCAGTTCCGAAATGAAGGATCCCGTGCCCCCCCCTCTCCATCGTGGCGAAAAAGGGGGGCACGGGATCCTTCATTGGATCGATCACCTGCAACCGGTAGAGTCAACGGGACGGCTCAACCAGATCCCACCATGGCAACCATCCCCTCCCTCGAAACCCTCTTGATCGAAATCCGGCAAAGCCTGGGTCTACCGAGTCATCAAACGAGAGCCCAACAGAAATTTGTGGCACTCGAGCAGCTCCTGCCAAATCATCGCGAAATGCTTGAAGAGGGCTTGCTGGAGATATTTGCAGCCCTCGAAATGGACGCAACAGCACAGGACGTTGCCAAGCTAAATTTGATGCGCTCCGAGGCATTCCAGAATGCCGTGGCTCAAGAGACCTGGACGCGCGATGCAACGGCTGCCCAGGTCACGTGGACCTGGTGCGCGTTCAACTATGCGCCTTTGCTGGGCAGGCTGTTGGCAAATTGGAACTTGTATCGGGCATTTGACTCCGGCATGCCAACTGGCAAGTTCTGGTTTTTGCCCAGCCTGCCGAACTCAGCTGAAGGCAAAGTCAGCATGCCATTGAAGCATGTGATCGACTGGCTGCTGGATCTCCTTGGTTTGCCCATGGACAAAGCAAAAGATCTTCTTGATCGGAACGCTGATGGCGCACCGGACGTTGAATCCATCGAGCGAAATCTTTATTACTGGCGTGGCGGCAGTGTTTTTCATGCCGAGACAATCGAGAAGTATTTTCCCGATGGCCTTGATCTTGACTTCAAGGGGGCCTTTCGAGAGCCAGCGGGTAGTACCGACGAAAAGACACGTGCTGCACTCGCCTTCTTGAAAACAAAGGGCGATCTAACGCAAGAGTTCATTTCTGAGCAGCTGGTCGGTGGTTGCGCCAGGCTGCTGCCTTCCATCGTGGACGGCAGCGCCACAGAGGCTGAAATGTCCTTCTTCGTGAAGGCGGTCATTGATCGATATTCACCAGCCACACCGCTGGTCATTCGACAGCGCCTCCGAGTCGCCCGCGCCGTGCAAGACGGCTATCTGCGCCTGCTGAAGCATCTGTGTCCTGGCGTCGATCCTTTTGATGCCGATCCACGCCGCAACAAGGTCCTGCAACTGATCGCCATCGTGCAGTACATCTTCAACCTCACGATTGCGGCGCATCAGAACGGGTCAAGCCAAGCATTGGAAGATCAGTGGTTCGAAAGCAAGCTTGCCCCGTGGGACAAAGCGACCATCTTTTTTGGCATTGCCCCTTCGCATCACGGCAGCGGTGATTCGGCACGCATGCTTGCCAGGATGCTCAATCACATGTTCGAGTCGTTCCGCCCGAGCGATCCGTTGCCTGACTGGATGGCCATCGGGCGCGAGCACATTGAGCCCGCGGCGAAGGCAAAGCTCGAACTTGTCCGGTCGATCTTGAACGAGGACAAGCTTGAGGAAGCGCTGATCAGCCGGTTGCGGATCTCATCGCCATGGCGAGTAGTGTCATCCCAATCGTCATTTCCGGTTGTCAGAGCGTTGGCAAGTCGAGATGACCTCTCCCCTCGTGCCATTGACGCAGTTCTGAATCGCTTAAGCGAGCTTGGGACGACCACCGACCGGCAAGCTGAAGCGGCCTGCATCGAGCTCTCTCACTTACAAGGGCTTCCAGCCAAGCAGCGCCCGAAGGACATGGAAGTGCGCGTGGCTTCCCTGCTGAATGCCTGCGCACTTCTGCCGAACCCCACGGCATGGGATGCTGAAATTGCGTATCGCAAGGCATTGCACCTCGTTTCCCGTAACGAGTTCGACGCTGCAACCGTCTGCTTGAAGTCCGCGCTTGACTTGAGCCTTCAGCGGAACAGCGGCCCGCTTCGCGGCTTGATTGCCTGGGATCTGTTGTCAATACTGGTAGCAAACCGCAGACTTGTGCCGGGAGAGCACGAAAAGCCTTATCGCCACATCCTGGACTGCCGCCTGAGAAGCAAACTCGATTCGTTCGAAGACACAGCCGTTGAGGCCGCTGACTACTTCTGGGATGAGTTGTATGCCCCTTACCCAGGTCATGCCCAGGTGAAACCGATAGGTCGTGAGCAGGCCGAGCGGCACATCGGAGAGACCTTTGGTCTGATCCATCAGGGGGACTTTGCCGGTCTGAACGAGTGGCTTCGGAAAAACGCCAAGGACTTCCGCAAAAGCCGGTTAGGCGAGGTGCGCGGCAACTCCGTGCTTGTCAGCTGGATGAAGTTGCTCCACGGATTGGAAAGCAACTTGCCAAAGATGGCCACATTGCTGCCAACTGACTTGGAAGGCGAGCTGAACAAGTTCAGGCAGCACTTGGTCAACATGAGGCAAGCAGTTTGCCTTCTGCTTGAGCGTTGGCCTGAGCAATCCGAATTAGCTGACTTCAAAGGCCAAACGTCCTTGATGCTGGCTGCGGATCATGGAGATGCGCAAGTCGTAAGAGCCTTGTTGGATGCGGGGGCGGAGGTCAATGCGCAGGACTATCTGGGGCGCACCGCGTTACATGCCGCGGTCACGGGCCGTTGCATCGAATGCTTGGAGCTGATTCTGCAGAGATCCCCTGACATCACGCTGGCGACACTCGATGAAGGTGGATCTGCCATGCACACCGCTGTGAAGCTCGGGCATGTCAAAGCGCTGACAGTGCTTTGGAAGGCGGCGCCCACCATGGCCGAGCAACCAAATCGCTTTGGTCAGACGCCGAGACAGCTCTTAGAAGCGTTGCTTGTTAATCTCGACGATGTGCGCCGGAGCTTGACCCATGCCGGACGTCATGTCGGAGAGGCACACGACTACCAAGCTTGCCTGTCATTGCTATCCACGCCAATCTAGCCGCAGGCATGAAACACGCATTCAGCCTGAAAGGTAGCTTGTCCTTCAGGAAAGGCAATAACCCAGCAACGCTGATGGCCGACAGTGCAGACCGCTGAACACTGCAAGTCCGATGCTGCATTGCAGCCTGAGGGCAATCAATTGCCGAAGCGTTGCCTGACATCTTCCTGACTAGCACCGGCTTCAGTGATGCGAACCGCACCGTGACGGCCAGGAACGATGCTGCTGGGTTCTTCGATCTCCAGCCACCCCTTGCGCCGATATTCCGTCGAACCAGATGTGATCTCATGTGGGACGAAACAGGCCCGGGCCAGGCAGGAGGGGAGGGCAACATTGTCACCCGACGCCCGCGGCCCGCAAACAGGGGGCCCCTGACCGTGCATGCGGCACGCGCCCCAGGGGGAACTCAGGTCCAACCCTCATTTGACAATCGTCCTTTTCAAATATAAAGTGGGAACACTTGTTATCACATTGCGGCCGGGGCACGCTTGAGCGCCATCAACCGCGAACCCCGCCCTCGCGGCTTCTCCTCTTTTCGACCTGGAGTCCTCCACATGGCTGAACACTTTGACGTCCTGATCGTGGGCGCTGGCCTGTCCGGCATCGGCGCCGCCCGCCACCTCAAGACCCAGTGCCCCGGCAAGACGTTTGCCATCCTGGAAGGCCGCGACACGATCGGCGGCACCTGGGACCTCTTCCGCTACCCCGGCATCCGCTCCGACTCGGACATGTACACCCTGGGCTACAACTTCAAGCCCTGGACCGAACCGCAGGTCATCGCCGACGGCGACCGCATCCGCAACTACATCCGCGAGACCTCGCGCGAGAACGGCATCGACAGCCACATCCGCTACGACAGCAAGGTCGTCTCGGCCGACTGGAACAGCGAGACCGCCACCTGGACGCTGACCGTGCAGAAGAAGTCGGGCGAGACGCAACAGGTCAGCTGCAACTGGCT
Source organism: Burkholderiales bacterium (assembly GCA_016000265.1). GTDB lineage: Bacteria > Pseudomonadota > Gammaproteobacteria > Burkholderiales > Burkholderiaceae_C > Aquabacterium. Next base: position 98,190 of record JAECRL010000007.1, read on the forward strand.
GATGATGTGCTCCGGCTACTACAACTACGAAGAGGGCTTCACGCCCGACTTCCCCGGCCGCAACGACTTCAAGGGCCAGGTCATCCACCCGCAGTTCTGGCCCGAGAAGCTCGACTACAGCGGCAAGCGCGTGGTCGTGATCGGCTCCGGTGCCACCGCCATCACCCTGATTCCTTCGATGACGGACAAGGCCCAGCACGTGACCATGCTGCAGCGCACGCCCAGCTACGTGATCTCGGTGCCTCAGTTCGACCCGATGGTGCGCCTGCTGCTGAAGTTCCTGCCCGAGATGACCGTCTACAAGATGAGCCGGGCGCGCAACAACTTCATCACGCAGCTGATCTTCAAGCTCTCGCGCAAGTACCCCAACGCGGTGCGCAAGTTCCTGCTCAAGCAGGTGAAGGTGCAGGTCGGCCCGAACTTCGACATGAAGCACTTCACGCCGCCCTACAACCCCTGGGACCAGCGCCTGTGCGCCGTGCCCAATGGCGACATGTTCAAGGTGCTGAAGAAGGGCAAGGCCTCGGTGGTGACCGACCACATCGACCGCTTCGTCGAGAACGGCATCAAGCTCAAGTCGGGCCAGACGCTGGAAGCCGACATCATCGTGACGGCCACCGGCCTGAACCTGCGCCTGTTCGGCGGCATGACGATGAGCGTGGACGGCAAGGCCATCCAGATGAACGAGCACATCTCGTACAAGGGCCTGATGTTCAGCGACATCCCGAACTTCTCGAACACGCTGGGCTACACCAACGCCTCGTGGACGCTGAAGGCCGACCTGATCGCCGAGTACGTCTGCCGCCTGCTCAAGCACATGGACCAGACGGGCACGCGCATCGCCGTGGCCGAGCGCAACGACCCCAACGTCAAGCCCGCACCGCTGCTGGACATGACCTCGGGCTACGTGGCCCGCGCCGAGGCCCACCTGCCCAAGGGCGCCGACCGCGCCCCGTGGAAGCTGTATCAGAACTACGCCATGGACATGGACCAGCTGCACAACGGCAAGCTGGAAGACGGCGTGATGACCTTCCGCAAGCCCAGCGCGGCGGGCGCCACGTCGGCGCAGCGCAAGGCGGCTTGACCCAGGCGAGCGGATCGCAGGCGCCCCCGCCTGCTGCCCCCACCCAATGCCTCAGGCCTGCGCGGCCTGGGGCATTCTTTTTTCCCGGGCCGCGTTGACGATGGCGTGCACGTCGCGCTCGGCCAGGCCCACGGTTTCCAGTGCGTGCGAGGTCAGCAGCAGCCCCGCCTCCAGGGTCTCGGGCACGACCTGGGTGGCGCCCGCGTCGATGAGGTCCTGCGCGTGCTGCGTGTCGTGCGAGCGCGCAAACAGCGGCAGCTGCGGGTGCAGGCGCCGCGCGTTCTGCACCACGCGCATGGCGGCGGCGGGCTGGTCCATGGTGACGACCATGCAGGCGGCGCGCTCCAGGCCGAGCTTGTCGAGGAAGTCGGCCCGCGAGGCGTTGCCGTAGTAGATGGGCACGCCCTGCGCGCGCAGCAGGGCCACGCGCTCGACGTTGTGCTCGACGGCGATGTAGGGCACGCGCTGCTCGGCGAGCACCTGGCCCAGCAGCTGGCCCACGCGCCCGTGGCCGACGACGACCACCTGACCGCCAACGTCGGGCACGGCCAGGCTGCTGTGCGCGTCGCCCTGGGGGCGAAGGGAGGCGTCCCAGCGCTGGCCCAGCCGCTGGCCCAGGCGCGCGAAAAACGGCGTGACCATCAGGCTGAGCGAGACCACCAGCAGCATGAACTGCCCGATGCTGGCGTCGATGAGGTTCGCGCCCAGGGCCGCGCCGATGACGATGAAGGCGAACTCACCGCCTTGGCCCATGAGCATGCCGCCTTGCAGCGACAGGCCCCAGCTCAGCCCGCCGGCGCGCAAGAGCCCGCCGGTGATGAGGGTCTTGATGCCCATGAGGCCCAGCACCGACGCGGCCAGCCAGAAGGGCTCGCGCAGCACCTCGCGCACGTCGATGCCCATGCCCACGGACATGAAGAACAGGCCCATGAGCAAGCCCTTGAAGGGCTCGATGGTGACCTCGACTTCGTGGCGGTACTCGGTCTCGGCCAGCAGCAAGCCGGCCAGGAAGGCACCGAGCGCCATCGACAGGCCCGCGGCGGCCGTGGCCCCCGCGATGCTCAGCGTGACCAGCAAGGTCAGCGCCATGAACACCTCGGACTGGCGGGACTGCGCGAAGGTGCGAAACAGCGGCGCGATCAGCTTGCGCCCCAGCCACAGGATCAGCCCGACCACGCCCACCGACACCGCCGTGGTAGTGGCCAGCTGGGCCCACACGCCCTGGTTGCCGTCGCGCGCGAGCAGGTCCACCACGATGAGCAAAGGCACCACGGCCAGGTCTTGCAGCATGAGGATGGAGAAGGCGCCCTGCCCCAGCGGCGTGGCCAGGGTGCGCTCCTCGGTCAGCAGCTGCATGACGACGGCGGTGGACGACAGCGACAGCACCAGCCCCAGCACCAGCGCCACCTCCGGCGGGTTGCCGAAGGCGTGGGCCAGGCCTCCGAGGGCCAGCGCGCTGAGCACCACCTGCGCGGTGCCGGTGCCGAACACCCAGCGCCGCAGCGACCACATGCGCTGCAGCGACAGCTCCAGCCCGATGAGGAACATCAGGAAGATGACGCCGAGTTCGGCCAGCGCGTTGACGCCCTGGCGGCGCGGGATGGTGACCCACTGGAGCCAGGGCCAGTCTTCGACGAAGCGGCCGATGCCATAGGGCCCGATGACGACGCCCATGACGAGGAAGCCCACCACCTGGTTGATGCGCAGGCGCTGCAGCAAGGGGATGAGGACACCGACGAGGGTGAGGAAGAGCAGCGTCTCACGCAGGAAGGGCAAGGGGGTGGCGTGGTCCATGGGTCAGTGCCCCCCGCCGCCCTGGCCAGGGGGGTGCCCCTGCGGCCGCAACCACCCGATGGCCTGGTGGCCCATGCTGCGCGCCAGCTCCTGTTCGGGCAGCATGACGTCGACACCCAGTTGCTCGCGCAGCAGGTGGGCCTCGTCCTCGGTGGCGCCATGCACCAGGATGCGGACCTCGGGGTTGAGCTCGCGGGCGATGCCGATGAGGTGGCGAATCAGCAGGCTGTCGGGCACGGTGATCAGCAGGGCCGAGGCCCGGGCGATGTGGGCCTGGATGAGGGTGGCGGGGTCCATCAGGTCCCCGGCCACGGCGGGCACGTGTTCACGGCGCAGGGCCTCGACGGTTTCGCGGTTCTCGTCGGCCACGATGCAAGGAACCTGCGCGGCGCGCAGTTGCTGGGCCACCAGCGCGCCCACGCTGCCCTCGCCCGCGGGCCCCACCAGCACGACCAGGTCCTGCACGCGAGAGAGGTCCACGTGCCCCGGCAACTGGGCCAGCGGGTCGTCGCGCTGGGCCAGGCGGCGCGCCAGCTCGGAGTGCGCCTGGGCCCAGGCCAGCACGGGCCCGGTGGCGGCGAACAGCGCGGCGTTGAGCGCGATCGACAGCAGCGCGCCGGCCAGGATCAGGTCCTGGCCTTCCTTGGGCAGCAGGTTCAGGGCCACACCCAGGCCGGCGAGGATGAAGGAGAACTCGCCGATCTGGGCCAGGCTGGCGCCCACGGTGATGGCGGTGTTGAGCGGGTAGCGCAGCAGCAGCACCAGGGCCATGGCGGCCAGGGTCTTGCCGACCAGGATGATGGCCACGGTGGCCGCCAGCTTGCCCGGCGACTGCCACAGCACGGCCGGGTCGAACAGCATGCCCACGGAGACGAAGAAGAGCACGGCGAAGGCATCGCGCAGGGGCAGGGACTCGTCGGCGGCGCGGTGGCTGAACTCGGACTCGCGCATCATCATGCCGGCGAAGAAGGCACCGAGCGCGAAGGACACGTCGAAGAGCTTGGCCGCGCCGAAGGCCACGCCCACGGCGGCGGCCACCACGCACAGCGTGAAGAGCTCGCGCGTGCCGGTGCTGGCCACCCACCACAGCATGCGCGGGAACACGCGCCGCCCGATCACGAGCATGGTGGCGATGAAGGCACCGACCTTGGTCAGCGTCCAGGCGACGGTGGGCCACAGGTTGGTGGCGGTGGCCGAGCCCGCGCTCGAACCCGAACCCGCCTGCAACAAGCTGGCGAACACCGGCAGCAGCACCAGCACCAGCACCATGACCAGGTCCTCGACCACCAGCCAGCCGACCGCGATGCGGCCGTTGGCCGTCTCCAGCAGCCCGCGCGACTCCAGCGCCTTGAGCAGCACCACCGTGCTGGCCACCGACAGGCACAGGCCGAAGACCAAAGCGCCCCCCGGGGCCCAGCCCCACCAGTGGGCCACGCCAGCGCCCATGGCCACGGCCACGGCGATCTGCACGATGGCACCGGGGATGGCGATGCGGCGCACGGCGAGCAAGTCGGCCACCGAGAAATGCAGGCCCACGCCGAACATCAGCAGCATGACCCCGATCTCGGCGAGCTGGGAGGCCAGTTGCATGTCGGCCACGAAGCCCGGCGTGCCCGGCCCGATGACGATGCCGGCCATCAGGTAGCCAACCAGGGGCGGCATGCGCAGGCGCGCGGCGGCGAAGCCCAGGATGAGGGCCAGGCCGAAGCCAACGGCGATGGTGGAGATCAGCGAGACGTCATGGGGCATGGGTGCGGGCACAGGCGATCTGGGGTGAATCCAGATCCCATGATGTCAGATGTGCCGCCCCTCAGAAACGGTAAGAAGCGTGGCCCGGGTCGAAGTCCGCGTCGGTGAAAGCGGTGGGCACGACCTTCTCGAAGAGGATGCGCTCCTGGATCTCGCCGGCGGCGTCCCAGGCCTCGGCCTGCAGCACCCAGGGCTGGCGCAGGTTCAGGCAGATGCGGGTGCGCGCGGCGTAGTGCGCCGGTGGCCCCGCCCCGGGGGACCACGTCAGGGCCACGGTGCGCTGCCCCCCCACCTGAGCCAGCTCGATGCGATCGGCTCGGGCGCTGCGCCCCTCGTCGCGGTAGCGTTGCCACTCCGATGAGACGACGTCGGCCACGAAGCGCGGGCTGAGGTCGAGCACGGTGTGGTTGGAGTTCTGGCGGGCCAGCCGGCCGTCCAGCGGGGTCCAGATCGACATGACGTTGAAGGCGCCGCCCAGGTGGCCGTACAGGGCGTCGGGGCGGCGGCGCGCGTCGTAGAGGATCTCCTGGCCGGCCTTGGGGCCCCCCGGCAACCAGGCCATGTAGACCTGGCGAGGTTGCTGGCGGAACTTGATGTGGTTGAGGAACGGCCGCTCGTTCCAGCTGCCATCGATGCGCTCCTGGCGTTGCATCCAGATCTCGAAGCCCTCGTGCTGGCGCGTGCCCGCCTCGATGGCGGTGGCCAGGACCTCGGGCGGCAGCTCGCGGAAGGTGGCCAGCAAGGCCGCGTCGTCCAGCGCGGCGAGGGCACCGGAGCGCCAGCGTTGCAAGAACCCCTGGGCCTGCTGGCGAACGGCCGGCGTCTGCCAGGCGCGGGGGGAGGACGCGCTCTCAGCTGGCTGTGCGGTTGGCTGTGCGGCCGACGGCTGGGCGTTCACCGCCCCGCAGGCCACCAGCGACACCGCCCCCAGGGCGCGCCAGAACCGGCGCGAGATGAGGGGAGCGCAGCGGGGAGGGAAGGGGGGCCAGCCGGGGAGTTGCATGTCGGGACCTTACTGGCTTGGGTTGACGGGAACTTGCGCTGAGTCAAGCAACTGCCGCGTGGGGCTGCTGACACACCAAAGGCCGGCTCCGGTTTCCCCGCTGGGCAAGCCCCGGCCCCTGGGGCAAGATGCGCCAGACCCCCAACGAGGCAGACCCCATGAAGCTCTCCGACAGCGTGTTCCTGATCACCGGCGGCAGCTCTGGCCTGGGCGCGGCCACGGCCCGCATGGCGCTGGACGCCGGCGCCCGCGTCGTCATCGCCGACCTGGCGCCCCCACGCGACGGACTGATCGCGCCGCCAGACGCCGAACGCGTGGCCCACGTGCCCACCAACGTGGCCGACGAGGCCAGCGCGCAGGCCGCCATCGACGAGACCCTGCGACGCTTCGGCCGCCTCGACGTGCTGGTCAACGCCGCCGGCATCGGGCCGGCCGAAAAAATCCACGGCAAGAACGGCCCGCACCGCCTCGACAGCTTCACCCGCACGGTGCAGGTCAACCTGATCGGCACCTTCAACATGATGCGCCTGGCGGTCGCGGCCATGACGATGTCGAGCGCCGACGGCGCCGCCCACCCGGACCGCTCGGGCGACGCGCACGCCTCCCGAGGCGTCATCGTCAACACCGCCTCGGTGGCCGCCTTCGACGGCCAGATCGGCCAGGCCGCCTACGCCGCCTCCAAGGGCGGGGTCGTCGCCATGACCCTGCCTGCGGCGCGCGAGCTGGCGCGTGACCGCATCCGCGTCATGACGATCGCGCCGGGCATCTTCGAGACGCCCCTGTTGCTGGGCCTGCCGCAAGACGTGCAAGACAGCCTGGGCCGCAGCGTGCCCCACCCGGCGCGCCTGGGCCGCCCGGCCGAATTCGCCGCGCTGGTGCGCAGCATCGTCGAAAACGACTACCTCAACGGCGAGGTGATCCGCCTCGACGGCGGCATCCGCATGGCCGCCCGGTGAGTTGCTCACCCCCGCCACCCACCGCCTCAACAGGAGCCTGACATGAACGACCCCGTTGTCATCCTGGCCGCCCGGCGCACCGCCATCGGCAGCTTCCAGGGCCAGTTTCAAGGCGTGAGCGCCCCCGCGCTCGGCGCCGCCGCCATCCGCGATGCGGTGCTGCAAGCCGGCGTGCACGCCAGCGAGGTCGACGAGGTCCACATGGGCTGCTGCCTGATGGCGGGCATCGGCCAGGCACCGGCACGTCAGGCCCTGATCGCCGCGGGCCTGCCCGACAGCGTGCCAGCCACCACGCTGACCAAGATGTGCGGCTCGGGCATGAAGACGGTGATGCTGGCGCACGACCAGCTGCTCGCCGGCAGCGCCAGCCTGCTGGTGGCCGGCGGCATGGAGTCCATGACGCAGTCGCCTTACCTGCTGCCTGCGGCGCGCAGCGGCCAGCGCCTGGGTCACGGCCAGATGATCGACCACATGTTCTTCGACGGCCTGCAGGACGCCTACGATGGCCAGCTCATGGGCGTGCACGCCGAAGCCATCGCGAAGGAGATGGGCTTCACGCGCGCCGAGCAAGACGCCTACGCGCTGGCCTCGGTGCAACGCGCGCAGGCGGCGGTGGCCAGCGGCGCCTTCGTGCGCGAGATCGCGCCCGTGACGCTCAAGGTCAAAGGCGTCGAGCGCACCGTCAACGTCGACGAGACGCCCGGCCAGTGCAAGCCCGACAAGATCCCCACGCTCAAGCCCGCCTTCGGCGCCGATGGCAGCGTGACCGCGGCCAGCTCGGCCTCCATCTCGGACGGCGCCGCGGCCCTCGTGCTCACGCGCGACAGCACGGCGCGGTCGCGCGACTGGCGCCCGCTGGCGCGCATCGTCGGCCACGCCACGCACGCCGGTGCGCCCGCGCGTTTCACCACCGCCCCGGTGGGCGCCATGCGCAAGCTGTTCGCCCTGACGGGCTGGACGGACGAAGACGTCGACCTCTATGAGATCAACGAGGCCTTCGCCATGGTCACCCTCATCGCCCTGCGCGAGCTCGGCCTCAGCCACGACAAGGTCAACGTGCACGGCGGCGCCTGCGCTTTGGGCCACCCCATCGGCGCCACCGGCGCGCGCATCCTGGTCACCCTCATCCACGCCCTGCAACAGCGCGGCCTCACGCGCGGCGTGGCCTCTTTGTGCATCGGCGGTGGCGAGGCCACGGCCATGGCCATCGAGCTGCTTTGATCGCATCCACCATGAGCCACGACGCCCTCCTCACCGAAGACCAGCGCCTGGTGCGCGACGCCGCGCGCGACTTCGCGCAGGCCGTGCTGGCCCCCCACGCCGCCCAATGGGACCGCGACGCCGCCTTGCCGGCCGAGGTGGTGCGCCAGATGGGCGAGCTGGGGTTCCTGGGCATGCTGGTGCCCGAAGACCAAGGCGGCAGCAAGACCGACGACCTGGCCTACGCGCTGGCCATCGAAGAAATCGCCGCGGGGTGCGCGTCGTGCTCGACGCTGATGAGCGTGCACAACTCGGTGGGCTGCGTGCCCATCCTGCGCTTCGGCACGGCGGCGCAGCAGGCGCAATGGCTGCCCCGGCTGGCCTCGGGTGAGGTCATCGGGGCGTTTTGCCTGACCGAGCCGCAGGCCGGCTCCGAGGCGGATGCGCTGCGCACGCGTGCGGTGCTCGAGAGCAGCGCGGACGGCGACCACTGGGTCATCACCGGCGCCAAGCAGTTCATCACCAACGGGCGGCGCGCCAGCATGGCCATCGTCTTCGCGGTGACCGACCCCGAGCTGGGCAAGAAGGGCCTGTCGGCCTTCATCGTGCCGACCAGCACACCGGGCTTCGTCGTCGAGCGCGAAGAGCACAAGATGGGCATCCGCGCCTCGGACACCTGCGCGATTTCGCTGCATGGCGTGCGCGTGCCGGCCGACCACCTGCTGGGCCAGCGCGGCGAGGGCTTGAAGATCGCGCTGTCCAACCTCGAAGGCGGGCGCATCGGCATCGGGGCGCAGGCGGTGGGCATCGCGCGGGCGGCGCTCGACGCGGCGCGTGCGTATGCGCGAGAGCGCACCCAGTTCGGCAAGCCGATTGCCGAGCACCAGGCCGTCGCCCACCTGCTGGCCGACATGCACACGCGCCTGAATGCCGCGCGGCTGATGGTGCACCACGCCGCGCGCCTGCGCTCGGCGGGCGTGCCGTGCATCTCCGAGGCCTCTCAGGCCAAGCTCATGGCGTCTGAAGTGGCCGAGTGGGTGTGCTCGCAAGCCATCCAGGTGCACGGTGGCAACGGCTACCTGCAGGACTACGCCGTCGAGCGCCACTACCGCGACGCCCGCATCACGCAGATCTACGAAGGCACCAGCCAGATCCAGAAGATCGTGATCGCGCGGCAGCTGTGAGCCCCCAACTTTGAGACACTGACCGCCTTCGCCTTGAACAGGACCCCGACATGATCGACCTCACCCTCGACGGCGGCGTGGCCACCGTCACCTTGAACCGCCCGCCCGCCAACGCCTTCAGCCGCGAAGGCCTGCTGCGGTTGCGCGACACCGTCCACGAGCTGCAAGCCAACCCGGCCGTGCGCGCCCTGGTCATCACCGGCCACGGCCCCAAGTTCTTCAGCGCCGGCGCCGACCTCAACACCTTCGCCAGCGGCGACAAGGCCACGGCACTCGACATGATCAACGCCTTCGGTGAGGCCTTCGAGGCGCTGGCCGAGACGCCCTTGGTGACGGTGGCCGCGCTCAACGGCTACGCCATGGGCGGCGGGCTGGAGTGCGCGCTGGCCTGCGACATCCGCATCGCCGAAGAGCACGCGCAGATGGCCTTGCCCGAGGCCACGGTGGGCCTGCTGCCCGGCGGCACCGGCACGCAGACGCTGCCCTGGCTGGTGGGTGAGGGCTGGGCCAAGCGCATGATCCTGACCGGCGAGCGGGTGGATGCGGCCACGGCGCTGCGCATCGGGCTGGTGGAGGAGGTGGTGCCGCCAGGCCAGGCGCTGGCCAAGGCCCTGGAGATCGCGCAGCGCGTGGGCAAGCAGAGCCCGGACAGCGTGCGCGCCTGCAAGGGCCTGATCCACCAGGCTCGGCAAGCGGTGCCACGCGGCGCAGCCTTGACGGCCGAGCGGGAGGCCTTCGTGAAGCTGTTCAACGGCGGCAACCAGCGCGAAGGGGTCAACGCCTTCCTGGAGAAGCGCTCGGCTCGCTGGGGGTGAGGGCGGGTGAGGACGGGTGAGGGCAGGCAAAAAAGAAGGCCGACCGGCTTTCACCGATCGACCCTTCCTGAACCGGGATCTTCGTCCCGCTTTGGCTCCACCCTGTTTTGTGTGCTGGCCGCGTCCCCTGACGAATCAGTTGTCGCAACCGCCCTTTGATCGAGCGACTATACAAATGACGTCACGAAATCCACCCCCCCTGAAAGTAGGCACTGTGTAAGCAAATGCCAAGGGTCCACGCGGGTTCACCCTTGTTTTTTCACATGCCGGGCCGCAGGCTGATCCAGGTCAAGTCGAGCCCCCCGTCGGCGGATCGCGACAGCCCGCTGGCGCCCCACTGCTGGGCCTCGGCGCCCCTCTTCGTCACAGTCGCCCCATGGCTTGCGCACCCCGCGCCGCCACCCGACGAACCCGAAGAGGAGACCCCACATGACCGCCCTCGCCCCGCCCGCCACCTGGTCGGACAAGCGCTACCTCTGGCTGCTCAGCCCGGCCATCCCGCTCATCAGCTTGCTCAGCCTGGTGGGCTTCCAGCGCACCGGCCACACGATCCTGCTGTGGACGCTGCCCCTGGTCGTGCACGCCCTCATCCCCGTGCTCGACTGGCTCTTCGGTGAAGACTTCAGCAACCCGCCTGAGTCCGCCGTGGCCGAACTCGACCGCGACTTCTTCTACCGCGCCCTGCTGTGGCTGTTCATCCCCTTCCAGATGGCGGGCACCGTCTTCGGCGCCTGGCTGGTGGCCACGCAGGACCTGGCCTGGTACCAGCTCGCCGGCCTGATCATGAGCGTGGGCGGCTTCAACGGCATCGGCATCGCGACCGCGCACGAACTGGGCCACAAGAAGGAGGCGCTCGACCGGTGGCTGGCCAAGCTCACGCTCGCGCCCTCGGCCTATGGGCACTTCTACGTCGAGCACAACCGCGGCCACCACAAGCGCGTGGCCACGCCCGAAGACCCGGCCAGCTCGCGCCTGGGCGAAGGCTTCTGGCGCTTCCTGCCGCGCACCGTCATCGGCAGCCTGCGCTCGGCCTGGGAGCTCGAGCGCGAGCGCCTGAGTCGCCAGGGCAAGTCGGTCTGGAGCCCGTCCAACGACAACCTGCAGGCCTGGGCCATGACGTTGGTGCTGTTCGGCGCGCTGGTGGCCTGGCTCGGCCCCGTCGTGCTGCCCTTCCTGCTCCTGCAGGCGGTCTACGGCGCCTCGCTGCTGGAGGTGGTGAACTACGTCGAGCACTACGGCCTGCTGCGCCAGAAAACGCCAGACGGTCGCTACCAGCGCTGCGAGCCCGAGCACTCCTGGAACAGCAACCACATCGTGGGCAACATCCTGCTCTACCACCTGCAGCGCCACTCCGACCACCACGCCCACCCCACGCGCCGCTACCAGGCCCTGCGCCACTTCGATGACGCGCCCCAGCTGCCGTCGGGCTACGCGCTGATGATCACCGTGGCCTACTGCCCGCCGCTGTGGTTTGCCTTCATGAACCGCCGCGTGGCCCAGCACTACCAAGGCGACCTCAGCCGCGCCAACATCCACCCGGGTCGCCGCGCCGAGATGCTGGCGCGCCACGGCAAGCCGACCACGACGCGCTGAGAGGAGCCCGACATGAGCCTCGACCCCACCCGGCCCCACGCGCACGCGCAGTGGCAATGCGGCAGCTGCAGCTTCGTCTACGATGAGGCCGAAGGCTGGCCATCCGAGGGGATCGCGCCCGGCACGCCCTGGGCCCAGGTGCCCCAGGACTGGCGTTGCCCGGACTGCAGCTCCTCCAAGGATGACTTCATGCAAACCTGATCACGCAAAAATGGAGGAGACGCGATGCTGCTGGGGGCCCTGACATCGGTGCGAGACCTGGGCCGACTGGAGACCATCGCGTCCACCCTGATCCGCTACGGCTTTGGCGACCTGGTTCGCCGCATGGGCCTGGCCAATGTGCTGGAGAAGGCGGGCCACGCCCTGCACTGGCCCGACGCCCAGGCCTACGCCCACATGCCGCCGCCCCAGCGCGTGCGCCGCGCCCTCGAAGACCTCGGGCCCACCTTCGTCAAGCTCGGCCAGATCCTGTCGACGCGGGTGGACCAGTTCGAGCCGGAGTGGATCGCCGAATTCAGCCAGCTGCAGGACCACGCCCCGCCTTGCGAGTGGGCCCAGGTGCACGCCCAGCTCACCGAGGACCTGGGCGCACCGCCCGAAACCCTGTTCGCCTGGTTCGACCCCCAGCCCCTGGCCGCCGCCTCCATCGCACAGGTGCACCGCGCGCGGCTGGACGATGGCACCGAGGTCGCCGTCAAGGTGCGCCGCCCTGGCATCAAGCCACTCATCGAGGCCGACCTGCGCTGGCTGGCCCGCCTGGCCGACATGGCCGAGGCCGACCACCCCGAGCTGCGCGCCTTCCGACCGCGCGAGGTGGTCAAGCAATTCGCGCGCTCGCTGCGCCGCGAGCTGGACCTGTTATCGGAGGGGCGGCAGTCCGAGCGCATCGCGGCCAACTTCGTGGGCTACACCGACCCGGACTCGCCCCCCGCCCGCGATCGCCTCGCCGAGGGCGCCCCGAGCGAGCCCATCATCGTCATCCCCCGCATCCACTGGCTGTGGACGAGCGAGCGCGTGTGCGTGCAGGACTTCGTCGATGGCGTCTCGGGCCGCCAGCTCGACGCGCTGGCCGCCGCGGGGCTGGATCGCAAGGTGCTGGCGCGGCGCGGCGCGCGCGCGGTGCTCAAGATGATCGTGGTCGACGGCGTCTTCCACGCCGACCCGCACGCGGGCAACGTGTTCTACCTCAGCGGCAACCGCATCGCCTTCATCGACTTCGGCATGGTGGGCCGCCTGACGCTCACGCGCCGCGACGAACTCATCCGCCTGCTGCTGGGCCTGGTGCAGCGCGACGCGCACGCCGTGGCCGACGTGATGCTGGACTGGGCCGGCGACGAAGCGAAAGACGAAGAGGGCCTGGTGGCCGACCTGCAGGCCTTCGTGGACCAGTACCACGGGCTGACGCTCAAGCAGATCAACCTGCCGTCCATGCTCTCGGAGCTGGTCACGCTGCTGCGCCAGCACCAGCTGGCCCTGCCCGCCGACCTGGCGCTGCTGTTCAAGTCCTTCCTGACGCTCGAAGGCATGGGCCGCGAGCTCGACGGCGACTTCAACATGGTCAACGAGGCGCTGCCTTTGCTGAAGGACGCCGTGCGCGCGCGCTATCGGCCACGAGCCCTGTTGCAGCGCGGCTGGCGCGCGGTGGACGACACCCTGTCCATGTTGGGCGGCTTGCCTCAGGACCTCTCGCGCCTGCTCAAAGCCGCGCGGCGCGGTCGCCTGGAGGTTCACATCGACGTGAGCAACCTGCGGCGCGTGGGCAACCAGCTGGAATCGGCCCTGAACCGGCTGGTGGTCGGGCTGGTGGTGGCCGCGCTCATCGTGGGCTCGTCCATCGTGATGACGGTGCCCGGCGGGCCCACGCTGCTGGGCCTGCCCTTCTTCGGCCTGCTGGGCTTCGTGGGCGCGGTGCTGGGCAGCCTGTGGCTGCTGGTGTCGATCACGCGCAGCAACCGGCGCGACCGACTCGACGACGCCGAGCGCGGGCGCGACACGAGCCCTTGAGGGCCCCCTGAAAAAACACGGGCCGACCGGATCACCCTCCAGCGGGCGAGGGCACCGGCAGCGGGTGGGGCGTGCCCTCCACGTCCGTGCGCACCGCCTCGACGTGCCACCGGCGCACGCCCTCGCGGCCCACGGTCATGAACAGCATCCAGCCCGTGCGCGCGTCCAGCGAGTCGAAGCCATCGAACACGAAATTGCCCAGGCTGTAGACGATGGGTTTGCCGCGGTGCACCTCGGTGTCCTGCACCACGTGGGGGTGCGCGCCCACCACCGCGTCGGCGCCCGCTTCGATCATGCGCCGCGCCAGCTCGCGCTGCTGGGCGTTGGCGCGCCCCTCGCCCTCGGTGCCCCAGTGCATGAAGGGGATGACGACGTCGGCGCCGAGTTCGCTGCGTGCGCGGCGGATGCCGTCGAGCACCTGCTCTTCTTCGCTCCAGGCCACGCCCGCGTGGTCGACACCGGCCTCGAAGTGGCGCGGGAAGAAGCCGTTGTAGGCCAGCAGCGCGATCTTCACGCCTCGGCGCTCGATGAGGTGCGCGCGGTGCGCCTCGCGCAAGTTGCGACCGCCGCCGACCTGCGGCAGGCCGGCGCGCTCCAGCAAGCCCAGCATCTCGGTGAAGGCCTCGCGGCCGAAGTCACCGGAGTGGTTGTTGGCCAGCGAGACCACGTCCACGTGACGCTGCAGCACGGGCAGCACGCGCGGGTGGGCGCGGAAGGTCCAGGGCTTGTCCAGCGCCCGCCCGCCGGTGGCCACCACGCACTCCAGGTTGGCGATGCGCACGTCGGCTCGCCGCAGGCGCTCGGCCACGTGCGCAAAGGGGTCGCGGCCCCGCGCGATGACGCGGCCCGGCCCGTCGGCCAGCATCACGTCGCCCACGAAGGCCAGCGTGACGGCGGGGCCGATGGCGGCGGCGGGGCTGAGCGGCTCGGGCACCGGCACGGACACCGGGGCGGGCCCCGCCTCCAGCGCGGCCGCCTGCCCCTGACGCAAGGCACAACCGTAGACCAGCTCGCGCCCCAGCACGCTGGAGTAGACGTGCTGCCAGCCCGTGAGTGCGGGCACCTGCGTGCCGCTGGCGAACGGGGGCGACAGGCGTTGCTGGTGGATCAGCGCCGGGGCGCCCTCGGCCTCCAGGTCGTACGCGTAGAGGCTGACCTGGTCGATGCGCTCGCCCGCACCGCGCGCCACGGCCTTGAAGGCAAAGCGCTTGTTGAGCGTCACGCTGGGCACGCTCAGGGGGTCGGAGGTGGGCTGGGCGGTGACCTGCCAGGTCTGGCTGGCGTAGCGCACCTCGCAATGCACCGTGGGGCCCGCCTGGGCCGCGCCACAGGCCGCGGCCACAGCCAGGGCGCACGCCCGGCGCCACATCAGCGGGGAAAGGAACGGCAGAGCGATCATGGCAACGCCTGGTGAGAGGAGGAAGACAAGGAAGAAGGGAGGACGGGCCGCGCGACGTGTGCCGAGCGGGCCGACGTTGCCGAATGTGCCACAGCGCACAGACACAGCGCCGGGCGCGCGCCACGCTCAAAGCCCACCCAAGCCACCCCGATGGAGCAAGAACATGGGCCTCCTGTCGATCGAGCACAGCAAATTGATTTACGTCGGCGACCTCGTGGCCTACGCCATCGGCGTGAGCCTGATGAGCGCATGGATGGCCTTCGAGGCGCCGGCCTCGCGCCAGCTCGCGCTGTGGCTGACGATGCTGCTGGGCCTGCTGGCCTGGAGCCCGGTGGAGTACATCGTGCACCGCTTCGTGCTGCACGGGCTGGAGCCGTTTCGCAGCTGGCACGCGGTGCACCACCAGCGCCCGGGGGCCCTGGTCGGCGCGCCCACCTTGCTGACCCTGCCCGCCTTCTTCGCCCTGGTGTTCGCGCCCCTGTGGTGGCTGGCCGACGCCTGGCTGGCCTGCGCCTTCACCGCGGGGCTGATCAGCGGCTACCTGGTCTACGCCCTGGTGCACCACGGCGCGCACCACGGGCGCCCGACGCTGCCCGGCTTGAAGCAACGCCAACGCATGCACGCCTTGCACCACAGCGACCAGGCGGGCCGCGGGCGCTACGGCGTGACCAGCGACTGGTGGGACTGGCTGTGCCGCACCTGAACACCCCCGCGGCCACCCGCACCGAGCGCGACACGATGGGCGCCGTCGAGGTGCCCGCCGAGGCCTTGTGGGGCGCCCAGACCCAGCGCTCGCTGAACTGCTTTCGGATCTCGACCGAGCGCATGGCGCCCGAGCTGCTGCAGGCGCTGACCCGCGTCAAACAAGCGGCCGCGAGCGTCAACCGGGAGCTGGGCCTGCTGGAGCCGCGCGTGGCCACGGCCATCGTGAACGCCGCCGACGAGGTCTTGAGCGGCCGCTGCGACGAGGCTTTCCCCCTCTCGGTGTGGCAGACCGGATCGGGCACGCAAACGCACATGAACCTCAACGAGGTGCTCGCCCACCTGGCCTCCGAGCAGCTGGGCGGCGGACGCGGCCAGCGGCGCTGCGTGGACCCGCACGACCAGGTCAACCTCGGCCAATCCACCAACGACGTCTTCCCCACCGCGATGCACCTGGCGGCCGCACAGGGCCTGACCCGGTCGCTGTTGCCCGCCCTGCGCACCCTGCACAACACGCTGCAGCAGCACGCCACGGCCTGGGCCGACGTCGTCAAGATCGGGCGTACGCACCTGCAGGACGCGACCCCCTTGCACCTGGGCGAGGAGGTCTCCGGCTGGGCAGCCCAGCTGGCGCACGCGGAAAGCGCCATCTCGCACAGCCTGCCCGCGCTGTTCGAGCTGGCCATCGGCGGCACCGCGGTGGGCAATGGGCTCAACACGCACCCGCGCTTTGGCCAGCGGGTCGCCGAGGTGCTGGCGGCCGCCAGCGAGCTGCCCCTGCGTTGCGCGCCCAACCGCTTCGCCGCCCAGGCGGCCCATGACGCCCTGGTGCAGTCTCATGGCTCGCTGCGCACGCTGGCCGTGGCGCTGCACAAGGTCGCCAACGACGTGCGCTGGCTGGCCTCGGGGCCACGCTGCGGCATCGGCGAGCTGGTGCTGCCCGCCAACGAACCCGGCAGTTCGATGATGCCGGGCAAGGTCAACCCGACCCAGTGCGAGGCGCTCGCCATGGTGTGCTGCCAGGTGATGGGCAACGACGTCAGCGTGGGCCTGGCCGGTGCGTCGGGTCACTTCGAACTCAACGCCTGCAAGCCCCTGATCGCGCACAACGTGCTGCAAAGCATCCGCCTGCTGAGCGATGCCATGACCAGCTTCGACACTCACTGCGCACGCGGCCTGCAACCCGACCGGGCCCGCATCGAGGCGCTGCTGCAGCGCTCGCTGATGCTGGTGACGGCGCTGGTGCCTCACATCGGACACGACCGGGCCGCCGCCATCGCCCAACACGCGCAACGAAGCGGCTGCTCGCTGCGCGAAGCGGCGGTGGCGCTGGGCAGCGTCACCGCCGAGGACTTCGACGCCTGGGTTCAGCCCTGGCGCATGGCCAGCTCACCGATGGAAGACACCTGAGCCGACGAGCCCCCCGCCTGCTTGCCCGTGCACTTGCCGAACACGTAGTCGGCTTCGTTGACGCGGCGGGTCTCCAGCCAGTAGCGCCAGGTCGACTTCGGCCAGATGGCGAAGTTGATGCCGTCGGCGGTCTGGTACCAGCTCTTGCAACCCGAACTCCACACGGTGCCCTGCAGGGCCTGCGTCATCTCGCCCAGGAAGCGCGTCATGGCTTCGGGCTTGACGTCGATGTAGTCGGCGCCCTTGTCCTTGACCAGCTTCATGCACTGGATGATGTAGTTCACCTGCGCCTCGATCATGAAGATGATCGAGTTGTGGCCCAGGCCGGTGTGCGGACCCACCAGCTGGTACATGTTGGGGTAGTTGGAGGTGGTGATGCCCAGGTAGCTGGTGGGGCTGACCTTCCAGTCCTCCTGCACGGTGTGGCCGCCCAGGCCGCGCAGCTCGAAGTTCTTCATGTAGATGCGCGGGTCCACGATGAAGCCCGTGCCCAGGATGATGCAGTCGAGCTTGCGCTCGCGGCCGTCCTTCGTGACGATGCCCTCGGGCGTGATCTCGCGCACGTCCTGGGTCACCAGCTCCACATTGGGGCGGTTGAACGTGGGGTACCACTTGTTGGAGATCAGGATGCGCTTGCAGCCCAGGGTGTAGTCGGGCGTGAGCTTCTTGACCAGCGCCGGGTCCTTGACCTGGTAGCTGATGAACTTCTTCAGCAGGCTTTCACCCACCTTGGCCATCCAGGGGTTCAGGATGGGCCACAGGCGCGACTCGTTGGTCCAGTAGCAGCGCCAGCGGTGCAGCGTGCGCGTGATGGGCAAGGCCTTGAAGAAGAACTTGCGCACGCCGGAGTAGCTGCGCTCGTCACGCGGGATGACCCAGGCCGGGGTGCGCTGGAACACGTGCAGCTGTTTGACATGAGGCGCGATCTCGGGAACGTACTGGATGGCCGAGCCGCCCGTGCCGATGGAGGCCACGCGCTTGCCCTTGAGGTCGTAGCCGTGGTCCCACTGAGCCGAGTGCATGACCTTGCCCTGAAAGTCCTTGAGCCCGGGGATGTCGGGGATGGCCGGCACGTGCAGCGGGCCCGAGGCCAGCACCCAGTGGCGCGCCATGATGGTCTCGCCACCGGCGGTCTTGATCACCCAGCGGCCCGTGCCCTCGTTGAAGACGGCGCTCACCACCTCCTGGTTGAAGTGGATGTGCGGGCGCAGCTTGTGCTTCTTGACCGTGTCCAGGATGTACTGCTGGATCTCGTGCCAGGGCGCGTAACGCTTGCTCCAATCGGCCTGGGTCTCGAAGGAGAAGGAGTACATGTGCGACTGCACGTCGCAGGCCGCGCCGGGGTAGTGGTTGTCGCGCCAGGCGCCGCCCACCTCCTTGGCCTTCTCCAGGATGAGGAAGTCGTGGATGCCGGCCTTTTGCAGCTGGATGGCCATGCACAGGCCGCCGAAGCCGGCGCCGGCGATGGCAACCTCAACCTGGCGGACGGGGTTCGTGGGGGTGACTTGAGCGGTCATGGCTGCACCTTGTTGTGATCCGTTGATGACCCCATGGTGCGTGCCGCCCCCCGTGCGCACCATGCTAGATTCGACCAATAGTTGATCGTTTCGGCCACATCCCCCCCCGCAGCCGCCCTCAGGGCAGGCCCAGTTGACCCACATCAAATGAGCACGCGCTCCATCCTCGGCCTCATCTACCTGGTCCAGGGCCTCAAGCAGCTCGGTGAGGACCCCTCCCCCGTGCTCGCCCGACACGGCCTGAGCCTCGAGCGCCTGGACCCCAGCACGCGCATCGAACGCGGACGCGAGTTGCGCATCTACGCCGACCTCGCCGAGTCCATCCACGACCCCATGATGGGCCTGCGCCTGGGCGGCTTCTACGGCCTGGCCGGCTACGGCCCCCTGGTCATGCTGCTGATGACCTGTGGCAGCGCCTACGACGCCCTGCAGACCGGCATCCGCTACCAGCGCCTGACCTACCTCTTCGGCACGCTGAGCTTCGAGCCGGGCGACCACGTCAGCGCGCTGGTGCTCAGCCCCATGCCGATGGAGCCACGCGCCTTCCGCTTCCGCGTCGACGGCGAGGTCTCGGGCACCTACAAGCTGGTGCGCGACATGCAGGTCTCACTCGGGCTGGACATCCACGCCGAGCGCATCGACATGCCCTACGCCAAACCGGCCGAAGCCGCCGCCTACGAACGCTACTTCGGCTGCCCCGTGAGCTTCGGCCACGCGCAAGCGCGCTTCTGGATTCGCAACGAGCACCTGCGCCTGCGCCTGCCCTCGGCCGACCCCAACGCGCACGCCATGTACCGCACCATGTGTGACCAGCAGCTCGTGGCCCAGCAAGCCAGCAACGAGACGCTGGCCGATCGGGTGCTGACCCACCTGGGCCTCTTCAGCGGCAGCTACCCCACGGCCGAAGAAGTCGCCAAGACCCTGGACCTCTCGGAGCGCACGCTGCGCCGCCAGCTCGGAGACGAGGGCCACAACTTCCGCGACCTGCTGGCCCAGGCCCGCTACACCAAGGCCCAGCACCTGCTGCGCCACACCACCTTGTCCATCGAGGCCATCGCCCAGCAGCTGGGCTACGCCGAATCCGCGGCCTTCATTCATGCCTTCCAGCGCTGGGCGGGCAAGAGCCCGACCGCGTGGCGGCAGGGCTGACCGCGCCCCTTCCAGCGCCGTTCCCCGCGCCCCCCTCCCCGCGCCTACAATCGCGGGCCTCTCAGCACCACCTGGCCCGCTCCATGTCCTTCTGCGCAGTCGACTTCGGCACCTCCAACTCGGCCATCGCCATCCCCGCCCCGGTGACCGAGGGCGGCGCGGCCATGCGCCTGGTGCCGCTCGAAGGCGAGCACCTGACCATGCCCACGGCGGTGTTCTACTGCACCGACGCCGACGACCTGCCCCCCAACCGCTGGCCCGGCCCGGGCGGCGACGACACGCTGCCGCGCTGCTTCGGACGCGCCGCTGTTCAGGCCTACATCGACGGCTACGAAGGCCGCCTGATGCGCTCCATGAAAAGCGTGCTGGGCACCGCCCTGATCGACCAGACCACCGAAGTCGGCAACGGCCAGGGCGTGCGCTACCTCGACATCGTCACCGGCTACCTGCGCCACCTGCGCCACCAGGCCGAGGCCCTGGGCCAGCAGCCGCTCAGCCAGGTCGTGCTGGGTCGCCCCGTGTACTTCGTGGACGACGAGCCCGAGCGCGACGCCGCCGCACAGGCCTCGCTGGAGGCCGCCGCGCGCGCCGTGGGCTTCACCGACGTCGCCTTCCAGTTCGAGCCGATCGCCGCGGCCTTCGACTTCGAGCAGCATTGCACCCAGGAAGAACACGTGCTGGTGGCCGACATCGGCGGCGGCACGTCCGACTTCTCGGTGGTGCGCGTGGGGCCCGAGCGCGCACAGCGCACCCAGCGCCGCGACGACATCCTGGCCAACCACGGCATCCACATCGCGGGCACCGACTTCGACCGCCACCTCTCGCTGGCACGCATCATGCCGCTGCTGGGCCTGGGTGGCTTCGGCCCCAGCGTGCTGGGCCAGCCCCCCCGCCCCGTGCCCAGCCGCGTCTACTTCGACCTCACCACCTGGCACCTCATCAACACGGTCTACCAGCCCTCGCGCGTCATCGAGCTGCGCAACATGGCCGACTTCTACGGCGAGCCGGCCCACCACCGCCGCCTCATGAAGGTGGTGCAAGACCGCCTGGGCCACGCCCTGGTGGGCCGCGCCGAGGCGGCCAAGATCGCGGTGGCCGCGGGCGGCGCCACCGACATCGACCTGGGGCTGGTGGAAGCCGGCCTGCACAACGGGCTGGACACCCAGCAGGCCACCGAGGCGCTGCAAGCCGACGTGGGCCGCATCGTGGCGTGCGCGCAAGACACGGTCAAACAAGCCGGCCTGCGTGGCGACCAGCTGGACGCGCTCTACTTCACCGGGGGCTCCACCGGGCTGAACCTGCTGACGGACGCGTTGCAGGCGGCCTTCCCCGGCGCCCGCGCGGTGCGCGGCGACCGGCTGGCCTCGGTGGCCACGGGCCTGGGGCTGTACGCCCAGCGGCTGTTCAAGGGCTGATCAGGTCCGCAGGACGATCTTGCCCACGTGGGCGCGGGACTCCATCACACGGTGGGCCTGCGCCGCCTGATCCAGCGGCCACACCTCGTGCACGTGGGGCACGCAGCGCCCCGCCGACCACACCGGGCCCAGGTGCTGGCGCAGCTCGCGCGCGATGGCAGCCTTCTCATCGGGCGTGCGCCCGCGCAGCGTCGAGCCGGTCACCACCAGGCGCTTGAGCAGGATGGGCGTCAGGCTGAACTCGCCGACGCGGTCGCCACCCATGAAGCCGATCAGCAGCAAGCGCCCGTCGCGCCGCAGGACCTGCAGGTTGCGCTCGAACGCCGAGGCCCCCAGGATGTCGAGCACCAGGTCGACGCCGCGGCCCTCGCTCCAGGCCATGGCCTCGGGCAGGAAGTCCTGGCTGCGGTGGTCGATGCTGCGCTCCGCGCCAAAGCCTCGCGCCGCCTCGCCCTTCTCAGGCCCCCCGTCGGTGGAGATGGCGCGCAAGCCAAACTCCCGCGCCAGCATCAAGGCGGTGGAGCCGATGCCGCTGGTGCCGCCGTGAACCAGCAGGCTCTCGCCGGCCTTCGCGCGGCCCATCATGAACAGGTTGGCCCACACGGTGAAAAAGGTCTCGGGCAGGGCGGCCGCCTGCTCCAGGCTGAAGCCCGGCGGCACCGGCAGCAACTGGGCCGCGGGCACCAGGCAGAACTCGGCGTAGCCGCCGCCATCGGTCAGGCCGCAGACCGCGTCGCCCAACCGCACGCCCGCCGCCTCACCGGCGCCGCCACCCTCACCCACACCCACACCCTCACCCAGCGCCACCACCTCGCCGGCCACCTCCAGGCCCGGCACCGGCGTGACGCCCGGCGGCATGGGGTAGAGGCCACGGCGCTGCAACACGTCGGGGCGGTTGACGCCCGCTGCGGCCACGCGGACCAGCACCTGGCCAGGCCCCGGTTCGGGCACGGGCACCTGACGCGGCACCAGGACCTCGGGGCCACCGGGGCGCAGGATGCCGATTTCGGTCATCCGGTCGGGCAGGAAGCGAGGCGAGGCGGGCATGGCGTTGAACTCCGTGACGCGGCGATGGCCCGATTGTGTCGGCTCAATCCTCTTCCAGCTTGGTGCCGCACTCCGCATCGGCCGGGTTGATGTGGCAGCGCACGCGCTTGAGCACCTTCAGGCCACGCTTGTCGTACAGCCCCTGTTGCGCCAGCTGAATGCGCGACTCGCGCAGCAGCAGCGTGTACTTGACGGCGTCGTCCGGATCCAGGTCCACCCACTGCGAGGGCGGGATGGTGGTGTCGGCGCGGCGGATGAGCTGCAGCATGCGGTCGAACTGCGCGGCCCAGAAGGTGCGCGACTTGGCGCCGAAGCCTTCGGGGAAGCGGTCGTGGCGGATGATCATCTGATAGGACACGAGCAGCAGCGGGAAGCGCACGACGCCGCCCTTGCTGCCCAGGCCCTTGTGCAGCTCCAGCGGCTGGTAGGCGATGGTGGGCGCGGCCATCATGTCGGCCAGCCCCCCGTTGAACTTCAGGTGGAAATTGGAGATCGTGGCCGACACCGGCACGGCCTTGATGCGCTGGATCATGGCCGCTTGAGCGCGGTCGTAATCGAAGGCCACGATGCGCTTGCCCGCCAGGGCCTCGACCGAGCTGAGCTTGCGGTCGTTGACGAAGGGGTAGGCGGCACCGGCCGGCGCGATGCCCGCGACCTCGTGCTCGCCGCTGGTCATCAGCTTGGCGACCTGGGGCGAGGGCGCCGCGTAGGTCTGAATCAGCTTGCGCATGACCTCGTAGGAGGCGGGCATGTCGACGTTGCCGTTGCGCACGATGGTGGTCGCACCCAGCGAGTCGATCGAGCCGGCGACGGCGTTGAACTGACGGGTGCGAAAGGCCGTGCCGACGAAGCCGTCGCACTGGCCGCTGCGGTAGGCCTCCAGGGCCGCGGCCTCGTCGTTGTAGCCTTTGAGCTCCAGCGTGACGCCCTCGCGCTGCATGGCCAGGGCGTGGTCGCGGACCATGTTGTAGAGGTCGCCAGAGGCGCCGATGAAGTCGTAGACGCAGACCTTCTGGGCGGCCTGGGCGGCGGGGGCGAACAAGGCCAGCGCGCCCGCGACCGCGGCTGCGGCGGTGGTGGCGATCGTGGCGGCGGCAAAACGACGGGTCCGGATCATGGCTGAACGTTGTCCCTGTGATGTGATTCGGACAACGATTGTCTCGCCCGTCGGGGCCCACGCGAGCCCGCCGGCGCGCGAAGATGTAACGACAGCCCGCCCCGGGCCCCTCCCGCTCAAAGGCGAACGAGTTTTTCGAGGGCGCGGCTCAGGGTATCTGCTGACTTGGCAAAGCAAAAGCGGATGACGCCGTGGTCGCGCCCGTCCGGGTAGAAGGCCGACACGGGGATGGCGGCCACGCCGTGCTCGCGCGTGAGGCGCTCGACGAAAGCGCGGTCGCCCTCGCCCGCGATGTCGGGGTGCTTGACGCACTGGAAGTAGGTGCCCTGGCAGGGCAGCAGCTCGAAGCGCGAACCCGACAAGGCCTGGCGAAAGACGTCGCGCTTGCCCTGATACAGCGCCAGCAGCTGCTCGTGCCAGCCGGGGCGTTGCATGAACGCGGCCAGCGCCACCTGCGAGGGCGTGTGCACCGTGAACACGATGAACTGGTGCGCCTTGCGAAACTCGGCCATCAACTCGCGCGGGGCCAGGGCGTAGGCCACCTTCCAGCCGGTGGCGTGGTAGGTCTTGCCGAAGCTGGAGACCACGACGCTGCGCTCGATCAGCTCGGGGTGGCGCATGACGCTTTCGTGGCGCACGCCGTCGTAGACCATGTGCTCGTAGACCTCGTCGGACAGGATGACGATGTCGGTGCCCCGCACGATGTCGGCCAGGGCCTGCAGGTCCTCGGGCGTCCACACGCTGCCCGTCGGGTTGTGCGGGCTGTTGACGATGATCATGCGCGTGCGCGGCGTGACCAGCGCGGCCACGGCGGCCCAGTCGGGGCGGTAGGCGGGCGGCGCCAGGTCGGCGTAGACCACCTTGCCGCCTTGCAGCTCGACCGACGGTGCGTAGCTGTCGTAGACCGGCGTGAAGGCGATGACCTCGTCGCCCGGGTGCACGAGCGCGGCGATGGCCGTGAACAAGGCCTGCGTGGCGCCCGCCGTGACCGTGACCTCGTGGGCCACGTCGTACTGCGCACCGTGCAGCCGCTCGACCTTGGCCGCGATCGCCTCGCGCAGCACGGGCAGCCCGGCCATGGGCGCGTACTGGTTGTGGCCGGCGCGCGCGGCCGCGTCAAGCAGGTCGAGCAACTCGGCCGGCGCATCGAAGTCCGGGAAGCCCTGCGACAGGTTGATGGCGCCGTGCTGCTGCGCCAGCGCCGACATGACGGTGAAGATGGTCGTGCCGACGGCGGGCAGGCGGGAGCGCAAGGGCGGGGCGAAGTGGGGGGCGAGCTGGGGCATGGGGGCAGCATAGCGCCGCCCACTCCCCCTTCAGTAACCGCGTGTCGCCAGCTCGGCCACCAGGTCCTCGTACACGCCGATGCGGCTGAATCGGAAGGCGCTGTTGTCCTCGCCGCGACAAGACGCCCGGCCCCCATCCATGCCGGCGATCAGGTAGTCGCTGAAGGCCATGTGGTACATCCCGGGGTGGGGTCGCTTGGGGTCCAGGGACGTGGCCGACAGCGGGCGCGCCACCACCGGCGTGGCGCCCCCGGTGCCGTTGCGCCCGTAGGTCGTGAAGCGCTGCGACTCCACCGAGATGTTGCCGTCGTTGGGGCCCTCTTTGGCCATCAGGTAGCGCCAGATCAGCTGGTGCTTGCTGTGGCACGGGTGACGCGGGTCGTTGATGGTGATGCTGAAGCTTTGGTAGAGGATGGGGTGCTCGGGGTCTTCAGGAAAGCGGTGGCGCTCGTTGAAGCTGGCGGGGCAGCTGCGCCCGCGCGTGGGCTTGCAGCGCACGTCGGTGGAGTCGAGCATGTAGCGCTGCGAGAGGTTGATCATGGCGTTGCCGCCATCGGTCACCAGTTTGCGGTCGATGCGCCAGGACTGCAGGGTCAGCAGCGCGTCGAACACCCCGGCCCGGCAGGCGTCGCTGAGGCAGGCGGCGGTGAGGTCCAGGTAGAGGTCCACCTGCGCCGTGCCCTTGTTGGCGCCCGCCAGGCTGCTCCAGCTGGCCACGTGTCGGTGCATCGGCAGGCCGCTGTGCTCGTTGCGCAGGGCCACCATCATGTAGCGCGAGTCCACGCACCCTTGCGAGTGGCAGATGATGTTGAACTGCAGCCCTTTGAGGCAGGCCGCCTCGGAGTCGAAGCCCTGCTGCGAGCGCAGGCCGGGGTGGGCGCAATGGCGCGCCATGGCCAGGTGCAAGCCGTCCACCACCACCGGCTGCGGGCCCTCGCAGAGCATCTCCGTCAACGTGAGTCCGGCGCATTTTTTGTAGAGCAGGCGCCCGCGGACCTCGTGGGAGCCGAAGGCCACCTTGTCGGGCTGGTAGACCACCGCCCCGCGGCGCTCCAGCGCCCGCTGCACCCCGAAGGGGTCGAACTGGCCCCGGGCGTCGGCCTGGTCACCGCGGAAGGAGCGCGTGGTGTCGTTGCCGAAGGGGTGGGACAGCAGAATGGGCCAGCGGGTGACGAGGCTTCGCCCGGCGGCCGGGGCGAGCGGCCCCCGGTAGGCTGCGGCCTGCGGGTCGGATGGCGCCGCTTGTGCGGGCCGCTGGCCCCAGGCCACCAGCACGAGGAAGGCCGCCAGGATCACCCGCAACCAGCGTGCGCAGCGCTGCGCACGCTCGATGGAGGTCCCCAGGGAAACGCTTGGATGCGGATGGCCTTGCATGACGCCCTCCTTTCTCACTGGCCGATCTGGTCGGCGGGCGTGCGGTCCAGCGTGTCCACCAGGTCGGCGAACACCTTGGCCACGGGCAACAGCTGGTCCTTGGCGACCTTGTCGAGCGTGTCGTCCTCGTCGTAGAGGTAGACCGGCGCGGCGATCAGGCTGGCCGAGGGCAGGCCGGCGCGACACCAGAAGGAGGCATCGGTCGGCAAGCCCACGGTGTTGCACAGCAAGCCGGCCTTGAGCGTGACGCTGCGGCGCAGGTCGTGGTGGACCATCGAGGCGTGCAGTTCGCGGCGAACCTGGCGCGAGAAGTTGTTCATGATGCCCATGAGCTCGGGCTGCTCGCGCATGACCAGCTTGCCGTCCTTGATGACGCCTTGTTTGGCCACGTGCTCCAGCGTCACGCCAGCGACGAGGCGGTAGGGCGTCTCCTTCTTGATCACGTACTTGTCGGTGAAGGCCTGGTGAACCTGGTAGCCGGTGAAGTGCGTGTCCATGGTGGCGAACAGCAAGGTCTTCTGGCGCTCGGCCAGCGGCTTGGAGGCCGCGTGCTGCAACTGCACCAGCAGGCTGCCCACGCCGCTGGCGTCCTCCACCGCCCCGCTGGAGACGGAGTCGTGGTGCGAGGTCATGAGGATGGTCTCCTGGGTGAGGCCAGGCAGCACCCCGACCACCGCGCGGCCTTCCACCTCGGTGCGCGAGCCCTCCAGCACCAAGTTGGCCCGGGGGGCGCCGCCGGTGGCCTTCATGATGGCGCGCAGGGCCGCGCCGTCCGTCTTGGTGACCCAGACGCCAGGCAGCTTCATCTGCGTGCGGCGGTAGTACTCGTTGTGATAGCGGTTGCTGTCGTAGTAGTCGGAGAGCACGCCCACGAAGCCGATGGCGCCGGCCTCCTGGAGCTTTTCAACGACCTTGGAGAGGTTGGTGATGTAAGGGTTGGCCGTGAACAGGGTGGCGTCAAACAGGGTGAGCTTGGGGTCGTGGATGAAATCGACAAAAGGCAGGAAGGCCGCCGCCGACATCTGGAACTTCAGGTCGAAGACGACGACCTTGCCCTTGACGCGCTCCGGCGTGATGCGCAGGCCCGAGCCGTCGCCGACGTCGACCACCACGGCTTGCAGGCCACCCGGGCCGGTGGAGAACACGGAGGGCTTGTCGGGCGTGACGAAGGAGTAGGAGACGGGGAAGCTGTTGATGGTGCGGCCATTGACCGACAGCGAAGACCGGTCGGCCTGCCACAACCAGCTGGTGGCGGTCTCGTAATGCACGTCCTGCAGGCCCAGGGCCTCGAACTGGCACTTCACGTAGGCGGCCGCCTTGCGACCGCCCTCGGTGCCCGTCAGGCGCTTGCCCAAGCGGGTGACGTCTTCGACCCACGAGAAGATGCGCTCGGTGTCGGGCATGCCCTGCGCTTGCGGGCTCAGGTCCCGTGGGCAGGGCGGGGCATCGGTGGCGGTGGCGCGGGCCAGGGGCGGGGCGGTCATCAAGGCGGCGGACACGAGGGTCAGGCCGACGAGGGCGTTCAAGGTCTTGCGCATCGGAGGGGCTCCTGAAGAAGGGCCGGCTGAACAGGCCGCCGGCGTGGGTTCATTCTTCGAGGGCCGCCTGGGCACACGTGAATCGGCTCTCGCCAATGTCTTTCTCATTTGTCGCCATGGCGCGCGACGGGCCAGCAAACGCACACGCATCCAGGCGGGTTGTCCCTGATGGGTGGCCTGCGGGGGACATTAGGGCTCACCACAATGTCAAGCGACTCGCAACCGTAACAAGATCCACATCAAGAACAACAGCGTCAGCCCAAGGCATGGCGCCAACCTGGGGAGTTTCGCAATGCGAAGTCTGGACACGGCGGCGCCCACGGTGCCCGTCAGTTATGTGCTCCTGGTGTTGCAACTGCTGGCCGAGAGGGGCGTGGACAAGCACCGCCTGCTGGCCGACTTGCCCATCACGGACGAGGTGCTCGGCCACCCCGACGGTCGCATCCCGCTGCTGACCGACTACGCCACGCTGTGCCGACGCGCCATGAGCCTCGGCGAGCTGCCCGGCCTGGGGTACGCGTTCGGCCTGCGCTCGACCGTGACCACCCACGGCATCCTGGGCTACGGTTTGATGAGCCAGCCCAAGCTGCGCGACGTGATGATGTTCGCCTCCCGCTACGGCGCCAACCTGCGCATGCCCGCCTGGGACCTGGCCTTCTTCGAAGAAGACGGGCAAGCCGTGCTGAGGGGCACCGAAAACGTCCCCCACGGCGCCCTCAGGGAGTTCTCGGCGCAGCAGCTGGTGGTGAGCTGCTACGGCGTGCTGCGCGACCTGTTCCCGCAGGTCTGCGTGGACGCCGAGTTGTGCTTTGACTTTGCCGAACCGGCCTACCACGCCAACTACGCCAGCCAGCTGCCGCGCTGCCACTTCGGCCGGTCCTTCAACGAATTGCGCATGCCCATGCACTACGTGGACCTGCCCCTGCGCACGGCCGACCGCATCGCCGCGCAGGTGGCCGAGCAGGCTTGCGAGCGCGAGCTGGCCTTGTATGGCGACGCCCACCGCGACGTGGTTCGCCAGGTGCGCGCCTCACTCAAATTGGGCGCGGCAGGCTACCCCAGCCTGGAGGACGTGGCCCAGCGGCTGTGTGTGTCTGCGCGCACGCTCAACCGGCAGTTGCAGTCACGCGAGACGAGCTTTCGGACCTTGCTCAATGAAGCGCGCCGACGCGACGCCGTTCAATTGCTGCACGACCCCAGGCTGGACCTGACCGACGTGGCGATTCGCCTGGGCTACAGCACGCTGGCCAATTTCTCTCGCGCGTTCCGGGACTGGGAGGGCCTGACACCGGGTGCGTACCGCGCGCATGAGCGACAGGCTTCGCGGGTGCCGGCCTGAGCTGAAGGACCGAGGTGCGGCCTCCCCCCTCAGTCCTCGTCGGGCTCCCAGTCCCCCGCCGGCTGGAAGTCGCCCTCGCCTTCGGCCTTCTCGAAGGCCGAGCCGACGGGCGCATTCAGGAACGGGATGATGGAGGGGTCGCAGTTGGCCAGGATGTTGACGTCGTGGGCGCCCTGGTTGTGGGCGTTCTCCATGTAGGCGTCGCTCTCCAGGCCCGACAGGAAGCGCCAGCCGCTGTCGCTGGCGCCGATCGGGTCTTCGCGGTACATGAAGCGCACGGGCAGGCCGTGCACGGTGACCTTGTCGGTGGCGATGCAGGTGCCCAGGCCCGTGGCCAGGGGCCGGATCTGATCGGCGGGGAGGTGGATTTTCTTGGTCATGGGCGTCATTCTGTCCTGATCTGGATGCGCCGCCGCGGGTATGCTGGGCGGGATCGATGCGTCCCATCACCCGGGTCAGGGTGAACCGCCGACCCGCGCCCCATGCCCAAGCCCAGCGATCCGTTCTTCGCCAGCGTCCTTGATCTCCTGCTCGACGCCGTGTGCGTCGTCGACGCGCAAGGGCGCTTCGTCTTCGTCAGCGCCGCCTGCGAGGCGATCTTCGGCTACCCGCCCGAGGAGATGGTCGGCCAGCGCATGATCGACCTGGTCGCCCCCGAGGACCGCGAGCGCACGCTCGAAGCCGCCCGGCGCGTGATGTCGGGCCAGGCCCACCTGCACTTCGAGAACCGCTACGTGCGCAAGGACGGGCGCCCCGTCGATGTGATGTGGTCGGCCCGCTGGTCCGAGTCCGATCAGCTGAGGGTGGCCGTGGCGCGTGACATCACCGCGCGCAAGCGCGCCGAGTCCATGCAGGCGGCCACCTACGCCATCTCCGAAGCCGCCCACGCCGCCGAAGACCTGATGGCGCTGTTCCAGCAGGTGCACCAGATCATCGGCCGCATCCTGCCGCGCCCGCACCTGGCCGTCGCCCTGCTCCACGAAGTCAGCGGCCAGCTGGACGTGCCTTACTGCGTGGACCCCCAGCAAACCGCCACCCGCCTGCCCAGCGCCGCGCTGGAGGCCTTCTGCGGCGAGGTCATCGCTTGCGGCCAGACCCGGGTGCAGCCCCGTGTGACGCCGACCGAAGGGCCCCCGGTGTCCTGGCTGGGGGTGCCCCTGAGCTCGCAGAACGGCGTCATCGGGGCGCTGGTGCTCAAGAACCACCTCGAGTCGGGGCCCTGCGCCGAGCAGGACCGCGAGCTGCTGCAGTACGTCTCCACCCAGGTCGCCACCGCCGTCGAGCGCAAGCGCCTGCACGCGCGGCTGCAGCACATGGCGCAGTACGACGCCCTGACCGGCTTGCCCAACCGCGGCTTGCTGCAAGACCGCCTGCGCAACGCCATCGCGCGCGCGCGGCGCGAAGGCCGTTTCCTGTCTCTGCTCTACCTGGACCTCGACGACTTCAAGCAGGTCAACGACACCTGGGGCCACGCCATGGGCGACCACCTCCTGCGGGCCTTCGCGCAACGGCTCAAGCAATGCGTGCGGGCCTCGGACACGGTGGCGCGCCTGGGCGGCGACGAGTTCGTGGTGCTGCTGGAGTCGACCCAGCACCGCGAGGGCAACCTGGTGGCCGCGCAGAAGGTGCACCACGCCTTCTTCGACCCCTTCGAGCTCGAAGGCCGCACCCTGCACATCCAGCCCAGCATCGGCGTGGCGCACCACCCCGAACACGGCGACGACGAGCACCAGCTGCTGCGCCACGCGGACCACGCGATGTACGCGATGAAGCGCGGGCGGGGGCAGGCGGGCGCGTGAGCCCCTGCGGCCCCGAACGGGTGAACGGGTCGATCGGTGGCATGCTGGCGGCCATGCGCAAACCGGCCCCCACCTTGATCCTCACCGCGGCGCTGGCCCTGACCGGCTGCGGCTCGGAGCCCGTCGCGAGCGACGCCCAGCGCTTCGCCGCCTGGCTGGCCGCGTTCCGCCCCGTCGCCCAGGCCGCCGGCGTCGACGAGACCACGCTGCGAGCCGCGCTCGACCCCGCGCAACTGCGCCCGCGCAGCATCGAGCTCGACCGCAGCCAGCCCGAGTTCACGCGCAGCACGTGGGACTACCTGGACAGCGCCGTCTCGCCCACGCGGGTGAGCAACGGCCAGGCCAGGCTCGCCCAGGTGCGCGTCGAAGCCGATGCCGCCACCGCCCGCCACGGTGTGCCCGCGCCCGTGCTGGTGGCCGTGTGGGGCATGGAAAGCAACTACGGCGCCAACTTCGGCGACGTGCCCGTCATCGACGCGCTGGCCACCCTGGCCTTCGAGGGCCGCCGCGAAGCGTGGGCGCGCGGTGAGCTGATCGCGGCGCTGAAGATCATCCAGCAAGGCGACATCGACCGCGAGCACATGATCGGCTCCTGGGCCGGCGCCATGGGGCAGACGCAGTTCATGCCCTCGGCCTTCCTGGCGCGCGCGGTGGACGCCGATGGCGATGGCCGGCGCGACATCTGGCGCAGCCTGCCCGACGTGCTGGCCTCCACCGCCAACTACCTGCGGCAGGCCGGCTGGGTGAGCGGCGAGGCGTGCGCCCCGGAGCTGAGGCTGCCCGACGGCTTCGACCCCGAACGGGCCGACCCCGCCACCCGCCAGGACGCCAGCCAATGGGCCACCGAAGGCCTGCGCCTGGCCGATGGCTCGGCGCTGCCCGCCATGGCCGAGGCCAGCGTGCTGCAGCCCGCGGGCGCGCGCGGGCCGGCCTTCCTGGTGGGGCGCAACTTCCGCGCGGTGCTGCGCTACAACAACGCCACCAGCTACGCGCTGGGGGTGTGCCTGCTGGCGCAGCGCATCGACGGGGGCCCCGGCGTGCAAGCCGCCTGGCCACGCGAGCAACGCGCGCTCAGCCGCAGCGAGGTCAAGGCGCTGCAGGCCGCGCTCAACCAGCGGGGCTTCGCCACCGGTCAGCCCGATGGCCTGGCGGGCCCGGCCACGCGGGCGGCCTTGCGGGCGTGGCAGCGCAGCGTGGGCCTGCCGGCGGATGGCTTTCCCACCGCCACCGTGCTGCAGGCCTTGCAGGGCTCGCCCTGACACGCTTGAGCGCGGGCCCACGGTGAGTTCAATGGGGTTCAGCGCAGCGCGCTGGGCGCCACGCCGAACCAGCGCTTGAAGGCCTGGGAGAAGCTCGACAGGTCGCTGAAGCCCATTTGCTCGGCGATGTCCGACAGCGACAGCGCGCGGTTGTTCAGCAGCTCGCGGGCCTGCTGCTTGCGCACGTCGATCAGCAAAGCCCGAAAGCTGGTGCCATCGTCTTGCAGGCGGCGCTTGAGCGTGCGCTCGCTGAGCTGAAGCAAGCGGGCGACCTGGGGCAGGTCCGGTGCGCGGTCCAGGGGCGCCACCGCCAGGTAGCCTCGCACCAGCTCGGTGACGCCCTGGTGCGCGCGGCGCCGCGCCATGAGCTGCGCGCCCGCGTCTTCGCACACCGCGACGGTCAGGGGGTTGGCCTGCGGCAAGGGCTGCGCCAGCCACCGGCGCTCGAAGCCCAGCGTGTTGGCCGCCGCGCCGTGGCTCGGGCGCACCCCGAACTGGCGCGCGATGCGCTCCTGCAGCTCGGGTGAGGCCGCCTCCGGGCTGCGCAGGCTGAAGCGCGTGAGCACCCGGCTCTGGCCCAGCGTTTCGTGCAGCAGTCGCGCCGCGGCGGTCATGTCGCGCTCCACCAGGAAGCGGCGCAGGGGGGGCGCCACATCGGGCTCCCCGAAACTCAACACCCCGGTGTCGCCGTCTTCATGGAAGGCGATGAGGGAGAAGGCATAAGCCAGCGGCATGGAGCGCAAGGCCAGGCTCAGGGCATCGGCCGCGGTGGCGCTGCTGATCAAGCCCAGGCCCCAGGTGCCGTAGGTGGAGAAGCTGTAGCGCAGGCCCACCTCCATGCCCAGCCCCGCCCGGGGCCCCAGGGACTGCAGCAGCGCCTCGGCGATGCGCAGCTCCTGCAAGGCGGTGATGTCGGTGTGCGGGTCGTCGAGTTGTTCGCGGCTCAGGCCGGCGGCCGCCAGCAGCACGCCAACCGGGGCGCCCCGCTCCTCGGCGAAGGCCAGCATCAGTCGGGCGCTGGCCGGGCTGCGGGTGAAGTCGAAGAAGCGCATGTGGCCCAAATCATAAAGCGGCTGGCCCCGCGCAACATTCAGGTCTGACCCTGTCCCTGCCACCATGCGACCCCAGGCTCAGGAGACCCCATGCAGGACACGCCCCCCATCCACGGCACGCTCATCATCGGCACCGGCTTCGCTGGCATCGGCATGGCCGTGGCGCTGCAGCGCAGCGGTCGCCACGACTTCCTGCTGCTGGAGCGCGCCGCGGACGTCGGCGGTGTCTGGCGCGACAACACCTACCCGGGCGCGGCCTGCGACGTGCCCTCGCACCTGTACTCGTTTTCCTTTGCGCCCAACCCCGAGTGGTCGCGCGTGTTCGCCAGCCAGGCCGAGATCCACGCCTACCTGCGCGATTGCGCCGAGCGCTTCGGGCTGCGCCCGCACATCCGCTTCCAGGCCGAGGTGAGCGCCGCCCGCTGGGACGAGGCCGAGGGCTGCTGGCACGTGACGCTGGTGGGTGGCGATTCGCTGCGCGCGCGCGTGCTGGTCACGGGCATGGGCCAGCTCAGCCGGCCTGCGCTGCCCCGCATCCCCGGCCTGGCCGACTTCCAGGGACCGAGCTTCCACTCGGCCCAGTGGGACCACACCTGCGACCTGCGCGGCAAGCGCGTGGCCGTGATCGGCACCGGGGCCTCCGCCATCCAGTTCGTGCCCGCCATCGCCCCAGACGTGGCGCAGCTGCACGTCTACCAGCGCTCGGCGGCCTACCTGCTGCCCCGGCCCGACCGCGCTTACCGTCCCTGGGAGAAGGCCCTCTTTCGCCACGTTCCCGCCGCCATGAAGCTGCACCGCGCCTGGGTCTACCTGAGCTACGAATCGCGCGCGCTGGCCTTCACGCGCCTGCACAGCCTGATGACGCTGGCCGGCGGCCTGCCCTTTCGGCGCATGCTGAAGCGGCAGGTGGCGGACCCGGCCTTGCGCCAGCGCCTCACGCCCGACTACCCGATCGGCTGCAAGCGCATCTTGCTGTCCAGCGAGTACCTGGCCACCATGGCGCGCCCGAACGTGAGCCTGGTCACCACCGGCATCCGGCGCATCACGCCCGATGGCGTGGAGACCGAAGACGGCCGCCACCACGCCGCGGACGTGCTGGTCCTGGGCACGGGCTTTGCCGCCACCGAGTTCCTGGCGCCCATGGACGTGCGCGGTCGCGACGGCATCGCGCTGGGCCAGGTGTGGTCGCAAGGCGCGAAGGCCCACCTCGGCATGACCGTGCCGGGCTTCCCGAACTTCTTCATGCTCTACGGGCCCAACACCAACCTGGGCCACAACTCCATCGTCTACATGCTGGAGAGCCAGATCGCCCACGTGGCGCGCTGCATCGACCAGCTGGACAAGCAAGGCGCGCACAGCATCGAGGTCGACGCCCCACGCCACGACGCCCACAACGCGCGCATCCAGGCGCGGCTCAAAGGCACCGTCTGGCACGGCTGCACCAGCTGGTACGTCGATGCCAAGGGCCACAACAGCACCAACTGGCCCGGCTTCACCCTGACCTACCGCTGGCTGACCCGCCACACCGACTGGGGCGCCTACCGTTTCCAGCCGATCACCCCGGTCACCCCCA
Source organism: Burkholderiales bacterium (assembly GCA_016000265.1). Lineage (GTDB taxonomy): Bacteria > Pseudomonadota > Gammaproteobacteria > Burkholderiales > Burkholderiaceae_C > Aquabacterium. The sequence goes on from JAECRL010000007.1 coordinate 132,548, forward strand.
CCCACACCAGCCGCACCAGCCGCACCACCACGACCCCATGAACCGCCCAACCGAACGCCGCTACCCAGACACCTCGCACGTGCGCGTGCGCAGCGTCAAATCCACCTTCCAGGCCGAAGGTGCGCTGTGCTCCGCGACCCTCCACCTGCCGCCTGACGCCACCCCCGAAGCGCCGAGGCCGGCCATCCTGATGGTGGGCGGCTGGGGCAGCGTGCAGATGGCGCTGACCTCGTCCTTCGTGCACCGCTTCGTCGAAGCCGGCTACGCCGTGATGGAGTTCGACCACCCCGGCTGGGGCGACAGCGGTGGCTTCCCGCGCCAGGGCATCAACCCCTGGCGCCGTCGCCGCGTGAGCGACACCGCCCTGGTGCACCTCAAGGCCCAGCCCTGGGTCGCCGCCGACCGCATCGTGCTGTGGGGCACCTCCTTCGGCGGTGGCCACGTGGTGGACCTCGCCGGCCAGCACCCGGAGCTGCAAGGCGCCATCGTCCAGGTGCCCATGCTCGATGGCCTGGCGGCCACGCTGTCGATGTCTCCGCTGCGCCAGCTGCAGTTCACGACGCTCGGCCTGATCGACCTGCTCAAGCCGGGGCCGCCGCTGTGCGTGCCGACCCTGGCGCCCCCGGGCGATTTCGGCACCATGGACCGCGACGGCGCCTGGGACGCGCTGCAACGCGCCCTGGCCGCCTGGCCCGGTCGGCACTACGACAACCGCGTGGCCGCGCGCTCCACCCTGACCATGCCCTTCTACCGCCCCTGGAAGCGCCTGAAAGACGTGCAGGTGCCCCTGCTCATCCTCGGGGCCACCGGCGACACCGTCGCGCCCTTCGTGGCCGACAAGGTCGCGCGCGTGGGCAACCCGAAGTTGCAGGTGGTGGAAGTCGATGCCAACCACTTCGACCCCTACTTCGAGCCGCTGTTCCCGCAGGTGCTGCAACACCAATTGGCTTTCCTGGCGCGCGTGCTGCCGTTAGACTGACGGGATTCCGTTCTGCCCCTCCGTGAGTGCCCCCCCTTGTGCGTTTGGGGGCTCAGGTCGCCGCATTGCGCCCACTCACCGAACCAGGGGACGTCCGCATGCCGGGCTACCAGACCAAGCAAGAAAGCGTCGCCATCCAGGGCGCGCACGGCCTCCGCATCCAATCGCTGCTGGACCGCCAGCAATACGCCGACCCGCTCGGCGAGGCCGAGGCGCTGGGCATCTCCAGCGCCATGTGGCCGCTGTTCGGCCTGCTGTGGCCCTCGTCGCAGGAACTCGCCAGCTGGATGGAGCGCCGCGCCACCGTGCCGCAGGAGCGCATCCTGGAAGTGGGCTGCGGCCTGGCCCTGGCCAGCCTGGTCATGCACCGCCGCGGCGAAGACGTCACCGCCTCCGACTGCCACCCGCTGACCTCGCGCTTCCTGAGCGACAACACCGCGCTCAACGACCTGCTGCCGCTGCCCTACCGCCATGGCAACTGGGCCGATGCCGACGACGCGCCGGTGCGCGCAGGCCGCCCGGTGGTGGAAGGCCGCTTCGACCTCATCATGGGCAGCGACGTGCTCTACGAGCGCGACGAATCGGGCCACCTCTCGCGCTTCATCGCCCGGCACGCGCAGCCCACGGCCGAGGTGCTCATCGTGGACCCGAACCGGGGCAACCGCAGCGGCTTCAACCGCCGCATGGCCGCCGAGGGCTTCGCGCTGGAAGAGGTGGACCTGAGCCACGCCCGCGAAGGCGAGGCGCCGTACCGCGGGCGCATGCTGCGGTACAGGCGCTGAACGTGTGCTGAGCCCGCGCTGAACGCTCAGCGCGCCAGCTCGGCCCGCATGGCGTCGATGACGTCCTTGTAGCTGGGCTGGCCGAAGATGGCGCTGCCGGCCACAAACGTGTCGGCGCCCGCGTCGGCGATGCGGCGGATGTTGTCCACCTTCACGCCACCGTCGATCTCCAGGCGGATGTCGCGGCCCGTTTCGCGGTGATGTGCGTCGATCAGCTTGCGCACCTTCTCGGCCTTGCGCAGCGTGCTGTCGATGAAGCTCTGGCCACCGAAGCCGGGGTTGACGCTCATCAGCAGCACCACATCGACCTTGTCGATGACCCACTCCAGCACGTCGATGGGCATGGCCGGGTTGAACACCAGCCCGGCCTGGATGCCTTCGGCCTTGATCAGCTGCAGGGTGCGGTCGACGTGGGTGGAGGCATCGGGGTGGAAGGTGACGATGTCGGCGCCGGACTTGGCGAAGGCCGTGGCCAAGGCATCGACCGGCTGCACCATCAGGTGCACGTCGATGGGCACCTTCGTGCCGTCGGCCTTGACGCTGTGCTTGCGCAGGGCCTGGCAGACCATCGGCCCGAAGGTCAGGTTGGGCACGTAATGGTTGTCCATCACGTCGAAGTGGATCCAGTCGGCGCCGGCGTCGATCACGTTGCGCACCTCGTCACCCAGGCGAGCGAAGTCGGCCGAGAGGATGCTGGGGGCGATGCGGAAGGTGCGGGGCGTGGACGACATGGGGCGGTTCCTGGTGGGGCTGCGCGGGTGCGAAGCCCCCATTCTAGGAAACCCGCCCCGCGTCCGCGCCCGACGCGCTCAGTAACCGGCCGTGCTCTGTGCCATCAGCCACGGCAGCGACATGTACTTGCGCTGGCGCGCGATGCACTTGCGGCTGGCCGCCGGGTCGTTGACGTTCTTGTCGACCACGTAGGAGACCCACTCGGCGTGGTTGTCGGTCAGCTCCAGGGTGGAGTAGCCCTGGCGGCTGCTGTCGAAGAACTGGATGTGGGGGTTGTTCAGGCGCACCGTGGGCGCGGCCAGCGCGCGGCCCAGCAGGATGCGCGTGGCCTCGTCGGCGCCCGCGGCGATGCCTTCGGCCAGCGTGGAGGAGGTCACCGCCGGGGTCATGAACTCGGCGCCCACGAAGTTGCCCACGTCCAGCGGGTTGAGGTTGCCCCAGTCGTGCTTGATGTTGCTGGCCATGTGGGTGTGCAGGTCACCGGTGGCCACGAGGAAGTTGCGCACCTTCGCTTCGCGCAGGGCGCCGGTCAAGGCGCGGCGCTCGGCGGCGAAGCCGTCCCAGGCGTCCACGTTGATGGGGGCGAGCTGGGTGCCGGCCAGGGTCACGGCCAGGCGGCCCAGGAAGGTCTGGTTGCCCATGAGCTTCCAGGTCGCGCGCGAGCCGGTCAGGCCCTCGATCAGCCAGTTGCGCTGCCCGGCGCCCAGCAGCGTGCGGTCGCCGTCGTTGAAGGCGGTGCAGCCCAGCGGCAGGTAACGCTGCAGGACATCGCCTTCACCGCAGGGGTGCGGGCTGCGGTGGGTGCGGCTGTCGATCATGAAGAGGTCGAGGAAGCCGCCGAAGTTGAATCGGCGGAAGACCTTCAGCGCCTCGAAGGGGTGCGTGGCCTGCGGGTCGAAGCTGACGCGCGCGGGCACGTACTCGGACCAGGCGCGCTGCGAGTCCAGCTTGAGCTGCTTGAGCAGGGCGGGGCTGTTGCCGTACTTCGGGTCGGTGGTGTAGGGGTGGTCGGGCGCGCCCAGCGTGTCGCGGGCGTAGTCCCAGTAGCTGTCGTTGGCGGTCTCGTGGTCGTCGGGCACGCACACGAAGGTGTGGCGCTCCATCACGGCCTGCAAGTTGGGGTCGCTGCGGTAGGTGCGGTAGATGAAGCGGTAGTCGGCGAGGTCGAGTGCCACCAGGCCACCGGAGGGCAGCACCAGGGTGCGGTCGGCAAAGGGCAGGCTCTGGAAGCGCGGGTCGCCGGCGGTTTCGTAGATGAAGTCGCCCAGGTGCAGCACGTAGTCGATGGACTCGTCGCGGGCCACATGGGCCAATGCCCCGTAGTAGCCGTTGGTGTGGTCCTGGCAGGTCAGCAAGGCGAACTTGAGGCGCTTGCGCTGGGCGCTGGCGGCCGGCAGGGTGCGGCAGCGGCCGGTGCGGCTGACGGTGCCGTCGTAGATGAAGCGGTAGAAGTACGGGCCGCCCGAGGCGGTGGCCGGCAGCTGGCCGTCGAGGTCGACCTTGACGGTGTGGTCGCGCTGGTCGTTGAGGTCGTTGGCGCCGACCTGGGCCTGCAGCAACAGGGTCTGGAAGTTGGCGTCCAGGGCCACCTGCAGGTACAGCGGCTCGCCGCCGCGCAGGGCGGTGGGGGCGATGTGGGTCCACAGGATCACGCCGGTCTCACTCGGGTCGGCGGAAGACACGGAGAGGTCGAACACGCGGGCCGAGTCGGTGCGCAGGTTGCGGGTGTCCAGGGGCGCCTGGCCCAGGTTGACCCACGAGACGGCCTGGGCTTGCCAGCTCACCAGCAGGCCACCGGAGGCCACACCCAGGGCCGACAGGAAACGACGACGATCCATTGCTTGCACTCCTTGAGGAAACGGGGGCGCTGCGATGTAAAGAATCGCAATTCAGCCCGGGCCCCATGCTGGGCGATCACCGTGACACCCCCATGAACCGTCGGGTCTTCCGGGTGCCGAAAAGGGCCCTGCACAAAGGGAGTTGCCTAGAATGGCCCGCATGAACCTCGCCGAACTCACCTGCAGCGTCCAGCCCACCTACCTGGAAGAGCAGAGCAACCCGGCGCGTCACGAGTACGCGTTTTCCTACACGGTGACCATCGTCAACACCGGCTCGGTGGCCGCGCAACTGATCGGCCGGCACTGGGTCATCACCGACGCCACCGGCCGGGTCGAAGAGGTGCGCGGCCTGGGCGTGGTCGGGCACCAGCCCCTGCTCAAGCCGGGCGAGCGCTTCGAGTACACGAGCTGGACCCGGCTGGACACGCCCCACGGCGTCATGCAGGGCAGCTTCTTTTGCGTGACCGACGAGGTCCGCCCCTTCGAGGCCCCCGTGCCCGCCTTCACGCTGGCGCGCACGCAGTCCCTGCACTGATGGCAGACGACCGCCGACCCGTGTTGCGCCGACTGATCCAGCCCTTCACGCGCCAGCCCTGGTGGCCCCGGCCCGGCAACGGCTTCGACATCGAGGCCCTGCTCGATGCGGCCGACGCCCGCGCCCCGCTGGTCGAGCGCCACATCTGGCTGATCCGCCTGCTGGACTGGGTGCGCCGCGGCGAGCCCGTCAGCGGCGCGCAGTACGTGGTGCGCCTGCTGGAGGGGCAGCCCGAGCGGCGCGCACGCGTGGTGGCGCTGCTGGGTGCCTTCTGGCGCGAGACCGACGTGGCCGCCTTGCTGGCCGACTACGGCTTCTCGCCCCGTTCGGCCTTCCTCAACGAGTTGGGCGAGCGCGTGCGCCGACGCCTGCTGCCGGCCAGCCCCGAGACGCACGACCTGTCGGTGCTGTTCAACCTGCTGTTCAGCCACACCGAAGACGGTGAGTGGCTGACGCGCCTGGACGACGCCACGCTGCAAGGCCTCGCCCGGCTGTGGGAAGACGCGCTGGCAACGTCACCCGAATCCCCCGACGCTGGCGCCGACGCCGGCACCGGCACCGGCGCCAGCGGACTGGGCTGGCGCGACCCCTTCTTCGACGCCATGCTCTACCTGGCCACCCAGGTGCGCGCCACCGGCTTCACGCCGGCCTTCCGCTCGCGCATGGGCATCAGCCTGGGGCAGGACTTCGACGCGCCCCTGTCCCGTGCCGCCGAGCTGGCGCCCGATGCGAGCGCGCGCAACGCCTTTCGCCAGCTCACCCACGTCATCGAGCACCTGCGCGACCAGGCCGAAGCCCACCTGAGGGCCTCACCCGAGTCGCCCTGGCCCGCCAGCCTGCTGCACGAGGCGCAGTACCTGCGCGCCCTGCTCGACACCTGCGCCCAGGCCGCCAGCGGCCTGCACGGCCACCTCGACACGCAGGGCATCTCCGTCAACCTCGTCTTCCAGATCGACCAGCTCTGCGAGCGCTGCCGCCGCATCGAGCTGCTGCTGGAGGCGGTGCTGACGCCCCAGCCGCTGCCGGCGCTGCACCGGCTGGTGGTGACGCTGGTGGAGGTGGGCGTGCGCCGACGCAGCGTGCGCGCGCTGTTCTCGCAGCACACCTCGCAGCTGGCGCGCCGCGTGGCCGAGCGCAGCGCCGAGACCGGCGAGCACTACATCACCCGCAACCGCAGCGAGTACGTGACCATGCTCAAGCAGGCCTGCGGCGGCGGGGCCGTGCTGGCGGGCACCACCTTCATGAAGTTCGCGGTGCTGGCGCTGGGCCTGTCGCCCTTCATGGCCGGGGTGGGCGCGGGCCTGAACTACGCGGTGAGCTTCGTGCTGGTGCAGTGGCTGCACTTCACGGTGGCCACCAAGCAGCCCGCCATGACGGCGCCGGCCATGGCCGCCAAGCTGGCCGACGTGCGCAGCGACGAGGCGGTGGAGTCCTTCGTCGACGAGGTCGCGCACCTGCTGCGCTCGCAGGTGGCCGGCATCCTGGGCAACCTGCTGGTGGTGGCCCCGCTGGTGCTGGGCGTGCAGCTGCTGGCCGTGTGGGGCGCGGGCGCACCGCTGGTCAGCGAGGCCGACGCCCGCTACGCCCTCAAAAGCCTGACGCTGCTGGGGCCGACCGCCTGGTACGCGGCCTTCACGGGCGTGCTGCTGTTCGCGTCGAGCATCCTGGCGGGCTGGGCCGAAAACGCCTTCGTGCTGCACCGCCTGGACAGCGCGTTGCGCTGGAACCCGCACATCCGCGCCTGGCTGGGCGAGGCGCGCGCGGCGCGCTGGTCCAGCTGGTGGCGCGACAACATCTCGGGCCTGGCGGCCAACACCTCGCTGGGCCTGATGCTGGGGCTGGTGCCCGTGATCGCGCACTTCCTGGGCCTGCCGCTGGACGTGCGCCACGTGACCTTGTCGACCGGCCAGATCGCCGCGGCCCTGGGCACGCTGGGCTGGGGCCTCTTTCAGGAGCCGGCCTTCTGGTGGTGCGTGGCGGCCATCCCCATCACCGGGGCGCTCAACGTGGGCGTGAGCTTCACGCTGGCGCTGCGCGTGGCCTTGCGATCACGCGGCGTGCGCGTCACCGACCGCGCGCGGCTGTGGCGGGCGATCGGGCGGCGCGTGCTGCGTCAGCCCGGGTCCTTCTTGCTGCCGCCGCGCTCGGCTTCCTGATTCGGGCCACCGCCGTCGGGTGACTGGGTGTCGCGCCACTCGCCGCCTCGCCGCCCGGAGAACATGGTCCACCAGATCAGGAAGACGAACACACACAAGGCCCCCAGGGCTTCCAGCACAATCAACCACATGCGTTTCGTGACCTCGTTGAACCTGAATGGCCCGCGCCTGCTGGGCGTGGGCTTGGCTGCGGCCATTGTAGGAAGCCTGAGCGGCTGCGCAGGCCTGAGGGGTGGGCCGGGCTCAACCGCGCCCGTGGTCAGCGCCACCCCGACCGATGGCGGCTCGCGCGCGCCGCTCACCTCGCCCCAGACCCTGCCCGACGGCCCCTCCGTGCTGCGCCCCAAAGCGCGCTGGGTGCAGGCGAGCTGGGCCGACCTGCCCGGCTGGGGCGACGACCGCGTCAGCGAGACCTGGCCCGCCCTGGTCAAGGGCTGCGCCCGCCCCGCCGCAGGCTGGCAGGCCGTGTGCGAAGAGGTCCGCCGACTGGGCGCCGACTGGGGTCGCCGCGTGGACGACGGCTTCGTGCGGCAGTGGCTGGAGAGCCAGCTGCAACCCTGGCGCGTGACGCCGCTGGACGGCGCCCCCACCCCGGGCCTGCTGACCGGCTACTTCGAGCCCCTGCTGGAGGGCCGCCGCACGCCCGACGCGCGCTTCGCCTGGCCGCTGCACCGCCCCCCCGCCGCCCTGGGCCAGCGCAAGCCCTTCTACAGCCGCAGCGAGCTGGAGACCACGCCCGAGGGCCGCGCCGCGCTCGCCGGGCGCGAGGTCGTCTGGCTGTCCGACCCGCTGGACGTGCTGCTCATCCAGGTGCAAGGCTCCGGCCGCGTGCGCCTGCTCGACGAGGCCACGCCGCAGGGCACGCCCAAGGTGGTGCGCCTGGCCTTCGCGGGGCACAACGACCAGCCTTACCAGTCGGTGGCGCGCTGGCTGGTCGACCAGGGCGCCTTCAGCCTGGAGCAGGCCTCCTGGCCGGCGATCCGCAGCTGGGCACAGGCCAACCCCGCGCGGGTGGGCGAGATGATGGCGGCCAACCCCCGCGTCGTCTTCTTCCGCGAAGAGCCGCTGCTCGACCCCGACTCCGGCCCCAACGGCGCGCAAGGCGTGGCGCTGACGCCCGGTCGCTCCATCGCCGTCGACCGCGACAGCGTGCCACTGGGCACCCCCGTCTGGCTCGACAGCACCGTGCCGCAGAGCTGGGTGGCCGGTGGCATGCCCGCCCCTTCGCCGCTGCGCCGGCTGGTGATGGCGCAAGACACGGGGGGCGCCATCCTGGGCGCCGTGCGCGCCGACTTCTTCTGGGGCTGGGGCGACGAGGCCCTGGCGCAGGCGGGTCGCACCAAGCAGCCCCTGGCGCTGTGGGCGCTGTGGCCGCGCGACCAAACCGTGAAATGACGCACGCAAGGCGCCCTCTTTCGAGCACCGCGTGAAAGGCTGACGCGGCACAGTGGACCACCCTGCCCCACGTGGCTCCATGGACCGCTTCTTCCTCTTCGACACCGGCACAAACGCGCCCAGCCTGCTGCCCTACGGCCAGCACGACCCGATGCTGGTCGCGCTGTCGGTGTGCCTGGCCATCTTCGCCTCGACGATGGCCCTGCACGCGGCCGAGCAGGCGCGCGCGCTGACGCAATCGCGCCTGCGCTCGGTCACCCTGCTGGCCGGCAGCCTGGCCCTGGGCTGCGGCGTGTGGGGCATGCACTTCATCGGCATGCTGGCCTACCAGCTGTGCACCCGCGTGAGCTACGACTCCGCGCTGACCACCGCCTCGGTGCTGCCCAGCGTGGGCGCCTCCTGGGTGGCCCTGAGGCTGCTGACCCAGGAGCGGGTCAACAACACCCAGCGCGTGATCGCCGGGGTGCTCGTGGGCGCGGGCATCGGGGCCATGCACTACACGGGCATGGCGGCCATGCAGATGTCGGCGGCGCTGCGCTACGACCCGTGGATGTTCGCGCTGTCCATCGTCGTGGCCGTGGCCCTGGCGGTGCTGGCGCTGTGGGTGCGACACGGCCTGGCGCAGCACCTGCCCCAGCACGACGGCTGGCAACTCACGCTGGCCTCGGGCTGCGTGATGGGCCTGGCGATCTCGGGCATGCACTACACCGGCATGGCCGCCGCGCGCTACATCGGCACGCCCTCACAGGCAGTCGACGTCGCCTCCGACAACGTGCCCCTGGCGCTCGGCATCACGCTGGTGACGGTGGTGGCCAGCGTGCTGGTGGGCGCCGCCGTGGGCCTGGCGCGATACCGCCAGCTGCTGGCGCGCATGGAGTCCAAGGAAGCGCGGCTGCGCGCCATCGCCGACACCTCCACCGACGGCATCATCGTCTTCGACGACAAGGGCATCGTGCACAAGTTCAACCCCAGCGCCGAACGCATCTTCGGCCTGCCGGCCAAGCAACTGCTGGGGCAAAGCGTCACGCGCATCATGGTGGAGCCCCACCGCAGCGTGGCGATCGCGTCCTTCGAGACCTTCCTCAAGGCCGTCTCCCAGTCCATGGGCATCGAGCTGGAGAGCCACTGCGTCCGCACCGACGGGCGCCGCGTCCCCATCCGGCTCATCATGGGGCGCATGGTCTCGCTGCAAGAGCGCCTGTACGTCGCCTTCATCACCGACATCAGCGAGCGCCAGCGCATGGAGTTCGCGCTGCGCGAAAGCGAAGCGCAGTTCCGCTCCCTGATCGCCAACATCCCCGGCATCTCCTACCGCTGCCGCATGGAGCCGGGCTGGCCCATGGTCTACATCAGCGAGGCCGCCGAGCGCATCACCGGCTGGCCCACCGCCGCGTTCATGGGCTCGCCCCCCGAAGTCAGCTTCGCCAAACTGGTCTGTCCGGGCGACGTCGCGCGCATCGCCGCCATCGTCAAACAAGCGGCCGCCACCGAGGAGCCCTTCGTGCTGGAGTTCGAGCTGCGCACGCGCAGCGGCGGGGTGCGCTGGATGTGGGGACACGGCAGCATCTCCCACGCCAGCGACGGCAGCGTCAAGTGGATCGACGGCGTGCTGCTGGACATCACCGAACGCCGCGAGATGGAAGACGAGCTGGTGCGCGCCAAAGAGCGCGCCGAGGCCGCCGCCCAGGCCCGCACGAACTTCCTGGCCAACATGAGCCACGAGATCCGCACACCGATGAACGCCATCCTGGGCTTCACCGACGTGGTGCTCGACGGCGAGCTGCAGCCCGCTCAGCGCAAGCACCTGGAGACGGTGCACAAATCGGCGCGCAGCCTGCTGCACCTGCTCAACGACATCCTCGACAGCTCCAAGCTCGACCGCGGTGCGCTGGAGCTGGAATCGCTGCCCTTCTCGTTGACCGAGCTGGCCCAGCAACTGTGCGCCGAGCAGTCCATCCAGGCCGAGCGCAAGCACCTCCAGCTGCGCTGCCAGCCCGACGACGCCGATGACCCCCTCGTGCAAGGCGACCCGCACCGCCTCAGGCAGGTGCTGCTCAACCTGCTGGGCAACGCCATCAAGTTCACCGAACGCGGCGAGGTGGAGCTGTCGTTCCGGCGCGAGGGCGAGCAGGTGCACTTCCGCGTGCGCGACACCGGCATCGGCATCGCCCCGGAGCGCCTGGCCAGCATCTTCGAAGCCTTCACCCAGGCCGACGCCTCGATGAGCCGCCGCTTTGGCGGCACCGGCCTGGGCACCACCATCGCCAAGCAGCTCACCGAGTTGATGGGCGGGCGCATCTGGGCGGAGAGCACCCCGGGCGTGGGCAGCACCTTCCACGTGACGCTGCCCTTGCCGTTGAGCCAGGAGCGCCTGGGGCAGGCCAGCGGCTCGGCCCCCACGCGGCCGCACGCGCTGCCCAAGCTGCGCATGCTGGTCGTCGACGACGTGCCGCAGAACACCGAGCTGGTCTGCCTGGTCATGGGCCGACAGGGCCACCAGCTCACGGTGGCTCACAACGGCCGCGAAGCCCTGGCGCGCTTTGGCGAGCAGGCCTTCGACGTGGTGCTGATGGACGTGCAGATGCCCATCATGGACGGCCTGAGCGCCAGCCGCGAGATCCGCTCGCTGGAGGCGCGCCGCGGCAGCCCGCGCACCCCCATCATCGCGCTGTCGGCCAGCGTGCTCGACGAAGACCGCACCGCCGCCATCGAAGCGGGCATGGACGGCTTCGCCTGCAAGCCGCTGGACCTGCCCGCCCTCAACCACGAGATCGCGCGGGTGACGGGCCTGGCGATGCGCGCGCCCGACACCGACACCGACGGGCCTCCCCACCCCGGCGACGCCCCCCACCCGGACGCGACCGCGCCACGCTGGCTCGACGCCCCAGCCGGTGCCCTGCGCTGGGGCGACCCCGCCAGCTGGAGCGGCGCGCTGCAGCGGTTCGCGCGCGGCCAGTCGGCGCCCGCCGGGGAGCCAGGCCCAGGTGACGGGGCCGACCTCGCCACGCGCCGCGCCGAAGCCCACCGCCTGCGCGGCGCCGCCGCCAACCTCGGGCTGCCCCGCCTGAGCGAGGCCGCCGCCGCCATGGAGGCCACGCCCGAGGGCGCGCCGCTGGCGCAACAACAGGCCGCCTGGGACGCGCTGCAAGCGGCGCTGCAAGGCACCCTGCGGGCCATCCGCGGCGCGAGCGCGGCCTCGGCCTCGGCGCCCCCCGAGGCCGCCGAGGCCGCCGAAGCCGCCGAAACCGCCCCAGAAGCGCCCCCGCTGGACGCGGCCACCCACGAGCGCCTCACCCGACAGGCGCGCGCGCTGCAAGCCGCCTTCGCGCGCGGCGAGTGCCCCGACGACGACGTGGACGCGCTGTGCGAGGCCTGCCGGCCGCACGCCAGCGCCGACACCCTGGCCGAGCTGAAGCAAGCCATCGAGGACTTCGACTTCACCGCCGCAGCCGCCGCGCTGGAGCGCCTGCTGCGCTCGCTGCCCCTCACGGAGAGCCCGCAACATGCCTGAAGCCGAGTTGCCCGAGCCGGGACGCCGCCCCACGCTGCTCATCGCCGACGACGAGCCCACCAACCTGCAGGTGCTGCGCCAGATCCTGCAAGCCGACCACCGCCTGCTGTTCGCCAAGGACGGCGCCAAGGCGCTGGAGCTGGCGCAGACCGAGCGCCCGGACCTCATCCTGCTCGACGTCATGATGCCCAACATGACCGGCCACGACGCCTGCCGCGCCCTCAAGGCCGACGCCGCCACGCGCGACATCCCCGTCATCTTCGTGACCGCCATGGCCGACACCGAAGACGAGGCCAAGGGCTTCGAGCTCGGTGCCGTCGACTACATCACCAAACCGGTCAGCCCGCCCATCGTGCGCGCCCGCGTGCGCACGCACCTCTCGCTGGTGCGCATGGACGAGCTGCGCGAAACCCGCATGCAGATCATCGAGCGCCTGGGGCGCGCGGCCGAGTACAAGGACAACGAAACCGGCCTGCACGTCATCCGCATGAGCCACTACGCGCAGGCGCTGGCGCTGGCGGCCGGCTGGTCGGAGGTGACCGCCGAGGAGCTGCTGGCCGCCGCGCCCATGCACGACATCGGCAAGATCGGCATCCCCGACCACATCCTGCTCAAGCCCGGGCCGCTCTCCCCCGAGGAATGGGCCGTCATGCGCACGCACCCGCAGATCGGCGCCGACATCATCGGCGACCACCGCTCCACGGTGCTGCGCCTGGCCCGCGAGATCACCCTGTGCCACCACGAAAAGTGGAACGGCAGCGGCTACCCGCGCGGGCTGGCCGGCGAGGCCATCCCGGCGTCGGCGCGCATCGTCGCCATCGCCGACGTGTTCGACGCCCTGACCACCGCGCGGCCCTACAAAAAGGCCTGGCGCGTGGAGGACGCCATCGAGCAACTCCAGCGCGACAGCGGCCAGCACTTCGACCCGACGCTGGTGACGCTGTTCCTGAGCATCCTGCCGCAGGTGCTGGCCATCCGAGAGCGCTGGGCGGAAGCCGCCACGGCCACGACCCCGGCCTGATCAGGGGCCGATCTTGACCGACAGGCCCGTGGTCAGCGCCAGGTCGTTGCGTTTTTGGTCGACGGCCACGCGGCTGCTGTAGCTGTCGCTCAAGGCCACGGTCAGCGCCAGGCGGCGGGTGACGTCGACCTGCAACGAGGCCGTCAGCTTGAGCAGCCGATCGCGGTTGCCATCCAGCCCCACATAGCCCTCCAGGCGCTGCTTGAACAGCACCGTGGGCGAGAGCTGCTCGCTGTACTCGTCGCCCAGCAACACGCCGGTGCTGCTGAAGCGCTGGCTGCGCTCGCCGCCGATGAGCTGGGGCTCGCGGTAGCGCGTTGAGCTGCGCGCCACGCCCGCGAACACATCGAGGCTGCGCTCGTCTTCGGCGATGAGGTGGCGCCCCAGGCCCACCGCCATCTGCGTGCGCAGCGACAGCTCGACGACGCGGTCGCTCTCGGCGCCCAGGCGCGCGAAGGCGAAGTGCTGCTCGTCGATGTCGCGGTCGTGCTGGGCGGTGGCGGCCCACTTGGCCGAGGTGGTCTCGCGGTCGCGGCCCACGCCGCTTTGGGCCTCGTTGATCAACGCCGTCAGCGTGGTCTTGCCACCGTGGCGCTTGCGCGAGACGTCGGTGTCGACCTGCAGGGCCCGGGTGCGGCTGTTGCCCGCCGTGGCCGACAGCGAGGCCGTCATGCGGCCCCGCCAGGCGCCGGGGTCGACCCCCTCGGCGGGCGGGGGGCTCGCGTCCTGCGTCTGGACCTGGGCCTGAGCCTGAGCCTGAGCCTGAGCCTGAGCGTGCCCCGGCAACGTCGCCATCGCCACCATCAACAGGCCAGACAGGTGGCCCGGCAGGTGGGTGAGGGTCAAGCGGCGCATGGGGGCTCTCCAGGGGGGTTCACGGGCGGGCATTGTCGCAAAGCCCGCGAACACCCCGGCTCGCCTCAGCAGGCTCAATGGCCTCAGTACGTCTTGTACGGCAGGAACTTGCCCGACATGACGATGCTGACGCGGTCGCCCAGGGGGTTGGGCTCGCGCTGCAGGTCCATCTTGAAATCGATGGCGCTCATGATGCCGTCGCCGAACTCCTCGTGGATCAGGGCCTTGAAGGTGGTGCCGTAGACGCTGATGAGCTCGTAGAAGCGGTAGATCAGCGGGTCGGTGGGCACGCTGGTGGGCAGCGAGCCCTTGTAAGGCACTTCCTGCAGCCACAGGCGGGCCTCGGCGGGCAGGTCGAAGAGGTCGCCGATGACGGCGGCCTGCTCGGCGGTCAGCGTCATCTGGCCCAGGCAGGCGGCGGTGACCCACTCCTTGCTCAGGCCCACTTGGGTGGCCACGTCGGCCCACTTGATGCTCTTCTTGACCTTGGCTTCGATGATCAGGTCGGTGACGTCTTCGCGGTTCATGTCGGGTCCTTGGTGAGCGAGGTGGCGGGGCTGGTGTGAGGCTCAGTTTAGGAACGGGCGCGATGGGGGGGGATCGTTGTGGGCGTGATTCGTTTGTAGGGCGGGCACGACAAGGGGGGGGCTTGGGGCTTGCGGGGGTGGCGCGCGTGGGCGGGGAGCGCGTTGGTGGGAGCGCGAGGCGGGGGCAGAGGCGGAGCGCGGGCGGGCTTCAGGTTGGTGGTCCCGCCTGCGGCAGGACTGCCCTGCGGTGCTCGCCTCGCTCAGGTGGCTGCGGAACTCGCCCCTTGCAGGGGCTCAGACAGTCCTCGCCATCCCCTTGCCGTTGGCAAGGGGCAACCTGTGCGAGCCTGCGCTCCTCGGCACCACCCAGGCGCCCGCCCGCACCCCGCCTCTGCCCCTTTTCGCCTCGCTGGTGGCGTGCGGTGGGTGGGGTGCGTTGCAGCGTGGGTTGCGCTACTCGTAGTGCGTCCACATGCGCAGCACCTTGACGATCTTTTGCTCTTGCAGCACCTCGTAAACGAGGCGATGTTGGATGTTGATGCGGCGGGAATAGGCACCCGACAGGTCACCAACCAGCTTCTCGCATGGCGGGGGGTTTTGAAATGGGTTTTCTTTGACGATGGCAAGCAACTCTTGGGCTTTGCCTTTCAAACCGCTTGCTGCCAGTTTCTGCGCGTCTTTTTGAGCGTGCTTGGCGTAAACAAGCTGCCAACTCACCAGTCAAGCTCCTGGGCGCAGGTGTCAGGGGCCTGAGCCATGCCCTCCTTGATCGACTCGCGCATGCCTGGCACAGAGAGCAGGTGAAGCGTTTCCTGGATGGCTTGCCAGTCTTCGGCTGCGAGAAGCACCACGTCGTGGCGCTTGCCCGCGATGGTGATCGGCTGATGAGACTCAGCCGCCTGATCCATCAGGCGGTAAAGGTTGGCGCGTGCTTCGCTGGCGGTGAGTGTTTTCATGGTGAACTCCAACGCCTCAAAGCGTACGCCTATTGGTACGACAGGTCAAGGATGCATGGCGCGCCGAGCTGTTTGGGTGGCGGGCCGAGCTCTGGGGGCGGCTCGCCGGGTGTTTTGCTCGGGGCGCCGACTGTTTTGCTCGGAGGGCCGAGTGATTTGCTCGGCGAGCGAGGCTTTTGGCTCGGCGCGCCGAGTCAGGAGCTCGGTGATTGCCCCTTTTTGGGGCGATCGCGGGTGCGGGAGCTCGGCGTTTGTCCGGAATCACTCGGGCCGTGTCCGAAAAAGCCTGGCGCGCGGGTGGTGGAGCCTCAAAGGCGGCACCAGTGGTCCTCGCAGGGGATGCCGTCGCGGTCTCCGTCCATTTTCACGCCGGGGCAGTTGCCCAGGAAGAACTTGGCCTCCGCGCACGACGTCATCTGTGAGCAGTGCTGGCGGCCGTCGCAGCGGGGGCTTTTGGGGGCCGTGGCGTCCGCTGGGGCGACCTCGGCCGGTGACGCTGGCACAACCGGGGCGGCCGCTGCCTTGGTGGATGGGGCTGCAGCGCGCCGCTTCCTTTCTGCGGCGTTCAATTCCTCAAGCGTCGGGTCTTTGCGGGCCTGGGTCGAGGGACAGGGCGCTTGCTGATACGACACGCTGCTGTTGATGACGCACTTGTTCATCGTGGCCGCGTGCAGCCCGGTGGTTGCGAAAAGGGTGGCGAAGAGGGCGGCGAATGCGAGAAGCAGCTGTGAAGTTGTTTTCATGGTCGTGGTGCCCAGCGCACACGGAGTCGATGCGTTTGGTCGGCCTCGCTGACACCGTTCACGTCGCGGACGGACACGGTGAACAGGATGCGCCCGGCCTGGGTTGGCGTGCCGCTCACCACGCCTTCGGGGCTGAGCGAAAGCCCAAATGGCGCCAAGTTGCCTGAGGTCAGCGTGTGGGTGTAGGGCGGCGTGCCGCCCGTGGCGCTGATCAACCGCTCGTACCGGCGTCCAACCGTGGCGGCAGGGAGCTTGGTGAGCACCGACGCGTGCACAGGCTGCGTCGCGCTGGTGGGCCCGTGGGGCGCTTCAGCCCAAGACGCCGTTGGCAGGCTGACCAGGAGGCCGCAGAGCGCGGACAAGACGGCGGGAAGGAAAAACTTCATGGCATGCACCGTGTCAAAAGCCTTGCGGGTGGGGGCTTAACTTCTTTTGCCAAGTTGTTTGATTTGCAGTTGGCGCGTCATTTCGCCTGAGGGGCGGAATGGATCGAATCAGCTCGGCAGGCCTGATTATTGGGGGAGACTCATATCTAAAACCTGACGTACGCTGTGAACAGAGATGGAGCGCAAAGTAGGGGTGCACCGGAAAGCGCAGTTTTTGGGCAGGCATTTGACCGACCAGTTTGCGCGACAGAGGCAATAGGAATTCATTGTGTTTCGACCACAAGTGGCATGTGATCGCTGACTTCCAGCCAGTCTGCAGGATCACCGATTTCGCACGTAGCCCCCTTTAGAAGGCTGCTCGAAAGGAACGCGTAATCAATGTGATATGGCCGGGACAGCTTGCGGTTCATGTAGAAAGTTGGGCGCGACTCTTTACCCTGAGCTTCACCGCTGACAGCGTGATAGGTACTCGTGAGCCCAAGATCACGCAGTTGCCGAACCACGTCACTGTGATTCCACCAACGATCCCACACGTCCCAGCACGCATTGCTGTTCAAATCACCGATGAGCGCAGCGGGACCAGCCGAAAGGAAGCTCTCATGCCGTTGCAAGAACTTCCAGAGTTGGCCGATGTACCGAAAAGTGGGTGAGTTAGCTTCGCGGGTCCACGCGGCAAGCAAATTGAACTGTTGATTGATGACGCAAGGCAGAAAGAGCTCTAACGGCGCACAGTCGAGCGGCACAACGTCGATTTGCACATCAGGCTTGGCAAACACACCTAAACCGCGATTCTTATTGGTGCCGACCCAAACGCAATTCGCCGCCCACTCCTTGTACTGGTCGGACTTGCTCCGATGGGGATCTTCGCATTCCTGAATGACATAAATATCGGCCTCAAAGGTCGATAGTTTGGTCAATTTGTGGCGCAATGCGCCGTTGCAGTTCCAGTTGACGATTTTCATCGCGCAATTTTCCAAATGCCCTAGTTAACCGGCGCCGAAGCACGAAGTGCGGAGGGTACCGCTACAGGCCATGAGAATGCTGAAGGCATGGCCTGTAGCGGCGTCCGCGTTGAACGACCAGTAGGCTGGGGCGCCAAGGCGGGGTTTGGCAAGCTCACTCCGGTTGGGTTGGGTTCGAATATTCAAAAAGTTGAGAGACAGCCCCATGTATTGTCTACTTCAAGCTACTTTTCACTGTGTGCTTACCTCTGTGACCCGGTCCCTTATGGCTGCACAAGTTGCTTCAATGAGGCCTAGAAGTTCCTCATGATTCTTCATTGCCTCCTTATAGTACTCGGACTTGGGCCGTTCGTCGTACTCATAATCGATCAGCTCATGCCTGCACTTTTCCCTGACCTCTGAGAGCGCGTTGTAAATGGCTGCTGGATAGAACGGCTTGTTCTTCTCAATGACATCAAGGAAGGCGTTGTAAGGCACTGTGAAGGCTTGCATTCGGGCTCGCATTCGATCTTCTTTGGACTCATTTAAGTCAAAGCGATCCATTACCGGGCGCAGGCTAAGCGTTGCTTGTCTCAGTGAGAAGAGTTGCTCCCAGGCGAGCTTATAGATCTGGTACTCGTGCTCGAACTGAAGCTTGCTGACGTGAACCGTCTTTTGTAATGCTGCGTCCATGCGTAATTTAAGAACCACTGCTTGCTGGTCAAGTTGAGCTTTCAGCTCCGTAATCCTTTTGTCCCGTTCTTCCCCCTCGCGACGGGCGATTCTCTCCGCCCATATCTTGCTCAGGAACACAGAGAGGCCAGCCAGTACGACAGCAGCTCCGCCAGCGACCTTGAGAAGCTCGCTGTAGATCAGAGAAACAACTTCAGAATCTTGCATATCGACTAACGATTGAATTTATTGGCATAACGCCTAAGTAAGCGGCGCCGGAAGGAGCGCAGCGAGTGCAGGGCACCAACAAAGCCCATGAAAATGGCGAAGCCATGGGCTTTGTTGGCGTCCGCTTGACCGCCCAGTTAGGTTTTGCGATTTTACTCCTTGGTGGCACTGGCCTTCCTTTCCTTTTTTGCCGGGCGAGAAGGAATTTTTAGTTTTGCTGATTTCTTCTTGCTGATGTAGATGGACTCGATTAAATTTTCAATGACATCCATGATTGCTTCAACTTCGGCTGCGCTGGCTTTGAAGCCTCTGTGCATGCTGGCATGCCCGGCCTCGATAACTGGCTCCAGAGCTTCCCTCTGAAGCTTTGAAATGAAGCCATCAGTCTCGAATTTGGATAGGTTTGCAACAAAGCTTCCTTGATCTTCAACTGACTCAATCATTATCTGCTCTAGTAGGGCTCTTATGCCTAGCACAGCCAACCTAAGGTTGTTGGCTTCAAGTGATACATATATTTCTTGCAGGAAATCTCGCTTGAATGGATTGTCAATTGACTCAGAGAAAAGGAGTTCGTGCATCCATTTTGGTTGGCGCCTAGAAACCTTTGGTGGCCATTGTGATTTCTCGGTGCCATCGAGTCCGCTACACCACCAATCCATATGAAGGCTGATATTCTCGCAGCCATTGCATTCCACTAGGCGGTATGTGCATTTTTCTTCATATATTAGGTGGTCTTCTTCGTCGCCCTCTTGGTGCAGTTTTTTTGTGAGATACAGCGTTGTGTGCCATCTCTGTCCAAGGCACGCGTTGCAGTGCAGCTTTATCTTTTCCGAAGGGCTCATTTCGAACTCCAAAACCTAACTGGAAATAGACAACGCCGAATTTTCAGCCGGTGTTGTCCTAAAACCTGGCACCCACAACGCTGGGCTGATGCAAGTACTAGATGCGCAAGACATTCAATCTCCCAATTTGTTTGTTCGGTGACGTGCTTTGCAGCCTAAACCAACCCGTTACAAATGTGGAGTCCCAAAACGCCACACCTCCCCCGCCCGCCCACAGCGGGGCACAAATGGCGAAGCCGGCATCGGCTCGGGCGCCTCGCGGGTGCCGAGGAGCGCAGCGGCAAGGTGGGCGCGCGCAGCGTGCTTGCGTTTCTGACTGGCCTGAGTTGTTTGAACGCAGCGCCCACCGGGCGCGGAGTGAGTTCGAAGGCCCCACCTTGCCGCGAGCACCGCAGGGCAGTCATGCCGAAGGCATGACCACCCGCGTGGCGCCCGAGCCGATGCCGGCGCAGCCTCGCCCCGCGCTGCCCCGCCAAAGCGCTCAACAAACAAACAAATGAATCAGGCCGAAACCACCTGCTGCCTCACGGCATACAGCGCCAGCTCCACGTCGTTGCGCGTCCCCGTCTTCTCCAGAATCCGCGCCCGATAAGTCGACACCGTGTTCGACGACAGGTTCAACAACGCCGCAATCTGCCCCACCGACTGCCCCTGCGCCAGCAACCTGAACACCTGGTTCTCCCGCTGCGACAGCGACTCGTGCGGCGCCTGCGGCGACACCTCGCTCACCGCGTTGGCCAGCAAGTCCGCCACCGAAGGCGTCAGGTAGCGCCCGCCCGACGCCGCCTTGCGCAAGCCCGCCACGATGTCGTCCGGGTCCGCGCTCTTGTTCAGGTAGCCCGCCGCCCCCGCGCGAATGCACCGCACCGCAAACTGGTTGTCCGGGTAGGTGCTCAGCATCAGCACCGGCAGCCCCGCGAACTCCGACTGAATCTGCTTGAGCACCTCCAGC
Organism: Burkholderiales bacterium; assembly: GCA_016000265.1. GTDB lineage: Bacteria > Pseudomonadota > Gammaproteobacteria > Burkholderiales > Burkholderiaceae_C > Aquabacterium. The sequence continues at coordinate 152,599 of JAECRL010000007.1, forward strand.
CCATCGCGCCCCGGCAAAGCGATGTCCAGCAGCACCACGTTCACCGCCTGCCCCGAGCGCAAAGCCTGCAAAGCCTCCGCACCGTGGGCGGCTTCGGCCACCACCTGCACGCCCTCGTAATCGGCCAGCACCTGGCGCAGGCCCTCCCGCACGATGCGGTGGTCGTCCACGATCATCACGCGGATCGTGCGCATCACGCCGCGTGCCCCTGCCCGATGGCCGCCCGCTCCAGCGGCATGCTCAAGATCACCTGCGTGCCCTGCCCCGGCTGGCTGTCGATCTGCAACCAGCCGCCGTGGTGGCCCGCGCGCTCGCGCATGCCCATCACCCCATAGGCATCGGCCCGCTCGAAGGCACTCGGCGGCGCGCCCTTGCCGTTGTCCTTGACCAGCAAGGTCAGGTCACCCGGCACGGCGCGCACGCGAATCAGCACCTCGCTGGCCTGCGCGTGGCGGGCCACGTTGCTCAGCATCTCCTGGAAGATGCGGAAGATGGCGGTGGCGTGGCCGGCTTGCGGCACCTCCAGCCCCGGCGCGATGTCGATGGACCACTGGCATTCCAGCTCGCTGCTGTCGATGAAGTCCCGCACCTGCCACTCCAGCGTGGCCCACAGGCCCTGGTGGTCGAGGATGGAGGGGCGCAGGTCGGTGATGATGCGGCCCACGTTGTCGACCGCGTTGTCGATCAGGCCGCGCATGCCGTGGCATTTGCAGCGCAAGGCGGGCTGGTCAACCAGGCGCTTTTCCATCCAGCTCACGTCCATCTTCAGGCCCACCAGCAGGCTGCCGAGCTCGTCGTGGATCTCGCGCGCGATGCGGGTGCGCTCGTCTTCGCGCACGTGGTCGAGGTGGGCCTGCAGGTCGCGCAACTGGGCCAGGGCCTGGCTCAGCGCCTGGGTGCGCTCGGCCACGCGGCGCTCCAGCTGCTCGCGCGCCTGGTGGAGCTGCTGCTCTTGCTGCTTGCGCTGGCTGATGTCAACGAAGGTGACGACGGCACCCAGCACGCGCTCGCCGTCCAGGATGGGGTAGGAGGTGTACTCCACGGCCAGCGCGGTGCCGTCGTGGCGCCACAGCACCTCGCTGTCGACGCGGCAGGGCACGCCGGCGCGGAAGGCGCGGAAGATGGGGCAGTCGCCCTCCGGGTAACGGCCCCCATCCGCATGCGTGTGGTGCGTGAGGGCGTGCATGTTGCGCCCCAGCACCTCGTGCGGCGGGTAGCCCAGCATGCGGGCCGCGGCCGGGTTGATGAAGCTGCAGCGGCCGTCGGTGTCCACGCCGTAGATGCCCTCTCCGGTGGAGTCGAGCAGCAAGCTCAGGCGGTCACGCCAGACCTCGGCCGCCCGCTTGACGTCAGGGTCGGGGGCGGGGTCGGCCCCCAGCAGCGCGGCGCCGCTCAAGGCCAGGTCGGTGGGAAAGGGCGCGCGGTGAGACATGGTGGGCCTCACCGTGCAAGCGCCGTGCCACCGGGGGCGGCGCTTGCACGGTGAGGCCCACCCCGGGAAGTCCTGGGGGACGGCGCTCAGCGCGCGTAGGCCTGCTTGAGCGCCGCAGCCAGCCCCTGGTGGGCGTCGGCCGCCTCGGGGATGAAGCGCCCCAGGTTGATGAAGTCGTGGATCACGCCCGGCCACACGCGCAGCTCCACGGGCACGCCCGCCTGGCGCAGGCGCTCGGCGTAGAGGTGGCCTTCGTCGGTCAGCGGGTCGCACTCGGCCAGGCCGATCCAGGCCGGCGCCACCTGGGCGTGGTCGGGGGCGTGCAGGGGCTCGCGGTGCCAGCGCTCGCGCAGCGCGCCGCCCTGGGCGTTTTTCTCGAACCAGTGCATCAGGTCCCACGACAGCAGGGTGCTGGCCGAGTAGGTGGTGAAGGACTCGGTCTTCATGCCCAGCTGCACCGAGGGGTAGAACAGCGCCTGCAGCACCAGGGGGATGCCGGCGTCGCGCGCCAGCAAGGCGGTGGAGGCCGCCAGGGTGCCGCCCGCGCTGTCGCCGCCCACGGCGATGCGGTTGCGGTCCAGCCCGCGGGTGTGGCCGTGCTCGGCCAGCCACTGCAGGGCGGCGAAGCTGTCGTCCAGGCCAGCGGGGAACTTGTGCTCGGGCGCCAGGCGGTAGTCCACCGCCACGACGGCACCACCGGAGTGCTGGGCCAGCACGGTGCACATGGCCTCGCAGGTCTCGATGCCGCCGATGACGAAGCCGCCGCCGTGCAGGTACAGCAGCACGGGCTGGTCGGGCTCGTGGCTGGCGGCCCACAGGCGCGCCGGGATCGGGCCGGTGGGGCCCGGGATCTCGAAGTTCTCCACCCGGGGCAGCGGCAGCGGCGGGCGCGCCGTGGCGCCCACGCCCATGCGGTAGGACTGGCGCGCCATCTCGACGGGCTGGGTGTGGATGGGCGGGAAGCCCGCGCGCTTGACGTTGTCGATCAGCGCCTGAACGGCGGCGGTGAAGGGGCTGCGGGGCGTGTCGCTCATGGGGTGGGGTCTCCTCGACTTCAGGGGGCGGTGACGCGGATGGACAGCTGCAGCAACTCGCTCTCATCCAGGTCCCGGGTCGACAGCGTACCGGATTGCGCCTGCTGCGTGCGCGAGGCGTTGCGCGCCACCACCGTCCACTCGCCCAGGGGCACGCTGAGGGTGCTCATCAGCTCGGTGCGGCGCGTCTGGCCGTCGGGGTCGAGGCGCGAGCCGCCTGGCAGGCCCTCGCTGGACTGCGCCTCCAGCTCCACGCGCACCGGGGCCCGACCCCCCGGCCAGCGCGGCGTCACCGTCAGGCCCTGGCCCAGGTCGACCCACTCGGTCTGCGGCCACACGGTCACGCCCCCGTGGGCCTGATGGCCGGGCGTCGGCTGGGCCTGAAAGGACGGTGAAGGTGCCGCCCACGCCCACTGCCAGCGGGTGACGCTGAGCGTGCGCCCCATGTAGAGGCGCGCACGTCCACCGTTGAGCACCCTGACTTGCTGCACGCTGCCGCTGTCGGCGTCGGTCTGCACCGTGCCGTGGCTCAGGCCGACCTGGCCGATCACCCCGTGTCGGCTGTCGATGACAACGCGCCCGCGCTGGAGGCCCGCCTGGCTGCGCTGCTGGCTGAGCTGTCCCTCGACGCGCCACTCGATGAGCAGGTTGCGCGCCGGCAGCTCCCCGGCGCGGGCCGGCCCCGTGGGCACCCAGCAGGCGCTGGCGAATGCGAACGCGAACGCGATCCGCGCGGTGACCACCGGGGCCAGGGACGGGAGAGGCGACATGGCAAAGCTCCACACAAGAAAAACCAGGGCAGACCGCAGTGTGCGACGACGAGTCGGGGCAAAACCGTTAACAAAGCCCGCCTCCACGCTCATTTCCGCCGGTCAAAGAAATTCCGGATCGTGGATCCTCATGTCACGGCCCCAAACAGCCGATGTACACCCATCTGCCACGCAGCCTGCCTGCCGCATGTTCGCTCGTGGTGATCTCATTGACTTTTCATGCGTAGGAGGCGGGTCAACATGCAACTCGAAGCCCTGTTCAAACAACCCCAGGCCCTGCCGGCCATCCCCAAGATCGTCCACGAGCTGATCGACAGCTTCAACAACCAGGACGTCTCCATCGACGAGATCGCCAAGAAGCTCGCCGCCGACCCCGTGCTGTCGGCCCGCCTGCTGCGCCTGGCGAACTCGGCTTACTACCATGTCTCGCGCAGCATCGGCACCGTCAACGAGGCCCTGTCCATGCTGGGCTTCGTGACCGTGCGCACGCTGGTCATCAGCTCTGGCCTGACCGGTGGCTACAAGTCCATGCCCGGCATGGACCTGACCCAGTTCTGGCGCTACAGCCTGCACACCGCGGCCGTCTCGGGCTGGCTGGCCAAAAAAGCCGGCGTCAACGGCGACCAGGCCTTCACCGTGGCCCTGATGCACGGCATCGGCCAGCTGGTGATGCACGCCGGCATGCCCGAGCAGATGCTGCAAGTCGACAAGCTGGCCTCCCCGCTCGACAGCCGCCGCCTGGACATGGAATCGCAATCCTTCGGCTACAACTTCGCCTCCGTGGGCGCCGAGCTGGCCCGCCAGTGGCGCTTCCCGGTGAGCTTCGCCGACGCCATCGCGCAGTTCCCCGACCCCACCGCGCACACGCCCTTCAACCCGGTGGCCGGTGTCATCCACCTGGCGGCCTGGCGCGCCCGCGCCGAGCACAACGGCCTGCAAGCCGCCGAGCTGGCCGCGACGCTGCCCGCCAGCGTGGCCGTCAAGCTGGGCCTGAACCCGCAGACCCTGCTGGACGACATGCCGCCGCTGTCGGAGCTCTCCGAAGGCCTGGAAGCGCTGCTGAGCTGACGCCCCGGCGTCAGAGCAACCGCGTCAGATCGACAGCGGGTCCACGTCCACCGCCCAGCGGATCAAACCGCTGCGGCGGTGTTGCCCTGCCAGCGCCAGCCACACCGGCTGCGCCTGCGTGAGGAAGCGCTGCAGCGCGGGCCGCTGCGGTGACTCGATCATCAGCTGCGCGCGCTCGACGTTGGCCACGCGCTGGATCGGCGTGGGCACCGCGGGGTAGAGCGTCACGCCCCCGGCCCACGCCGAGACCGCCTCGATGGCCGCTTGCAAGAAGGCCTGCGCGGCCTCCTGCGTTTTGCCCTCGGCGCGCAGCAGGGCCAGGCTGGCGTAGGGCGGCAGCCCGGCCGAGGCGCGCTCCTGCAGCTGGCGCGCCGCGAAGGCGGGGTAGTCGTAGCTCACCAGGGCCTGGTAGAGCGGGTGCGTGGGGTGCCAGGTCTGGATCCACATCTCGCTGCGATCGGCCACGTCGGCGTCGCGCCCGGCTCGACCCGCGGCCTGCAGCAGCAGCGCGAACTGGCGCTCGGCCGCGCGGAAATCACTGGCGAACAAGGCCGCATCGGGGTTGACCGCCGCCACCAGCGTGATGCGCCGAAAGTCGTGCCCCTTGGCCACCATCTGCGTGCCCACCAGCACGTCGACCTCGCCCGCGTGCACGCTGGCGAGTTGCGCCTCCAGCGCCCCTTTGTGCTTGGTGACGTCGGCGTCGATGCGGCCCACGCGCGCCTGCGGCAGGGCCGCGGCCAGCTGCTCTTCGAGGCGCTCGGTGCCCCGGCCCACGGGCTGGATGTCCTGGTTGCCGCAGTCGGGGCAGGCGTGCGGCACGCGCTCCGAGAAGCCGCAGTGGTGGCAGCGCAAGGTGCGGTCGACCTTGTGAAAGACGCGCCAGGCGCTGCAATGCGGGCAGCCGCTCTTCCAGCCGCAGTCGCTGCAATGCAGAACCGGCGCGTAGCCCCGGCGGTTGAGCAGCACCAGGCTTTGCTCGCCGCGCTCGGCGCGCTCGGCCAGGGCGTCGAGCAGCTCGCGCGACAAGGGCGGCGGCTCCTGCCCGCGCGGCAACTGCGGCGAGCGCGACAGGTCCAGCAGGCGCACCCGGGGCATGCCGCCCCCGCCCACGCGCTCGGGCATGGACAGGCGCAGGTAGCGCCCGGTGCCGCCTTCCGAGCCAGGCAAGGCGTTGAACCAGGTCTCCAGGCTGGGCGTGGCCGAGCCCAGCAACACGGGCACGCCTTCGAGCCGCCCGCGGTAGACGGCGAGGTCGCGCGCGGAGTAGCGGGCGCCGTCTTGCTGCTTGTAGCTGGGGTCGTGCTCCTCGTCGACGACGATCAGGCCCAGGCGCGGCAGCGGCGTGAACACCGACAGCCGCGTGCCCAGCACCACGTCGGCCTGGCCGCGGTGGGCCATGAGCCAGTTGCGCAGGCGCTGCGCAGGGGTCAGCCCGCTGTGCAGGGACACGATGCGACGCCCCGCGAAACGCTCGGCCACGCGCGCCTCCAGCTGCGGCGTGAGGTTGATCTCGGGCACCATCATCAGCACCTGGCGCCCGGCCTCCAGCACGCGCTGGGCCTGGCGCAGGTAGACCTCCGTTTTGCCGCTGCCCGTGCTGCCCCACAGCAGCACCGACTGGGGCGGCGCCTCGGCCAGGCGAGCCAGGGCATCGGCCTGCTGAGGGCTCAGCTCAGGCAAGGCGGGCTCGGGGTTCGAGCCGTGCCGGGCCGCGGCCTGCGCGTCGTCGGTGGCCATGGCCTTGTCCAGGCGCTTGAGGCGGCGCTGCAACTGGGTCTGGTCCAGCTGACGCAACTCGGGCGGCAGCACCATCAGCGCCATCTCGCCCAGGCTGCGCTGGTAGTAACCGGCGGCGAAGGCCACCAACTGGCGCCAGGCAGCGGGCAGGGGGGGCAGGGCGTCGAACACCTCGGCGACGGGCTTGAGGGGGCCCTCGTGGGCGGCGGCGGCGCCGTTCGCGCTGGCGTCCTCGCCCCACACCACCCCGGTCACGACGCGCCGCCCCAGCGGCACCCGCACGAGGGAACCCGCCGGCAGGGGGTGGGGGCTCAGGTAGTCGAGCGCGCCCCACAGGCCACTGTGCTGGGGCGCCTCCACCACGACCCCGATGCGGCAGGCGGCGGGCGCCTCGGTCTGATTCGGTGAATGCATGCTGGGTTCTTGTCAGTCAGATTCTGACAGACGCATGAAGAGGGGACCCCAAGTCGTTGATTTTCCTGGGGTCGACCCTTATCCACGGGGTCTGTGGATAACTTTGTGGGAAAGCTTTGCAAACGCTCGCTAAATGCTTGTCGCACGGCGATTTGCCTCAGTTTGCCTCAGAAAGAGGCAGTCCCCGCGCCCCCATGTGAATCAAGCACTTAGCGACGCCTTGCGGGCATCACACCGGTTTGCACCCGCCGGTGGGGCCTGGCACAGGGGGAGGGCGCCGCGTGGGGATAAGTTCGTCGCGAGCGATCAAAACAAAGGGTATTCCCTAGTTGCTCATTGCCTTACACGGCTTGTCAGCGGGTGTGAACTTTGTCACGGTCGCGAACTCACCCGTGGATCTCGGACACGTCGCCACGGCCGCCCTGGGGCACCCGATGCGTCACTTACCGCCGCCAGGCAATGCGGCACTGGAGCACCCACCTGTAAGTGCTTGATTTGTCGATGTGCACCGCCGCATGCAAGCTGTGGATAACTTTGTGGGGAAAAAAGGGATGACCGGCGTGGCGCCCCCGTCGACCCAGGTTTTCCCTCGGGTGTCTCTGCGTTGCGTCAAATCGCATTTCCTCATATGAATCAAATACTTGGCACGCAAACACGGGGCTTTCAGCGGCGTTGGCGCGATCGGAAAAAGGGGGTCCCTCGCACGCCACGTTTTGGGGATAACTGAAAGTCAGTGGGCACGGTTTTCGCGCGCAAAACGCCCGAAATGGGGAGCCCGAAGGCGCGCCGTGGTGCACGCCGGAAACCCCCGCCCGGGTGCGCGTTCGCAGGCCCTCGGGAATGCCCGACGGGCGCGTCCACTGGGTGACTCTCGGGTTATGCTTTGGGTGTGTGCTCGGCGCAGGTCGCCTGCTGACGTGCCCGGTTCACCCCATCACAACCCATCAGCCATTAGTGAGACAAACAATGAGCTTCTCGATCGAATCCAAACTCGGCGACCTGCTGGACAACGAAACCACCAAGGCCATCCTGGAAAAGCACCTGCCCGGCATCTCGACCCACCCGCAAATCGCCATGGGCAAGGGCTTCGCCCTGTCGATGGTCGCCAAGTTCTCCGGTGGCCTGATCACCGACGACCTGCTGCAAAAGGTCAACGCCGAACTGGCCGCCCTGGGCTGATCGGCTGCCACGTGCCCCCGGTCAGGCTCGGCCCGACCGGCGCGCGCACCGCAGACAAAAAAAAGCCTCCCGCGTGGGAGGCTTTTTTCATGGTGCCGCACCCGTCGGTGCGCGGGTCACGGCCAGGTTTCGGTCGGCTGGCCGCAATCGGACGCCGAAGGGGAGACGTCACAGCGGATGCGCTTGATGATCTTCAGGCCCTTCTTGTCGTAGAAGCCCTTCTCGGCCATCTCGATGCGGCCCTCGCGCATCAGGTTGATGTAGCGCTCGGCGTCGACTTCGGAGGGGTCCATCCAGAACTTCGCCGGGATGGTGGCGTCGGCCTTCTTGGTCAGCTCGATGACGGTGTCGAAGCGGGTCAGCCAGGCCTCGCGCGACTTCTGGCCATAGCCCTCGGGGAACTTGTCGCGCTTGAAGATCATCTGGTAGGTCAGGATGGTCAAGGGGAAGCGGTGCACCGCGCCCTTGGTGCCCATGCCCTTGTGCAGCTCCAGCGGCTTGAACGCGATGGAGGGCGCCATCACCACGTCCACGTTGCCGTTGTTGAACATGGTGCCGAAGTTCATGACGTCGGCCGACACGGGGCGGGCACCCACGCGCTGGATCAGCTGGGCCTGGGCCTTGTCGTGGTCGAAGGCGGCCACGCGCTTGCCGCTGGCGGCTTCGAGGTTGCTGATGGCGCGGTCGTTCACGAAGGCGTAAGCCGCGCCCAGCGGGGCGATGCCGCCCACTTCGTAGGGGCCCTGCACCATCAAGGAGGCGGCCTTGGGCGAGCTGAAGGTCTGCACCGTCTTGCGCACGACGTCGATGCTGGCGGCCATGTCCAGCTTGCCCTTGCGCACGATGGTGGAGGCGCCGACGGAGTCGAGCGCGGCGGTCAGGGAGTTGAAGCCCCGGGTGCGCAGGGCGGTGGCCATGACGGCGTCGCACTGGCCGGTGCGGAAGTCTTCGACGGCCACGCGCTCGTCGATGTAGACCTTCAGCTCGATGTCGGCGCCGTGCTTCTGCATCTCCAGCGCGTAGTCCTTGGCGCTGTTGTAGCCGTCACCGCTGGTGCCCAGGATGTCGAAGACGCAGACCTTCTGCTTGGCTTGGGCGGCGGGCGAGAAAGCCAGGCAGGCCGCCAGGGTCAAGGCAGACCAGGCGCCCAGCGATCGGGTCGGTGTCGGGAAGGGGGTGTGCACAGGGTGTCTCCGCGATGTTGTGGCGACCGCATGCCGCGGCCAGCGAATCGACGAGCATAGGCGGGCTGGCCGCTTCGGCCGGGGCCATTCGGGGTAAACCCCGATCCCTCAGCCCCCTCGGCAAGGAACATCCGGCGTCACCTTCGCCCGGGGTTCGGCGCTCACAACCAGCCCGTGCAACGCGGGGCCCCGCACCGGCAGCGCAGGCGCCCGGCGTGGTGCGTGGGGCCGTAGCGCGCGGTGAGTTCCTCCCCGGCGGCGATGTCGCGCAGGGCGTAGAAAGCCACGCGTCCCTGCTGCACTTTCATGACCATGTTGGGCGTGCAGGCGTGGTTGGCGAAGCGCATCGGGTCCGTGGAGGCGGAGGCGTCCACCGCGCGCTTGTCGGAGATGGCGACCATGAAGATGCGGCCGGTGCGGCGCTCGGCCTCGCGGGCGCGGCGGCGCGCTTCGGCCAGGTCGATGAACTCGCCGCGGAGTTCGCCGATCTTGCGCCGCGCCGGGATGGGCTCTTCGGCGAAGGCGCCCTGGCCGTCGATGGCGCTGGGGCCCACGCGCACGCGGAATTTCTGCGGGTCGGCGATGCCGCGGGGGGCGACTTCAGGCGTCAAGTCCGCGGGGCGGAGGGTGGTTTTGAGGGTGGGCATGCCCCGCCATCATCGGTCCATTCCAGCACGCGCCAGCGCGAGGACTCCCCGTCGAGCGTGAGTTCGGCCACGTCAGCGTCGGCGTCGCGCTGGAGCCGCCACGCTCGGCTCAGGCCCTCGCGCTGCGGCAAGGTCGAGCGCTCCACGCGCCACCGCGAGCCGTCCAGGCGACCGAAGCTCAGCTCGTGGTCCAGCCAGTCGGGCGCGGCATCGGGCTGGTGCAGCAGCACGTCGAGCAGGCCGTCGCCCGGTCGCAGGCCCCGGGGCCAGGGTCGCTGGCGGCCGCGCAACAGGGCCAGGTGCGCGCCGGCCTGCAGCAGGCGGCGGCCGTCGTCCTGGCCCGCGGCGTCGAGGCCGGCCAGGCAGCGATAGGGCCCCACGGAGTCGGGCAGGCGCTGCCAGACCTCGGTGGCCTCCACGTGCACACCGATGCGGATGACGCGGTCGGGCGCATCAAACAGCATCCAGGCGGCGTCGGGCTGCTGGGCCGGTGGGTGGTAGTCGCAGCGACGCAACCAGGTGCTCAGCTCGCCCTCGGGGTGGGCGTCAACGCGGGTGCAGCCGACGAACGCCGTCTGGTGGCTGAGGGCGGCGAGCTGGTGGGGCGACATCGCCGTCAACGGCAGGCCCGAGCGGGCCACCATGGCGGCTGCCGGCACACGCAAATCGGCGTGCCAGAGGCTGGTTTGCAGCCAGCGTGCCCAGGTCGTGGTGTCGGCCTGCGGGGCGCCGTCGCCGAAAGCCGGCGGCGTCTGCAGCAGGGTCCGCACCCAGACCCCGCGGTAGTCGGTCGGCACGCTGGTCGACGGCGGCATGGCTGACGGGTTGTGCATGGTGTGGGGGACCTGAGCGCACTGTACACAGGCTGGGTGCCTCAGTGCGCGGCATCTGCGCCACATCAACCGAATGGATGGAAGGCGGGCGGCCCCGGGTGCCAGACTGCAGGTGCGCTAGGGATGGCGCCGTCGCAGGGGCTGTGGCTTGATCGAGGCCAGGCGCCTTGTCCCCGGAGCCGCCCGCGAGTTCACCGTTCAACCCTCACCCGCACAGCCATCCCATGCCCGCCGTCAGCCTGACCAGCGCCCTGCGCGCCGAATACCAGCAGCTCTTCGACAGCTGCCAGATCAACCCGCAGGCCATGCCCACCATCGAAAAGATGGTCGGGCGCATGCTGCAAAACGAGGCGCGCTACCGCAGCGTGGGCGAGCCGCTGGGGGTGCCCTGGTACGTGGTGGCGGTCATCCACGCGATGGAGGCCAGCCTGGACTTCAGCTGCCACCTGCACAACGGCGACCCGCTGACGGCGCGCACGGTGCAGGTGCCGGCCGGGCGACCCCGCACCGGCCAGCCGCCCTTCACCTGGGAGGCCAGCGCGAGCGACGCCTTGCAACTCGACCGCTACCCGCAGTGGACGGACTGGTCGCTGCCCGGCATCCTCTTCAAGTGGGAGGGCTACAACGGCTGGGGCTACCGGCGCCACCACCCGGAGGTGAAGTCGCCCTACCTGTGGGCGGCCACCCGCCACTACACACGGGGCAAGTACGTGGCCGACGGCACCTGGTCGGCCACGGCGGTGAGCAAGCAGATCGGCGCGGCCGCGCTGTTGCGGCGCCTGGCCGAGAAGGGCGCGGTCGACGCGCCGCCCTTCACCACCGAGCCCGACCTGGCCGCCGCGGTGCAGGCCAGCGGGCCGGCCTTGCGCTACAACACCCGGGGCGTGACGCCGGGTGGCCTGGCGCTGCAGCGCTACCTCAACACCTTCCCCGGCATCTTCCTGCGCGAAGACGGTGTGTTGGGTGAGAAGACCTCCAACGCCTGCCGCCAGGTGTTCGGCCGCTACCTCAGCGGCGACCCGCGCGAGGGCCGCGCATGAACGCACCGGATCGCCAGGGGCCCGGCCCCTCTCACCTCGCCGAGGTGGCGCGCGCGCGCCGACGGCGCCAGCGCCTGGGCATCCAGCGCCCGGTCTGCGACACCCTCACGGCCGACGACCCCAACCCGGTCAACGCCCCCGGGGACGACACCGCACAGTGGGGCCTGGCCCTGTCGGGCGGGGGCATCCGCAGCGCCACCTTCAGCCTGGGCGTGATCCAAGCGATGGCACACGCGCGCGACCCGGGCACGCCCCATTCGAGCGCAGGCGCCACCGACGCCCCTCGCTGGCCCCTGCTGGCGCAGTTCGACTTCCTGAGCACCGTCAGCGGCGGCGGCTACATCGGCGGCTTCGTCAGCAGCCTGTTCGTGCCCGGCCGGCTCACCGGCGCCCGCCAGGACGGCCCCCCGGAGGACGAAGCCGTGGCGCTGGCACGGGGCTTCCAGGCGCTGCAGGAAGAGCCGCCCGGTCGCATCCACCGCAGCACCGAGTTCGACCCCGAGCGCCCCGGCAAGGCCGCGCTGGCCTGGCTGCGCGACAACGGGCGCTACATGGCGCCCAGCGGCGCGGGCGACATGCTCTACGCCGCCACCATCGCCGTGCGCAACTGGTTCGCCACGCAGTACGTGGTGGGCACCCTGATCGTGCTGATGCTGGCGCTGGTGCAGGCGCTGCGCTGGACGGCGGCCAGCACCTGGCCGGCCTGGCGGGGCCTGGAGGCCCGTTGGCTGCTGGATGCGCGCAACAGCGAGACCTTGCTGTGGTGGAGCCCGTCCTGGGCCGCGCCCGGCCTGCTGATGCTGCTGACGGCCGTGCCCCTGGGCATCGCGTACTGGTTCTCTCACCCCACCTCGGGCCCACAGACGCGCCGCCCCAGCCGGGGCGCCCCCGACGACCACCTCAGCGCCGAGCCCCAGGCGTGGACCACCGCCTCGGTGCTGGGGCTGCTGATCGCCGTCGTGCTGGCTGCGCTGGGGGCGGGCGCCTTGCTGTGGCTGCAACGCCCCTCGGTGGCACTGGGCCTGTTTGGCTCGGCGCTGTGCACGGTGCTGGCGGTGCTGTGGTACCTGGGCGCCGTTGGCCGCACCAACGCCGACGGACAAGGCAGCCTCGCCAAGCTGCGCGTGGTGCTCACGCGCTGGCTGAGCACGTCGCTGAAATGGGGCCTGGTGCTCGCCGCCCTGGCGGCCATCGAGACCCTGGCCCAGACGCTGTGGCTGTGGGTGTCGCTGCGCGAAGGCGCGCTGATGTCGGCGCTGCTGGCCGCCGTCGTCTGGCTGCTCAAGGAGGGCATCACGCGCGTGGCCGAACCGGGCGCCGACAGCTGGCTGCGCAAGGTGCCCCTGGGCCTGCTGGCCGGCGTCGTGGGCGCGACCCTGTGGCTGAGCGTGGCCGCCGCGCTCGACATCCTGCTGCTGCAGGTGGCCTGGCCCGAAGGGTGGGCCGACCCCAAGGTGCTGCAAAGCCACGACCAGTCCATCGTCGCCATGCTCTACGCCTGGTCGGCCGTGGGCCTGTCGCTGTTCCTGGCGCGCATCGTCGGGCGCTTCCCCGGCTTCCTCAACCTGTCGACGCTGCAAGGCCTCTACAGCGCGCGCATCACGCGGGCCTACCTGGGCGCCACCAACGCCGCGCGCTTTCGCGCTGGCGCCTCGGCCGAGGCCCGCGACGTGGCCGAGCCCATCCTGGGCGACAGCCTCTCGCCCGAGGACATCCACCGCAACACGCTCGCGCCGATTCACTTCGTCAACGTCTGCGTCAACCAGAGCGTGAGCCCGGGTGAGCAACTCATCCAGCGCGACCGCAAAGGCAAGCCGCTGGTGCTCGCCCCCGGTGGCTTCTACTTCGACCAGGACGCACACGCGATGCGCGCCACCGGCGCGGGCGAGCTCTCGCAGAGCCTGAGCTTCGGCGAATGGCTGGGCGTGTCGGGCGCCGCGTTTTCAACCGGGCTGGGGCGCGGCACGGGCCTGGGCATGTCGCTGGTGATGGGCTTTGCCAACGTGCGCCTGGGCCGCTGGTGGCAGGGTTTGGAGCCATCCGGCCAGCCCAAACTGCCCTGGGCCTACCAGCACCTCACCACCCAGGCCTACCTGGTCAACGAGATGACGGGCACCTTCCACGGCGACCGCCGCCCCTACCTGTACCTGTCGGACGGCGGCCACCACGAGAACACCGCGGTGTTCGAGTTCCTGCGCCTGGATCGGCCCCGGCAGGTGCGCGTCATCGTGGTCACCGACTGCGGCTGCGACCCGGATTACCGCTTCGACGACCTGGCCAACCTGATCCGCCTGGTGCGCATCGACCACGGCCTGGAGGTCACCGTCAACACCGACGCCACCGAGGCCAACAGCCCGCTGCACGGGGTGTTCACGCACCCCGACGCGATGCAGCGCGGTGCCGACGGCAAACTGCCCAAGCCCGATGGCCGCTGCGCCGTGCTGCTGGACGTGCGCGGCACCGAGCGCAGCGCCGCGATGGGCGTGGCCGCCGGGGCCCTGCACGCGCGCATCATCCTCATCAAGCCTCGCCTGATCGACGGCCTGACGGTGGACCTGATGCAGTACAGCCAGACCCACCCGAGCTTCCCCCAGGAGACAACGATGGACCAGTTCTTCGACGAGGCGCAGTGGGAGAGCTACCGCCAACTCGGGCTGCGGGTGGGCCAGCGCGTCTTCGAGGGCGACGGCTCGGACGCGTACCGCGAGGCGCTGTGGGTGCGCGTGCTGCACGACCTGCCGAGGCACTGAGCGGGCCTCGGGCGAGCGGCAGGCTCAGGCCGGCAACAACCCGTCGGCCTTGAGCAGCTCCTCCAGGCACTGGGTCTTCAAGCCGTAGAAGGCCTTGATGTCGCGCACCTGGGCCACGACCTCGGCGTTGTCCTGGGGCTGGGCGCGCTTCACCGCCAGGATCATCTTGTTCTTGTTGGTGTGCTCCAGCGAGATGAACTCGAAGACCTGGGTGTCGTAGCCGGCGGCGTCCAGCAGCATCGCGCGCAGGCCGTCGGTCAGCATCTCGGCCTCCTGGGCCTGGTGGATGCCGTGCTGCAGGATGGGCCGCAGCGGGTGCGGGCTCAGCAGCTGCGGGCGCACCTCCTTGTGACAGCAAGGCGAGCACAGGATGACCTCGGCGCCCGCGCGGATGCCGAGGTGAATGGCGTGGTCGGTGGCGATGTCGCAGGCGTGCAGGGCGATGACGACGTCGAGGCCCAACGGGTGGTAGTGGCGCACGTCACCCTGCTCATAGTCCATGCCCTGCAGTTTCAGCTTGCCGATGACGCGCTGGCACAGCTGCACCAGGTCCTCGCGCAACTCGACGCCGGTGACGCGGGCGTCGCGGCCCAGGGTGTGGCGCAGCCAGTCGTGGATGGCGAAGGTGAGGTAGCCCTTGCCCGAGCCGAAATCGACCACGTGCAGGGCGGGGCGCTCGGCCAGCGCAGAGCGCGCCAAGGCGGCAGAGAACACCTCGATGAACTTGTTGATCTGCTTCCACTTGCGCGACATGGCCGGGATGAGCTGGCCCTGCGCGTCGGTGACGCCGAGTTCGCGCAGGAAGGGGCGCGAGGGTTCGAGCAGGCGGTGCTTGTCGCGGTTGTGGGCCTGGGGGGGCGCCGCGTGCGCCACATCAGCTGCATCAGCCGCCCCCGCGCTCAGCTTGCCGATGCGCACCGTGGCCTTGCCTTTCTTGCTGAAGGCCAGCTGCACCTCTTCGCTGGGCGTGAACAGGTGCGCGTTGCGAAAGGCGCCATGCGCCAGCCAGCCTCGCAGCAACTGGAGCCCCTCCCCCAGCGGCAGGTTCTTGGTGATGTCCTTGGTGGGGAAGCGCAGCAGGAAGCTCAGGTGGGGCTCGCTGCGCAAGGCCACCGGGCGCACCATGAGGCGCTGCAGGCCGCTGCCTTGCTCGTCGATGGCCGCGATGCCGCCCTGGTAGGCCACCATCAACAGCTGAGCCCAGCGGCCGCTGGCGGCGGCCTCGCGCATGAGGGCGTCGAAGCGTTCGAGGTGGGGGGCGTTGGGGTCGGTGGACATCGGGGGGAGGCAAGGAGGGGGAAGGCTCAGGCCCAGCGGCTGACGCCGTAGCCCGCGACCATCAGGCCGAAGACCAGTTGCGCCACGAACAACAGGTTGAAGGCCACCGTGTAGCGCACGGCGCGCCAGCGGCGCTGGTCGTCGAGCAGGAAGAGTCGGGCGTGTTCGGGCAGGTCGGCTTCCAGCGCCTTGAGGCCCACCTTGGTGAGGTGCAGCAGGTGGCGGCTGCGCGCGTCGACCACGGCGAAAACCACGGCCAGCAGGCAGACGAAGCCGCCCAGCAGCACCAGCACCGCGGGGTGGTTGGCCTTCTCCAGCGCCGCGAAGATCATGCCGTTGGCGAAGATGGACAGGGCCACGTAGAAGTTGAACGCCTTGAGCCGCTGCTCGGCGTTGAACTTCCAGTGCTCCCAGAGGTAGGTGTCGGGTGACAGGCCCATGCGACGCCCCGCTCAGCGCCCGACGGCCTCAGCCGCGCGGCGGGCCGCGGCGGGGGGCGCCGTCGCGACGCGGGCCCTGGCCGGCGGCCCCGCGCGGGCCTTGACCGCCTCGGGGACCATCGCGGCGGCCATCGCGGCGAGCGTCATCGGGGCGACGCGGGCGCGACGCCTCTTCAGCGGCCTCGGTGCGGGCCTGGGCCAGCAAGCCGTCCAGCGCCTCGGGGGCGATGCCCTTGAGCGCGCAGAAATTGGCGGTGGTGAGCTTGGTGGTCTCGAAGTCACGCAGCAGGCTGAAGCGCTCGCGGCGACCGGCTTCTTCCTGCTCGCGGCGCGCCTGCTGGTTGGCGCGGCGGCGCGTGAGCTCGTCGGTGGCGACCTGGCGGTGCTCCTCGCTGAGCTCGCCCGCGGGCTGGCCGTCGAGGTCGAAGCGCTGCTTGCCGCGCGAGACGGCCACCAGGTAGGAGGTGGCGCCGGTGAGGCGGCGCAGGAAGGCCGACAGGGCCGTCTTGCTGAACTCGCCGGGCGCGCGCTCCTGGATGTCGGCCTGGATGCGCAGCTTCAGGGGCTTGGGCGCGCCGGTGAACAGCGCCGGGAACAGCTCGGCCAGGCGCGCCGCGGTGGCCGCGGTCGAGGGTTCGGTGCGGGCGGGTGCAGCGGGCGCAGCGGCCGCGGCTTGCGGCGCAGGCTCTGCGTCGGCAGGGGCGGCGGTCGGCTGGGGCGCGCTGGCGGCGGCTTCAGCCGCTTCGGTGGCTTCAGGAGCCGCAACGGCGGCCTGTTCAGGGGCCAGATCAGCGGCCGCAGCCTGCTCGGCAGCGGGTGCCGGATTCGTCGAGGACATGGGTGGTGCAGAGAAGCGCAAAACACCGATTGTCGCCGCTGCGGGGTGGTTTTGACCACCCGAGGCGATCAAGCCCGGCTGCGGGCCACGGCCGGTGCGTTGCGCAGCGGCCCGGCGAGGGCCTCGACCTGCTCTTGCACCTCGCGGCGCAGGCCCAGGAAGAAGGCCACTTCGGCCACGATGAACAGCGGGCCGACCAGCAGGCCCACGAGGTCATCGACGAAGGCCGGCTTGCGTCCTTCGTAGAAGTGGCCGATGAACTGGAACACCCAGCCGACCACGAAGACGCCGATGCTCCAGCCCAGCCAGGCGGCCTGCGGCAGCGCGGCCAGCTGGTGGCCACCGAGGACGGCCAGGCCCACCAGGGCGGCCATGGTCAGGCCGAAGCGCAGGTCCAGGCGCAGGTAGAACACCGTGGTGAGCACCCAGGCCAGGTCGGCGGCGGTGAGGCGCTGCCCGCCCAGCTCCACGCCGGCGCCCGCCAGCAGGCCCGCTAGGGACAACACGATCATCGGGATGCCCACGAGGTGGGTGATGACGTTGCGCACGTGGCGGTGGTAGCTCGCGTAGTTGGCGAGGTGGTCGATCAGGGTCTTCATGGCGAGGCGGCCTCGGCGTTGGGGTTCAGGGAAGCTCCCATGCTGCCGCGGCGCCGCCATCGGTGTCTGCCAGGTAGCCGACAGTTCAGATCATGCGCGCCAGCAAGGCCCCCTCGTAGCGCGCGTCCAGCGGGATGCGCACGTGCAGCGGGCTGCCTGGGGCGGCCACGATGGGCTCGCCATCGAGGTTGCGCATGGTCTCCAGCTTGATCTTCTGGTTGCCGAACGGGTGGATGACCTCGATGGTGTCGCCCACGTCGAAGCGGTTTTTCACCACCACCTCGGCCCATCCGTCGGCCACGCCCTTGACCTCGCCGCAGAACTGGCTGCGGTGGAACTCGGAGTGGCCGGTGATGTAGTTCTGGTAGTCCTGCGCGGGGCGGCGCTCCAGGAAACCGCCGGTGTAGCCGCGGCTGGCCAGGCCCTCGAGCTGGATGAGCAGGTCGCGGTTGAAGGGGCGCCCGGCTGCGGCGTCGTCGATGGCGTTGCGGTAGACCTGGGCCACGCGCGCCACGTAGTACAGCGACTTGGTGCGACCTTCGACCTTGAGCGAGTCGACGCCGATCTGGGCCAGGCGCTCGACGTGCTCGACGGCGCGCAGGTCCTTGGAGTTCATGATGTAGGTGCCGTGCTCGTCTTCCATGATGGGCATGAGCTCGCCGGGGCGCTCGGCCTCTTCGATGAGGTAGACCTTGTCGGCCTCGGGGTGGCGTTTGCCGTCACCACAGGCACTCGGCGCGAAGGCCGCGGCCTGTGCATTGGCCTGCTCCTCCTCGAAGTTGAAGACGCCTTCGAGCTGGATGGGGATGGCCTCGCCGCTGTCGGACTGCTCGGTGGCGCCTTGCGTCTTGTAGTTCCAGCGGCAGGCGTTGGTGCAGGTGCCCTGGTTGGGGTCGCGCCGGTTGAAGTAGCCCGACAGCAGGCAGCGGCCCGAGTAGGCGATGCACAGCGCGCCGTGCACGAAGACCTCCAGCTCCATGTCCGGGCATTCCTGGCGGATCTTCTCGATCTCGTCGAGGCTGAGTTCGCGCGACAGGATGATGCGCTGCACGCCCAGCTTCTGCCAGAACTTCACGGTGGCGTAGTTGGTGGTGTTGGCCTGCACCGAGAGGTGGATGGGCACCTCGGGCCACTTCTCGCGCACCATCATGATCAGGCCGGGGTCGGCCATGATGATGCCGTCGGGCTTCATCTCGATGATGGGCTCGATGTCGCGCAGGTAGGTGCGGATCTTGTCGTTGTGCGCGATCAGGTTGCTGGTGACGTACAGCTTCTTGCCGCGCTCGCGCGCTTCGGCGATGCCTTGCGCGAGTTGCTCGAGCTTGAACTCGTTGTTGCGCGCGCGCAGGGAGTAGCGCGGCTGGCCGGCGTAGACGGCGTCGGCGCCGAAGTCGTAGGCGGCGCGCATCTTGTCGAGCGAGCCGGCGGGCATGAGCAATTCGGGAGCGGGGCGGTTCATGGGGCCGGATTGTCACCCCTGGCGCCCGTTTGTGCTGGCTTGGGCCCTCAGGTGCTGGGGGGATGCCCGCCCCGCGCATCGCCACCCCCCCGGGTGCTGTGCAGCACGCCGCCGTCCAGCGTGGCGGCCCCGGCGCGCACCAGCTCCTGCGCCATGTGCGCGGCGATGGCCTCGGGGTCGACGGGGTAGAGCGCGCGCATCGCGCCCATGCCCTCGAAGCTGGCCTGGACCATCGCGGCCAGCTCGGGCAGGCTCATGCGGCGGGTCTCCAGCAGCTTGAAGGCCAGCAGCACCTTCAGGGCGTTGTCGGCGTTGCGCCGCGGGTCCTCGCTGAGCCACTCGATGCGCGAGCGCGCCGCCTGCAGGGCCGCGCTGACGGCGCCGTCGTGCTCGCCAAAGGGCGCGCCGTGCCCGGGGATCACGATGGCGGGGCACAGCTGGCCGATGAGGTCGAGCGTGGCGGCCTGCTCGGCGAAACCGGCGACGCCTTCGAGCTCGGGGAAGATCACGCCGAAGCCCTTTTGCCACAGCGCGTCGGCCGAAATCAGGATGCCCAGGCGCTCGCACCACAGCATCACCATGGCGTGGTCGTGGCCGGCCGCGGGCAGCACGGCCCAGCCTTCACCGCCCAGGGAGAGGCGCTCGTGCGGCACCAGCAGGCGGTCGAAGCCGAAGCGCGGGCAGCGCTGGCTGGTGCGGCGGTAGCTCAGCGCGTCTTCGTCCCAATCGGTCACCAGCGCGGCCTCGCCCGGCGGGATCCAGGTCTGGCAGCCGTGGCGCTCGGTGAGCAGGGCGTTGCCACCGGCGTGGTCGGAGTGCAGGTGGGTGTTGACGATGCGGCCCAGGGGGCGCCCCTGCAGCGCACCGTCGATGAGCCGCAGCGTCTCGGGCGCGTCGCTGACGTAGCCGGTGTCGACCACGGTGGGCACGTCGTCGTCGGCGAAGACGATGTTGTTGGACGACAGCCAGCCCCTTTCGAGCACCTGGATGGATGGGGGCAAAGGCGTCATGCGGATGGCGGGCTGCGGCGATGGGGACGATCCTACGCCAAGGGCGGCGACGGGGGCGCGCTGTCGGGGATCTGGCCGGGATCCGCGCCCTGTTTGACGGATCACGACCCGCGGTCATTTTTCACAATCCGGGTTCGACGTCCCGCCGACGAGGCGTCGAGAGCCGTCTTCATGTTCGTTGCTATTCGAAAGCACACCATGCCCAACACCGCTCCCATCGCCGGCATCGCCCCCCCTTGCGACACCCGCTGCGACCCCACCCGCGACCTCGCCTCTCGCCGCCGCGTGCGCGACTTCTTTCGCTACCACGGCATCTGGGCGCCGGGTGTGCGCCTGTTTCGGCGCATCGGTTTTCAGGCCAAGGCGCTGACGCTGACCGCCGTCTTCCTGGTGCCCATCGGGCTGCTGTCCTGGCAGTACTTCTCCGACAAGGCCGCCACCATCGCCTTCACGCAGGCCGAGCGGCAGGGCGTGCAGGTGATGCAGCGGCTCGTGCCCGTGCTCAAGGGCGTGGTCGACATCCGCAACGCGACGCGCGCCATGGCGGGCGGCCACGACGCGCAGGCCGACTACCAGGCCGCGCGGCGCGAGGTCGACCAAGGCCTTCAGCAGCTCGGCGCCCACGTCGATTCGATGGGCGACCCGCTGAAGCTGAGCGACGCGATCGCCCGCCTGCGATCGGCCTGGCAGGCCACGGCCTCATCGCCCAAGGGCCTGGACGCCAAGGGCCGCACCGTGTTCGGCCCCGTCACGCAGGCCACCATCGAGCTGCTCAACCAGATCGGCGACCACTCCAACCTCGTGCTCGACCCCGACCTCGACAGCTACTACATGGTCAACGCGCTGGTGCTGACGCTGCCGCAAACGCTGGAGAACACCGGCCAGCTCTGGGGCTGGGGCACCTACGCCGCCGCGCGCGGGGGCCTGGGCACCGAGACCGAAAAGTCCTGGGCCGTGTGGGACGCCCGCGTCAAGACCGGGGTGGAAGACATCCGCGCCTACTTCAAGCGGGCCACGACGGCCACCCCGACGCTGGCCGCCCGCATCGACCTGTCCGCGCTGGACACCGCCTTGAAGCTGAGAGAGGCCGGTGAGCAGGCCGTCTTCCACGCCAGCGCGCCCTCTGCCACCGAGTACCACAAGCAAGGCCAAGCCGCGGTCGCCGCGCTGGCCGCGCTCTACCCTCGCCACCTGCCTTTGCTCGACGAGCTGCTCGCCCAACGCGAAGCCGGCCTGGTCCAGGCCCGCAACCTGACCTTGTGCGTGCTGGTGCTCAGCCTGCTGGCCTCGGGTTACCTGTTTCGCTCCTTCCAGAAGGTGCTGGAGGGCGGGCTGCGGGAGGTGGTCTTTCACATCGACGCCATCCGCGACGGCAACCTGACGACGCGCCCACGTGCCTGGGGCGCCGACGAAGCCGCCGGCCTGATGCACACCATCGGCGAGCTGCAGCTGGCGTTGCGGCGCATCGTCAGCCAGATGCGCGCCTCGGCGGACCACATCGTGCTGGCCAGTGGCGAGATCGCGCTCGGCGCCACCGACCTGGCGCGCCGCACCGAAGAGTCGGCCACCAGCCTGCAGCAGTCGGCCAGCGCGATGGGCCACATCGCCGAGACCGTGCGCAGCACCGCCGACGTCGCCGCCGAAGCCTCGCAGCTGGCCACGCACAACGCCGACGTGGCACGCCGCGGCGGCCAGATCATCCACACCATGGTCGACACCATGTCGGGCATCCAGCAGGCCTCGCGCCGCATCGGCGACATCACCTCGGCCATCGACGGCATCGCGTTCCAGACCAACCTGCTGGCGCTCAACGCCGCGGTGGAGGCGGCGCGGGCCGGTGAACAGGGACGGGGTTTCGCCGTGGTCGCCTCCGAGGTGCGGGCGCTGGCCCAGCGCGCCTCCACCGCCGCGCGCGAGATCAAGACCCTGGTGTGCGACAGCGTGGCGCGCATCGACTCGGGCAGCGAGGTGGTGCGCCAGGCGGGCTCCACGGTCGACGACATCGTGGGCCAGGCCCTGCGCATCAACGACATGCTGGCGCGCATCGCGCAGAGCGCACAAAGCGAAGCACAGGACGTGCAGCAGACGACGCAGGCCGTGCAGGCCATGGACGCGGCCACGCAGCAAAACGCCACCCTGGTGCAGCAAAACGCCGCCGCCGCGGCCACGATGAAGGAGCAGGCCCGCAGCCTGAGCCACGAGGTCGCCGCCTTCCGCCTGGCCTGAGCGGCTACAACCAGAGGGTCACCGTGGTGCCCTCCCCCCATGTGCTGACGACCTGGATGCGGCCGCCCATCAGGTCCATCAGTTCCCCCGCGATGCTCAGGCCCAGGCCGGCACCCGCAACGGGGCCGCTGGGGTCGACCCGAAAGAAGCGCTCGCCCACGCGGGCCAGGCTGGCCTCGCTCAGGCCGATGCCATGGTCCTCGATGGCCACGCCGAAGCGCTGCGCCGGGTCGTTCAAGCCCGCCTGAACCAGCCGCACCACCACCTCGCCGCCCTCGGGCGAGTAGGCGTGGGCGTTCGAGAGGACCTGGCCGATGGCCTGCTGGAGCCGAAGGCGATCGGCGCGCACCGGCATCGGCAGCGACGCGCTCACCCAGCGGGGCGGATCGCGGCCCTCTGGCGGGCGATGTCCGGCCAGCGCCTCGCACACCACCTCACCCAGCTCCAGCTGCTCGAAGACCAGGCCCGCAGCGCCCTGCGCTTCGATGCGGGCCAGCTCCCGCAACTGGGTGAGCAGGTTCACGCTGGC
The DNA here is from genome assembly GCA_016000265.1 of Burkholderiales bacterium. GTDB lineage: Bacteria > Pseudomonadota > Gammaproteobacteria > Burkholderiales > Burkholderiaceae_C > Aquabacterium. Next base: position 175,069 of record JAECRL010000007.1, read on the forward strand.
CAGGCTGTCTCGCTGCAGGCGGGCCAGCACGGCACCCGCACCCGACTGAGCCTCCCCCGCACCGAGTTGCCGGCTCGCCTCCAGCACGGCCAGCACGGGCGGGTGCAGCGCCTCGGCGGCCTGCGCCAGAAAGGCCGACTTGCGCTCATCCAGCGTGTGCGGCCGGGTCACGTCGCAGGCGTAGAGCAAGCGGCGCACCGTGCCCGCCTGCCCGCTGGAGAGCCCCATGAGCGCGAGCACCTGGCGGCGCGGCCCGCTGCGGTCCAGCAGCACGCCGGGCGCCAGCAGCCCCGGGGCGAAGCAGGCCTCCAGGCCCGGGAAGGGGCGGGTGGGCACCGACAGGCGCCGCAAGGCGGCGTCCAGCCAGTCGGTGCGCCGCCCGGTCAGCTCGGACTGGCTCAGCCCCGTCATCGCCAGGAAGGCCTCGTTGACGAAGCACACGCAGCCCTCCCGATCGAAGGTGACGAGGCCGTCGGGGCTCAGGGCGAAGATGGCCGCCAGCTGGTCGTTCTGGGCCGCCAACTGAGCCTCGTGCGCGCGCACCCGCCGCACCGTCTCCTCGATCATCAGCATCTGCTGGCTCAACAGGGTGGAGGTGTCGTTGAGCGCCGCGGTCAGCTCCGCGACCTCGACGGGGCCGCTGGGCACCGGCATCTGCTGGCCAGCGGCCTGCGACAGGTTGTGGGCGAAGTGGCGCGCGCGGGTCAGCGCCTGCATGGGCCGGCGCAGGTAGGCCCACAACAGCAGGGCGCACAGCGCGACCGAGACCGCCGCCACCACCCCGGTGTCGCGCCAGATGTGCGCCTGGGCGTCGCGCAGCTCGCCGAGGTGGTAGTCCACCCGCACCCAGCCGATCAGGCGGTCGGCCCAGACCGGGTGCCAGGCCACGACCAGGCCGTCGGCGTGGCGCAGCTCCGGGCGGGGCGGCATGGAGGCCGGCAACTCGGTGCGCAGCGAGGGCGGCGCGTACACGGCGCGCAAGGCACCTGGGGCGTCCCGCTCGATGTGGGTGAGGGTGGCGCCATCGGGGGCGTGGATGCGCAGACCGCGCACCTGCCCGACGCCCGCCGAGCGCCGCGCCAGGTCCTCCAGGCCATCGAGGCTGTCGGTCAGGATCAGGTCGGCGCTGGCGACGGCGACGCTGCGCGCCAGCGAAGCGGCCTGCGCGTCCAGGGCCGTGCGCGCGGTCTGCAGCTGCTCGTGGGCCGTGTGCCCCCCCAGCACGGCCAGGGCCAGCAGCAGCAACAGCGAGACCGTCAGCATCAGCTGGTGATGCAGTCGACGGGGCCAGGCGGCCAGGCGCTGAAAGGGCGTGCGCATCACTCGGCGTAGCGGTCCAGTTTGAGGCGCTCCAGGGGCAGGTAGTCGCGCTGGTGGTCGGCGGCCACGGGCCGGGGCATGGGGATGTCCTGGAAGTGGCTTTGCATGGCCGGCTCGCGCGCCAGCCGGATGAAGGCGGCTTGCACCGCCTGCCGCACGGCCGCGGGCACGCGCGGGTGGGCGCTGAAGGGGTGGGGGGCGGCGCCGGGGGTCTCCAGCAGCACCCGCAGGCCGGTGCGCGCCTCGGGCGGCTCGCGCTCCAGCATGGCGCGCACGCTGCCGGTGGCAGCGGCCTTGCCGGCCAGGGTCTGGCGGAAGGCGTTGGTGTGGGTCTTGGCGTAGATCGGCTGGATGCGGATGCCCTCGCGCTCAACCAGGTGCGCGCGGATCAGCAAGGACGCACCAAAGGCATTGGGCGCGGGAAAGGCCACGGCCTTGCCGTCGAGGTCGCGCACCGAGCGGATGGGGTCGTCCTGGCGCACGACCAGCAGCCCCGTCAAAGGCTGGGCGTCCCGCACCAGGGGGATGTACTGGTGGGCCCGCCGCGCCCGCACCTGGTGATAGGGGTTGAGGTAGGCGAAGTCGGGGTGGCCCGCGAGCACCTCGGCCTCGAAGGCGGGGATGTCGCGCGCCACCTTCAACTCCAGCACCACGCCGGCCTCCTGGCCCACGCGCTCCAGGATGGGCGCCCAGGTGCGAAACAGGTCCACCGCCGACACCTGCGGCACCACCGCCACCTGGTAGACAGGGCGCACGACCGCGTCAGCGGGTGCGGGGGTTTGGGCCCCCGCCGACGCCCCCCAGCTCCAGGCCACGGACAGCACCAGGCGCCGCGCGCCGCGCTGCCAAGCCCCCCCACGCATTCGCAACATGCCACCCTCCCGCGTCGGCGCGCACAGCCGACTTGCCTGCGTGTTTTCGGCCGAAGTGGGGCGCGAATGCAGCGCTGAATCGGCGTCCGAAGCGACGGGGCCCGCGCGAAGCGGGCCCCTTGCGGATTAATGCGCGAATCAAACGGGGGCGGAGGCGAGCGCGGGCGTCAACCGTGGCGGATCAGGTGGTCGAAGGCGCTCAGCGCGGCCTTGGCGCCCTCACCGGCGGCGATGACGATCTGCTTGTACGGCACGGTCGTGCAGTCGCCCGCGGCGAACACGCCCGGCACGTTGGTGTGGCCCTTGGCGTCGACGATGACCTCGCCGAAGCGCGACAGCTCCACCGTGCCCCGCAGGAACTCGGTGTTGGGCACCAGGCCGATCTGCACGAACACGCCCTCCAGCGGCACCAGGTGCTCCTCGCCGGAGACGCGGTCCTTGTACTTCAGGCCGGTGACCTTGCCCGTGTCCTGCCCGCTGGCGTCCACGCCGGTGATCTCGGTGGTCTGTGCGTTCGTGTGGATGGTCACGTTCGGCAGGCTCTTGAGCTTGTTGACCAGCACCGCATCGGCCTTGAGCTGGTCGGCGAACTCGATCACCGTCACGTGGGCCACGATGCCGGCGAGGTCGATGGCGGCCTCGATGCCCGAGTTGCCCCCGCCGATGACGGCCGTGCGCTTGCCCTTGAACAGCGGGCCGTCACAGTGCGGGCAGTAAGCCACGCCCTTGTTCTTGTACTCCTGCTCGCCGGGCACGTTCACGTTGCGCCAGCGCGCACCGGTCGACAGGATCACGGTCTTGCCCTTGAGCACGCCGCCATTGGCCAGCTTGACCTCGATGAGGCCCCCGGGCTGCGCCGCCGGCACGATGGCCTCGGCGCGCTGCAGGTTCATGATGTCGACGTCGTAGGCGCGGGCGTGGGCTTCGAGCGCGGCCGAGAACTTCGGGCCGTCGGTCTCCAGCACCGAGATGTAGTTCTCGATGCCCAGCGTGTCGTTGGTCTGGCCCCCGAAACGCTCGGCGGCGATGCCCGTGCGGATGCCCTTGCGGGCGGCGTACACGGCGGCGGCGGCGCCCGCGGGGCCCCCACCGACGATCAGCACGTCATAGGCGTCCTTGGCGTTGAGCTTGGCCGCTTCCTTGGCGCCGGCGTTGGTGTCGAGCTTGGCCACGATCTCTTCGACCGTCATGCGGCCCGAGCCGAACACCTGTCCGTTGAGGAAGACCATGGGCACGGCCATGATCTCGCGCCGGGTGACCTCTTCCTGGAAGGCGCCGCCTTCGATCACCACGGTCTTGACCTGGGGGTTGAGGATGGCCATGAGCGACAGCGCCTGCACCACGTCCGGGCAGTTGTGGCAGCTCAGGGACATGTAGACCTCGAAGTTGAAGTCGCCCTGCAGGCCCTTGATCTGCTCGATGACGTCGGGCTCGACCTTGGGCGGGTGGCCGCCGGTCCACAGCAGCGCCAGCACCAGCGAGGTGAACTCGTGGCCCAGGGGCAAGCCAGCAAAACGCAAGGAGGTGTCGGCCCCCACGCGCTGCAGCGTGAACGAGGGCTTGCGGGCGTCCTGCCCGTCGGTCTTGAGGGTGATCTGGTCGCTGCGCAGGGACTGGATGGTCTGCAGCAGCTCCAGCATCTCGCGGGAGTTCTCGGAGTCGTTCAGGGATGCGACCAGCTCAAAGGGTTGGGTCACGCGCTCCAGGTAAGCGCCAAGTTGGGCCTTGAGGGTGTCGTCGAGCATGGGGGGCATCCTTCGTGTGTGGGTGAGCGACTTCGGGAGGCGGCCTCCTTCGTTGAGCCCGCGTCAGCGGACGCGGCGACGCAGCGAGGCGGCCAGGGTCGTCCACCGGCCGGCTTCGTGGGCCGGCGCGGTGAACAGGTTCAACGATGTGGTGAGGGGGTGCCTCAACACAGGTCAAACAACGGCTTCAAACCGATGAGGGCAATCAGATCTTGCCGACCAGGTCCAGCGAGGGGGCCAGGGTCTTGGCGCCTTCGTTCCACTTGGCGGGGCACACCTGGCCGGGGTTGGCGGCGGTGTACTGGGCGGCCTTGAGCTTGCGCACGGTTTCCTTGACGTCGCGGGCGATCTCGTTGGAGTGGATTTCAGCGGTCTTGATGACGCCGTCCGGGTTGATGATGAAGGTGCCACGCAGGGCCAGGCCTTCTTCTTCGATGTGCACGCCGAAGGCGCGGGTCAGCTTGTGGGTGGGGTCACCGACCAGGGGGAACTTGGCCTTGCCGACGGCGGGGGAGGTCTCGTGCCACACCTTGTGCGAGAAGTGCGTGTCGGTGGTGACGATGTAGACCTCGGTGCCGGCCTTCTGGAACTCGGCGTAGTGCTCGGCGGCGTCTTCGATTTCGGTGGGGCAGTTGAAGGTGAAGGCCGCCGGCATGAAGATCAGGACGGACCACTTGCCCTTGAGGCTTTCGTCGGAGACGGTGATGAACTCGCCCTTGCCGCCACGGTTGACGAAGGCTTCGGTCTTGAAGGGCTGGACTTGCGTGTTGATCAAGGAGGACATGCGTGTTTCCTGGTTGGTTGGGTTGACTTCAACGCCGCTGAAAAAGAGGCGTTTTCGAGAAAGCGAATTCAATCTTAGGCCAAGCTGAGCCATCAAGCGAATTGATTGAACAAATACTATCGATTGGGTGACGCTATGGTTGCGCCCGAACCCAAAAACCCCGCCCTCAGGTGGGCAGGGTTTTCAACGAAAGCGTGCGCTCACTTGATGTAGAAGCTCGTCGCCACCGTGGGCGCACCCGCCTCGTGCGAGACGGCGAAGGTGGTCACCGTCGGCGTCACCGAGCGCCCCCTGGCCGAGGCGCTGAGGGTGACCGCGTGAATGCCCGTGGGCACGCGGCAGGTGTAGAGGCCGGTGCGCCCGCTGCGGCAGCTCACACGCGCGTCGGTGGCGCGCAGCGTCGCTTCGCCGGTGTAGGGCGTGCCATTGGCGCGCAGCAACCAGCCCGACACCGCCCGGCTGGCGCCGACGTCGGCCTCGGGCGCATCCGGGCGGCCCAGCCAGGCCACGGTGAACTTCGTCTGCAACACGGTGGCGACCACGTTCTCGGTGGCCGTGCCACAGGGCAGGCGGTCGGCGGTGCACACCAGCTGGGGGGAGGAAAACAGCCCCACGCGCGGCCACACGTAGGCCATCACGGTGCCGAAGGCGCCGGGCACGCCTTTGCCGTGGCTGTAGTCGAAGACACCCTGGAAGGACGCGTTGGGCTTGTCGTGCACGGCGCCCAGGTTGTGGCCCAGCTCGTGGGCCAGCGAGAGGGTTTCGCAGTAAGCCCCGTTCCACTGCCCGTCGTTGAGGGCGGCGAACATGAGGTAAGGCGCCTGCTGGCGGTAGACGCTCAGGCCCGCGCCGTAAGCCGCCGGCACGTAAGCCAGGCCGCAGGTGCTGGTCGCCGCCGTGGAGGCGTTGAAGGGCGCGAAGAACACCGTCATGGCCGCGCCCTGGCGGGTCTTTTGCGCGGCGGTGCCCTGGAAAGCGCCCGCGTCCAGGCGCAGGTTGTTGAGCTGGGTCTGCGGGGTGTCGTCGGCCACGCCGATCTGGCGCCAGCCGACGATGCGGAACTGCACGCCCGTGCCGCTGCTGGCGTAGGCGCTGTTGGCCGACTCCACCAGGCTGGACAGGCGGGTGCGCGCGGCCAGCTCCGTCTCCCACAGGGTCACGAAGCTGCTGCTGTAGGTCATCAGCAGGGGGATCGTCGTGTCGACCACGCCCGCGGGCAGGGGCGTGGGCGGGGCGGGCGGGGCCGGGGGGCTGGAGGGGTCGCTGCCGTCGGGCGAGCTGCCACCGCCACCGCCCGGCACCGGCCGGCGAGGCAGGGCCGCCGTGGGCAGCTCGGCGCTCAGCCAGGCGTCGCTGGCGGGCAACTCGATGTGGTCCTCGCCGCGCGGTGGCACCAGGCCGGCGGCGCGGGGGTCGAGCAGGCGCACGCGCCCGCCGCGGGTCTGGATCTGGTAATCGCCCCGGGGGGTGATGACGCTGCCGAAGACGGCGTCGGCGCTGATGGTGAGGTGCACGGGGTGGGCCAGCCCCTCCAGGCGGCTGACGCCGACGACCTGGTGGAAGCCGTGCTCGTCCACGCCCGAGCGGGTCACGACGGCCACCTCCGTGAGCCCGCCCGGCAGCGGCAGGGCGATTTCGCTGCCCGGCTGCAGTCGGGCGATGGCCGCGAAGTTGCTGTGCAGCTCGTGCACACCCGGGGCCAGCTGCGCGCCCATCGCGTAGGCCTGGCCGCTGAGGGCCGACGGGCCGGCGGGGTCGGCGGGGTCGGCGATCAGGGCGCCCGAGGCCTGCTCGCGCAAGGCCAGCTGGCGGTCCCCGAAGCGCACCGCCCCGACGAAGCCGGCGGCGGTCTGCTTGAGGAAGACGCGGTCGCGGGCGTTGTCGGCCAGGCGGCCATGCCAGTAGGGCAGGCCATCGACGCCGCGCGTGCGGGACTCGAAGACGACCGACTTGCGCCCGATGACGGGGAAGTCGATCTGCACCCGCTCGCCCGGCTTCATGGTCATGAGGCGGGCGGCATCGAGCGCGAGCGGCGCCTGGATGCGCAGGTCCTGCGAGGCGGTTGCGGGGGTTCCAGCGGTTTCGCTGGCCCAGGCCGGTGCCGCGCCGAGCAGCGCACTCAGCATCAGGGGGAGGAGGGGGGAGCGGGCGAGAGACGTCATGCTGGGTCCTGGTAAGGGAACAACAAGCTGCATTGGACGCCCGGCAGACTACGGCAAGCCACCGGGGCATGCACGTGTTTTCGCGGTTTGCCCCCGAAACAGTGGCGCGGACGCCTCGCTTTTCCAGCGTCGGGTTCACCCCGCTGTTTCGGCCACCGCCTCGCCCGTGTCAGGCAATTTCCTACAAAACGCGCAGACGCGGGCCGACGGGCCTTACAGCCAGGCCCCTATCAAGAAAACTGGCCGGTGTTTGCACAATGAATCCATCGACAACGCAAACGCAGCAGCCCTCAAGCAGACGCCAGGCCGCCGCGACAACGAACCGGAGCACACGATGAACGCCGACCAGATCCTGATGGAAATCCGCGAAACCAACCTGTCCTACCTGATGCTGGCCCAGAGCCTGATCCGCTCGGACCGCGAG
>JAECRL010000008.1 GCA_016000265.1 Burkholderiales bacterium
GTTGTAGTTGCCCGTGGCCGGATCGGCGCTGGGGTCATCGACCTTGGGCGGGTCGTTGACCGGCGTCACGCCGATGTTGATCGTGGACGTGACGGTGCCGCCCTTGCCATCAGAGACGGTGACGGTGAATTTGTCGGAGCCGTTGAAGTCTTTGTTGGGGGTGTAGGTCCAGGTGCCGTCAGCGCGGACCACGACTGATCCACTGGCTGGGTCGCTGCCCTTGGCGTAGGTCAGGGTGTCGCCATCGGCATCGGTGGCCTTGACCTGCCCGGAGACGGCGGTGTCCTCTTCTGTCGTGACGTTGTAGTTGCCCGTGGCCGGATCGGCGCTGGGGTCATCGACCTTGGGCGGGTCGTTGACCGGCGTCACGCCGATGTTGATCGTGGACGTGACGGTGCCGCCCTTGCCATCAGAGACGGTGACGGTGAATTTGTCGGAGCCGTTGAAGTCTTTGTTGGGGGTGTAGGTCCAGGTGCCGTCAGCGCGGACCACGACTGATCCACTGGCTGGGTCGCTGCCCTTGGCGTAGGTCAGGGTGTCGCCATCGGCATCGGTGGCCTTGACTTGCCCGGAGACGGCGGTGTCCTCTTCCGTCGTGACGTTGTAGTTGCCGGTGGCCGGATCGGCGCTGGGGTCATCGACCTTGGGCGGGTCGTTGACTGGCGTCACGCCGATGTTGATCGTGGACGTGACGGTGCCGCCCTTGCCATCAGAGACGGTGACGGTGAATTTGTCGGAGCCGTTGAAGTCTTTGTTGGGGGTGTAGGTCCAGGTGCCGTCGGCGCGGACCACGACTGATCCACTGGCTGGGTCGCTGCCCTTTGCGTAGGTCAGGGTGTCGCCATCGGCATCGGTGGCCTTGACTTGCCCGGAGACGGCGGTGTCCTCTTCCGTCGTGACGTTGTAGTTGCCGGTGGCCGGATCGGCGCTGGGGTCATCGACCTTGGGCGGGTCGTTGACTGGCGTCACGCCGATGTTGATCGTGGACGTGACGGTGCCGCCCTTGCCATCAGAGACGGTGACGGTGAATTTGTCGGAGCCGTTGAAGTCTTTGTTGGGGGTGTAGGTCCAGGTGCCGTCGGCGCGGACCACGACTGATCCACTGGCTGGGTCGCTGCCCTTTGCGTAGGTCAGGGTGTCGCCATCGGCATCGGTGGCCTTGACTTGCCCGGAGACGGCGGTGTCCTCTTCCGTCGTGACGTTGTAGTTGCCTGTGGCCGGATCGGCGTTGGGGTCGTCAACCTTCGGCGGGTCGTTGCTGGGCAGCACGCTGATCTCGACCAGGGCGGTTGCGGTGCCGCCGCGGCCGTCCGAGACGGTCACCGTGAAACTGTCGGGGCCGTTGTAGTCCGGGCGCGGCGTGTAGGTGTAGCTGCCATCGGGGTTGACGACGACGGTGCCGTTTTGCGGGTCGCTGCCTTTGCCGAAGGTCAAGGCGTCGCCATCGGGGTCGCCGGCTTGAACCTGTCCCGAGACGGACTGGTCTTCGTTGGTGACCAGGCTGTAGCGGCCGGTGGCGGGGTTGAAGTTGGCGTTGGGGGCGTCCTCGAACACCGGGGCGTCGTTGCCGTCATCGACCGGGGGCGTGGCGGCGACGTCGGCGCTCAGCCCGTCGTTCGCCGTGGCCACGCTGAAGGCCTGGGGCGTCACCACCTCGATGACGCGGTCCACGCGCAGGCCTTCGCCCATGGACGCACCGTCGCCACCCGTGAGGCCGGCGGCGGTCGCGGCATCTTCATCGCCGCGCTCGATCGCGCCGATGACGTCATCGAGGTCGCTGCGCGCAGCGAGGGCCGTCGCAGCCGGGCGCGTCGCCCTGGCGGGGGAGGGATCGGCTGCAGCCACCACCCAGTCGTGCGGTGTCGCGGCCTGGCCGTCGGCGCCCTGGATCTGAATCTGGGTTTGTGCGGACGCCAGGATCACGTCACCCGGGGCGACGTTGTCGCCGACCTTCAAGGCCTGTGCGGCGTCTTCGCCTTGTCGGAGCACTTTCGCTCGACCCTGCAGGCTGGAAACAACACCGCTGGGGGCGACTGCGGACGACTTGGCCATGACAAACCTCTCGAGATGTAACTGCGCGATCAGTATCCCAGCCGAGCCCTCCCTGGTGAGCGTCGGGGCGGCCCCCTTCCGTGAACGATTCCATCCCCGCGGCGGAAACTTTCGGGTTTAGGGCGGGGCCCGCTCAGGGGCCACCCCGATTCGGGCAGGCGCACGCAGCAAAACGCCCGCCCCATCGGCTGATCGGATATCGGCCGGGGGGCGGGCGCTCTGTAGGCAGGAGTTCACGCCTGGGCGGCGTGATGGGCACTTAAGTGAGGGGGGAGTCGGGCGCGGTTCAGCGCTCGCGCAGCGCGTGGCTTTGCGCCTTCAGAACCGGCTTGAGCAGGTAGGACATCACGGTCTTCTTGCCCGTCAGCACGTCCACCTCGGCCGTCATGCCCGGGATGATGGGCATCTTGTCGCTGAAGTTGCGCTGCTTGGTGCGCACGCGCACGACGTAGAAGGTGTTCTGGCCTCGCTCGTCGGTCACGGTGTCCGGGCTGATGTTCTCCACCACCGCGTCCAGGCCCCCGTAGATGCCGAAGTCGTAGGCCGTGAACTTCACGGTGGCGGCTTGACCCGGGTGGATGAAGGCGATGTCGCGCGGCTGGATCTTGGCCTCCAGCACCAGCGCGTCGTCCATGGGCACGACTTCGACGATGTCCTTGCCCGGCGTGACGACGCCCCCCACCGTGTTGGCCAGCAGGCGCTGCACCCGCCCGCGCACCGGAGACTTCACCTGAGACTTGTCCACCTTGTCGGCCAGGGCCACGGCGCCTTCGTTGAGCGCGTTGAGTTTGCCCAGCACCTCCGAGAGCTCCTTGCGGGCCTCGTTGCGGAAAGACAGGTCGGTCTCCTGGATCTTGCGCGACGCCTCCGAGATCGCCGCCTGGATGCGGGCGATCTGGGCGCCGGCCTGCTCCATGTCGCCCCGGGCGCGGGTCAGGTCCCGCTCCAGGCGCAGCACGTCCACCTCCGAGACGGCCCCGGTGGCCAGCAGCGGTCGGGTCTTGCTGAGCTCCTGCTGAGACAGGTCCACGTTGCGCGCGGCCGAATCCCGGCGCGCACGCGCTTCGGCCTGTTCCTGGCGGCGCTGCGCCAGTTGCTGCTCGCTGATGCCCATGAGCGCTTCCTGCTCCGAGCGGCGCGAGTCGTAGAGCTGGCGCTCCTCGTCGACGATGCGCGCTTCTTCGCCGTCACCCGTGGCGGGCTCGGGCGGGTTGAAAGCGCGGCCCTCGGCCAGGGCCTTGAGCCGGGCGAGCTTCACGCGCAGGGCAAAGGCCTGGGCGGCGCTCTCGCGCACCCCGGAGGTCGCCCGCGTCTCGTCGATCTTCAGCAGCAACTGGCCGGCCTCCACCACCTGGCCTTCCTTGACCAGGATCTCCGAGACCACGCCGCCGTCCAGCGACTGGATGACCTGCAGCTGCTTGGACGAAATCACCTTGGCCTCGCCCTTGGTGACCTCGTCGACCTGCGCCAGCGAGGCCCACACGATCAGGATCACGGTGACCAGCAAGGCCGCGCGCACCAGCTTCTGCGCGCGCTGCGTGCCGGCGGTGGACATCACCGCGTCGGCCTCCTGCTCGAAGCCCCGCATGCCTGCCGGCTCGGTCTCTTTCGGGGTGGCCAGCGGGCCGGTGATGCGGTCGAGCAGGGGGTCGGTGAGGGGCGCCACGCGTTTGCGTGCCGCCTCCAGCCCGTTGACGAGTTTCTGGCCGATGTTCAGCAAGGCGTTCATGGTGTGTTTTCCTTGCTTGATCAGGATGCGCGCGCGATGCGGCCAGCCGACAGCGCCTGCATGATGCGTTCACGCGGGCCATCGGCCACGATCTTGCCCTGGTCGACCACGATGACGCGGTCCACGAACGACAGCATGGACGTGCGGTGCGTCACCAGCACCACCGTTTTGCCCTGACAGTGCGCCTGCATGCGCTGCGTCACCAGCGCCTCGGTCGAGAAGTCCATGGCGCTGGTCGGCTCGTCGAGCAACAAGATGGGGCTGTTGTGCAGCACCGCCCGCGCGATGCCCACGCTCTGGCGCTGTCCGCCCGACAGCAGCTCGCCGCGCTCGCCCACCTGCAGGTCGAAGCCCTGCGGGTGGCGCCTGACGAAGTCGCTGAGGCCGGCCGTGTCGACCGCCGCCAGGATCGCGTCGTCGGTGGCGTGCGGCATGCCGAAGGTGATGTTGTCGCGCAGCGAGCCGTAGAACAGCGTCACATCCTGGGCCACGTGGCCCATGTTGCGGCGCAGGTCGGCCGGGTCGAGCTGGCGCATGTCGATGCCATCGATCAGCACCGCGCCCCCCGTGGGCTGATACAGCCCCAGGATGAGCTTTTGCAGCGTGGTCTTGCCCGAGCCCACCTTGCCGATCAGCGCGACCTTCTCGCCCGGGTTGACCTTGAAGCTGATGTCATCCAGCGACGACTCCTGGCGGCCCGGGTAAGCGAACGAGACGTGGCGGAACTCGATCTCGCCTTTGAGCTCGGGCTGGTGGATGAAGGTCTTGTCGGCCGGTCGCTCCACCGGCTGCGCCATGATCTGCTCCAGCGACTCCATGGCCGTGCGCGCGCCCTGGTACTGCATCAGCAGGCCCACGATCTGGCCGGCTGGCGCCAGGGCCCGCCCGGCCAGCATGGTCGAGGCGATCAGGCCACCCATCGTGAGCTGCTTGTCGGCGATCAGGTACACACCGATCAGCACGATGCACACCGAGACGAACTGCTGCAGCGTGGCCGTGCCGTACATCGCCGTCGACGACAGCCCGCGCATGCGCACGTTGAGCGCGGCCAGGAACTGGTTGGCGCGCTCCCAGCGGGCCTGGATGACGCCCTCGGCGCCCTGGGTCTTGATGGTCTCGATGCCCGTGAGGCTCTCCACCAGCGTCGCGTTGCGCTGTGCCGAAGCCTGGTAGGTGCTCTGCGACAGCTCATGCAAACGGTGCTGCAGCACGTAACCCGACAGCACGATCAACCCGAAGACGAGCAGCACCGGCAGCACCAGCCACGGCGAGATCCAGGCCATGACCACGACGAACAGCAGTGCAAAAGGCAGGTCGATCAGCGCCGTGACGGTGCTGGAGGCGATGAAGTCGCGCACCTGCTCGAAGCCGCGCAGGTTGGACGCGAACGAGCCCACCGACTGCGGGCGGTTCTCCAGGCGCATGCCCAGCACGCGCTCCATCAGCGTGGCCGAGATCTGCACGTCGATGCGCGCGCTGGCCTCGTCGACGAAGTGGCTGCGCAGCAGGCGGATGAACAGGTCGGCGCCCAGCACCAGCGTCACGCCGATGGCCAGCACCCACAGCGTCTCGACCGCGTGGTTGGGCACCACCCGGTCGTACACGTTCATGGAAAACAGCGGGAAGGCCAACGCAAACAGGTTGACCAGCAAGGCCGCCCACAGCACGTCGCGGTAGACGAAGCGCTGCGCCAGCACCGGTCCCCAGAACCAGTGACCCGAGCGCGTGGCCCGGGTGGCCGGCGTGCGCTCGTCAAAGCGGAAATGCGGGCGAGCCGACAGCACCACGCCCGTGTGGCGCTGCGTCAACTCATGCAGAGGCAGCTTGACCGCCCCCTGGCCTGTTTGCGGCAACAGCACCCGGGCCTGGCCCTGCTCGATGCCCAGCAGCACGCAGGCCTGATCGTGCTTGAGCAGCAGGATCACCGGCAGCGTGCTGGACTCGATCGCCTCGATCGGCGATCGCTGGATCTTGACGGCCAGGCCGGCCCGACTGGCCGCGCGCTCCACCAGGGACACCGGCAGCGTGCCCTTGTCCAGTGGCAAGCCCGCGGACAGCGATGCGCGCGAGGCCGAGACGCCGTGGAGGCGGCAGACCTCGATGAGGCAGTCCAGCAAGGGATCGGGTGCGATCAGGTCCTCGCGCAGCCGCGCGCTCGCAGCGGGGTCGGCCTCGGGGGCGGTGGAAGGAGGGGGCGGTGTGTCCAGGTGCGCGTTCATGCGATGAGGGGTCGGATCACGTGGTTCAGCCCGTTCGAGACGGGCTCCCGGACGGCATGCTCAACGGATATCGGCGCAATGAACGGCAAATTGACCCTCGACGCGATCTGCGAAGAAACGCTCCAGGGTCATGCGCACGGTCCGAAAGGCGAGGTCGTCCCAGGGGATCTCGTGCTGATGGAAGAGGCGGGCTTCCATGGTCTCAGGACCCGGCGAAAACGCCGTGTCCAGCAAGCGGGCGCGGTAAAACAGGTGAACCTGGCCGGCCGTGACCACGTTGATGATGCAGTAGAGGTCCTGCATCTCGATGTGCGCGCCGGCTTCTTCATCGGTCTCGCGAGCGGCGCCTTCCTGGGTGGTCTCGCCCAATTCCATGAAGCCCGCCGGCAGGGTCCAGAAGCCCTTGCGCGGCTCGATGTTGCGCTTGCACAGCAGCACCTGCTCGCCCCAGACGGGCAAGGTCCCCACCACGTTGAGCGGGTTGACGTAGTGGACGTGGTGGCAAGCGGGGCACACCGCGCGCTCGCGGTTGTCGTCGGCGGGCACCTTGTGCTCCACCGGCGTTCCACAGACTTGGCAGTGCTCGATTCGGCGAGAAAACAGCATGCATGCAGTGTAGGGCATGCCATGGAGCGCTCTGGCTCAGCGGGCGATGCAACTCAGCTTCGACACCCAAGGGGCGAAGGCCTCCAGCACCTGCAGGCGCTGTCCGTGATGGTGAAACAGCGAGTGACGCGCCCAGCGTGGGGGCGTGGGGGCGATCTGCTGCCACTGTCGACCCAGGTGGCGGTGCGCAGGCCCTCCCGAAGGCAGCACCAGGCCGCACAAGGGGCCTCGTCTGACCGCGTGGTGGCTGAACAGCAACTCGGCCAGCGGGCGCGTGCCCAGGCCGCGGATCGCCCGCCAGGGGCCTTTGACAGCGCGCACCGAAACGGTGCTCCTGGCCCAGACGGCGGCGCGCCCGTCGATGTGCAGCACCACCTCGCGCACGTGCCCAACGGAGCAGCCCAGCGCCTGGCGCTCCTGCGGCCACAGCTTGCGCGTCCCCTGGTCCAGCACCACGACGCTGACCGCACCGTGCAGCCTCAAGCGCGCCGTCAGCGAGCCCGGCGCGGCCAGCCATTGACGCAAGCGCGGCGCCGCGGGCTGGCGCGCACCGGCCTGGGCGCGGAGAAGGCGCGCGGTGCACACGCGGCGGTGCAACGAGCCGGGCACGGGGGTGGAGCGGGGTAGCATGGGACGGGAATGATAGCGACCTGCCACCTTCCACCTGCTCACCATGAACCTGCACCGAGCCCGCCCACCCGACTCCCCCTCAGAGCGTGCCCCCGAGCCGGCTTGGCCGCCAGGATGGGCGCAGCCCGATCTGGGCCCCCACGCCGTCGCCTGCCTGAGCGCCAGGCCTGGTGGCGTCAGCGTGCCTCCTTTCGATTCCTGCAACCTGGGCGACCATGTGGGCGACGACCCGGCGGCCGTGGCCCACAACCGCGCGGTCTTCGCCGGTCGGCTGCCCGCGCAGCCGGTCTGGCTCCATCAGGTGCACGGCAACCGCGTGCGCCGCGTCGGCCTGGCTGACGTGGGGGTGGCCCCCATCGAGGCCGACGGGGCGCTCACCACCGAGCCCGGCGTGGCCTGCGTGGTCATGGTCGCCGACTGCCTGCCCTTGCTGCTGGCCGCTCCGGAGGGCCGCGGGGTGGCGGCCTTGCACGCGGGCTGGCGCGGCCTGGCGGGCGAGGGCGCACCCTGCGTGGGCGGCCGAGGCATCGTGCAAACGGGGGTCGAAGCCTTGTGCGAGGCCACCGCAGTCGACCCGCGCGACCTGCGCGTGTGGCTGGGGCCGTGCATCGGCCCCCGTCGCTTCGAGGTGGGGCCGGAGGTGTTGCGGGGTTTTGGCGCGGAGCCGACCCAGGTCCTGGGGGCGCCGTCGGCCCACCCGCGTTTCACGCCCGCAGGCGCCGCCGACGTGCCCGGCAAATGGCTGGCCGATTTGCCCGGCCTGGCGCACGATGCCCTCTCCGCCTTGGGCGTCACCCAGGTCAGCGGGGGGGCGTGGTGCACGGCCTCAGACGCCGCCCGCTTCTTTTCCTTCCGACGCGACGGGCGCACCGGGCGCCAAGCCGCTGCCATCTGCCTGCGCTGAATCGGCCATCTGGCGCGCATGCGCCTCGGCCTCCGCCCGACGCAAGGCCTTGCGCCGAGCTGGTGCGCCCATCAGGTACAGCACCAGTGCCAGCGGGCCCACGCCATAAAAGAGGAAGGTGATGACCGCCCCCAGCACCGTGCCCTGCGGGCTGGTGGCCTCGGCCAGCGCCATCATCAAGGTCACATAAATCCAAGCGATCGCAACGATCCACATCTCACGTCATCCGGAAAAGGGTGGGGCGGGTCTGCACCGTGTTGACGGTGCACAAAGCCATGTTGGAATGATGCCAAAGTGCAGGGCTGCCGCCTTCACTTTCTGAAAGCTGCAGTCAGAATACGGAAACACTTGCGGGTCAAGATACCGGACCTGCTCCCAGCCGACACCGATCCAGGAGACACATGGCTGCATCCCCACGGTCGCGCACCCCGCGTGCGAAGACTGCACCCGACGCCCCCTCTTCGTCCGCGGCAGCGGGTGCCCCGGTCCGCAAGGCCCCGTCCAAGGTGGCTGGGAAGGTGGCTCGCAAAGTCGCCGCCAAGCCGGTCGTTGCCCAAGCGGCCGCCGAGGCCCCCAGTCGCTCCACCGCGCGGGCCAGCTCAGCGGCCGCATCGGCCACACCCAGCGGTGCCTCCGCTGCTTCGGCGTTCGGGCTGCCCTTCGATCTGCCTTTTGATCTCCCCTTCGGTCAGCCTTTCGGCCCCGCCTCGGCCAAGCCCTTCTTGCAAGCCATGCCCTCCCTGCGCATGCCCACCATGGGGCAGGCGGTCGAGGCCATGGGCCAGAGCCTGGGCGCCACATTGAAATCCCTGGCCGGCCTGAGCATCCCGCCCGAGCAACTCCAAGCCATCCAGGGCGACTACCTGCAACAGGCCAGCCAGTTGTGGAACCAGGCGGTGAGCCAGCCCGAGCAGGTCAAGGTCGCTGACAAGCGCTTCGCCGCGCCCGAGTGGCAGCAGCACCCTGGCAGCGCGTTCATGGCCGCGATGTACGTGCTCAACGCCCGCACCCTGCAGCGACTGGCCGACAACCTCAGCGGCGATGAGAAAGCCCGCCAGCGCGTGCGCTTCGCGGTGCAGCAATGGGCCGACGCGGCCTCGCCGGGCAACTTCCTGGCCTTCAACCCCGAGGCCCTGTCCAAGGCGGTGTCCACCCAGGGCGAGAGCCTGACCCAGGGCCTGCATCACCTGCTCAACGACATCCGCCAGGGGCACATGTCCCAGACGGACGAGAGCGTCTTCGAGGTGGGCGTCAACGTGGCCACGACCGCGGGCTCGGTGGTCTACGAGAACCCGTATTTCCAACTCATCGAGTACACGCCGCTGACGCCCAAGGTGCACGAGGTGCCCTTCCTGTTCGTGCCGCCGTGCATCAACAAGTACTACATCCTGGACCTGCAGCCCGACAACTCGCTGGTGCGCTACATGCTCTCGCAAGGCCACCGGGTGTTCATGGTCAGCTGGGTCAACGCCGACGACGACCTCGCCCAGTCGACCTGGGATGACTACGTCGAGCACGGCGTCATCAAAGCCATCGACGTGACCCGCGAGATCACCGGAGCCGACCAGGTCAACGCGCTGGGCTTCTGCGTGGGCGGCACCCTGATTGCGACGGCGCTGGCCACGCTGGCCGCGCAAGGCCGCAAGCCGGTGCGAAGCCTGACCTTGCTGACGACCTTCCTGGATTTCGTCAACACCGGCACGATGGACGTGTTCGTGGACGAGGCCATGGTGCGCATGCGAGAGATGACGCTGGGCCCCAACAGCCCGGCAGGCGGCGGCCTGATGCGCGGGGGGGAGCTGGCCACGACCTTCTCCTTCCTGCGTGCCAACGACCTGGTCTGGAACTACGTCATCGGCAACTACCTCAAGGGTGAAATGCCCCCGGCGTTTGACCTGCTGTACTGGAACAGCGACAGCACCAACTTGCCAGGGCCGATGTACACCTGGTACCTGCGCAACACCTACCTTGAAAACAAGCTCTGCCAGCCGGGCGCCGTGACCGTGTGTGGCGTGCCCCTGGACATGCGCCGCCTGGACATCCCGACTTTCGTCTACGGCTCGCGCGAGGACCACATCGTGCCCTGGGACAGCGCCTACGCGTCCACCCAGGTGCTCAGCGGCCCGACGACCTTCGTGCTCGGCGCATCGGGCCACATCGCTGGCGTGATCAACCCGCCTGAGAAGAAAAAACGCAGCCATTGGGTCAGTTCGGCACGCACCTTGCCTGCGACCGCGCAGGCCTGGCTGGACACCGCTCAGGAGCACCCCGGCAGCTGGTGGCCGGTGTGGTCTCGGTGGCTGGAGCAGCACGCCGGCACCCAAAAGGCCGCCCCCCGGCAGCCTGGCAACAAGCAACATCCCGTGATCGAAGCAGCGCCTGGCCGATACGTCAAGCGCAAAGCCTGAAACCGGCCCGCCACAAGCGGGCCAGATCCTCGCATAGGAGCGTGAACATGTCTGACATCGTGATCGTTGCCGCGGCCCGCACCGCCGTTGGCAAATTTGGTGGAACCCTGGCCAAAACACCGGCGTCGGAATTGGGGGCGGTGGTCATCCGCGACCTGCTGCGCCGCAGCGGCCTGGCGGGCGACCAGGTCAACGAAGTGATCCTCGGTCAGGTGCTCCAGGCGGGCTGTGGTCAGAACCCGGCTCGACAGGCCGTCATCAAGGCCGGGCTGCCCCATGCGGTGCCGGCCATGACCATCAACAAGGTGTGTGGCTCGGGCCTCAAGGCGGTCATGCTGGCCGCACAAGCCATCCGCGACGGCGACTCCGACATCGTGATCGCAGGTGGCCAGGAGAGCATGAGCTTGTCGCCCCACGTGCTGCCCAACTCGCGCGATGGCCAGCGCATGGGCAACTGGCAGATGGTCGACTCCATGATCAACGACGGCCTGTGGGACGTCTACAACCAGTACCACATGGGCATCACGGCCGAGAACGTCGCCAAGCTGCACGGCATCAGCCGCGAAGCCCAGGACGCCCTGGCCCTGGCTTCACAACAAAAGGCCGCCGCGGCCCAGGACGCAGGCAAGTTCAAGGATGAGATCGTGCCCGTCAGCATCCCCCAGAAAAAGGGCGATGCACTGGTGTTCGACGCCGACGAATTCATCAACCGCAAGAGCACCGCAGACGTGCTGTCTGGGCTGCGTCCGGCCTTCGACAAGGCCGGCTCTGTGACCGCGGGCAACGCCTCGGGCCTCAACGACGGCGCCGCCGCCGTGATGGTGATGACGGCCAAGCGCGCCGAGCAGCTCGGCCTGCCGGTGCTGGGTCGCATCGCGTCTTACGCCAGCGCAGGGCTGGACCCCGCCACGATGGGCATGGGCCCGGTGCCCGCCTCGCGTCGCGCGCTGGAGCGCGCCGGCTGGAAAGCCGCCGACCTGGACCTGCTGGAAATCAACGAGGCGTTCGCCGCCCAGGCCTGCGCCGTGCACCAGGAAATGGGCTGGGACACCAGCAAGGTGAACGTCAACGGGGGCGCCATCGCCATCGGCCACCCCATTGGCGCATCGGGCTGCCGCATCCTGGTCACGCTGTTGCACGAAATGGCGCGCCGTGACGCCCGCAAGGGCATCGCCTCCTTGTGCATCGGTGGCGGCATGGGCGTGGCCCTGACCATCGAGCGCTGACCCCTTTCGCCCTGAAACACATCTCTCACCCAATCCCAACAGAGGAGCATTTCATGAGTCAAAAAGTTGCCTACGTGACCGGTGGCATGGGCGGCATCGGCACCGCCATTTGCCAGCGCTTGCACAAAGACGGTTTCAAGGTCATCGCCGGTTGCGGCCCGAGCCGCGACCACGCCAAGTGGCTCGATGAGCAAAAGGCCCTGGGCTACCACTTCTTCGCATCGGTGGGCAACGTGTCCGATTGGGATTCGACCGTGGAGGCCTTCAAGAGGACCAAGGCCGAGCATGGCCCCGTTGACGTGCTGGTCAACAACGCCGGCATCACCAAAGACGGCATGTTCCGCAAGATGACCAAGGGCGACTGGGACGTCGTGATCGACACCAACCTCAACAGCCTGTTCAACGTGACCAAGCAGGTCATCGACGACATGGTCGACCGTGGTTGGGGGCGCATCGTCAACATCAGCTCCGTCAACGGCGAGAAGGGCCAGTTCGGCCAGACCAACTACTCGGCGGCCAAGGCCGGCATGCACGGCTTCACCATGGCCCTGGCGCAAGAAGTGGCCAACAAGGGCGTGACCGTGAACACGGTGTCGCCCGGCTACATCGGCACCGAGATGGTTCGCTCCATTCGCCCCGATGTGCTGGACAAGATCGTGGCCACCATCCCCGTCAAGCGCCTGGGCACGCCGGAGGAAATCGCCTCCATGGTGTCCTGGGTGTCCAGCGACGAAGCTGGTTTTGCCACGGGCGCCGACTTCTCGGTCAACGGTGGCCTGCACATGGGTTGATGCCTGAAGGCCCCTGGTGGACCTTGGAAACCCCACGTGCCTCTGAGGAGGGCGTGGGGTTTTTTTCTGGCGTTCAGCCCGCCTGCTCTGTCTGCTCTCCTGTCAAGCCACCAAGTCGCCCAGCCATCAGGCCAGGGCCTCTTGCTCCAGCACCAGCCGGTCCAGGGCGGCGCACACCTCTGCGAAGCGGCCGGTGATCACCGTGCGGCGAGCGTCTTGCGGGTCCACCGAGATGCGCACCGGGCGTTGTGTGGCCACTCGCAGCGATGACCCGCTGCGTGGTTGTCCGCCCCAAGGCGTGATGGGGCGGGGGCGAACCGGTTGTTGGGACGCCGGACGTTGTGCCGAGCCCGGCGTCGAGGCCGACGCCCCACCGGCCACCGCGAGGGCGCTGGTGTTGTGCCGGGCGGCGAAAGCACGTGCGAAATGGTGAATCATGTTGAACTCCGAGATGCTGATGAAGTTCGGCAGGATTCGTTTCAGAAAGCCACCTCGCGGGATCGTGCTCGGCGGCTGCCGGCACCAATGCCCGCCACCCGCGTGGTGGCCGCCACAGGGGCCCCATGGGCCCCACTCATTCAGTTCAGGACCTGGTTGCGGATGAGGCCAACCGCCAGCCCTTCGAGCTCGAAGTCGTCCGCGTCAGGGGACACCAGGATGGGTTCGAAATCGGGGTTCTCGGGCAGCAGTTGGATGCCCTGAGGGGTGCGCTGAAAGCGCTTGACCGTGACCTCGTCGCCCAGTCGGGCCACCACGATCTGGCCGTTGCGGGCCTCGCGGGTGCGGGCCACGGCCAGCAGGTCACCGTCGAGGATGCCGATGTCCTTCATGCTCATGCCGCGCACGCGCAGCAGGTAGTCGGGCTTGCGCGCAAACAGGCTGGGCTCGACCGCGTACGTTTGCTCGACGTGTTCCTGCGCCAGGATGGGGTGCCCAGCGGCCACACGGCCCACCAGGGGCAGCACCAGCTGCTCCAGGCCAGGCAGTGCCAGGTTGAAGGGCAGGGTGCTGTCCGAGGGGTCGGTGCGGCGCCGGGTTTCATTGACGGTGCGCAGGGTGCCGGCCTTCAGCCGGATGCCGCGCGAGGTGCCCCCCACCAATTCGATGACGCCCTTGCGGGCCAGGGCCTGCAGGTGTTCTTCGGCGGCGTTGGCGGAGCGAAAGCCCAGTTCGGTGGCGATCTCGGCCCGGGTAGGTGGGGCACCGGTGCGCGCGATGCTGCGCTGGATCAACTCGAAGATCTGCTGCTGGCGCGGGGTGAGTTTGGGTTTATCGTCTGCCATCGGAAACCCCGCTGTGCGGGCCACGAGATGAAGAAGGTGACTGTCATTCTATACAGGGCTGTTCATTTGTCCAGTGTTTTTGCGCCGCAAACTCACCCAGCCCCTCAGGTCAAGGGGGGCGCATGTCGCGCGTGCTGATCCTCGCCACCGGGGGAACGATCGCTGGCACGGGCATCGACCCCCAGCGCAGTTGGGCCTACCAGGCCGCGCAACTGGGGGTGGATCAACTCGTTCAAGCTGTGCCGGAGTTGGTTGGTGAGTCCTTGGCCACGCGCCAGGTGGCGCAACTCGACAGCAAGGACATGGGCGTCTCGACCTGGCGGCTGCTGGCCCAGGCGTTGCAGGAGGCCATGCGGGACCCGGCAGTCGACGCCATCGTGATCACGCACGGCACGGACACGCTGGAAGAAACCGCCTGCCTGTTGCACGCCCTGCACGACGGCTGCAAGCCCATCGTTTTGACCGCGGCGATGCGCCCGGCCACGGCACCCGATGCCGATGGCCCACGCAACCTGCTGGATGCCGTGCGGGTGGCCCGCTCGGCTGCGCTGCGCGGCGAAGGCGGTGTGGCGGCCGTCCTGGCGGGTCGAACCTGGTCGGCCCGCGACGTGCGCAAGGCCCACAGCCACGCGATGGACGCTTTCGACGGGGGCGGGGAGCCGCCCTTGCGCGAAGGCGAGTCTTGGCCGGCCCCCATGGGCTGGGGCTGGGCGTGCCTGTCGGCCGCGCCGCCGCGCGTCGAGGTCATCACCAGCCACGCGGACGCCGATGGCTGGTTGGTGGACGCCGCCTTGCGGCACGCCGCATCGGCTGGTCCCCTCGATGGCCTGGTGGTGGCTGCGACCGGTCATGGCACGGTGCATCAGGGGCTGGAGGCGGCTTTGCAGCGCGCGCATCAGGCTGGCGTGGTGGTCTGGCGCAGCAGCCGGGTGGCGCGAGGGGGCGTTCAAGCGCGTGAAGGTGATGGCGAGTGCGATGGCCAGGGCGGTGCGGCCGCTGCGTGGCCAGCGGCTGGCTCGCTGACGGCCGCGCAGGCGCGCGTGATGCTCGTGCTGACGCTGCTGCGCCAGCGCCTTCAACCCCCTCAGCGCCCGCCCGAGACGTCGAGCATCGCACCCGCGGTGTAGCTGGCGGCGTCGGACAGCAGCCAGGCGATGGCTTCGGCGACCTCGTGCGGCTGGGCTGCGCGGCCCATGGGCAACTGTGGCGCCATGCGCTGTGCGCGGTCCGGCTCGCCGCCGCTGGCGTGGATGCCGGTGTCCGTGATGCCCGGTCGCACCGCCACCACGCGAACGCCTTCACCGGCCACCTCCTTGGACAGGCCGCTGGTGAAGACGTCCACCGCGCCTTTGCTGGCGGCGTAGTCCACGTAGAGGCCGGGCGAGCCGCTGCGCACGGCGCTGCTGGAGACGTTGACGATGACCCCACCCGACCCACCGTGCCGCTGCGACAGGCGCCGCACGGCCTCGCGTGCACACAACATCGTGCCCAGCACGTTGACCGCCAGCATGCGCTGCAGGCGCTCGGCGCTCATCTCATCAAGCCGCGCGGTGCGGTCGACGATGCCGGCGTTGTTGACCAGCCCGGTCAGCGGGGGCAGAGATTCATCCACCTTGGCGAACAGTTTGAGGACGTCGGCCTCGTGGGCGATGTCGGCTTGAGCGATGATGGCCCGCGGCGCACCCAGTTGCAGGCACTCGTCGGCGACGGCCTGGGCCAGGTCCGCGCGGTGCGCGAAATGGATGAGCAGCGAATGGCCGCGCTGCGCCAGCAGGCGGGCGGTGGCCGCGCCGATGCCCTGGCTGGCGCCGGTGATGAGGGTGACGTGTGGCATGGCTTCACTTTACCTTCGCTTAACCTGACAGACTCAGTTTGTAAACGGATGCTTGAGACACTGACGGCATGACGAGCGTGAACAAGAAAAAGCGATGGCTGTCGGGCTGGCGCCTGGCGGGGGGCGTGGTGGTGCTGGCCTTGATCGGCTGGGGCGTGAAAGTGAAGTTTTTCACCGCGCCGCCGGTGCCCGAGGTGATCACAGCCGCGGTGGAGCGCAGCGACCTGGAAGACACGGTCCTGGCCAGCGGCACCATCAAGGCCGAGCAGGAGGTGAGCGTGGGCGCGCAGGTCTCCGGTCAGATCAAGCGCTTGCACGTGGCCTTGGGGGACCCGGTTCGCCAGGGTCAGCTGGTCGCCGAGATCGACTCCACCACGCAGCAAAACACCTTGCGCAACGCCGAGGCCCAGGTGGCCTTGCTGCAGGCTCAGCAGCTGGCCAAGCAGGCCCTGTTCAAGCAGGCGGAGGTCGGCTTTCAGCGCAAGCAGGCGCTGTTCAAGCTGGATGCGGGCTCCAAGGCCGAGCTCGATGAGGCCGAGGCCACGCTGGCCACCACCCGCGCCGAGATCGCGGTGCTGCAGGCCCAGCTTCGCCAGGCCACCATCTCGGTGGACACGGCTCGCGTCAACCTGGGCTACACGCGCATCCTCGCGCCCATCGACGGCGTGGTGACGGCGGTCATCGCCGAGGAGGGGCGCACGGTCAACGCCTTGCAGTCGGCGCCAACCATCATCAAGCTCTCGCGCCTGGATCGCGTGCTGATCAAGGCCCAGATTTCGGAGGCCGACGTGGTGCGCGTGCAGCCGGGCCTGCCGGTTTACTTCACGGTGTTGGGCGAGCCGCTCAAGCGCTACGAGGCCAAGTTGCGCGCCATCGAGCCCGCGCCGGAGTCGGAGCAGACCGAGTCGAGCACCAAGACCACCGCGACCACGTCGTCGACGGCCGCGGCCATCTACTACAACGGTTTGTTCGAGGTGCCCAACCCCGAGGGCAAGCTGCGCGTGGCCATGACGGCACAGGTCTTCATCGTGCTGGACAAGGCGGCCGATGCGCTGGTGATCCCGGCTTCGGCGCTGGGTCAGCGCGATCGCAAGAAGGGCACCCACGCCGTGCGTGTGCTGGAGGGCGAAGGTGACGCCAAGCAGGTGGTCAGCCGAGACGTGAAGATCGGCCTGAACAACCGGGTGCAGGCGCAGGTGCTCAGCGGCCTCAAGGAAGGCGAGCTGGTGGTGGTGGGTGAAGCCAATGGCAATGGGGGCGCAGCGGGCGCGCGCCGTGGCCCGGGCATGTTCTGATGGGCCGTGGTGATCCGATGAGCGCGACCCCGACGCAAGCCCTGCTGGAGGTCAGCGACCTGTGGCGTGAGTTCCCCTCGGGCGAGGGCACGGTGGCGGTGCTCAAGGGCATCAACCTGCGCATCGAGGCCGGCGAGATGGTGGCCATCATCGGGGCTTCGGGCTCTGGCAAATCGACCCTGATGAACATCCTGGGGTGCCTCGACCGCCCCACGCGAGGCAGCTACCGCGTTGCTGGGCAGCCCACGGCCGACATGGCGCCCGATGACCTCGCGCGCCTGCGACGCGAGCACTTCGGCTTCATCTTCCAGCGCTACCACCTCATGGGTGACCTGAGCGCGTTGGGCAACGCCGAGATCCCGTCCATTTACGCCGGGCGCGCGCGCAGCCAGCGCCACGAGCGGGCCCTGGCTTTGCTCAAGCGCCTGGGCCTGGAGGACCGCGCCGGGCACCGCCCCGGCCAGCTCTCGGGCGGGCAGCAGCAGCGCGTGTCCATCGCGCGAGCGCTGATGAACGGCGGCGACGTCATTCTCGCCGACGAGCCCACGGGGGCGCTCGACAGCGTCAGCGGCGAGGAGGTCATGCGCATCCTGCAGGAGCTGCACGCCGACGGACACACCGTCATCATCGTCACGCACGACCCGAAGGTGGCCGCGCACGCGCAGCGCATCATCGAGGTCGCCGACGGGCACATCGTGGCCGACCGCCGCACGGCCGAGGCGCCGAGCTCGACGGGGCGCGTGCGCCACGCCGAGGTGCTGCCCGAGGGCTCCTGGGCGGCCGCCTGGGGGCGCTTCACCGAGGCGTTCTCGATGGCCTTGCGCGCCATGGCGGGCCACCGCCTGCGCACCCTGCTGACCATGCTGGGCATCATCATCGGCATCGCGTCGGTGGTGTCGATGGTGGCCCTGGGCGAGGGCTCGCGCCAGCGCGTGCTCAAGGACATCTCGGCGATGGGCACGAACACCATCGACATCTACCCCGGCAAGAATTTCGGTGATCGCCAGGCGGGCCGCATCCGCACCCTGGTGCCCGCCGACGCGCAGGCGCTGGCGCAGCTCAACTACGTCGACAGCGTCACGCCCAGCGTGAGCACCGGCGTGACGCTGCGCCGCGGCAACGTCGAGGCCTCGGCCAACATCGGCGGGGTGGGCGACCAGTTCTTCCGTGTCAAGGGCTACACCATCGCGCAGGGGCAGGCCTTCGACGCCGACAGCGTGCGCCGCCAGACGCAGGAAGCCGTCATCGACGTCAACACGCAAAAGGCGCTGTTCCAGCCCGGTGAGGACCCGCTGGGGCAGGTGCTGTTCCTGGGCAACGTGCCGGTGCGCGTGGTGGCCGTGACGGCGCCGCAGGAGAGTGGCTTCATGATGTCGGACAACCTCAACGTGTGGGTGCCCTACACCACGGCCATGCGCCGCCTGATGGGGCAGAACCACCTGCGCAACATCACGGTGCGCGTCAGCGACAGCGCCAACCCGGCGGCGGCGGAGCAGGGCATCGTCAAGCTGATCACGCAGCGCCACGGCTCGAAGGATTTCTTCGTGCGCAACAGCGACAGCATCCGCCAGACGATCGAGAGCACCACGCAGACGATGACGCTGTTGATCTCGTCCATCGCCGTGATCTCGCTGATCGTGGGTGGCATCGGGGTGATGAACATCATGCTGGTGTCGGTGACCGAGCGCACGCAGGAGATCGGTGTGCGCATGGCAGTCGGCGCACGCCAGGCCGACATCCTGCGGCAGTTCCTCATCGAGGCGGTGCTGGTGTGCCTGCTGGGCGGCATCCTGGGCATCGCGCTGGCCCTGGGGCTGGGCGTGCTGTTCGACTACGTGGGCGGTGGCTTCAGCATGATCTATTCGACGGGCTCCATCGTCGCGGCCTTCGGGGTCTCCTCGCTGATCGGCGTGGTGTTCGGCTTCTTGCCCGCGCGGCGCGCGGCGCAACTGGACCCGGTCGATGCGCTCAGTCGCCAATGAGCCTCCTGTCGGCCTTCCCTGCGCTGCCCGCCTCGCCCCCCTCATCCCCCTCATCCGCCATGACCTTGTACCGCCCCATTCCGCTCGCGCTCGCACTGGCCCTGGTCGCGGCGCTGACCCTGGCGGGTTGCGCCACGCCCTCGGCGCATGAACGCCCCGCCTTGAGCGTGCCCGCGCAGTTCACGCAAGGAACAGCCACCGATGCCGCCGTGGCAGCCGACCTGTCGCCCTGGTGGTTGGCCCTGGACGACGCCGCGCTGCCCGGCCTCATTGCCGACGCCTTGCGGCGCAACAACAACCTGGCGCAGGCGGCCATCCGCGTGCGACGAGCCCAACTGGTGGCCGATCAGGCCGCCAGCGACCGGCTGCCCGAGCTGTCGGTGCGCACCAACAGCTCGGCTTCACGCGCCCTGGACGGGGGGGCGACCACGCGCGTCAACAGCGTGACAGCGGGCGTGAGCTGGGAGGTGGACCTGTGGGGGCGCCTGGCTGCGCTGCGCAACGCCGCCGATTGGGAAGCCCAGGCCACCGAACAGGATCGCCAGGCCGCCGCCTTGGCCCTGGTGGGCACCACGGCCAACCTGCACTGGCAGGTGGCCTACCTGAACCAGCGTGTGCAGGCCAGCCAGCAGAGCATTGATTACGCGCGGCGCACGCTGGAGCTGGTGCGGGCCCAGCACGGCACGGGTGCGGTCTCCGGGCTGGAGGTGGCGCAGGCGACGCAGTCCCTGGCCACCCAGGAGGCCGCCCACACCCAGTTCCTGCTGCAGCGCACGCAGGCCCGCAACGCCTTGGCCATCCTGTTCGATGGCCCGCCGGGTGTGGCCTTGAACGAGGCGCAGCGCCTGCCCGACGGGGCGCTGCCCGCCGTGCCCGCGGGCGTGCCCGCCGACTTGCTGACGCGTCGCCCCGATTTGCGCGCCGCCGAGTTGCGCCTGCGCAAAACGCTGTCACAGGTCGACGCCACGCGCAGCAGTTACTTCCCGGCGCTGACGCTCACCGGCAGCGTGGGCGGGTCGTCCACCGCGCTGTCCCAGGTGCTGGCCGACCCGATCGGCACCCTGGGTGCGGGCCTGATCCTGCCTTTCGTGCAGTGGCGTGACATGCAGCGCAACGTGGCCATCTCGCAAGCCGACCACGAGCTGGCGGTGGTGGGGTTCCGACAGAGCTGGTACACCGCCTTGTCCGACGTCGACAACGCCCTGGCGTCTCGCCTGCAGTACGAACAGCAGGGCCTGCGCCTGCAGGAGGCCGTGGTCGCCGCCCAGTCTGCCGAGCGCCTGTCCGAGGCGCGCTACCGCGCCGGCGCCGTGCCCTTGAAGACCTGGCTGGACGCCCAGGAGGCGCGTCGTCAGGCGGAAAACAGCCTGGCGCTCAACCGCCTCAACCGGCTCAACGCCCTCGTCGCGCTCTACCAGAGCCTGGGTGGCGGCCTGAGCGGTTGAAGGGCTTGTGAGCAAGGGGGTGGCAGGCCGCATGTGTCGCGTTATGCTTCGCGCATGATCACCGTTCACCACCTTGAAACCTCCCGTTCGCAGCGCATTTTGTGGCTGCTTGAAGAGCTGGGGCAGCCGTACGACCTCAAGGTCTACAAGCGCCACCCGGTCACCAAACTCGCGCCCGCCGAGCTCAAGAAAGTCCACCCTTTGGGCAAGTCGCCGGTGATCACGGACCGCGGGGAGGTGATCGCCGAGTCGGGCGCCATCCTGGAGTACCTCGTCGAGCAGTACGGCAAGCAGGCGCCGGGGGAGGCCGCCCGGCTGGTGCCCGCCGTGGGCACGCCCGAGCACCGCCAGCTGCGTTTCTGGATGCACTTCGCCGAAGGCTCCCTGATGAACTGGCTGGTGATGAAGCTGGTGTTCATGAGCATCCCGACGCAGCCCATGCCGTTTTTCGTGCGCCCGATCGCGCGCGAGTTGTGCAAGAAGGTCCAGCACAAGCTCATCGACCCGAACGTGGGCAGCGCCCTGGCCTTCATCGAAGACCACCTGGGGCGCCACACCTGGTTTGCCGGCGAGCACATCACCCTGGCGGATTTCCAGATGAGTTTCGCCGTCTCGGCGCTGATGTCGCGCGCCAACGCCGCGGGCTCTCACCCCAACCTGGCGGCCTACATCAAGCGCATGGAAAGCCGCCCCGCTTACCAGCGCGCCCTCGCCAAGGGCGGCCCGGTGGTCATGGGCTGATGGTCAGGCCTCAGGCCCGGCTGCTGGCCAGGCGCAGCACATCGAGGTAGCTGGGCGCTTGCGGCACGCCCGCCTGCTCGCGCAGCCACTTGTGCATCAGGGGCAAGCGGTGAAAGGGCACCGAGGCCATCACGTGGTGCTCCATGTGGAAGTTCACGTGCACCGGCGCCACCGTCATGCGCGCGAGCCAGCCCGCGCGGGTGGTGCGGGTGTTGACGAACATGTCCGCCGAGCGGGGCAGGCAGCCGTGCTCGGCCAGCGAGCGGATGCGCACGAACAGCGGCAGCACGTTCAGGTAGGCCACGACCCAGGCCCAATACAGCCAGGCGTGACCGGTCGCGGCCAGCAGGCCCCACAGCGCTGCGTTGGTGATCAGCATGGGCCCCATGTTGCGTGCCGTGGTGGTGACGCGCTCGCCCCAGGTGCGACCGGTTTGCGGCAGGCGCTCGATGTGGTTGGCCACGGTCCACTTGAAGACGCCAGCGTCCATCATGAACAGGCCATAGAGCAGCTTCAGCCCAGTCAGTCCGGAGGCGTCGCGCAGCACCTTGCGCGCCAGCGAGGCGCGTGTCACCGGGTAGCCAGCGTGCAGGGAGAGGTCCGGGTCGTCTGGCGTGCCGGTGCGCGTGTGGTGCCCGAGGTGGTGCACCTTGTACTTGGGCAGGTTCTGCCAGATGGGGCGCGCGCACAGCCAGTCGGTGAGCATGTCGTTGGCCCAGCGGGCCTTGAACAGGGTGCCGTGCGAGCCCTCGTGCTGCAGGATGGCCAGGCACAGTTGGCGCCCGCCGATGACGAGGGCCGCGAGGATGAAGGTCGTCACGCCGGGCCACATCGCCAGCACCGCGAAGGCCCCGGCGATGACGCCCCACGTCGAGGCGACGGCCCAGGCGCCCCACGCGTTGGAGCGGGTGGTCAGCACGGCCAGTTGTTCGGGTGTGAAGAGGTCTTTGAGCCGGCGTCGCGTGGCGGGGGGCAGGGTCGTGGGGGTGGCGCTTTCGATCGGGGGGGCGGGCCGGCTCATGGGGGTCATCCTTTGGCCCGCGAGGGCTTGCTTTTGGCGGTGAGGGGAGCGGTGGCAGGGGGCGGCGTGACCGGCTGGCGCAGCGAAGGCAGCAGCTGTTGCCAGATGCGGTGGCCGGCGGCGTCGAAAGCCATCACGGTTTGCACGCAGGCGCGGCGCGCTTCGACGTCCACGAGGGGCGCCGGCAGCAGGGGGTCGAACACGATCTGGCGGATGGCCTCGTTGCCCAGCACGTAGCTCTCGCGCGCCGCGGTTTCGGCATCGAGCCGGTCGATCGAGGCCAACCAGCTTTCGAGCTTGTTGCGCGTGCGCACGTAGGCCTGGTTGAGCTTGGCACCCGACCACAGGCCGCGGGCACGCTGGTCGAGCTCGGGGTCGAGGTCGGTGGCCACGAAGACGGGTGCCTCCGTTTCCAGCCCCAGTTGTTGCAGGCGGACGCGGGCGGCCTGTGCGTGGCCGATGAGGTTGTCCGGGCGCACGTGCAGGCCTTCGCTGAGCGCTTGAAAGCCGGCCAGGGCCAGGGCACGTTCGCGGGCCCTGAGGGCGCTGCGATCGCTGCGCCCGAGGCCCGAGGTGCTGACCATGAGCCAGGAGCCCGACCACTCGCACACGCGCTGCTCGGCGTGGCGCCAGCTGGCGACGTCGGCGGCCACGGTGGTGGCCTGGGGCCCCAGCCGGTAGGCGCCGCGCCCGGCGGACTCGATCAGGCCGGCCGCGTTGAGCCGAACCAGGGCCACCCGCACGCTGTTTTCGCGCACACCGAACAGCTGCGCCGAGTTCACCGCGTCGCTGGCGCTCAAGGGCGCTCCGTCTGCGGCCAGCAGCAGGTTGAGGATGAGGCTTTTGGGGGTGGGTGGCATGGTTTGTGACATCTGATTGTTGTAAATGCTAATTCATGTAATGAATGGGTGTCAACCGGGCTTGCGCGAAATCAAATCCGCCCGAGGCGGGAGTTCCCAGAATGTCCACCCAGAGCACGAGAATCAGGAGCACGTGATGGCACCAGCTCAGATCGATGGGGTGAGCGCCTTGCGCAACCTGCCCCTGTTTCAGGATGCACCGGCCTCGCTGTTGCGTCGCCTGCTGTCATCGGCCCGCCCGCTGGCCTTGGCCCGGGGTGAGACCTTGTTCAAGGCCGGTGAGCCCGCCGAGGGCATGTACGCCCTGGTCAAGGGGCAGATCAAGGTGTTCGCTCGGGCGGACAACGGTCAGGAGAAGGTCATCGAGGTGGTGACGGCGCCCGCCTGCGTGGGCGAGTCGCTGTTGTGCGCCGAAGGCCGTGAGCCGCCGCGGGCGGTCGACCACGTCAGCCACGCCGCGGCCTTGAGCGAGGCCCTGGTGCTGATGTTGCCCCGCGAGGCCCTGATGCAGGAGATGGCGACGGACCCGACCCTGACGGTGCGCCTGCTGGCCGATGTGTCCGGGCGACTCAACAGCCTGGTGCGCGACATCGAGGCCGTGACCCTGCACACCGCGGCTCAGCGCGTGGTGAGCTACCTGCTGCGCGCTCAGACCTGTGCAGCGGCCTCGTGCACGGTGTCGCTGCCCGCCAGCAAAGGCACGATCGCCTCCTTGCTGTCGGTCACGCCGGAGCACTTCTCGCGCATCCTGCATGACCTGCAGGCGCGCGGCCTGATCTCGGTGCAGCGCCGCGAGATCGTCATCCCCGATGTGCAGCGCCTGGCCGCGTGCGTTTGAAAAGCGGTCGACCGGCTTCTCGCTTCAAAGGGGCTGAGTGCGCATGTCCAGCCAACGCAGCGCCTCACCCGACACCAGTGGGCTCAGGCGGCGGCGCACCTCGGCGTGGTAGCCGTTGAGCCACTGCACCTCGTCGGCGCGCATCAGGCTCAGGTCGATGCAGCGGGTGTCGATGGGGCACAGGCTGAGCGTCTCGAACGCCAGGTAGCTGCCGTGCTCCGGCGTGCCGGGTTCGGCGTCGGGCAGGGTGGGGGCCACGGGCACGTTGAGCACCAGGTTCTCGATGCGGATGCCCCACTGGTTGGGCCGGTACAGGCCCGGCTCGATGGAGGTGATCATGCCGGGCTGCATGGCCATGTCCGGGTTGGGCATGGCCTTGGAGATCGACTGCGGGCCCTCGTGCACGTTGAGGAAATAGCCCACGCCGTGGCCCGTGCCGTGCCCGAAGTCCAGCCCCTCGGCCCACAGCGGCGCACGCGCGATGGCGTCGAGCATGGGCGCGAGCGTGCCCAGCGGGAAGCGCGTGCGCGACAGGCCCAGCGTGCCCTTGAGCACCAGGGTGAAGTCGCGCTTCTGTGCGGCGCTGGGGGTGCCGATGGCCCACACGCGGGTGATGTCGGTGGTGCCGCCCAGGTACTGCGCGCCGGAGTCGATCAGCAGCAGGCCGTCGGCCACCAGGCCTTGCGGCGTGCTGATCCACGAAAAGGATTCGGGCGTGGCGCGGTAATGGGGCAGGGCGCCGTTGGCGTTG
The DNA here is from genome assembly GCA_016000265.1 of Burkholderiales bacterium. GTDB lineage: Bacteria > Pseudomonadota > Gammaproteobacteria > Burkholderiales > Burkholderiaceae_C > Aquabacterium. The sequence continues at coordinate 24,616 of JAECRL010000008.1, forward strand.
AAGCCGGCGATGGTGGGGAAGCTCAGCGAGACGAAGCCGGGTTGCCGGGCGCGCTCGGCGGTCATGCGCTCGTCGATGGTCAGCTCGCTGACGTGCTCATGGCCCAGGGCGTGCTCCAGCCAGGCGTAGAAGGCGCACATGGCCGCGCCGTCGCGCTCCATGGCCTGGCGGATGTGGGCGGCTTCGGCGTCCGTCTTGCGGGACTTGGCCAGGGTGCTGGGGTTGATGGCCTCGATGACCTTGACGCCCTCCGGCACGGCCTCGCGCAGGCCCCAGGTGGTGCGCTTGGGGTCGAGCCACAGCGTGGCGTCGGTGGGCAGGGCGGCCGCGGCGGCGAGTGCGTGATCGTAGGGACGGCAGGCCACGCCGTCAGCGGCCAGGCGGCTGCCGAGTGCGGCATCGACCTTGCCCTCGGCCACGAACAGCTCGGCGCGATCGGGCGAGATCAGCAGGTGGCCCAGGAAGACGGGGTTGTACTCGACGTCGGATCCGCGCAGGTTCAGCAGCCAGGCCAGGTCGTCCACGGTGGCGACCCAGTGGTGGGTGGCACCGCGCTCGGCCAGCGCCCGGCGCACGGCGGCCAGCTTGTCGGCGCGCGAGGTGGTGGCGTGGGGCGGCAGGTGCTCGTACACCGGGGCCAGGGGCAGGCCGGGGCGATCGGGCCAGGCACCGGCGAGCACGTCGTCGCGGGTGTGCAGCCGCCAGCTGCCGCCTGTGGTCAGGGCATCGCGCAACTGCTGGGTCTGGGCCAGGCCCATGACGCTGCCATCTGCGGCCAGGGTGCGCCCCCCAGCCTCTGCCTGAGCCACATCCAATGAGCTCAGCCAGTCCACGTAGGCGGGCACGGGGGCGCCGTCCAGCTTGACCAGCTCGACGCCGGAGCCTGCCAGCTCGGCTTCGGCCTGCGTCCAGTAGCGGCTGTCGGTGAACAGCGCGGCGCGCTCGGCCGCAACCAGCAGCGTGCCCGACGAGCCGGTGAAGCCGCTGAAGTGCTCGCGGCCTTGCCAGCGCACCGGCAGGTACTCGGAGAGGTGGGGGTCGCTGCTGGGCAGCAGCGCGGCGTGCCAGCCTTGTGCGGCCAAGTGGGCGCGCAGGCGGGCCAGGCGTTCGCGGACGGGGAGGGCGGCGGTGTCGGGTGCGTTCACGGGCGGGTCCATCGCGGGCGTCGTGCCCGAGGCCCTGATGTTGCCACGCCCGCTGCGAATCAGCTGGCGGCGGGCGGCGGCTTGGGCGCGTTCGCGACGTCTTGCACGCGCACCAGCACCGCATTGGGCTCCAGCGCGTGCGGGTCGGGGAAGACGCGGGCGTGACGCTGCGAGGTGAAGTAGGCCCAGGCCCAGTCCATCAGCACCACCATGCGGTTGCGAAAGCCGATCAGGAAGTAGACGTGCACGAACAGCCAGAACAGCCAGGCCGAAAAACCGCTGAACTTCACCCGCTTGTTGATGTAGGGCAGGTCGATCATGGCCACCGCGGCGCGTTTGCCGATGGTCGCCAGCGAGCCGTAGTCGAAGTAGCGAAAGGCCTGAGGCTCCTGGCCTTTCATGCGACGCATGATGTTGAACGCAGCCTTGCGTCCCATCTGCTTGGCGCCGGGGCTCACGCCGGGCACGGCCGTGGGGTGCTGGGGGTCGAGGTAACTCCGGGCGCTGGCCAGGTCGCCGACCACGTGGATGTTGGGGTGACCGGGGATCGTCAGGTCGGGCTGCACCACCACGCGCCCGGCGCGGTCCAGCTCGCAGCCGGTCGACTTGGCCAGCGACTTGCCCAGGGGCGATGCGGCCACGCCCGCCGCCCAGATCACAGTGCGGGTGGGCAGGAAGTGGGACACCACCTTGCTGCTGCCGTCGGCCTGGGCCTCGTTGAGGTCGTAGTGGATGCCGAAGGCGGTGATGTTGGTCACCTTGGCGCCGGGCAGCACCTCGGCCCCCAGGCCTTCGAGCTGCTCCTGGGCGCGTTGCGAGAGGTCCTCCGTGAAGGCGCCCAGCACGCGCGGTGCGCCCTCCAGCAAGATGATGCGCGCCATGCGCGAGTCGATGCGGCGGAACTCGGTGCTCAGCGTGTGCTGGGCGATCTCGGCCATGGTGCCGGCCATCTCGACCCCGGTGGGGCCCGCGCCGACCACGGCGAACGTCAGCCACGGCTCGCGCCGGGTCGGGTCGGTTTCGCGCTCGGCCTGCTCGAAGGCGGTCAGCACGCGGCGGCGGATGGTGAAGGCGTCGCCCAGCGTCTTGAGGCCCGGTGCGTACTTGGCCCAGTCGTCGCGCCCGAAGTAGCTGTGCGTGGCGCCCGCGGCCACGATGAGCTGGTCGTAGTGCAGGTGCTCGCCGCCGTCCAGCACGATGCACGACGAGGCGGTGTCGATGGACGTCACCTCGCCCATCAGGACCGTGAGGTGCCCCTTGGCGATCTGCTTGCGCAGCACGTGGCGGATGGGGGCGGCGATGGCCGGCGCCGGCAGACCGGCCGTGGCCACCTGGTAGAGCAGGGGCTGGAACAGGTGGTGGTTGGTGCGATCGACCACGACCACGTCCACGTCGGCGTGTTCCAGCGCCTTGGCCGCCTCCAGTCCGCCGAAGCCGCAGCCGATGATGACCACGCGTTGCCGTTGCGCGCTCGCTGGGCGCACCTCCGTTCTGGCGGAAGACGGCGAGGCAGAGGACGCTGAGGATGCAGAAGAGGCGGAGCGGTCGTGAGGCTGCATGCGCGACAAAAGGGAAGGCTGGGCGAAATGGCGACAGCCTGCACGCAGCAGGCCACCGACAGGGGGTTGGTGTTTATACCAGTGTGATCCAAACGGACCTGCCCATGCACCGTGTTTGTGCGCCCCTCGAACACGGGGAAATCGGCCTCAGGCGCTGAGCTGTTGCGCCAATGCGGGGCGATGGGGCGTCAGCTCGCCCTCGGACAGCATGAAGCACCCTTTGCCCGCATGCTTGGCGGCGTACATGGCCGCATCGGCGCGCTGGCACAGGGACTCCAGGCTCTCGTTGGGCTCGAACAGCGCCGCCCCCAGGCTGGCCGCGGCCCGCACCGTCTCCCCGTTGATCTGGCAGGGCTGCGACAGCCGCTCCAGGATGCGTTGCGCGATGCGCCTGACCTCGATGGGGTGCCCCGCGCCTTCCAGGATGATGGTGAACTCGTCGCCCGACAGGCGGCAGACGAAGTCGGTGTTGCGCACCGCGGCCTCCAGTCGGGCGGCGACCTCGATGAGCAGGCGGTCACCCGCGGCGTGGCCCATCTGGTCGTTGATGGCCTTGAAGCCGTCGAGGTCCACGTACATCACGGCCAGCGTCTGAGGCTGGCGCCGCGCACGCGCCATCGCCTGACGCAGCCGTTCGTTGAACACCCGGCGGTTGGGCAGGCCGGTGAGGCTGTCGCGGCGGGCCTGCTCGGCCAGTTCGCGCTGCTGTGCCTTGAGCACCGAGATGTCGCTGAGCACGCGGATGTGCTGCGTCACCCGGCGCGTTTCGTTGCGCAGCGTGCTCACGCTCAGCCACGTCTCCACCTGGCGGCTTTCGGCACCCGTTTGCAGGCACTCGCCCGACCAGCGGCGCCCGTTGCGCAGCGCTTCGTCCACGCCGGGCAGGTGGGTCTCCCGCAGGGGCGCCAGGCCCAGCAGCTCGGCGCTTTGCCCAACAGCCTGCTCCACGCCCAGGCCCATCATCTTGAGGAAGGCCGGGTTGACCATGACGACGCGGTCGACGGCGTCCGTCACCACCACGGCGTCGGCCGTCTCCTCGATCACCCGGGACGCCAGCTTGAGCTGCTCGGCGGCCTGGCGGCTCTCGGTCACGTCCAAGGCGATCGACAGGATGTGGTCGATTCGCCCGTCCACGCCATGCACGGGCGCCTTGATGAGGTCCACGAGCCGCTCGCCAGCGGGGGTGCGGTAGACGAGGTTGTTGAAGCGCAGGGTGCGCTGCAGCACCATCACCTCCTCGTCTTGCTGGTTGCCTCGCTGGGCCAGCTCGGCGGGCATGACGTCTTCGGCGCGCCGCCCCAGCACCTGCTCGGGTGGCAAGCGCATGATCTCGGCGGCCTGGCGGTTCCAGACGATGTACTGGCCGCTGTTGTGCTCACGCACGCTGCGGGCGTAGACCGCCATGGGCAGGCAGTCGACCGCGGTGCGGTAGAAGGTCTCTTGCTCGCGCAGGGCCTCCAGGGACTCGTGCACCTCGGTGGTGTCGCGCGAGACCAGCACGATGCCGTCGGGCAGCGGGATGATCTGGTGATGCAACCACCTCGGTGGCGTGTCCCCGTTGGGGGCGTGCACGGCTTGTTCGTCCACCTGGGATTGACCGCTGTCCCAGGCTTGCTGAACACGCTGGTGAAAGCTGCGGTGCTGGCCCTCGGGGAGCACGTCGTCGAGCAACTGGCCGGCCAGGGGGCGACCGTCGGTGCGAAGCAGGCGGTGCGCCTGGTGGTTCGCCTGCGTCACCTGGTAGCCCATGAAGCGGCCCATCAGGTCGCGGCGGTGTTGCAGCACCATGACGGCGTCCTGGCTGCCCGTCAGGCAGGCTTGCCAGGTCGCTTCACTGTGGGCGGCTTGAGCGAGGGCGCGGCGCATGCGGCCGTGCGCCCGCCAGCTCATCCAGCCGGAGGCGCCCGCCAGGCACAGGCCCGCGAACTGGATGGGAAGATGATGAGAGGACGTCAGCGCGAGCCCTGCTGCCAGGCAGGCCAGCGACACCAGCGCCGAAGCGGGGTGGGCCGGGTGGAGAGGGCTGGTGGGCGTCCCCATGCTCATCGACGACAAAAGCGACGACATGGACACCCCGACTGTGGAAGACTCAGTGTTGGGGATTTCGGATGCCTGTCGTTGAACTTGAGGTCAACGTGTGCGCCTGGCCTCAGGCGTGAGCGGGGCGGGGCACCTGCAGCGCCAGGAAGGTTTGTTGCAGCAGGCGGGCGTCCGCGCTGGCGCGGTGGCGTCGCGCCGTGCTGTTGCGCGCCAGGGCGAGCTTGACCTCGTGCCAGCGCGAGGCCTGGTCTTCGTTGAGCAGGGCGCGCAGGTTGTCCAGCTTGAACGAAGGGCTGCGGTCCGCGACCTCGTAGATGCGGCTGAGCCAGCTGAAATCGTGCGCCCAGGCGTCCGTGTAGATCGTCATGCCGCGCAATTGCTCGTTGAGCGCCTCGGCCACCTGCACCGAGCTGCGCCCGTGTTGCTGGAGCTGCTCGCGGGTGATGCCGTGGACCACCGCGGCGTTGGGGTCCCAGTGCTGCCAGTCGGGCTCGGGCCGGATCAGGCTGCACCAGGCGCGCCCCTGGGGCGTGATGAAGCCCACCTCGATCGGGTAGCTGCCGAGGCCGAAGCCCGAGGCCTCGATGTCCAGGATGGCAGGGGGCTCTGCCAGGTCGGAGGTGAGTTGCTGATTCGGCACGCGGGCCCCTTGTTTGATTGGTCTTGCCTATTCGGACATTCTGGCACCCCCATCGGGGTCATCGACTCCGGGTTTGAACGGTCTGCGTTCATCGAGTTCGCTCACGTGGTGGCGGATGCCAAGGCTTTCGCGACGCAAGAAATCGGCCACCGCCTCGCGCAAGCCGGGGTGGCCCAACCAGTGAACCGAGCGCGTGGGCTCGGGCAACAGCCCCCGGGCCAGCTTGTGCTCGCCCTGTGCGCCGCCCTCGAAGCGAAGGTAGCCGTGTGCGATGCACCAAGCCAGCGGCTGGTAATAGCAGGCCTCGAAATGCAGGCACGACACCGACGCCAGCGCGCCCCAGTACCGGCCGTGCGCCACGCGAGCGACCGGGTCGATGGCCAGCAGCGAGCAGGCGATGGGCCGCCCCTCGTGGTGCGCGATGAACAGCACCCAGGCGTGGGGAAGGTCCCGAGCCGCCTGGCGCCAGAACCCGTGGCTCAGGTAGGGGCGCTGGCCGTGTTCCAGGTAGGTCTGGGTGTAGCAGCGATGAAACAGGTCCCAGTCGCGCTCCGAGATCTCCGCCCCGACTCGGACCTCGAAGCTCACCCCGGCGTCGCGCACCTTGCGCCGCTCCTGCTGGATCTTCTTGCGCTTGTCGCGCTGCAAGCAGGCCAGGAAGTCCTCGAAATCGGCGTAAGGCTGCGGTTGCCGGTTGCGCCAATGGAACTGGATGCCCTGTCGGACCAGCCAGCCAGCGTCTGCGGCCACCTCGGCCTCCGCCTCGGACAGGAACAGCAGGTGCGCAGACGACCAACCGTGCGCCTCGCACGCCCCGCGCAAGGCCGTCAGCAGCGCCTGTTGCACCGCGATGCGAGCCGCCTCACTCAACCCAGGGTGGGTCAGCAGACGCGTCCCCGGGATGGGTGAAAACGGCACCGCCCCCAGCAGCTTGGGGAAGTAATGCCGCCCCTGCGGCCCCAGGGCCCGGTCGTGCGCGTCCGCCCAGGCCCAGTCGAACACGTACTCCCCGTACGAGTGCGATTTGATGAAGGTCGGACAGGCTCCCACCAACCGCCCCGCCGCGTCTCGCAAGGCCAGCAGGTGGGGCTGCCACCCCGTGTCGGCGCAGGCGCTGCCGCTGTCGATGAAGGCCGACAGCAGCGCGTGCGTCAAAAAGGGGCTGGCGCCGTCCACCCCCTCCAGCAGGGCGTCCCAATCGGCGGCCTCGACCTCGCTCGGGTGGCCAAGCCACCGAACCGCGTGAGGCATCGCGCCTGGCACCGCCGCCGACGGCCCCGCTCCCGCTACCATGCTGGCTTGCGCACCCGCGCCCTCTGTGTGAACCCTGTCCATGAATGCTGTGTCGTCTGCGGCCGCTCCCGCACCTGTGCTGAACGCGGCCTTGCTGCAATTCAACCCCACCGTCGGTGACCTGGGGGGCAACGTCCGCGCCATCGCCGACGCGGCTCGCCAAGCCTACGCCGAAGGCGCCCGCCTTGTCGTGACGCCGGAAATGGCCTTGTGCGGCTACCCGCCCGAGGACCTGCTGCTGCGCCCGGCCTTTCTCCACGCCTGTGAAGCGGCCTTGTCTCGACTCGCCGCTGAGCTGGCCGACCTCGCCGACCTGCACCTCGTCGTCGGCCACCCCCAGCGCTTGCAGGAAGACGCCACGCGCACGCGGTCCTGGCAGGTCCAGCGCCTGCTGAACGCCGCCAGCGTGCTCCACGGTGGCCGGGTGTGCGCCACTTACGCCAAGCGCGAGCTCCCCAACTACCAGGTCTTCGACGAGCGCCGCTACTTCGTCAGCGGCCGCGAGGCCGGCCTGGGCCCCGTGGTGGTCGACGTCAACGGCTGGCGCGTGGGCCTCCTGGTTTGTGAAGACGCCTGGTTTGAGGAGCCCGCGCAGGCGGCCGCCAGCCAGGGCGCGCAGGCCCTGGTGGTCCTCAACGCCTCGCCCTTCCACGCCGGCAAGTCCGCCGAGCGCGAGCAGCGCATGGCCGAGCGCGCGCGCCAGGTCGGCCTGCCGTTGCTCTACGCCCACCTCGTCGGCGGCCAGGACGAAATCGTCTTCGACGGCGCCTCCTTCGCGGTGGACGCCGCTGGCCGCGTCATGGCCCGCGCCCCCAGCTTCGAGCCCTGCACCTTGCACGTGCGCCTGCACGCCAACGGCCTGGCCGGCGCGCAGCTCGCTGGCAGCATGGCCGCGCCCCTCTCGCCCGAGGCCGAAATCTGGCAGGCCCTGGTCACCGGCGTGCGCGACTACCTGGGCAAGAACGGCTTCCCCGGTGCCATCATTGGCCTCTCGGGCGGCATCGACTCGGCCCTGGTGCTGGCCATCGCGGTCGACGCCCTGGGCGCCGACAGGGTCCGCACCGTGATGATGCCCTCGCCCTACACGGCCGACATCTCCTGGATCGACGCCCGCGACATGGCCGACCGGCTGGGCGTGCAGCACGACGAGATCGCCATCGCGCCCGAGTTCGAGGCCTTCAAGGCCTCGCTGGCGCCGCTCTTCGCGGGCCGAGCCGAGGACACCACCGAAGAAAACATCCAGGCCCGCATCCGCGGCACCCTGCTCATGGCCCTGTCCAACAAGACGGGCGCCATCGTGCTGACCACCGGCAACAAGAGCGAGATGGCCACGGGCTACTGCACGCTCTATGGCGACATGGCCGGCGGCTTCGCCGTCATCAAAGACCTGGCTAAAACGCTCGTTTACCGCCTCTCGCGCTGGCGCAACGCCCAGGCGGTGGCCGCGGGCCAGGTCGAGCCCATCCCCGATCGCATCATCACCCGCCCGCCTTCGGCCGAGTTGCGCCCCGACCAGACCGACCAGGACAGCCTGCCCGAGTACGACGTGCTCGACGCCATCCTGGAGCGCTACATGGAGCTCGACCAGTCCATCGAGCAGATCGTGGCCGCCGGCTTCGATCGGGCCGACGTGGACAAGGTCACCCGCCTCATCAAGCTCAACGAATACAAGCGCCGCCAGGCGCCCATCGGGGTGCGCATCACGCACCGCTCGTTCGGGCGCGACTGGCGCTATCCCATCACGTCGCGCTTTCGCGCGTGACGGCAGTCGTGCTTAAATAGCCACAATGGAGGGCAGCACGCGCGCGCAGTCATCGCGGTGCTGTCATCAGCCGAAGACATCCCGGAGTCCCCACCATGACCATGAAGCAAATCACCGCCGTCATCAAACCGTTCAAGCTCGAAGAAGTTCGCGAGGCCCTGGCCGAAGTGGGCGTCACCGGCCTGACCGTGACCGAGGTCAAGGGCTTTGGCCGCCAGAAGGGCCACACCGAACTCTACCGTGGCGCCGAGTATGTGGTCGATTTCCTGCCCAAGGTCAAGGTCGAGGTCGTGGTCAAGGGCGACGACGTCGAGCGTTGCATCGAGGCCATCATCAAGGCCGCCAAGACGGGCAAGATCGGCGACGGCAAGATCTTCGTGACCCCGGTCGAGCAGGTCGTGCGCATCCGCACCGGCGAGACCGACGAAGCCGCGGTCTGACCCCTTCAGACGTTTCAGGTGCCTCAGGTGCCTGACAAGACGCCACCCTCGCCAGCGGCCTGCTGATCGGGTGGCGTTTGCGTTTTCAGGCGGGCCGACTCGTTGGCCAGGCCGTCGAGCAGGCGGCTGACGTCGGTGTCGACCTGCAGCAGCGCCTTCACGTCCGGCCACAGGAACCCATCGTCGTGGCTGCGCTCGATGAAGCCCAGCAACTCATCGTAGTAGCCGCCCACGTTGAGCAGGCCCAGGGCCTTGTGGTGGTAGCCCAGCTGGCGCCACGTCCACACCTCGAAGATCTCCTCCATGGTGCCGATGCCGCCGGGCAAGGCGATGAAGGCGTCCGACTGCATCGCCATCTTGTGCTTGCGCTCGTGCATGCTGTCGACCACCTGCAGCTCGGTCACGCCACCGTGTCCCAGCTCCCGCTGGATCAGGCGCTCCGGGATGACGCCGATCACGCTCGCGCCATGCGCCAGTGCCGCGTCCGCCACCGCGCCCATCAGGCCGGTGCTGCCGCCGCCGTACACCAGCCGCCAGCCTCGCTCGCCGATCTGCTTGCCCACCTCGCGGGCGGCGGCCAGGTGGGCCGGATCGAGTCCGTTGCGGGAGCCGCAGTAAACACAGATGGACAGCGTCATGGGGGAATTCAGCAAGCAGGTGAGGTCAGGCGGGCAGGTCGTCGCGGTGATCGATGACCCGGGTGCGGCAGATGAGGTCGTGCAGGAACTGCTGCTGAGGCAGCAGGCGCGTGAGGGCCATGTACAGCAGCGCCCACACCAGCATGCCCCCGAAGATCAGCCGCCCCTGGTGCCAGCCGGCCAGCCAGCCGGCGGCCCAGGCGGGCATGAACCACAACCAGGACAGCAGGAAGCGCATCAGCGCCTGCCAGGGGGAGACGGGACGACCGTCGGCCGACAGCAGTCGCACCTGCCAGGTCTTCATGGCCAGGGTCTGGCCGCCGTGGGTCCAGAACCAAATGAAGTAGAGCGCCAGGGCCGCGAACTGCGCCGCCATCATGCCTTCGCGGCCACGCATGGCGTGGAGCTGTCCCACCGAGATGCTGTAGGCGGCGCCGACCGCCGCCACCAGACCGAAAAGCAGCACGCCCTCGTAAATGAAGGCCGCCATGCGGCGACGCAGGGGGGCAGCGGGGCCTTGCGCACGCGCAGCCAATTCGGCCGCGGACAGTCCGCCCTGGGACGGGAGCTTGAAAACCGACATGAAGTGGGAGGTGGGAGCCAGCGTCGAACGATACACCAGGGCGGGCCGACCGGGCCCACCGCGGCGACCGAGTTGGCCCCAACCGACAGCGTGCTGCCGCTGCGGCGCTCAGGCGCTCAGGGGCGCCCGACGCTGGCGGGCAGCGGCGACATGGCCGCCCCTTGTGCCCCGGTTCGAGGCAGCAGGGTGACCGGGTCGACGAAGTCGCCCGAGGCGCTGATCTTGGGCAGGCCCGCCTGCTGGTGCAGCGGAGGCGAGGGCGCGCGCGTGACCAGGTTCGTGGTGGCGCCGGTGCCGGCCTTGACCAGGGCCGGGGCAACCACGGTGGGGCGGGTGCCCGTCGCCGTCACCGTGTTGGGCACCACGTTGGACTTGCGCGGCGCGTTGCTGGACGGCGCGCTGCGTTTGGCGTGGTAAGCCTGACCGGCTTCCCGGGGCCCGGCCACGCTGTCGGACAGCGCCACCGGTTGCGAGCGGCGCTTGGCCTGGCGGCCGAGGTCGCGCTTGTCCTCTTCAGACAAGGCCTGGTACTGGGCCCACTTTTGTTGCCGCTGGTCGGCGGGCAACTGGCGGGACTGCTGGAAGCGCAAGCGCGCCTCGCCGCGCTGGTGCGAGGGCAGCGCGGCCCATTGCGTCATGCGCTCCTGAATGCGGGCTTTCTCCGGGCCGCTCAGCTGGTCGAAGCGGCGCGCCACCACGACCCACTTTTCGCGGCTGGAGGCGGGCAGGTGCGACCACTGGGCCGCGAGCGGGGCGAGGGCCTGGCGTTGAGCGGGTGTCAAGGCCGACCAGTCGTGGCTGGTGCCGAAGGCCTGCTGAGAGGGCGAGTGCGAGGGAGGTTGGGCGCCGCCCTGACCGGAGGCCGCCGGTGCCGCCCACGCGCCCCAGGCCAGCGTCGCAGCCAGGGTGGCCGCAACGATGCGGCGCATCGGTTGGAGTGGGCTCAGCGTCATGTCGGTTGGGGCGTTCAGGGGGTGGCCTCGGCCGGCTCGGTGTCGGTCGTGACCAGGTCGCCATCGGCTTCGGGGATGGGCTCGTCCAGCGGGCGGGCCGGGGTGCGGTCGTCGCTGCGCAGGAATTCTTCGAAACCCGGGTCGGCGTAAGCGTCGGGGGGCAGGTCGTCGCTGAGGATGGCGGTGTCGATGTCGGCGGCCGCTTCGACTTTTTCCTGACTGTGGAAGCTGTGAACCAGCCACAGGCCGGCGGCCAGCGCCACGATGGGCAGCGCCGAGGCGATGCGCCAGCGCCAGGCCACGGGGCCATCGTCCAGGTTGCGCCCGTGTGAAGGCTGGCGCGCGTGCTCGGCCTCGTTCCAGCCGCCCAGCACCGCCGCACCCTGAGTGTTCACGCCCGCGACGGTGCTGCCGCCCGCGGTGGCGAGTGCCTGCTCACCGGCCACGGCCAAGCCCAGCCGGGCCTCGCGCGCGGAGCGAACCGCCTGCTCGCGTGCCACGCGCAGGCGTTCGGTGATGTCGTGGGGCAAGGCCTGCGCGCCGTCGTCCAGGCGCGCGGTCAGGCGCATGGCGAAGCGGGCCTCAAGGGCCGCGCGCCGGGCGTCGGTCAGCGGTGGGGTGGAGCGGGTTTTCACAATGTGATTCCTCGGGCGTGCAGGGCCTTGGACAGCGCCTGCACGGCCCGCGAGCAATGGGTTTTGACGCTCCCCTCGGAGCAACCCATGGCGGCGGCCGTCTCGGCTACATCCAGTTCCTCCCAGTAACGCAACAGAAACGCTTCCCGTTGACGCGCTGGCAGCTTGCTGATTTCTTCTTCGATCTGTCCCAGTGTTTCGGCGCGGCTGACCTGAACTTCAGCGGCCTCCGTGCTCGTGTCCTCGACGTCCAGGGCTTCGAGCAAGTCGAAGTCGCCATCTTCGCCGCCCGCGGCCGCTTCGAGGTCCCCCATGTTGGTGAACACCGCGTTGCGCACCTTCTGGCGGCGAAACCAGTCCAGGGTGGCGTTCGAGAGGATGCGCTGAAACAGCATCGGCCACTCGTTGGTCGGGCGGTCGGCGTAGCTCTGCGACAGCCGGATCATGGCGTCCTGCACGATGTCCAGGGCCGCGTCGTCCTGGCGGACGGCGTAGACGGTGCGCTTGAAGGCGCGCGACTCCACCGCCTTGAAAAAGGCATTGAGTTCGTCGTCGCGCGAAGGACTGGGCAGGGGCGTCAAGAGCGGGGGCGAGCGGATGCCGCAGGAAGTGCGTTGGTTTTGGCCGCGGGCATTATGGCATTGGGGCCTTTGCCGCGCCCGCGCGCTTGAATTGCCTCTCAGGGGTGCGATAATGTTCGTTTTGCGCCATCTCGATCTGGCCTGAGTCTGATGCGCCCACCGGCGTCAGTGGCAGGCCGCGCACGCTCCAAATCCGCCTCACAAGGGCGAGCACACGGCCATCCGTGGTCGCAGTGCTGCTGTCCTGGCTCTCCCGAGCCGCGACGGTGTAGAGGGGCACCGATCGTTTTTCGTTAGAGAAATTCGGAAAGGTTCTTCCATCATGGAAATGTCTCAAGCTGCCATCGCCCACACCGGCGAGGTCCTCAACGGCTCTGAAATCCTCGTGCGCTGCCTGCAGGCCGAGGGCGTGAAGTTCATGTGGGGCTACCCGGGTGGCGCCGTCCTGTACATCTACGACGCGCTGTACAAGCAGGACACGATCGAGCACGTTCTGGTGCGCCACGAACAAGCCGCCGTTCACGCGGCCGACGGCTATGCCCGCGCCACCGGCGACGTCGGCGTGGCCCTCGTCACCTCCGGTCCCGGCGTGACCAATGCCATCACCGGCATCGCCACGGCCTACATGGACTCCATCCCGATGGTGATCATCACGGGTCAGGTGCCCACGCCGGCCATCGGCCTGGACGCCTTCCAGGAGTGCGACACCGTCGGCATCACCCGCCCCATCGTCAAGCACAACTTCCTCGTCAAGGACGTGGCCGACCTGGCCTCGACCATGAAGAAGGCCTTCCACATCGCCCGCACCGGCCGTCCTGGCCCCGTGGTGGTGGACGTGCCCAAGGACGTCTCGCTCAAGACCACCGCCTTCCACTACCCCGAGTCGGTGGAAATGCGCTCGTACAACCCCGTGCGCAAGGGCCACGGCGGCCAGATCCGCAAGGCCGTGCAGCTGCTGCTCAACGCCAAGCGCCCCTACATCTACACCGGTGGCGGCGTGATCCTGGGTGAAGCCTCGAACGAGCTGCGCGAACTGGTCAACATGCTGGGCTACCCCAGCACCAGCACCCTGATGGGCCTGGGCGCGATCCCCGCGTCCGACAAGACCTTCCTGGGCATGCTGGGCATGCACGGCACGTACGAAGCCAACATGACCATGCAGAACGCCGACGTGGTGATCGCCGTGGGCGCCCGCTTCGACGACCGCGTGATCGGCAACCCCAAGCACTTCGCCCAGGTCGAGCGCAAGATCATCCACATCGACATCGACCCGTCGTCGATCTCCAAGCGCGTGAAAGTGGACATCCCCATCGTGGGCGACGTCAAGGACGTGCTCATCGAGATGATCGCCCAGATCAAGGAGTCCACCACCCGTCCAGACGCCAACGCGCTGGCCTCGTGGTGGAACCAGATCAACGAGTGGAAGAAGCGCGACTGCCTGAAGTTCAAGACCTCCGACGAGGTCATCAAGCCGCAGTACGTGGTGCAAAAGCTGGCCGAGCTGACCGCCGGCACCGACTACTACATCACCTCGGACGTGGGTCAGCACCAGATGTTCGCGGCCCAGTACAGCAAGTTCGAGGAACCCCGTCGCTGGATCAACTCCGGTGGCCTGGGCACCATGGGCGTGGGCCTGCCCTACGCCATGGGCATCAAGCTGGCCAAGCCCGACGCCGATGTGTTTTGCATCACCGGCGAAGGCTCCATCCAGATGTGCATCCAGGAGCTGTCGACCTGCAAGCAGTACAACACCCCGGTGAAGGTGCTGTCGCTGAACAACCGCTACCTGGGCATGGTGCGCCAGTGGCAACAGCTGGACTATGGCAGCCGCTACTCGCATTCCTACATGGACGCGCTGCCCGACTTCGTCAAGCTGGCCGAGGCCTACGGGCACGTGGGCCTGCTGATCGAGCGTCCGTCTGACGTGGAAGGCGCTTTGCGCGAGGCCATCAAGCTCAAGGACCGCTCGGTGTTCCTGGACATCCGCACCGACCCCACCGAGAACGTGTGGCCGATGGTGCAGGCCGGCAAGGGCATCTCCGAGATGCTGCTGGGTTCGGAAGACCTCTGATCGCTCACTGAACCCCGAACACCCCGACGCCTGGCCGACCCAGGCTGCCACGGACGGTCGCTTGCCGGTGACCGCATCAGGTGGCAGACCGAAGCGGCCGGGTGAGCTGAAACACACCGAACTTCATCGAACCGCAGGCCACGGCGCCGGGGTTACCGCCCCGATGACCCAGGAGCCTGCCAGGACGATCAACATGAAACACATCATTGCCCTGCTGCTGGAAAACGAAGCCGGCGCCCTGTCCCGCGTGGTCGGCCTGTTCTCGGCCCGCGGCTACAACATCGAGAGCCTGACGGTGGCCACCACCGAAGACCCCTCGCTGTCGCGCATGACCATCGTGACCACCGGCTCCGACGACATCATCGAGCAGATCACCAAGCACCTCAACCGCCTCATCGAAGTGGTCAAGGTGGTGGACCTGTCCGAAGGCCCGTACACCGAGCGCGAGCTGATGCTCATCAAGGTGCGCGCCGTGGGCAAGGAGCGTGAGGAGATGAAGCGCATGGCGGACATCTTCCGCGGCCGCATCATCGACGTCACCGACAAGACCTACACCATCGAACTGACTGGCGACGCGGCCAAACTCGATGCCTTCATCGAGGCGATCGACCGCGCTGCCATCCTTGAAACCGTGCGCACCGGGACCAGCGGGATCGGGCGTGGCGAGCGCATCTTGCGCGTCTGAAGACCCCCCGGTCTTTGAACTTCCCGCTTGCTTTTTGAACCCTGTGCCTGAGCCCCTCAGGCCACAACGTTTTCCGACGGAGAGATACACATGAAGGTCTATTACGACAAGGACGCCGATCTGAGCCTGATCAAGGGCAAGAACGTGGCCATCATCGGCTATGGCTCGCAAGGCCATGCCCACGCCCAGAACCTGCGTGACTCGGGCGTCAACGTGACGGTCGGTCTGCGCAAGGGCGGCGCCTCCTGGTCCAAGGTGGAAGCCGCTGGCATCAAGGTCGCCGAAGTCAACGACGCCGTGAAGGCCGCTGACGTCGTCATGATCCTGCTGCCCGACGAGAACATCCCCGAGGTGTACAACAACAACGTCGCCCCGAACATCAAGCAAGGCGCCGTGCTGGCCTTCGCTCACGGCTTCAACGTGCACTACAACCAGGTCGTGCCCCGCGCTGACCTGGACGTGATCATGGTCGCCCCCAAGGGCCCCGGCCACACCGTGCGTTCCGAGTACCTCAAGGGCGGCGGCGTGCCTTCGCTGATCGCTGTGTACCAGGACAAGTCCGGCAAGGCCAAGGACATCGCCCTGTCGTACGCTGCGGCCAACGGCGGCACCAAGGGTGGCGTGATCGAGACCAACTTCCGCGAAGAAACCGAAACCGACCTGTTCGGCGAGCAAGCCGTTCTGTGCGGTGGCGCGGTTGAGCTGGTGAAGATGGGCTTCGAGACGCTGACCGAAGCTGGCTACGCCCCCGAGATGGCCTACTTCGAGTGCCTGCACGAGCTCAAGCTGATCGTGGACCTCATGTACGAAGGCGGCATCGCCAACATGAACTACTCGATCTCGAACAACGCCGAGTACGGCGAGTACGTGACCGGCACGGAAGTGATCAACGAGAAGTCGCGCGAAGCCATGCGCAACGCCCTCAAGCGCATCCAGACCGGCGAATACGCCAAGATGTTCATCCTGGAAGGCAAGACGAACTACCCGAGCATGACCGCTCGCCGTCGCCTGAACGCCGTGCACCCGATCGAGACCGTCGGTGCCGAGCTGCGCGGCATGATGCCCTGGATCGCCAAGAACAAGCTGGTTGACCAGTCGAAGAACTGATCTGAATTGATCTGATCTTCAGGCAGGCCGCGAGGGGCGACTCTCGCGGCCTGTTTGCTTTTCAGGGCGCCGACCAGCCGCCGCCCACGGCCTTGTAGAGCGCCACCGTGACGAGGGCGCGTGCGGCTTCGGCCTGGATGAGCTCGTCTTCGCGCTGCAGGGCGTTGAGCCGGGCTTCGATGGCGCCTTGCAGCAGGCCGTTGCCTTCGTCGAAGAGGCGCTGGGCGTGGCGTGCGCCTTGGTTGGCGGTTTGCCAGGCGGCGCGCAGTTGGTCGGAGCGCTGGTCCAGGGCCCGGCGGGTGCCGTAGGCGTTCTCGACGTCTTCGAGGGCGGTGAGCACAGCTTGCTCGTGCTGGATGACGGCGGCGTCGAGCTGGGCGTCGCTGGCTCGGATGCGGGCTCGGATGCGCCCGGCTTCGAAGATGGGCAGGTACAGGCCCGCGCCCCAGGAGCTGAAGCGTCCCGAGGCGCCCAGGTCGCCGATTTCGATGCGGCCATCGTTGGCCAGGAAGCCGACGTAAAAGCGCGGCAGGAGGTCGGCCTTGGCGCTGCCGAGTTGGGCGGCTCGGGCGCGCACCAGTTGCGCGGCCCCGCGCACGTCGGGACGGCGCTCCAGCACGTCGGAGGGCAGCACGGTGGGCAGCCTGGCTGGGATGGCGCTGCCATCGGCAGGGGCCGTGGCGGTGGGGGCCGGCAGGCTCGGCGGTGGCTCGGGTGCCTGGCCGGTCAGCACGGCCAGGCGACGCAGGCGCGATTGCAGCAGGGTCTGCAGCGGGGTGGTGCCGCTGCGCAGGGCCTGCACTTGTGCGCTCACGCGGTCGACGTCGTAGCGCGTGGCCTGGCCGGCATCGAAGCGACCCTGGGCGTAGCGTTGCAGGCGCTCGCCTTCTGCGAGGGTGCGCGCCAGCACGTCGATGCGGCGCTCCAGGCTGCGGGCTTCGATGTAGTTGCCGGCGATGTCCCCGGCCACCATCAGTTGCGCGGCGTGCAGGCGCTCTTCGTGGGCCAGGGCGGCGCTGCGGGCGGCTTCGGCGTCGCTGCGGCGAGACCCGAAGAGGTCGACCTCCCAGGTGGCCGCGAAGCCGTATCCGCTGTAGGTGCTGATGGGCAGCTTGGGCACATCGGGCGTGGGCAGTTGGATGGCGGGCAGCGGAGGCAGGGGCAGGCCGGCGATGGACGATGGGGGCTGCACCGAGTGGGGTGCTTGCACGCCGGCCTCGTTGTGCTGGGTGCGGCCTGCGTAACCCAAGGCGGCCAGGGTGGGGTAGAGGGCCGATTCGGCCTGGGTGACCACGGCGCGGGCCTCGCGCACGCGGGCGGCGGCGAGGCGCACGTCGGCGTTGGCTTGGAGGCCTTTGTCAATCAGCGCACGCAGGGTGGGGTCGGGTAGGTTGAGCCACCAGCGGGCCAGGTCGATGTCGGGGGCTGCGGTGGCCGAGGAGTCGCCACCGACCTGAGTGAAACGCTCGGGTGTGCGAATGCCGCTGTCGGGCACGTCGACGCGGATGGTGGTGCAGGCGCCGAGTGTGAGCAGGAGGGCGAGGGCGCGGACGAGGGCGCTCAGGCGCCGGGGGGAAGGCAGTTCCATGGTGAAGCGGGGTCAGCTCTGTTTGACGTGGTGGCCGGGTGCGTTGGGCAGCCGCTGCCGGTGGCCGGGCACGCCCATCGGCGGTGGGGCCTGGCGGGCGCCGGAGTGATCGGCCAGCCAGGCCTGCCAGGTGGGCCACCAGGAGCCTTCGGTGTGCGGCACCTCGGCCTGCCAGCGCTCGGGGGCAACGTAGGCTTCGGTGACCGGGCGGTGGTGCACCTGGAAGTGGCGCCCCTTGTGCCCGGGCTCGCTGACGATGCCGGCGTTGTGGCCGCCACTGGTGAGCACGAAGGTGATGTCCAGCGGCAGCAGGTGCAGTTTGTAGACGGACTTCCAGGGCGCGACGTGGTCGGTCACGGTGCCCACGGCGAAGCAGGGCACGCGGATGTCGGTGAACCAGATGGGCCGGCCATCGACTTCGTAGCGGCCGCTGGCGAGTTCGTTGTGCAGGAAGAGTTTGTGCAGGTACTCCGAGTGCATGCGGTAGGGCATGCGGGTGGTGTCGGCGTTCCAGGCCATCAGGTCGTTGGGGCGGTCGCGCTGACCCAGCATGTAGTTCTTGAGTGCGCGAGACCAGATCAGGTCGTCGGCGTGCAGCAGCTGGAAGGTGCCGGCCATCTGCGAGCCCTTGAGGTAGCCCTGTTGCGCCATCATCGACTCGATGAGTTCGACCTCGCTCTCGTTGATGAACATGAGCAGCTCGCCCGCTTCGGTGAAGTCGCCTTGCGCGGCGAACAGCGTCATCGAGGCGAGGCGATCGTCTTTTTCGCGGCCCATGGTGGCGGCGGCGATCATCAGCAGCGTGCCCCCCAGGCAGTAGCCGGTGGCGTGCACCTTCTGACCAGGCACGATGCGGCCGATGGTGTCGAGCGCGGCCATCACGCCGTTTTGTCGGTAGTCGTCCAGGCCTTTGCAGCGGTCGTCGGCGGTGGGGTTCTTCCAGGAGATCATGAACACCGTGTGACCCTGGTCGACCAGGTGCTTGACCAGCGAGTTGTGCGGCGCCAGGTCCAGGATGTAGTACTTCATGATCCAGGCCGGCACGATGAGCACCGGCTCGGGGTGCACGGTCTCGGTCGTGGGGCTGTACTGGATCAGCTCGATGAGGTCGTTGCGAAAGACGACCTTGCCCGGGGTGATGGCCACGTTTTCGCCGGGCTTGAAGGCTTCCGCGCCCGCGGGGGGCAGGTCGCGCGCGGTGCGCTGGAGGTCGTCGGCCCAGTTCATGGCGCCGCGCACGAGGTTCATGCCGCCTTCTCGGGCCGTCGTCGAGATGACCTCGGGGTTCAGCCAGGGGATGTTGGCCGGGTTGAAAACGTCCAGCCATTGCCGCGCGGCGAAGGCTGCGATGTCTTCGTGTCGGTGGTTCAGGCCCGGCACGCCGTGGGTGGCGCGGTGCCAGGCTCGCTCGAGGATGTGAAAGCCCTGGGCGTAGGCGTTGAAGGGCCACTGTTGCCAGGCCTCGCTGGCAAAGCGCCGGTCGGGGACCGACGTGGGTTGCCCTTGCGCGCCGGTGCTGAGCTGCGGGTTCTTGGGGTCCCCCGTGGCCGCCTGCAGGTCGTCGACCGTTTGCTTGATCAGGTCGAGTTGTTTGCCCGGTGAGATCAGCAGGTGCGAGAGCCAGTCCAGGTAGACCAGGGTGGTCTGGATGGGGGAGATGCCGCTCATCAGCTGGCCGATGTCGCCGTGCACCTGGCGGTCCAGTGCGCGGACCCAGTCGTTCCAGCTCATGTCCTTGGGTGTGCATTCGCTCATGGGGTGCTCCAGGTGTGCGCTGAGGGTGTCAAGGCATCAGCCCTGGCGCGCCAGCATCGAACGGAATCGCGACAACGCGATGAAGAGGAAGGCCGCGCCCGCGACCGAGACAGCGAGCAGTTGCGGCCAGACGATGTCCAGGCCCGCGCCGCGGTACAGCACGGCGTGGGTGAGCTTGACGAACTGCGTGGTGGGCGAGACCTGCACCACACCTTGCATCAACTCGGGCATGCTTTCAACCGGCGTGGCCGCGCCCGAGAGCAGGTACAGCACCACGTAGACCGGCGCCGCCAGCAGGCCGAACTGTGGCATGGACGAGGTGACCGTGGCCAGCAGCACGCCCAGCGAGGTCACGGCGAACAGGTACGCCGCGGTGCCCACCAGGAACAGCGCCACCGAGCCCAGCAGCGGCACGCCCAGCCAGCCCTGCACCACGAACATCAGCGACAGCCACACCGCCAGCAGGATCACGCCGCCATTGGCCAGGATCTTGGCCAGCGCGATTTCAGACGGGCGCACCGGCATCACCAGCAGGTGCTCGATGGTGCCGTGCTCGCGCTCGCGGATGACGGCCGCGCCCACCAGGATGATGGCCAGCACCGTGATGTTGGTGATGATGAGCATCACCGAGGTGAACCAGTGCGACTGGTTGTTGGGGTTGAACGCGAGGTGGATCACGGGTTTGGCGGGCAGCAGGCTGTCGATGCCTTGCTGGTGGAAGAAGCCCAGCACCTCCTGCAGGAAGATTTCGTTGAGGTAGGCCACGCCCAGGCCGGCCTGCGTCATGGCCGTGGCGTCCACCGTGACCTGCACGGCGGGCGACCGACCGGCCAGCACGTCGGCCTCGAAGTGTGGCGGCACGTCGATGACGAAGATGACGTCGCCTCGGTCGAGCGCCGGGCCGGCCTGCTGAGCCGAGATGTCGCGCGGTGGCTGGAAATAGGGCGGCCGGATCGCGTCGCGCAGGCGCATGGACAGCGCCGACTGGTCGGCATCGATCCAGCCCACCGAGGCGTGCGAGACCTCGGCCTTGACGCCCTTGGCCGTCGTGTAGACCGAGATGGTGAAGGCAAACAGGATGAGCGAGACCAGCGGCACGTCGCCCAGCAGGCTGCGCAGCTCCTTGGCGGACAGGCGAGCGACGTTGAGCAGCCATTGCTTCATGTGTTCACGCCTCCTGCTTGCGCACGGCCAGCCGCGCCAGCGCCAGGTAGCCCAGCCCGAACGCCAGCAGCGCTGCGTACATCGGACCGAAGCTGTCGAAGCTCAGGCCTTTGGTGAAGCTGCCCAGGCTGATGAGCTGAAACCAAGAAGCCGGGAAGCCCTGGCCCACCCACAGCGCCGCCCCGGTCAGCGTGGACACCGGGTAGAGCAGGCCCGAGAAGTTGATGGAGGGGATCAGGCAGACGATGGCCGTGGCGAAGGTGGCCGCCACCTGCGACTTCAAAAAAGCCGAGATCAGCAGGCCCAGGGCCGTGGTCGCAAAGACGAAGCACAGCGCGCCCAGGCTCAACGCGAAGAAATTGCCTTTGAGGGGCACCTGCAGCAGCACGATGGTCAGGAACACCAGGCTGAGGTAGCTCAGCATGGCCAGCCCGATGTAGGGCAGCTGCTTGCCGACCAGGAACTGCCCGACGCTCGCCGGCGAAGCGTAGAGGTTGAGGATGGAGCCCATTTCCTTTTCACGCACCACGCCGAGTGCGGTCAGCATGGCCGGGATGATGATCAGGCACAGCATCAGCAGCCCGGGCGTGGAGGCGTAGATGCTGCGGAAGGATTGGTTGTACGAGAAGCGCGGCTCCAGCCGAGCGGGCAGGGCGGGTGCTTTCAGGCCGGGGGTCTCTTGCGCGAATCGCATCGCATGCTCCAGCAGGATGCCGCGGGCGTAGCCGCGCACGTTCTCGGCGGTGAAGGTCTGGGCGCCGTCGATGTACAGCGCCACGTCGGGCCGCCGCCCCCCCACCAGGTCGCGCCCGAAGCCCGGTGGGATCTCGATCACCATCACCACCTGGTGCGCGCGCAGCAGGTCGTCGCCCTCCTGCAGCGTCTGCACCGAGCCCGACCTCGGGTGACGCTGAAAGTGGCGCGAGCCCTCGAAGTGCTCGATCAACTGCCGGCTGTCGTGCGTCTGGTCGCGGTCGAGCACGGTGAAGCTGGCTTTCTGGATGTCGAAGGAGATGCTCCAGGCCGCCGTGACCAGCAGGATGATCGGGCCCAGCAGCGCGAACGTCAGGCGGATGCGGTCGCGCTGGAGCTCCAGGGTTTCGCGTCGAGCGAAGGCCCAGGTGCGCGCCCACCAGTCCAGCAGCGTGCGTTCTCGCGCTGAGCGCGCCGTGCGCTTCGAGGGGGGCGAGGCGCTCGGTGGGTCGGTGGTGTTCGTGGCTGGGGCGTTCAACGCCGCCGGCGTGCGAGCCGTTGCCGCGGCCTGGGCCGCCTGCACGGTGCTGTCCGCCGCCTGCAGGTGTGCCACGAAGGCGTCTTCGAGCGAGGCCGCGTTTTGCGCCGCCTGCAACTCCCGTGGCGAGCCCACCGCCAGCACCCGCCCGCGGTGCATGAGCGAGATGCGGTCGCAGCGCTCGGCCTCGTTCATGAAGTGGGTCGACACGAAGATGGTGACCCGCTCCTGGCGCGAGAGCTGCACGAGCTGGCGCCAGAAGAGGTCGCGCGCGGCCGGGTCCACGCCCGAGGTCGGCTCATCGAGGATCAGCACCTCGGGCTGGTGCAGGCAGGCCGCAGCCAGCTGCAGCCGCTGGCGGATGCCCAGCGACAGCTCATTCGGCCGGGCCTCGGTGTGTTCGATCAAATCAAAGCGCCGCAGGGCATCGGCGATGGCGTGCTCGGCGGCGTCGCCTTCCATGCGGTAGAGGCGCGCGTGCAGCACCAGGTTCTGCCGCACGCTGAGCTCGTTGTACAGCGAGAAGGCCTGCGACATGTAGCCCACCTTCATGCGCGTCTCCAGGTTGCGCGGGTCGATGGGGGCGCCCAGCAACTGCGCCGAGCCCGAGCTGATGTCCAGCAGCCCGGTGAGCATCTTCATGGTCGTGGTCTTGCCGCAGCCGTTCGAGCCCAGGAAGCCGAAGATCTCGCCACGTTCGATGCGAAAGCTCACGTCGTCCACGGCCACGAAGTCACCGAATCGTCGCGTCAGGCCCGTGGCCTCGATGGCGGGGGGGCCATCTGTCGCAGGGCGAGGCGGGATGCACAGCGGCTCGGCGCTGCCTCGGTCTGCTTCTGGCAAGAGGTCGATGTAGGCGGCTTCCAGCGTGTGCTGCGGCGTGCGGGTCAGCACGTTCTCGGTGCGGTCGAACACCAGCACCCGGCCGGCGTTCATGGCCACCAGGTGCTCGAAGTGCTCGGCCTCTTCCATGTAGGCCGTGGCCACGATCACCGTCATGCCGGGGCGCTCGGCCCGCAAGGCCTCGACCAGGGCCCAGAACTGCCGGCGAGACAACGGGTCCACGCCCGTGGTGGGCTCGTCGAGGATGAGCAGGTCGGGGTCGTGCACCAGCGAGCAGCACAGGCCGAGCTTTTGCTTCATGCCGCCTGACAACTTGCCCGCCGGCCGGTCGCGAAAGGGCGCCAGGCCCGTGGCGTCGAGCAGGCGCTGGATGCGCGCCTCGCGCTCGGCCGCGCCTTGCCCGAACAGCCGCGCAAAGAAGTCGACGTTTTCGGTCACCGACAGCGTGGGGTAGAGGTTGCGACCCAGGCCCTGCGGCATGAAGGCCACGCGCGGCGACAGCCGGGCGCGAGCCTTTGCATCGGACAGGTCTTCGCCCAGCACCTGCACGCGGCCATGCTGGATCACCTTGACGCCCGCGATGACCGACAGCAGCGTCGACTTGCCGACGCCATCGGGCCCCACCAGGCCGATGGTCTGGCCCGCGGGCAGCCTCAGGCTGACGTGGTCGAGCGCCCGCGTGCGCCCGTAGAGGTGCCGCAGGTCCTGCACGTCGATGGCGATGGTGGCGCTGTTCATGCCGGGGTGCATGCACTCAGCGGGCCGGTGCCGACGCAGGCCCCTGCTGCGGCAACTTCACGCTCAGGGACGGTGGCCAGGGGCGGCGGCTGTCGTCGCGCACGTGCCCGTAGCCGGTCAGGCCGGCTTTGACGTGAGGCGCGTAGCGACCTGCGAGCTCGCTGGCCACCTTGAGCTTGACGCGGAACACGAGCTTCTCCCGCTCGGAGGCGGTCTCCACGTACTTGGGCGTGAACTGCGCCTCGGAGGCCACGAAAGAGACCACCGCCGGGATGACGAACTGCGGCGCCGCGTCCAGCACGATGCGGGCCTCGTCGCCCAGCTTCAGCTGGCCTGCGACGTCGGTGGGCAGGAACACCGTCATGTGCACCTCGGAGGTGTTGAGCAGCGTGGCCACGCGCCCGCCAGACGGGATGACCGAGCCCGGCTCGACCACGCGGTACTCGATGCGACCGGCCACCGGGGCGCGCAGCACCAGGTCGTCGAGCGCCACGTTGATGCGCTGGATCTGGGCCTCGGCCTCGCCACGGGCTGCGGTGGCTTCGCCGATCGCGGCGGTGGCGACCTGGATGCCCGCGCGCTCGCCGTCGCGTTGGGCCGTGCGGCGCTCGACCTCGGCGCCCGAGACCAGCGCGTCTTGCTTGAGCCGCGTGGCGTGGTCCAGCTCCAGCTGGGCGATGCGCGCCTGCACCCGCCGCACCTCGGTTTCGGCACCGGCGCGTTGCATGGCCTGAGTCGCCCGTTCTCGGGCGGCCTCCACCGCAACGCGCTGGGCCAGCAGGTCCGTCGGGTCTTGCCGGGCGATGACGTCACCAGCCTGAACCCAGTCGCCTTCGCGCACGGGCAGCTCGATGACCCGACCCGGGTACTTGGCTGCGATTTCGATGCGTTCGACCTCCACGCGCCCGTTGCCCCGGTGGATGCCGTCCGGCAGTCGATCGCGCTGTGAGTTCATCCACCAGGCCAGCCCGGCGGCGGCGAGGATCAGGCTGGTCAGGACAGCCCAGGTCAGTCTTGGGTATTTCATGCGCGAGGGGACGATGCCGGAAGGAAAGGCGACACGTCAGCGTCGCATCCGCCCACCTGCGCGTCAATTGCTCGCCTTGATGTGAATCAAGCCTCTTCGCAAGATGACTGCGCGCAACGGTCTCAGCTTGCGCGTGTCATGAACGTGGCTTGCGGCCCGAAGCTGTGCAGGCTGGCGGGGCGCTCCGGTGCCGTCGGGCTGACGTCCTGAAAACCGTGCCTTTGCCAGAAAGGCACCGAACCTTGCACCGCGACCAGTGCCAGGCTGCTCAGGCCCCGTTGCCGTGCGCCCAGGCTCGCCTGCTCGATCAGCCTGGCTGCGGCGCCGCTGCCTCGCAAGGCGGGGCCCACCGCCAGGTCATGGAGGTAGAGCGAGGTCGCATGTGGTGGCCGCCGCCAGTCTCCCTGGTGCAGGGCGGGCAAGGCACCGGCGGCCACGGGCAGGCTGACGAGGTAGGCCTCGACGGGCCCGCTGGCGCCGCCGCTCGCTCGCTCGATCACCCAGCAGGTGTCGGGGCACTGACTCAGTTTGGAGCGGAACGCCGATTCGGGCTCGTGGTAGTCGGGTTGATAACAACCCATTTGCACCGCCAGGACCCCCGGCAGGTCCCGCTCGGTCATGAGGCGAAGGATCATGTCCGCCAGTCTAGCCGCGCCACCCGGATCGGGTGGGGCTTGGTAGTAATCCGGACGCCCTCGCACGCTGCGAATCTGGAGGCGGCGGTATGCTGCACGCTCCCCGTTTTCTCTCACCGAGTTCCCGATGATCACCATTGAAAAAAGCAAGTCCTGGCAAGGTGTGGCCCTGGTGGCTGCCCTGGTCGCGGCCGGTGGCCTGGCCTATTGGGCGTTTGCCCCGCAGGGTGAGGGTGGCCCGGATGGCGCCGCATCGGGGGCTGCGGGTGGCCTGTGGTCGGGCTGGTCGGCGGCTTCGGGGGCCGATGCGGCCTCGTCGCAGGCTGGCGGGTCCTTGCTGGCCGATGCCCGCCTCAGTGGCGTCGCACCCGAAGACCAGGCGGCCCTGGAAGCCTCGCTCAAAGGTCACCCCAACGCCAAGGTCGAAGCGCAGCGCATCGTCCAGTACCTGAAGTACCAGCGGTCTTTCGAGACCTGGCAGAGCCTGGATGAGCAAAAGGACGCCCGTCAGCGCAGCGTCATGGCCCAGAACCTCATGAACGAATTGCCGGATCGCCTCAAGGCCGGCGAGTTCACGCTGATGGAGGCCGCCTTGATGGGCTCGGTCCTCATCGCCGAGGCCGAGTCGGACGAAGCCCGCCGCAACCAGCGCGTCGAGGCCTGGCAGGCTCAGTTGCCCACCCTGGTGCCCAACTACGAGGACGAGGCGCGCATGGCCGCGCTCAACCGCGAGACGGAGTACATGCGCCGGCGCGCCACCGCATTTGGTGAATGGCAAGCCAGCAGCGACCCGGCTGCGCGAAGCCCGGCCAAACTGGATCAGGCGATGGAAGACATCCGCCGCGCCTACAACAGCGGCAACTGAGGCCCTGATCAACCCCCCACCTGGCGCAGCACCGCGATCCACATCGGCACGGTGACCATGCCCAGCAAGGTCGACACCGTGATCAGGCCCGCCACGAACGGCCCGTGTCCGCCCATGCGAACGGCCAGCACGTAGGCGCTGGACGCGGTGGGCAAGGCCCCGAAGGCGACCAGGATGGCGCGCTGGGTGTCGGGCAAACCCAGCGCCCAGCCCAGGCCGATGGCCGCCAGGGGCAGCACCAGGTGCCGGATGACCAGCAAGCTGGCGGCCAACCCCGGGGCGGCGGTCAGGCCCGTCAGCTTGAGGCCGGCCCCCACGGCCAACAGACCCAGGGGCAGGGCGGCTTGCCCGATGCGGCTCACCGTCTCCACGCCCCAGGAGGGCAGCGGCAAGCCCAGCACCCGCACCGTCAGCCCGGCCAGCGTGCCGATGATCAGCGGGTTGCGCGCGATTTCCATCCAGGTGTTGTGCCCGCCGTGCCGAGCCAGGCTCCAGACCGCCCCCGCGTTGCACAGCGGCACGCACAACGCGATCAGGATCGCGATCAGCGCCACGCCCTCGGCGCCCAACAGGCGGTCAGCCAGCGCCAGCGCGATGTAGGAGTTGAAGCGAAACGCCACCTGCGCCCCGCTGGCGTGCATGCGCGCGTCCACCCCCGGCCCGTGCCGCAGCAGGGTCGCCAGCAGCAGCCCCAGCAGGCACAGCGCCACGCCCGCGCCGGCCAGCGTCGCCGCGTCGCCGGGCTGCAGCGGGCTGCGCACGATCGACGCAAACAGCAGCGCCGGGAACAGCAGGTGGTAGACCAGTCGTTCCACCACGTCCCAGGTGGGGCGACCGAAGGCCGTGAAGCGGCAAAGGAGGAATCCGCCCAAAATCAGCAGGAAGTCGGGCAGCAAGAGCAAGGGGTCCAACATGATGTTTACCAGCCTATCGCTTTGCGCTTGAATTTCGAGTGTGGAACCCCACATGCTGTCGAGTTCAAGCCGGTTTCGACGATTCTGACCACGGGACACACCTGCATGCTGACCTCCACGCGGCGCCTGAGCGCCTTCCGCCACCTGGCCATGGCCGCCGTGCTGAGCTTGCTGGCCGGCCTCGTTTGCGCCCCCTCGGCGGTGCAGGCTGCGCCGGCTTCGCTGGAAGGCCAGCAGTTTGACGACACCCTGGTGCTGTCCGACCGCACCTTGCGCCTCAACGGCCTGGGCCTGCGGGGCGTGGCCTGGGTCAAGGCCTTCGTCGCCGGCCTGTACCTGACCGCCCCCACGCGCGACGCCGTTCAGGTGCTGACCATGCCCGGCCCCAAGCGCCTGCGCCTGAAGATCATGCTCCAGGCCCCCAGCCACGAGTTGACGCGCTCGCTGACCAGCCGCATCGCGCGGCACGAACCCGAGGCCGTCCAGGCCCAGCTCGGCACGCGCCTGGAGCGCCTGGCCAGCCACATCGACAGCATCGGCGACCTCCAGGTGGGCGACACCATCGACCTCGACTTCGAGCCCGATGCCGGCACGGTGGTGCGCATCAACGAGCGCCGCATCGGACAGCCGGTGGCGGGCGACGACCTCTACCGCGCGGTGCTCAAGATCTTCGTGGGCGAGCACCCCGCCGACAAACGCATGAAGGAAGGCCTCCTGCGTGGGGGAGTCTGACGCCGCGCCCGCGATGGACGCGCTGGAGGCGGGCCCCTCGCTGGCCCGCTTCCTCGACGTCATCTGGCTCGAAGACGGCCTGAGCGCCAACACCCTCGCGGCCTACCGGCGCGACCTGGCCGCCTTGTCGACCTGGTTGCGCGAGCACAGCGACGGCGCGCGCACCCTCGTCGAGGCCAGCGAGGACGACCTCCAGGCTTACATGGCCGCCCGCCACAGCGCCTCGCGCCCCTCATCCGTCGGCCGGCGCCTGAGCGTTTTCCGGCGCTTTTTCCGCTGGGCGCTGCGCGAGAACCTGCGCCCCACCGACCCCACTGTGCGCATGGACGCGCCGCGTCAGCGCATGCGCCTGCCCGGCACCGTCACCGAAGACCAGGTCGAGCGCCTGCTGGCGGCCCCCGACGTGCACGAGTCCCTGGGTCTGCGCGACCGCGCCATGCTGGAGCTCATCTACGCCAGCGGCCTGCGCGTCAGCGAGCTGGTGGGCTTGCGCACCGTGCAGGTCAGCCTGCAAGACGCCGTCTTGCGCGTGACCGGCAAAGGCAGCAAGGAGCGCCTGGTGCCCTTCGGCCAGGAAGCCGGCGCGTGGCTGCAGCGCTACCTCAGCGAGTCGCGCTCACGCCTGCTGGGCGAGCGCACCAGCGAAGACCTGTTCGTCACCACGCAAGGGCAGGGCATGTCCCGCCAGATGTTCTGGAAGCTGATCCGCAAGTACGCGCTCATGGCCGGCATCACCCAGCACCTGTCGCCGCACACCCTGAGGCACGCCTTCGCCACCCACCTGCTCAACCACGGTGCCGACCTGCGCGTGGTGCAGATGCTGCTGGGCCACGCCGACATCTCGACCACGCAGGTCTACACCCACGTTGCCCGCGAGCGACTGCGCCAGCTGCACGCCCAGCACCACCCGCGCGGCTGATGGCCGCTCGCCGCGTTCGGGGGCCGCGCCTCAGTCCAGGCCCAGCAAGAACGCCATTTCCTCGTCGGTGAAGCCCGCCGCTTTGCGCGCCGCCTCGTTGAACGGCGGTCGCAGGCGAGGGGCCTCGTGGCGCCGCACCAGCTCCGGGTACAGCGCTTGCGCGTCCAGCCCGCGCTCGCGGCAGAGGTGGTGGAACCAGCGGTTGCCGATCGCCACGTGCCCGATCTCATCGCGCAAGATCACGTCCAGGATGCCTACGGCCACGAGGTCACCCGCGCGCCTGAGCTTGTCCTGGATCAGCGGCGTCGCGTCCAGGCCGCGGGCCTCCAGGGTGCGCGGCACCAGGGCCATGCGGGCCACCACGTCGCCCTGGGTCTTCTCGCACATGCTCCACAGGCCGTCGTGCGCGTCGAAGTCACCGTAGTCGAAACCCAGGCTGCGCAGGTGGTCGCGCAGCAAGCCAAAGTGCAGCGCCTCTTCCGAGGCCACCTGCAGCCAGTCGCGCAGGTGGCCTTGGGGCATGTCGGCGAAGCGCCAGGCCGCGTCCAGCGCCAGGTTGATGGCGTTGAACTCGATGTGGCAGATGGCGTGCAAAAGCGCCGCGCGCCCCTCCAGCGTGAACGGGCTGCGCGAAGGCACCTCTTTGGCCGGCACCAGCCGGGGGCGGGCCGGGCGCCCGGGCATGGCCTGCGCCTGGGCCGCGCTCAGCTCGATGACCTCGGCGCGTTCTGGCTCGCTCAGCAGCGGGGCGGCGTGGGGTGCATCGCCGGGGGGCAGCGCGTCGAACAGCGCCCGCGCCCGTTCGGCCTTGCGCCCCGGGTCGGGCTCCAGCAGAACGTCCAGGGCCTGGTGTCGCAGCGACATGCCGGCCTCACTCGTGCCAGCTGACCCAGCCGAAGTGAGCCGTCACCAAAATCAGCACCCCGAAGGCGATGCGGTACCAGGCAAAGGGCACGAAGGTGTGGCTGGAGACGTAGCGGATCAGCCAGCGCACGCACACCCAGGCCGACAGGAAGGCGAACACCAGCCCGGTGGAGAACAGCGGCAGGTCGTCCATCGACAGCAGCGCGCGCTCCTTGTAGAGGCTGTAGGCGCCCGCACCCACCAGGGTCGGGATGCCCAGGAAGAAGCTGTAATCCGTGGCCGCCTTGCGCGACAGGCCCATCAGCATGCCGCCGATGATGGTCGCGCCCGAGCGGCTGGTGCCCGGCACCATCGCCAGGCACTGGATGAGGCCGACCTTGATGGCGTCGGACAGCGACATGTCGTCCACCGTGGCCACGCGCGATTGCGGCTGACGCGCAGCGATGCGCTCGGCGATCAGGATGATGAAGCCGCCGACGATGAAGGTGGTGGCCACCACCGTGGGCGTGAACAGGTGCGACTTGATCAACTTGCCCACGGCCAGCCCCGCCACCACGGCGGGCAGGAAGCCGACGATCACGTTGAGCGTGAAGCGCCGGGCCTGCGGGTCGGAGCCCAGGCCCGAGACCGTGTCCTTGATGCGTTGCAGGTAGACCAGGATGACCGCGAAGATGGCGCCCGTCTGGATCGCGATCTCGAAGACCTTGGCCTTCTCGGACCCTGCCGAGCCCGCGAAGTCCATCATCGTGTTGGCCAGGATCAGGTGCCCGGTGCTGGAGATGGGCAGGAACTCCGTCAGGCCCTCCACGATGCCCATGAGCGCGGCTTTGAAGAACAACACCAGATCCACAACGGTCTCCTGATCGACTGGGCCGGCGGGGCCGGCAGGAGCGCGCATCTTAGGTCCTGCCCATCGGCCAGGCGGGCCATTGGCCCACCCCGCCCCAGGGACAGGGGGGCTTGTCTACACTGCACCACATGTCTGTGTCTTCGCCCCTCGCTCCGCCCGCGGCCCCTGGCTGGTGCCCCCCTGACGACGCCTGGCTCAATCGCTTCGCCCGGCTCCATCAGGACGCCCACGCGCGCCTGAACGTGCCTTTGGGCACCCCGCAGGAGGGCGACCCGCTCCCCAGCCCGCGCTGGGTGGCCACCTGCGAGGCCTTGGCGCGCGACATGGGCTGGCCCGCCCACTGGGCCAACGACACCGCCCTGCAGGTGCTCAGCGGCAACGCCACCTGGCCCGGCATGGCGCCCCTGTCCACCGTGTACTCCGGCCACCAGTTCGGCCAGTGGGCCGGGCAGTTGGGAGACGGGCGGGCCCTGTTGCTCGGGGAAATCGACTCGCCCATCGGCCCGCAGGAGCTGCAACTCAAGGGCGCTGGCGCGACACCGTATTCGCGCCGGGGCGATGGCCGCGCGGTCCTGCGCTCGTCCATCCGCGAGTTCCTGTGCTCCGAAGCCATGCACGGCCTGGGCATCCCCACCACGCGCGCGCTGGCGCTGACGGCC
Source organism: Burkholderiales bacterium (assembly GCA_016000265.1). Classification (GTDB taxonomy): domain Bacteria; phylum Pseudomonadota; class Gammaproteobacteria; order Burkholderiales; family Burkholderiaceae_C; genus Aquabacterium. Next base: position 55,532 of record JAECRL010000008.1, read on the forward strand.
TCGCCTGAGCCCGTGCGCCGCGAAACCATGGAGACCGCCGCCGTCGTCACCCGCGTGGCCCCCAGCTTCATCCGCTTCGGCCACTTCGAGCACTTCGCGCACAGCGGCCAGCCGCGTCACCACGAGGCGCTGGCCGCGCTGCTGGACTTCGTGCTCACGCACCACTTTCCGCACCTGCTGGGCCACGACCAGCCCGCGCTGGCCTTGCTCGACGAGGTCGTCACCCGCACCGCCGACCTGATGGCCCAGTGGCAGTCGGTGGGCTTTTGCCACGGCGTGATGAACACCGACAACATGTCCATCCTGGGCCTGACCATCGACTACGGGCCCTTTGGCTTCCTCGACGCCTTCGACCCGGGCCACATCTGCAACCACTCCGACACGCAAGGCCGCTACAGCTGGAACAACCAGCCCCAGATGGGCTACTGGAACCTGCGCGCGCTGGCCCAGGCCCTCGCGCCGCTGGTGCCCGGCGCCGACGAAGACGTCCAGCCCCTGGTCGACGTGCTCCAGCGCTATGAAGCGCGCTTCCCCCAGGCCATGACCGGGCGCTGGCGCGCCAAGCTGGGCCTGCGCGCCGAGCAGCCGGGCGACGGCGAGCTGGCCGTGGACTGGCTGCGCCTGATGGACGCAGGCAAGGTCGACTTCACCATCGCGTTTCGCCGCCTGTGCGGGTTCGCGTCGCAAGCGCTGCCGTCCGACCCCGCCAACGCCCCGGTGCGCGACCTCTTCCTGGACCGGGCCGCCTTCGACGCCTGGGCCGAGCGCTACCGCCAGCGCCTGATTGCCGAAGCCAGCGTGGACGCCGAGCGCGCCGAACGCATGCGCGACGTCAACCCCGTCTACGTGCTGCGCAACCACCTGGCCGAGGGCGCCATCCGCCAGGCGCAGCGCGGCGACTTCAGCGAGGTGCAGCGCCTGCACCGCCTGCTGCAGACCCCCTTCGTCGAGCAAGCCGGCTGCGAGGCCGACGCCGACTTCCCGCCCGCCTGGGCCCAATCCATCGAGGTCTCCTGTTCATCATGAGCGACGCCACCGCCCCCCCCGTCCAGAAGACCGATGCCGAATGGCGCGAGCAACTCAGCCAGGCCGAGCCGCTGGCTTATCGCGTCACGCGGCACGCCGCCACCGAGCCGCCTTTCAGCGGGCGCTACTGGGACCACTTCGAGAAGGGCTCCTACCAGTGCGTCTGCTGCGGCGTCAAACTCTTCGAGTCCGACACCAAGTTCGACGCGGGCTGCGGCTGGCCCAGCTACTGGCAACCCGCCGCTGGTGACCTCATCGAGTACGTGCGCGACACCACCCACGGCATGATCCGCACCGAGGTCCGCTGCAAGAACTGCGGCGCGCACCTGGGCCACGTCTTCGACGACGGCCCCCAGCCCACCGGCGAGCGCTATTGCATCAACTCCGCCGCGATAGACTTCCGCCCATGAAAATCTTCTTTGACCTCCTGCCCGTCATCCTGTTTTTCGCCAGCTTCAAGTGGGCCGAGGGACACAAAGAGGCCGTCTCGCAGTGGCTCACCCAGCACCTGGGTTTCGCCGTCTCCGGTGGCGTCGTGGGGGCCACCGAGGCGCCCGTGCTGCTGGCCACCGTGGTGGTGGTCATCGCCACGGTGCTGCAGATCGTCACCCTCAAGGCGCTGCGCAAGCCGGTGGACAAGATGCTGTGGGCCGGGCTGGTCATCGTCGTCGTGCTCGGCGGCCTGACCCTGTGGTTCCACGACGAGACCTTCATCAAATGGAAGCCCACCGTCATCTACTGGCTGATGGGCACGGGCTTCCTGGTCACCGAGGTGATCCTGGGTCGCAAGATGCTGCGCCAGATGATGGGCGGCCAGATTTCGGCCCCCGACGCCGTCTGGCGCAAGCTGGGCTGGGCCTGGGTGCTGTTCTTCGCCTTCATGGGCGTGCTCAACCTGCACGTGGCCTTCAACTACCCGCTCGACACCTGGGTGAGCTTCAAGATGTGGGGCAGCCTGGGCCTGACGCTGGTGTTCACGCTGGCCCAGGGGCTCTACCTCAGCAAGCACATGGAGGCCGCCGAGCCGGCCGCCCCCGGCAACGCATCCGGTCAGTGAGGCCCCGCATGTCTTTCGAGCCCGTCACCGCCACCGAGATGGACGCCGTGCTGCGCGCCGCCCTCTCGCCCGAATCCCTCGCCGTGCAGGACGACACGGCCTCCCACGCCGGTCACGCCGGCCACAGCGGGGCGCCCTTCGGCACCCATTTCTCGCTGCGCATCCGCGCATCCTGCTTCAACGGTTTGTCACACGTTCAGCGGCATCGCCTTGTGTATGATGCCCTGCGCGACCTCATGCCCCGGGGCATCCATGCCCTGGCCATCCAGGCCGAGCCGACCTCCGCTTCGACACCCGTGTCATCCTGACTTCACACCCAAGCGCTCTGCTCAACATGAAGACTTCCCGTACCGCCCTGGCTGCCTTGCTGGCCGCATCGCTGTCGCTGGCCGCCCCGCTGGTCTCGGCTCAGAACATCGCCATCGTCAACGGCAAGGCCGTGCCCAAGGCGCGCGTCGACGCCATGATCGACCAGATCATCAAGTCGCCCCAGCAGCCCGGCCAGCCCCCGGTCACCAAGACGCCCGACCTGGAGCAGAAGGTGCGCGACGAAATCGTGCTGCGCGAGATCTACATCCAGGAAGCCGAGCGCCGCGGCCTGCAAGGCTCGGCCGACTACAAGACCCAGATGGAGTTCGCGCGTCAGTCCATCCTGATCCGCGCCCTGTTCACCGACATCGAAAAGAAGATCGGCACGACCGACGCGGAGGCCCGCGCCGAGTACGACAAGATCAAGTCGGCCAACGGCGACAAGGAATACCGCGCTCGCCACATCCTGGTCGAGAAGGAAGAAGACGCCAAGGCCCTGATCGCCCAGATCAAGGGCGGCGCCAAGTTCGAAGACCTGGCCAAGAAGAACTCCAAGGACCCGGGCTCCGCTGAAAATGGCGGCGACCTCGACTGGGCCAACCCCGGCAACTACGTGCCCGAATTCTCCGCGGCCATGACCAAGCTCGAAAAGGGCCAGGTCACCGACACCCCGGTGAAGTCGCAGTTCGGCTATCACATCATCAAGCTGGAAGACCTGCGCCCCGTGCAGTTCCCCGCCTTCGAAGACGTCAAGGCCCAGATCATCCAGCGTCAAAACCAGGTCAAGGTCACCAAGTTCCGCGAGGACCTGAAGTCCAAGGCCAAGACCGACTACAAGTTCAGCAACTGATGCAATGGGCGGCCCGCGGTGGCCGCCTCCCCGGCTGACCCATGCGTCCGCGCATGAGCAAACAGGCAGGCGATCTCGTGATCGGCCTGCCTGTTTTGTTTGGGGTGACGCGTGTCCCCAGACCGGTCAGGCGGGTTTGCGAAACACCAGGTCCCACACGCCGTGGCCCAGCCTCAGGCCGCGGTTCTCGAACTTGGTGAGCGGGCGGTAGGCCGGTTTCTCGGCGTAGCCCTCGGCCGTGTTGACCAGGCCGGGCTCGGCCGACAGCACCTCCAGCATCTGCTGGGCATAAGGTTCCCAGTCGGTGGCGCAGTGCAGGTAGCCACCGGGTGCGAGGTGTGCCAGCAGATCCTGAACGAAGGCGGGCTGGATCAGGCGGCGCTTGTGGTGGCGCTTTTTGTGCCACGGGTCGGGGAAGAAGATGTGGACCCCCGCCAGCGACGCCGCCGGGATCATGTGCTTGAGCACCTGCACCGCGTCGTCCTGCACGATGCGCAGGTTGCTCAACTGGCGCTCGCCGATGTGCTTGAGCAGGGCGCCCACGCCCGGCTCGTGCACCTCGCAGCCGATGAAGTCCGTCTCGGGCAGCACCTCGGCGATCTTGGCCGTGGCGTCGCCCATGCCGAAGCCGATCTCCAGCACCACGGGGGCCTGGCGGCCGAACACCTCCTGGAAGTCGAGCAGCCGCTCGGTGTAGGGCAGCACGAAGCGTGGTCCCAGGTCAGCCAGGGCGCGCGCCTGGCCTTCGGTGGTGCGGCCGGCTCGCATCACGAAACTGCGGATGCTGCGGGGGTGGGCCACCTCGGGTGGTTGGCTGCCCTCGGGTGGGCAGTCGGTCTCGGAATGCGAAGTCATGTCGCCATTTTAGGGCTGCGGGTCTTCGCTGAGGCCGGATCGCGGGGCTGTGCAGCTTGCCCGTGAACTAATTGACCGCCTCGGCCTTCGACTGGAAACAGGCTGTGTTTCAGGCGTTTCATTCTGCGATCCTCATCTCAACGAATCGAACTGGAGCACCGCATGGCATCGATCACCCACACATCCCGTCACTTCCTGGTGGCCGCTGGCCTGGTTGGTGCCTCGTTCGGGGCTCAGGCCCTGAACCTGACGATCCCGACGACGCTGATCGACGCCGAGTCGGTTTTCAGCTTCAACACGGACACTTCGGACCTGATGAGCAGCATGGGCGTGGGCGTGTCCGCTTTGGGCAACACCCGGCAGTTGGGCGGAGGCGGCTGGAACTTCATGATGCCGGTGACGCAGGTCACCCTCAACGCGTCGATCTTCTCCTTGAGCCTGGACCCGGTGTCGGGGTTCGCTTCAGGCTCCGGCTTGCTGATCAAGAGCGAAACCGGTGCGTTGTCGCTGGCCAATTTCGGGCTCGACTTCAAGCGCAACGTGCTCACCGCTGACTTGGCGACAGCCCAGGGCACGCAAAAGACCTTCGATGTTTTCGCTTTCAACGTGGCGGAAAACCTGCACCTGTCCACCAGCGGCGGGCTGTCGATGAAGATGAACCTCACCGACATGATGCTCACCGCGGGCGCCCAGACGCAGTTCGCGTCAGCCCTGCAGCTCGAGGAGTACGCGGTCGCCGTGTTGCCCATGCTGAACTTCGGCTCCCTGTCGGTCGACATCTCGCCGATGCTGCGCCTGGGCTTGTCTGACAAGTCGCTGACAGCGCCCGTGCCGGAATTGCCACCCCTGGCCATGTTGGCGCTGGGTTTGGCCGGCATGGCCTTCGTGTCTCGCCGTCGCTTGTCGATGCTGGAGCGCTGAAGCCTGCATGATGCGAGCGAATCACCCGCGTGATGCCGCTAGAATGACATCCATCGCGGGTGTAGTTCAATGGTAGAACGCCAGCTTCCCAAGCTTGATACGTGGGTTCGATTCCCATCACCCGCTCCAGATGCACAACGGCCGGTCACTTGACCGGCCGTTTTCATGGGCGCGTCGCTTTCACGCTCCGGGCTTGGGCACCGGGCCGCTGACGGGCTCCATCAGCAGGCCCGACCAGTGCAGCGGCGCCGTGGTGCGTCGCTTGGCGTCGATGTCCTGGTAGATGTAGGTGGCTTGCTGCTCGCTGAGGCCCAGGCGTTCGGCCAGTTGGGCGGGCGGCAGGCCCTGGTTGACATGCCACAGCGCCACGTCCATCTCCTTGTAGGGCAGGGCGTAGTAGAACTCGTCCTGTCCCTGGCTGAGGCTGTAGGTGTCGGTGGTGGGCGTGGCGTTGCAGATGACGTCGGGCAGGCCCATGTGGCGGGCCAGCGCGTACACCTGGCTCTTGTAGAGGTGGGCAATCGGCTTGAGGTCGGCCGAGCCGTCGCCGTTTTTCACGAAGAAGCCCTGGTCGTACTCCACGCGGTTGGGCGTGCCCACCACGGCGTAGTTCAGGCGGTCGGCGTGGAAGAACTCCAGCGTCTTGCGAATGCGCTGCTTGAAGTTCGTGGCCGCCACGATCTGCAGGTACTCGCGCAGGCCCAGGCGCTGCTCGTGCAGGGGGCCGTTGCCCGGCTCCTGCACCACGAGTTTGAAGTGGTTGATCTGGCCTGCGGTGCCACCGGCGATGACGATCTTGTTCTTCCAGCCTTCGCCGTAGGCCGGGTACACGGCGCGGATGGCCTCGTCACGCCAGCGGTAGCAGCCGATGGCCTCCAGCGTGGGGGCGATGTCTTCGATGGTGTAGCGGATGCCCAGGTGCTCGGCCAGCAGCTTGCCCTTGACCACGCTCTCCGACGACGAGTCGCGCTCGGGCATCAGCAGGCCGAAGACCTTGTCCGGCCCCAGCGCCTTGACCGCCAGGGCGGCGCAAACCGAGCTGTCGATGCCGCCCGACATGGCCACCACCAGGCCGCGTCGGCGCAGGTGCTGACGCATCAGTTCGCGGATTTTTTCGGTGGTGCGGGTGATTTCTGCGTCCCGGTCGAACGGCAGCAGTTGGTCGATCAGGGCGTCGATGTCTTTGCGCATGGGCTGGCCTGGTGCGGTGAGGTCGTTGGAGTAAGGGCGCGTCGGCTCAGGCTTGGCCTGGGTGCGCCGGGATGAGGTGCTTCTGGATCTTGCCGGAGGCGGTGCGGGGCAGCGCGTCGAAGCAGTCCACCTGGCGCGGCATCTTGTAGAGCGGCAGGCGCTCGCGGCAGGTGCGCAGGATGTCGCGCGTCAGGGTGCTGGCTTCGGGGGCATCGAGGGCGGGCACCACGCAGGCGCGGATGACCTCACCCAGCAAGGTGTCGGGCATGGCGAGCACGGCGCATTCCTGCACGCCGGGCACCAACTGGATGACCTGCTCGATTTCCTGCGGTGCCACGCGGTGCGCGCCCACTTTGATGATGTCGCGGCTGCGGCCGTGCAGGAACAGGAAGCCTTCGTCGTCCAGGTGGCCGATGTCGCCCGTGCGCAGCCAGCCGTTTTGCAAGGTTGCGGCGGTGTCGTCCGGGGCTTGCCAGTAGCCTTGCATGACGTTGTCGCCTTGAGCGCAGACCTCGCCCACTTCCCCGCAGGGCAGGCGTGCGCCATCGGGGCCCAGCACACGCAGGCGCACGCCTGGCAGGGGCCGCCCCACCGAGCCGCGCTTGCGCAGGCGTTCAGGGGCGGGCAGGGTGGTCAGGCGCGAGCAGGCCTCCGTCTGGCCATACATGACCCAGAAGCCGACCTGGGGCAGCAGGGCGCAGAAGGCGTCGATGCGGGCCGGGTCCATGGGGCCGCCCGCCTGGGCCACGTAGCGCAGCGAGCCCAGGTTCGCGCCGGTGATCTGCCCCCGCTCCAGCAGCAGGTAGTAAGACGAGGGCACGCCGTGGAAAGCCGTGACGCCGCATTGCGCCATGCGCTGCGTGATGCGCTGCGGGTACATGAAGCTGTTTTCCAGCACCAGCGTGGCCCCCAGCGTGAGGTGTGTGTGCAGCACCGAGCCGCCGTAGGCGTAGTGGAAGGGCAGCACGCACAAGGTGACGTCGTCGGCCTGCATGGGCAGGCTGGCCTGCACGGCAGCGACGTTGGCGGCGAGGTTGGCGTGGCTGAGCATGACGCCCTTGGGCTGTCCCGTCGTGCCGGAGGTGAAGATCAGCGCCGCCGTGGAGGAGCGGTCCGTGGCGAGGGGGGCGTCACAAGGGGGCTCGGCAGTCGGCTCGGCCAGCCAGGCGTCCAACTCGAACGCGGCCACGCCGCTGCGCCCCCATTCGTCCTTCTGCGCGGCGAAAGCCGGGTCGAGCAGAGCCAGTCGGGCCCCGCACTGGTGGCCCAACGCGATGAGGTCGGGCAGCTTGAGCGCCGGGTTGAGCGTGGCGGTGACGCCGCCGGCCCACCAGGTCGCGTAGATGGCGGCGGCCAGTTCGGCGCGGTTGTCCATCACGATGACCACGGGCTCGCCGGGCTGGATGCGGCCGCGGAGCCCTTGCCCGATGCGCTCGACCCAGGACCAGAGCTGGGCGTAGGTGGTGCGGCGCTCGCCTTCGACGAAGGCGGTGTGTGCGCCGCGCGTGCGCGCGACGTGCTCCAGTTGGGCCAACAGCGGCCGAGGCGCAGGCGCACCCGGGCTCGCTTCGTTCCGCATTGAGGTGAGTTCAACGGTCAACGACATTTCCATGCAGTCTAGGGGGATTCGGCGCCATCGTGAGGCGCTTATCATCGATCCAGGGTACTCAATTCGAGGGGGTGAAGGCTCATGTGCGGTATCGCAGGTGTGCTGGATTGGCGCGGGCTGGCCAATTCGGCGTGGTCGCCTGCCCCAGCCTTGCTGGCCGAGATGGCGGCAACCCTTCATCACCGAGGCCCCGATGGTCGCGGCTTCCTGTCACGTCCCGCCGTGGGGCTCGCGCACACGCGCCTGGCCATCGTGGACCTGGCGGGTGGCGATCAGCCCATCTTCAACGAGGACGGCCGCATCGCGGTGGTCTTCAATGGCGAGATCTTCAACCACGTCGAGTTGCGCGCCGAGTTGCAGGCGCAAGGGCATCGCTTTGCCACGCGATCCGACACCGAGGTCATCGTCCACCTGTACGAGCAGCACGGCGACGACTTCGTGCACCACCTCAATGGGCAGTTCGCCATCGCCTTGTGGGACGGTCGGGACGACGCGCGCCAGCGCCTGCTGCTCGTGCGCGACCGCGTCGGCATCGCGCCCTTGCACTACCGACTGGCGGCCCACGAAGGCGAGCACCAACTGGTCTTCGGCTCCGAAGCCAAGGCCATCCTGGCCGCCATGCCTCAGGCGCCTGAGGTCAACCGGCGGGCGCTTGATCAGGTCTTCACGTGCTGGTCGCCGGTGGGGGGCGAGACCCTGTTTGATGGCATCCGCTCGCTGGAGCCGGGCACCCTGCTGGTGGCCGAGCGCGACCGCGACTTCGCCTTGCGCCACCGCATCCTCCGCTACTGGGACTGGTCGTTTCCGACCTCGCCCGACGGCCACCTGCAGGGCAGCGACGACGCGCTGCTGGAGCAGGTGCGCGAGTTGCTCATCGACGCCACCCGCCTCCGCCTGCGCGCCGACGTGCCCGTGGGCGCCTACCTGTCAGGCGGGCTGGACTCGTCCATCCTGACGAGCCTGATCCACCACGAGAGCGACGCACCGCTGCGCACCTTCTCCATCGGCTTCGATGACCCGTCGCTCGACGAGTCTGCGCACCAGCAGCGCGTGATCGACTTCCTGGGGGCGCGCCACAGCCGCATCGATTGCACGTCGGCCGACGTGGGGCAGGCCCTGGTCGACACGGTGCGCCACACCGAGTGCGCCGTGCTGCGAACCGCGCCCGTGCCCATGCGCTTGTTGTCGGGCCTGGTGCGCCGCGAAGGCCACAAGGTGGTGCTGACCGGTGAGGGCGCCGACGAGGTTTTCGGTGGCTACGACCTGTTCAAGGAGGCAAAGGTGCGCTGGTTCTGGGCCCGCCAGCCTGCTTCGTCGTGGCGGCCGGCGCTGCTCAAGCGCCTCTACCCCTACCTGGCCCAAGGCACGGGTCGCGCTGACAGCTTCGTGCGCGGGTTCTACGGCATCGGCCTGGACGACCCCGATGACCCGCTGTTCTCGCACTTGCCGCGCTTCGACAGCACCAGCAAGGCGCGCATTTTCCTGGCGGAGCCCCGCCCTGACGGTGAGTCCCTGGACGCGGTGCGCGCGCTCATGCCCGCCGACGCGGCCCGCTGGCACCCCATGGCCCGCGCCCAGTACCTGGAGGCCCGCTTGCTCATGGGCAACTACCTGTTGAGCTCCCAGGGCGACCGCATGCTCATGGCCAATGGGGTCGAAGGGCGCTTTCCTTTTCTGGACCACCGCGTCATCGAGTTGGCCAACCGCCTGCCCCAGCGCCTGAAGGTGCGCGGCCTGAACGAGAAGATCGGCCTCAAGCTCGCCATGGGTCGCTACCTGCCGCCCCAGACCCAGGCGCGCCACAAGCAACCGTATCGGGCACCCGATGCCGCGGCGCTGATCGACCCCGCCACGGCCCGGCCTTGGCCCTTCGTCTCGGAGCTGCTGTCCCCCGATGCCTTGCGTCGCGCCGGGCACTTCGACGCCGACAAGGTGAGTTTGCTTTTGCGCAAAGCCGAGCGCAGCGCCACCAGCACAGGGGGGCTCGCCACGCTGGGCAGCCGCGACAATCAAGCCCTGGTCGGCATCGTCTCCATGCAGGCGTGGCACCAGCTGTTCATCGAATCCCATCGCGCCCGGCCTCGGCTCGGGCACTGAGTCATTTTCAGGAGCCTTCTCGTGACCCTTCGTGCATCCCTGCGCCGCTACGTGCTGGAGAACCACCTTTTCACCGACGACGAGGGCCGCCTGAAGGACGCCGACTCCTTCCTGGAGACCGGCATCCTCGACTCCACCGGCATCATGGAGCTGATCCTCTTCATCGAGGAGTCCCACAACCTGAAGGTCACCGACGAGGAAATGGTGCCCGAGAACCTCGACTCGATCGACAACCTGGTGGCCTACATCGAGCGCAAGCAGGCCGCTGCGTCCTGAAAGGGCACCCCGTGAGCTTCAGCCGAATCGACGGGTTTCGCATCGCCGGTGTCAGCACCTGCGTGCCGCCCACGCGCGTGGACAACCTCTCCCTGGGCGAGCGCTACGGTGCCGAAGACGTCCGCAAGGTCGTCTCCATGGCCGGGGTGCGCCATCGCCACGTGGTGGGTGACCGCCTCACCGCCGTGGACCTGTGCACCGAGGCCGCTCGGCGCCTGCTGGAGCGCTTGGGCTGGGCGCCCGAGTCCGTCACCGGGCTGATCATGGTCACGCAGTCGCCCGACCACTTCCTGCCCTCGTCGGCCTGCATCGTGCACGCCAGACTCGGCCTGCCGGTGAGCTGCGCGGCCTTCGACATGGGCCTGGGCTGCTCCGGCTACCCCTACGGCCTGTACATCGCCTCGACCATGCTCAAGGCGGGCGGGCAGCAGCGCATCCTGATGCTGCATGGCGAGACCCCCAGCCGATTCGTTCACCCCGACGACCACGCCACCACGCTGCTGTTCGGCGACGCCGGCTCGGCCACCGCCCTGGAGGCGGCGCCCGATTCAACCCAGGCGGCTCACTTCGGGCTGTTCACCGATGGCAGCGGCGCCGAGGGACTCATCATCCGCGGCGGTGCCTTTCGCGACCCCCGACCCGCCGACCCGCGCGACCTGTGCGTGCGCATGGACGGCGCGGGCATCTTCAACTTCACCATCAAGCGCGTGCCGCCCCTGATCCAGGACTCGCTGGCCTTCGCCGGCCTGGGGGTGATGGACGTGGACGCCTACCTGTTCCACCAGTCCAACCGCTTCATCATGAAGCACCTCATGAAGAAGTGCGGCTTGCCCGACGAGCGCGTGCCCCTGACCATCGAAGACACCGGCAACTGCGGCGGGCCCTCGGTGGCCGTGACGCTCACCCGCACCCAGGCCGAGCGCTCCCGCGATCTGCGCCTCATGATGGTGGGCTACGGCGTGGGCCTGTCGTGGTCGTCTGCCATCGTCCACCTGGACACGAACGCCGTGCTGCTGCATGGCGTGTGTGACGAGCCTGTGTCCCTTGAACCCGCGTCCCTTGAACCCGTTTGCCCGGAACCCGCCCCATGAGCGACCGCACGATGACCTTGGCCGAAGCCATGGAGATGATGGCCGACGCCTTCAACGAACCGCTTGAGAACCTGACGCCCGACACCGACCGCGACAGCGTGCCGGGCTGGGACTCCATGGGCGCGCTCATGCTGATCGCCGAGCTCGACGAGCGCCTCGGGCTGGAGCTGCAGGCGGAGGTCTCACGCGAGATGCGCAAGGTCCAGCACGTGCTGGACTTCCTGGCCGCGCACGGTGCGCTGTCGGCTTGATGCCGTCGAAGTGAGGCGCGCGTGAAGCCGGCGCTGCCCCTCGACAAGACCGCTCGCCTGGTGGCCCGCGCCCTGGGCGTGACGCCTGCGGAGCTGGACGAAGGCCTGCGCCCGGCCACCGAGGCCGACTTCCCCGCGGTCGTGGCCTTGCGACGCCAGGTGCTGCGCGAGAACCTCTGCTGGGACGACGAGGCCTACCTGCGCTGGCGCTACCAGTTCGGCCGCCCGCACCTGGCGACCTGCTGGGTGTGCACGCGCGGCGGCGAGGTCGTCGGCATGATCGGCATCGAGGCCCTGCGGGTGAGCGTCGCAGGCCAGGAGCACGCGGTGCACGCGGTCATGGACATCATGGTTCGCCCCGACCTGGACGGCTGTGGGCTGGGGGTCTGGATCAACCAGGCGATCACCCAGCGCATCACCCAGGGCGTCCCCCACGGCATCACGACCGGCCAGGCCGCCGTGCTGGCCATCGGCTCCAACCCCAATTCCAAGGGCGTGGTGGCGCGCACCTTCCAGCCCTTGCCCGACCGCCGCAGCCACACCCACCCGCTGCATTTCGGCAACTTCATGGCCAAGCGATCGCCTCACCCGTGGCTGGCGAGCCTCGCCTCCGGTGTGCTCGGGGCCGGCATGGGCATGTTGCGAGTGGCCCTGCTGTGGTCGCGCGCGCCGCTCCTGCGCGTCGAGCGCGTCACCCACCTCGGCCCCGAGGTCGATCGCCTCCTGAGCCGTTCGCTGCGCCCCGATCGCATCGAGGTCTTGCGCAGCGCCGCGGGCTTGACGCACCGCCTCTTGCACAACCCCCGCTCGGCCTCCCAGGTCTGGCTGGCACGTCAGGGCGATGAGGCCGTGGGCCTCCTGGCCACGCGCTTCACGCGCATCGAAGGCGGGCGCCTGGCCCTGCAGGTCATGGACATCGTCCTGGCCCCCGAGGCCCAGCGCGCCACGCTCAGCGCCTTGCTCGCGCGCGTCACCGCCGACGGCTTTCGCCGGGGCGCCGAGTACCTGAGCGTGACCTTGTACGACCCGCAGCTGGAGCGATTTTTCACGGCCCCGCTCTTCAAGCGACAGGCGCATGAGTACGAAACCATGGCCTGGGTCTGCCCGGATGGCGCGTTGCGACGGGCCGTGGAGTCCGGTGCCGGTTGGTCCTTGTTCGACATCCACACCGACCGCGACCAGGGCTGACCCTCAGCAGCTCACCAGAAGATCGCCAGCAGCAGCCCGATGATCAGCACCCACTTGCCGACGTAGTAGCCGGTGCGGTGGGTGGCTTTGAACTGCTTGGCCTTCTCGCGCAACCGGTAGGCCACGCCGAAGAACTGGTTGATGCCGCCGATCTGCTCACCTTGCTCGTTCTGAGTGGCCGAGGCCTTCATCACGATGGCGGCGAACACCTTGTTGACCCAGCGCACCACGGGCGTGTAGACCGGGCGCTCCACGTCTGCGAACAGGATGATGCGCGGCCGCTGCGTGGTGTTGGCGGCGTGGTGGATGTAGGTCTCGTCGAACATCACGACCTCGCCGTCCTGCCAGTGGTGACGCTGGCCGTCGACCTCGATGTAGCAGCCCGGGTCGTTGGGCGTGATCAGGCCCAGGTGGTAGCGCAGCGAGCCGGCGTAGGGGTCGCGGTGCCTGACCAGGGTGGCGCCGGGCGGCAACGAGGCAAACATGGCCGCCTTGATGCCGGGGATCTGGTTGAGCAGGGCCACCGTTTTGGGGCAGCGTTCGGCAGCCGAAGGCTGCTCCACCCCGTACCACTTCAGGTAGAAGCGCTTCCAGCCGGTGCGGAAGAAGGAGTTGAAACCGATGTCGTTGTGCCCGTCGGCGGCCTTGATGCGACCCCCTTCGTCCAGCGCCAGGGCCTCCTCGCGGATGACCTGCCAGTTCTCCTGCAGCACCTTCAACTCGGGAAACTGCCTGGGGTCGAGGTAGGGCTGGCTGCCCACCTTCGAGAACAGCACCATCAGCGAGTTGAAGGGCGCGATCAGCACCGTGAAGTCGGTCAGCGCGCGGACCAGGCCGAAACGCACCTTGCCGCGGAAATGCGCGTGCAGGGCGGCGGCGATGAAGGTGATCAGCACCCAGTGGCGAGGCGCCAGGGGCCAGAGTTCGGCAACGAGGCTCATGGGCAGTCTCGAAAAAATTCAGGGGTTCAGGAGGGGGTGGTTTCAGCGATCCAGGCCGCCCAGGCAGACGTACTTGGCCTCGACGTAATCCTCGATGCCCTGGCGCGCGCCTTCGCGGCCCAGGCCCGATTGCTTGACGCCGCCAAACGGCACCTCGCAGGTCGAAATGATGCCGGTGTTGACGCCCACCATGCCGTATTCCAGGCCCTCCGAGACGCGCCAGATGCGGCCCACGTCGCGGCTGTAGAAGTAGCTGGCCAGGCCGAACTCGGTGTCGTTGGCCAGGCGGATGGCGTCGGCCTCGGTCTCGAACTGGAACACGGGCGCCACGGGGCCGAAGATCTCTTCGCGGGCCACGCGCATGCTGGCGTCCACGTCGGACAGCACGGTGGGCTCGAAGAAAGCGCCGGTGGCCAGTTCGGGCGCAACGGCCGCGCGCTTGCCGCCCGTGCGCACCTTCGCGCCCTTGGCCAGGGCGTCGCTCAGCAGTTCTTCGACCTTGGCCAGCGCGTGGCCGTCGATCAGGGGGCCCTGCACCACACCCGCGTCAAACCCATTGCCCACCTTCATCTCGGCGACCTTGGCGGTGAGCTTTTCGACGAAGCGTTCGTAGATGCCAGCCTGCGCGTACAGGCGGTTGGCGCACACGCAGGTCTGGCCGGCGTTGCGGTACTTGCTGATCAGCGCACCTTCCACGGCGGCGTCCAGGTCGGCGTCGTCGAAGACGATGAAGGGCGCGTTGCCGCCCAGTTCCAGCGACAGCTTCTTGACCGTCTGCGCGCACTGCTTCATGAGGATGCGGCCGACCTCGGTCGAACCCGTGAAGGACAGGTGGCGCACCACGTCGCTGGCGCACAGCACCTTGCCGACTTCGATGGAGCGGTCACCGTCGGCGGTGATGACGTTGAGCACACCCGGTGGCATGCCCGCGCGCTGCGCCAGCTCGGCCACGGCCAGGGCCGACAGCGGCGTCGCCTCGGCGGGTTTGATGACGACAGGGCACCCAGCGGCCAGGGCCGGGGCCACCTTGCGCGTGATCATCGCAATGGGGAAGTTCCAGGGCGTGATGGCCGCGCACACGCCCACCGGCTGCTTGAGCACCAGAAAACGCTTGCTCGGGTCGGTGGACGGCACCGTTTCACCGTAGATGCGGCGGCCCTCCTCGGCGAACCACTCCAGGAAGCTGGCGCCGTAGCCGACCTCGCCCTTGGCCTCGGCCAGGGGCTTGCCTTGCTCGGCGGTCATGATGCGGGCCAGGTCATCGGCGTGCTGCATCAAGAGGTGGAACCACTTCATCAGGATCGCCGAGCGGGCCTTGGCCGGCAGCTTGGCCCAGGCGGGCCAGGCGCGGTGGGCGGCGGCGATCGCCGCTTCGGTCTCGGTGGCACCCAGGTTGCTGACCTGCGCCAGCAGCGCGCCGGTGGCCGGGTCCGTGACGTCGAAACGCCCGGCGGCGTCCACCCATTGCCCGTCGATCAGGGCCTGCGTTTTCAGCAGGGAGGGGTCTTGCAGCGAAGCCAGGGGGGAAGTCATGGCGGTCATCGGCACCTCGTCGATTGCGGAAACCAACCCTTCGGACAGGGCAGCCCGTCATCATAGGACAAGGCCCAAATCTATAATCCGGGGTTGCGCTTGAAGTGCACCCGACCCGAATCAACAGAAAGCCGCCGAATGAAAGCAGCCGACATCCGCAAGACCTTCCTGGAGTACTTCCAGTCCAAGGGCCACACGATCGTGGCGTCCAGCCCCGTGGTGCCGGGCGACGACCCCACGCTGCTGTTCACCAACGCGGGCATGAACCAGTTCAAGGACGTGTTCCTGGGCTTCGACAAGCGCCCCTACAGCCGCGCCACCACCTCGCAAAAGTGCATCCGCGCCGGCGGCAAGCACAACGACCTGGACAACGTCGGCTACACCGCGCGCCACCACACCTTCTTCGAGATGCTGGGCAACTTCTCGTTCGGTGACTACTTCAAGCACGACGCCATCCAGTACGCCTGGGGCCTGCTGACCGAACAGTTCAAGCTCCCGAAAGAAAAGCTCTGGGTCACCGTCTACCAGGAAGACGACGAGGCGTATGACATCTGGAACAAGGTGGTGGGCGTGCCCGCCGAGCGCATCGTGCGCATCGGTGACAACAAGGGCGGGCGCTACATGTCCGACAACTTCTGGATGATGGGCGACACCGGCCCTTGCGGCCCCTGCACGGAAATTTTCTATGACCACGGCCCCGAGATCGCCGGCGGCCCCCCGGGCAGCCCCGACGAAGACGGCGACCGCTACATCGAGATCTGGAACAACGTCTTCATGCAGTTCAACCGCACCGAAGACGGCGTGATGCACCCGCTGCCCAAGCCCTCGGTGGACACCGGCATGGGCCTGGAGCGCATCGCCACGGTGCTGCAGGGCAAGCACAGCAACTACGAGATCGACCTGTTCCAGAACCTGCTGGCCGCCGCGCGCGCCGCGGTGTCCGCTTCGGGTGGCGAAGGCTTCGACGCCAACAGCCCGTCGCTCAAGGTCATCGCCGACCACATCCGCGCCTGCTCCTTCACGGTGGCCGACGGCGTCATCCCCAGCAACGAAGGCCGTGGCTACGTGCTGCGCCGCATCACCCGCCGCGCCATCCGCCACGGCTACAAGCTGGGCGCCCGCACCCCCTTCTTCCACAAGCTGGTGGCCGCGCTGGTCGCCGAGATGGGCGAGGCCTACCCCGAGCTGCGTCAGAACGAAAAGCGCATCACCGAGGTGCTGAAAACCGAAGAAGAGCGCTTCTTCCAGACCATCGCCAATGGCATGGAGATCCTGGAAGGCGCACTGGCGACAGGTGTCAAACAGATCGACGGCGAAACCGCCTTCAAGCTGCACGACACCTACGGCTTCCCCGTTGACCTGACCGCCGACGTCTGCCGCGAGCGCGACGTGACGGTGGACCAGGCCGGCTTCGACGCCGCCATGGCCCGCCAGCGCGAACAAGCCCGCGCCGCCGGCAAGTTCAAGATGGCCGCCGGCCTCGAATACAGCGGCGTGGCCACCGGCTTCCACGGCTACGAGCACCTGACGGTGGACGCCGCCAACGTCACGGCCATCTACGTCGATGGCGCCTCGGTGCAGCAGGCCAACGCCGGTGACGACGCCGTCATCGTGCTGGACCACACCCCGTTTTACGCCGAGTCCGGCGGCCAGTGCGGCGACAGCGGCGACCTGCGCAACGCCACCAGCCGCTTCGTCGTCGAAGACACGCTGAAGATCCAGGCCGATGTCTTCGGCCACCACGGGCGCATCGTCGAAGGCAGCATCCAGTTGGGCGACAAGCTCAACGCGCGTGTCGACGCCGAACTGCGCGCCAAGACCGTGCGCAACCACAGCGCCACCCACCTGATGCACAAGGCTTTGCGCGAAGTGCTGGGTGATCACGTGGCTCAGAAGGGCTCGCAGGTCACGCCCGACCGCACCCGCTTCGACTTCTCGCACGGCCAGCCGCTGACAGACGAAGAAATCCGCGAAATCGAGCAGCTCGTCAACGCCGAGATCCTGGCCAACGCCGAGGTCCAGGCCCAGGTCATGGCCCTGGAAGACGCGCAGAACAGCGGCGCGATGATGCTCTTCGGCGAGAAGTACGGCGAGAGCGTGCGCGTCCTCAGCATCGGGTCCTCCAAGGAACTGTGCGGCGGCACCCACGTGCAGCGCACCGGCGACATCGGCTTGTTCAAGGTCGTGGCCGAAGGCGGCGTGGCCGCGGGCGTGCGACGTGTCGAAGCCATCACGGGCAGCAACGCCCTGGCTTACGCGCAGAACCTCGAAGGCACGCTCAAGGGCGTGGCCGCCTTGCTCAAGGCCACCCCGCACGACGTGCCGGCCCGCGTGGCCGCCGCGCAGGACCAGATCCGCGCACTCGAAAAGGAGATCGCTTCGCTCAAGGGCAAGCTGGCTTCTTCGCAGGGTGATGAGCTGGTGGCCCAGGCCATCGACATCCAGGGCGTGAAGGTTCTGGCCGCCAAGCTGGAGGGCGCCGACGCCGCCACGCTGCGCAACACCATGGATCAGCTCAAGAACAAGCTGAAGACCGCCGTGATCGTGCTGGCCGCGGTCGAGGGCGGCAAGGTGCAGCTGGCCGCGGGCGTCACCGCCGACACCCTCTCGAAGGTCAAGGCGGGTGAGCTCGTCAACTTCGTCGCCAGCCAGGTGGGCGGCAAGGGCGGCGGCAAGCCCGACATGGCCATGGCCGGTGGCACCGACGCCTCGGCCCTGCCACAGGCCCTGGCGGGCGTGCAGGCCTGGGTCGCCGAGCGACTCTGAGCACCTGGCTGGACGGCAGGTTCTGAGCGCACCTTGCCTGAGGGGGCGCCGTATGATGCGGCCCATCACACTCAGCAGGGAGCGCCCAGATGATCGTCAGCAACCTCGAGGTCCTGCCGGGCCAGCGTGTCGTCAAGCACCTGGGCCTGGCCCAGGGCAGCACCGTGCGCGCCAAGCACGCGGGCAAGGACTTCCTCTCCGGCTTGAAGAACATCGTCGGCGGGGAGCTCAAGGCCTACACCGAGCTCATGCAAGAGGCCCGCGACGAGGCCTTGCAACGCATGACCGAAGAGGCGCGCTCCATGGGCGCCAACGCCGTGCTCAACGTGCGCTTCACCACCACGTCCATCACCATGGGGGCCGCCGAGATCCTGGCTTATGGCTCGGCCGTTCAGCTCGAAGCCATTTGAGGCGGGGGCGACATGGACTGGATCGAACTCGGCCTGCAGTTCGGCCTGCCGGCCGCCTTGCTGCTCATCGGCCTGATCGTCGGGCGCATCCTGGAGCGGCGCCACTACGCCTCCATTCGGCTGCGCGAGGCCCAACTGGCCGACGTGCTGGTGTTCTGCACCCGCTACCCGCCCGATGTGCTCACGCCCCATCGCGCCTCGCTCGTGGCCGGCAGCGTCGTCATCTCGTCTGACCACTTCAAGACCTTCGTCGCGGGCCTGCGCAACCTCTTAGGTGGGCGCTTTCGCGGCTACGAGACCCTGATGGAGCGCGCTCGACGCGAGGCGGTGCTGCGCGTCAAGGAGGAGGCCCGTCGTCAGGGCGCCAAGCTCGTCATCGGCCTGCGTTTCGAGACCACGCAGATCTCCGGGCGCGCCACGCCGTGCATGGAGGTGCTGGCTTACGGCACGGCACTCAGGCCCCGCCTGCCACCCCAAGCCGCCCGGCCTCTGGCATGAGGTTCGAGAACCGCCCGCCTGCCGAGGGCATCAACGCCACGCCCGAGCACCTGGGGCGGGAGGCCGCCTGGCTCATCGTCGGGGGGCTCGCCGCCATGGTGCTCGTCGTCGTGCTGGCCGACTTGGGTGCGCGCTGGCTGGCGCCTCACCTGCCGTTCTCGGCTGAACTCGCCCTCGCCGAGCGCATGGAGGCGGACGCCAAGCCCCCGCCGCCGCCGGAGCGCGCCGCGAACGCGGCCTTGCAGCAACTGGCCGATCGGCTGCGTGGGCCGCTCGGCCTGCCCGACGGCCTCTCCGTGCAGGTGCGGGTGGACTCATCCGAAGAGGTCAACGCCTACGCGACGGTGGGGGGCCGCATCGTCATCCACCGCGGGTTGCTGCGCCGGTTGCAGCGAGAAGACGAGCTCGCCGCTTTGCTCGCCCACGAGATGTCGCACGTGCGACACCGTCACGTCGCCGCCAGCCTGGGGCGGGCCCTGGCGGTGGGCGTGGTGCTCTCCGCGGTGTCGGCCGACGTGGGAGGGCAGGCGGCGCAGGTCATCCTCAACCAGGGCGGCGGCCTGCTCATGCTCGGCTACAGCCGCGACCACGAGCGCGAGGCCGACCGGGACGCCGTGCAGGCTGCCGCGGCCCTGCATGGCCACGTCGGCGGCGTGCTGGGCCTGTTTGAGCAGATGGGGCGGACGCAGGCCTGTGACGAACGCCAGCCTGCGCGCACCGGGCGGGCTCAGCCCCCCAACTGGCTCAGCACCCACCCCTCGGATCGGGATCGCACCGAGGCCGCCCGCCAATGGGCTCACGATGCCGGCGTGCCCCTTCAGGGGGACGCGCCCGCTTTGTCGCCGGCCTTGCTGGCTTTCGTTGCGCAAGGCAAGTCGGCCTGCCGGCCTGATCCAGCCTGATGCCTGGCGCCCATC
The DNA here is from genome assembly GCA_016000265.1 of Burkholderiales bacterium. Taxonomy (GTDB): domain Bacteria; phylum Pseudomonadota; class Gammaproteobacteria; order Burkholderiales; family Burkholderiaceae_C; genus Aquabacterium. The sequence continues at coordinate 75,318 of JAECRL010000008.1, forward strand.
ACCTCGGCCATGAGTCAGCCATAGCTCAGCGCCGTGGCCTTGCCCCGAAACACCCGGTACGCGAACACCGTGTAGCCCAGGATGGCGGGCACCGTCAGCGCCGTGCCCGCCAGGATCACCCACAGCGATTCGCGTGAGCTGGCCGCCTGCCACACCGTCATGCGGTCCATGACGACATAGGGAAACAAGCTGTAGGCCAGCCCCACCCCCGCCATCAGGAACACCACCACCGTGCCGCCAAAGGGCAGGGCGCTGAAACGGTCCACCACCAGCTTGGAATTCAGCGAAGAGCGCACCGCGACCAAGGCCCCCAGCGTCACCAGCGGGATCGGCAACAAGGCGATGAAGTCCGGCAGCGCAAACCAGCGCGAGCGCACCGTCTCGCTCACCCAGGGCGTGGCCACCGAGATCAGCCCGATGCCCACCACCACCGCCGGCCACACCGCCTTGGCCCATTGCACGGCGCGCCGCTGCAGCGCGCCCTCGGTCTTGATGATCAGCCAGCCTGCCCCCAGCAACAGGTAGGCGGCGACCAGGCTGAGGGCGATCAGGCCGGCAAACAGCCACGGCCACAGCCCCTCGGCGAACCCGGTGACGTAGCGGCCCAGCATCCAGCCCTGTGCCAGCGAGGCCAGGGCCGAGCCGGCGATGAAGACGCGGTTCCACAACAGCTGGTGCTCGTCGCGCGCCTTGACGCGGAAGTCGAAGGCCACGCCCCGAAGCGTCAGCCCCAGCAGCATCAGCGACACGGGCAGGTAAAGCGCGCCCAGCACCACGCCGTGCGCCTTCGGGAAGGCGATCAGCAAGAGGCCCACGCCCAGCACCAACCAGGTCTCGTTGGCGTCCCAGAACGGCCCGATGGAGGCGACCATCGTGTCGCGCTCTGCGGCGCTGGCACGCGCCATCCACATGCCCACGCCCAGGTCGTAGCCGTCCAGCAGCACGTACGCCAGCATGGCAAAACCCATCAGCCCCATGAAAAGCACGGGCAGCCAATCGCCGCTGGTGGCAACGGAAGTCAGGTCGGTCGGGGTCATGTGGGGGCTCCGGTTGCCGCCTGTGCGGCAGGTGAGGTCAGTGGTTTTTCGCTCATGTAGCGCAGCACCGCGATGTAGGCCACGATCAACAGCACATACACGACGCTGTAGCCGATCAGGGTGATGGCCACATGGGGTGCCGGCGTGCTCGTCACCACCTCGGCCGTGCGCAACTCGCCGAAGACGATGAAGGGCTGTCGGCCGATCTCGGTGACGTACCAGCCGGCCAGCGTCGCCACCCAACCCGACAGGCCCATGAACCGGATCGCCTGCAAAGCCGGGCGGGGCAGGGCGTCGGGGCGCCAGCGCGCGCGCCTCAGCAACCAGAGGCCCGCCCAGCTCACCAGCAACATCAACAGCCCCACGCCCACCATCACGCGAAAGCCCCAGAACACCGGTGCCACCGGCGGATGCGCGCCTGTGAACTCGTTGAGGCCCTTGAGCTCGCCATCCAGGTCGTGGGTGAGGATCAGCGAGGCCAGCTTCGGCACCTCGACGGCGAAGTGCGTGGTGCGGGCGGCCTCGTCGGGCCAGCCGAACAGCACCAGCGGTGCCCCTCGCTCGGTCTGCCAGATGCCCTCCATCGCCGCCACCTTCTGCGGCTGGTGCTTGAGGGTGTTGAGGCCGTGGAAGTCCCCCGCCAGGATCTGCAGCGGCACCAGCACCGCGGCCACCGTCAGGGCCGAGCGCAGCACCAGGGGCGCCGCCGGGCTGGCCGTGCCGCGCAGCACCCGCAAGGCCGTCAGCCCCGCTAGCAAGAACGTGGCCGTCAGCCCGGAGGCCAGCAGCATGTGCACCAGCCGGTAAGGGAAGGAGGGGTTGAAGATGACCTCCGCCCAGCTTCGCACGTGAAAGACCCCGTCGATCACCTCGTGACCCGCGGGCGTCTGCATCCACGAATTGAGTGCCAGGATCCAGAACGCGCTCACCGTGGTGCCGAAGGCGACCAGGAAGGTGGCGATCAGGTGCACGCGCTCGGAGACCCGGTCGTGGCCGAACAGCATCACGCCCAGGAAGGTGGCCTCCAGGAAAAAGGCCGTCAGCACCTCGTAGCCCAGCAAGGGCCCCGCGATGTTGCCCACCCGCTCCATGAAGCCCGGCCAGTTGGTGCCGAACTGAAAGCTCATCGTGATGCCGCTGACCACGCCCAGCGCGAAGGTCAGGGCGAACACCTTGGTCCAGAAACGCCAGGCCAGCAGCCAGCGCTCGTCGCGCGTGCGCACCCAGCGCCAGCGGAAGAACAGCAACCACCAGCCCAGCGCGATGGTGATCGTGGGAAACAGGATGTGGAAAGAGATGTTGGCGGCGAACTGCAGCCGAGACAGCATCAGCGCGTCCATCGCTCAGCCCTCCGTGCCGCTGCCGGCACCCGGTTGCGCCGCGCGCTTGCCTCGCCCCGTGAACTCCAGCAGCTTGCCCACCTTGGCGCCCATCTTCATGAGCTTGGACAGCGTCTGCACGTCCATGCGGCTGACCTCGTCGAACCACTGCATGAGCTGTTCGATCAGGTCGTGCATCTCCCTCATGCGGGCCTGGGCGTGGGCGTCGTCGGGGCCGGACGGGTCCTGCAGCAGGGCGTCGCGCAGCATGCTCAGCGTGGGCTCGATCTCGCGTCGGCGGCGCTCCTCGGCCAGCCGGCGAAAGGTGTCCCAGGCGTCGCCGGAGGGCTCGAAGTACTCCCTGCGGTCGCCTGGCAGGTGGCGCAGCCGCACCAGCCGCCAGGCTTGCAACTCCTTGAGCCCCATGCTCACGTTGGAGCGCGAAAAGCCCAACGTCTCGGCCATGTCGTCGGCGTGGATGGGGCGAGGCGAGAGGTAGATCAGCGCATAGATCTGCCCCACGGTTCGGTTGATGCCCCATCGGCTGCCCATTTCGCCGAAGTGGGTCACGAAGCTGAGTGCAAGCGGGCTGAGCGGGGTCATGAAGGGCCTTTGAAAGAGGTGCACACCTTTGAGGAGGCTCAATGATATGTTGAATATTCAGAAATTACTGAAAATTCAGCATATCCCATGCGGCTGAGTGGGCATGCACGTCCCGCTGGCGAGCACCGCTGACGCGTGATTGAATCGGCTTGTGCGTGCAGTTTTCTCAGGGAAGCGCCCTGCATGTCGGCACGGAACCCTTCGTGTCATGCAGCATCCTGTGTTGAGGCAGATCAAACAGCGACATTCGCTCTCAGACAGTCGGTCAACCACTCAAAGAGGAGATGCCATGACAACCCCTGTTGCCCAGCACCCCATCGTTCCCCGTGAGCGCCTTCAGTTCGGCCTGGACGGCGACATCCCGAAGTACTGGTTCGGCGGCGACCCCTTCAAAACCCGTTTCTGGGACGCGCTCTCGCTGATTTTCCCGCCCGGTGAAAAGTACTTCATGAACTGCGTTCGCGACTACCGCGACCAGATCAGCGACCCCAAGCTGCTGCAGGACATCAAGGACTTCAACCGCCAGGAAGCCCAGCACAGCATGGTCCACCGCCAGGACAACGACCGCCTGCGCAAGCAAGGCGTGGACGTCGACGGCCTGAGCGACATGATCGACACCATGCTGAACAAGGAGTACCGCTCCAAGTACAGCAAGGCTTACAACCTGTCGATCACGTCCGCCCTGGAGCACTTCACCTCGATCATCGCCCACAGCCTGTTCGACAAGCGGGACGTGATGAAGGAGGCCGACCACCGCGTTCGCGCCATGTACGCCTGGCACGCCATCGAGGAAGTCGAGCACAAGGGCGTCGCCTACGACGTCATGATCGACTACGCCAAGGTGGGCTACTTCCTGCGTGTCTGGGGCCTGATTCACTCGTCGGTCATGTTCCCCCGGACCATCTTCCGTGTGCAGCGCCAGCTGATGATCCACGATGGCTTCACCCTGCCGCAGCGCCTGAAGATGATGGCCAAGGGCATGTGGTGGTTGCTCAAGCCGGGCGGCCTGCTGGCCCCCATGCACAAGCACTACATCACCTACTACAAGCCCGGCTACCACCCCTGGCAAGAGGCCGAGCAGCCAGGCTACGTCGAGTGGATGGCCGCCTTCGACGAACACCAGCGCGACCCGGTCAAGGCCACCGAGCAGATGCGCAAGGACCTGGCCCTGGCCTGACCCCCTGCCGTCCGTTCAGACCTGAGCGCAGGGCCCCTTCGGGGGCCCTTTTTGTTGGGGCCTGCCCCGGTTTGTGTCGCAGCGGCAACCCTCCTGTCATCCGTCATCCTGTTGAGGGCGCTTATCCTTTCTTACGATGGGGTCATCCTGGAGACAAACCAAAGAGGACCACAACATGGCACACCCCTCCGACAAGCAGCACCCCATCGTGCCGCGCGAAAAACTGGACTTCGGCCTGGATGACAGCATCCCCAAGTACTGGTTTGGCGGCGACGCATTCAAGACCCGCTTCTTCGACGCCATGTCCCTGATCTTCCCGCCCGGCGAGAAGTTCTTCATGGTCACCGTGCGCGACTTCCGTGATCGCGTCACCGACCCCAAGCTGCTGCAGGACATCAAGGACTTCAACCGCCAGGAAGCCCAGCACAGCCTCGTGCACAACCAGTACAACGACCTGCTGCGCAAGCAAGGCATGCCCGTTGACCAGCTGATCGGCTGGCTCGACAAGCTCCTGTTCGACACCTACCGCAGCCGCTACAGCCGCGAGTACACCCTGGCCATCACCGGCGCGCTCGAGCACTTCACGGCCCTGGGCGCCCACGCCATGTTCGATGACCGCGACATCATGGGCGAGGCGCACCCGAACGTGCGCGCCATGTACGCGTGGCACGCCATCGAAGAGGTCGAACACAAGGGCGTCGCCTACGACGTCATGATCGACTACGCCAAGGTCGGCTACTTCAAGCGCATCGGCGCCCTGATCCACTCGACCTTCATGTTCCCGTTCGTGATCTTCAAGTTCACCAACGCCATGCTCAAGGCCGACGGCTACAGCTTCCTGCAGCGCCTCAAGCTCAACGCCAAGGGCCTGTACTGGCTGCTCAAGCCGGGTGGCTTCGTCGCCCCGCTGCACAAACACTACGTGCAGTACTACAAGCCTGGCTACCACCCCTGGCAGGAAACCGAACAACCCGGCTACGACGAGTGGCTGGCCGGTTTCGCCAAGCACCAGAACCCCGTGGAGGCCAGCGAACTCATGCGCGCCGACCTGGCCGCCGCCCGGTGAGGGACATCCTCAAATTTCCGGCGTGACCTCCCCGTAGTTGGTTAGACTTCGGCACACCTGTCTTGGGTGTGCCGATTTTCTTTATGCGCATTCCACTTCCCCCGACGGCCGTGCTGGAGGCCATGGGCATCAAGCCCATCCCCCTGTTCATGCTGTCCGCCTGGATCAAGGCGGGCGCCAAGTGCGGCTTCAACGTCCAGCCCCTGTTCAAGGAAGCCGGGATCAAGATCGACCTGATCCGGCTTGAAGACGCGCGCGTCTCGCCGCTGCAGTTGATCTCCCTGCTGGAGCAATGCGTGGCCCTGTCGCCCGAGAAGCATTTCCCTTTCGTGCTGGGCGACACCTTCGCGTTCGAGTCGCTGCCCGAGTTTGAAACCCTGTTGACCACCAGCCCCACCCTGCGCGAAGCCCTGCGCGTGGCCGACCTGGCCCGTCGCATGGTGTTGCCGTGGTTGACCCTGGAGGTCAAGGAAGAGGGCGACCTCGCCCGCGTGGTCGTGGGCTTTGACGTGCCCGTCCCCAACGTGGCGGCCTATGGCTTGCCGCTGCACCTGGTCACCGAGGCCATCCTGGCTTGCATCCGCAAATTCGGGCGCACCCTGCAGGGCTCGGATGAGGGCTTCGTCGGCGTCACCGTCAAGGGGCCACCCCCTGCATACGCCGACAAGTTCCAGGCCTTCTTCAACCAGCCCGTGACCTTCAACGCGCCGGTCGACGCCCTCGTGTTCGAGCGGCGCATCCTGGACCTGCCCCTCGAAGGCGCCTTCCCCGCCCTGCACGAGCAGGCGCAGTTCCTGGCTGAGCAGCGCCTGGGCAAAGAGGCCCGTCGCCAGGGCGTGGCCGCCGAGATCGAGGAGCTGATCACCCGCGAGCCGACGCTGCTGGCCCTGGGCGTCGAGGACATGGCCGATCGCCTCAGCCTGCATCCACGCACCCTCCAGCGTCGCCTCAAGGACGAGGGCGACAGCTACCTGCACGTGCAGGCCCGCATGCGTCACCGGCTGGCTTGCCAGTGGTTGCGCCAGGGGGACGTCTCCATCGACGACATCAGCGCTCGACTGGGGTTTTCGGATCGCCGCGCGTTCACCGCGGCCTTCAAGCGCTGGGAGGGCTCGACCCCCAGCGCCTGGCGCGAACAGCAGGTCTGACCGGGCAGTTGACGCTGGTTTGCCGCAGGATCGTCTGATCGCTGCACGCTATCCGTAGCAACGAGCACATCATCTGAGTGGGTCTGTCGCGCATTGTTCCTGCGAGGCGGGTTCCCTTCCTTGCACGCAGCGAGGGCCTCACATAGATTCACCTCAGGCCACTTGCGGTCCGTCGTTAATCGGTTTTGGCTCATCCTGTTATGCATCCTCGGCTGTCCTCGTCTTCCGTGCCCGTTCCCGCTCTGGGAAGCTGGCGTCAGGCCGCTTCGGCCTGCGGTTTCACCATCGACCCGGTCCTGCGCGAAGTGGGCATCAACCCGCACGACCCGCATGTGCCGCTGAGGGTGCCGCCCGCGAGCCTGTACAAGGCGTTCATGATGTGCGTGGAGCGTGCCCGCACGCACCACTTTCCCTTTGCGCTGGGCGAGAACTTCGTGTTCGAGCACTTCGCGGAGTTCGACACCTTCATCGACTCCTGCTCGACCCTGCGCGAGATCCTCGAGCTGGCCGGCTGGGCGCGCGAGCTGATCACGCCGTGGATGACGCTGCGCCTCGACGAATTCGGTGCAGAGGCGCACCTGCGGGTGGTCATGACCATCGAAGGCCTGGACCCGCGTGACTTCTGCCATGTGCGCGAGGTCATGCTGGCGGCCATCCACCAGGTCATTCGTCGCGCGGCTCACCATGCCCATGTGCTGCTGTCCGTGCGCATGGCCGGCTCGCCGCCGCCGAACCCTGAAAAATACGCCGACCACTTCGGCGTGCCCGTGACCTTCAACGAAGACGCGGACGCCCTGGTCATGGACCGACGCTGGCTGGACCAGCCGCTGAACGCGCCCCTGCCACACGCCCTCATCGAGGCCCGCCAGCGCATCGAGCGCCGCCTGAGCCAGGAAGGTGCCGAGCGCCACATCGTCGACGAGGTTCGCTGGGCCCTGGAGCGCCGACCTGAGCTGTTGCGCGAAGGGCTGGAGGCCACCGCCGCGGCGCTGGGCCTGCACCCCCGCACCCTGCAGCGTCGCCTGCAAGCCGAAGGCGTCAAGTACGTCGACATCCAGTCCGAGGCCAAGTGCAACCGCGCGCAGATCATGCTGCGTCGCCGGGCCATCAGCATGGAGTCGATCAGCGAAGAGCTGGGTTTCTCCGATCGCCGCGCCTTCACCTTCGCCTTCAAGCGCTGGATGGGCATGTCGCCCAGCATCTACCGCAGCCGCATCTGCGCCTGATCCCGGCACCGAGCCGGCCACCCCGCGAGCGCCTTGCCCGCCTGCGGCTGGCCAGACCCTGCTAGAGTCCGGGCCATGTCAGAACGCGCAGATCTCCTGGGCCGGCACATCGTGCTCGGCCTGTCGGGCGGCATCGCCTGCTACAAGTCGGCCGAGCTGGTGCGCCTGCTCACCAAAGCGGGCGCCACCGTGCAGGTCGTCATGACCGAGGCCGCCGAGGCCTTCATCACGCCGGTGACCCTGCAGGCCCTCTCGGGCCGCGCCGTCTACACCAGCCAGTGGGATGCGCGCGAGGGCAACAACATGGCGCACATCAACCTCAGCCGCGAGGCCGATGCGGTGCTGATCGCCCCGGCCAGCGCCGACTTCATCGCGCGCCTCGTCCAGGGCCGCGCAGACGAGTTGCTCAGCCTGCTGTGCCTGGCCCGTCCGCGCGAGCGCTGTCCCCTCGTCGTGGCGCCCGCCATGAACCGCGAGATGTGGTCTCACCCGGCCACCCAGCGCAACGTCGCGCAACTGCAAGCCGATGGCGCCCACGTCTTCGGCCCCGGAGACGGTGAACAGGCTTGCGGCGAGACCGGTGACGGGCGCATGCTGGAGCCGGCCGATCTGCTGGCCGACCTCATCGGTTTCCTGCGCCCCAAGACCCTGGCGGGCAAACGCCTGCTGATCACCGCGGGCCCGACCTTCGAGCCCATCGACCCGGTGCGCGGCATCACCAACCACTCCAGCGGCAAGATGGGCTTCGCCATCGCCCGCGCGGCCGTCGAAGCGGGCGCCCAGGTCACGCTGGTGGCCGGCCCGGTGCACCTGCCCACGCCGCGTGGTGTGCAGCGCCTGGACGTCATGACCGCCCAGCAGATGTTCGACACCGTGCTGCCACAAGCCGCGCAGCACGACGTCTTCATCGCGACTGCGGCCGTGGCCGACTGGCGCCCCGCCACGCTGGCCGAGCACAAGATCAAGAAGGAGGGCAAGAAGCAGGCCCCGACCTTCGAGCTGACCGAGAACCCCGACATCCTCGCCGCCGTGGCTTCCCTGGCTCGGCCGCCGTATTGCGTGGGTTTCGCCGCCGAGAGCGAGCGCCTGCTGGAGCACGCCCGCGCCAAGTTGCAGCGCAAGCGCATCCCGCTCATCGTGGGCAACCTGGGGCCAGCCACGTTCGGGCGCGACGACAACTCGCTTTTGCTGGTCGATGCCGACACCGCCAGGCCCTTGCCCGCCGACGGCAGCCAGGCCGACAAGCTCACCCTGGCGCGCGCGCTCATGGACGAGTTGGCCGCCCGCTTGCTGCGCGCCTGAGATGCGCCTTCCCTCTTCCCTCTTCCTTCTTTCTTCGCTGTTTCCCGGATCCCAGCCCCGCATGACCACCGTCGACATCCGAATCCTCGACCCGCGCATGGCCGATTGCCTGCCGGCCTACGCCACGCCTGGCAGCGCCGGCCTCGACCTGCGCGCCGCCCTGGGGCAGCCGCTGGTGCTGCAGCCCGGTCAGTCCGAGCTGATCCCGACGGGCCTGTCCATGCACCTGGGGGACCCTGGCCTGGCGGCCATGATCTTGCCCCGATCGGGTCTGGGTCACAAACACGGCATCGTGCTGGGTAACCTGGTCGGGCTCATCGACTCCGACTACCAGGGACCCTTGATGGTCAGCTGCTGGAACCGAAGCAGCCAGGCGTTCACGATCCAGCCGATGGAGCGCATCGCTCAGCTGGTGATCGTGCCGGTGGTTCAGGCCGCCTTCCGCGTGGTCGACGGCTTCGAGGCCACCCAGCGAGGCGAGGGCGGCTTCGGCTCAACGGGGCGCGGCTGATTGAGCGGGCGGGGTTGCCGGGCCCGACGTGATGTGCGGCTCACGCGCACATCGGCTGCTCAGTGCAGCGTCGCGCCTTCCGGTGCGCCGTGACCGCCGTGGTCGCCACCGCCCAGTGACAGCGGGGATAAGGCCACCGAGCCCTGTTCCACCTCTTCTTCGGTGGCCGGGCGCACGTCGCACACCTTCAGGCTGAGGTTCAACGAGATGCCGGCCAGCGGGTGATTGCCATCGAGCACCACGTGGGTGTCGTAGACCTCGGTGACCGTGTAGATGGCGTCCTGCGGCATGTCCGGCGTGGCGCTGCCCTCGGGCGGGCCTTCGAACTGCATGCCTTCGCCGACGGCCTCAGGGAAGATGCTTCGCGGCTCGAAGAACACCAGCTCGGCGCGGTAGTCGCCAAACGCCTGCTCCGGCTCCAGGTGCAGGTGGCCTTCGAAGCCAACGGTCTGGCCGATCAGGGTCTGTTCGACCTTGCCCAGCAGGTCGTCGCCGCCCATCAGGAATTCCATGGGCTCGTTGAGTTCGTCGATGAGCTGTCCTTGGGCGTCCTCAAGGCGCCAGGTCAGGCTCACCACGCAGGGTGAAGTGATGATCATCCCCGAATCATCTCATGCCGCAGCCTGCCCCTTGACGAGCCGCAGGCACCGGCGGGTGCCGCTCGCAGCACAATAGAGGCATGAACACACGCACCCCATCCTTGCCGCAGCCGCCTTCGCCTGATCAGCCCACGCCCCTGCTCGGCGGCTTGACGCCCCAGCAGTTCATGCGCCGTCACTGGCAGAAAAAGCCTTTGCTCATCCGCCAGGCCGTGCCGGGTGTGCAGGCCCCGATCGAGCGGGCCGCGCTGTTCGCCCTGGCTGGTGAAGAGGAGGTCGAGTCGCGTTTGATCGTGCAGGGCCAGTCCGGCTGGAACCTGCGCCATGGGCCTTTCGTGCGGCGCAGCCTGCCCCCCATGAATCAGCCTGGCTGGACCCTGCTGGTGCAAGGGCTGGACCTGCACGTGCCGGCGGCCAGCGAGTTGCTGCAGCGCTTTCGCTTCGTGCCGGACGCCCGCCTCGATGACCTCATGATCTCCTACGCCACCGATGAGGGCGGGGTGGGTCCCCACTATGACTCGTACGACGTCTTCTTGCTGCAGGTGCACGGCCAACGCCGCTGGCGCATCGGTCGACTCAAGGACGAGACCTTGCAGCCAGACGTGCCGCTCAAGATCCTGCAGAACTTCGAGCCGGAAGAAGAGTGGGTGCTGGAGCCGGGCGACATGCTCTACCTGCCGCCGCAATGGGCCCACGATGGCATCGCCCAAGGCGAGTGCATGACCTGCTCCATCGGCTTTCGTGTGCCCGAGGCAACCGAGCTGGCCCGCGAGGTGCTGATCCGTTTCGCCGAAGAGCTCGATGGCGAGGCCCCGCGGCGCCTGTATCGGGACCCGAAGCAAGAAGCCACCGCCACGCCAGGCCGGGTGCCCGAGGCGCTGGAGGCTTTTGCCGCCGAGGCCATCGAACGCCTGCTCAAAGACCCGGCTGGCTTGCGCTCGGCGTTGGGCGAGATCCTCACCGAGCCCAAGCCCCGGGTGTGGTTCCACGCCGGCGAGCCGCTGCCCGATGGGGTGGGGGTGCGACTGGATCCGCGCACCCGCATGGTCTACGATGCCCAGCGCGTGTTCGCCAACGGCGAGTCCTGGCGGACCGCCGGGCAGGACGCCCGACACCTGCGCCTGCTGGCGGACCAGCGCTGGCTGGACGCGGCCACCGTGGCCAAGGCCAGCACCCCCCTGCGCGAGCTGTTCGACCAATGGGCAGAAGACGGCTGGCTCCACCCCTTGGTTTGAGTCGTCGCACCAGAGGAGTCCGCCATGACCGACTTCACCCCGCTTGAGGACCACCGCGGTGGTCGCATCGCCGGCTGGCGAGATTTTCGCGACCGCTTCACCGCCTCGTTGGCCATGGCGACGACGGCGCCGGCCGAGCTCTGTTGGTGCGACCTCGACTTCGCGGCCTGGCCGTTGGGAGAGCGCGCCACGGTCGAGGCTTTGCAGCAGTGGGCCCTGGCGCATGCCCAGCCTCGGCTGACCCTGCTCGCTGCACGTTACGACGATGTGACTCGCCGTCACCCCCGATGGCTGACGTGGCGACGCTCGTGGGCCCACCGGGTGTCGTGCTGGACGGCTTGCGATGAACTGGCCGCCAGCCTGCAGCCGCTTTGCCTGTGGCGCGACCAGGTGGGACTCAAGGTGCTGGACCCGTTGACGGGCAAGGGGCTGTGGAGCACCGATCCGGCCACTTTGCAGCTGTGGCAGGCGGATTTTGACGCTAATTTGCAACGCTCGACAGAGGGGATGCCATGCACCACCCTGGGCCTATAGGTAATAGCCCGATGCGCCGTATAATCGATGGCTGAATGTGGAGCAACGCCAGTTGCGATGCATCCTCTGCCCTTGCTGCCCGATCAGACGGGTCTCGGGCTTAGAACACAGTTCCAAGACCACCGCTTTATTGACACTCCTTTGAGGACACAAGCATGAAAAAGTCGCTCCTGCTGGCTTCGCTGATCGCTGCCATGGCCCTGGCCGCTTGCGGCAAGAAAGAAGAACAAGCTGCTGCTGCCGCTTCTGACGCCGCTTCCGCTGCTTCCGAAGTCGCCGCTGTTGCTTCCGCTGCTGTCGAGGCTCCCTCGGCTGCTGAGGCTGCTTCTGACGCCGCTTCGGCTGCTTCCGACGCCGCTTCGGCCGCTTCGAACTGATCTCAGTTCAAGCGTAAGCAAAAAGCCGCTCTTCGGAGCGGCTTTTTTCATGCCTGAATGCATGGAACACCCCCTCATGAAGTGATGGCGTGGGTGTGACAGGCAAAAGAAAACCGGCCACCAGGGCCGGTTTGTCACGTGGGCGTCGCCTGTTCGGTGGCGACGCAGGCTCGGTTCAAGGCCTCAATTCAGCTCGTCAGCCAGCCGGCGCGCGATGCGCTTACCGGTTTCGTTGCTGGCGGGCTGACCTGCTTCGGTCTGAACCGACACCTGGGTGTCGCGGCCTTGGTTGACCACCCGCACCTGGTAGCGCGCCAGCGTTTCTTCCTTGGCCGAAGCGCCAAAGAGGCGGCTGAAGAAGCCAGGCTTGGAAGCCTCCGGGTCGTTGACGGCCATGCGCACCTCGTACAGGCCGGCTGCGCGGTCGCGTCCTTCGACGGTGAAGCCGCTGCGGTCCAGGGCCAGTCCCACGCGGCGCCAGGCCAGCTCGGGCTCGCCGCGCAGCATCACGGTGGTGCCGTCGGCACCCAAGGTGGCGAGTGTCGCTTGTTTGGCGTCGGGCTTGGCGGCGACGGCGTCGCGCGCGGAGGCGGCCTGCTCTTTGGGCGCACCCAGGCGGACCATCAGGCGCGACAGCATCTCGGCTTCGAGGTTGGTGTCGCTCGGGCGGGCGCGCCAGGTGGTGCGCTCCTTGCGGGTCTGGTCTTCGAATTCTTCGATCAGGCCGCGGTGCGTGATGTAGATCTCGCTGCCGGTGGCGGTGCGCTCGATGCGGGTGCGGAACTGGTCGCGCTCGCCGCTGTCGTAGAGCCGATCGAAGACCGAGCCCAGCAGGCGGCGGATGCCGTCTTCCTGCACCTTGGCGCGGTTTTCGGCCCAGCTGGTTTCCAGGAGTCCGGCCTCAGGGCGGTCAACGGCCAACTCGAAGCCGTTGTCGACCCAGAAGCCGCGCACGCGCTCGAAGACCTGGTCGGGGGACTGGTCGACCACGAGCCAGCGGGTCTGACCCTGGCGCTCCAGGCGCACGCCGCCGAGCTTGTTGGGCGCGACCTGGCTGGCTTCAGCCTGGGCGCCGGGTGCCTGTTGGCCCAGGCTGCTGGCGGTGACGATGGCGGGCGACACCTGCGTGAAACGCGACTGGCCGGGCAACTGGCTCAGGTCCGGCGGCACGTCCAGGCGAACCGTCTGGGCGCCGCTGGTGCGGTAGTCGATCTTGTCGCCGGACAAGGCGTTGGACATGGACGAGCAGCCGCTGGCGAGCAGCGTCGCAGTCAGGGCGCAGCCCAGGGCGATGGCGGTCTGTTGGCGAGGTGTGATCGGCATGGAACAGGCTGTGTCGGGCCCGATGCGGTCGGGCCCTGGGGGGATGACAGGGATGACAGGGATGACAGGGATGACGGCGGCGTCAAACGTCAGAGCACGCCGGCTTCGCGCAGCGCCGCCTCGACGGTGGCTTGTGCGCCGGCCGACAGCGGGGTCAGGGGCAGCCGCAGCGTACCACCAGTTTTGCCCATGCGAGACAGGGCCCACTTGACCGGGATCGGGTTGGGCTCGACGAACAGGTGCTTGTGCAGCGGCAGCAGCTGCATGTGCAACTCGACGGCGCGGGCGGCGTCCTTGGCCATGGCGGCCTCGCAGAGCTGGGACATGCCGCGCGGGGCCACGTTGGCCGTCACGCTGATGTTGCCGTGTCCGCCCAGCAGCATCAGGGCCACGGCGGTCGGGTCGTCTCCGGAGTAGATGGAGAAGCCCTTGGGGGCCTGCTTGATCAGCCAGGCGGCGCGCTCGAGGTTGCCCGTGGCTTCCTTGACGCCGATGATGCCGGGCAGCTGGGCGGCCTTCAGGGTGGTCTCGACGCTCATGTCGGCCACGGTGCGTCCGGGCACGTTGTAGAGCACCACGGGGATGTCCACCGCTTCGGCGATGGCCTTGAAGTGCTGGTAGATGCCTTCTTGCGTGGGCTTGTTGTAGTAGGGCACGACCTGCAGGGTGCAGTCGGCGCCGACCTTCTTGGCGAACTCGGACAGCTCGATGGCTTCGCGGGTGGAGTTGGCGCCCGCGCCGGCCATGATGGGCACGCGCCCGGCGGACTGCTCGACGGCCACGCGGATGATCTCGCAGTGCTCTTCCACCGAGACGGTGGGCGACTCGCCGGTGGTGCCGACGACGCCGATGCAGTGGGTGCCTTCGGCGATGTGCCAGTCGATCAGGGCGCGCAGGGTGGGGTAGTCGACGCTGCCGTCTTCATGCAAGGGCGTGACGAGGGCGACGATGCTGCCAGAAATGGGGTTCATGGTGATTCCTTCAGACCCGGCGATTCTACCGGGGGTGTGTCTCTTGGCCGAGGCGCCTGGCACCGATGGCTCCGCGATCTTCGGCGCTGCTTTGTCGACGCCGATGCTTCGACGGCGCTCAGTGCGGCCGAACCTCGCTTTTGAGCGCTTTGAGCGCGAGCTTGTCGACGAGCGCCGGCGCCAGCAGCTTCATCCAACGGCTGAGCTTGCCTTTGGCTGACATGACGATGTCGCGTTGTCGTGCGTTGAGCCCCGTGCGGATGAGGCGGGCGCATTCTTCGACGCTCATGGCACCGGATTCGTCGAGCCCGCTTTGGCCCGCGGCCTCGCCCTGGGCGTTGTAGCCACGGTAGCGGATCTCGGTGGCCACGACGCCGGGGTAGGCGAGGGTGACGGACACGCCGTGCGGCACCATCTCCACGCGCAGCGCCTCGAAGAAGCCGTTCATGGCGAACTTGGTGCTGCTGTAAGCCGTGCGCCCGGGCACGCCGACCAGGCCCGCCAGGCTGGAGACGGCGACGATGCGTCCCTTGCTGGCCTTGAGGTGCGGCAGGGCGGCGTGGGTGCACCACACGCTGCCCCACAGGTTGATGCGCATGAGGTCTTCGTACCAGGCGAGGTCTTTGACGTCTTCGAGCAGGGCGTGTGCGGACATGCCGGCGTTGTTGACGAGCGTGTCGAGGCCACCGAAGCGCGCCAGCGTGTCGGCGATCAGGCCGCGACAGGCGGATTCGTCACCGACGTCGGTGGGGCGCACCAGCACCATGGCGCCGTGCTGGCGGCATTGCGCGGCGACCTGCTCGAGCTTGTCGGCGTTTCGCGCGGCCAGCGTCAGCTGCAGGCTGGAGCCGTGTTCTTGCGCCATCTGGCGCGCCAGTTCGGCGCCGATGCCATCGGATGCGCCGGTGATGATGACCACACTCATGTCAGATGCAACTCCAGAAACGGCCCGCCATCTCGACGATGAAATGCGGGCTGAGGTACCAGCCGAA
Organism: Burkholderiales bacterium; assembly: GCA_016000265.1. GTDB lineage: Bacteria > Pseudomonadota > Gammaproteobacteria > Burkholderiales > Burkholderiaceae_C > Aquabacterium. The sequence continues at coordinate 90,738 of JAECRL010000008.1, forward strand.
GACCCACGCCAAGGCGAGCGCAGCCGCCAGCCACCCCAGGAGGCGGAGCGGGGCGGCGAGCGGCCGGTGCGATGGATCAGGGCTCATGCGGTGACGACCCGGCGTGCGGGCTGCAGGTGCTCCCGGATCGGGAGGTTGAGGGCCGCGGCGGCGAAGGCCAGGGCGATGGCCAGCCACCAGACGACCTGGTAGCTGCCGGTGGCATCGTAGAGCCTGCCGGCCAGCCAGACACCCATGAAAGACCCGATCTGGTGGGAAAAGAAGACGAGCCCGCCGAGCATGGAGAGGTGTCGCACGCCCAGCATCTGGGCCACGACGGCGTTGGTGGGGGGCACGGTGGACAGCCACAGCGCGCCCATGGTGGCGGCGAACACCGCCACGCTCAGCGGGGTGAGCGGCGCGGCGATGAAGGCCAGCATGGCGACGCCACGCATGGCGTAGATGAAGGACAGGATCCAGGTCTTGCGCAGGCGCTGGCCCAGCGAGCCGGCGGCGTAGGTGCCGAAGACGTTGAACAGGCCGATCAGCGCCAGGGCGGTGGTGGCGACGTCGGGGTCGAGCTGGTGGTCCTTGAGGTAGCTGGGCAGGTGCACGCCGATGAAGGCGAGCTGGAAGCCGCACACGAAGTAGCCGGCGGTCAGCAGCAGGTAGTCGCGGTGGCCCAGGGCTTCTTTCAAGGCGGCGCCGGCGCTCAGCGGGGCCCCGTCGGTGACGGAGGGGCCGCCGGCTGCGGCATCGCGCCGCGCACTTTCCCGCAATCCGAAAGCCAGGGGGCCGATGAGCAGGGCGGCCATCGACAGGCTGATCAGGGCGGGCGACCAGCCGATGCCGTGGATCAGGGTGCTGGCCAGCGGCACCATGAGGAACTGGCCGAAGGAGCCGGCCGCGGCGGTGATGCCCATGGCCCAGGAGCGCTGGGTCGGCGAGATGTTGCGCCCGACGACGCCGTAGATGACCGCGTAGGTGCTGCACGCTTGCGCCAGCCCGATGACGACGCCGCAGGTGAGCACGAAGGGCAGGTGCTGGCTGGTGGTGGCCATGCCGATCAGGCCCAGCGCGTAGAGCAGGGCACCGAGCCACAGCACCCGGAAGGCGCCGCTGCGGTCGGCCCACCAGCCGACGAGGGGGCCGGCTGCGCCCCACACGAGGTTCTGCACGGCCATGGCCACGGAGTAGTCTTCCCGGCTCCAGCCGTGCGCCAGGGTGATGGGCTGCAGCCACAGGCCGAAGCTGTGGCGGATGCCCATCGACAGGGTGACGATGAGGGCGCCGCACAGCAGCATCTGCCCCAGGGGCAGGGTCGGTCGGGGCTGGGTCATGTCAGGCGGGCCGGGGGCCGATTCACGCGGGCGTGCCCGGAGGCGGCCGGGCGGCGACGCAGGCGCTCAGACCTGCATGTTCATGATATCGGTATAAGCCTGAACGAGTTTGTTGCGCACCTGCACGGCGGACTGGAAGCCGAGTTGCGCCTTTTGCATGGCGATCATGGTTTCTTCCAGGCTGACGGTGGGGTTGTCGAACTGGACCTCGCGCTGCATGCTCGCGGCGGTGCTTTGCGCGGCGCTGACCGACTTCAGTGCACCGGAGAAGGCGTTCTGAAAGCTGGGGCGCTCGATGCCGCCGCTGGCATCGGGGCCTTCGGTGCGGGTCTTGGCCTCGACGCGCCGGGCGACGTCGGCCATGCCGGCGCGGGTGGCGGCCTGGGCGAAATCAAAGGGCTTGAGTTTGAGGTCCATGGTGCCGAAAAGGTCGATGGGCGGTGAGTCAGTTCACCATGGGAGCCACTCTACGCGCGACCTCGGGGCCCCGATGCCGGGAAGAGGTCGGCAAATGTCCGGCTGTTCCCGGCACTTTTGCCTGCCCTGAATCCGAATAATGGGCTCGTTACGGCCGGATTGCGGCATCGTGTTCAACGATGCGCGGCCCCAACGCTCAAAGCGCCCATGGAAGTCACAGTCGCCCCCAATCAGTCGCTCCCGGTTGCCGCTCCCGCCCAGGTGGTGGAGGCCGCTGCCCCTGGCTTTGCCCAGCGCGTCATGGCGCTGCCGGCTCAGCGCAAGATCATGCTGGCGGGGGGCATCGCGGCCATCCTGGCCATCTTTGTGGCGATGATGATGTGGGGTCGCGAGGGCGAGTACCGCGTCCTCTACACCAACCTGTCTGACAAGGACGGCGGCGCCATCCTGGCTCAGTTGCAGCAGATGCAGGTGCCGTACAAGCACGCCGATGGGGGCGCGGCCATCCTGGTGCCGGCCGACAAGGTGCACGACGTGCGCCTGAAGCTGGCCTCGGCTGGCCTGCCCAAAGGCTCGGTGGTGGGCTTCGAGCTGATGGAGTCGCAGAAGTTCGGTGTGACGCAGTTTCAGGAGCGCCTGAACTTCCAGCGCGGGCTGGAGGGGGAGCTGACCCGCTCGATCCAGGCCATCTCCAGCGTGCAGAGCGCCCGCATTCACCTGGCGCTGCCCAATCAGAACGGTTTTTTCCGCGAGCAGCAGAAGGCCTCGGCCTCGGTGGTGCTCACGCTCTACCCCGGCCGCACCCTGGACCGCGGGCAGCTCGCCGGCATCGTGCACCTGGTGTCGTCGAGCGTGCCGGAGATGTCGCCCAAGGCGGTCAGCGTGGTGGACCAGAGCGGCACCTTGTTGTCCGGCCCGCAGGAGCCGGGCTCCGATCAGGCGGGCCTGGACGCGCAGCAGCTGCAGTACGTGCGCCAGATCGAGACCAATTACGCGCAGCGCATCCGCGACATCCTGGAGCCGGTGCTGGGCAAGGACAACCTGCGTGCGCAGGTGACGGCCGAGGTGGATTTCTCTCAGATCGAGTCGACGGCCGAGGAGTACCGCCCGAATCAGGGGGCGTCGGCCCCGGCCACGGTGCGCAGCCAGCAGACCAGCGAGAGCACGGGGCAGGGCAGCGCGACCCCGTCGGGGGTGCCGGGCGCCGCCAGCAACCAGCCGCCCACGCCGGCCACCGCACCCGTCAACGGCGCGGCCGCGCCGCTGCAGACCGCGGGCAACGCCACGGCCAGCTCGACCAGCCGTCGCGAGGCCGTCACCAATTACGAGGTCGACAAGACCGTTCGCGTCACCCGCAGTGCGACGGGCAACATCCGCCGCCTGACCGCGGCCGTGGTGCTGAACCACCGCACGGCCACCGACGCCAAGGGCAAGACGACGACGACGGCCATCCCGCAAGAGGAGCTCGACAAGCTGACCGCATTGGTGCGCGAGTCCATCGGGGCCGACGACAAGCGGGGTGACTCGATCAAGGTGATCAACACGCCGTTCCAGGTGCCCAAGGAAGAGGTCGACGAGACCCCGCTGTGGAAGCAGCCTGAGACGGTGGACCTGATCCGCACCCTGGCCGTGCCGGGCGCGCTGACCCTGGCCGCCCTGATCGTGGTGTTCGGGGCGATCCGCCCCGCCATCCAGGCCGCCAAGCCGCAGCCGCCCTCCGAGACCGAGGCCAAGCGCTTGAGCGCCGTCGTGGACGACCCGCAGGAGCTGCCCGCGATCGCCGGGGGCAACGGCCCGGTGGTGATGGGTGCCGACGGCCAGGAGCTGCCCGCGCTGGGCGCCCCGGGCGTCGACCCCCGACTGGAGACCGCCCGCAAGCTCGCCAAGGAGAACCCGCTGGCCATGGCCGGGGTGGTTCGCGGCTGGATGAACAACTGACACGAGGACGCCAGCCATGGACGAAAAAGGCCTGGAAGACGCCGCCATCCTGCTGATGTCGCTGGGTGAGGAGGAGGCCGCCGAGGTGTTCAAGAACCTCGAGCCCAAGGAGGTGCAGCACCTGGGCGAAACCATCGCCAAGCTCAAGACGGTGACGCGCGAGCGCATCGACAACGTGCTGGAGCGCTTCGCTCAGGAGTCGACCGAGATGGGCGTGCTGGTGGCCGACACCGACGAGTACATCAAGTCGGTGCTGCGCAAGGCGCTGGGCGACGACAAGGCCAACCTGCTGATCGACCGCATCATCCAGGGCAGCGACATCACGGGCATCGAGAGCCTGAAGTGGATGGACGCGGTGTCCGTCTCCGAGCTGCTGCGCAACGAGCACCCGCAGATCGTGGCCGCCATCCTGGTGCACCTCGACCCCGATCAGGCCTCGTCCGTGCTGAAGGCGTTCTCGGAGCGCCATCGCAACGAGGTGATGGTGCGCATCGCCACGCTGGACGGCATCCAGCCGTCGGCCTTGAAGGACCTCAACGAGGTGCTCTCGCGCGTGCTGGCCGGCGGGTCGCAGATCCGCAAGTCGTCGCTGGGTGGCGTCAAGCCGGCGGCCGAGATCATCAACCTGATGGGCTCCAGCCTGGAGACCTCGATCCTGGACTACATCCGCGAAGCCGACGGCGACCTGGCCCAGAAGATCACGGACAACATGTTCACCTTCGACGACCTGGGCAAGCTCGACGACAAGGGCTTCCAGTCCCTGCTCAAGGAAGTGCAGACCGAGTCGCTCATCATCTCGCTCAAGGGCGCGTCGCCGGAGATCCGCGAGAAGGTGTTCAAGAACATGTCCAGCCGCGCGGCCGAGACGCTGCGCGAGGACCTGGAGTCGCGCGGCCCGGTCAAGCTCTCCGACGTGGAGGCCGAGCAAAAGGAGATGCTCAAGATCGTGCGTCGCCTGGCCGACGAAGGCCAGATCGTGCTGAGCAGCGGAGGCGACGATGAGTACGTCTAAGCCGCCGAACAAGGCCGGTGTGCCTCCGCTGAACCCGGGTGCCCCGGCTCCCTCGCAGGCGCCCCACGCTTACACCCGCTTCATCCCCCGTGAGGAGCTGGGGGGCAAGGTCTCGGCCTGGTCGCCCCAGACCTTCGAGCCGCGCCCGATGGACAAGGTCGAAGCCGGTGTGCGCAAGCCCACGCTGGCCGAGCGCGCCGCCGCCGAGATGCGCCCCGGCATGAAGCCGCAGCCCGCGCGACACGCCCCGCAGGCGACCGGCCAGACCATCCCGCCCCAGGCCGTGCCGCCCGGTGCGCAGCCGGCCGCGGGCGCTGCGCCCCGCCCGGCGGTGCGCCGCCCGGTGGTGGGGGGCATGCCCGGTCAGGCCGAAGCCCAGCAGCGCGAGGCCGAGGCCCCGCCGCCGCCGCCCGCGCCCAACGTGGACGACCTGGTCAACGAGGCCCGCCAGTCGGGCTACCAGGACGGCTACCGCAATGGCCTGGCCGCGCTGGAGAGCTACAAACAGACCCAGGCCGCGCAGATGGCGGCCTACATGAGCGAGCAGGTGGGGGCGCTGGCCAGCGACTTCCACCGCCGCCTGGAGTCCCTGGAGCTGCAGCTCGCGGGCCGCATCTCCGGTGTGGCGCTGGAGCTGGCGCGCCAGGTGGTGCGCACCGAGTTGCAGGTCAACCCCGAGATGGTGGTGGCCGTGGCCGAGAGCGCCCTGGGTGCGCTGCTGACCTCGGCCCGCCAGGTGGTGGTGCGCCTCCACCCGGAAGACCACGCCATGGCCCAGGCCCACCTCACGGAGATGCTGGCCGCCCGCGGCGCCCGCCTGGTGCCGGACGCGGGCGTCAACCGCGGGGGCTGCCTGGTGGAGTCGGACATCGCGGTGATCGACGCGACCATCGAGGCCCGCTGGGCCCGCGCGGCCGCCTCGCTGGGCTACGAGGCCCCCTGGCACGACGGCCGCGAGGCGACCAGCCCGGCCGATTCCCACCCCATGGAAGAAATCGACGACGAAGTCGACAGCTGGCCCGAAGGCGGCCATGCTGCGGCTGTGCGCGAGGAGGACCGGACATGAACATGCCCATGCGCGCCCACACCGATGTGGGCATGGACCGCTGGAGTCGCTTCCTGGACGACCTGGACGCTTGCGCCAGCGCCCGCATGCCGCTGGAAAACCAGGGCAAGCTGGTGCGCGTGGCCGGTCTGGTGCTGGAGGCCACGGGCCTGCGCCTGCCGGTGGGCGCGGTCTGCGAGATCCATTCCGAGACCCGCCTGGAGTCGACCCCGGTGCTGGCCGAGGTGGTGGGCTTCGCGGGCGACCGCGCCTACCTGATGCCGACGGCCGAGGTGCACGGCCTGGCCAGCGGCGCGCGCGTCATCCCCTGCCAGATCCCCATCAACACGCCGGTGCTGGGCCGCCCCAATCACCCGTGGCGCCGCAGCGAAGACCGCACCCGCCACCTGCCAGTGGGCGCGGGCTTGCTGGGCCGCGTGGTCAACGCACAAGGCGAGCCGCTGGACCGCAAGGGCCCGCTGCAGCACATCCGCAGCGAGCCGCTGGCGCGCCGCGCCATCAACGCCATGGAGCGCGACCCGGTGCGCCTGCCGCTGGACACCGGCGTGCGCGCCATCAACTCCATGCTCACGGTGGGCCGCGGCCAGCGCATCGGCTTGTTCGCCGGCTCCGGCGTCGGCAAATCGGTGCTGCTGGGCATGATGGCCCGCTACACGCAGGCCGACGTCATCGTGGTGGGCCTCATCGGCGAGCGGGGCCGCGAAGTCAAGGAGTTCATCGAGGACATCCTGGGCGAAGACGGCCTGGCCCGCTCGGTGGTGGTGGCCGCCCCGGCCGACGCGCCGCCGCTGACCCGCATGCAGGGCGCCGCCTACGCCACCGCCGTGGCCGAGCATTTTCGCGACCAGGGCCTGCACGTGCTGCTGCTGATGGATTCGCTGACCCGCTACGCCATGGCGCAGCGTGAAATCGCGCTGGCCATCGGTGAGCCGCCGGCCACCAAGGGCTACCCACCCTCGTGTTTTGCCAAGCTGCCGCAGCTGGTCGAGCGCAGTGGCAACGGGCTCAACGGGCACGGCTCGATCACGGCTTTCTACACCGTGCTGTCCGAGGGCGACGACCAGCAGGACCCGATCGCGGACGCGGCCCGAGCCATCCTGGACGGCCACATCGTGCTGTCTCGTGAGCTGGCCGAATCCGGCCATTTCCCCGCAATAGACATCGAACGCAGTGCTTCTCGGGTGATGCACAACGTCGCCGACGGGCAACATATCGATGACGCTCGTCGGTTTCGCCAGCTGTGGTCCAAGTTCAGCAAGGCGCGGGACCTGATCCAGCTGGGCGCCTACGTGCCCGGTGGCGATCCGGACCTCGACCAGGCGGTGCGTGTGCACCCTGAGATGGTGAAGTTGCTGCAGCAAGACATGCATTCGCCAGCCTGGCTGGAGGATGCGGTGGGCGAGTTGCACGGCATCGTCGCGGGTTGACCTTTGATTCATCGAGCGGGAGTACAGCTTCATGAGTGGGATCCAGGCCTTGCTGATGGTGTTGGAGTCGGCGCAGAAGGAGCGCGACGCGGCCGTGTCCACGCTGGAGTCGGCGCGCCAGGCCCACGATTCGGCGCGCCAACAGGCGCAGTCCCTGCACGACTGGCGCCAGGATTACCAGCGCCGCTGGCAAAACCAGTTTCAGCAATCGGGTGGCGTGGAGATCGTGCGCTGCTACCAGGGCTTCATCGAGCGCCTGGGGGACGCCGTCAGCGAGCAAGACCGCCGCGTCGGCCTGTCCGAGCAGCACATGGCGCGCTGCCGGGCCCAACTCATCGAGCGGGAGCGCCGGGTGGCGGCGGTCTCGCAGCTCATCGATCGTCGCCAGGCGGAGGCGCAACTCAAGCAGTCCCGCCAGGAGCAGAAAGCCACCGATGAAATGGCCGCACGCAGCGTGCGCTTCAAGCAGGCGATGGAGGCCTCGTCCAACGAGCAGGCTTCCGGCGCCGCCTGAGGCCGCGCTCAAACCCCCAGATCCCCGAGAGGTTTTCCACCATGAGCACCCCGATCAAAAACGCCCCCACCGCCTTGCCCTCCGCCAACGCGGCGAGCACCACGTCGAGCCTGTCGGACATGCTCGGTCGCATGGGAAGCCGTGGTGAGGGCAGCGGCCAGGAAAGCTTCGCGCGCTGGATGAGCCAGCATCAGGCGCCCCCGCAGGGCAGCCCGCAAGCCAGCCCCCGCAAGCCCGCAGCAACCGCGGCCCCCACGCCGCGCCCGGTGGCCGCGGTCGCCTCCCAGCAGGCGCTGGCGACCGCTCGGTTGCAAGCCGGGCGTGCCGCCGCGCGTGCAGCGGCCGACGCCGATGGCGCCGCTGCGGAGCCAGCCAACAGCAAGCCCGTTGACCACAAAGCAGCCCAACGCGCCCGCACCGACAACGTGAACCGACCCGCCAACCGGGGGCCCGCCAGCGCCCAGAACGAGGGCGCAGACGCCGCTTCGGCCTCCTCGTCGGGCGATGAGGTCAGCCGCGCCCGCGAGGAGCCAGCCGCAGAGGACCAGGTCCACTTCAACACGGCCATGGGCGATGGCGCGGCGGTGGTGCGCGAACTCACGCCCCCGGCCACGGTTCAGGGCGGTGACACCGCCAGCATGATGGCCTGGCTGGTCAGCCTGACCCAGGTCGACGGGGCCGTCGCCCAGGATGGGAGCGCGGCGTCCGAGCTGGGTGACGCCGAGCCAGGCGCGCTGGAGTCCACCCTGGGCGTCGGCCGCGACGACGACAAGCCCGGCCGGGGTTTGGGCCGCGGCCAGGCCCAGGGCCTGGCCCTGGGCGCCGGCGGTGGCCTGGCCCTGGGGCAGCGTGAGGGCGGGCTGGACGGCCGTGGGGCCGCTGCGGCCTTGCAGGTCGACAAGCTCCTGGGGCCGGGAGACAACACCCTGCCCGGTCGAGGCGGTGACGCCCTGGCCACGCCGCTGGAGGCGCTCATGGCCAGCGACGGCAGCCGCGCCGCCAGCTTCGGGCAGACCCTGTCCAACCTGAACCCGGCTCGCCACGAAAGCGCCTCCATCCCCGTGCCCTTGCACTCGCCCGAGTTTGGGCAGAAGCTGGCCGACCAGGTCAGCCTGTGGGTGGGGCAGGTCCGCCAGGACGGCCCCATGACCGCCGAGTTGCACCTCAACCCGGCCGAGATGGGCCCCATCAACGTGAAGATTTCACTCGACGGCAACTCGGCGCAAGTTGATTTCGCCGCGGCTGCGCTAGAAACGAGGCAGGCCATCGAGGCCAGCTTGTCGAGCTTGTCGAGCGCCCTCAACGATGTCGGCCTCAACCTGACCGGTGGGGGGGTGTCGTCGCAGAACCCGCAACAGCAGTCCTTCGCCCAGGGTTCCGGCCCGGAGCAAGGCGGCGTGGCCCATCGAGCCGGCGACGCCCGGGAAGGCGAGGGCAGCGAGGGCAGCGAGGGCGACGAGCCGTTGGGCATGCGCCAGGTCAGCGCCCCCCGTTCGGGCCGCCTGGGTGGGCTGGATTTGTACGCCTGAGGGGCGCCTCAAGCCCCCCTCCTGCTGAGAATCACTGGTTTTTCACGCTGCTTATCGGTTCTTCTCGATCCCGCTGACTTCGAATAATCCAGTCATGTCCCCAGCCCGTTGTGTGGCGGGGGGACAGGAACCCCAGGAGAACGCGCATGTCAGCAGCCCCCGCAGCCGCCCCGGCTGAAGGCGAAGCCCCGCCCAAGGGCAAGAAGAAACTGATCATCATCATCGCCGCGGTGGCCGTGCTGCTGGCCGGCGGTGGTGGCGCCTTCTTCATGATGAAGAGCAAGGCCGCTGCCGAAGCCGCGGCCGCCGAAGGCGAGGGCGACGACGGCGAGCACGCCGCCCCGGCCAAGAAGGCCCACAAGCCCGACCCCAAGAAGGACGATCACAAGACCCCGCCGGTGTTCGTGCCGCTGGAGCCCTTCATCGTCAACCTGGCTGACAAGGACGTCGAGCGCTTCGCGCAGGTCGGCATCAACCTGCAGGTGGACGACGCCAAGATCGGCGAAGAGATGAAGGCCTACATGCCGGCCATCCGCAACTCGGTGCTGCTGATCCTGTCGCACAAGACGGCCGAGGAGCTGTTGACGCCCGAGGGCAAGACCAAGCTGGCCGAAGAGATCCGCCGCGACGCCGCGCGCGCCATGGGCTACGAGATCGAGGACCCCGAAGAGGACGTGCCCGAAGACGAGGACGCCCCGAAGAAGAAAAAGAAGAAAAAGAAGAAGGTCGAGTCCTACAACCCGATCAACCAGGTTCATTACGCCAACTTCATCATCCAGTGACGCGCCGGCCCCCCGGCTTGCCGTCAGCCTGAAGAGCTGTCCACCATGAACCAGCAGATCCTCTCCCAAGACGAAGTCGACGCGCTTCTCCAGGGCATCACCGGCGAAAGCCAGAAGCTGGAGCAGGAAGACGCGCCCAAAGAGGGCATCCGCGACTACAACCTGGCGCAACAGGAGCGGATCGTGCGTGGGCGCATGCCCACGATGGAGATCATCAACGAGCGCTTCGCCCGCAACATCCGGGTGGGGCTGTTCAACTTCATCCGCAAGTCGCCCGAGGTTTCGGTGGGCGGCATCAAGGTGCAGAAGTACAGCGCCTTCCTGCGTGAGATCGTGGTGCCCACGAACTTCAACATCATGGCCGTGCGCCCGCTGCGTGGCTCGGGCCTGGTGGTCTGCGACCCGACCCTGGTGTTCGCCGTCATCGACTCGCTGTTCGGTGGCGCCGGCAAGTTCCACACCCGCATCGAAGGGCGCGACTTCTCCGCCACCGAGCAGCGCATCATCCGCCGCCTGGTCGACGTCATCGGCGAGGAGTACAAGCGCTCCTGGCAAGGCATCTACCCCGTCGAGCTGGAGTACCAGCGCTCGGAGATGCAGCCGCAGTTCGCCAACGTGGCCACGCCCAGCGAGATCGTGGTGTGCTGCTCCTTCACGCTGGAGATCGGTGACACCAGCGGCACCATCCACTTCTGCATCCCCTACGCCACGCTGGAGCCCATCCGCGACGTGCTGTTCAGCTCCATCCAGGGTGACTCGGCCGAGCCCGATCGCCGCTGGGTGAAGTTGCTGACGCAGCAGATCCAGTCCGCCGAGGTGGACCTGGTGGCCGAGTTGGCCCACGCCCCGGCCACGGTGGAGCAGCTGCTGGCGCTCAAACCCGGCGACTTCATCGAGCTGGACCTGGAGAAGATCATCCAGGCCAAGATCGATGGCGTGCCCGTCTTCGAGGCCTATTACGGCACCTCGGACAACAAATACGCGCTTCGCGTCGAGAAGCTTTTGACCACCGGCTCGTCGGGCTGGATCGGAGACCAACATGTCTGAATCTGCAGCAGAGTTCCCGCCAGAAGGCGGTGGCGAACAAGACGCGATGGCCGCGGAATGGGAAGCGGCGCTGGCGCAGCAGACCACCTCTGCCGCATCGGCCGATGCGATGTTCGATGGCGCCTCGGCCGGCACGGCCAGCGAGGTGGCCAGCCCCGCTGCGCAGATGACGCCCGCCGCGTTTGCCAACTTCGGCGCGCCCGCGGCCCCGTCGGCCGGTGCGGGCAACGACATCAACATGATCCTGGACATCCCCGTGCAGCTCACGGTGGAGCTGGGCCGCACGCGCATCCCCATCAAGAACATCCTGCAGCTGGCACAAGGCTCGGTGGTGGAGCTGGACGCGATGGCCGGTGAGCCCATGGATGTGCTGGTCAACGGCTTCCTCATCGCCCAGGGCGAGGTGGTGGTGGTCAACGACAAGTTCGGCATCCGCCTGACCGACATCGTCACGCCCTCCGAACGCATGCGGCGCCTCAGCCGCGGCAGCTGAGCGAAGCGGGAGCAGACACATGGCAGCCAGCGGCATGTCCCTGTTGTGGTTCGCGTTCATCGTGGCCTTGATCCCGGCCAGCCTGTGGCTGCTCAAGCGCTCCGGCCTGACCAATGGCCTGGCCGCGCCGAACGTGGCCGCCCTCATCAAGCCGGTCAGCCAGCTCAACATCGGCCCCGGCCAGCGCCTGGTCACGGTCGAAGTGGGGCAGGGCGAGGAGCGCACCTGGCTGGTGTTGGGCGTCACGGCTCAGTCCATTCAAACGCTGCACACCCTGACGCCTCAGGCCCCCGCCGAGCCCGCCCGCCCGGCCATTCACCCCGGGTTCGCGGCGCTGCTGCGCCGCTCCGGTGTCCCCTCATCGCAGTCCCCTTCCGAAGGAGGCCGTTGATGCGTGCCTGGCAACGTCACACCCTGCAGGCCAGCCTGGCCGCTGCCTTGGCCTGCCTGGCCCCGCTGGCCTGGTCCCAGGGCGCCCCCGCCGGTGGCTCCAGCACCTTGCCGCTCCTGATCGGGCAAGGCGCAGGTGGCACCAACTACTCGGTGCCCATCCAGACCCTGCTGTTCTTCACGGCGCTGAGCTTCCTGCCCGCGGCGCTGCTGATGATGACCGGCTTCACCCGCATCGTCATCGTGCTGGGCCTGATGCGCCAGGCGCTGGGCACGCAGGCCGCGCCGCCCAACCAGGTCGTCGTGGGCCTGGCCCTGTTCCTGACCTTGTTCGTCATGGGGCCGACCCTGGACAAGGTCTACAAAGACGCCTACGAGCCCTTTGCCGCCAACCAGATCACCTTCCCCGAGGCGCTGGAGCGTGGCCAGGTCCCGATGCGCGGCTTCATGCTCAAGCAGACCCGCCAGTCCGACCTGGCGCTGTTCACCCGACTGGCCAAGATCGACCCGTCGGTCAAGGCCGAGCAGGTGCCGTTTCGGGTGCTGGTGCCGGCCTTCGTCACCAGCGAGCTGAAGTCGGCCTTCCAGATCGGTTTCCTGATCTTCATCCCCTTCCTGGTCATCGACATGATCGTGGCCAGCGTGCTCATGAGCCTGGGGATGATGATGCTCTCGCCGGTGATGGTGGCGCTGCCCTTCAAGCTCATGCTGTTCGTGCTGGCCGATGGCTGGAACCTGCTGCTGGGCTCGCTGGCCGCCAGCTTCGCGCAGTGACCTGAGACAAGCCCACCCGCCGCCACCCCGAAAGCGAGCCCGCCATGGATCCGCAACAAGTCCTCACCATCAGCCGCGACGGCCTGCTCATGATGCTCACGGTGGTGGGCCCCCTGGTGCTCGTGGTGCTGGCCGTGGGCCTGGTCGTCAGCATCATCCAGGCCGCCACGCAGATCCACGAGCAGACGCTGTCGTTCGTGCCCAAGCTGCTGGCGGCGTTCGCCACCCTGGCCGTGGCCGGGCCCTGGATGATCAGCACGCTGGTGGAGTACATCCAGCAGACGCTGCAGTCCATCCCGAGCGTGGTCGGCTGACGCCCTCGGCTCAGGAAGCCCACGCACATGGTTGCCTTCACCGAAGCCCAGGCCCTGGCCTGGATCAGCGCGTGGATCTGGCCTTTCTTTCGGGTGATGGGGCTGTTCACCTCGGCGCCGGTGCTGTCCATGAAGGTGGTGCCCCGCCGCGTGCGCGTGGGCCTGGCCTTGTTGATCGTGGTGGCCGCCGAACCCAGCCTGCCGGCCATGCCGCCGGTGGCCCTGAACTCGCCCGAGGCGCTCATGGTCATCGCCCAGCAGGTGCTCATCGGCCTGACCATGGGCTTCGCCGCCCGCGTGGTGTTCGCGGCCATCGAGTTCGCTGGCGAGCTCGTCGGCTTGCAGATGGGCCTGAACTTCGCCGCCTTCTTCGACCCGATGAGCGGCGGCCAGATCACCGCCGTCAGCCGCCTCTACGGCACCGTGGCCGCGTGGCTGTTCGTGGTCATGAACGGACACCTGCTGCTCACGGCCGCGCTCATCCACAGCTTCGAGGCCTTCCCGGTCTCGCCCCAGCCGCTGGCGTTCCTGCAGGTCATCCAGCCTCAGGTGTGGGGCGCCGAGATCTTCAAGCTCGGCCTGTGGGTGGCGATGCCGGTGCTGGCCATGCTGGCGCTGACCAACGTGGTCATGGGCCTGGTGGCGCGCGTGGCGCCGCAGATGAACATCTTCACCATCGGCTTCCCCATCACCCTGGGCGTGGGCTTCACCGGCTTGTGGCTGAGCCTGCCGGTGATGCAGGTGCCGTTCACGATGGCGATCGAGCGGATGCTGGCGTTGTTTGGCGCGTGAGGGCCTGACTCGCGGCCGTTTGCCTGCGCAGCACGTGCATCTCGTGGTTGATGCTGTGCAGGCTCAGGCCATGTCGCTCGACCAGGGCCCGCAGGCTGGCCGAGGTGTGCAGGCTGATGTGGCCGTTGCGGGGGGCGATGTACCAGTTGCTCAGGGCCAGGTCGGCGTCGAGCAGCTCGGTGCTCAGCAGCACGGTGCCTTGCGGGCTCAGGTGGCTCAGCAGGGTGGTGAGCCAGGCGTCCAGGTCGCCATGGGGCACGTGCTCGATGACCTCGAAGCAGGTGATGAGGTCGTAGCTGTCCAGCAGCTCGGGGGTGTCTTCGCCATGGAAGGGGTCGAGCGTGTGGCAGCGGTGACCCAGGGCCTGCAGGCCGCGCGCGAAGGCGCCGTCGCCGCCACCGAAGTCCAGCACCACGGTGTCCTGCAGGGCCCGGTTCCACAGGGCGGCCACCATCTGGCTGTTGCGCGTGGGGCGGATGTCGACGAACACCGGATCGGCGCGCACGTAGTCGGCGTTGTAGATGTGGGCCTGGAAGTCCTGCGGCGACCAGCCGTCCAGCGAGGCCGTGAAGGTGAACTGGCAGGCGCCGCAACGGTGGTAGCGCACCGGGGCATCGGCCTCGGGGAACTGCGCCGCGCCCTCGAAGTGGTCGTTGCAGCTGTAGGCAAAATCCTTGTCGCCCAGGGGCGCTGGGGCGTGTGCTCCGCAGGCGCTGCAGTGCGACGGCATCGCGTGGGGCAGTTCGGGCAAAGCGATCGGATCGGGCATGGGCGTCCACCAGGCAAGGGCCCCCAGTGTAGGGACAGTGTGGGGGCAGGGTGGCGAACTGGTGCCTCCTGCGTGGGCGGGCTTTCGAGGCTGGCCGCTCAACCCTGCGGCCCTGACTAGAATCCCGCATGGCCACCCAAGCACCCTCCGCTTCTCCCTCCGCCCCTTCCGCTGCCTACGGCGAAGGCTCCATCCGCGTCCTCAAGGGCCTGGAGCCCGTCAAACAGCGTCCGGGCATGTACACCCGGACGGACAACCCCCTGCACATCATCCAGGAGGTCATCGACAACGCCGCGGACGAGGCGCTGGCGGGTTTCGGCAAGCGCATCGCCGTGACCCTGCACGCCGACGGCTCGATCGGCGTGGACGACGACGGCCGCGGCATCCCGTTCGGGCTGCACCCCGAAGAAGGGGTCAGCGTGGTGGAGATCGTCTTCACGCGCCTGCACGCCGGGGGCAAGTTCGACAAGGGCTCGGGCGGGGCTTACAGCTTCTCGGGCGGCCTGCACGGCGTGGGCGTGAGCGTGACCAACGCGCTGTCCACGCGCCTGCAGGTCACGGTGTTTCGCGACAAGCAGGTGGCGACGCTGGCCTTCAGCGGCGGTGACGTGATCGAGCCGGTGGCCGTGCGGCCCGCGGTGGGTGGCGCCAGCGGCGACCGCAAGCAGGGCACCAGCGTGCGCGTGTGGCCCGACGCCAAGTACTTCGAGAGCGCCGAGCTGCCCCGCGGCGAGCTGGTGCACATGCTGCGCAGCAAGGCCGTGCTGATGCCGGGCGTGACCCTCACGCTCACCATCGAGAAAGCCGGCAAAGACCCCGAGGTCCTGAGCTGGCTCTACAAGGGCGGCTTGCGCGACTACCTCTCGCAGTCCCTGCACAGCGACCCCCTCATCCCGCTGTTCGAGGGCGAGCAGTACGCCGGGGGCAACGAGAGCGAGAACTTCGCCGAAGGTGAAGGCGCAGCCTGGTGCGTGGCCTTCACCGAAGACGGCGCGCCCCTGCGCGAGAGCTACGTCAACCTGATCCCCACGGTGGCCGGTGGCACGCACGAAGCGGGCCTCAAGGACGGTCTGTTTCAGGCCATCAAGGGCTTCATCGAGATGCACGCGCTGATGCCCAAGGGCGTCAAGCTCATGCCCGACGACGTCTTCAGCCGCGCCAGCTTCGTGCTGAGCGCCAAGGTGCTGGACCCGCAGTTCCAGGGCCAGACCAAGGAGCGCCTCAACAGCCGCGACGCCGTGCGCCTGGTGGGCACCTTCGTCAAGCCGGCGCTGGAGCTGTGGCTCAACCAGCACGTGGAGCACGGCCGCAAGCTCGCCGAGCTGGTCATCAAGCAGGCCCAGGCCCGCCAGCGCGCCGGCCAGAAGGTCGAGAAAAAGAAGGGCTCCGGCGTGGCCGTGCTGCCCGGCAAGCTGACCGATTGCGAAAGCCGCGACCTCAGCCTCAACGAAGTCTTCCTGGTGGAGGGCGACTCGGCCGGGGGCTCGGCCAAGATGGGGCGCAACAAGGAAACCCAGGCCATCCTGCCCCTGCGCGGCAAGGTGCTCAACGCCTGGGAGGTCGAGCGCGACCTGCTGTTCAAGAACAACGAAATCCACGACATCTCGGTGGCCATCGGCGTGGACCCGCACGGCCCCAACGACTCGCCCGATCTGAGCGGGCTGCGCTACGGCAAGGTCTGCATCCTGTCGGACGCCGACGTGGACGGCTCGCACATCCAGGTGCTGCTGCTGACGCTGTTCTTCCGCCACTTCCCCAAGCTGATCGAGGCCGGGCACATCCACATCGCCCGCCCGCCGCTGTTCCGCGTGGACGCGCCGGCTCGGGGCAAGAAGCCGGCGGCCAAGCTGTACGCGCTGGACGAGGGCGAGCTGGTCGCCATCCTCGACAAGCTGCGCAAGGAAGGCTGCCGCGAAGGCGCCTGGAGCATCAGCCGCTTCAAGGGCCTGGGCGAGATGAACGCCGAGCAGCTGTGGGACACCACGCTCAACCCCGACACCCGCCGCCTGCTGCCCGTGGCCTATGGCGAGCCGGGTTTCGATCTGACCGAGACCTCCTTCAACAAGCTGATGGGCAAGGGCGAAGCCGCTTCGCGCCGCGAGCTGATGGAGCTGCACGGTGACGAGGTCGAGGTCGACATCTGAGGCGGATCAGATGAGCTTTGTCGCATGGCTTTGACGCGCCCCGAGCCTGGCTGGCGCATGAGCCTGGCCGGCTCGGAGCTGCGCTCCATTCAGCTGGGGCCGGGTGGCGAGCAAGCCGAGTTGCTGTTTTCAGCCGCCTGGGTTCGACCGCACCCGATGCCCCTGGGGCAGGGCGACCTGAGCGCGCACCTGAGCGGCGTGCGTTGGGTGCTGTCGGGCGTGACGCTGAGCGGCTTGGGTGGCGCCAACGGGCTCGGCGAGCCCATCGGACGCCTGCGCGACGGCAGTGAGCTGCGCACGCAAAGCCGGTGCCTGGCCGACGTGCCTTTGCCCTCGCAGTGGCCCGGGCCCTTGTCTCTGACCCTCGTGTTGCCGCATGGCGACGTGCTGGAGGCCCAGGCGACCGGCCTGAGCTGCCTCGTGGACGGGGATTTTGACCCCATGCCATCGCTGGCTTGCTGAGGTCAGAGCCGGCGCAGCGGCACGGCCAGCTCGTGCGCGAGGCTGGGGTGCTTGACCTGCGGGTAGGGCGGTTTGGGCCAGTCCCAACCCTGCTGTGAGCCTGAGACCGGGAACAGCGCGCGCATGGCGTTGATGTCGCAGTGGTAGGGCGGGCCTTCGATCACGCCTTGCTCCACCGCCACCGCCCGGGGCATCTGCATGAAGAGCGCCCACAGCGTGCCGCCGGGGCGGATCCACGCGTGCAGCTGCCGCGCGTAGGGGGTCCAGTGGTCGGGGTGGATGGCGCACAGGCAGGTCTGCTCGTAGACGGCGTCGAACGGCGCATCCGGGGTGTGGGTCAGCACGTCAGCTTGCTGCACCTCGGCGTGCAGGCCCTGGCTGAGCAACAAGGCGCGCGTGCGCTCGACGGCGGCGGGCGTGTAGTCCAGGCCCGTGACGTCGAAGCCGCGGCGCGCCAGCTCCGCGACCTCCCAGCCGCCACCGCAGCCCGGCACGGCGATGCGGCAGGGTTGCAGCGCGCCGCTGTCCAGCCAGCTCAGCAACTGCGGGCTGGGGGCACCGCGGTCCCAGCGCGTTTCCTGCTTTTCGAAGCGTTCTTGCCAGAAGGTGGGGGTGGGTCCGGTCATCGTGGTCCTCGGGTGGGTTGCATCGGCGTCGGTTCAGCGCACCTGGATGCGCACGCTCGGCCGGCAGTCCAGCTTCAGGCCGGGTTCGATGACCCGCGAACACGGCTGCCCCGGCTGGGCGGGCGCGGGCAGTTGGTGCAGTCGGTCTTCCCAACCGGGGCGGGACATCAGGGCGTTGGCGTCCAGGCTGACGAGGCGGGTTTCGGCGCCGCTCCCCTGCAGACGAACGTTCAGGCGCAGGCCTTGCGCGGCCTTCACCTGCTCGGCCAGGTCGGGCTGAGGGTGGACGCCTGCGGCGGTCGGCGTCGTCAGCTGTTGCACCCAGGCGGGGTCGTTGACGAGCGTCAGCGCCACCGGTTGGCCGGCGTGTTTTTCCACCTCGAATCGGTAGACCAGGTTGGGGTCGCCGGGTTGGGCGTTGAAGCGCCAGCGCAGGCCGTTGAAGTCCGCGACCTCGTACGTCACCCGCCCGACCAGGTCGCCGCTCTCCCGCTCGATGGGCTCGGCGTGGGCCGTCACCCCGGGTCCCATGGAGCGGGCGCGTTCGGCCAGGGCCTGGGGGTGGGTCAGCGGCCACAGGGCGTTGCCCTGGCCTTTGGGCAGCCAGGCGGGGGTCTCGCTGACGCGGTAGGTTTCGATGACGCGCCCGCTGCCGTCGGGCCGCACCTCGAAGGTCACGTCCAATTGCAGGCAGCCGGCGAGCGCGAGGCCGAGCAGGCACGACGCCAGCAGGCGCCAGATTCGGTGGAGGGGCAGGGGGGACATGGTTCGATGACTCCGCAGCACGAAACCCCGACAGGGTACGCCTGAACGCCCCCGGTCCACACGCGTCAGGTCAACCTGGGGTCAGAGGGCGTCCAGCTGCGAGCGCAGGCGGGCGGCGTGCTCCGAGATGCCCTGGCGGTCGGCGTCGCTCATGCGGTCGAGGTTGCGGTAGACCATGCCGATGCGCGGGTTGGGCCGCAGGCGCGCGTCGTGGCGCTGGTGGAAGTCCCAGTACAACGCGTTGAAGGGGCAGGCTCGCTCGCCCAGGCGTTCCTTCTTGTTGTAGTGGCAGCCCTTGCAGTGGTCGCCCATGCGGTCGATGTAGGCGGCGCTGGAGACGTAGGGCTTGGTCGCCAGCAGGCCGCCGTCGGCGAACTGGCTCATCCCCAAGGTGTTGGGCAGCTCCACCCATTCGAATGCGTCGATGTAGACGCCCAGGTACCAGCGGTGCACGGCTTGCGGGTCGAGCCCGGCGAGCAGCGCGAAGTTGCCGATCACCATCAGGCGCTGGATGTGGTGGGCGTAGGCCTGCTCCAGCGACTGCCCGATGGCCTGGGCCATGCAGGCCATCTTCGTGCGCCCGCTCCAGAACCAGTCGGGCAGGGGCAGGTCGTGGCCGAAGTGGTTGCGCTCGTCGTAGCCGGGCATCTGGGCCCAGTAGACGCCGCGCACGTACTCACGCCAGCCCAGGATCTGGCGGATGAAGCCCTCGGCCGAGGCCAGCGGCACGCGCCCGTCCTGCCAGGCCTGTTGTGCTGCCTCGATGACCTCGCGGGGGTGGAGCATCTTGGTGTTGAGTGCGAACGACAGCAGCGAGTGAAACAGGCGCCAGCCGCGGTGGGTGAGGGCGTCCTGGAAGTCGCCGAAGTGGGGCAGGGCGTGTTCGACGAAAGCGCCCAGGTGGCCCAGGGCCTCGTCGCGGTGGATCGGCCAGGCCAGCTGGTGGGCCTGGGGCTGGCCGAAGGTCTTGACCCCCGCGGCCTCGATGGTTTGCCAAAGCTCGGTGTGGTCGTGCGGCGTGCGCCAGTCAGCGGGCTCCGCGGGGGTGCCGGGCCAGGGCTTGCGGTTGTCGTGGTCGAAGTTCCATTGACCGCCTTCGGGCTGCCCGTCGGGTGACATCAACACCGCGTGTCGCGCGCGCATGTGGCGGTAGAAGTGCTCCATCAGCCACTGTTTGCGTTGGGCAAACAGCTCGGCGGCGTCACCGCGCTGGGTCAGGAAGTGCTCGCTGTCGACGGCCTCGATGTCGAGGCGGGTGTCGGGCGGCTCGGTTGGCTGGCCGTCGGCCCACGCGCGCAGTTGGGCGTCCAGGCGCCACTCGTCGGGGTGCTGGTATTGCACGCGCCGCGCCGCGTAATGGACCGCCAGCGCGCGCAGGTTCTCCGGGATCGACTGTCGGTTGCTCGGGTCGTCGATGGCGACGTACCGAACGCGGTGCCTGGCATCGCGCAGCTGGCGGGCCATCTCGCGCATGCCCGCGAAGGTGGCGAGCACCTTTTGCGCGTGGTGCAGCACGTAGTCGGTCTCCTGGCGGACCTCCATGAGCACGTACACGGTGTGCTCGTCCACCGATCGGAACCAGCTGTGGCAGGGGTTGAGCTGGTCGCCCAGGATCAGTCGGAGCGTCGTCATGGGGTGGGTGGGGGCTGTCATGCGGTGCCCCACAGGCGCCTGTGGGCCCCTTGCGGGTCGTGATCGCGGGTTTGCTTGTCGGGGTTGAAGCGGCGCCCGCCACGCGGGTCGGTGCCGCGACCGGCGATGTAGAGCCAGTTGCCCTGGTTGCTGTGCACGTCGAAGTCGATCAGGCGGGACTCGAACCAGGCGGCCCCGGCGCGCCAGTCGCAGGCGAGGTCGTGGATCAGGTGGCTGGCAACCAGTTGGCGCAGGCGGTTGGACAGCCAGCCGGTGGCGGCCAGCTCGCGCATGCCGGCATCCACCAGCGCTTCGCCGGTGCGGCCTTCGCACCAGCTCAGGAAGGCGTCCTCGTCGTGGGGCGGCGTAGGCTGCTGGCTCAGGCCGCGGGCGCGGAACAGGGCCGCGCCGTGCTGCAGGTGCAGCAGGCGGAAGTGCTCGCGCCACAGCAGCTCGAACCACAGCCAGTGGCTGCCGTCGCTGGCGCCGTGTTCGGCCTCGAAGTCGTGGATGGCCGCGATGGCCTGGGCCGCCGACAGCGCGCCCGTCGCCAGCCAGGGCGAGAACTTGCTGGAAAAGTCGGTCCCGCTCAGGCCGTTGCGCGTCGCTTTGTAGCTGTGCGGCAGCAGGCGCTTCGTGTACTGCGCCAGGTGGGCCTGGGCGCCGCGCTCGCCGGCAGCGAAGGCGGGCAGGTGGAACGGGAAGGACGAACGCGCATCCGGGCGCAGCACGGCCGCAGCCGGGGGGTTGAGCGGGGTGTGGCCCAGGTGAGGCCGCGGCTCGCCGAGGTCGGCGTGTCCATCGCCTTGGGCCTGTGCGAGCGCGGCAGCGGGGTCCCACAGGGCGTCCAGTGTGGGCACGGGCGGCAGCGCCTCGGGTGCGGGCAGCGGTGCGCGCGGCCGCACGCCAGCCTGCTCCACCTGCTGGCGAAAGGCGGTGAACAGGGCGGGCAGTTGGTTCACGGAGAAGGGCAGGTCTTCGAGCGCCAGCATGGTGGACTGCCAGTGCCAGTGGCAACGGGCCCCCAGGCGCTTGGCGGCCCGCTCCACCCTCCGGGCGTCATCGGCTTCTTGCGGCGCGGGCAGGGACTCGGCGTGCAGCGCCACGGCCTGCGTGGCCGACAGCAGGGCGGGCAGCATCGCGGCGGGCGCCCCGCGCAGCACCAGCAGGCGGCTGCCCAGGGCCTGGAGTTCGGCGTCCAGCGCCTGCAGGCTGCCAGCGAGCCAGGCCTGCCGGTGCGGGCCCATGCGTTGCGGCACCCAGCGGGTTGCGAGGGCCTGGGCCGGGTCCCATGCGCAGACCGGCAGCAGCGGCACGCCGCGTGCGCGCGCCTCGGCGGCGGCGGCGCGCAGGGCGGGGTTGTCCGAGACCCGCAGGTCGTCCCGGAACCAGTGGATGACGCAGCTCATGGCTTGCCCCCGGTGGCGCGGGAGGTGGGGGCCTTGCCGCCGCTCTGGCGGCAACGGTCGGAGCAGTACTTGACGTTGTCCCAGTCGCGCTCCCACTTCTTGCGCCAAGTGAACGGGCGCTCGCAGCACAGGCAGACCTTGCTGGGCAGTTGGGATTTTTGGCGCATGCGCACTCAGAACTCCAGGGTGAGTTGGGGGCTGTCGGGCGGGGCCGGGGGCTTGGCCTTGCCCTTGCCCTGGCCCGGATGCCGGCCGTCGCGGAAGGTGCGCGAGCCGTGCTTGCGCACGATCTCGCCAGTCGCGGCCCGGACCTCGGGCTGGGCGCGCAGGCCGTGGAGGCGCGCCTTGGCCTCGCGCGTGGCCACCGCCAGGTCGACCTGAGGCTGCGGGATGTCGGCCTCGGCGTCGGGACCCACGCGCAGGCCGCATCGCGCCTGCACGTCGGCGGGCATGAGCCAGGGCTCGAACAACCAGGCCTCGGGCACGCGTCGCATGGCCGGCAGCCAGCGCCGCACGAAGTGGCCCTGCGGGTCGTGGTCGCGCGCCTGCTTGATGGGGTTGTAGACCCGCGTGGTGTTGATGCCGGTGGTGCCCGCCTGCATCTGCAGCTGACTCCAGTGGATGCCGGGCTCGTAGTCCAGGAACTGCGTGGCCAGCCACTCGCCCACCGGTCGCCAGTGCAGCCACAGCGGGTAGCTGGCCACCGACACCAGCATGGCGCGCATGCGGAAGTTGACCCAGCCCGTCTCGCGCAGCATGGCCACGCAAGCGTCCACCAGCGGCCAGCCGGTGCGGCCTTGTCGGAGCGCCTCGAAATGGGCCTCGTTGAAGTCGGCCTCGCGCAGGCCGTCGTAGCCTCGGTGCAGGTTGCGCCACTCCAGCTCGGGCTCGCTCTCCAGCTTCTGGATGAAGTGGCAGTGCCAGTGCAGGCGGCTCAGGAAGCTTTTGAGGCCGGCGTGCTGCCGCGCGGACACCGGGTCTGCGGTGGCGTCCACGGCGGCCCTCAGGTCGGCCATGCGAGCGGCGGTGGCCTGCACCACCTCGCGCAGGCTCAGGCAACCCAGCGCCAGGTGAGGCGACAGGCGCGAGCAGGCCGTGGGCGCCGACAGCGGCGAGGAGATGCCGCCGCGGTACTGGCCACAGCGGTCGAACAGGAAGTCGTCCAGCACCGCGATGGCCCGCGTGCGCCCGCCTCGTTGGCGCTTGGGGGGCTGCTGCGGGCTCAGGCCCAGGGACTCGGCCACGGGCCAGGGGTCGCTGGGCAGCGTGGGGCCCTCGCCCCGGTGTGCAGGGGATCGAGGTGGCTGGGGCGCATCCGGCCACCGATCCTGGCGCATGTGCGCCTGCCAGCGCCGCTGCCAGTGATCGCGGTTGGCCAGGCGGCGCACCACGCCGAACTGCGGCCACTCCTGAAACCCCACGCCCCGCTGGCGACACCACGCCGCCACGGCCAGGTCGCGCTGGTAGGTGAAGGCGTTGCCGGTTTCTTCGTGCGCGAACACGGCGTCGAAGGGCGCCTCGGCGTGCAGGCGGGCCAGCACCGCCACGGCTTCACCCTGGCGCACGATCAACTCGCCGCCGACGGCCGCCAGCGCACGGGACAGGTCGGCCAGGCATTCCTGCAGGAAGCCCAGGTGCTGCGCGGCGGCGTCTGGCTGAGCCCACAAGCCGGGCTCGACGATGTAGAGCCCGCGCAGGGGCTGCCCAGGCGAGTGCAGGCCCGCCGCGTGCACGGCGGCGTGGTCGTGGAGGCGCAGGTCGCGTTTGAACCAGATGAGGCTTGAACCCATCGGCGTCAGCTTACGGACGAGCCGCCGGGGTGACGCCGAAAACCCGAGCCGAAAGCGAGTCAATCCGACGTCATTCACGGCGGGCCGTGGGGCCGGGCCCAACCCTGGCGACCGGGTCGAGCCGCTACACTCGCTGCGCGAATCCCGGGCGTCCAGAAGGCGCCACCGACCGAACCCAAGGCGATGACCCAGCAATCGATCGATTTCACCCCCCCACCGCCCTCCGACGGTGGCGACTCCCTGACCCTGTCCCACTACGCCGAGCGCGCCTACCTGGAGTACGCCCTGAGCGTGGTCAAGGGCCGCGCCTTGCCCGATGTGTGCGACGGCCAGAAGCCCGTGCAGCGCCGCATCCTGTACGCGATGGACCGCATGGGCCTGAGCTTCGCCGGCGCCACCGGCCCCAAGCCCGTCAAGAGCGCCCGCGTGGTCGGTGACGTGCTGGGCCGCTACCACCCGCACGGCGACACGGCCGCCTACGACGCCATGGTGCGCATGGCGCAGGACTTCGCGCTGCGCTACCCGCTGATCGACGGCCAGGGCAACTTCGGCTCGCGCGATGGCGACGGCGCCGCGGCGATGCGCTACACCGAGGCGCGCCTGTCGCCCATCGCCCGCCTGCTGCTCGACGAGATCGACATGGGCACGGTGGACTTCATCCCCAACTACGACGGCTCGACCGAGGAGCCCCGCCAGTTGCCTGGGCGCCTGCCCTTCGTGTTGCTCAACGGCGCCAGCGGCATCGCCGTGGGCCTGGCCACCGAGATCCCCAGCCACAACCTGCGCGAGGTGGCCTCGGCCGCGGTCGCGCTCATCAAGAACGACAAGCTGCCCGACGAAGAACTCTTCGAGCTGATCCCCGGGCCGGACTTCCCCGGTGGCGGCCAGCTCATTTCAGCCCCGGGCGACATCCAGGACGCCTACCGCACGGGCCGCGGCAGCCTCAAGGTGCGTGCCCGCTGGGTCATCGAAGACCTGGCCCGCGGCCAATGGCAACTCGTGGTCAACGAGCTGCCGCACGGCACCAGCGCGCAGAAGGTGCTCGAAGAAATCGAAGAGCTCAGCAACCCCAAGGTCAAGAGCGGCAAGAAGGCCCTGACGGCCGAGCAGCTGCAGCTCAAGGCCGTGCTGCTGTCGGTGCTGGACACCGTGCGCGACGAGTCCAGCAAGGACGCGGCCGTGCGCCTGGTCTTCGAGCCCAAGACGCGCACCGTCTCCCACCAGGAGCTCATCACCACCCTGCTGGCGCACACCAGCCTGGAGTCGTCTGTTTCGGTCAACCTGACCATGGTGGGCGCGGACGGCAAACCCATGCTCAAGGGCCTGCGCCAGATCCTCACCGAGTGGATCGGCTTCCGCCTGGAGACGGTGACCCGCCGCACGCAGCACCGCCTGGGCAAGGTGCTTGATCGCATCCACATCCTCGAAGGCCGGCAGCTGGTGCTGCTCAACATCGACGAGGTGATCCGCATCATCCGCGAGAGCGACGAGCCCAAGCCCGCGCTGATCGAGGCCTTCAAGCTGTCCGAGCGGCAAGCCGACGACATCCTCGACATCCGCCTGCGCCAGCTGGCCCGACTGGAAGCCATCAAGATCGAGCAGGAGCTCGCCGAACTGCGTGGCGAGCAGGCCAAGCTCGAAGACATCCTGGCCAACCCCGGTGTGCTGCGCCGCACCGTGGTCAAGGAAATCGAGGCCGATGCCAAGCAGCATGGAGACGAGCGCCGCACCCTGATCCAGGCGGAGAAGCGCGCCGTCGCCGAGGTCAAGGTCATCGACGAGCCGGTCACGGTCGTCATCAGTGAGAAGGGCTGGGTGCGTGCCCGCACCGGCCACGGCCACGACCCGGCGGGCTTCGCCTTCAAGGCCGGCGATGGCCTGTACGGCACGTTCGAGTGCCGCACCGTCGACCCCCTCATCGTGCTGGGCAGCAACGGTCGGGTCTACAGCGTGCCGGTCAGCGCCTTGCCCGGTGCGCGCGGCGACGGCCAGCCCATCACCACCCTCATCGAGCTGGAGTCGGGCACGCAACCGGCGCACTACCTGGCCGGCCACCTGGAGCAGACCATCCTGCTGGCCAACACCGGCGGCTTCGGCTTGCTGGCCAAGCTGGGCGACCTGACCACGCGACAGAAGGGCGGCAAGTCCTTCCTGACGCTCGACGAGGGCGACACCGTGCTGCCGCCGGTGCGGGTGCAGCCCGCGCACACGCAGGTGGCCTGCTTGTGTGCGGACGGGCGCATGCTGGTGTTTGGGCTGGACGAGCTCAAGCTGCAGTCCAACGGCGGCCGGGGCCTGACGCTGATGGAGGTGGACGCCAAGAAGGCGCCCCTGCTGTCCGTGGCCTCGGTGCACCAAGGCGTGCGCGTGGTGGGCACCACCCGCGGCGCCAAGCCCAAGGAAGAAGACGTGCGCAACTCGGCTTACGCGGCCCACGTGGGCAAGCGCGCCCGCAAGGGCAAGCCAGTGGATGCCTTCCAGAGCGTGCTGCGTTTGCAAGCCCTGGCTTGAGTGCCCGCACTCGGGTGGTTCTGCGCCCGGGCCCGCCCGGGTGTCGCCCACGCCGGGGTGGGCGCTGTTATAACAGCGAGCGTTCCGTGCGCCCTCGCACCGCTCACCCAAACACAAGATTCAGGAGTGTTCCATGTCCCGTTCAGCCCCCGCCCCCATCCGCCTCGTCGCGGCGCTCAGCCTGGCCTTCGCCGCATCGGCCCAGGCCATCGTCGTTGAAGCCCCCGCCGGCTCGATCACCTTCAACTGGGGCCTGGACGCCGAGAACAGCGAAACGCAGACCTTCCAGTACGTCTACCCCGGTGAGGGCGACGCCGCCCTGAGCACCGGCGGCGTGCGCACGGCCCAGGTCGGCAACGTGTCGGCCAGCGTCAACGCCTGGGTCGACCCGGTCAGCGGCGTCTTCAAATCCATCAACACCGCCACCACCGGCAGCGCCAGTCGCCCGGCCAGCATCGCGCAGTCCTACTCGCGCCTGGACCTCACCGACACCGTGCGCATCAGCGGCCCTGGCGCCACCACCACCGTCACCTTCCGCATGAGCTACGACACGCAGTTCAGCGGCCTGGGCCTGACGCCTTTTGAAGCCGGTGACCTGGCCCAGCACCTCATGCAGGTCGACTCCACGCGCAACGCCTCGCTGTCGTACCAGCTGCCCAACCCGCTCTACGACCCCGCTGCCGAGTGCACGGGCTCCGGTGAACTGCTTGAATGCGGCCCCGAAACCAACCCGTTTCTTGACTTCAGCGAATCCGGCGGCAAGCAGCTGTTTCGCGAATGGGCACAAAGCGAGCGCGGTTTCATCTACGGCAATGGCGACGTCGACAACGGCCGCTACACCGGTGAGGTCCTGCTGACCCTGGTCGTGCCCACCGGCGTGGACCTGCGCCTGGACTACTCCGTGCACAACAACGCCCGTTGCTTCCACCTGAGCAACTGCAGCGTGTCGGTGGACGCCAGCCACTCCGATTACATCGGATTGGAATTGGCCGACGGCTACGCCTTCACCTCGTCCCTGGGCCTGCGCTACGAAGGCCTGGCCGCCGCCGTGCCCGAGCCCACCAGCCTGGGCCTGATGCTGGCCGGCCTGGTTGGCCTGGGTGCGGTGCGCGCCCAGTCGATCCGGCAGTCGCGCCGCCAGGCTCGCGCCTGATCAGCCCCACACCCGCGTCACCACCTCGGTGTAGAGCGGGATGCCGATGAGGATGTTGAAGACGAACGTCACCGCGAGCGACAAGCCCAGGTAAAGCCCGGGGTTGGCCTCGGGGATGGCGTGCCTCAGCACCGCCGGCACCACGATGTAGGACGAACTCGCGGCCAGCACGACCAACAAGATCGTGTCCCCGGCTGGCAGGCCGATCAGCGCCGCCAGCCCCATGGCCATCAAGCCATGAACCAGGGGGCCGCCCACCCCGTAGAGCAGCAGGGCCGGGTGCACCTCGCGCAAGCCGGGCAACTGGCGCGCCACCAGCAGGCCCAGGTCCAGCAGGAACAGGGCCAGCATGCCCTTGAACAGCGCACCGGAGAACGGCTCCATCATGGCCTTGCCGTTGTCGCCCGTGGCGAAGCCGATCAGCAGGCTGCCCAGCAGCAGCAGGTTGGCGCCGTCGGTGAAGGCCTCGCGCACCACGTGGGCCACGCTGGGCGCGCTCGATCCCGCAGACGCGGCAGGCGCCGTTGTGTCCCCCGCCGCGCTGGCCTCCTGCCGTCTCGCCCAGGCCGCCAGCGCCATGGCCATCAAGATGGCGGGCGACTCCATGAGCACGAGGGCCACCGCCATGTGGCCACCGAAGTCGATGCCACGCGAGCCCAGGTACTGCGTGGCCGTGATGAAGGTCGTCGCGCTGACCGAGCCGTAGGTGGCCGCGACGGCGGCGGCATCAAAGCGCGAGAGTTTGCGCCGCAGCAGCACATAACCCAACGCCGGCACGATCAGCGACAGCGCCGCCGCGGCCAGCAGGCTGGCGACGACCTGCGGCCCGAGTCCCGCGTGCGCCAGCGAAAAACCGCCTTTGAGTCCGACCGACATCAGCAGGTACAGCGACAGGAAGCGCGCGATCTGAGGAGGCACCTCCAGGTTGGAGCGCAGCAAGCCGGCGCACACGCCGAACACGAAAAACAGGATGGCGGGGTCCAGCAGGTTGTTCAAGGCAGTCATGCGGCGCATCCTAGGGTTTCAACTGCATAATGAAAAATCAAATCTTCTGATCTTATTCATCGATAAAAGTCTATGCATGTCACCTGGCGTCAACTGCGACTCTTCCAGGCCCTGGCCCAGACGGGCTCGGTCACCGGGGCCGCCGAGGTGGAGCACGTCACCCAGCCCACCGTGTCCATGCAGCTGCGCCAGCTCGCCGACGCCGCGGGTGTGCCGCTGTACGAGCCTCTGGGCCGCGGCGTGCGCCTGACCGACGCAGGCGAGCGCCTGGCGCGCGCCTGCGAGGACATCCTCGCGCGCTGGGCGGACTTCGAGATGGAACTCGCTGACCTGCAGGGCCTCAAGCGCGGGCGCCTCAACGTGGCGGTGGTCAGCACGGCCAAGTCCTTCATCCCCAGGCTGCTGGGCCCGTTTTCGCAGCGCTACCCCGACATCGACGTGCACCTGGAGGTCGCCAACCGCGACAGCATCGTGCGGCGCCTGGAGCAGTCGCTCGACGACCTCGTCATCATGACCACGCCGCCCGAGCACGTGGCCGTTGAAGCCGAGCCCTTGCTGGACAACCCGCTGGTGCTGGTGGCCGCCAGCACGCACCCGCTGGCCGCGCGTCAGGGGCTGTCCTTGCGCTCGCTGTCCGGTGAGCGCTTCATCCTGCGCGAGCCCGGTTCAGGCACCCGCATCAGCTGCGAGCGGCAGTTCAAGGCCTGGGACTTCAGCCCGCGCGTGCAGATGTCCCTGGGCAGCAACGAGGCCATCAAGCAGGCGGTGGCGGGCGGCTTCGGGCTGGCCGTGCTGTCGCGCCACGCGCTCGACCGCGACCCCGCCCACGAGGGCCTGAGCGTGCTCGACGTCAAGGGCTTCCCGATCGCCTCGCGCTGGTACCTGGTGAGGCGGCGCGAGCGCCAGCCCACGCCCGTGGCGCGCGCTTTCCTGGATTTCCTGCGTGAGACGCTGGCCGCTCCTGCCGCCGCCAAGCCGGCTGCTACACCCTCACCACCGTCACCGAGCACTCGGCCTCGGCGACGACCTGCGCGCTGACGCTGCCCAGGTAGCGGCGCAAGGACGAGTTGCCCCGCGCTCCCATGACGATGTGATCGACCTGGTTGCGCGTGGCGAACTCCACGATGGCCGCGGCCGTGTCGGGCGACTCCAGCACGTGGAAGGTCAGGCGGTGCTCGTCCATCTGCAGCTGTTGCTGCAAGGGGCGCGCCCAGTGTTTGATGGCCACCAGCTGCTGCACGTGCAGGCTGTTGCCTTCGGGGTCCATCAGCGTGTCCATGCCGATGCGGTTGGTCTTCATGACGCTGACGCAGGCCAGGCGCGCACCCGGCTCCATCTGCATGATGCGCCTCACCGTGGCCAGCAGCTTCTTGTCGAGCGCCGGCGTGCTGTTCTTGATGCCGATGGCGGCCATGATGATGGGGCTGCGCTCGACGTGCTGGCCCGTGTCGCCATCCCCCTTGGGCTCCGCGCCCATGGCCTTGAACCAGCGCTTGACGGTGCTCAGCGTGCCGCGCGTGCTCAGGCGCTCGGCGCGCGCCGTCAGCGGGATCTGCTCGGGGTGCTGCAGGTCCAGCGCGAGCTGCGCCCCGGTCTGGTAGCGCTGCGCCGGCTCGACTTCCAGGCAGCGCAGGATCACCTCCTGCAGCCACGGTGGCGTGTCTGGGCGGTGCACCCTCGGGGGGATGGGGTCGGTGTAGAGCCGCTTGCGCAAACCGGGCACGGTGCTGGGGTTGCCAAAAGGCCGCTCGCCGGTGGTCAGGTGATAGAGCATCACGCCGAGCGCGAAGAGGTCGCTGCGCGGGTCGTTGCGCACGAACTGAACCTGCTCGGGCGAGATGTACGGGCCGGTGCCCATGGGCAGGCTGAACTCTTCTTCGAGCAGGTCGGGCAGGTGGTCGTGGCGACACAGGCCGAAGTCCACCAGCACGCACTCGCCACCGGGGCGGAACATGATGTTGCTGGGCTTGACGTCCAGGTGCACCAGGTGCTGTTTGTGCAGATCGTGAAGGGCCGCGGCCACCCGTTGCCCGATGTCGGCCACCTCCGCGAAGGGCAGGGGCGCGAGGTCCAGGCGCGGGCGCAGCGAGTCCCCCGGGATGCGCTCCATCACGATGTAGGGCTGGCCGGTGAAGTCGCCTTTGGCGACGAAGCGCGGCACGTGCGGGCCCTTGAGCGCGGGCATGACCATCTGCTCGACTTCGAAGCCGACGATGGTGGCCGGGTCTTCGCCGCCCTTGATGCGCGGCACCTTCATGATCAGCTCGACGCCATCGGGTGCGGCCAGCGGCTGGCCCTGGTCATCGACGCGCGCCACCGCCCACAGCGTGGCCATGCCGCCCTGGTGCAGCCGCTCGGTCAGCACGAAGCCGTCGAACTGGTCACCAACCTGCAGCTTGCCTGGTGGGGTCATCATCGGCCGCGTTCTCCTGGGTTGATCAGGGGGAGCAGCTACTGCCCGTCGCGCAGGCGCTGGGCCAGCGAGGCGGGCAGGCCGGCGTCCAGCACGCGCTGCGCGGCGGCTTCGTGGTCATACGGCACGCGGTGGAAGCTCAGCACCGCCTGCACCGTGTCAAAGACGGCATAGCAGGCCGCCGGGTTGCCGTCACGCGGTTGCCCCACCGAGCCGGGGATGGCCAGCCAGCGGCGCATGGGCGACAGCTGGATCGGTGTGCCGTCCACCGGCTTGAACTCGCCCGACTTGCCGGTGGACGACAGGTGGTACAGGCAGGGCTCGTGCATGTGGCCGCAAAACACGTGCGGTTGCTGCGAGGCAAACAGGCTGCGCGTGGCCTCCATGCGGCCCTGCAGGTAACCCCAATGCGCCGGGTCGTGCACGTTGGCGTGGGCGAACAGGCAGTCGCCTAGCACGGCGGTCAGGGGCAGGGACTCGATGAACGCCACGTGGGCGGCGCTGAGCTGGCCGCGCGTCCAGGCCAGCGAGGCTTGCACGTGGCTGCCCATGTGGTGCTGGTCTTCGTGGCGGATGGCGTCGTCGTGGTTGCCCTTGACGACGGTGGCGCCTTCCTGGTGGCGGGCCATGACGAAGTCCATGACCCAGACCGGGTCGGCCCCGTAGTCCACGAAGTCGCCCAGCAGCACGGTGTGGTCGCAGCCTTGTTCGCGGGCGTGGTCCCAGACGGCTTCAACGGCCTGACGGTTGGCGTGCAGGTCGGACAGGATGGCGAGTTTCATGGGTCGGATCGGGCGGGCAAGGGGCCAGTCTAGCCCCCTGGCCGCCGTCCGCTCAAGCTGGGGCAGACAGGGCTTGACGCGCGCCTTGTGTCCGCATTTCCTTGCGCAACTCGACCGCGTTGGCCTGGTGCACCGTGGTGGCGTGGCTGTCGGTGCGGAAGACCTGCACGGCCTCGGCCACCGATTTGGCTCGCTGGGCCAGGCTCATGGAGGCCGCGGCGATTTCTTCCACCGCGGCGGCATTCTGCTGGGTGATCCCGTCGAGCTGGGCCACGGCCGAGTTGATCTGCGAGATGCCGCTGAGCTGTTCGCGTGCGCCCCCACTGATCTGCGTGACCAGCGCGGTGACCTGCTCGACCGACTGCACGGCCTCCAGCATGGTCGTCTGGGCGGCCTGGGTCAGCGCGCTGCCGGCGCGAACCTTCTCGGCCGAGTCGGTGATGAGTTGCTTGACCTCGCGAGCGGCGGTGGCGGTGCGGCCGGCCAGGGCGCGCACCTCGGAGGCCACCACCGCGAAGCCACGGCCTTGCTCACCGGCCCGTGCGGCCTCCACGGCGGCATTCAGCGCCAGGATGTTGGTCTGGAAGGCGATGCTGTCGATGACCTGGATGATCTCGCCGATGCGGCTGGAGGACTCCTCGATGGCGTGCATGGTGTGCGTCACGTTGCTCACCACCTCGCTGCTGCGCTGGGTGATGGAGGTGCTCTGCGTGGCCAGGTCAGCGGCCTGGCCCGCGGTGTCGGCGCTGTGCTTGACGGTGCCGGTGATCTGCTCCATGGACGCGGCGGTCTGCTCCAGGCTGCTGGCCTGGGACTCGGTGCGGCTGGAGAGGTCCTGGTTGCCCGCGGCGATCTCGCGGGTGGCCAGCAGCATCTGGTCGACCTGCGTGCGCGCGTCGTGCACGATGGAGCGCAGGTTCACGTTGAGCTGGTTGAGCGAGCGGGTGAACTGCCCGATCAGGTCGTGCCGGTCGGAGTGGATGGATTGGGTCAGGTCGCCAGCGGCCATGCGGTTGGCCGTGTCCATCAGCGCCTTGATCGGCCCCATCGTCATGCGCCGGATCTGCAGCGACGCCAGGGCGATCAGGACCCCGAGCACCATCAGCGTGCCCAGTGTTGCCAGCGAAGCCCAGCCGCCGTGCTGGCTCGTCCACTTGCCCATCGCAAAACCGATCACGGCCACGCTGCCGGAGATCAAGGCCAGGCGCTCGCTCAGGCCCAGCTTGAGGCGCTCGCTCAGGCGCCCGGAGAAGGTGTTGGTCAGCACCCGGCCATTGCGCAGCACGTGCACGAGCTTGCCGGCGTCCTTTTCCTCCTGCATGGTCCGGTACAGCGCCTCGCTTTGTGCGATCGCTTCGCGGCTGGCTTCGGTGCGCACGGACATGTAGCCGATGGGCTGGCCGTTTTCCATCAACGGGGTGACGTTGGCTTGCACCCAGTAGTAGCTGCCATCCTTGCGGCGGTTCTTGACCAGGGCGGTCCAGGGCTTGCCCTGGGCGATGGTCTCCCACATGTCGCGGAAGGCCTCTTCCGGCATGCTGGGGTGGCGGATCATGTTGTGAGGTTGCCCCAGCAACTCCTCGCGTTGGAAGCCGCTGACGTGGATGAAGGACGGATTGCAGTAGGTGATGCGGCCCTTGAGGTCGGTGGTGGAGACCAGGGTCTCGCCTTTCGGGAAGGCAAACTCCTGCTCCATCACGGGCAGATTCATTCGCATGGCGAACCTCTCACTCTCGGTGTCTCGAGTCGACAGGTGATGGCGCCGTCCTGCCCCGGCGGTGGTCTGACTGCTGGACCACGGCATGCAATGCATATCGGCATGGTGCCGCCATTGCCCATGATCGGCTGCGGGAAAACCAGCCCTTCCGTGCGCTACTTCTCGACCTTGTCCTCAGGTGGCATGTGCATTTGTTACCATGCGGCCACACCCGTCCTGCCTTGATGACGGGCGGAGACCCACACGATGAAAACGGCTGAACAGGAAGCGGTGTTGCGCTCGGTGCGCAAGCTCATCGACTTCTGGCAGATCGAGGCCCACGAGCTCGCCGGCATCCCCGAGCCGGTTGAGCAGCCCGTGGTGTCACGTGAGCCGAGCGGACCGAAGTACCGCCACCCCATCACCGCCCAGACCTGGGACGGCGAAGGTGCGCAGCCGCCGTGGCTGCGCGAGGCGCTCACGCGCGAGGGCTACACGGTCCAGGAGTTGCGCCTGAAAGACGACGAAACCAGCGGGGCCTGAGGCACAATCCACCCCGTGCCGGCTCCGTGGTGAAATGGATATCACGGACCCCTCCTAAGGGTCAAGTACAGGTTCGATTCCTGTCGGGGCCGCCACCGCTGACTGAGCTCAGGCATCAAGCCTTGAGCAGTCCCTTGGTCTCGATGAAGTCGATGACCTGCTCCAGACCGGCCTTCGTTTTGAGGTTGGTCATCACGAAGGGGCGCAACCCTTGAGGGGTCTGGCGCATGCGCTTCGTGTCCGACTCCATGATCTCCAGGTTGGCGCCCACGTGCGGCGCCAGGTCGGTCTTGTTGATGACGAACAGGTCGCTTTTGGTGATGCCGGGGCCGCCTTTGCGCGGGATCTTCTCGCCCGCGGCCACGTCGATCACGTAGATGGTCAGGTCGCTCAGCTCAGGGCTGAAGGTGGCCGCCAGGTTGTCGCCGCCGGACTCGATGAAGACGATGTCGGCGTTGGGGTACTTGGCCAGCATGCGGTCGACGGCTTCGAGGTTGATCGAGGCGTCTTCGCGGATGGCGGTGTGCGGGCAGCCGCCGGTTTCCACGCCCATGATGCGCTCGGGGTCGAGCGCGCCGGCCACGGTCAGCAGGCGCTGGTCCTCCTTGGTGTAGATGTCGTTGGTGATGACGACCAGGTCGTGGTGCTCGCGCATGGCCTTGCACAGCATTTCGAGCAAGGTCGTCTTGCCGGAGCCGACGGGGCCGCCCACGCCCACGCGCAGGGGGGGCAGTTTCTTGGTGCGACCGGGGATGTGGTGGAGGTTGCTCATGATCGGAACAGGCGTGAGTACTGGGTTTCGTGCCGGGCGCTCAGGATGGCCAGCATGGGGGTGAAGGCCTGGCGCTGCGAATCGGGCAGCGACAAGGCGTGGTCGATGGCGTCGGGGATGGCGTCGATCAGGGATTGCAGGATGCGCTGACCGGCGCTTTGTCCCAATGGCACGGCTTTGATGGCGGCCTGCACCATGTTCTCGGCCCAGCCGAAGGTGAAGCTCAGCAGCGCCTCGCGCAGGGCGGGCTCGCCGTCGGTGCGCGCCCCGGGCTCAGGCAGGCATTGCGCCACCGCCAGCGCGAAGGCAACGGGCCAGGTGGGGGCCGGGGGCAGGGCGGCGCAGATCGCCAACCGGGTGTCGACTCCGTCGGCCCCGTCTGCCACATGGGCCAGCGCACCGCCGCTTCGGTTGCGCAGCCACTCGACCAGGGAGCGGCCCATTTGCTCGGTCTGCAAGCGCAGCTCCGAGGTCTCGCGGGTCTGCACGACCCAGTCGTTGAGCTCGCGCACGCGGACCAGGTCGTGGCGTTGCCAGGCGGGCACGGCGCGGGCCACCACGGCCAGGTCGCTGCGGGCCACGGCCAGGTGCAACTGGTCGCGCAGCCAGTGGGACACGTCCGCCTCGTGGGTGACGAGGCCGGCGTCGATGGCCGCTTCCAGCCCTTCCGAGTAGCTGAAGCCGCCCACCGGCAGGGCGGGCGACGCCAGCCACATCAGCTGCAGGCGGGCTGCGGCGCTCAGGGGCGAGGGGCGCGGGGCGATGCGGGGCATGGGGTCTGGCTGGCGTCGCTCAGTGATCGTGCCCGTGGCCGCATCCGGGGCCATGCACATGGGGCGGGGCCTCTGCCGCCTTGACCGCGATGCCGATGGGTTTGCCGCGGTTCACGGGGGCGGCTGCCGGCGCGTGGTCATGATCATGATGGCCGTGTTCGTGATGGCCGTGGGCATGACCGTGCCCGTGGCCCCCCGAGGCGTAAGCGCCGCCCTCCGGCTCGAAAGCCACCGCGGCCTCTCGCACCGTCAGGTGCATGGCGCGCAGCATGTCGGCCAGCACGTGGTCGGGCTCGATCTTCAGGTGATCGGGTTGCAGCTCGATCTGCACGTGGCGGTTGCCCAGGTGGTAGGCGGCGCGCACCAGGTCGAAGGGCGAGCCGTGCTCGGCGCAGGGCGTGATGACGAGCACCGGCTGGGGCGCGGCCACCACGCGGACCATGGAGCCGTCTTCGGCCACCAGCACGTCACCGCCGCGCACCAGGGTGCCTCGCGGCAGGAAGACGCCCAGGGTGCGGCCCTGGCTGTCGGTGGCGTCGAAGCGGCTCTTCTGGCGCACGTCCCAGTCGAGTTCGACCTGCGAGGCGCGCTTGAGCAACACGGGGGCCAGGCCCTGGCCTTGAGGGAGGAGTTTGTTGACGATCAGCATGGGCGCGAGTGTGGCTCAGAACAGGAAATACTTCTGCGCCATGGGCAACTCGGTGGCGGGCTCGCAGACCAGCAGCACGCCGTCGGCGCGAACCTGGTAGGTCTGGGCGTCGATCTCCATCTTTGGCATGTGGTTGTTGAGCACCATGTCGCGCTTGGTGACGCTGCGGTTGCCTTTGACGCCCACCGCCCGCTTTTTCAGGCCGTACTCCTCGTGCTTGCCCGCGGCGATGGCAGCCTGGCTCATGAAGGTCAGCGACGAGCGCGACAGGGCGCCTCCGAAGCTGCCGAACATGGGCCGGTAGTGCACCGGCTGCGGCGTGGGGATGGAGGCGTTCGGGTCGCCCATGGCGGCGGCCGCGATGAAGCCACCCTTCATGATGGTGCTGGGCTTGATGCCGAAGAAGGCCGGGCGCCAGATGACCAGGTCGGCCCACTTGCCCACCTCGATGCTGCCCACCTCGTGCGAGATGCCGTGCGACAGCGCCGGGTTGATCGTGTACTTGGCGACGTAGCGCTTGACCCGGTTGTTGTCGGCTCGGGTGGTGTCGCCGCTCAGGCTGCCGCGCTGCGCCTTCATCTTGTGGGCGGTCTGCCAGGTGCGGATGATGACTTCGCCCACGCGGCCCATGGCCTGAGAGTCGGAGCTGAACATGCTGATGGCGCCCAGGTCGTGCAGCACGTCTTCGGCGGCGATGGTCTCGCGGCGGATGCGGCTTTCGGCGAAGGCCAGGTCTTCGGCAATCGATGCGTCGAGGTGGTGGCACACCATCAGCATGTCGAGGTGCTCGTCCACCGTGTTGACCGTGTAGGGCATGGTCGGGTTGGTGGACGACGGCAGGAAGTTGGCCTCGCCCACCACGCGCATGATGTCGGGTGCGTGGCCGCCACCGGCACCTTCGGTGTGGAAGGCGCACAGCGTGCGGCCCTTGGTGGCCGCCATGGTGTCTTCCACAAAGCCCGACTCGTTGAGCGTGTCGGAGTGGATGGAGACCTGGGTGTCGGACTCTTCGGCCACGCTCAGGCAGCAGTCGATGGCCGAGGGCGTGGTGCCCCAGTCCTCGTGCAGCTTCAGGCCGACGACGCCGGCGTCGATCTGCTGGCGCAGCGCCTGTGGCTGGCTGGCGTTGCCCTTGCCCAAAAAGCCGATGTTCATCGGGAAGGCCTCGGCGGCCTTGAGCATCAGCGCGATGTTGTCGGGGCCGGGCGTGCAGGTGGTGGCGAAGGTGCCGGTGGCCGGGCCGGTGCCGCCGCCCATCATGGTGGTCACGCCGCTCATGAGCGCCTCTTCGATCTGCTGCGGGCAGATGAAGTGGATGTGCGTGTCGATGCCGCCGGCCGTGACGATCATGCCTTCGGCGGCAACGATCTCGGTGCCGGGGCCGATGACGATGTCCACGCCGGGCTGCACGTCGGGGTTGCCGGCCTTGCCGATCTTGAAGATGCGACCGGCCTTGATGCCGATGTCGGCCTTGACGATGCCCCAGTGGTCGACGATCAGGGCGTTGGTGAGCACGCAGTCGCAGGCGTCCATCGGGCCGGGCCCGTTGGGGCGCTGGCTCTGGCCCATGCCGTCTCGGATGGTCTTGCCGCCACCGAACTTGACCTCTTCACCGTAGCCGCCAGCGCGCAGGGTGTAGTCGTCTTCGACCTCGATGATCAGGTTGGTGTCGGCCAGGCGGACGCGGTCACCGGTGGTGGGGCCGAACATCTCGGCATAGGCGCGTCGGGGGATGCTTGCCATGTTGCGTGTTCTCTTTGAGGGCGCTGTCAAAGCGTGACCAGCGTGGTCACAGCGGACCTTGCGTCAGGCCGCGAAAGCCGAAGACGATGCGGTCGCCGGCATAGTCCACCAGCTCGACCGTGCGTTGCTGGCCGGGCTCGAAGCGCACCGCCGTGCCGGAGGCGATGTTCAGTCGCATGCCTTGCGCGGCGACTCGGTCGAAGCTGAGCGCGGCGTTGGTTTCGGCGAAGTGGTAGTGCGAGCCGACCTGGATGGGGCGGTTGCCGCTGTTTTCAACCACCAGGGTGATCGAGCGGCGGCCAGGGTTGAGGACGATGTCCGGCCCGTCGGTGAGCAGTTCGCCGGGCGTCATCACTTGCCGCCCTTGAACCAGATCACGGCGGCGACCACGCCCACGATGGCCACGAAGCCCAGCACGTCAGAGGCATGCCAGTGCGCGAAGCCGGGCATGCCGTGGCCTTCGTGGGCCCAGGCAGGCAGGCAAGTCAAGGCAGCGATGCCTCCAGACAGTGCGGCGCGGGCGGGGGCTCGGGGTTGGATTCGCTTCATCATGGTGCGTTTCGTTGTGGTGTGCGGGTTTCATGCAATCGGTTGGTGCACGGTCACCAACTTGGTGCCATCCGGGAAGGTGGCCTCGACCTGGATCTCGGGGATCATGTCGGCCACGCCGTCCATCACGTCGGCGCGGGCGAGCACGGTCTTGCCCTCGCTCATCAGCGCGGCCACGGACTTGCCGTCGCGGGCGCCCTCCATGATGGCCGCCGTGATCAGCGCGATGGCTTCGGGGTGGTTGAGCTTGAGGCCGCGGGCTTTGCGCCGCTCGGCCAGCAAGGCGGCCGTGAAGATCAGCAGCTTGTCTTTTTCGCGCGGGGTGAGTTCCATGGCGGACGGGCGTTGAGTGGGCTGGGGACGTGGCAGGGCACCCGGCACGGCACCGAACTTGCGGTGTCTGCGGGCAGTTGACCGCACCATGCAAGACACAGACCACACCCCCGCCCCCGAGAGAGCCCCTGGCGAAGCCTTCCAGCGCGTCATCAAGGTTCGCCGGGACTACAACAGCTGGGTGGCCTCCGAGACGCTGGAAGACCACGCCCTGCGCTTCACGCCCCGCTCGGCGCGGCGCTGGAGCCGCTGGCGCGTGGCCAACATGGCCTTTGGTGTGGCCTCCTTCCTGGTGCTGGAGGCCGTGGGGGCGACGCTGCTGGTCGAGCACGGCTTCATCAACGCGTTCTGGGCCATCGTCGCCACCGGGCTGATCATCTTGCTGGCCGGCTGGCCCATCAGCGTCTACGCCGCACGCCATGGCGTCGACATGGACCTGCTGACGCGCGGTGCGGGCTTCGGCTACATCGGCTCGACCATCACCTCGCTCATCTACGCCTGCTTCACCTTCGTGTTCTTCGCGCTGGAGGCGGCGGTCATGGCCTACGCGCTGGAGCTGGCCTTCGACATCCCGCCGGCCTGGGGCTACCTGATCTCGGCCGGGGTGGTGGTGCCTTTGGTCACGCACGGGGTCACCACCATCAACCGGCTGCAGCTGATCACCTTGCCGATCTGGTTGGGCATGCTGGTGGTGCCCTTCATCTACGTGTTCCGAGAGCACCCCGGCATCCTGAGCAGCCTGGCGGCGTACCCCGGCCAGGACGGTTTGCACGGCGGCTTCGACCTGATTGCCTTCGGCTCGGCGCTGACGGTGGGCATCGCGCTGATCACGCAAATGGGCGAGCAGGCCGACTACCTGCGGTTCATGCCGGAGCCGCAGACCGGGCAACTGGGGCGCTGGCGCGCGGCGGTGTTCATCGGGGGGCCGGGCTGGGTCATCCCCGGGGTGTTGAAGATGCTGGGCGGTGCGCTCCTGGCGTTCCTGGCCATCGGGTACTCGGTGCCCGTCGAGCAGGCGCTGGACCCCAATCAGATGTACCTCGTGGCCTGGGAGATGGTCTTCCCGCAGCACGGCTGGGCGGTGGCGGCGGTGGCGCTGTTCGTGGTGATCTCGCAGGTCAAGATCAACGTCACCAACGCCTACGCGGGCTCGCTGGCGTGGTCGAACTTCTTCGCACGGGTCACGCACAGCCACCCGGGGCGGGTGGT
Source organism: Burkholderiales bacterium (assembly GCA_016000265.1). Taxonomy (GTDB): domain Bacteria; phylum Pseudomonadota; class Gammaproteobacteria; order Burkholderiales; family Burkholderiaceae_C; genus Aquabacterium. Next base: position 130,280 of record JAECRL010000008.1, read on the forward strand.
GTGGGTGGTCTTCAACGCCCTGATCGCCTTGATGTTGATGGAACTCAGCCTGTTTCAGGCGCTCGGCAAGGTGCTGGGCCTGTACGCCAACGTGGCGATCGCCTGGATCATGGCCGTGGTGGCCGACCTGGTCATCAACAAGCCGATGGGCTGGTCGCCCAAGGGCATCGAGTTCAAGCGCGCCCACCTCTACGACATCAACCCGGTGGGCGTGGGCGCGATGGGGCTGGCCTCGCTGGTGTCCATCGTGGCGCACGTGGGCTGGATGGGGGAGTTGGCGCAGGCCTTCTCGGCCGTCATCGCCATGGTGGTGGCCTTCGTGACCGCGCCGTTGATCGCGTGGGGCACCCAGGGGCGCTACTACCTGGCGCGCAGCTCCACGCTGCCCGAGGCAGCCCCTGAAGCGCCTGAATCCCCTGAATCCTCATTCGGTGCCCCGGTCGATGCCAGCGAGCCTCCACCGGAGGGCCGACCGCTGTCGCGCGTGATCCGGCTGACGGCGGTGCACCGCTGCACGGTGTGCGAGCAGGAGTACGAGGCCGACGACATCGCCCAGTGCCCCGCCTACCAGGGCTTCATCTGCTCCCTGTGTTGCTCGCTGGACGTGCGTTGCCAGGACCTGTGCAAGCCGCAGGCGCGCTGGGCGGTTCAGTGGCGCGAACTTGGCCAGCGCGTGGTGCCCGCGGTGGTCTGGCGGCAGCTGGACACGGAGCTGGGGCGCTTCCTGTTGATCATGCTCGTGCTGGCGCCGCTGCTGGCCGGTCTGTTCGGGCTGGTGTACCAGCAGCAGCTGCGCGAAGTGAGCGCCCTGCAGCTGGCGGCCTTGCCCGTGGTGTCCGACATGATGGGGTCGGCCTTGCTCAAGGTGTTCACGGCCTTGTTGTTGATCCTCGGCGTGGTCGGCTGGTGGGTGGTGCTGACCCACAAGAGCCGCCAGGTCGCGCAAGAGGAGTCCAACCGCCAGACCCACCTGCTGTTGCGCGAGATCGACCTGCACCGCATCACCGATGACAAGCTGCAGCGCGCCCGCGAGACGGCCGAGCAAGCCAACCAGGCCAAGAGTCGCTACATCTCGACCATCAGCCACGAGCTGCGCACCCCGCTCAACGGCATCCTGGGCTACGCGCAACTGCTCGACGAAGACGCGAAGCTGCCGGGCCACGTCAAGCACGCCGTGGGCGTGATCAAGCGCGGGGGCGATCACCTGCTGTCGCTCATCGAAGGCACGCTGGACATCGCCCGCATCGAAAGCGGCAAGCTCACGCTCGACGTCAAGCCGGTGCGCTTCGCCGACTTGCTGCGCCAGATCACGGGCCTCATCGAGCAGGAGGCGCGCGCCAAGCAGCTGAGCTTCGTGGCCGAGCTGGATGCGGCCTTGCCCGAGGCCGTGCGGGCCGACGAGCGCCGCGTGCGTCAGACCTTGCTCAACATCCTGGGCAACGCCGTCAAGTTCACCACGCAAGGTGAGGTGCGCTTCAAGGTGCGCCATGCCCGCGAGATCGCGCACATCGAGATCCGCGACACCGGCCCGGGCATCGCCCCCGAAGAGCTCGAGCGCATCTTCGAGCCCTTCGCGCGGGGTTCATCGGCGGCGGGGGCGTCCGCCAGCGGCACCGGGCTGGGCCTGACCATCAGCAAGATGCTGACCGACCTGATGGGCGGCGAGATGCGCGTGAGCAGCGTGTTGGGGCAGGGCACGACCTTCCACATCCGGCTGTTCTTGCCGCAGGTGCGCGCCGCCGAGGTGGACCGCGAGCGCCCGCGCGGCCAGCGCACCGGCTACGTCGGTGAGCGCCGGCGCGTGTGGGTGGTCGACAACGAAGAGGCCGACCGCGGCCTGCTGGTGCGCATCCTCGAGCCCCTGGGCTTTGACGTCACGCCGCTGCCCAGCGGCCTGGCTTGCCTGGCCTTGCTGCGCTCGGCGCCCCTGACCGAGCACCCCCACGCCCTGTTCATGGACCTGGCCATGCCGGGGCTCGACGGCTGGGCCACCTTGCGCGCCATCCAGGCCGAGGGGCTGTGCAGCGCACCGGCGGCCATCGTCTCGGCCAACGCCTTCGACAAGGCGCTGGACAACGACGTCGGCATCGGCCCGGATGACTTCATCGTCAAGCCGGTGCGCGTGCCCGAGTTGCTCGACTGGCTGGGGCGCGCGCTGAGCTTGCAGTGGATCGAGGTGGACCGCCTGCCGCCGGCCGTGGCGGGCGCGGGCGCGAGCGCGCGGCCTGTCATGGCCAGCCCGGGCGACGCCGACCGCCTGCCCACCCTGGAGTCGCTGCGCTGCCTCGAAGACCAGGTCCACGCCGGCTACATTCGCGGCGTGCACCAGGCGCTGGATCAGATCGAGCAAGCCGAGCCGGGGTGCACCGCCTTCGTGGCCCGCCTGCGCGAGATGGCCCGCCTCTTCCAGCTCGATGCGCTGGCCCATCAAGTCGAGTCGGCGCTGGCCCGCGCTGCCACCGAACGGAGTTGAACGTGTCCTGTCCCCCCGCCACCTGCCGCCATGTTTGACCGCCTTGACCGCAGCCGCACCGACGTCGTGCTCATCGTCGACGACGTGCCCGACAACCTGTCGCTGCTGCACGACGCCCTCGACGAGGCCGGCTACACCGTGCTGGTGGCCACCCACGGCGAGGCGGCCCTGCAGCGCGCGCAGCAGGCCGTGCCCGACGTCATCTTGCTGGACGCGATCATGCCGGGCATGGACGGCTTCGAGGTCGCGCGTCGCCTCAAGGCGCTGCCCGAGACGGCCCACATCCCCGTCATCTTCATGACGGGCCTGAGCGAGACGGAACACGTGGTGGCGGCCTTCGAGGCCGGCGGGGTCGACTACGTGGTCAAACCCATCCGCCCGCGCGAGGTGATGGTGCGCATCGGCACGCACATCCAGGGCGCTCGCCAGGCGCGGCAGGCGCGCAACGCGCTCGATGCCTTCGGGCACGCATCGCTGACGGTGCGCATCAGCGACGGCCGCATCCTGTGGCAGACGCCCCTGGCGCGCCAGCTGCTGCAGGCCCACTTCGACGCGCCCGAGGCGGTGGCCCCGCTGGAGCTGGCCGCCTGGCTGGCTCAGACGGCGCCACGCCTGTCTGCCGAGCTGGCCCAGGGCAAAGCGCCCACCACCGTGCCGGTCTGGACGGTCAACCAGGCGGGCCGCCGCCTGAGCTTCACCTTGCACCAGCCCACCGGCGACGACGAGTGGCTGCTGGTCATGCAGGAGAGCTCGGACCAGGCCGCCATGGACGCCCTCAGCCTGGAGTTCAAGCTGACCACCCGCGAAGGCGAGGTGCTTTACTGGGTGGTCAAGGGCAAGACCAACCGCGACATCGGCGACATCCTGGGCAGCAGCCCGGCCACGGTCAAAAAGCAGCTCGAGCACATCTTCGCCAAGCTGGGCGTGGAGACGCGCACGGCTGCTGCCGGCCTGGCCATGAGTCGCGTGGCGCAACTCAAGGCGCGCTGAAACTTCGCCGAACCTTCGCCGAATCTTCAGCCGAAGTTTCAGCCCCGGGCGGGTTCGGCCGCGGGCACCGCCATCGTCGCCTGCTGCTGATCCAGGATCAGCTCCGGCTCCTGCGAGGCCACCAGCGTCGGGTTGTCCAGCCCGGCCTGCATCTTCTGCATGTCCAGGTCGCCCGTCCACTTGGCCACCACCAGCGTGGCCACGCCGTTGCCCACCAGGTTGGTCAGCGCGCGGGCCTCGGACATGAAGCGGTCGATGCCCAGGATCAGCGCCAGGCCGGCCACCGGCACGTGGCCCACGGCCGACAAGGTCGCGGCCAGCACGATGAAGCCGCTGCCCGTGATGCCCGCCGCGCCCTTGGAGGTCAGCAGCAGCACGGCCAGCAGGGTCAGCTGCTGCGTCAAGGTCATCGGCGTGTCGGTGGCTTGCGAGATGAACACCGCGGCCATCGTCAGGTAGATGGAGGTGCCGTCGAGGTTGAAGGAGTAGCCCGTGGGGATGACCAGGCCGACCACCGACTTGCGTGCGCCCAGGTTCTCGAGCTTTTCCATCATGCGCGGCAGCACCGACTCCGACGAGGACGTGCCCAGCACGATCAGCAGCTCCTCCTTGATGTAGCGGATGAACTTGACGATGCTGAAGCCGTGCACCTTGGCGATGAGGCCCAGCACCCCGAAGACGAAGATCAGGCAGGTGATGTAGAACACCGCCATCAGCTTGCCCAGCGAGAACAGCGAGTCAACGCCGTACTTGCCGATGGTGAAGGCCATGGCACCGAAGGCGCCGATGGGGGCGAGCTTCATGATGATGCCCACGATGTCGAACAGCACGTGCGACAGGCGCTCGATGAAGTCGAACACCATCGTGCCGCGCCCGCCGAACTTGTGCAGCGCGAAGCCGAAGAGCACCGAAAACAGCAGCACCTGCAGGATGTCGCCTTTGGCGAAAGCGTCCACCACCGAGGTGGGGATCACGCCCAGCAGGAAGTCCACCGTGCCCTTCATCTTGCCCGGCTCGGTGTAGGCCGCGATGCCCTTGGTGTCCAGCGTGCTGGCGTCCACGTGCATGCCGGCGCCCGGCTGCACCAGGTTGACCACGACCAGGCCGATGACCAGCGCCAGGGTCGAGACGATCTCGAAGTACAGCAGCGCCAGGCCACCGGTCTTGCCGACCTTCTTCATGTCCTCCATGCCGGCGATGCCGACCACGACGGTGCAGAAGATGATCGGGGCGATGATCATCTTGATGAGCTTGATGAACCCATCTCCCAGCGGCTTCATGCTCGCGCCGGTTTCGGGGTAGAAATGGCCCAGGAAGACGCCGATGATCACGGCGATGAGGACCTGGACGTAGAGGGATTTGTAGATCGGTGCGCGCGCGCTGGGGGCTGACATGAGGAGGCCTTCCGGTGTCGGGTGTGCGTGATGGCTGTTGGCGCCGGAAGATACGCACCCAGGCGGAAGTCGCCAATTGTGGGCCTCAACAACAGGGTTAACCCTAGGTGCGGGCCGAGCCCCGGCTGCGGCCTGCTTTTCAGCCCAGGGGCTGCGGGTCGTGCCCTTGCGAGACCAGCCAGTCGCGCAGCGCCAGCCCGGTGGCCACCGGCCAGTAGCGCGCCTTCTCAGGCGCCACGCGCTTGTACTCGCTGAGCTCTTCACCCAGCGTGATCACGCCCGTGGCGCGCACGTGAAAGGCCACGATGAGCTGGTTCTGGCGCTCGAAGCGGTAATGCCCGATGAAGCTCACGCCGACCGCGTCCAGGTCCAGCTCCTCCTTGACCTCGCGCACGATGGCCTCTTGCGGGCTGGGGTCGGTCTTCTCCAGGAAGCCGGTGATGAGGGCGTAGAACGGCGCGGCCCAGGCCTTGTTGCGCGCCAGGATGAGGGCGCCTTCGTGCTCGACGACGGCGGCCACCACCGGCGTGGGGTTGTCCCAGTGCACGAAGCCGCAGGCCGCGTCCGGGCAGGCCTGACGCAGGATGTCGGGCGACATCGGGTCGGCGCGGGTGCTCAAGCGCGTGGCGCACAGGGGGCAGTAGGCGAAGGGGGCAGGGTGGGTCATCGTCTGTCAACCGATCGGGAAGCCTTTGATCAACGCGCGCTGGATGCGGCTGGAGGTCACGCCCAGCGTGGCCTGGTGCGCCGCAGACAAGGCGGCCCAGTGCCCCTCGAAGTCGGCGCGGCCTTGTTCGAACAGGTGGCGCGGCCCGGCGGTGACGATGTCGTTGCCGCCTTCGTCGGACAGCACCGAGATCATCGAGCCCCCGAAGGCCTTGAACAGGCGCTTGCCGATCTCGCGCGTCTGCTCGGTGTCGGCCTGCACGTTGGCCACCAGCAAACCTTCGGGCGTCAGCGCCTTGCGGCAGTTCAGGTAGAAGCTGCGCGAGCACAGCGCCTCGGCGATGCCTTCGCCCGTGAACCCGTCCACCAGGATGAGGTCGTAGGCGTGTGGCGGGTGGGCCATGAACTTCGCGCCATCGGCGCAGACGGTGTGCAGGCGCGCGTCATCGGGCGGCACGTGAAAGGCGTCGCGCAGGTCGATGACCGACTGGCTGATCTCCACCACCGTGACGTCGGCCTCGGGCACGTGGCGGTGCAGGTACTTGACCAGGGAGCCGCCGCCCAGGCCGATCATCAACACGCGGGCCGGCCGGGGGTTGAAGAGCAGGGCGCCCATCATCGTGCGGGTGTAGTCCAGCACCAGGTCGTCGGGGTCGTCCAGGCGCATGCAGCTCTGGATGAGGGTGCCCTCGAAGCTCAGGGTCACGGTCTGGCTGTTCTGATGCAGCCGGGGGAGGTCGGTCATGGGCGATGTGCGCTGGTGCCGGGGAAGTATAGGTGCCGCACCGATACGCCATGTGGCGTATTCCTCGTTCGGCGGGCGCTGGGCACACTGACTCCATCGCCTCTTCAACCCCGCCCCACAGGAGCAAGCTCACATGAAAATGTCCCGCCGCAGCGCCGTCCAGTCCCTGTCCGCCGTCGCCTTGGGCGTCGCCGGCCTGGCCTTCAGCACCCTGGTCCAGGCCGCCGACACCATCAAAGTCGGCGTGCTGCACTCGCTGTCGGGCACCATGGCCATCTCCGAGACCGTGCTCAAGGACACCGTCCTGATGGCCATCGACGAGATCAACGCCAAGGGCGGCCTGCTGGGCAAGAAGCTCGAGCCCGTGGTGGTCGACCCCGCTTCCAACTGGCCCTTGTTTGCCGAAAAGGCCAAGCAGCTGCTGACCCAGGACAAGGTCTCGGTCGTCTTCGGCTGCTGGACCTCGGTGTCGCGCAAGTCGGTGTTGCCGGTCTTCAAGGAAAACAACGGCCTGCTGTTCTACCCCGTTCAATACGAAGGTGAAGAGCTGGAGAAGAACGTGTTCTACACGGGCGCCGCCCCCAACCAGCAAGCCATCCCCGCCGTCGAGTACCTGATGAGCAAGGACGGCGGCTCGGCCAAGCGCTTCGTGCTGCTGGGCACCGACTACGTCTACCCCCGCACCACCAACAAGATCCTGCGCGCCTTCCTGAAGTCCAAGGGCGTGGCCGAGTCCGACATCATGGAGGAGTACACCCCCTTCGGTCACTCGGACTACCAGACCATCATCGCCAACATCAAGAAGTTCGCCTCCGAAGGCAAGAAGACCGCCGTCATCTCGACCATCAATGGCGACTCCAACGTCCCCTTCTACAAGGAACTGGGCAACCAGGGCCTCAAAGCCAAGGACGTGCCCGTGGTGGCCTTCTCGGTGGGTGAAGAAGAGCTGCGCGGCGTGGACACCAAGCCCCTGGTCGGCCACCTGGCTGCCTGGAACTACTTCATGTCCGTCAAGAACCCGACCAACGACGAGTTCATCAAGAAGTGGGCGGCTTACGCCAAGGCCAAGAACATCGCCGGCCACAAGGACAAGCCCCTGACCAACGACCCGATGGAGGCCACCTACATCGGCATCAACATGTGGGCCCAGGCCGTGACCAAGGCCAAGTCCACCGACACCGACAAGGTGATCGCTGCGATGGCCGGCCAGACCTTCAAGGCACCGGGCGGCTTCATGTCCAAGATGGACGAGAAGAACCACCACCTGCACAAGCCGGTGTTCATCGGTGAAGTCAAGGCCGACGGCCAGTTCAAGGTGGTCTGGAAGACCCCGGGCCCGGTCAAGGCCGCCCCGTGGAGCCCCTACATCCCCGGCAACGACAAGAAGAAGGGCGAGCCGGAAGCCAAGTGATGCCAGCGCGGGTGGGGTTGTCCCACCCGCCTGCCTGAAGTCAGTGAGCAAAGAGCGTTCGCCCCGCTGGGGGTCACCCCAGGGGGCGTCTTTTTTTTGGTGACGCCTGTGAGCCAGCCCTTGAACACACCACAACACATGACCTGCGTGACGCGCTGGGGCCTGGCCCTCAGCCTGGCCTTCGGCGCAGCCCTGTTCGGCCTGAGCGCGCCCGCAGCGGCCCTCACGGCCGAAGAGGCCTACGCCATCTCCGCCGGTGACAACGATGCGCGCATCGTGGCCCTGCAGGCCGTCGTCGCCAAAGGTGACGCGGCCTTGCCCGCCTTCCTGGAGGCGCTCGCCGCCGACACGGTCAAGGTCGCCGGCCAGCGCGCCTACATCGTCTATGGCGACGACGTGAAGGACGCCGCCACCGGTCAACCCGCGCAGCTGCCGCCCGACGCCGAAGACGTCGTCAACAACAACCGCATGTCCAGCGAGATCGAGGCCGCGCTGGCCGCCGGCAAGCTGGGATCGGCCGACGTGGCCGAGCGGGCATCGGCCATCGAGGCCTTGTCTGCGGTGGCCGACGAGTCCAAGCTGCCCATCATCGACAAGGCCCTGGCCGCCGAAAGCGATGCCAAGCTGCGCAAACAACTGCAGACCGTGCGCTCCAAGGCCTTGTTGAGCGCGCAGGACCCGGCTCGCCGCATCGAAGCCGTGCAGGCCCTGGGCAACGACGCCTCGCCCGAGTCGCGTGCGCTGCTCATGGAGCGCATGAACGACAGCGCCGAGACCGACGCCGCCGTCAAGGGCGCGCTGCAGGCGGCCATCGACAAGGTGGGCCGCCAGCTGGCCTGGGGCGAGCACGCTGGCGTGCTGTTCACCGGCATCAGCCTGGGCAGCATCTTGCTGCTGGCCGCGCTCGGCCTGGCCATCACCTACGGGCTCATGGGCGTCATCAACATGGCGCACGGCGAGCTGATGATGATCGGCGCTTACGCCACGTACGCCGTGCAGAACGTGTTCCGCGCGCATTTCCCCGAGGCCTTCGACTGGTACATCCTGCTGGCCGTGCCCGCGTCCTTCCTGGCTGCCGCCGTGGTGGGCGCCATCCTGGAGCGCAGCGTGTTCCGCTTCCTGTACGGCCGCCCGCTGGAGACGCTGCTGGCGTCGTGGGGCCTGAGCCTGATCCTGATGCAGGGCGTGCGCACCGTCTTCGGCGCGCAAAACGTGCAGGTCGAGAACCCGAGCTGGATGTCGGGTGGCTTCGACGTGCTCAGCAACCTCACGCTGCCCTACAACCGCCTGGTCATCATCGCGTTTGCCGCCGCCGTGCTGATCGGCATGACGCTGATGATCACCAAGACCCGCATGGGCCTCTTCGTTCGCAGCGTCACGCAGAACCGCGCGATGGCCTCGTGCATGGGCGTCAACACCGCCCGCGTCGACACCCTGGCCTTCTCGCTGGGCGCGGGCATCGCCGGGCTGGCTGGCTGCGCCCTCTCGCAGATCGGCAACGTCGGCCCCGACCTCGGCCAGAACTACATCGTGGACTCGTTCATGGTGGTGGTCACCGGGGGCGTCGGCCAGATCGCCGGCACGGTGTACGCCGCGCTGGGCTTGGGGCTGGTCAACAAGCTGCTGGAAGGGTGGTCGGGGGCCGTGCTGGCCAAGATCATGGTGCTGGTCATCGTGGTGATCTTCATCCAGAAGCGCCCGCAAGGACTGTTCGCCATGAAGGGCCGCAGTGCCGAAGCCTGACCGCACAAACAAGGACACATTCATGAGTGCAGTGATGACCTCTCCCATGCCTGGCACCGGCGTCACGGTGCCCCGCAGCGCGCTGGGCGCCCAGGGCTGGACGGCCGTGGCCGCCGCCGTGATCACGGTGCTGGTGCTGGCCCCGACGCTCAACCTGCTGGTGCCGGCCGACTCGGCCTTCCACCTCTCCGACTACGCCGTGGCGCTCATCGGCAAGATCATGTGCTACGCCATCTGCGCGCTGGCGATGGACCTGATCTGGGGCTACACCGGCATCCTGTCGCTGGGGCACGGCCTGTTCTTCGCCCTCGGTGGCTACGGCATGGGCATGTACCTGATGCGCCAGATCGGCCGCGATGGCTCGTACGGCGCCGACATCCCCGACTTCATGGTCTTCCTGGACTGGAAGGGGGTGCCCTGGCACTGGACGTTCAGCGACAGCTTCATCGGCCAGATGCTGCTGGTGGTGCTGGTGCCCGGGCTGCTGGCCTTCGTCTTCGGCTTCTTTGCCTTCCGCTCGCGCATCAAGGGCGTGTACTTCTCGATCATCACCCAGGCGATGACGTTCGCGGCCATGCTGCTGTTCTTCCGCAATGAAACGGGCTTTGGCGGCAACAACGGCTTCACCGATTTCAAGCGCATCCTCGACATCCCGCTGGCCCAGCCGTCCACCCGCATGGTGCTGTTCATGCTGACCGGCGCCACGCTGATCGGCTTCTTCCTGATGGCTCGCTGGCTGGTCAACACCAAGTTCGGCCGCGTGCTGCAGGCCATCCGCGACGCCGAGAACCGCGTCATGTTCTGCGGCTACAACCCGCTGGCCTACAAGCTCGCCATCTGGACGCTGTCGGCCGTGATGTGCGCCATCGCCGGGGCCCTGTACGTGCCGCAGGTCGGCATCATCAACCCCAGTGAGATGTCGGCGGCGGCCTCCATCGAGATCGCCATCTGGACGGCGGTGGGCGGTCGCGCCACGCTGATCGGCCCAATCATCGGCGCCTTCTTCGTCAACGGTGCGAAGAGCTGGTTCACGGTGGCCTTCCCCGAGTTCTGGCTGTACTTCCTGGGCCTGCTCTTCGTGCTGGTGACGCTGTTTTTGCCCGATGGCATCGTCGGTGGCGTCAAGAAACTGTTCAACAAGAAGGCTGAGGTGAAGGCATGACCCCCGACCTGATGGAAGAAGGCAGCAAGGCCCTGCTGCGCGCCATGAACACGCCCACCAACGCGGGCGAATCGGGCGGCCGCGAAGCCAGTTATGGCCGCGTGGTCAGCGACCCCGACCAGGTCGACCTGGCCCACGGCTCCATCCTCTACCTCGACGACATCGAGGTCAGCTTCGACGGCTTCAAGGCGCTCAACAAGCTGAGCCTGGACATCGCGGTTGGCGAGATGCGCTGCATCATCGGCCCCAATGGCGCGGGCAAGACCACGATGATGGACGTCATCACCGGCAAGACCCGCCCGGACAGCGGCTCGGCCTTCTTCGGCTCGACCATCGACCTGCTGAAAAAGCGCGAGAACGAGATCGCCCAGATCGGCATCGGTCGCAAGTTCCAGAAGCCCACCGTGTTCGAGCACCTGAGCGTGTTCGAGAACCTCGAACTCGCGCTCAAGGCCGACCGCCGCGCGCGCGCCTCGGTGTTCTTCAAGCTCAGCGGCGAGCAGCTCGATCGCATCGGCGCCATGCTGCAGCTCATCCACCTCAAGGACCAGGCCCAGCGCACGGCGGGGCTGCTCTCGCACGGCCAGAAGCAGTGGCTGGAGATCGGCATGCTCTTGATGCAGGACCCGAAGCTGCTGCTGCTCGACGAGCCGGTGGCCGGCATGACCGACGAAGAGACCGAACGCACCGCCGAGCTGTTTTTGTCGCTGGAAGGCGCGCACTCGCTGGTGGTGGTCGAGCACGACATGAAGTTCATCCACGAACTCACCACCCAGGGCCCGACCGCTGGCAAGAAGAAGGTCACCGTGCTGCACGAAGGCTCGGTGCTGGCCGAAGGCACGCTGGCCGATGTGCAGGCCAACGACAAGGTGGTCGAGGTCTACCTCGGTCGCTGAATGGACCACTGAAGGACGAATGCAGGAAAGAACAACATGCTGAAGGTTGAAAGCGTCAATCAGTACTACGGCGGCTCGCACATCCTGCGTGGCCTGAGCTTCGAGGCCAGGATCGGCGAGGTCACCGTCGTGCTCGGCCGCAACGGCGTGGGCAAGACCACGCTGCTCAAAAGCCTCATGGGACTGGTGCCCATCAAGAACGGCGACATCCAGCTCGACGGCCACTCGATCAACGGCAAGAAGCCCTACGAGCGCGTGCGCCTGGGCGTGGGCTACGTGCCCCAGGGCCGCGAGATCTTCGGCCGCCTGACCGTGGCCGAGAACCTGCAGATGGGCCTGGCCTCCCAACCCGGCGGCACGCCCCTGCCCGAGCAGCTCTTCGAGCTGTTCCCCGTGCTCAAGCAGATGCTGCACCGCCGCGGGGGCGACCTCTCGGGCGGCCAACAGCAGCAGCTCGCCATCGCCCGCGCCCTGGCCGCCGGCCCCAAGATCCTGATCCTGGACGAGCCCACCGAAGGCATCCAGCCCAGCATCATCAAGGACATCGGTCGTGCCATCCGCAAGCTGGCCGACGAGGGCCTCAACGGCCAGAAGATGGCCGTGGTGCTGGTCGAGCAGTTCTACGACTTCGCCGCCGAACTGGCCGACCAGTACCTCGTGATGGAGCGCGGCGAGGTCATCCGCCGCGGTCGCGGCGCGGACATGGAAGCCGATGGCGTCAGGCAGCTGATGTCCATCTGAGATGGACTCATCGTTGCAAAGCTAATGAATGAGCGCTATGCTGCGCCCATGTTCGATCACTGCCTGTACTTCAACACCACCGCCCTGGCTCGTCAGCTGGAGCGCAAGTGGGCCGAGGCGTTCCAGCCTTTCGGCCTCACCCCGCCGCAGGCCTTCTTGCTGCGCGCGGTGCTGGACCAGCCGGGCTTGACGCTGCGCGACCTGGCCGAGCACCTGGTTGTCTCCCGTCCGACGGCCACGCGCTCCATCGACGGCCTGGTCGCCAAGGGCCTGCTCTTGCGCGTGGGTTCACAGGCCGATGGTCGCGACGTGCTCATCCAGCCCACGCCGGAGGCGCACGGCTTGCGCGCGGCCCTCAACCAGGCCAGCGCCCAGGTCACGCGCCAGCTCAAGGCGCAGCTGGGGGAGTCGCAGTTCACCGACGCGGTCGCGCGGGTCCGTCACGTGCGCAGCGGCCTGGGTTGATTTTTTTGCTCACTTCATTGCATTGCTAACGAAAGGATCACGCCATGCCCATCCTCAACGTCAAGGTCTCTGCGACAAAGTCCCCGCAGCTGGGGGCTCGCATCGCCACCACCCTCACCGAGCTCACGCAGCGCGTGCTGGGCAAAGACCCCAAACTGACGGCCATCACGCTCGACTGGGTCGACCCCGGCGACTGGTTCATCGCGGGCCAATCGCTCGCCGAACGCGGCCTGAGCAGCTTCTGTCTCGACATCAAGGTCACGGACGAGACCAACACCAAAGCCGAGAAGCAGGCCTACATCGAAGGGGTCTTCGCGGCGTTCGAGACCATCCTGGGTGAACTGCACGAGGAGAGCTACGTCCACGTCCACGACGTGCGCGCGGCGGCCTACGGCTACGGTGGCAAGACCCAGGAGCACCGCCACCAGCACCCAGGGTCCTGATGGGCACAACGGTCCCGTCCCCCAGCGGTTAGACTCCGGCTCCTTGTCTTCCCACACCACAGCACCAGCGAAAGGACCCGCCATGCCCGTCGTCACCACCACCACCGGACTGCAATACGAAGACGTCGTCGAAGGCACCGGCGACGTCGCCAAGGCTGGCGCCTACGTCACCGTGCACTACACCGGCTGGCTGTATGAAAACGGCGTCAAGGGCGCCAAGTTCGACTCCAGCAAGGACCGCCGCGACCCGTTCGAATTCCCCCTGGCCGCCGGCCACGTCATCCGCGGCTGGGACGAAGGCGTGCAAGGCATGAAGGTCGGCGGCACCCGCATCCTGGTGATCCCTTCGGAGCTGGGCTACGGCGCACGCGGCGCTGGCGGCGTGATCCCCCCCAACGCCACGCTGATGTTTGAAGTCGAGTTGCTGGGCGTCTGAATTGTTCGCGCCCTCGCAAGAGCAGGTCCGGCGCTTCTTCTGTGAAGCCTGGGCCAAGCACCAGGCGGGTCAGCCCCTGACCCCGCTGGAGATGCAGGCCGCAGACTGGGTGCGCGAGCACCCTGAGTACCACGCCGACCTGGCCGACGTCGAGGCCGCCATCGGCGCCATGTACACGGTGGAAGAGGGCCGCACCAACCCCTTCCTGCACCTGTCCATGCACCTGTCGGTCACCGAGCAGGTGAGCATCGACCAGCCGCGCGGCATCCAGGCCGCCGTGGCGTCCCTGGCCGCGCGCCGCGGCTCCCTCCACGAGGCCCACCACGAGGTCATGGAGGCCCTGGGTGAGATGGTCTGGGAATCCCAGCGCTCCGGTCGCCCGTTTGACGGGCAGGGCTACATCGACCGCATCCGCATGCGCGCGAGCCGCTGAGCCCCGGACGCCGGGTGGAGCGTGCCGATCTCGGTTCGCGGGTGCGATCCATCGGCGATCCTTCGGGCAATCCATCCACACAGGGGGATGTTGCGTCAGGCGCCTGCTGACAAATGGCCATAGACTTCAAAAATCACCGGCCATTTGTCACGGAACTGCCCATGCCCATCCTCGCCATGTCTTCTGGAACCGTCACCGCCGTCTGGGGCGCGGCCTTCTTGCGCCTGCCCAACGGCGAGCTCAAGCCGGTCAAGGTCGGAGACAAGGTGCTGGGTGGCCAACAAATCGTCACCGAAGACGACGGTTTGGTGCAGATCACGCCCGATCGGGACGCGGTCCCCTTCGTTCGCCCGGTGGCCGCTGAAGCCGACCGCGTCATCGCCGACCTGAACCAGCCTGAGCCCGAGGAGCCCCCGGCCGCCGGCTTGCAAGGCGGTGGCCAAGGCAGCCTGCTCGAAGGTTTGCGCGTGGAGCGCGTCGTCGAGGGCGTGACACCGCTGTCCTTCTCGTTCGGCACCGAGCGCGTGTTGCCCCCCCCGATCTTCGCATTCACGGCCCCTGAAGAAGAGGCCCAGGCCGCCGCACTGCCCCCCGTGCCCCAGCCGCCCGAGCCCCCGGCCGTGCTGCCCCTGGTCTCCGTGCTCGGCGGCCCGGCGGTGGTCGAAGGTGACGCCGCCGAGTTCACCATCGAACTCAGCGCCGCGTCCAGCCAGCTCATTCAGTTGCAGCTCACGCCGCGCGGTGGCAGCGGCAACGCGGTCACGCTCGACAGCGACGCCCAGCGTCAGTTCAAGCTGGTCGACCCGGTCACCGGCCAGGAAACCGACCTGCCCGGCAACGTCCTGAGCTTCCAGCCCGGCCAGACCTCCTTGAAGGTGCGCGTGGTCACGGTCAACGACCAGGGCGTGGAGCCTTCGGAGACGCTCGCGCTCGACGCACAGGTCATCGCAGGCCAGACGGCCAACACCTCGGCGTCTGCCCAGGACACCGTGCTCGACAACGACGCCGAAGGCCGCGTGCTGGAGTCCGGTGTGGTGGGCAACAGCGACCCCTCCGGCGCCACCGCAGCGGGCCGCCTGGCCCTGATCGACGACAACGGCACGGCCGTGGCGCCCCAGGCCCTGGCGCCCACCCAGCCGGTGTTCACCTCCGGCGGCCAGCAGGTGGTCTGGGTCAGCGACAACAACGGTGGCCTCATCGGCCGCGCCGGCAGCGACCCGGCCGCCCCGACCGTGGCCACCCTGCGCGTGACGGCGGGCGGCAGCTACCTCTTCAACCTGCAGCAGACCCTGCAGCACGCGCCCGGCCAGTCCGAGCTCGACATCGTCTTCCCGGTGCAGACCCGCGCCGGTGCCACCCCGAGCGACGCCAACGTCGGCACGCTCACCATCCACGTGGTGGACTTCGCTGCGCCTCCCCCGCCGCCGCCCGCCTTGCCTCAGCTGGCGGTGGAGTCGGTGACCGTCAACGAGGGCGCGCCCTTCGCCGAGTTCACCGTTCGGCTGGATCAGGTCAGCGCCCGCGACGTCGTTGTCGACTTCACCACCGTGGGCGGCACGGCCACCTCGTCGCTCGGCGGCGCACCGGGCGCCGATTTCACGCACACGGTGGGCCAGGTCACCATCCCGGCGGGCGCCACCAGCGTCACGCTGCGCGTGCCCTTGCGCAACGACGCCCCCTACGAAGGCAGCGAGCAATTCACCGTGGTGCTCAGCACCCCCGTCAACGCCACGATCGACGCGACCCAGGGCACGGCCACGGGCACCATCCTCGACGATGGCCGTGGCGCCCTGGGCGTCGACCAGCTCACGCCCGACGACGACCGCCCGGTGCTCAACGTGCTCGCCGGCCCTCCGGTGGTCGAGGGCGACCCGACGGTGTTCACCATCGAGCTCAGCCGAGCGTCAACGCAGGCCATCGCCGTGCAGCTGACGCCACGCACCGCTCAAGACGACCCCGCCACGCCGCAAGACGAGTCCGCCTCTTACCAGGTTCAGGACCCCGTCTCCGGTGCCTGGCGTGACCTCACCGGCAACGTGCTGGACTTCCTGCCCCAGGCCGATGGCCTGACCCCGACGTCCTTGAAGGTGCGCCTGGCCACCGTCAACGACGCGCAGCGCGAAGCCGCAGGCAGCGTGTCTTTGACGGCGACGGTCGTCTCCGGCGTGACCGCCAACGCGACGGCTGGCGCCGTCAACACCGTGCTGGACAACGATTTCGAGGGCACCGTGCGCGAGTCCGGCCTGGCTGGCATCAGCGACCCCACTGGCTCCTCGGTCGTGGGGCGCCTGGTCCTGCTGGCCGACAACGGCTCCCCTTTGGCCCCCACGCTGGTGGCCCCCGCCACCCCCGTCTTTGCCACCGAAAACGGCCAGCAACTGGTCTGGTCGACCGACGGGCGTGGCGGCCTGATCGCCCGTGCGGGCACGGGCCCCGACGCCCCCGAGGCGGTGACGCTGAGCCTCTCGGCCAACGGTCGCTACGTCTTCAACCTCAAGATGGCGCTCGCCCACGCGCCGGGTCAGGACGAGCTGGACCTCGTCTTCGGCCTGCGTCCGCCCGCTGGGGACACCGCCACCAACCCGGCCTCGCTGACCATCCACGTGGTTGACGACAAGCCGCAACCCACGCAGGTCGAGCCGGCTCGCCTGGTCACGCAGGACACCAACCTGTTGATCGTGCTGGACACCTCCCAAAGCATGCTCGCCGACGGGGCCGCGGCCGGTCAGTCGAAGTGGCAGGACGCGCTCGCTGCGCTCGACCTCATCCTCGATCGTTACGACGGCCTCGGCGACGTGGCTGTTCGCCTGGTGACCTTTGCCGGCACCGCCCAGGCGGTGGGCGACACCTGGTTGAGCGCATCGCAGGCCCGCGCGGCGCTGGCCAGCCTGTCGCTGGCCCCCGACGACACCGCTCACCCCGACCTGGCCCTGCAAACCGCCATCGCGGCCTTTGGCAGCGCCGGCAAGCGCCCGGAAGGCGAGAACCTGGCGCTCGTCCTCACCGACAGCACCGCGTCGGACGCGGGGCGCGTCGACGCCCCGGAGGCGCAAGCCTGGGTGGACTTCCTCAACGCGAACCAGGTGCGCAGCCAGGCCGTCGGCCTGGGGCTGGCGGCCGACCCCGCCACGTTGGACGCGATCTCCCATGACGGCCTGGCCCAGTCGGCCGTGCCCGGCTTCGTGGCCGGCAATGGCCAGAGCCTGGTTGACCTGCTCGGTGGCTTCGCCCCCATGGGCATCGTGGGCCGCTTCCTGCCGGAGTCGGTCATCAACGGCGTGACCGGCGCCGACGGCCTGCAGCACATCGCCCGCATCGCCATCGGCATCCAGGTGGTGGAGTTCAACCCGGCGCAGCCCGAGGTGGAAATCAACACCGCCGCCGGGGGCACCTTCTACATCGACATGGGCTCAGGCGACTACCGCTACCTGCCCCCGGCGGGTTTGAGCGCGTCCTTCCAGGAAGTCGTCACCGTCACCTTGCTGGACCGGGATGGCGACGCCGTCTCCGGCACCTTGACCCTGCGCGTGGATGCGACCGACAAACAAGTGGGCACCGCTGGCGACGACCTGTTGTCGGTGGGGCCGTCTGCGGGCGTGCTCGCTGGCTTGGGTGGCCAGGATGTGCTGACCGGTGGCGCCAGCGATGACGCGCTGTTCGGCCACGCCGGAGACGACAAGCTGGTGGGGGGCGAGGGCCTCGACCTGCTGCTGGGTGGGCTGGGCTCCGACACCCTCACCGGCGGCCTGGGCGCCGATGTGTTCGCCTGGGCCCTGGGTGACCAGGTGGCGCCCGCCGGTGGCGCCGTTTCGCGTGATGCGATCACGGACTTCGACCTGCGCTCGCCCTCGGCAGGTGGGGACGTGCTGGACCTGCGCGACCTGCTGCAAGGGGAGGACCTCAGCGCGGGTGGCATCGGCAACCTGCTGGACTTCCTGCACATCGACAGCACGGCAACGGGCTCCACGATCAGCGTGAGCACGCAAGGCGCCTTCGCGGCGGGCTCGGCCGTGTCGGCCTCGACGGTGGATCAGGTCATCGCCTTCGATGGCGTGAACCTGGCCGCCCTGGCCCCGGCGGGATCGGGCACGCAGCAGATCCTGGCGGACCTGCTGCAGCGAGGCAAGCTGCTGGTGGATGTGGCCTGAGTGGCCTGAGTGGCCTGAGGCCGCACGCAGTCGCGGCCGCAGCGATGAGCGCTGCGGCTGACGCCGCCGTTCAAGGCGCCATTGAGGCCGCCATTGAGGTCGCCGTCGAAGCCGCTGCTTGCCGTTTCAGCGGAAGCGGGGCTGCGGCACCGTGCGCAAGTCCCCTGGCAGGCCGCCGATGTACTTGGACAGGACCTTGAGTTCGGCTGGCGTGAAGGCTTTGACCTGGCTGGCCATGATGGCGTTGCCGCGGCCCACCTGCGGGTTGCGCTCCACCTGGTAGGACTTGAGGGCCACGTACAGGTAGTCGGCGTGCTGGCCGGCGAGTTTGGGGTAGCTGGCGTCGATGGGCTTGTTGAGGCCCTCGCCGTGGCAGGCCAGGCAGTTGCCCTTGCTCAGCAAGGCCTGCACGTCGGCGCTGGGCGCCGCTGGGGCCTGGGCCGACGGCGCCGGGACGTCCTTGCCGCTGGCTTCGTAGAAGGCCGACAGGTCGGAGATGTCCTGCTCGCTCAGCGTGGTGGCGATGCCGCGCATGGTGGGGTGCTTGCGCTCACCCTTCTGGTAGGCCGTCAGGGCCGCCGCCAGGTACTTGGCGCTCTGGCCCGAGATCATGGGCACCTTGTGCACTTCGGGGAAGCTGGCCTGGTAGCCATTGATGCCGTGGCAGCCGATGCACATGGCCACCTTCTGGCGGGCGGCGGCGGGGTCGCCCACGACGCCTTGCGCCACGGCGGAGCCAAAGAGGCTGGCCAGCAGGCCCAGCGTGACGAGGGAACGGATCGGAAGGAAAGGTGTTTTCATGAGGCTGTCAGGAGAAAATGGCCGGCAGGGAAAAACACGAACTCCAGTCCATTATTGGGGCTGGTCCTATACTCGAACACAGTAACAACCCGGTTGAGCCCCAGCATGAAATTCCAAGGTACCCAGCAATACGTTGCCACCGACGACCTCAAACTGGCCGTGAATGCGGCGCTCAAGCTACAGCGCCCCTTGCTCGTGAAGGGCGAACCGGGTACGGGCAAGACGATGCTGGCCGAGCAGGTCTCCGAGGCGCTGGGCATGCCGCTGCTGCAGTGGCACATCAAGTCGACCACCAAAGCCCAACAGGGCCTGTACGAATACGACGCCGTCAGCCGCCTGCGCGACAGCCAGTTGGGCGATGAAAAGGTCCGCGACATCCACAACTACATCGTCAAGGGCGTGTTGTGGCAGGCTTTCGAGGCCGACCAACCCGTTGCCCTGCTGATCGACGAGATCGACAAGGCCGACATCGAGTTCCCCAACGACCTCCTGCGCGAAATCGACCGCATGGAGTTCTACGTCTACGAGACGCGGCAGCTGGTCAAGGCCCGGCACCGCCCGCTGGTGATCATCACGTCCAACAACGAGAAGGACCTGCCGGACGCTTTCCTGCGCCGCTGCTTCTTCCACTACATCCGCTTCCCCGACGCGACGACGATGAAGCAGATCGTGGACGTGCACTTCCCGCACATCAAGCAGGACCTGCTGTCGGCGGCCATGCGCCACTTCTATGAAGTGCGAAACCTGCCGGGCCTCAAGAAAAAGCCCAGCACCTCCGAGCTGATCGACTGGCTCAAGCTGCTGGTGGCCGAGGACATCCCCGTCGAGGCGCTGCAGAGCAAGGACGACAAGGTCAGCGTGCCGCCGCTGGTGGGGGCCTTGCTCAAGAACGAGCAGGACCTCAGCTTGTTCGAGAAACTCGTCTACATGGCGCGCCACAACCGTTGAGGATGTGGCTGGGGCCTCATCAAGGGGCGATCAAGCAGCCCGCCGGGGTGACGCGGCCACCACCCGATTGCGCCCGTCGGCTTTGGCTTGGTAGAGCGCGTCGTCGGCGCGTCGAAGCAGTTCGTGCAGGGGCTCGCTGGGGTCGATGGCGCAGGCCACGCCCGTGCTCACCGTCACGCCGATGAGTTCGTCCTGCCAGAGGATGTCGGTCTGGTTCACCGCGGTGCGCAGGCGCTCACCCGCCTGCAAGGCGCCTTCGGCGTCGGTGTGGGGCAGCAGCACACAGAACTCTTCCCCGCCGTAGCGAGCCACCCGGTCGACCTCGCGGGCCTGGGCCCGGAGCACCTGGGCCACCGAGCGCAGCACCTCGTCGCCCGCGGCGTGGCCGAGGTGGTCGTTGATGCGTTTGAAGTGGTCGATGTCGACCAGCATCACGCAAAAGGATTCACCGAAGCGCTGCAGCCGCTGAACCTCCCGGTCCAGGCTTTGTTCGATGGCGCGCCGGTTGAGCAGGCCCGTGAGGCTGTCGTGCTGCGACAGGTGCTGCAGGCGGTAGACCAGTCGCATGACCACGATGTAGCCCAGCAGGAAGCTCACGCTGATCGACAGGCCCGAGCTGGCGCAGACCAGCACGCCCAGGAGCACGTCATCAGAAGGCAGCCACCGGGGCTGCAGTCGCCCCAGCAGCGCGACCGTCGCGATGCTGGCGAAGTACAGGGCGGTGATGCCCAGCATGGTGTCGCTGGCGGCGGCGGTGCCAGGTCGGAACTCCCGGCTGAGGGCGGCGCGGGTGTCGCGGGCCACGCGCAGCAAGAGGAAGCAGGCCAGCGCACACGACATGACGATGCCCAGCGTGATCAGCCCCAGGGGCAGGCACAGCAGCAGGTTGAAGGCGACCGCGCCGAGGGTCAGCCGGATTTGTTTGCCCGCCTCCTGGGGCTGGCGAAAGAAGGCCCTGAGTCCGCGTTGCAGCGACACCGTGCTGACCACGATCAGGCTGGCGGCCAGCATCACGGAGGCGTCGCGGGGGAGCCCGATGTCCACCAGCAGCAGGATGAGGGCCAGGCCGTTGACCAGGCTGGCGCGCAGCCAGTGGCTTGCGGCCTTGCGGGACATGCCCATCCAGGTCCCGCCGATGAGCCACATCGACGACGTGAAGGTGTTCGTCAGCAGGACATAAGCCAGCAACAAATGGCGAAGTTCCATGTGGGCGAGGTCGGTCGTTCAGCGCGGCCGGCTCAGGCCGCTGTGGCGTCGCGCGAATGAACGACCCCATCGGTGGCGACAACGCCGATCAGGGCCCAAAATAGGAGGTGATACCGAGGACTGCCTATGCTCATCGACTTCTTCTTCGCGTTGCGTGCAGCCCGGCTGCCGGTCACCATCCCCGAGTACCTCAGCTTGCTGGAGGCCATCAAGATGGAGGTGATCGAGCCCTCCGTGGACGATTTTTACCACCTCGCGCGCATGACGCTGGTCAAGAACGAGGCGCATTTCGACAAATTCGACCGCGCGTTCGCCACTTATTTCAAGGGGGCGGCGGAAAGTGTCGACTTCAGTAAGGATATTCCCTTGGAGTGGCTGCGCAAGCACTTCGAGCGTGAGTTGACCCCTGAGGACAAGGCCAAGATCGAGGCCATGGGCTGGGACAAGCTCATGGACCGCATCAAGCAGCTGCTCGAAGAACAGAAAGAGCGCCACGAGGGCGGCAACAAGTGGATCGGCACTGGCGGGACCTCGCCTTTCGGCGCGCATGGCCACAACCCTGAGGGCATCCGCATCGGCCAGGAGAAGTCGCGCAACCGCAGCGCGGTGAAGGTGTGGGACAAGCGCGAGTTCAAGGACTACGACGAC
Organism: Burkholderiales bacterium; assembly: GCA_016000265.1. Lineage (GTDB taxonomy): Bacteria > Pseudomonadota > Gammaproteobacteria > Burkholderiales > Burkholderiaceae_C > Aquabacterium. Next base: position 152,029 of record JAECRL010000008.1, read on the forward strand.
TCGATCGAACTCGACACCCGCAGCATCAAGGTGGCGCTGCGCCGCCTGCGCAAGTTCGCGCGGCAGGGGGCGGCCGAGGAGCTGGACCTGGACCACACCATCCACGCCACGGCGGCCAACGCCGGCATGCTGGACATCAAGATGGTGCCGGAGCGCCACAACACCGTGAAGGTGCTGCTGCTGATGGACGTGGGCGGCTCGATGGACGACCACGTGCACCGCGTGGAGGAGCTGTTCTCGGCGGCCAAGAGCGAGTTCAAGCACCTGGAGTTTTTCTACTTCCACAACTGCGTCTACGACTTCATGTGGAAGAACAACCACCGGCGCTTCACCGAGAAGGTGCCCACCTGGGACATCATCCGCAAGTACAACAAGGACTACAAGCTGATCTTCGTGGGGGACGCGACCATGAGCCCTTACGAGATCCTGCAGGCGCATGGCAGCGTGGAGTACAACAACGACGAGGCCGGCGCCGAATGGATCGGGCGCCTGACGCACGCGTTCCCGAACCACGCCTGGATCAACCCCGAGCCGCCGGGGGTGTGGGGCTATCGTCAGAGCGTGTCGATCATGCAGCAGCTGGTGGGCGGGCGCATGTTCCCCATGAGCCTGCAGGGGCTGGAAAGCGCGATGCGTCTGTTGAGCAAGTGATGCCGTTGCTGCGCAGGCCAGGGGGCCTGTCTGCCCGCTGGGTGCTGACCTGGAGCGCGTGCCTGTGCATGGTGGCGATGGCCGGGGCGCAGGTGCCGGAGTCTGGCGCCGGGGGTGGTACGGGCACTGGGGCTGGGGCTGGGGCTGTCACCCCGTCGGTGGGGGCGCCGGCTGCGGTGGATGCCCGGGCGGCTCGCGCGCGTCGCCCGCTTGACTGGACCTTGACGGTGGTGGCGCCTTCGCCGCTGGACGAGCTGCTGGAGTCCAACCTCGACCTGGCGCGTTTTCAGCGCGAGGCCGCTGGGGGCGGACCGGAGACCAGCGTCGATGTCGATGCCAATCCCAGCGCGAACACGCTCGCCACACCACGCATCAGCCGCAGCGAGTTGCGTCGCTTGGTGGCCGCGGTGCCTGCTCAGGCGCGCAGCCTGCTCGACGCCGAGGGCCACTTTTCGGCCGAGGTGCGCACCCGCGTCAGCGAGCCCGAGGGCGAGGGGCCGGTGGCCGTGCGCATCGAGGTGGTGCCGGGGCCGCGCACGGAGGTCAGCCGCGTGCAGTTCGTCTATGAAGGCGAGCTCGACACCCGCCTGTCGGCGCAGGACCCCGTCGCTGTGAGCCTGACCGAGTCGCTGGCCGAGACCTGGGGCTTGCCGGTGGGAGAGGTCTTTCGTCAGGCCGATTGGGCGTCCGCGAAGAACGACGCGCTGGCGCGTTTGCGGGCCGACACTTACCCGAGTGCGTCTTGGAGCGGCACCTCGGTGACGGTGGACGCCGAGCAAAACACGGCGCAGGTTTTCCTGGTGGCCGATTCGGGGCCGGCCTATGCCTTCGGGCCGGTGCAGGTTGAGGGCCTGGTGCGACAGCCGGCGTCTGCCATCACCAACGTGTCGCCGTTCCGGGCGGGTGACCCGTATCGCGAGCGCCAGTTGCTGGATTGGCAGGAGCGCATCCAGAAGCTCAACCTGTTCGAGAACGTGCTGGTGTCGCCCGCGCTGGACCCGAATCAGCCGGGGTCGACGCCGATCGTGGTGCAGGTGCGCGAGGCGCCCATGCAGTCGGCCACGGCGGGCATCGGGGTGAGCAGCGACAACGGGCCGCGCCTGTCCCTGGAGCACCTGCACCGCAACGCCTTCGGGCTGGACTGGCAGGCCAAGACCAAGGTGCAGCTGGGTGCGCGCTTGTCCGACGCCCAACTGGACCTGCTGTCGCACCCCTGGCCCGGGCGTCGCCGGGGGCTGGTCACGGCGCAGGTCAGCAGCCTGGAGGACAACGACAACGCGCGCACCAACACCCAGCGCCTGAAGGTGGGGCGGCTGCGGGAGGGCGAGCGGCTGGAGCGTTCGGATTACGTCGAGCTGCAGCACACCAGCGTGCGTTCGGCCGAGGACCTGCTGGTGGCCAACGCCACGGCGGTCAGCGCCACGACGCAGTGGATCTTCCGCGATGTCGACAGTCAGGTGCTGCCGACGCGGGGCACCACCAGCATGGCGCAGCTGACGCTGGGGCGCACCGTCTCGGCGCTGGACTCCGACGGGGTGTTCGGTCGCGCGCACGTGCGCCTGACCGGCTACCTGCCGCTGCCGTGGGCCTGGCACCTGACGGCCCGGGCGGAAGCGGGGCAGGTGATCGCGCGTGATGAAGTGAGCGTGCCCGACACGCTGTTGTTCCGTGCGGGCGGCGACGACTCGGTGCGCGGCTACGCCCATCGCTCGCTGGGTGTGGAGCGCGATGGCGTGACCATCGGCGGGCGCTCGGTGGCCACGGCCAGCGTGGAGCTGTCGCACCCCTTGTCGTCGCGCACGCCGAGCCTGCTGGGGGCGGTCTTCGTGGACGTGGGCGACGCCGCCGAGGGCTTCGACCGCTGGTCGGCCAAGCGCGGGCAGGGGGTCGGCATCCGCTGGCGCAGCCCGGTCGGGCCCTTCCGCCTGGACATGGCCTATGGCGAGGCCACCCGGCAGTGGCGCCTGCACTTCAGCGTGGGGATCAGCCTGTGACGGGCGCGCGCTCACTTGCCCGCCTGGCGGGGTCGTTTTTGTTGCGGGTCGGCGGGGCGGGGCTTTCTTTGTTGCTGCTGGTTGGGGCCTTGCTGGGCGGCGCCTGGGCGCTGGCGCACGGCGAATGGCTGACGGGGCAGTTGCTCACGCGCCTGCCCGGCGTGACGGCCGTGGCGCCGCGTGGCGCGCTGCTGGGGGACTTCGAGGCCGACCGCATCGAGGTGGCCTTGCCCCGAGGCGGGCGCGTGGTGCTGGTGGCCCCTCGTTGGCAGGGCTTGCGCTTGCAGGTGGATCGGGCGGCGCCCTGGTGGCTGGGGGTGCACGCCGATCGGCTGGCGGCGCGGCGCGTCGACGTCAACTGGGTGGCGGCAGCACCGGACCCCCAAGCCCCACCCACGCAGGTGCCCACCGACCTGCGCCTGCCCGTGAGCTTGACGGTGGCCGAGCTGCGGGTGGATGAACTGCGCGGCCTCACCGGGGCGCAGCCCTTGTCGGGCCTGCGTGCGTCCGTTCGTTTGGGGCCCATGCGCCATGAGGTGCGACTGGGGCAGCTGACCGGGTGGGGCTGGACGCTGTCCGGCCTGGTGGGCGTGGGCGCAACGCAGCGCTTGCCCGTGGAGGTGGACCTGCGCGCCTTGGGTGAGCGGGGGGCCGTGGAGGGGGGGGCGCTGGGCCGCGGTGAGGTGAACCTGCGCCTGCGCGGCCCGCTGGACAGCCCGGAGCTGCGGTCCAGCCTGAGGTGGACGCCCACCCAGGGCGTGAGCCAGTCGCTGGACGTGACGGGGGCGCTCAAGCCGTTTGCGCCTTGGCCACTGGCGTCGGCGCAACTTCGGTTGCACGCGCTCGACCTGGGTGCGCTCGCTCCGGGGTTGCCGCAAACCCGTTTGACGGGGACGGTGTCTTTGCGACCGGAGGCGAGCGAGGCCTTGCGCTGGGATGTCCGCCTCGACAACGCCGCGGCGGGTGCGTGGGACGCCCAGCGTTTGCCCGTGGTGTCGGTGCGGGGCACCTGGCGCCTGGATCGCGGCCAGCGCATTCAGGGCCTGAGCGACCTGTGGCAGCCGGGCGGCATCGACCTGACCCTGGGCTTGCCGGGTGAGCCCGCCGCCAGCTTGTCCGTTCAGGGCCCTTGGGGCGGGGCCCAGCCCCTGCGGCTTCGACTGCAGGGCGTGAGCCCGCGCGCCTTGCACGGTGCGGCGCCGCCCCTGCGCCTCGATGGCGGTTTGACGCTGCAGGTCGAGCCCGGTGCGAACTGGCGCGCTTCGGTGAACGGCGAGGTCGATGGCCGGCTGGGCTCGCGCGCTGCGGCGCCTGGATCGGGGGCGGCTTCGGCTGCCCAGAAGGTGTCGGCCCGCTTGAGCAGCGTGGTCAGCGCGCACGACTGGCGCATCACGGAGTTGTTGCTGGCCCATGGTGCCGCGCAGGCCCGCCTCAGCGAGGCGCGGGTGCAGTGGGGCCCTTCGGTGGTTGCAGGGGCTGCAGCAGCTGCGGGCGCTGCGGGCGCTGCGGGGGCGCCGACCTGGTCGGCTCAGGGGCAGCTGGGCGTGACCCAGTTCGATCCCCAGGTCTGGTTCCCGTGGCCCGCGGGCATGACGGGGCGCAACAGCCTGTCGGGGCAGGGGCGCTTCGCGCTGGACTCTGCGTGGCTGGGTGAGTTGAGCTGGCAGATGCTGCCCAGCGTGCTGGCGGGCCTGCCCGTGCAGGCCGACGTGAGCTGGCGCTCGGAGCCCGCGTCTCGCCAGGTGTTTTTCAAGGTGGCGGCCGACGTGGCGGGCAATCGGCTGCGCGTCGAGGGCGTGGCGCCGCGGCGCGTGTTCACGTCGCCATCCACGCCATCCACGCCATCCACGTCGCCCACGACCGCAGACGCGAGCTGGCAGGCCCAGGTGTCGGCCCCGCAACTCAAGGCGCTGGCGCCCTTGGGCCCGTTGCTGGGGTGGCAACGCCTGGACGGCGAGGTGCAGGCGGATGTCCGCGCCCAGGGGCTGTGGCCGCCGCAACAGATTCAGGGGCAGTGGAGCGTGCGCCAGTTCAGCGTGCAGCCGCTGTCCGGCCCCGCCGTGACCCTGGCCGCCGCGCAGGGGGACGCCGCACTCGATTTGCGCCAGCCGGATGCGCCCTTGCGACTGAGCCTGCAAGCCACCGGGCTGCGGGTCGGCTCGGCCTGGGTGGAGCAGGCTCGCCTCGACCTGGACGGCACCGCGGCGGCGCATCGGTTGAGCTTGCAAGCCTCAGGTCAGCCTCAGGGGGGCGCGGGCCTGCAAGCCGGCCAGGCGGCGCGCTTGAGCCTGGCGCTGACGGGGGCGTGGGGCGAGGTGCGCACCCCGGCGGCGTCGGGGGCACCCGCTGCCACCCAGCTGGTTTGGAGGGGGCGCCTGCAGGAAGCCGTGGCCCGATTCACCGCGCCGCCCGAACGCCCGCCTTTGCTGCAGGTGCAGCCGGTGGACTGGGTCTGGCAAAAGGGCCCCGCCGGCCAGCGCCTGAGCGTGCAGCCCACCCGCATGCAGGTGATGGGGGCCGACATCACCCTGGAGCGCCTGCTGTGGGCGGCGTCTCCGTCGGGCCATAAGGGGCCTGGGGTCGATGAAGTCGATGTGTCGGCCCGGCTGGAGCCACTGGCCGTGGCGCCTTGGCTGGCCCGCTGGCAACCCCAGGCCGGTTGGGGCGGCGACTTGCTCATCGGTGGGCGCCTGCGCTTGCGCCACAGCGCGGCCCACCCCTGGGAGGCCGACGTTGAGCTGGCCCGCCAGTCGGGTGACCTGAGTTTTGCCGAGGCGACGGTCGAGGGCAGCAGCCCGCAGCGACTGGGCTTGCGCGAGGCCACCTTCACCCTGCAAGCCCGCGACGGTGTCTGGCGCGCGGGGCAAAAACTCGACGGTCGCGTCCTGGGCCTGTTGACCGGGCGTCAGCAGGTGCAGGCCCCGTCGGCTTCGGCCTTGCCCGATGCGGCCTCCCCGGTCAGCGGTGAGCTGGCGCTGCAGGTCAGCAACCTGAGGCCGCTGGCGGCCTGGATGCCCGCAGGCTGGCGACTGGGGGGCGAGGTTCAGGCTCAGGCCCGCTGGCAGGGCACGCTGGCCCAGCCGCGCCTGTCGGGTTGGGTGGAGGGCTCGCAGTTGGGGCTGTCGCAGGCCATCCTGGGGGTGCACGTCACGGACGGGCGCTTGCGCCTGGAGCTGGAAGGCGACCGCGTCAGCCTCGTGCGCCTGGAGGCGCTTGACGGCGCCAAGGGCAGCGTGCGCATGCAAGGCGAGATGCTGTTGACGACGCCGCTGCAGGCCCGCCTGACGGCGCAGGCCGATCGGTTCGCGGCCTTGCAGCGGGTTGACCGACGCGTCGTGCTGAGCGGCGATGCCAACGCCAGCCTGGCTGCGTTGCGCCTGGAGGTGCGGGGGCGGCTGCGGGTCGACGAGGGCCTGATCGACATCAGCCGCAGCAGCGCGCCCACGCTGGGCGACGACGTGACCGTGCGGCGCCGAGGGGCCTCAGGCGACGAGGCGCGGGCGGCCAGCGACGGGGCGGCGGCGATCGGCAAAGTCGACGGCAAGGCCAACGGCAATGGCCAGGGGGGCGCGGCCACCCATCAGGTCGACGCCCAACTGGCGCTCGACCTGGGCCAGCGCCTGCGCCTGAAGGGCCATGGCCTTGACGGCCTGCTGGTGGGGCAGTTGAGCCTGAGCACACCCCAGAACAAGCCCGCCATCCACGGCTCGATCCGGGTCGACAAGGGCACCTTCGCGGCCTATGGGCAAAAGCTCAACATCCAGCGCAGCAACATCACCTTCACCGGTTTGGTCGAGAACCCGAGGCTCGACATCCTGGCCATGCGGCCGCAGTCGCCCGCGGCGCAAGACAGCGACGTCAAAGTGGGTGTGCGCATCACGGGCACGGCGCTGGATCCGCGTGTGCGCCTGTACTCCGAGCCCGCGTTGTCCGAGACCGAGCAGTTGTCCTGGCTGGTGCTGGGCCGCGGCCCGACCGGCCTGGGTGGCGCCGACATCGGCCTGCTGCAGTCGGCTGCGGTGGCGCTGTTGTCGGGGGACGGCAACAACGCCGGCCCCACCGACCGGATCATCGGCCTGCTGGGGCTGGACGACCTGTCCGTGCGCCAGACCGATGGCGCCGTGCGCGACACCGTGGTCAACGTGGGCAAACAGATCTCGCGCTTCTGGTACGTGGGCTACGAGCGCAACCTCAGCGCCACGGGCGGCAACTGGCAGCTCATCTACAGCCTGGCGCGGCGCTTCAAGCTGCGGGCGCAGGCCGGCGAAGACAACGCGGTGGACCTGATCTGGCAGTGGCGCTGGGACTGATCGCCCCCGGGGAGGGGGCCGCCGGGCTCAGCGCCCCGACTCCTGCTCCCGCTGCAGCCTCTTGTGCAGTTGCCGGGTGCCCCACCAGATGGCCAACAGCACGACCGGGATGAGCGCGCCGGCCACGATCTCGGGCTGAATGGGCAGGCCGGCGGCCTTGCCCGCCTTGCCGCCATACAGGATCAGGCTGACCACGTAGTAGCTGATGGCCGCAATCGACAGGCCTTCAACGGTGCTTTGCAGACGCAGCTGCAGGTCCTGCCCCTTGGTGAGTTTTTCCAGCAGGGTCTGGTTCTGCGTCTCGGTGGCGATGTCCACCCGCGTGCGCAACAGCGCCGAGGCCCGCTCGATGCGCTGCGACAGCGAACTCAGGCGCTGGGCCGCGGCCTGCACCGTGGCCATGGCGGGGGAGACGCGTCGCAGCACGAACTCGCCCACCGTTTGCGTGCCGGGGATGGGCGTCTCGCGCAATTGCTCGATGCGTTGCTCGACCAGCGCGTGATACGCCTGCGTGGCCGTGAAGCGGTAGAGGTGGGTGGCCGTGGCCCGCTCGACCGTGGCGGCCAGCGCGATGAGCTTGTCGAGCAGCTCCTGGTCAGAGGCGTCCTTGTTTTCCATGCGCGCGGTGATCTCGGCCAGCCGGGCTTCGGCCTGCGCGAGCATGGGGCCCAGGTCCTTGGCCACGGGCAGACCGCGCAGGGCCATCAGCCGGTAGGTTTCCAGCTCCAGCAGCCGCTGTGAGATGCGGCCCACGCGCAGCTCCGAGGTGTTGGTGGGGGAGATGACCAGCAGGCGCTCGAAGCCGCTGTCGCGCAGGCGGAAGTCGGTCATGGCGCAGGAGCGGCGGATGCCCAGCAGCGAGGCCAGGGTGTCGCGGCCCTCGAACCAATGTTCGGACGTGGCGCGCAGGTGGGCGGGGTCGTCCACGTCGCCGTGCACCATGGCCATCATGATGGCGGCCACCGTGCGCCCGGGGATGCTGGCCAGCCAGCTCAGGTCGACGGCCAGCTCGCGCATGAGGGCGGCTTCGTCGCCTCCCGTCAGGGCGTGATCGGGCAGCGTCTGCACGATGGAGTAGCGGCTGAACTCGGTGTGGCGCTCCCACTTGAGCGTGTGGGTGGGGAAACGCAGGCGCAGGAAGTGCCCGCTCAGGGATGGCAGGGGCAGCTCTTGCTGACCGGGCAGGCGGCGCAGGTGCAGCCATTCGTCCTCGCGGCTGACGCCGTCGTTGAGCACGGCCACGTAGACCACCAGGGCGGGCAGGCGGATGCGGGCGGGTGGGCGCGCGTGCACCTCGTTGTGCAGCAACTCGCGCTGCGTGTCGTCGGGCGGGAGGGCGCGGGTCAGGGTCATGGGTGGGGCTCAGCGCAGCTTGTTGAGCAGCCCGTCCATGTCTTGCATGAACGAGGCGATGCGGTTGTCGGCATCGGGGGCGTCGCCCAGTTGCGCGTGCAGCTGCTGCTCCATCTGGCAGCGCAGCATGTGCATGTAGGTGCTGTCGAGCGCCTTGCGCACCGCGGCCATCTGCATGGCGATGGGCTGGCAGCCTTCGCCGCTTTCCACCATGCGCTGGATGCCGCGCAACTGGCCCTCCGCGCGCTTGAGGCGGTTGAGGATGTCGGTGCGGTGGCGTTCGTTGTCCAGGGTGTCCATGGTCGTCAGTCTAGGGATACCCGGGCGGGGTATCAAGTCACTGGATGCGGTGGTGCGCGATGACGTCAACCCGGGATCAGGACGCTGCTCTCGGGCTTGGCCGGGTCGAAGTAGACCTTGACCTTGGCGCCCACGGGGAAGGGGGCGAGCTCCTGCTGCGCTTCTTCGCGGCTCATGTGGCGACGCCCGAAGGCACGCAGGCGGTCGCCGGTGTGGCTCACGCCGTTGACGCTGTAGCGGTATCGCACCTCGCCCACCCAGTCGTGCTGGGCGCCTTCGGGCTCGGCGCTGTTGAGGTGCTGCGAGCGCGGCTGCGACACGAGCATGACGCCCTCGACGCTGGGCCACTGCACGCTGGCCTTTTTGACCTCCCACGCGCGCCAGGCCAGCACGCCGAACACCAGCACGAAGGCCAGCAGCAGGACTTTGCCAAGGTCATCCGACATGGGGCATGAGGGGGGAGCCAGGATGCGGCCGATTGTGCAGGCGAAAGTGCGAGAAGATGTCGCTCCTGCATCCCGGTCTTGTCCGGATCCGTTGCCGCCACCCCACGCCACCATGCCCGATTCTCGCGATCACCGTCCGCCTCGCCGGCCCTCCCACGCCCCCTCCCACAGCCCTTTTTACGCCCACCTCTCCCGCCTGCGCTACATCAAGCGCTGGGGCCTGATGCGCAACGCCGTGGAGGAGGATGTGGCCCAGCACAGCTGGGAGGTGGCCGTGCTGGCTCACGCGCTGGCCGTCATCAGCCGCGATGTTTTCAAGCAGGCCATCGACCCGAATGCGGTGGCCGCGCGCGCGCTGTTTCACGACGCCACCGAGGCCATCACGGGCGACTTGCCGACCCCGGTGAAGTACTCCCCGGCGATGCGCCACGCCACGGCCAACCTCGAGGGCGAGGTCTGCCGCGAGATGGTCTCGCTGCTGCCCGAGGTGCTGCAGCCCGCCATGGGCAACATGATGGACCACGAGCAATGGCCATCGGCCGAAGCGGCCCTGGTCAAGACCGCCGACCGCCTGGCCGCCTGGCTCAAGTGCCAGGCCGAGCTGCGCCACGGCAACCCCGAGTTCGCGCAGGCGGCGCAGCAGATCGAGGGCAAGCTGCAGGAGCACATGACGCCCGAGCTGCGGTATTTCCTCGACACATTCGGGGGCGCCTTCGAGCTGACGCTGGACTCGCTGATGCGGGGTGACTGACTGAGTGAGGCGAGGCGAGGCGAGGGGCGTGCCGGCCAGCCCCGTCCTGTCCTGTCTTAACGCGACATGAGCGCCACGTTGCCCCCTGCGGCCGTGGTGTTGATGGTCAGCGCCTGCTCCACGCAAAAGCGCTGCAGGTAATGGGGCCCGCCGGCTTTCGGCCCGGTCCCGCTGAGGCCTTCGCCGCCAAAGGGCTGCAGCCCCACCACCGCACCCACCATGTTGCGGTTGACGTAGACGTTGCCCACGCGGGCGCGCGCCGCGAGGGCCTGTGCTCGGCTGTCGATGCGCGTCTGGATGCCCAGCGTCAACCCGAAGCCCAGCGCGTTGATCTGGTCGATCACCCTCATGGGATCCCCCGACCAGCGCACCACCTGCAGCACCGGCGCGAAAACCTCCTGGTCCACTTGCGCGACCTCATCGACCTCGAAGGCCTGGGGCGCGAGCAGGTTCGCCACCGGCGCTCCTGAGGGATCGGGCGCGAGCGGGGGCCACAGCGCGCGGCCCCGCTGCCGCAAGGCGACCAGCTGCCGCGTGACCCGCGCGTGCGCCTCGGCGTCGATCAGCGGCCCGATGTCGGTGTCGATGCGGCTGGGCTCGCCCACGCGCAACTCCCGCACGGCCCCGGCGATCATGGCCAAGGTGGCCTCGGCGATGTCCTCGTGCAGGCACAGCAGGCGCAGTGCCGAGCAGCGTTGTCCGGCCGAGCGGAAGGCGCTTTGCAGCACCGCGTCGCACACCTGCTCGGGCAGGGCGCTGGGGTCGACCAGCATGGCGTTGATGCCGCCGGTCTCGGCGATCAGGGGCACGATGGGGCCGTCCTGCGCGGCCAGTGAGCGGTGGATCTGCCGGGCCACCGCCGTCGACCCCGTGAAGGCCACGCCGGCCACGCCCGCCTCGGACACCAGCGCCGCGCCCACCGTCTCGCCCGCCCCGTGCAGCACCTGCAGCACCTCGGCTGGCACGCCCACTTCGTGCAGCAACGCCACGGCGGCCTGGGCCACCCCGGGGGTTTGCTCGGCCGGCTTGGCCAGCACGGTGTTGCCCGTGACCAGGGCGGCGCTCACCTGGCCGATGAAGATGGCCAGCGGGAAGTTCCAAGGGCTGATGCACACCCAGGCCCCGCGCCCTTTCAACGTCAGCGTGTTGAGCTCCCCGGTCACGCCCGGTCCGGACGTCGGCAGGGGCTGCGGGGCCATGATGCGCTCGGCCTCGGCGGCGTTGTGGCGCAGGAAGTCGATGGCCTCCCGCACCTCCGCCACGGCGTCGGGCCAGGTCTTGCGGCCCTCGGCCACCAGCAGGGCGCCGAATTCAGGCAGGCGCGCCTGCAGCCGCTCGGCGGCCGCGCGCAGCAGCTGCGCGCGGTGTCCCACCGGCGTCTGCCTCCAGGCCGGCGCGGCAGCCAGGCTGCGTCGAACGGCGACGGGCACGTCGCTCAGGCCGGCTTCGGGCACCCAGGGCACGCGCACCGACTGCCAGGCCTGCATGAGCGTGGCCAGGTCCTCGCCGATGCTCGCATCCAGCCCCTGGCTGTTGCGCCGCGTCGGCCCGAACAGCGCCTCGGGCAGCGGCACGCCCGAGCCGGGGTGCAGCGCCAGCGGTGAGGCCAGCAACTCGGCCAGGGCGACGCCCGGGTCGGCCAGCTGGTGCACGAACGACGAGTTCGCGCCGTTCTCCAGCAGCCGCCTCACCAGGTAGGCCAGCAGGTCGCGGTGCGGCCCCACGGGCGCGTACACGCGGCAGCGGATCAAGGGCTCCTGCAGCACCTCCCGGTAGAGCGACTCGCCCATGCCGTGCAGGCGCTGCAGCTCGAAGCGGGCCCCGTGCGCCTGCGACATCTGCAACAAGGCTGCGATCGTGGCGGCGTTGTGCGTGGCGAACTGGGGGTAGATGGCATCGGGGGCGGCCAGCATCGCGCGGGCGCAGGCCAGGTAGCTGATGTCGGTGTGGGCCTTGTGCGTGAACACGGGGTGATGGGGCAGCCCGGCTTCTTGCGCGCGCTTGACCTCGGCGTCCCAGTAGGCGCCTTTGACCAGTCGGCACATCAGCTTGACGCCGTGGTGGCGCGCCAGGCGGATGACCTCTTCGACCAGCTCCAGCGCGCGGCCCTGGTAGGCCTGCAGGGCCAGGCCGAAGCCTTGCCAGTGCGGGTGCTCGGCGGCGATGCGCGCCATCAGCACCTCGACGACGTCGAGCGACAGCTCCAGGCGGTCCACCTCCTCGGCGTCGAGCGTGAGGTTCAGGTCGGCCTGGGCGGCGCGCTGACACAGGCCCCACACGCGGGGCACGAGCTCCTGGAGCACCCGCTCGCGCTGGCTGGCCTCGTGGCGCGGGTGCAAGGCACTGAGCTTGATGGACAGTCCGTCGGCCAGGGCCGGGGTGTGGGCTTGCCTTTGCTCGGCGGCGATGCGATCAAGCGCATGCTCGTAGGCGCGCAGGTGACGCAGCGCGTCGGCCTCGGTGCGCGCGCCTTCGCCCAGCATGTCGAAGCTGAAGCGCACGTGGGGCTGCTCGGCGTGGGCCTCTCTCGCGCGCGACAGGGCGGCTTCGATGTCCTCGCCCAGCACGAACTGCTGACCCAGCAACTGCACGGCGCGCACGGCGGCCTTGACCACGGCCTGGGCGCCCAGGCGGCTGATCAGGCCCGGCTCCTCGTCCTCGGAGGCGGGCAGGCAGCGCCGCGACAGCGCCAGCGTCGCGTGCACCAGCCGGCCCACGGCCGAGTCGGTCTGGCCTGCGAAATCGGCGCGGCCCAGCTGGTCGGCGGTCAGGGCGATGGCGGTGTCGGCATCGGGCACGCGCAGCAGCGCCTCGGCCAGGCGCATGAGGGCCAGGCCCTCCTGGCTGGAGATCGGGAATTCCTGGAGCAGCGACTCCAGCGCCCAGAACGGCGCGGGTCGCGCCCGCACGGCCGCCACCCAGGGCGTGGCCTGTGCCACCACGCGCCCCCAGTCCAGCGCCCCCGCCAGGCTTCGCAGCCGGTGCTCGACGAGTTGGGCTTCGGGGCGGCAGGGGTGAGGCAGGCGGGAGGTCGTCATGGCGTGGGGCTCGCTCGCATCAAGGTGGTCTTGCCGAACAGGCTTTCGATGAGGTCCACGGCCAGCTCGGCGGTCTGGTTGCGCACGTCCAGGGCCGGGTTGAGCTCGACCACGTCGAGCGAGCCCAGCAGGCCGGTGTCGGCGATCATCTCCATGCACAGCTGCGCTTCGCGGTAGGTGGGCCCGCCTCGCACGGTGGTGCCCACGCCGGGGGCGATGTCGGGGTCGAGGAAGTCGACGTCCAGGCTGACGTGCAGGTGCGTGTGCTCGTCCAGCCCCAGCAGGGCTTGCTCCATGGTCTGGCGCATGCCGTGCTCGTCGATGTGGCGCATGTCGAAGACCTCGATGCCCAGGGCGTGCACCAGTCGCTTTTCGCCCTCGTCGACGCTGCGGATGCCGACCTGGCGGAGGTCCGAGGGATGCAGGGCCGGGTGATGGCCCCCCATGTTCGTCAGGGCCTGAGGGCCGTGTCCGCACAGGCAGGCCACGGGCATGCCGTGCAGGTTGCCCGTGGGCGTGAGCGTGGCGGTGTTGAAGTCGGCGTGGGCGTCCAGCCAGAGCACGCGCAGGCGCCGGTGTGTGGCCCGGCAGTGGCGCGCCACGGCGCTGATCGAGCCGACGGCCAGGCAGTGGTCGCCACCCAGCAAGATGGGCAACTGATGGCTTTGCAGCGCGGCCCACACCGCCGCGTGCACGCGCTCGTTCCAGGTGGTGACCTCGCTCAGGTGGCGCCAACCGTCGACGGCCGCCTGCCAGGGGTTGTCCGGGCCGTGAAGGTCGCCCTGATCGTGCACGCGCAGGCCACGTTGGGTGAGGGCCTGCGACAGCCCGGCCACGCGAAGGGCGCCGGGCCCCATGCGCGAGCCGATGCGGCTGGCGCCGATGTCGGTGGGCACGCCGATCAGGCTGACGTCACGCGGTGCGGCGTTCATGCGGCTTGCCGCTGGCGGCGCGGCGCGAGGGGGTTGAGCATGGCGAACAGGTCCTTTGGGTGGTCCAACTCGGGGATGAGGGACAGGGTCCGCGTCAGCCCCAGCTCGTCGGCACAGTCTCGCATGAAGCTCAGCGCCGAGAAGTCCTCCAGCGCGAACCCCACCGAGTCGAAGACGGTGACGTCGCTCGCGCTCAGCCGCCCGCTGGCCTGGCCGCACAGCACGCGCCACAACTCGGTCACGGGGAAGTCGGGCGGCATCTGCTGCAAGTCGCCCTCCAGGCGCGTTTGCGGCTCGAACTCCACGAACACGCGCGCGGCCTGCAGCACACCGGGCGCCAGCTCGGTCTTGCCGGGGCAGTCGCCGCCCACCGCGTTGAGGTGCATGCCGGGCGCGAGCAGGTCGGCCGTGACGATGGTGGCGCAGGCCTTGTCGGCCGTCAGCGTGGTGACGATGTCGGCGCCTTGCACGGCGTGTGCGGCGCTGTGGCAGCGCTCCACCTTCAGTGAACCGGGGGGCCGTTGAAGCGCCAGGTGGCTGGCCAGCTTGTGCGTGGCGTCGGCGTCGATGTCGAACAGGCGCACGGTGTCGATGCCCAGGAGGTGGTGAAAGGCCAGGCACTGAAACTCGCTTTGCGCGCCGTTGCCGATGACGGCCATGACGCGGCTGCCTGGGCGGGCCAGCGCCCGAGCGGCCACCACCGAGGTCGCGGCGGTGCGCAAGGCCGTGGTCAGCGTCAGCTCCGACAGCAGCAAGGGCAGGCCGGTGGCGACCTCGGCCAGCAGCCCGAAGGCCATGACGGTGGGCAGGCTGTGCTGGCCGTTGCCAGGGTGGCCGTTGACGTACTTGAAGCTGTAGTGGCGGCCGTCCGAGATGGGCATGAGTTCGATGACGCCCACCTCGGAGTGGCTGGCCACGCGCGCGCTGGCGTCGAACATCGGCCAGCGGCGGAAGTCGCGCTCGATGGCGTCGGCCAGGCCTTGCAGACAGGGCACCAGCCCCTTGCGCTGGACGATGCCCACGATGTCGTCGACGCTGAGGTAGCGGGTCGAGGTGCGGCGTGAGGGGAGGGTGGGGCGGTTCATGGCATCGGCCTCCTCGGGGACTGGGTTCAGTCTGTCACGACCCGACGCCAATGAAAATCGCCAACACTGCGCAGGATTCGCCAGGAAACTGCCACTTTGCAGGCCGCCTGTGACACATTGTGCAAATGGACAGCCTCGACCAGCAACTGCTCTCGCTGTTGCGCCAGGACGCGCGCCGCAACGTGGCGACGCTGGCGCACAAACTCGGTGTGTCGCGGGGCACCGTCACCAACCGCATCAAGCGCCTGGAGGACCAGGGCGTGATCGTGGGCTACACCGTGCGCCTGCGCCCCGATGCCCAACCCGAGCTGATCCGGGCGTGGATGAGCATCGCCGTGGAGGGCAACCGCGCGCGCGAGGTGATTTCGGCCTTGTTGGGGGAGCCGGGGGTGGCGTCGCTGCACGACACCAACGGGCGCTGGGACCTGCTGGCCGAACTGCAGGTGGCGCACCTGGGCGAGCTCTCGCAGGTGCTGGAGCGCATCCGGCTGATCCGCGGCATCAGCCACACCGAAACCAGCCTGCACCTTCAGACCCACCGGGTCGCTTGATCCGTGGCGGGCCTGCGCCGCAGCTTTCAGGCAAACGACAGGCACACGCGGTTGCGCCCCTCCGCCTTGGCCCGGTAGAGGGCCTGGTCGGCCAGGGCGATCAGGTGGTCGGGCGGCATGCGCGCGTCTTGTGAGCACGCCAGCCCCACCGACAAGGTCACGCCGAAGCCGCGCCCGTTGGCATGCCAGCGCTGCTCGGCGATGCGCTGGCGGCATTGTTCGGCGCGCTGCAGCGCGGCGTCGAGCTCGACCCCTGGCAGCACCAGCAGGAACTCCTCGCCGCCATAGCGGCAGCAGATGTCGCTGGAGCGCATGCTCTGCAGCAACAGCAGGGACACCTGCCGCAGCACCTCGTCGCCCGCAGAGTGGCCGTGCTGGTCGTTGATCAGCTTGAAGTGATCCAGGTCGATGATCACGATGCTCAGGGCCACGCCGTCGCGTGCGCAGCGGTCGAACTCGCGCCCCAGCGAGTCGGCCAGGTAGCGGCGGTTGTACAGACCGGTCAACGGGTCTCGGTTGGCCTGCTCGGTCAGCTGCGCCTGCAGCGACTGGATGTCCTCAAGCTGCTGCTGCAGGGCGGCCTCGCTTTGGCGCAGCTTCAGCCGGGTGTCGCTGAGCATCACGGTGCGGCTGTGTGCGCTGCGGGCAAACACGATCAGGTAGGCCGACAGGCAGACCATGCACATCAAGGTCACGACCAGGGAGGTGTCCGGCTGGAAGCGCGTTGGCGCCGACACCACCGCGCAGGCCAGGCCACCTGCGCAGGCCGCCAGAACCGCCTGCAGCACGCCCTTGCTGGCCCGAAAGGCCGCCATGTTGACGCAGCCACAGGCCACCAACGTGTACGAGATCCACAGCGGGGCGCCCAGGGCCACCACCCACGCACCGAAGCAGACGTTGTCCAGCAGCAGGTTCTGGATCTCGGCTTCGAGCTGGTCCTTCTTCGTGCGCGCGCGCAGGCACAACAGGTGCGGGTAGACCAGGAACTGCGCCGCCGCCAGGACCCAGGGCATCGGCCCCAGGCCCCGCTCCCAGAAGTGGACGCCGAGGATGGCGAAGACGAACACAAAGGAGCCAGCGCGGTTGCGATGGTTCATGCGGACGACCCAGTGAGGGCGTGCCGCAGTCAGGCAGTTCATGGGGTTCAACCGGTTCAACCGGGGTGAGACAACCCGTGTTGAATCGGTTGCGCGCCGCCGATCTTGAGGGGGCCGCGAAAGAAAGGGGCGCTGCCGTAGACTGCGCCCATCGCTTCATCGACCCGGCCATGCACCCCGACGACCTGCACAAACTGGTGACCCAGACCATGCCATTTGGCAAGCACAAGGGCTGTTTGCTGGCCGACCTCCCGGGCAATTACCTCAACTGGTTCGCCCGCGAAGGTTTCCCCAAGGGCGAGATGGGGCGCTTGCTCGCCTTGATGCACGAAATCGATCACAACGGCCTGAGCGACCTGCTCAAGCCCTTGAGGAGCGGCTCGCGCGCGTTGCGCTGAGCCGCTCCACCGCGATGCCTCATCAACGCCTCAACGTGCCTGGGCCAGCTTGATGCGGCTGACTTCCTGCTGGAAGGCCACGCCTTCGCGCAACTTGCGGTACTCGGCCTGGGCGGCTGCGTAGGCCTCGGGCATCAACAGTTGGATTTCGGGGTCCTGGAAGCGATCCAGCCCGGCTCGCTTGGCCAGCGCGGCGTCGGCCAGCACCTCTTCGCGGCTGAGGGGCCTGGGGCTTTCGGTGCTGGACTGGGCCCAGGCCGGCGTGCTCATCAGCGAGGCAACCAAGGCGGTGGCCAACACGATGCTCAGGAAGCGGGCGTGGCGCGGGGGGGTGTTCATGATCTAGCCTTTCGATCTCGGGGTTGCGGAGGAGGCGATTTCCGGTCGCCATGGGTGCAGTCTGGGTTTTCCCTTAAGATGAAGCAAATCGATTGAAAACATCTGAAACATGAATGGAATCGATGTTCGTCACGCCGACTTCCGGCGCATCGACCTCAACCTGCTGGTCGCCCTGGACGCCCTGTTGTCCGAGCGCCAGGTGAGCCGGGCCGCCGAGCGCCTCTTCATCGGCCAGCCCGCCATGAGCCACGCCCTGGCGCGCTTGCGCGAACTCTTCGGTGACGAGCTGCTGGTGCGAACAGGCCGCCAGATGGCCCTGACCGACCTGGCCACCCACCTGGCTCCCCGTGTGCGGGCCTGGCTCACCGAGGGCGCCGCCCTGGTGCTCAAGGAGCCCCCCTTCGAGCCGGCGCAGGCCCAGGGCCTGGTGCGCATGAGCATCCCCGACGGCCTGGAGGCCCTGATCCTGCCGCCGCTGCTGGCCCGCCTGAGGGCCGAGTCACCTGGCATCCGCCTGCGGGTT
Organism: Burkholderiales bacterium; assembly: GCA_016000265.1. Classification (GTDB taxonomy): domain Bacteria; phylum Pseudomonadota; class Gammaproteobacteria; order Burkholderiales; family Burkholderiaceae_C; genus Aquabacterium. The sequence goes on from JAECRL010000008.1 coordinate 169,797, forward strand.
CAGCTCATCGAGGTCGATCGCCTGCTCGACGCCCTGGACGCCGACGAGGTCGACATCGTGGTGGTGGGCGTGCCCGTGCCCCAGCGCAACTGGCATGAGCGCAGCACCTTGCTGACGGCGACCCTGCAATGCGTGCACTCGCGCTTGCACCCGTCTCTGAGCGGGCTGAACCAGGGGCCGCTGACCTTGCACAAGCTCGCGAAGCTGGACCACGTGGTCAGCAGCTACCGCGGCGAGGCGGTGACGGTGGTCGATGCGGCTTTCGCCGCAGAGGGCCTGCAGCGCAACGTGGTGGCCGCGGTGGCCGGCGTCGGCTCGACCGTGCGCATCTTGCGCAGCGCGCCGCTGGTGTCCATCCAGGTGGTGCTGGACGGGGTGATGGCGCTGCCGGACGACCTCGTGGTGACGCCCGTGAAAACACGCGAGCCCCTTCGCATGGCCGTGGACATGCTGTGGCATCGGCGGCACGGCCAGCAGGGCTTGCATCGGCACGTGCGGGAATGCATCCGTGAGATCGCCGCGCCGCTGACGGACGTGGCTGGCGGGGCTTGAGCAAGGGGCCGCGTCTCTTAAAACCGCCTCATGACCCCGCAAAGCAAAAAGCCACCGCGTGGGTGGCTTTTGCTGCCAAGCGCTTGTCACGCTTGGGCTTTTTTGGCTCCTCGACCTGGGCTCGAACCAGGGACCTACGGATTAACAGTCCGGCGCTCTACCGACTGAGCTATCGAG
>JAECRL010000009.1 GCA_016000265.1 Burkholderiales bacterium
ACCGATGCCGATGGCGACACCCTGACCTACGCCAAGGGCAGCGACCCCGCAAGCGGCAGCGTGGTCGTGCGTGCCGATGGCACCTGGACCTACACCCCCAACAAGGACTTCAACGGCTCCGACAAATTCACCGTCACCGTCTCCGATGGCAAGGGCGGCACCGTCACGTCGACCATCAACATCGGCGTGACGCCGGTCAACGATCCGCCCAAGGTTGACGACCCGACGAACCCCAGTTATGACCCCGTCACCGGCAACTACAACGTCACGACGGAAGAGGACACCGCCGTCTCCGGGCAAGTCAAGGCCACCGATGCCGATGGCGACACCCTGACCTACGCCAAGGGCAGCGACCCAGCCAGTGGATCAGTCGTGGTCCGCGCTGACGGCACCTGGACCTACACCCCCAACAAAGACTTCAACGGCTCCGACAAATTCACCGTCACCGTCTCCGATGGCAAAGGCGGCACCGTCACGTCCACGATCAACATCGGCGTGACGCCAGTCAACGACCCGCCCAAGGTTGACGACCCGACGAACCCCAGTTATGACCCCGTCACCGGCAACTACAACGTCACGACGGAAGAGGACACCGCCGTCTCCGGGCAGGTCAAGGCCACCGATGCCGATGGCGACACCCTGACCTACGCCAAGGGCAGCGACCCCGCAAGCGGCAGCGTGGTCGTGCGTGCCGATGGCACCTGGACCTACACGCCCAACAAAGACTTCAACGGCTCCGACCAGTTCACCGTCACCGTCTCCGACGGCAAGGGTGGTACCGTCACGTCGACCATCAACATCGGCGTGACGCCAGCCAACGATCCGCCCAAGGTCGATGACCCCAGCGCCGATCCGGCCACGGGCAACTACAACGTCACGACAGAAGAGGACACCGCCGTCTCCGGGCAGGTCAAGGCCACCGATGCCGATGGCGACACCCTGACCTACGCCAAGGGCAGCGACCCAGCCAGTGGATCAGTCGTGGTCCGCGCTGACGGCACCTGGACCTACACCCCCAACAAAGACTTCAACGGCTCCGACAAATTCACCGTCACCGTCTCTGATGGCAAGGGCGGCACCGTCACCTCCACGATCAACATCGGTGTGACGCCAGCCAACGATCCGCCCAAGGTCGACGACCCCAGCGCCGATCCGGCCACGGGTAACTACAACGTCACGACAGAAGAGGACACCGCCGTCTCCGGGCAGGTCAAGGCCACCGATGCCGATGGCGACACCCTGACCTACGCCAAGGGCAGCGACCCAGCCAGTGGATCAGTCGTGGTCCGCGCTGACGGCACCTGGACCTACACCCCCAACAAAGACTTCAACGGCTCCGACAAATTCACCGTCACCGTCTCTGATGGCAAGGGCGGCACCGTCACCTCCACGATCAACATCGGTGTGACGCCAGCCAACGATCCGCCCAAGGTTGACGACCCCAGCGCCGATCCGGCCACGGGCAACTACAACGTCACGACGGAAGAGGACGCCGCCGTCTCCGGGCAGGTCAAGGCAACCGATGCGGATGGCGACACCCTGACCTACGCAAAGGGCAGCGACCCAGCCAGTGGATCAGTCGTGGTCCGCGCCGACGGCACCTGGACCTACACCCCCAACAAAGACTTCAACGGCTCCGACAAATTCACCGTCACCGTCTCCGACGGCAAGGGTGGCACCGTCACCTCCACGATCAACATCGGTGTGACGCCAGCCAACGATCCGCCCAAGGTTGACGACCCCAGCGCCGATCCGGCCACGGGCAACTACAACGTCACGACGGAAGAGGACGCCGCCGTCTCCGGGCAGGTCAAGGCAACCGATGCGGATGGCGACACCCTGACCTACGCAAAGGGCAGCGACCCAGCCAGTGGATCAGTCGTGGTCCGCGCCGACGGCACCTGGACCTACACCCCCAACAAAGACTTCAACGGCTCCGACAAATTCACCGTCACCGTCTCCGACGGCAAGGGTGGCACCGTCACATCCACGATCAACATCGGCGTGACGCCGGTCAACGACGCCCCCTTGGTCGTCAACCAGACCACCACCCTGTCAGAGGAAGGCCTGCTCGGCGGCCACGCCGACAACCAGGGCAGCAGCGACACCACCAACGCACGCGAAGCCACCGGCCAGCTGAGCTTCTCCGACACCGAAGGCCAGTCCGTCAGCTTCACGCTCTCCGGCCCTGCAGGCCTCACATCGGGCGGCGTGCCCGTCACCTGGTCGGGCCAAGGCACCGCCAGCAGCCCCCTGGTCGGCAGCGCCAACGGCAAGACCGTGCTGAGCGCCACCGTCGACGCCAGCGGTCAGTACAAAGTCACGCTGCTCGCGCCGATCGACCACAGCGACGCGACCCGCGAGGACACCCGTGCCATCGAACTGACCGTCACCGCCACCGATGGCGCGAACCGCAGCACCGCCACCCTGACCGTCCAGGTCGAAGACGACGGCCCACTCAGCGGCGCGCAGCAAATCGTCACGCAGGCCCAGGCCGCCACGCAAGACACCAACCTGATGCTGATCATCGACACATCGGGCAGCATGGAATCTCGCCTGGCCGACCAGACCGTCAACGGCCTGAAGGCCGCCATCAAGACGCTCATCGACCGCTACGACGCCCTCGGCGACGTCAAGATCCAGCTCGTCACCTTCGCCGATGGCGGCAAGGGCCAGTCGATGTGGTTGAGCGTGCAAGACGCCAAAAACCTCGTGGGCGCCCTCACCGCCAACGGCGGCACGAACTACGACGCCGCCCTGGCCTCCGCCCGCACGGCCTTTGGCACGCCCGGCAAGATCAGTGGCGGCGTCAACGTCTCGTACTTCATCACCGACGGCGAACCCAGCCGCGGCAAGGCCCTCGACACCACCTACGACGAAGTCGCGTGGGAAGGCTTCCTGGTCCAGAACAAGGTCGACTCCTACGCCATCGGCACCGGCACCCTGACCGCCGACCGCGTGGCCAACATCGAGCCCGTTGCCTTCAACGGCATCACCGGCCAGGAAAAGGCCGCCGTGACCCTGGCCACCAACGCCGAACTCAGCACCTACCTGCTCGACACCGTGCCCGTCATCCAGAAGGGCAACCTCGCCTTGCTGGCCGGTGCAGACGGCCTGCAACGCATCGACGCCTTCAGCGCCATGGGCCAGACCGGCTCCAGCCTGGACGCCAGCGGCAAGGTGCTGACCCTGCAGCTCAAGTCCGGCGGCACCATGCAGGTCAACCTGCAGACCGGTGACTTCACCCTCAGCCAGCCGAAAAACGCCGCGGCCGAGACCTTCAACTACAGCGTCATCGACAAAGACGGCGACCGTGGCGCCGGCACCCTCAGCCTGAGCACCCGCAACAGCGCCCCGGAAGGCACCGACACCACGGTGACCCTGCTGGAAGACGGCCGCCACTGCTTCTCCGCCGCCGACTTCGGCTTCCGCGATGCCGACGCCGGCGACAGCCTGCAAGGCGTGCGCATCGACAGCCTGCCCACCAACGGCCACCTCAGCCTCAACGGCGTGGCCGTCACCCCAGGCCAGCTGATCGGCGCCAGCGTTTTGAACCAGCTCGTGTTCACGCCCGCGCCCAACGCCTCGGGCAGCCAGTACGCGCAGTTCACCTTCACCGTGCAGGACAGCCGCGGCGCCTTCGACGCCAGCCCCAACACGATCAAACTCAGCGTCACGCCCGTCAACGACGCACCCGAAGCCTTCGCCGCCAACAGCGGCCACAACCTGCTGGGCCTGGTCGACCTCAGCGTCAACCCGCTGCTCAACCTCAGCAAGACCCAGCAAGTCGCGGTCAACGACATCGACAACAACCTGGTGCGCATCGACGTGCGCGTCGACGCCCTGCTCTCGCTGGGCGCCCTCCTGGGTGACCGCAGCAGCCTCACCGTCTCGCTCGACCCCGCCCTCACCCAGGGCCTGGTGATCACCGGCAGCGACAGCCGCCACCTCGTCATCGAATCCGCACACCCCGGAGGCATCCTCGACATCACCCAGGTCAACAAGCTGCTGGCCACGCTGCACTACGACCCGGCCGATGTGCTGGGCCTCAGCGTCGACCTCTTCCCCAACCTCAACATCACGGCCACCGACGCCGCCGGCGCCAGCGACACCGCTTGCGTCTCCAGCAGCATCATCGCCGTCGGGGTGGACGTCCAGCCAGTGATCAGCACCGCCGAGGCCATCGTCTCCGGCGCGGGCGAACACATCGCCCAACTGGGCACCGAGGTCTTCCAGTGGACGCTGGGTGACCGCGCCACCAGCGGCGATCACTGCGTGGACACCATCCACGGCTTCGACGGCGCGGCCCGCACGGCCGGTGGCGACGTGCTCGACCTGCGCGACCTGCTGATCAACGAAACCAGCGGCACCGATGCCCAATCAGACCTCAGCAAGCTGCTCAGCCACCTGGACTTCGACACCCAGTCGCAACCTGGCAGCACCGTGATCCACGTCAGCGCCAGCGGTGAGTTCAAGGCCGACGCCAGCGGCAACAGCCAAAGCACCGGCTGCGACGACCAGCAGCAAATCGTGCTGGCCAACGTCGACATCCGCGCCTCCCTGGGCCTCGACGCCCAGGCCAGCGATCACCAGATCATCGCCGAGCTCATGCAGCGCGGCAAACTGCTGGTTGACCACAGCTGAGCCGAACGGCCCCGACGAAAGGCCCCCAACGAAAACACCGCCCTCGGGCGGTGTTTTTCATGGGGAAGCGAACGGGCCCGCTCAGGCCAACCTGACCGCCGGCCCCGTCACGCCATCAAGCCCGCACTGACGCAGCGCCAGGATGTCGGCCGAATCGTTGACCCCTTCGCCATACACCTGCAGGCCCAGGCCATGCAGCATGTTGACCGTGCCCGACACGAAGGCCGCTCGCGCACCGTCGCTGGCCACGCCCTGCACCACCGAAGCATCGAGCTTGACGTAGTCCAGGCCGGCCTCGAACAGCGAATCGATGCGCGCCAGGCGCTCGCCCGCGTGCTCCAGCCCGATGCGCACACCCAGCGGGCGCAGCTGCTTGCACAGCTCACGCACCAGCTCGAAGCGGTCGACGGCGGCCACCTCGGCCACCTCCAGCCACAGGAAACGCGCCGCTTGCGGACGCGCCGCGATCGCCGCGCGCAAACGCGGCACGAAGCCGCTGTCCATCAGCGAGGCCGGCGACAGGTTCACGCCGCGCGGCTGCTGATCGTCGCCGATCTGCTCCAGCGCCAGCTGCACCGCCACCTCGTCGATGCGCGAGATCAAGCCCGTGCGCAAAGCCATGGGCAGCCAATGGGCCGCCGACTCGTGCGGGCCACCGGCCTCCAGCTGCAAGCGCATCGGGCACTCGTGGTGCACCAGCTTGAGCTGGCGGTCCACCACCGGGTAGCGCACCAGCTGCACACGCCCTTCTTTGAGCGCCGCGTCCATGCGACGGCGCCACTCGTCTTCGCCCATCACCGTGGACTGGGCATCAAAGGCCTCGGCCATCTCCACCGAAAACGCCCCACGGCTCTCCGCCAGCGCCAGGGCCGAGTCGGCCGAAGCCAGCACCGCCTGCAGGGCATCCCCCCGCTGCCATCGCACGCCCCCGACCACCACGGTGGCGGTGATCGCCTGCTCAGCGAAGGCGCGACGCAAGGCATCGGCGTAATACTGTGCTTCGGGCACGGGCACGTCGCCGCTCACCAGGCAAACCGCGAAATCCCCCCCGTTGAGCCGCCCGATGGCCGCCCCCGGCACCCCCAGCGACACCTCGGTCAGCACGCGCCCCAGGCGCTGCAGCAGCACGTCCGTCTGGCGATGGCCCAGCAAGCGGTTCACACCCGCCAGGTCGGCCACGCGCACCAGGTAAACCACACCGGAGCCCGAACCCTCGTCGCTGCTGAGCACCGCCCCCAGCTGAGCCATGAAATGGCGCCGCTGCGACAAACCCGTCAAGGGATCGCAATGCGCCTGCTGACGCAACAACTCCACCTGCCCCGACTGCTCCTCGAACACCGACTTGAGTCGCATCACCACCGCGTTCATGGCCTGGCTCAGGCGAGCCAGCTCCGGCACCCGGGGCTCTTCAACCGTGATGAAGCGCCGCTCCATGAGGGCCTGCGCCTGGTTGACCGTCGCGTCCAAAGGCCGGCGGATGCCGTTGACGCCGAAGGTGGCCACCAGGCAGGACAAACCGCCCAGCACCGCCAGCCATCCCGCCGTCTTCAGCGAGCCCTGCCAGAGTTGCGCGTGCGCGAACGCCGAGTGGCTGACCACCTCCACCGAGCCGACCGCACGCCAGCCATCGGAAACCTGCGCCACGCCCGCCGCGGACTCCACCGGCACCATCTCCACGAACCAGTGCGGGGCCTGCTCGCGCACGACCTTGGGGTCCGCCTCGTGGTTGAACAAGGTGCGACCCGCCGCATCACGCAAGGTGATGCGCTGATAAAAACCCGTGTCGAACATCGCCGACAGCATCAGCTCCATGCCCGTCATGTCCCCGCGCTGCTGCGACAGGTTCAAGGCCAGGGACTGGGCGTTGTCCGCGTTTTTCAGGCGCAACTGCGTCTCCAGGTAGCCCCGGGAAGACATCATCCAGACCACGAAGCTGCCCAAAAACGCCATCAACAGCGTCGTCAGCAGCAGCAGCCAAATCTGTCGGATCAAAGACATACGGTTTTCACTTTTGATTCACCCTCACCACCACCCCTCGGCTTTCGCCTTGGCCAGCACGTCCCGCCAGCGCGACAGGCGGGCAGACGGGTCGCCCGCGCTGGAGCCACTCACACCCTGCCACAGTCCTTCTGCGTTGAAGCTGAAAACAGGCAGCAGGTCCGGACGGCGGGAAGCGGGCCGGATGTCGGTCAGCAGGTTGTCCAGGATCAGCGGCTCGGCGTCAGGCTGCGGGTAATACGCCAGCACCATGTGTGCCTGAATCGACCCCGCCAGTTGAGCCCGCACATACACCAGTCGCATCTTCACACCTGGCACGCCCGCTGCGAGCAAGGAGAAATACTTGGCGATGGCGAAATCCTCGCAATCACCCTGCCCTTTGTTCAGGGTTTCCAGGGGCGACGCCCAGTGGTCGATGGTGCCCCAGACGTCGCGATCGTCCCGGTACAGCACCTGGCGGTTGAAAAACCCATTCAGCGTGCGCAGCCGGGTTTCTTCATCCTGAGCCGCGGCCTCGCCGATCAATTGCACCAGGCTTTGCGCGCGGGCGGCGGTGTTGCCCCCCATCTTCTGGGCCTGCGCCACCACGCGGGGGCTCTCCCAGGCCCGCCCCGCATCCCAGGCCAGGACCAACGCCACCACCAAGGCAAACAGGCCCGTGCGCGCCAGGCGACACAGGGGCGCCACCCGGGCGGCGGCAAAAGGGGGGGGAGAATCCAGGCAGACCACCTCGGTATATCGACCTTTTGGAAGCGGACTTGATGCGCGGCCACGAAGTGTGGGCAACTCGCCGCGCCGCTGCCTAAAACTCGCATTGACACACCAAATCACCTCAACTTTTGGTGCCAAAATGAAAAGATTGCCCTGCTTGGGTGATGCCCAGACCCGTTTGATGCAGCGCCTCAAACCCACGCAAGGGCATGACCTTGCACCCGGCCCCTTTCCAACACGAGGTTCAGCGTGACAAAAACGACCATGAAAACGGGACTCACCGCACTGGCCCTGGCGGCCCTGACCACGGTGGCCCACGCCCAGGCCCCTGCAGCCGGACTGGCCGCTGCGGTGCAAAAAGCCATCGACACGAACCCCGACGTCACCGCGCGCCTGAACGCCCTGCGTGCGGCGACGAATGAAACCGACGTCGCCCGCGGCGGCTACTACCCCACGGTGGACCTCTCCGCCGACGTGGGCCGCGACAAAGACCGCATCAGCACCCGCGCGCCCGAGTCCCGCAGCTTCACCCGCAGCGGTGTGGCCCTGACGGCCAACCAGGTCCTGTGGGACGGCAAGCTCACCGCCAAGGAAGTCGAGCGCCTGGGCCACGCCCGCACGCTGCGCTACTTCGAGTTCCTCGGCGCCACCGAAGACGCCGCCCTCGAAGCCGCTCGCGCCTACATCGACGTGCTGCGCTTTCGCAAGCTCGTCACGCTGGCCGAAGACAACTACATCCAGCACAAATACGTGTTCGACCAGTTGCAGTCGAAGTTCAAGGCCGGCGTCGGCCGCGGCGTCGACTCCGAGCAGGCCAACGCCCGCCTGGCCCTGGCCGAGTCCAACCTGACCACCGAAATCGCCAACCTGCACGACGTCAGCTCGCGCTACCTGCGCATCGTCGGTGAAGCCCCCGCAGGCGGCCTGAGCGCCTTGCCCAAGCTCGACAGCGGCCTGGCCGCCGACAACGCCCAGGTGGTCAGCCAGGCCCTGGCCAAGAACGCCAGCATCAGCGCCGCCATCGAGAACCTGCGCGCCGTTCAAGCCGACGCCGCCGGCAAGGACAGCCCCTTCCAGCCGCGCGTGGAAGCCCGCGTGCGCACCGGCTTCGGCAACAACTTCGACGGCCTGATCGACCGCAAGAGCGCCACCACCGCGCAACTGCTGCTGAACTGGAACCTCTACAACGGCGGCTCCGACAGCGCCCGCGTCAAGCAATTCGCCGACCTCATCAACCAGGCCGGTGACCAGCGCGACAAGGCCTGCCGCGACGTGCGCCAGACCGTGGCCATCGCCCACAACGACATCCACCGCGCCCGCACCCAGCTCACCGCCCTGGACCGCAACGTCCTGGCCATCGAGAAGGCGCGCGACGCCTACCGCCAGCAGTTCGACATCGGCCAGCGCAGCCTGCTGGACCTGCTGAACGCCGAAAACGAGCTCTACACCGCCAAGCGCGCCTACACCAACGCCGAGCACGACCTGCAGCTGGCCAACGTGCGCACCCAGGCCGCGCGCCACACCCTGGTCTCGACCCTGGGGCTGTCTCGCTCCGACGACAACCAGGGTGAGCTGGTCAAGGACTGGCAAGCCGCCAACGACGCCGCGCAGCGTTGCCCTGCCACCAGCGTGGACGTGCCCGCCACCCCGCGTGACGAGCTCGACGCTCGCGCCCGCAAGTTGGCCGGCCCGGCCGTGGTGACCGCCCCCGTGCCGGCCCCCACCCCGGTCGCCGCGAAGGCCCTGCCCGCCGCCGACGAAGCCGCCGTGCAGACCGTGTCGCAACGCGTTCAGGACTGGGCCGCAGCCTGGGCCAACAAGGACGTCAACGGCTACCTCGGCCACTACAGCCAGGACTTCACCGCCCGCGGCAGCCGCGCCAAGTGGGAAAGCGAACGCCGCCGCCTGGTGGGCAAGCCCGGCCCGATCTCGCTCAAGCTCGACGACGTCAAGACGCGCGCCCAAGGCAGCAACGTCGTCACCAGCTTCCAGCAGAGCTACGAGTCCAGCAACTTCAAGGACAAGACCCTCAAGGAGTTGACCTGGAAGCTCGAAGGCAAGCAATGGGTGATCATCAAGGAAAGCAACCGCTGACCCCGCGGTGAGCCCCCCGGCTCACCCGAACACCCGACACGAGGGCGCCTGCGGGCGCCCTTTTTCATGCGGGCAACAGCAACTCATACGTGAGGCCCAGCCCGTGCCGCCCCCCACGCTGAGAGTTGACGTACAGGCGCCGGCCGTCGGGTGAAAACGCCGGGCCGGTGAGCTCCGAATCGTCCTGGCCCACCACGCGCATCAGCACCTTCACGCGGCGATCGGGCAGGATCACGCACAACTCCATGTTGCCGCCATCTTCGGCCACGAGCACATCACCGCGCGAGCTGACCGTGAGGTTGTCCACCCCGGACAGCACCCGGCTGGCGGGGCTGGCTGTGGCGAAGTCGTGGATCACCTGCAGGCGCTGGCTCGCGCACTCGAGGGCCCAGATGCGGTTGTCCCCCTTGGTCGAGAAATAGACCACCCCCTGGAAGTACCACAGCCCCTCTCCGCCCAGGAAGACGGTGCCAGGCGCCTTGTGCGCGCCCCCGGCCAATCGCCGCCGCACCAAGGCCTGCGGCGATTGCGGCTCGATGACGTCAACCCACTCCACGGACCAAGGTCGCGCCCAGTCGACACCGGTGCCCGGGTACACCCCGGCCCCCAGCCCGCGCACCTGCAACACCTGCAAGCGCCCGGCGCGCAAAGCCGGCCGGGCCGCACCCGCCGGCCAGTCCCGACGCGAACACACGAATCGGTAGAAGCGGCCATCGCCCTCGTCTTCCGTCAGGTAGAGCGTGCGGTTCACCGGGTCCACCGCCACCGCCTCGTGCTTGAAAGTGCCCAGCGCCGGGCGAGGTTCGCGCTGATCGGGCGCACCGAAGGGGTCGCACTCCCAGACCAGCCCATGCTCCACCTCCTCAGCCGACAACCAGGTGCCCCAAGGGGTGGCGCCCCCCGCGCAGTTCGCGCTCGTGCCACTCAACAAACGCCGGGCGCCCAGCACCCGACCTGTTCGATCAAAGTCCAGCGCCCCCACCCCACCCTGGCCACGCAGGACCTCGCTGTTGTTCACGTAGGTCCAACCGCCCCCTGGCGCCACGAAGGTCGCGCCCCCATCGGGGTGGGTGTGCCAGACCTCGGTCCCGACCGCCCCCATGCCCGGCCGCTCCCCCGACACGGCCACCACCCGTGCCGAGACGCCCTCAGGCAGGCACAAGCCCGAGGCATCGGGCTCGCCCAGCGGACCGATGTCGGCCAGGGTGAAGCCACGGCGTGCCCCCGTCGATGCACCCGTCGGCGAACCAGCCTGAGCGTGCGCCGACCACCCACACACCGCCCCAGCCAGCCCACCGGCGCCCCAGAACAGGCGCCTCAACGCCTCCCGACGGGACGGTTCGTGCGTGGGGGGCGGGGGGTGCGCGGGGTTCGAAGCCAGGCGCGAAGCAGGCATGGGGGGCTCCCTGCGCTCAAGCAAGCGCGGCCATCAAACAAAAAAGCCCCGGTCGAGCGATCGACCGGGGCTGGGCATTCTGGCGGAGAGGGCGGGATTCGAACCCGCGGTGGGGATAAACCCACACACGCTTTCCAGGCGTGCGACTTAAACCGCTCATCCACCTCTCCGTGCAGCCTTCAATTGTAGCAAGGTTTCTTCAGTTGACCGAAACCTTCTTGCCATCCTTGTAGGTGTAGAGCGTCATGGCCGGGTTCTTGAGTTCGCCGTTGGGCTCAAACGACACCTTGGCGGTCACCCCCGGGTAGGCCGCGTCGGCCAGCTTGGCGGCATAGACCTTCGGGTCGACCGAGTTGGCGCGCTTCATGGCGTCCACCAACACCATGGTCGCGTCGTAGGTGTAGGGCGAGTAGACCTGAAACTGCTTGGGGAACTGGGCCTCGTACTTCGCTCGCCACGCCTTGCCCTGCGGCAGCTTGTCCAGCGAGGCGCCCCCCACGGCACAGACCACGTTGTTCAGGGTGCGCGCACCGCTGGAGAGGTCCATCAACTTGTCCGTGCAGATGCCATCGCCGCCAAACAGGTAGGCCTTGGTCAGGCCGAGTTGCTGCATCTGACGCAGCATGGGGCCGGCTTGCGGGTCCATGCCGCCGAAGAAAATGCCATCGGGCTTCTTGTTCTTGATGGCCGTGAGGATGGCCATGAAGTCCACGGCCTTGTCGTTGGTGTACTGCTGGCTGACGACCTCCAGGCCCAAGGTCTTGGCGGTGCGGGCGAAAACGTCGGCCACGCCTTTGCCATAAGCCGTGCGGTCGTCGATGATCGCGACCTTCTTGAGCTTGAGCGTCTCGGCGGCGTACTTGGCCAGGCCCGCACCCAGCTCGTTGTCGTTGGCCAGCAGGCGGTAGACGTGCTTGTGACCCAGCGTGGTCAGCTCGGGGTTGGTGGCCGAGGGCGAGATCATGGGCAAGCCGCACTGGCTGTAGACCTTGGCCGCGGGGATGGTGGTGCCTGAATTCAGGTGACCGACCACGCCGTTGACTTTGGCATCGCACAGCTTCTGCGCTGCAGCCGTGCCCTGCTTGGGGTCGGCGGCATCGTCTTCGGCCACCAGCTCGAACTTGACCTTCTTGCCCCCGATGGTCACGCCCTGGGCGTTGAGTTCGGCCACGGCCATGCGGGCGCCGTTCTCGTTGTCGCGGCCGTAGTGGGCCTGCGGTCCCGAGACCGGCCCGACGTGGCCGATGCGGACCACCGTCTGGGCCTGAGCCTCGGCCGGTGCCAGGCAACAAGCCAGGGCCACGCTCGCAGCGGTGGCGCAAAACTGGAACACGGAAGCAGTGCGCGGGGTCATCATCACCTCGTTGTGAATGGAAACAGGGAACACATCGGCGGGGGCTCGGGGTGGGTCAACGCTGGCGGAGCTTGGCCAGCTCCTGCGCCACCGATCGGGCCACGACGTCTTTCAGGGTCCGCCCCAGCTCATCTCGCAGGTCTCGCACGATGGCCTCGGTGTGCCGGGCCAGCACCGGCGCGAGGGCCTCACGCAAGCGGAACTCCAGCATGCCATCGACCTGCTTTTGCACGTCGACCAGCACGCGATGCGCGAGTTGCGCCTCGGACACCCCGGGCACGGCAGCGGGCGAGACCGCCTCCGCCAGCACCGGCAGGCTCTCGAGGCTGATCGGGGGGGTGCGAACAGGGGGCGCGGTGACGGGTGCAGGTGCAGGAGCAGCAGCAGGGGCCGCCTGGGACACCACGGGCGGCGCGCTCAGGTCAATCACCTCGGTGAGGGTAGGCACCTGCGCCGGATGGGGGCGGGAGACGCCGGTCATCCGCGGGCCTCGTCCTTGACCTCGTGAGGCTGCACGTCCCAGCCCAGGGCGGTGTAGGCCTTCCAGCGCTGGCGCCCTTCCTGGCGGTCTTCAGCCTCACTGGAGACCAGGTCAAACAAGCGCTGAAATCGCTCCAGCCCATCGGGCACGCTGCGCCCCAGGTTGACCAGGATGGCGCGCTCACCGGGCGCAGACGCCGGGTCAGCCGACAGCCAGATGGGCGTGGCGTGCAGGCGCTCGGGCACCGCAGCGCCGTCGGCCAGCACATGCGGCAGGAACTCCTGCTCGTCGAAGGTCCACAACTCGCGGTCGAGCGCCTGCAGGGCAGCCGCATCGCCCGTCACCACCACCCGCGCCCCGGCCCGATGCGCCTTGCGCAACAAGCGGCAGGCGTAACTCACCTTGTTGCCGATGCCGTGGTGAAACTCGACCCTGCGCATGCTGATGGACACCGATCAGGCCTGGGTCACGGGCTTGGCTGCTCGCTTGACGGCCGCCTTGCCCGGTTTGGCCGGTTTGGCCGCGGGTTTGTCAGCGGGCTTCTTATCCGCCTTGCGAGGCGCCAAAGCCTCCTTGCCCGCGGCGGCCTGGTCCAGCAGGAACTGGGTGAGCAGGGCCACGGGGCGGCCGGTGCCACCCTTGGCGCCGCCCGACTTCCAGGCCGTGCCGGCGATGTCCAGGTGAGCCCAGCGATAGGCCTTGGTGAACTTGCTCAGGAAAAACGCCGCCGTGATGGAGCCGCCTTCGCGTCCACCCACGTTGCCCATGTCGGCGAAGTTGCTCTTGAGGGCCTCGCCGTACTCGTCGTCCAGGGGCATGCGCCAAGCGGTGTCCTGAGCCGACTGGCCGGCCTTCAGCAAGGCGTCGGCGAGCTCGTCGTCCGCTGAGAACAACCCGCTGTGAACGTTGCCCAGCGCGATCACACAGGCGCCGGTCAATGTGGCGATGTCGACCACCACCGCGGGCTTGAAGCGCTCAGCGTACGTCAGCGCGTCGCACAAGATCAGGCGACCTTCGGCGTCGGTGTTGAGCACCTCGATGGTCTGGCCCGACATGCTGGTGACCACGTCGCCCGGCTTGGTGGCCGTGCCGCTGGGCATGTTCTCGCAGGTGGGGATCAGCCCGATGACGTTGACCTTCGGGGCCAGCTTGGCCAGGCTCTCGAAGGTGCCCAGCACGCTGGCGGCGCCGCCCATGTCGAACTTCATTTCATCCATGCCGGCACCGGGCTTGAGCGAGATGCCGCCGGTGTCGAACGTGATGCCCTTGCCCACCAGCACGATGGGTGGATGGCTGGCGGCGGCGCCTTCGTAGCGCAGCACGATGAACTTGGGCGGCTGAGCCGAGCCGTTGGTGACCGACAGGAAGGAGCCCATGCCGAGCTTTTCGAGCGCGGGTCGCTCCAGGACCTCGACCTTGATGGCCTTGCTGGACTTGGCCAGGCGACGGGCCTCGGCGGCCAGGTGCGTGGGGGTGCAATGGTTGGCGGGGCGGTTGCCCAGCTCGCGCGCCAGGGTGACGCCTTCGGCCAGGCCTTCGCCCTGTTGCAAGCCGAGCTTGACGGTCGCGGCCTGCTCGGGTGCGCTCAGCAGCGTGACCTTCTTGAGCGCGCCGGGTTTGGGGGCGCTGGGCTTGGTCAGGCGGAAGACGTAAGTGGCATCGGCCACGGTCAGCACGAGTGTGCGGGCCAACTCGGCGCCCAGCTCGATGCCGTCGGCGGCGGCCACGGCCACGTGTGCGGCACCGCTGTCCTTGAGCAGCGCAAGGCCCTTGGCCACGGCGCCCTTGAAGGACTTGGGCTGGGCATCGGCGGCCACGGACAGCACCAAGCGGGCGGCCTGCACGCCGCGCGGGCGATGGAGGTAGAGCGCGCGGCCGGACTTGAGGGCCAGGTCATGGGCGTCGAGGGCGTCCTGGATCAGGGCGTCGAGCACCGGGTCGGTGGTCTGGCTCTGCTCGGGCGTGAGCACCAGCAGCAGCGCATCGGCGTTGACCTGGGACAGGGTCGAGCCCTGGGCGGCAGAAGAGCGGTAGTCCATGCGGTGCAAGTCCATAATGCGCGGGTTGATCGATCAAGCCAATGTTATTCGATTCCTCCGTACGCAGAGAACTCTGGCGCAGCTTCAGCGGCACCCTCGTGGTCTTGCTGACCGTGCTGCTGACCATGGTGCTCATCCGCATCCTGGGCCAGGCCACCAAAGGCTCGCTGGCCCCCACCGACGTGGGCCTCGTGCTCAGCTACACCGTCATCAGTCAGTTGCCGGTGTTGCTGGCGCTCGCCTTGTTCGTGTCGGTGGTGTCGGTGCTCAGCCGCATCTGGCGCGACAGCGAGATGGTGGTGTGGCAGTCCAGCGGTGCGCGCCAGGCCAGCTTCATCCAGCCTCTGCTGCGCATGGCCTGGCCGGTGCTGGCGCTCGTCGCCATGGCCTCGCTGGTGGCGCGACCCTGGTCGCAAAGCCAGACCCAGATCCTCAAGGTGCGCTACGAGCAACGCTCCGACATGGCGCGCGTGGCGCCGGGTCAGTTTCAGGTGTCGGCCGATGGCAAGCGGGTGTTCTTCATCGACAGCCACAGCGACGGGCTGGAGACCGGTCGCAACGTCTTCATGGTCAACACCTCCGATGGACAGGAGTCGGTGGTGACGGCGCGCCAGGGGCAGGTCGCGGTCGAAGAGGGGCAGCGCTTCCTCGTGCTGACCGAGGGCGAACGCACCCAGACCGACTTGCAGACCGGAGAAAAGACACTGTCTCGCTTCGAAACCGCCCGCATCCGGGTGGGTGAGCGCATGGCCGGGCCCGACGTGGCGCCGGACCTGCGCTCGCTGTCCACCCGCACGCTCATGCTGATCAACCGACCGGAAGCCCGCGGCGAGCTGGTCTGGCGCCTGGGCCTGATCTGGGCGGCGTTCAACATGGTGCTGGCGGGGCTGAGCCTGGCGGCGGGCAGCGCGCGCCGCAACACCAACTGGAACCTCGTCTATGCCTTGCTGGTCTTCGTTGTGTACTTCAACTTGCTCAGCCTGAGCCAGACCTGGGTGGCACGCGGCAAGCTGGGCTGGATCGAGGCCCTGTTGCTGATTCACGGCAGCCTCACCCTGGCCGCGCTGGCGGTGGTGTGGTGGCGCGATGGCGGCTGGCGAGGCCGCGGACTCGGTCGGGTGCGAACTCAAGCGCCCCTCCAGAAGGGGTCGGCATGAAAACGGTGCGACGGCTGATTTTCCGGGCCGTGGCCTGGCACGCCCTGCTGGTGGCGCTGGCCTTTGGCTCGCTGGCCTTCTTCATCGACTTCGTCGAAGAATCGCAGGACCTGGGCAAGAACGGCTACACCGTGGTGGACGCCTTGCTCACGTGTTTGCTGATGCAGGTGCGGCATGTTTATGACCTGATGCCGATCGCGCTGCTGATCGGCGGCATCCTGGCGCTGGCGCGCATGGCGCAGACCTCGGAGTTCACCATCTTGCGCACCGGCGGGCTAAGCCCGGTGCGGGCCCTGCGCCTGCTGGCTGCGCTCGGGCTGATGGCCGCCGTGCTGGTGGCCGCCATCGGCAACTGGCTGGTGCCGATGGCGGAGCAGCGCCTGACGCAGCAACGCGCCGAGTTCAGCACGCAGCAGCAGATGACGCTGGGCCGAGCCGGCACCTGGCTGCGCGAGCGTCGTGAGGTGCCCGGGGTGGGCACGCACACCATCACCGTCAACGTGGGCAGCGCCATCCGCGAAGGCGAATTCGGCCAGATCCGCATCTTCGAGTTCGACGCCACGGGCCAGCTCAAGCGCAGGCTGACGGCGCGCAGCGCACGGGTGGAGGCCACGGGCACGGCGGGCGCGGCGGGCGCGGAAGAAGGCTCGGTCTGGCGCCTGAGCGACGTGGTGGACACGCGCTGGCTCTCGCATGAGCGCCTGACCCGGGATGCGGCCCTGGCGGGCGTGAAGGTCATCGATGAGCGCCAGGCCGCCTCGATGGACTGGAGCAGCAGCCTGACGCCACTGGTGGTGTCGGCCTCGGTGCTGCCACCCGAGAGCATGTCGGTGCTGGCGCTGTGGCGCTACACCCGCCACCTGGACTCCAACGCGCAGGCCGCGCAACGCTACGAGATCCAGTTCTGGAAAAAGGGCTTCTACCCGCTGGTGTGCTTCGTGATGATCGCGCTGGCCCTGCCCTTCGCCTACCTGCACGCGCGCAGCGGCGGCATGAGCCTGAAGATCTTCGGTGGCATCATGCTGGGCATCAGCTTCGTGCTGATCAACCACATCTCCAGCCACCTGGGGCAGTTGCAGAACTGGCAGCCCTGGCTGGCCGCTGCGGCCCCCAGCCTGCTCTACCTCCTGATGTCCATGAGCATGTTCGCCTGGCTGGTTCGATACCAGTGACGCGGCCTGCCCTCTTTGCCCAAGAGACCCACGCATGACCCGCACCGGCATCCTCCTGTTTGCTCACGGCGCACGCGACCCCGCGTGGGCCCAGCCTTTTCAAGCCGTGGCCTTGCGCCTGAGCGAACGCGCACAGGCGCAAGGCCACGAGGTGACCCTGGCTTTCCTGGAGTTCATGAGCCCGGACATCCTGGCTGCAGGCGCCGACCTGGTCTCCCGAGGCTGCACCCAAGTGGTGGTGGTGCCGCTCTTCCTGGGCGCCGGCGGGCACGTTCGCAAGGACCTGCCCCGCCTGCTGGAAGAACTCGGCGCGGCCCACCCCGGCGTGCGGTGGCGCCTGAGCGCGGCCGTGGGTGAAACCGACATCCTCATCCAGGGCATGGCCGATGCCGCCTGGTCGCTCGCGCAACCATGAACCTGCACCAGTTCCGCTTTGTGCACGAGGCGGCGCGCCGCAACCTCAACCTGACCGAAACGGCCAAGGCCCTGCACACCTCGCAGCCCGGCATCTCCAAGGCCATCATGGAGCTGGAGGAGGAGCTGGGCGTGGACATCTTCGTGCGCCACGGCAAGCGCCTCAAGCGCATCACCGAGCCGGGCCTGGAGGTGCTCAAGTCGATCGACGTGATCCTGCGCGAACTCGGCAACCTGCGCCGCATCGGTGACGAGTACGCCATGCAGGACGCTGGCACGCTGTCGATCGCGACCACGCACACGCAGGCGCGCTACGTGCTGCCCGAACCCGTGGCCCAGTTGCGCAAGAAGTTCCCCAAGGTCGCCATCAGCCTGCACCAGGGCACGCCCGAGCAGGTGGCGCGCATGGTGCTCGACGAGGTCGCCGACATCGGCCTGGCCACCGAGTCCCTGAGCGACTTCCCCGACCTCGTCACCCTGCCCTGCTACGAATGGCAGCACGTGGCCGTGATGCCCGCCTCGCACCCGCTGGTGCAGGTGCCCAGGCTCACGCTGGAGCACCTGGCGGCCGAGCCGCTCATCTCCTACCACCCGTCCTTCACGGGTCGAAAACGCATCGACCACGCCTTCGCGCAACGCGGGCTCACGCCCAACGTGGTGCTGGAGGCCATCGACGCCGACGTCATCAAGACCTACACGCGGCTGGGCCTGGGCATCGGCCTGGTGGCTGAGATGGCGGTCAAGGACGACCCGACCATGAGCTCGCCTGGCAGCGACCTGGTGTGGCGCCCGGTGGGCCACATCTTCGGGCCGAACATGGCGCGACTGGCCTTCAAGCGCGGCGCCTACCTGCGCCAGTTCGTGCTGGCTTTCGCTGAGCTGATCTCCGACCGCCTCACGCGCGCCCTGATCCTGCAAGCCATGCAGACGCCCTCGGGGCAGGCAGCGCAAGGGACCGGGGACTACGGCCTCTGAACCCCGCTGGATTGAACCCCGAATGACCACCGAACTCCAGACCGAACGCCACGACAGCACCCTGGTGATGCGCCTCAACGGGCCCGCCACGCGCAACGCCCTGTCGCCACAGGTTTACGCCGCGGGCATCGAGACGCTGAACATGGCCGAGGCCAACCCCGACGTGCGCGCCGTGGTGCTCACGGGCGCAGGCGGGCACTTCTGCGGCGGAGGCGACCTGCAACGCCTGGCGCACCAGCGTGTGCACGACCTGACGGCGCAAGCGGCCAACCTCGACGCCTTCCACCAATGGATCGAGGCGCTGCGCAGCTTCCCCAAACCCGTGATCGCGGCGGTGGAGGGCGTGGCAGCGGGCGGTGGCGTGTCTCTGGTGTTGGCCTGCGACCTGATCGTGGCGGCCGATGGCGCCCGCTTCGTGATGGCTTACAGCCAGGTGGGCCTGTCGTGCGATGGCGGCGCCAGTTGGCACCTCAGCCGCGCCCTGGGTCGCCAGCGCGCCTTGTCGCTGCTGTGGCTGGGGGACAGCCAGTCGGCCCAGGATTGGCAAGCGCAGGGCCTGATCCACAACCTCGTGGCCAATGGCCAGGCCTTGCCCCAGGCCCTGCAACTGGCCGCCCGGCTCGCCGAGCGCGCACCCGGCGTGCTCGCCAGCATGAAGGAGCTGGTTCAGGAGTCAGAGCAGCCGCTGCGCGCGCAGCTGGACGCCGAAAAAACGCACTTCATCGAGAACCTGCGCCGCCCCGAGGCTGGACAGGCCATCGACGCCTTCCTCAAGCGCCGCCTGAACGGCTCAGCGTGAACGAGAGGCCTGGCCGACCTCGCGCAGTCGGGCGGCCAGGCGGGCGAACAACTGTCCGACCAGCTTGAGCTGGGTGGGCTGCAAAGGCTGCCCGGCCATGCGAAGCGTCAGCATGCCGCGGTTGACCGTGACCACCAGCACCAGGGTGTCGGTCCACCAGTGGCTGGCGGCTTCGTCCAGGGCCTGAACCACGCCCTCATCGAGCCAGTCCCGGCCCACCTGCTCGGCGTTGCTCAGCAGCACGAACCGGCGCATCAGCGAAGGCGCATCGGTCAAAGGCACCCGCGGGTGCATGGCCAGCCAACGCATCTCGTCGGGCAGGGTGTTGTCGATCTGGGTCTGCATCGCGTTGGTGAAGCGGCTGAACACATCGGTCTCGAGGACCTGTGCCAGCACCTTGCTCACCAGGATCATCTGCACGTCGGCGGGCATGCCGGTTTCGCTGCGAAAGCGCAACTCCTTGCCCGTGATGTAGGAGCGCTGAGAGGTGCCCCACTCCACCCGCCAGCCGTCAGCGGCCTCGACCACGTAGCCGCCACCGGCCTTGTCCTTCACGCGCTTGAAGGCATGCCCCTCGGCCTTCGCCCACGCGGCCAGCACGGGCCCCTGGTCGCTGGCGGCTGCACCAGGTGCAGCACCGATCAGTCGCTTCAGAGCATCAAACATGGAGCGTTTCCATCCTTCGTGGTCGCGAGTGATCCGGGATGGATCGACCTGGCCTGCCCGGAGGGACTCGAACCCCCGACCTATTGCTTAGAAGGCAATTGCTCTATCCAGTTGAGCTACGGGCAGACAGCTTCGGGCAGTTTACGCCATGGCACCGTTTCAGGGCCGCCAACGAGACAGCCACAGTGCGTTGAGCACCACGCTGACGCTGCTGAACGCCATCGCCGCCCCCGCGAGCATCGGGCTGAGCCCACCCGACGCCGCCAGGGGGATGCCGATGAGGTTGTAGCCAAACGCCCAGGCCAGGTTCTGCCAGATGCGCGCCGAGGTGCGCCGGGAGATGTCCAGGGCCGCGGGCACCAGCAAGGGGTCGCCGCGCATGAGGGTGATGCCCGCGGCCTGCATGGCGACGTCGGTGCCGCCCTCCGGGTTGGCCATCGCCATGCCGATGTCAGCGGCCGCCAGCGCTGGGGCGTCGTTGAGGCCGTCGCCCACCATCGCGACCACGCGGCGCTGTCCATGCTCGTCGCGCTGCAACCGCAGGATGTGATCGGCCTTGTCGCCAGGCAAGACCTCGGCGATGACCTCGCGGATGCCCACCGCCTGGGCCATGGCCTGCGCCGCCCCGCGGTTGTCGCCCGACAGCATGACCGTGTGCACGCCCAGGGCATGCAGGCGCCGAACGGCCTCGGCGGCATGGGGTTTGAGCTCGTCCCCGAAGGCCAGGGCCGCGACCACCGACCACGTCGGGGCCTGCGCCCCTCCCCCCTCGCGCACCGCTTCGCCCTCGGCGCGCATCAGCCAGGACACGGTGTAGCCTTGGGCCGCCCAGGCATCGGCCTGCTCGACCAGTGCGTCGCCTGCGATGGGGCGCTGCGCGGTTTGGGAGCCCGCCTGCATGGCCTGCACCCAGCGCCCGCTGCCCAGTCGCCACCAGGCACCCTGAACACGGCCCTCGATGCCTCGCCCCGCGTGGGCCGTGACCTCCGTGGCGCGAACCCGGGCCAGGCCCTGTGCCTCGGCGGCGTCCAGCACCGCGCGAGCCAAGGGGTGCTCGCTGCCGGCCTGCAGGGCAGCCGCCACCGACAAGGCCTCCACTCGGGCGGCCGAGACCGTCACCCGCCAATCCACCAGGCGCGGGCGGCCGAGGGTGAGCGTGCCCGTCTTGTCAAAGGCCACCACCTGCACGCGGTGCGCGACCTCCAGCGCCTGCGGGTCCTGGATGAGGATGCCCTGGCGCGCCGCGGCCCCGGTGCCCGCCATGATGGCCGCCGGCGTGGCCAGCCCCAAGGCGCACGGGCAAGCGATGACCAGCACGGCCACGGCGCGGATCAAAGCCGGCTCCGCGCCCAGGCCCGCCAGCCACCAGCCCACGCCGGTCAGCAAGGCGATCGCCAGCACCGCGGGCACGAAAACGGCCGAGACGCGATCCACCACGCGCTGGATGGGGGCCTTGCCGGCCTGGGCCTCCACCACGCGTCGGATGATGGCTGACAACATCGTCTGCCCACCCACCGCCGTCACGCGCAGGGTCAGGCGACCTTCGGCGTTGATGCCCCCACCGGTGAGCCGATCCCCCGCGCCCTTGGCGATGGGCAGGGGCTCGCCGGTCAGCAAGGACTCGTCGACGTGGCTGCTGCCTTCGGTGACCACGCCATCGGTGGGGATGTGCTCACCCGGGCGCACCACCAGCACGTCGTCAACCAGGACCTGAGCGAGGGGCACCTCGACCTCCCCTTGCGGCCCCAGGCGGCGCACGGTGGATGGGCGCAGCGCCTGCAAGGCGCGGATGGCCAGCGTGGTCTGGCGCTTGGCGCGGGCTTCGAGCGCCTTGCCCAGCAGCACCAGCGTGATGACGACCGCCGAGGACTCGAAGTACAGCGCCGGGCCATGGTGTTCGCCCGAATGCGACCACCACAACCAGACCGACAGCCCCCACGCCGCCGAGGTGCCCAGCGCCACGAGCTGGTCCATGTTGCCGCCGCCCTCCCGGAGGGCCGCCCAGCCTGCGCGATAAAAACGCGCACCAAGCACGAACTGCACCGGCGTGGCCAGCAGGAACTGGAGCCACGCGGGCCAGAAGTGGTGGTCGCCCCAGAGCATGGGCAGCATCAAGGGCACGCTCGCCAGCGCCCCGAGTGCAGCGGGGCCCCACACCGACCACCAGGACGCCGGCGCCTCGACCGCGACCTGCTCGGCGGTCTGCACCTGAGCGTGGTAACCCGCCTTCTCGATGGCGGCCAGCAAGGCCGATTCGGCGTCGGCCGCAAGCGCGCCACCAGGCGCCCAGTGCACGCTGGCCACCTCCGTGGCGAAGTTGACCTGCGCATCGGCCACGCCCGGCACCTTGCGCAGGGCCCGCTCGACGCGACCGACGCAGGCCGCGCAGGTCATGCCACGCACCGCCAGCTGAACGGCGTGATCTGCGGGGGATGAGGACGGGGTGGTGTTCATGACGGCGGGGCTGCGAAGGCGCTGTGAAGATGATGCCACTCTGAACCCTGCCACGGGGGCAAGGTCAAGTGTTGACTCTGACATGGTGTCAAGGTTTACTCTCCCCACACCGCCCCTCAACACCCCCCAGGACCCCACCATGAGCACCACGGCCCCCTCGTTCTCCCATCGGCTCCACGTCAAGGGCATGAGCTGCCAGCACTGCGTCAAGGGCGTGACCCTCGCCATCCAGGCGCTGGACCCGCAAGCCCAGGTGCAAGTCGACCTGCCCAGCGGTCAGGTGCAGGTTCAGACCCACCTGTCACGCGAAGCCGTGGCCACTGCGGTGACGGACGAAGGCCACGAGGTCATCGGCTGATGTCACCGCTGCTGCACATCGGCGAGGCCTCAAAGCGCACCGGCGTGTCACCCAAGATGATCCGGCACTACGAGGGACTGGGGCTGCTGCCCGAGGCGCCCCGCACCGAATCGGGCTACCGCCTGTACGACGAAGCCGCGCTGCACACGGTGCACTTCATTCGACGCGCCCGCGACCTGGGTTTCGGCATGGCCGACATCGCCCAACTGCTGGACCTGTGGCGCAACCGGCGCCGCGCCAGCGCCACGGTCAAGCGGCTGGCGCTCGATCACGTCGCGGCCTTGCAGCAACGCATCGATGAGCTCGAAGCCATGAAGCGAACGCTGGCCAGGCTGGCCTCGGAGTGCCATGGCAACGAGCGCTCGGCCTGCCCCATCCTGGACGACCTTGCTCAGTCTTGTGCATGATGCCGAGCTGACGCCACTTCACACACCGAGGCCCCATGCCCTCACCGACCCCACCCAGCTGGCCCCTGCAGGCCTCCACCCTCAGCGCCTGCGGCATCCGCACCCGCGTGCTGCAAGGAGGCGCTGACCTGAAGGCCACCGAGGCCGTCGTGTTCGTGCACGGCAACCCCGGCTCCAGCGAAGACTGGCGTGAGCTGATGCAGGAGGTCGCCCCACTGGGGCGCGTCATCGCCATCGACATGCCCGGCTTCGGCCAGGCCGACAAGCCCGCCGACTACCCGTACTCGGTCGAAGGCGGCGCGGCCTTCCTGACCGAGGCGCTCAAGCAACTGGGCGTGTGGCGCGCTCACCTCGTGCTGCACGACTTCGGAGGCCCCTGGGGCCTGCTGTGGGCGGGCATGAACCCGATGGGCGTGGGCAGCCTCACCTTGATCAACACAGGCGTGCTCAAGGACTACAAATGGCACCTCATGGCGCGCATCTGGCGCACACCGGTGCTGGGCGAGCTGCAGCAGCTGATGACGACCTGGCGGGGCTTCAAATGGGCCATGCAGATCGGCTGCCCCAAAGGCCTGCCGGAGCCCTTCCTCAAGCGCATGTACACCGAGATGGACTGGGGCACCAAACGCGCCATCCTCAAGCTGTACCGCGCCACCAGCGACCTCG
The DNA here is from genome assembly GCA_016000265.1 of Burkholderiales bacterium. Lineage (GTDB taxonomy): Bacteria > Pseudomonadota > Gammaproteobacteria > Burkholderiales > Burkholderiaceae_C > Aquabacterium. The sequence goes on from JAECRL010000009.1 coordinate 23,786, forward strand.
GCGAGCGCAGCCGCATGCTGGAGCGCATGCTCAGCCCCATCCAGCCGGCCACGCTGGTGGTGTGGGGCGCAGCCGACCCCTACCTGCCCGTGCGCCTGGCCGAGCAGCAAAAAGAAACCTTCCCTGGCGCGCAGGTGGTGCTGCTGCCTGACAGCGGCCACTTCCCCTTCGCAGATGACCCGCAAGGCGTGGCACAAGCCGTGGTGCCGTTCTTGAAGGCGCAGTTGGGCGGCGAGCAGCCGGAGCTCAGCAGCCGTCGGTGAACGCGTCGATGCGCGGAGGCGCGCCGTCGGCATCCGGCGCACGGTAGCGAACCTGGCAGGCCTCGGTCGACGGGGCGCTGGCCAGGGTGAAGACGGTTTCGTCACCATCGTGGCGAACGCGAAAGCCCGACAGGCGGACCGCGCGTTCGATGCCTTGCGGCTCCCCTGCAGCCGGGTAGCCGCGCACCAGGTTGACGACCTCGTCGCCGATGACGATGTCATCGCGGCCGCGGTCGAACAAGCAGGTGGACTGGACCACGCAGCGGGCATGGGCCAGGCTGCTGGCGCTGTGCAGGGTGCCCTCCAGGCCCCGAAGCACCGAGACGCGAGCCTCGCTGGTGACGCCACTCAGGCGGGGCAAAGCGGTGGCCGTCATCGTGCCGATGATGGTCACGGTGCACAAGGTTTCGATCAGGGACAGGCCCTTCTGGCGTGCGCAGGCTCTCCTGCGGCGCGACGCGCGGTACAACACACTCATCCTCCCAGATGAAGCCGGAGTCACCTCCGGCCGAATGGGCGTGAGTTTTTCACAGGAGGCCGACGGGCGGCACCCCTGAGGCGCGGGATGACGCACGGGACGCAGCGGTCGCCAACGAAAAAGGCCGCCGGGTGAACCAGGCGGCCTTCTTGAAGAAATGGTCGGGGCGGTGGGATTCGAACTCACGACCCTCTGCTCCCAAAGCAGATGCGCTACCAGGCTGCGCTACGCCCCGACTGGCCATCATTGTAGACGGCAAACGGCCTCGTTCCGAGGCCCTGTGACCAGATCGGCACAGATCACTGGCTGATCTGCGCCCAGGTCTTCTCCAAACGTTTGATGCTGACCGGCTGTGGCGTGCGCAGCTCCTGCGCAAACAGGCTGACGCGCAGCTCTTCGAGCAGCCAGCGGAATTCATCGAGGCGCGCGTCGGGCGTGCCCTTGAGCTCGGCCAGCCGACGCACGAGGCGCTGGTCCAGCGGCCTGAGCTCGGCCAGGCGCTGGGCGTCGCGCACCGGGTCGCCCTTGAGCTTGTCGAGCCGCAAGGTGATGGCCTTGAGGTAGCGCGGGAAGTGCTGCAGCTGCGCATGAGGCGTCAGCGCCAGGAAGCGCTTGGGCATGAGGCGCTGGAGCTGCGCGGCCACGTCGTCGGCCACGTCCTTCGGGGGCTTGGCGTCCTTGAGCTTGCGCACCGCTGAGGCGTACTCGGTCAGCACGGTGCCCGCCAGGCGGGCCACCTCTTGCGCGATCAGGTTCAAGCGGGTGCGGCCCTCTTCCACGCGGGCCTTGAAGCTGGCCGCGTCACTGGGCAGCGGGTCGGCCAGGTAGGCGCGGTCCAGGGCCACCTCGATGACCTGCTCGCGCAACTCATCGGCCGTGCCCAGGCTCATGTAGGCCATGGCCATCTTCTGCAGGTCGGGGATGTTTTTCTCAAGGTACTTCAGGGGCTCGCGGATCTGCAACGCAACCAGGCGGCGCAGGCCAGCGCGGTGCTTGAGCGCGGCCACATCGGGCTCGTCGAAGATGTCGATCTCGACGTGCGTGCCCTTGTCGATGAGGGCGGGGAAGCCGATCAGGGTGTGCCCACCACGCTGGATCTCCATGAGCTCGGGCAGCTCGCCGAAGGTCCAGTCGGTCAGCGGGGTGGTGGCGGTCGACTTGCCTGAAGGCTCGGTGCGGCCCGCCGATGCGTTGGGGGCGGCGCCCGCGGCACGTGGCCGCTCCAGTCGCTCTGCGCCACGCGCCGCGGTCTGGGCAGGCGACGATGCGGCCGACGGGGCGGCCTGGAGCGGCTCCCCCCCGCCATCGACCACCTCCCTGGCCTTGAGGGCGGCGAGCGCCTGAAAGGCCCCTCGGGCCAGCGAGCCCAGCTCGGCCTTGAGGGCCGGCAGGTTGCGCCCCATGCCCAGCTGGCGCCCATGCTCATCCACCACGCGGTGGTTCATGAACAGGTGCGCAGAGAGCATGTCGAGCTTGAAGTCGGCGCGTTTGACGTCGAGCTGGGTCTTGTCGCGCACGGACTTGAGCAGCGCGTCCATCAAGCCCCCCTGGCCGAACGCCACCGATTGCACGAAGGCCTCGGCGAAGTCGGGCAAGGGCACCAGGCGCGCGCGCGGCTTCTGGTGCAGGCTCTTGAGCAGGGCCAGCACCTTGTCTTTGAGCATGCCTGGCACCAGCCACTCACCGCGCTCTTCGCTGACCTGGTTGAGCGCGTAGATGGGCACGGTGACGGTCACGCCGTCGCGCGGGTCACCCGGCTCGTGCAGGTAGGTGGCGGCGCAGTCCACGCCCCCTAAGCGGATGAACTTGGGGAAGGCCGCGCTGGTGATGCCGGCGGCCTCGTGGCGCATCAGCTCCTCGCGGCTGAGGTGCAGCAGCTTCGGATTCTCGCGGCTGGCGTGCTTGTACCAGCGCTCGAAGCTGTGGCCGCTCATCACCTCGGGCGGGACCTGCGCGTCGTAGAAGGCGTAGATCAGGTGCTCGTCGACCAGCACGTCCTGGCGGCGGGATTTGTGCTCCAGCTGCTCGACCTGGTTGATGAGCTTGCGGTTGTGCGCCAGGAAGGGCAGGCGCGTCTCCCACTCGTCGTTGACCAGGGCCTCGCGGATGAAGATCTCGCGGGCCTCGCGCGCATTGACCAGGCCGAAGTTGATGCGCTTGTTGTTGTAGACGACCAGGCCATACAGCGTGGCTCGCTCCAGCGCCACGACCTCGGCGGCCTTCTTTTCCCAGTGCGGCTCCAGCAGCTGCTTTTTGAGCAGGTGGCCGCCCATCTGCACCAGCCAGGGCTGCTCGATGTTGGCGATGCCGCGCCCGTACAGGCGCGAGGTCTCGACCAGCTCGGCGGCCAGGATCCAGCGCCCCGGCTTCTTGCTCAGGTTGGCGCCGGGGTGCTTGTGGAACTTGATGCCGCGCGCGCCCAGGTACCAGTCCTCGTCGTCGCTCTTGCAGCCCACGTTGCCCAGCAGGCCCGACAGCAGCGACAGGTGCACCTGCTCGTAGGTGGCGGGCAGCGTGTTCAGGCGCCAGTTGTGCTCAGCCACCACGGTGTGCAGCTGGGTGTGCACGTCCTTCCACTCGCGCACGCGCCGCGGGTTGATGAAGTTCTCGCGCAGCAAGGCCTCGTGCTTGCGGTGGCTGAGCTTGTGCTTCTCGGGTGCACCCGGCTCGTGGTGTCCGTGCCCGCCGCGCGACTCGTCCAGCCACTTCCACAGCTTGACGGTGCCCATGAACTCCGACTTCTCGTCGTCGAACTGCTTGTGCTTGGTGTCGGCCTGCTGTTGCTGGTCGATGGGGCGGTCGCGCACGTCCTGCACGCTCAAACTGGCCGCGATCACCAGCACCTCGGCCAGGGCCTCGCGGTCCTTGGCTTCGAGGATCATGCGGCCCACGCGCGGGTCCAGCGGCAGGCGAGCCAGGGTCTGGCCCAGCGGCGTGATCTGGTTGTCGTCGTCGACGGCACCGAGCTCGTTGAGCAACTGGTAGCCGTCGGCGATGGCCTTGCGCAGCGGCGGCTCGATGAAGGGGAAGTCCTCCACATGCCCCAGGTGCAGCGACTTCATCCGCAAGATCACGCCCGCCAGCGAGCTGCGCAGGATCTCCGGGTCGGTGAAGCGCGGTCGCGCGTTGAAGTCCTTCTCGTCGTAGAGGCGGATGCAGATGCCGTTGGCCACCCGACCGCATCGGCCCGCGCGCTGGTTGGCCGCGGCCTGGCTGATGGGCTCGATCTGCAGCTGCTCGACCTTGTTGCGGAAGGAGTAGCGCTTGACGCGCGCGCTGCCGCTGTCGATCACGTAGCGGATGCCCGGCACCGTGAGGGACGTTTCGGCCACGTTGGTGGCCAGCACGATGCGCAGCCCGTTGCCGCTCTTGAAGACCTCGTCTTGCTCCTGCTGGCTCAGCCGCGCGAACAAGGGCAGCACGGTGGCCACGGTGCGGTGCTGGGCCAGGTGCTTGCGCAGGTGGTCGGCGGCCTCGCGGATCTCGCGCTCACCGGGCAGGAAGACGAGGATGTCGCCGCCATGGCCCGCCTCGCGCCAGAGCTCGTCCACCCCGTCGGCAATCGCCTCGTTCAAGCCGTACTCGCGGCTTTCTTCAAATGGCCGAAAGCGTTGCTCCACCGGGAACATCCGCCCCGACACCATGATGACCGGCGCCGGGCCCTTGGCCGAAGCGAAGTGCTGCGCGAAGCGGTCGGCGTCGATGGTGGCCGAGGTGACGATGACCTTCAGGTCGGGCCGGCGCGGCAGCAACTGGCGCAGGTAGCCCAGCAGGAAGTCGATGTTCAGGCTGCGCTCATGGGCCTCGTCGATGATGAGGGTGTCGTAGGCGCGCAGGTCCGGGTCGCCTTGTGTCTCGGCCAGCAAGATGCCGTCGGTCATCAGCTTGACGCTGGCCCCGGGTTGCAGGCGATCCTGGAAGCGGATCTTGTAGCCGACCACGTCGCCCAACGGCGTGTTGAGCTCTTCGGCGATGCGCTTGGCCACGCTGGAGGCCGCGATGCGTCGGGGCTGCGTGTGCCCGATCAGCTTCGGGCGCTTGCCGTGCTCTCGCGGCTGGCCCCAACCGCCACGGCCCATGGTCATCGCGATCTTGGGCAGCTGCGTGGTCTTGCCCGAGCCGGTTTCGCCGCAGACGATGACGACCTGGTGCTCGCGCAGGGCGGCCTCGATCTCGTCGCGTTTGCCGCTGACGGGCAAGGATTGCGGAAAAGTGATGGGTGGCAACACGGGAAAGACTGGGGGCACAGGCGGGAACAAAGTGCCGCATTATCCAACCCAGCCTGACTTCTCACCCGGGGCGTCGAACCTGGGGCCCCCATGCAGCAAGCCGACTACGTTCAGCACGACGCCACCTCCCTGGCCGACCTGGTTCGCCGGGGCGAGGTCCACCCCCGTGAATTGCTGGAGGCCGCCCAGGCGCGCGCCAACGAGACCCAGGCGCTCAACGCCATCGTGATGCGCCTGGACGACCTGGCGAGCCAGCGCGTGGCGGCGCCCTTCAACCTCGATGCGCCCTTCCCCGGCGTGCCGTTCCTGATCAAGGACCTGTTTCAGGACCTGGCCGGGTTCCCCAGCTCGGGCGGCAGCCGGGCCCTGGCCCGCACCCCCGCCACGGAAGACAGCGACGTGGTGCGCCGCTGGCGCGAGGCCGGTCTGGTGATCTTCGGCAAGACCAACACCCCTGAATTCGGGGCGCGCAACGTGACCGAGCCTGCGCTGTGGGGCCCCTGCCGCAACCCCTGGAACCCCGAGCGCACACCGGGCGGCTCCTCGGGCGGCTCGGCGGCTGCCGTGGCGGCGGGCGTGGTGCCCGTGGCGGGGGCCAACGACGGCGGTGGCTCCATCCGCATCCCGGCGGCGGCGTGCGGCCTGTTCGGCATCAAGGCCGGACGCGGTCGCATCTCGATGGGCCCCAGCATGGCCGAAGGCCTCAATGGCGCGGCCGTCCAGGGGGTGGTCTCGCGCAGCGTGCGCGACAGCGCCCGCATGCTCGACGTGCTGCAAGGCCCCGAGCCGCACGCGCCGTATCACATGGCCGCGCCCACCTCGCCCCACGCCGAGGCGATTCGCACCGCGCCGGGTCGGCTGCGCATCGGCTTCACGACGGACTCCCCCATCGGCACGCCCGTGGACCCCCAGGCCACCGCCGCGGTCGAAGACGCCGCACGGCTGCTGAGCTCGCTGGGCCACCACGTCGAGCCGGTGCCCAGCCCCGTCAACGGCCTGCACGTGGCCGAGGACTTTTTGCTGGCGTGGTTCTGCGCCCAGGCCTTCATCGTCGAGACGCTGCGCGAACAAGTCGGCGCCGACCTCAAGGACTTTGAAAGCGACACGCGCCTGATGGCCGCGGTGGGCCGCAGCGTCTCGGCGGTGGAGCTGCTCAAGTGCGAGGCGCGCTGGCATGAACACAACCGCGACCTGGCCGCCTTCCACGCCCGCTTCGACCTGTGGCTCACGCCCACGCTGAGCGCACCGCCCCCACCCATCGGCTCGATGGACACCCCCTGGGCGCTGGACCTGGCGAGCGACGTGATCGCGCGCATCGGCCTGGCCGGCAAGCTGCGACACACCAGCGCCTTCCAGAGCACGGTGCTGCACAACCTGAGCTGGACGCCCTACACCCAGTTGGCCAACCTGAGCGGCCGCCCTGCCATGTCCGTGCCGCTGCACTGGACACCCGACGGCCTGCCCCTGGGTGTGCAATTCGTCGGGCCGCTCAATGGCGAGGCCCGGCTGCTGCAACTGGCGGCCCAGCTGGAGCAGGCGAGGCCCTGGTTCGACCGCCGTCCGAGGGGCTGAAGCACCCAGCGCGCGTCAATGCACTTACCATAGCGACCTGAAGGGCCGCCCCCTGGCGCCCTCGTGCATCGCTCATCGCATGGACCTCGTTTTCCCCCACCTGTTCGTCCCCTGGTTCCGCTCGGTGGCACCCCACATCCACTCGCACCGCGGCAAGACCTTCGTCGTCGGCCTCTCGGGTGAGCTGATCGCGGCCGGCAAGCTGGAGAACTTCGTTCAGGACCTCGCGCTCATGCACGCCATGGGCATCAAGGTCGTGCTGGCGCATGGCTTTCGCCCTCAGCTCGAAGAGCAGCTGCGGGCCAAGGGGCAGGAGTCGAAGTTCAGCCACGGCATGCGCATCACCGACCCGGTGGCGCTGGACTGCGCACAGGAGGCCGCGGGCCAGCTGCGCTATGAAATCGAAGCGGCCTTCTCGCTGGGCTTGCCCAACACCCCCATGGCCGGGGCCTCGATCAGCCTGATCTCGGGCAACTTCGTGACCGCGCGCCCCGTGGGCATCGTCGACGGCGTGGACTTCATGCACACCGGCCTGGTGCGCAAGATCGACGCCATGGCCATCCGTCGCGCCATCGACACCGGCGCACTGGTCATGCTCTCGCCCTTCGGTTTCTCGCACACCGGCGAGGCCTTCAACCTGAGCATGGAAGACGTGGCCACCAGCGCGGCCATCGCGCTGCAAGCCGACAAGCTCATCTTCGTGACCGAGGTGCGCGGCATCCTGCAAAGCATCGTGCAGGACCCCGGCCGGGCCGTGGAGCTCGAGGCCCACCAGCACGACCCCGACGTCGAGGTCGACCAGGAACTGGCGCTGGCCGATGCACGCCGCCTGATGGCCGCCCTGCCCAACCCGCTGCAACCCACCGACACGGCCTTCTACCTCCAGCATGCCGTCAAAGCCAGCGAAGGTGGCGTCGAGCGCGTGCACATCATCCCGTTCAAGGTCGACGGCGCCTTGCTCATGGAGGTCTTCACGCACGATGGCGTGGGCACCATGATCGTCGACGAGAAACTCGAGAGCCTGCGCGAAGCCACGCCCGACGACGTCGGCGGCATCCTGCAGCTCATCGAGCCCTTCGAGCAGGACGGCACCCTGGTCAAGCGCAGCCGCACGGAAATCGAGCGCGACGTGGGCCTCTACACCGTCATCGAGCACGACGGCGTGATCTTCGGCTGCGCCGCGCTCTACCCCTACCCCGAGGCCCACACCGCCGAGATGGCCGCCCTCACCATCTCGCCCAGCGTGCAAGGCCAGGGCGACGGCGAGCGCATCCTCAAACGCGTCGAGCAGCGCGCGCGGGCAATGGGCCTGCAAACCCTGTTTGTATTGACCACCCGTACCATGCACTGGTTCATCAAGCGCGGCTTCGCGCCGGTGGACCCCGACTGGCTGCCCGAGGCACGCAAGCGCTCCTACAAGTGGGACCGCCGCTCTCAGGTCCTGGTCAAGCACCTCAAGTGATTTTTTCGGATTAAAAAATGGCACGCACCCTCCACTGCACCCACCTCAACAAGGAAGGCGAAGGCCTGGACTTCGCACCCTACCCCGGCGAGCTGGGCAAGCGCATCTACAACGAAATCAGCAAGGAAGCCTGGCAGCTCTGGATGAAACACCAGACCATGCTGGTCAATGAAAACCGCCTGAACCTGGCCGATGCCCGTGCGCGCCAATACCTGGCTCGCCAGATGGAGCAGTTCTTCTTTGGTGGCGGGGCCGAGCAGGTGCAAGGCTACGTGCCGCCCTCGGCCTGACGCCGAGCCGTTCGTGACGAATCCGCCCCCGCGTCCAGGGGGCGCCACCCGCCTGAAGGTGGCAATCGACGCCCTGTCCGTCTAACCTGTTGGTTGTAAAAGAAGCAAGGGAGTGCGACAGTGATCAGGTCAGGGGTGAGCAGATGAGCGGGCGCCGGTTGTTGCCCATCGCACCTTGGCGCCTGCTGGGCGGTGCGTCTGCCGCACTGCCCATCCTGATGTACCACCGCGTGCTGGACTCGCTCGACCCCCTGCAGGACGAGGTCCACACCACGCAGGTGCTGGAGCGGCAGTTCGCCACCCTGAGCCGCTGGTTCAAGGTCTTGCCGCTGGATGAGGCCGTCGAGATGCTCCGCGAGGGCCGCCTGCCCGCCCGGGCCGTCTGCCTGACCTTCGACGATGGCTACCGGGACAACCACGACCTGGCCCTGCCCCTGCTGCAAAGGCACGGCCTGAGTGCCACGTTCTACGTGACCAGCGGCCTGCTCAATGGTGGCGTGATGTTCCACGACCTGATCGCCGAGACGGTCCGGCACGCACCCAGCGGACGCCTGGACATCGGCGTGGCCGGGGTGCCGGTGGTCGAGGTCTCGGACCTGGCTTCTCGCATCCGGGCCGTTGCGGCCCTGACACCGAAGGTCAAGTACCTCGACGTGCCCCAGCGCATGGCCTGCACCGAACGGATGATGCAGGCCCTGGGCAGCCGCGCCCCCCGCCACCTGATGATGGACGATGCCCACGTGAGCGCGATGTCACGCGCGGGCATGGGCATCGGCGGACACACGGTCAACCACCAGATCCTGGCCAAGCTGTCGGATGAAGAAGCGGCCCACGAGATCGAGCAGAACCGCCAGGACCTCGCCAGCCTCATCGACAAGCCACTGACCTCGTTTGCCTACCCCAACGGCAAACCGGTGGTGGACTACAACGAGCGCACCATCCGCCACGTCAAGGCTTCGGGCTACACACACGCCGTCTCCACGACCTGGGGCATCAGCACGGGCGAGTCGCAGCCTCATGAGTTGCCGCGCTTCGTGTTGAACGAATCGACGCCGTTTGCCATCGTCAAGCGCCTGCTGCGCATGAGCGTCTACCCAGCCTGAAACACCTCAAGCCGGCATCAGGAAGTCTCGGCTGATGCCATAGCCCAGGTCGCCCACGCGGTCGAGGAACTGCGTGAGGTAGGCGTGCAGGCCGGTGGCCACGATCTCGTCGATGCGGCTGAACTGCAGGTCCGCGCGCAGGCGGCCGGCGCGGCGCAGCGTCTCGTGGCTGTGGTCGTTGGCCACGGCGCGCAGGTTTTTGACCACCTCGTCCATGCAGTGCACCAAGGAGCGGGGCATTTCGGCGCGCAGGATCAGCAACTCGGCCACCTTCTCGGGGCGGATGACGTCGCGGTAGACCTTGCGATAGACCTCGAAGGCCGACACCGATCGCAGCACGGCCGACCAGTGGTAGAAGTCGACTTCCTTGCCCTCGTTGCCCACGCCCGAGCCGAAGAACTCGGTGTTGCGGGCGTGGAACTTCACATCCAGCAGGCGAGCGGTGTTGTCGGCGCGTTCCAGGAAGGTGCCGATGCGCTGGAAGTGGAAGGCCTCGTCTTGCAGCATGGTGCCCAGGGTCACGCCGCGCGAGAGGTGCGAGCGGAACTTGACCCACTCGAACAGCTCGGCCGGGTCCTTGGCCAGGGCGCCTGATTTGACCAGGCGGTTGAATTCCAGCCACGTCTGGTTGGTGGTCTCCCAGACCTCGGTGGTGAGGGCGCCCCGCACGGCGCGCGCGTTCTCGCGGGCGGCGCGCAGGCAGCTGAGGATGCTGGAGGGGTTGTGGGCGTCGGTGACCATGAAGGTCATGACGTCGCGGGCGTTGACCTCGTCGTACTGGCTGAGGTACTCGCGCGTGAGTTCGCTGATGCCCAACAGGCCTTCCCAGCCTTGCAGGGTCGCTTCGCTGGACTGCGGCAGCAGCGAAGTCTGGTAATTGACGTCGAGCAGGCGCGCGGTGTTTTCGGCTCGCTCCATGTAGCGGGCCATCCAGAACAGGTGATCGGCGGTGCGCGACAGCATGGGCTTGGTCTCCAGGTGGGCGGCCCCGCCTGCGCGCAGGGCCCCGGTTTCGGTCTCGATGAGTCGGGTGGGCAGGTGGTCTTCGATGCGTTCGTTGAGCATGGTCGTGCCTCCTTCAGCTTTCCAGAACCCAGGTGTCTTTCGTGCCGCCGCCTTGCGAGCTGTTGACCACCAGCGAGCCTTCCTTCAAGGCCACGCGCGTGAGGCCTCCGGGCACCATCTGCACGGTCTTGCCTGAGAGCACGAAAGGCCGCAGGTCGATGTGGCGCGGCGCGATGCCGCTCTCGACGAACGTCGGGCAGGTCGACAGCGACAGCGTCGGCTGGGCGATGTAGTTGCTCGGGTTGGCAAGCAGGGCCTGGCGGAAGTCTTCGATCTGGGCTTTCGTGGAGGCCGGGCCCACCAGCATGCCGTAGCCGCCCGCGCCGTGCACCTCCTTGACCACGAGCTCGCCGAGGTGGTCGAGCGTGTACTTCAGGGCGTCGGGTTCGCGGCAGACGTGCGTGGGCACGTTCTGCAGGATGGGCTTTTCGCCCAGGTAGAACTCGATCATCTTGGGCACGTAAGGGTAGATCGACTTGTCGTCGGCGATGCCCGTGCCGAAGGCGTTGGCCAACGTGACGTTGCCAGCGCGGTAGGCGCGCAGCAAGCCCGCCACGCCCAGGGTCGAGTCCTTGCGGAAGACCTCCGGGTCCATGAAGTCGTCGTCGACGCGGCGGTAGATGACGTCCACGCGCTGCGGGCCGCGCGTGGTGCGCATGTAGACGAAGTCGTCCTTGACGAAAAGGTCCTTGCCTTCGACGAGCTCGATGCCCATCTGCTGCGCCAGGAAGGCGTGCTCGAAATAGGCCGAGTTGTGCATGCCGGGCGTGAGCACAACCGAGGTGGGCTCGTTGACCGAGGCGGGCGCCAGCGCGCGCAGGGTGTCGAGCAGCAGGTCGGGGTAATGGGCCACGGGCGCGATGCGGTGCTCGGCGAACAGCTCGGGGAAGAGCCGCATCGTCATCTTGCGGTTCTCCAGCATGTAGCTGACGCCGGAGGGCACGCGCAGGTTGTCTTCGAGCACGTAGTAGGTGCCGCTGCCATCGGGGTTGCAGGCCCGCACGATGTCGATGCCCGAGATGATGGAGTAGATGCCGCCAGGCACGTTCAGGCCCATCATCTCCTTGCGGAACTGGGCGTTGTTGAGCACCGGCTCGGCCGGGATCACGCCCGCCTTGAGGATCTCCTGGTCGTGGTAGACGTCCTGCAGGAACATGTTGAGCGCGGTGACGCGCTGCTTGAGGCCCTTCTCCATCTCCTTCCACTCGTGGCTGGGGATGATGCGCGGGATCAGGTCGAAGGGGATGAGGCGCTCGGTGCCCGAGCCGTCCTCGTCCTTGTCGCCATAGACCGCGAAGGTGATGCCCACGCGGCGGAAGATCATCTCGGCCTCTTCACGGCGCGAGGCCATGAGTTCACCTGGCTGGCGGCCGAGCCAACGCTCGTAGGTCCGGTAGTGGTCGCGCACCTGCTTGTCGGCGTGGGCGCTGCTCACGTGCATCTCGTCGAAGAATCGCATCGAATGGCCCTTGTGGGGGAAGGAAACAGCGTTTGTGGTGCTGTTGCACTAACTGTGCCAACCCGGAGGGCTCACCCTGAATGGGGCACGGCTTTCGGGCATCGCCCCCAAGATGCGCCACGATGCCGTGCGCCGTCAACCTGTTGTGGTGCGGGGACAGCTCACGGGGGCCATGATCCATGAGCTGCCGGTCGAAAGCACCACAAAGGTGCATTCTGGGAAGGTGCGTGGGGTTCAGGCGGGGGCGTGCCGCGCACGGCGTCGGCTCCAGACCGCGACGCCGGCGAGGCCCATGGCGAGCATGGCGAGCATGGCGAGGTCGGCGGGCTCGGGGGCGGGAGAGGCGACGGAGGCGCTGACCTGGTAGCTCCACTCGTAAATCAACGCATGAATTTCAGGTGGCGGCTCGACGCTGAACCCCTGGAAGTGGACGCGGTAGTCGCCCTCGGCCAAACGCGTGTACGACGCAGCCAGGGACCCGGCCCCTGTATCGGAAAAAGCCCCGCCGTACGACACCGAGTTGTCGGTTGACGTCAGCCAGACCCCGGTGAGGAACACCGGGTTGTGAAGCGACGTCGACATCGCGGCGCTGGCCTGAGCCACGAGGTCGACAAAACGGGGCTCCGCGGTCGGCAGGGACGGCGCGCCCCAGACGGTGAACGTCACGCTTTGGTAGAAGGTCTCCCCCGCCCCGATGTTGCCCCACCCCATGGGCCTGGAGCCGGGGTAGAGCTGCGCGTGAGCGAGCGGGCTGAAGGCCGCCGAGGCGAGCAGACAGGCGGAAGCGAACTGCTTGATTCTCAACATCACGATCTCCCTGAGTTGGCGGGCCCGAACGGCCGCATTTATGTAACTCAGTGTAGTGATCGCCCCCTGGATGCCAACCCCTAGGTGTCAAGGTGTTGCGCCCCCAAGGGCGAATTGACGTCAAAGCAAGCGGGTCGTCACGCGGACTTCGAGGGTGTGCTTCCCGCCCCCGCGGATGATCCCCCTCAAGGGGGTGACGTCGCCAAAGTCACGGCCGTGGGCCACGCGCACGTGGTGCACACCGGGCACGGCGTCGTTGGTGGGGTCGAGGTCGAGCCAGTCTTCGGCCAGGGGCAGGCCCAGCCCGGGCACCCAGACGCTGAGCCAGGCGTGCGACGCGTCCGCGCCGACCAGCGCCTCCTGGCCCGGTGGGGGGCGGGTCAGCAGGTAGCCGCTGACGTAGCGCCCCGCCAGGCCGCAGGCGCGCAAGCAACCCAGCATGAGGTGCGCGAAGTCCTGGCAGACGCCTTTGCGCTGATCCAGGACGTCGAGGATGGGGGTGGAGATGTCGGTGGACGCGGGGGCGTACTCGAAGTCGCGGTGGATGCGCTGCATCAACTCGATGGCGGCTTCGGCCAGGGGGCGTTCGTCTTGCAGGGACTGGATGCCGTAGTCGCGCAGCTCGGCGTGCAGGGGCACGAAAGGCGAGGTGTAGAGGTACTCGCTGGCGGGCTCGAAGGGCGCTTTGGCGCGGTAGCTCAGTCGCTCGCGCACTTCGCCGCAGGTGGGGCCGGCGTCGGGCACCAGGCCGCGGTAGCGGTGGTGAACCAGCACCTCGCTGCGCGCGACCACGCTCAACTGGGCGTGTGCGGCGTGCATCGCGAAGTAAGCGCGGCTGTTGCCATGGCTGTCGCGGCGGGTGCTGTGCTGGGCGGGGGTGGGCTCGACGCGCATCTCGAAACCCAGCAGCCGCTGGCCGGCGTCGCTCAGCGGGCGCAGGCAGGCGATGTGCTGGGCCTGCTCGACCGGGTGGTCGTAGCGGTAGGTGGTTTCGTGCTCGACCGAGAGCCGCGCGGCCCCCGCCTCAGGCGCTGCGCCGACTTCAACGCTCATGCGCTCACCATCGAGTCATTGGGTTCGGTGTGGACGAAGAACTGGCGTGCGACCTCGTCGGAGAGGCGCCAGCCGGCGTCGAGCAGGCGGTCGCACAGGGCCAGCACGCGGGCGTGGCCCTCGACGGGGTCGCACAGCTCCTCCAGGCCAATGCCCACGCCCTGGTGTGGCAGGAGGGCCAGCAGGTCGTCGTCGGCGGCGGTGCGGTTGGGCAGCTTGCCCAGCTCGGTGCGCAGGCGGCGCAGCACGCAGGCCAGCGCACGCGGGTTGGTCTCGTCGGCCACCAGCAAGGCGAGCACGGCCGGGCGCTCCAGGCGGCGCTGGTAGCGCGCGCGGAAGGTGATGGCGCTGTCGAACAGGTCGAGCAGCTGATCCACCCCTTGCGGGTGCGCCAGCGCGAGGTGCTGCCAGAAGGCCTTGAGGAAGGTGGTGTAGCCCACCAGGCGCTCGATGAGGCGACCCACGGTGAGCAGGCGCCAGCCGACGTCGCGGGTCATGCGGTCGGTCTGGGCGCCGGTGACGGCGGCGAGCTGGGCGGCGAGGTGTTCCAGGGCCTCGTGGGCCTGCAGCAGGCCGAGTTGACCGGAGGGCGCGTCCTGGGCCAGGGCCTGGCGGAAGTCGCTGCCCAGGGTGCGCAGGAGCCGGCCATGGGCGGAGGAGAGGCGCTCGCGCAGGGACTGGGCGGTGCGCGCCAGGGCCTCGAGGTTGGCGGCCAGGCTGAAAGCGCCTTGGGACGCCTGGGCATCGGCCAGGGCCTCCAGCACGGCGCGTTCGAAGACGCGGGGGGCCTGGATGAGGTTGGGCGTGCCCGGCGGGATGAGGCCGCAGGTCTGGGCGAGCTCGGAGAGGGCCCGCAGGACGGCGTCGTCGGAGTCGTCTTCGCTGGTCTGCAGGCTCATGAGGTTTTGCACCAGGCCGAGTTGCTGCTCGGCTCGCTCGGTGTAGCGGCCCATCCAGAAGAGGTTTTCGCCGGCGCGGCTGGCCACGGGGCGCTGGCGCTGCGCGAGCTCGTCCGGGCGCACCTGGCTGGGCAGCATCGAGAAGGTGTCGACCGGGCCGTCGGTGAGCACCCAGGTGTCGAGTGAGCTGCCGCCGAGCTGCATGGAGACGGGGCCGGCGTCGCGCGTGGCGATGCGCGTCATGCCGCCGGGCAGCACCTGCCAGCCGCCCTGCCCGTCTGAGAGGGCGTAGACGCGCAGGGAAGCCCCGCGCGGGTTGATGCCCCCGGCTTGCCAGACCGGCGCCTGGGCGTAAGGCACGAAGCCCTGCACGGTGTAGGCCGCGGGGTCGTGGGAGATGCGGTCGCGCCAGCTCTTGAGCGCCGCGGCGGTCAGGCTCTGGCCCAAGACGGCGTCGAAACTCTGGCGCAGGCGGGGCGAGCCGAAGCCCGGGGTGCCGGCGTAGGGGTAGCTGGGGCGGATGACCTGGCTGGCGAGGTCGGGCTCGATGTCGGCCCAGGCAGAGGCCTCGCCACACCACCAGGTGGGCAGGGACGGCAGCGAGAGCTCTTCGCCCAGCACGCGGCGCGCGAGGGCCGGCAGGAAGCCGTGGATGGCGGGCGACTCCAGGAAGCCCGTGCCCAGCGCGTTGGCCAGCACGACGTGTCCGGCGCGCACCACCTGCATCAGGCCGGGCACGCCCAGGTGGGAGTCGGAGCGCAGCTCCAGCGGGTCGCAGTAGTCGTCATCGAGGCGGCGCAGCAGGCCGTGCAAGGGCTCCAGGCCCTGCACCGTCTTGAGGAAGAGGCGCTCGTCGCGCACGACGAGGTCACCGCCTTCCACCAGGGGCAGGCCCAGGTAGCGCGCCAGGTAGGCTTGCTCGAAATAGGTCTCGTTGTACGGCCCGGGGGTGAGCAGGGCCAGGCGCGGTGCCTGTCCTTCGGCACAGGGCGTGGCCAGGTCGGTCAGCGTGTCGACCAGGCGGCGGTAGCCGGAGGCCAGGTGCTGCACGTTCATGGCGCGGTAGGCGTCGGGGAACAGGCGCGAGACGATCAGCCGGTTCTGCATGACGTAGCCCAGGCCGGACGGCGCCTGGGTGCGGTGCGAGACGACCCACCAGGCCCCGTCGGGGCCGCGCACGAGATCGAAGGCCAGCACGTGCAGGTGGATCCCGCCGGGGGCCTGGACGCCCTGCATGCCGCGCAGGTAGCCCGGGTGACCCAGGACCAGCGCCGAGGGCAGCAAGGCGCCTTTGAGCAAGGCCTGCTCGCCGTAGGTGTCGGCGACGATGGCGTTGAGCAGGCGGGCACGCTGGGCCACGCCTTGCTCCAGGGCGCGCCAGTCGTCGGTGCCGATGATGAGCGGCAGCGCCTCGAGCGACCAGGGCCGGCTGGGCCCGCCTTCGGCGTTGTAGACGTTGTAAGTGATGCCGTCTTCGCGGATCTGGCGGGCGATCAGCTCCTGGCGGCGCTGCAGGTCATCCAGCGGGGCGCCGAGCTGGTGCGCGAACGCGGCCCAGGCGGGGCGCAGTTGCCCGTCGGGCTGACGCAGTTCGTCGTGGTGGCCGGGCTCGGCCGGGCGGGCGCGACGCAGCATGTCCTGCGCCACCTGGAGGTCCAGGGGCGCGAGGGCGGGGTCGTCGAAGAGGGGCAAGGAGGTGGTCACGTGGACGCCATGGTATCAACCGCCCCCTCAAGCGCCCAGTTTGGCGCGGCGCATGTCCAGCGTGAACGGGTGCTCCAGACCCGGACTCAAGGGGCGCAGGTCCATGGCACCGGGGGTGTGCCCCATGCGGAAGAAACGCGCCAGGCGGCGGCTTTCGGCCTCGTAGGCGTTGATGGGGAAGGTGTCGTGGTTGCGCCCGCCCGGGTGGGCGACGTGGTACTGACAGCCGCCCAGCGATCGCTTGAGCCAGCTGTCGACGAGGTCGATGGTGAGCGGGGCGTCGGCGCCGATGGTGGGGTGCAGGCACGACGGCGGTTGCCAGGCGCGAAAACGCACCCCCGCCACGAACTCGCCCACCCGGCCCGTGGGGTGCATGGGCAGGACGTGGCCGTTGACGGTGACCACGTGGCGGTTGCCGTTCAGGCCCGTGGCGCGCACCTCGATGCGCTCCATCGACGAGTCGACGTAGCGCACGGTGCCACCGGGTGCGCCCTCCTCGCCCATGACGTGCCAGGGCTCCAGCGCGCTGCGCAGGCTCAGGCGCACCCCGGCTGATTGCACCTCGCCGATGTGCGGGAAACGGAACTCGAAGTGCGGCGCGAACCACTCGGGCTGGAAGGCGTAGCCGGCCATCTGGAGCTCAGCGAGCACGTCGGCGAAGTCCTGCTCGACGAAGGTCGGCAGCATGAAGCGGTCGTGCAGCTCGGTGCCCCAGCGCGTCAGGCGTGTGGCGCCGTGGCCCCGGTGAGGTGCCTTCCAGAACCAGGCCACCAGGGCGCGCAGCAGCAGCTGTTGCACCAGGCTCATCTTCGAGTGCGGCGGCATCTCGAAGGCGCGCAGCTCCAGCAGGCCGAGGCGGCCGGTGGGGCCATCGGGCGAATACAGCTTGTCGATGCAGAACTCGCTGCGGTGGGTGTTGCCGGTGGCGTCGATCAGCAGGTTGCGCAGCGTGCGGTCGACGACCCAAGGGGGGCACTGGCCCCAGATGTCCATCTGGCGCTCGATCTCCTTCATGCCGATCTCGGCCTCGCAGACCTGATCCATGCGCGCCTCGTCGATGCGCGGCGCCTGGCTGGTCGGCCCGATGAACAGCCCCGAGAACAAGTAGGACAGGGATGGGTGGTTGTGCCAGAAGGTCAGCAGGCTGGGGATGAGGTCGGGACGACGCAGGAAGGGGCTGTCGGACGGCGTGGCGCCGCCGAGCACGAAGTGGTTGCCCCCGCCGGTGCCGGTGTGGCGGCCGTCGACCATGAATTTTTCGGTGGACAGGCGGGTTTCGTGCGCGGCCTGGTAGAGGAACTCGGTGTGGTCGACCAGTTGCTCCCAACTCGACGCGGGGTGGATGTTGACCTCGATGACACCGGGGTCGGGCGTGACCTGCAGCACCTTCAGGCGCGCGTCACGCGGCGGCGGGTAGCCCTCCAGCACGACCTTGAGGCCCGTTTCGGCCGCGGTGCCCTCCACGGCGGCGACCAGCTCCAGGTAATCGTCCAGGCTGGTCAGCGGGGGCATGAAGACGTAGAGCACGCCACCGCCCTGCCCTTCGGTTTCGACCTTGGGGCCGCTGGCGCGATCGGGGTTGCGCACCTCCACGCACAGGGCCGTGCGGGTGATCCAGTGGGCCGACTCGAAGCGGCTGGGGTGCTTGTCGGGGTCCACCGCGCTGGCCGTGGCGGGGCCGGCCGCGCCCAGGACGGGGTTGGCGGCCAAGTCACCCCATTCGCCATTGCTGGCAGCGCCGCCCAGGCCCATGACCGGCTGATTCTGAATGGACACCGCACCGCCCTGCGCCAACCCACCGCCGATGACGTGGGGGCCGTACTGGGCTCGCAGCCTGGCGGCGTCGGCCAGCGGCGCCCGGGGCGCAAAGGGGTCGTGGGCGAGCGCATACGGGTACTCACCGCGCGAGACCCAGGGCAGCGAGTCCAGCGGCAGGCGGTAGCCCATGGGCGAGTCGCCCGGGATCAGGTGCATGCGCTCATCGCGGAAAAACCACGGGCCCGTGACCCACTTGGGGCCGCTCAGGCCGGGCGCGCTGTGCGCCCATTCGCGCTTGATGGGCAGGGCGTAGCCGACGACGTGATCGAGCCCCTGGTCGAAGACGCGGCGCAGGCGCACGCGCTCGATTTCATCGTCGAGGCGGGAGTCCAGCGGGTCGACGTTGACGGGCAGGCGGCGCTCGCGCCACAGGTGGTACCAGGTGTCCTCGAAGCCCGGCTGGATGTGGGCTGGCCCCACGCCGAGCTTGTGGGAGAGGGTGTCGATGAAGCGCTTGGCGTCGGCGCTGGTGTAGCGCACGGCTTGTTGTTCGTCGGCGAACAAGCTGGGGTCATGCCAGCAAGGCTGGCCGTCGGTTCGCCAGAAAATGGACAGCGCCCAGCGCGGCAGTTGCTCGCCGGGGTACCACTTGCCCTGGCCGAAGTGCAGGAAGCCGCCCTGCCCGTAACGGGCGCGCAGCTTGTGCACGAGGGTGGTGGCCAGGCCGCGCTTGGTGGGGCCGAGCGCGTCGGTGTTCCACTCGGCGCCATCGCGGTCGTCCACCGAGACGAAGGTGGGCTCGCCGCCCATGGTCAGGCGCACGTCGGACTGGGTCAGCTGCGCATCGACCTCGTGGCCCAGGGCGTCGATGGCTTGCCACTGCTCGTCGGTGTAGGGCTTGGTCACGCGGGGCGACTCGAAGATGCGCGTGATGCCCATGAGGTGTTCGAACTCGACCTCGCACTCGTCGACCGCGCCGCTGACGGGGGCCGCGCCCGTGGGCTCCGGGGTGCAGGCCACCGGGATGTGGCCTTCGCCGGCCAGCAGGCCCGAGGTCGGGTCCAGCCCGATCCAGCCGGCCCCGGGCAGGAAGACCTCGCACCAGGCGTGCAGGTCGGTGAAATCGACCTCGGTGCCGGAAGGGCCGTCGAGCGCGGCCACATCGGCCTTGAGCTGGATGAGGTAGCCCGAGACGAAGCGCGCGGCCAGGCCCACGTGGCGCAGCGCCTGCACGAGCAACCAGCCGGTGTCGCGACACGAGCCGGACTTCAGCGTCAGCGTCTGCTCGGGCGTTTGCACACCGGGCTCCATGCGGATCGTGTAGGCGATGTCGCTTTGCAGGCGCTGGTTGAGGCCGACGAGGAAATCGATGGTGCGCACCTCGCGGCGGTCGATGCCGTCGACGAAGGCCTTGAACGCGGGCGTCAGCTCTCCTTTGACGAGGTAGGGCGCCAGGTCGTGCGCGGTGGCCTCGTCGTACTGAAAGGGGAAGTTCTCGGCGTGCGGCTCCAGGAAGAAGTCAAAGGGGTTGTAGACCGCCATCTCGGCGACCAGGTCGACGGTGACCTTGAACTCCCGCGTGCGCTCGGGGAACACCAGCCGCGCCAGGTGGTTGGAGAACGGGTCCTGCTGCCAGTTGACGAAGTGCACGACCGGGTCCACGCGCAGCGAGTACGACAGGATGCGCGTGCGGCAATGCGGCGCCGGGCGAAGCCGCACGACCTGCGGCGACAGGTTGACCAGGCGGTCGTAGCGGTAGTGGGTGACGTGGTTGAGGGCGACGTGGATGGACACACGGATCTCCGGCAAAGACCAAGGCGACCCGATGGGCCGCGGCTGCAGTCACACCTGCAAGTTGTGGGCCAAGTTGGTGCACCCCCAGCCCTTGCGGCGCGCCACGCGATTCAAAACCTGAACAAGCGCACGAAAGACGCGAAGAACCCCCGCGAAATCCGCTCCGTCCGTGAAGACCTTCACGGCCACGAAGATCATGCACCTGCCAAGCTGTCGATAACCACAGATCGTTGCCAACAGGAGGCCGCCGTGCTGCGCATCCAATCGTCCTTGAAAGGCCAGCTCGTCTGGATCGTCAGCGCCTGCGCGCTGGGGGGCCTGGCGGCCATGTCGCTGACCAACATCTTCACGGCCCGCAGCCACCTGCTGGACAACCTCGACACCCAGACGCACCAGCTCACGCAGGCCCGGGTGGCCGTGCTGAGCGACTGGGCGCAGGACAAAGAACGCATCGTGCAGGCCGCGCTGCCCGCCATCGACGAGGCCGACCCGCTCAAGACCTTGCAGACCTTGAAGTCGGCCGGCGGGCTGGACAACACCTACTTCGGCTACGCGGACAAGCGCTACATCTTCGCCAACCCGGCCGGGCTGGCCCCCGACTACGACCCCACCGCCCGGCCCTGGTACAAGGCCGCCGCGCAGGCCGGCAAGCCCGTGCTGACCGCCCCTTACGTGGACGCCGGCAGCAAGAAGCTGGTGGTGACCTCGGCCATCCCGGTGATGGAGGGCGGGCAGCTCAAAGCCGTGGCCGCCGCCGACATCTTCCTCGACCGCGTGGTGGAAACCGTCTCGGCCATCGCCCCGACGGCCTCCAGTTACGCCTTTTTGGTGCACAGCAGCGGCCAGGTCATCGCCCACAAGGACACCAGCCTGGCCATGAAGGCCAGCACCGACGTGGACGCGCAGCTGACCATGGCGCGCATCCAGGAGCTGACCCAGGCCAGCCACCTGACCCCCATGACGGTGCGCGATCAGTCCGTGCTGATCTCGGCCGCCGCGGTCAAGGGCACCGACTGGACGCTGGTGGTCGCGCTGGATCGCCAGGAAGCGATGGCCGGCGTGTGGGCGTTGGTCGGCACCTCGCTCATGGCCTCGGTGGTGGTGCTGGCGCTGACGGTGGGCATCACCGGCACGCTGATCGCCAAGCGCCTGCGCAAGCTCGAACAGCTGCGAGACACCATGCGGGAGATCTCCTCGGGCGACGGCGACCTGTCGCGCCGGCTGGAAACCTCGGGCCACGACGAGCTCGCCGAAATCGCGCGCAGCTTCAACGCCTTCGTGGAAAAGCTCAACACGGTGCTCATCGAGCTGCGCAACAGCAGCGGCTCGGTGCACGTGGCCGCGCAGGAAATCGCCACGGGCAACCAGGACCTCAGCCATCGCACCGAAAACACCGCTTCCAACCTGCAGCATGCCGCCTCGTCGATGTCACAGCTGCTGGTGACGGTCAACCACTCGACCGAATCGGCCCGTCAGGCCAACCAGATGGCCTCGTCGGCGGCGTCGGTGGCCGAGCGCGGCACCCAGGTCGTCTCGCAGGCCGTCAGCACCATGAGCGAGATCCACGCGGCCTCGCGCAAGATCACGGACATCATCTCGGTGATCGACGGCATCGCCTTCCAGACCAACATCCTGGCGCTCAACGCCGCGGTGGAAGCCGCCCGCGCCGGCGAACAAGGCCGCGGATTCGCCGTGGTCGCCGCCGAGGTGCGCTCGCTGGCGCAGCGCTCGGCCACCGCCGCGCGCGAGATCAAGTCCCTCATCGAGGCCTCGGTGGAGCGCGTCGAGGACGGCACCCGCTACGTCAACGAAGCGGGCTCCACCATGAGCGAGATCATGACCTCGGTCAAGCGGGTGTCGGACATGATCAGCGAGATCACGGCATCGGCCACCGAGCAGTCACAGGGCATCGAGCAGGTAACCGGTGCGGTCAACCAACTGGATCAGATGACCCAGCAGAACGCCGCGCTCGTTGAAGAAAGCGCCGCGGCGGCCGAGAGCCTCAAGGACCAGGCCACCCGCTTGTCGACGATGGTGCAGACCTTCCGCCTCAGCGAGCAGGCCGCTCAGCGGCATTGACGCCGCGAACGCCGTCACGACACTCAGCGCGCCAGGATGCGCCGACCGTCGGCGGTGCTCAGCAGCAAGGAGCCGTCGCCCTGGATGCGCTGCAGCGTCACCGCCTTGAGCAAGGCCAGGAAGCGCGCCTCCTGCTCCATGAGCGCGGGCGCGCAGGCCATGCGCGTGGTGGCCGCCCCCTGGATGCCGAGCTGGCTGCCTTCCAGCTGGTAAGTCGCGTTGAAGCGGTTGCACGACGCCCGCCCCGACAGGCGGCCTTGCGGGTCGAACGCCAGGGTCACGCGGCTGCCCTCGACCAAGGCGCGCCCGTCGAGTTTCTCGACGGACCATTCGCGGCCGCTCAGGGTGTGGCTGTCGGCTGATTTCACGCTCACGCACTCCGGGAAAGCCTGGCCGTCGAGCATCAGCATGCCGCTGTCGCCCTTGGACCAGAAAGACACGCCTGGGTGGGACGCAGACGCGTACCGTGCGCCTGAGGCGCTGCGCTGGGGCTGCAGCAGGTAGCGGCGCGAGCCCACGCTCAACTCCAGCTCGTCGCTGATCTGGCGCACCGAGATGGCGCGCTCACCGCAGCGCATGGCGGTGGCCGGGCGCTGCGGTGCGCTGGGCGCCGGGCGGGCGCCGCCATCGGCCCGGGTCGAAGAGGACGAGGGGGAGGACGGCGACAGGGCACACCCCGTCAGCACGGACAGCGCAGACAGCGCCGCCAGGGTCAGGGCGGCCGAGGCCCGAGCGGCCCCTCGGGGCGAAGGCAGGATCGTGTTCATCGGCGAACTCCACATCGTTGACGGATGTGGGCGCATGCTAAGGCAAGCTCGCAAGCCGACGTATCAGCGTGCAACCTGCTGCGGCTCCATCGCGGCCATGGTCTGCGTGCCGGCCACGATCATGCGCACCATGAGGATGAGCTCCTGGGTCAGCGCGGCGTGTTGCTCGGGGGGCTGGTCCATCGCGCTGGCGCCCATGGCGAACACCAGCCGCGTGATGGCCTTGGCCGTCAGCGCCGGCTCGAACAGGCCCGAGCCCTGAACGGCGGCCAGGCGCACCAGGTCGTGGCGCAGCTCTTCTTCGAAGAAGTTCAGCTGGCGGTCCACCGCCTGTTTGAAGGCGTCGGAGCCCACCGAGCCCTCGCGCAGCAGGATCTGCAGCAGCTTGTCGTCGCTGCGCAGCTGCTCCATGAAGGCCTCCACCGAGCCGCGCACCACGCTGCGGTCGGTGGTGGCGCGCTGGCGGGCCTCGCCGATGATGGTGCGCAGGGAACTGCCGGCGCGGTCGATCAGGGCCACGGCCAGCTCGTCCATGTCGCGAAACTGGCGGTAAAAGCTGTTGGGCGCGATGCCGGCCTCGCGCGCCACCTCGCGCAGGCTCAGGGAGGACACGCTGCGGTGCGGGCCCACCAGCTTGAGCGCCGCCGCCACGATGTCTTCACGCGAGATCACGGCCTTGCGGCCCGGCGAAGCCGCGCGGGAGGGCGACAGCGGCTCGGGCTCGGGCTCGGGCTCGGGCACGGGCACGGGCACCAGCGCGGTGAGCATGGCGGCGTCCGAGGCGGACAAAGGTGAGGCGATCGAAGGAGGCATTGAGGTGGGTCAAAAGCTGCCTCATGATACCCCTCCCGAATAAATGCACAACTGTATAGACAAACGTTCTTTCATCCGTATACTCCGGTCATCTCTGCTTGAGGAACCCGTCACCGTGAGCGTTTCCGCGTCGACCCTGCCCCCGCGCCAGCCGTCCCCCGGTTGGCTGCAACGCAACCTGAACACCCTGGTCGACCCGGATGTGTTCGATTACTGGGCTGGCCTGATCAACCCGGCCTGGAGCTGGTCGCGTCCGCTCGCCACCATCGTGGAGCGCCACGTGGAGGCGCTCGACTCCGTCACCCTGGTCCTGAAGCCCAATCGGAACGTCGGCGGCTTCCTGCCCGGCCAGCACGTCAACGTCAGCTGTTCGGTTGACGGGCGTCGCACCACGCGCAGCTACAGCCTGACGGGCGTGCCCAGCCGCGACAAGCGCCTGTCCATCACGGTCAAGCGCGTGGCGGGCGGCAAACTGAGCACGCACCTGGTGGACACCGCCCGCGTGGGCGATGTCCTGGAGCTCGGCCCGGCCTTTGGTGACATGGTGCTGCCCCAACAACCCGAAGGGCGCTGGCTGTTCCTGGCCGCCGGCTCCGGCATCACGCCCCTGATGAGCCTGACGCGCGCCCTCGCTGAGCGCGACATGCCCGTGGAGCTGACCCTGTTGTACTGGGTCAAGGCCCGCGCCGAGTTGTGCTTCCTGCAAGAGCTGCGTGCCCTGGCGGCGCGCCAACCGCGCTTTCGTCTGCAGGTCATCGTCACCCACGAAGCCTCCACGCTGCAAGGCGACGCGCAAGGCCTCATCAGCGCCGACCAGCTCGAAGCGCTCGTGCCGCAACTGGATCAGCAACAGGTCTTCGCCTGCGGGCCCGGTGGCTTCGTCGAAGCCGCTCGCCAGCTGACGCAAGGCCGCGTGCGCCGCTTCGAGGCCGAAGGCTTCACCCCCGCGGCCCCCATGGGCCTGCCCGCCGACGCCCCGGCCACCACGGTGCGCGTGCACCTGCAACGCAGCGGCCGCGACGTCGAGGTCAGCACCGGCGCCAGCTTGCTCGAAGCCCTCGAAGCCCAAGGCCTGAACCCGCCCTCGGGATGCCGCATGGGCATCTGCAACACCTGCTCGTGCCAGCGCCTGAGCGGCACCACCCACGACCTGAAGACCGGTGAAGCCGAGTCCGAAACCGACCGCGCCGTGCGCTTGTGCATCAGCCGCGCCTGCACCGACCTGACCCTGGACCTCTGAGGCCCCGAGCCGCCCCACGCCATGAGCACCCTGACCCAACGTGAACTGAGCCCCGATGAACTCGCCCGCTTCGGCGCGGAGATCGACGACCTGCGCGCCCGCACCGTGGCCGACCTGGGTGAGCGCGACGCCCGCTACATCCGCCGCATCTACGCCGCGGTGCGCTGGAGCGAGTTCGCCGGTCGCGCCCTGCTGATGGCCGGCCTGATCATGCCCGAGGGCTGGCTGTGGGTCAGCTGGCTGGCGGGCGCCGTCATCCTGGGCCTGTCCAAGATCCTGGACAACATGGAGCTGGGCCACAACGTCATCCACGGCCAGTTCGACTGGATGGGCGACCCGCGCTTCAACGGCAAGTCCTTCGAGTGGGACATCGTGGGCACAGCCGACAACTGGCGCAAGACCCACAACTTCAAGCACCACACCTACACCAACGTGCACGGCATGGACGACGACATCGGCTACGACGTGCTGCGCATCTTCCCCGAGCAGCGCTGGACGCCTGCCGCCTTGTTCCAGCCGCTGTACGCCGTGATCTTCGCGCTGCTGTTCCAGTGGGGCGTGGCCATCCAGGACCTGCGCGTGGGCCGCGCCTTCATCGGCCGCATCACCTGGCGTCAGCTGGCCCGCGAGGCCGCCCCGACGCTGCGCAAATCGCGCCGCCAACTCGTCAAGGACTACATCGTGTTCCCGCTGCTGGCCGGCCCGGCCTTCTGGTCGGTGTTCCTGGGCAACCTGCTGGCCAACGGCATCCGCAACGTGTGGACCTACACCGTGATCTTCTGCGGCCACTTCACCGCCAACGCCCAGACCTTCCCCAAGGGCATCGTCAAAAACGAGACCCGCCCGCAGTGGTACCTGCGCCAGATCCTGGGCTCGTCCAACCTGTCGGGCAGCCGGGCCCTGCACGTGATGACGGGCAACCTGAGCCACCAGATCGAACACCACCTCTTCCCCGACGTGCCGGCCAACCGCTACGCCGAGATGGCGCCCGTGGTGCGCGACATCTGCCGCCGCTACGGGGTGCAGTACAACACCGGCTCCATGGTCGGCCAGTTCAGCCAGGTGATCTGGCGCATCCTGCGCCACAGCTTCCCCAGCTCCCCCGCGCCGATGCGAGCCCGCGCGCAAACCCAGTGAAAACCCGAACTATCATGCTCGGGTCTCCCTGCAGTCAGCACACACCATGGCCCGCCTCCAGTTCGAGTTGCCCGAGCAGTTCCTCTTCTCGACCGACATCCCCATCTACATCAGCCACGTCAACCAGGGCGGCCACCTCGACAACGCCCAGCTGCTGACGCTGGTCTCAGAAGCGCGCGTGCGCTTCTTTCGCTGGCTGGGCTACCTCGGCGAGCTCGACATCGAGGGGCGCTCCATCGTGGTGGGCGACATGGCCGCGCAGTACAAGTCCGAGGCCTTTTATGGCGAGACCATGCAGGTCGACATGACCCCCGACGACTTCAACAAATACGGCTTCGACCTGGTCTTCCGGCTGCGAGACCGGGCCAGTGGCCGCGAGGTGGCGCGGGGCAAGACGGGCGTGGTCTTCGTGGGCGATGGCCAGGATGGTGGCGCCAAGGTCAGCCCCGTGCCGCAGGCCTTCCTGGATCGGCTCAAGGCGCGCGAAGGCGCCACCCACTGAGAGGTGGCGGGGGCGGCCTCGCGCTCAGCTCACGCCGCGTGGAACACGTGGCAAGCCACCCGCCGTTGACACAGCGCCAGCCGAATCGGCCACCGGGCGTCCAGCTCGGCGCCCTCCCCTGACGCCCATGCCTGACGCAACAACGCCGCTTTGGCCGGACCCGTGATGTGGATGGCCAGCGCGCGCGCGTCCAGCAAAGCGCGTGCGCTCAGGCTCAACCGGGGCACCGGCACGTTGGGCAAGGTGGGCGCGGCCACCGCCACACAACGCGGGCCCGGGCCGGCATCCAGCGCCTCTTTCAACTCAGGCGCATGCGGGAACAAGGACGCCGTGTGCCCGTCCGCGCCCATGCCCAGCACCACCACGTCTGCCGGCCAGTGGGGCGCCGCGAGGGCGGCTTCGGCGTGCCGGCAGGCGGCCTCGGGCGAGGGCTGTGCGGGGTCGAACAAGGGCAGCCAGTGCGCGGCCTGGGCCCGCCCGCGCAGCAGGTGTTGTTGCACGAGGTGGGCGTTGCTGTCCGGGTGCTGGGGCGGCAGGCAGCGCTCGTCGGCCAGGGTCACGGTCACGCCCGACCAGTCCAGCTCGGCTTGCGACAAGGCCTCGAAGAACGGCACCGGGGTGCTGCCCCCCGAAACCACGAGCAGGGCCCGCTTGCGCTCGCCCAGGGCGGCGCGCAGTCGAGCGGCCACCCAGTCGGCGAGCTGCCTCGACAGCGTGGTGGCATCGGGGGCCTCGTGCCAGGTCAAGGGGACGGCGTGCGACTCGGTCATGGTTCGATCATAGGGGCCGCCCGGCCCGCTCTCCGCCCAGTGCAACACTCGGATTGCCGTCCACTTTGTTGCGGCGCACCAAGCTTGATGGGATCATCTTGTGCTGCGGCGCGATAAACTGACAATGTCAACGTTCAAATACGTCGCCTTTTGGCCCTTTGTACCATCCTGGAAGGAACAACATGACTCGTGAAGTCGTCTTCGTGGGCGCCGCCCGCACCGCCATCGGCTCGTTCGGTGGTTCGCTCAAGGACGTGCCCCCCGCCGACCTGGGCGCCCTGGTGATCAAGACCGCCCTGGAGCGCGCCGGTGTGGCGCCCAAGGAAGTCGGCCACGTGGTGCTGGGCAACGTGATCCCGTCCGTGCCGCAAGACGCCTACATCAGCCGCGTCGCCGCCCTGAACGCCGGTGTGCCGCAAGAGGCCCCCGCCTTCAACGTCAACCGCCTGTGCGGCTCGGGCCTGCAGGCCATCGTGTCGGCCGCGCAAGCCATCCAGCTGGGTGACTGCGACGTCGCCGTGGGTGCCGGTGCCGAGTCGATGAGCCGCGGCGCCTACCTCGTCACCAGCAACCGCTGGGGCGCGCGCATGGGTGACGTCAAGATGCTGGACTTCATGCTGGGTGCCCTGCACGACCCGCGCCTGAACATCCACATGGGCATCACCGCCGAGAACGTGGCCAACCGCTACGGCATCAGCCGCGACCAGCAAGACGCCTACGCCGTGCAGTCGCAGCAGCGCGCCGCCAAGGCCGTGGCCGCTGGCCTGTTCAAGGACCAGATCGTCCCCGTCGAGATCAAGACCCGCAAGGGCGTGGTGCTGTTTGACACCGACGAAGGCGTCAAGGGCGACACCACGGTGGACGCACTCGGCAAGATGAAGCCCGCCTTCAAGAAGGAAGAAGGCACCGTGACGGCCGGCAACGCCTCGACGCTCAACGACGGCGCGGGCGCGGTGGTCATGGCCTCGGCCGAGAAGGCCAAGGCCCTGGGCCTCAAGCCCCTGGCGCGCCTGGTGTCCTACGGCCACGCTGGCGTGGAGCCCGAGTTCATGGGCATCGGCCCCGTGCCGGCTTCGCGCAACGCGCTGGCCAAGGCCGGCCTGACCGTGGCCGACATGGACCTGATCGAAGCCAACGAAGCCTTCGCGGCCCAGGCTTGCGCCGTGGCCAAGGAGCTGGGCCTGGACAACGAGAAGGTCAACCCCAACGGTTCGGGCATCTCGCTGGGCCACCCGGTGGGCGGCACGGGCGCCATTTTGGTGACCAAGGCCATCTACGAGCTGCAGCGCACGGGCGGCCGCTACGCCCTGATCACGATGTGCATCGGCGGTGGCCAGGGCATCGCGATGGTGATCGAGCGCCTCTGATCGCCCTCGCGCGTTGAATGAAAAAAGCGCCCCTGATCGGGGCGCTTTTTCTTGGGCTGGTCGAGCAGGGCCTGCCGGGCCCGGCCTCACCCCGCCACGGCCTCCTGCGCGCCGCGTCGCGCAAACAAACGCGCGACCCACGCCACCAGGTCGTCCACGTAGGTGAACACCACCGGGATCACGAGCAGGCTCAGGAAGGTCGACGTGATCAACCCGCCGATCACCACGATGGCCATCGGCGAGCGGAAGCTCGGGTCCACCCCCACGCCCAGGGCAATGGGCATCATGCCCGCGCCCATCGCGATGGTCGTCATGATGATCGGGCGCGCCCGCTTGTGGCACGCGTCGATCACCGCCTCCCAGCGCGACAGCCCGTGCTCGTTGCGCGCGATCAGCACGTAGTCCACCAGCAGGATCGAGTTCTTCGTGGCGATGCCCATCAGCATGATCAGGCCGATCATCGAGGGCATCGACAAGGCCGTCTGCGTGATGAACAACGCCACGATGGCCCCCGGCACCGACAGCACCAGCGCCACCAGGATGGTCAGCGGCTGCACGAAGCCCTTGAACAGCAGCACCAGCACCACGTAGATGCACAGGATGCCCGTCAGCATGGCCAGGCCGAAGCTGGCGAACAGCTCGGCCATGGCCTCGGCGTCGCCCACGGGGGCCACCGACACGCCGGGCGGCAGCTGCTTGAGGCTGGGCAGCGCCATGGCCAGCTTCTCCACCTCACCCAGGGGCATCTGGTTGAGCTCGATTTCGAAGTTGATGTTGCGCTGGCGGTCGTAGCGGTCGATCTGCGCGGGGCCGCTGTCGATGCTCAGCGTGGCCACGTTGCCCAGGGGCACGGGGCCCTTGGCGCCGGGCACCGGCAGGCGCGCCAGCAGGTCGATGTCGGTGCGGGCCTCGGCGGGCAGGCGCACCACCACCGGCACCTGGCGCTGCGACAGGTTCAGCTTGGGCAGGCCCTGCTCGTAGTCCCCCTGGGTGGCGATGCGCAGCGTGTCGGCGATGGCCGATGTGCTCACGCCCAGGTCGGCCGCGCGCGCGGGGTCCGGTCGCACGATCAGCTCGGGGCGCACCAGGCTCAGCGTGGACGTCACGTTGCCGATGCCGGGGACGCCGCGCAGCTCGCGCTCGACCTGGCCGGCGTGCTGGGCCAGCAGGTTGCCGTCCTCGCCCGCCAGCTTGAAGACGTACTTCTCGGCCGAGCCACCGAAGCCGACCTTCACGCGGGCACCGGGCAGCACCGTCAGCGCCTCGCGCAACTCGGCCTCGATGTCTTGCTTGCTGGTGCCCCGGCGCTCGGTGCGGTGCGTCATGTTGAGGGTCAGCGTGGCCTTGGTGACCGTGGCCGCCCCCGACGGCGCGAAGGGATCGGAGCCCGCCGCCCCGCCGCCGATGGCGGTGTAGACCAGCTTGACGTGCGGGTGCTTCTCGACGACGTGGCGAGCCTGTTCGGCCAGGGCGAAGGTTTGCTGGTAGGTGCTGCCGGGTGGCAGCTCCACGATCACCTGGGTCTGCGACAGGTCATCGGGCGGCAGGAAACCGGTGGGCAGGCGCCCCACCAGCATGACCGACGCGCCGGTGAACGCCACCACGCCCAACAGCGTGAGCACGCGGTGCTGCAGGCACCAGCGCGCCCAGCTCAGGTACAGGCGCATCCAGGCCGGGTCGCGCTCCTCGTGCGTGGGCGCCTTGAGCAAGTAGGCCGCCATCATGGGCGTGAGCATGCGCGCCACCACCAGCGAGAAGAACACCGCGATGGCCGCCGTCCAGCCGAACTGCACGAAGAACTTGCCCGGCACCCCGCCCATGAAGGCCGTGGGCAGGAACACCGCGATCAGCGTGAAGGTGGTGGCGATCACGGCCAGGCCGATCTCGTCGGCCGCCTCGCGCGCCGCGTCCAGCGGGGACTTGCCCATCGCCAGGTGGCGCATGATGTTTTCGATCTCGACGATGGCGTCGTCCACCAGGATGCCCACCACCAGCGACAGCGACAGCAGCGTCACCACGTTGATGGAAAAGCCCAGCAGGTGCATCAGGCCGAACGCCGGGATGACCGACAGCGGCAAGGCGGCCGCGGCCACCAGCGTGGCGCGCCAGTCGCGCAGGAAGAACCACACCACGATGACGGCCAGGATGGCGCCCTCGTAGAGCAGGTACATCGAGCCGTCGTAGTTCTCCACCACCGGGTCGACGAAGTTGAAGGCCTCGGTCACCTCCACGTCGGGGTGGGCCTGGCGCAGCTCGGCCAACGCGGCCACCACGCCTTCGGCCACGTCGACCTCACCGGCGCCCAGCGCCCGCGTGATCTCGAAGCCCACCACCTTCTGGCCGTTGAGCAAGGCGCCCGAGCGCTGCTCGCTGACGGTGTCGCTCACGGTGGCGAGCTGGTCCAGGCGCACGCGGCGGCCATCGGCCAGGGCGATGTCCATGGCGGCCAGCTCCTCGGCCGACTTGACCGTGGCCACGGCGCGCACGGACTGCTCCGCCCCGCCCAGGTCCACCCGCCCGCCCGAGGCCTCTTGCTGCATGCTGCGCAGCTGCCGCGAGACGTCGGCCGCGGTGGCGTTGAGCGCCAGCAACCGAGACGGATCCAGCGCCACGCGCACCTCGCGCGTGACGCCGCCCACGCGGGCCACCGCCCCCACGCCCTTGACCGACAGCAGGCGCTTGGTCACGGTGTGATCGACGAACCAAGACAGGGCCTCGTCGTCCATGCGCGGCGAAGCCACGGTGTAGGTCAGGATGGGCGCCCCCGACAGGTTCATCTTGGAGATGACCGGGTCGCGCAGGTCACCGGGCAGGTCGGCGCGCACGCGCGAGACCGCGTCGCGCACGTCGTCCACCGCTTCCTGCGTGGGCTTTTCCAGGCGGAACTCCACGGTCACCATCACGCTGCCGTCCTGCACCTTCGTGTAGATGTGCTTGATGCCCTGCAGCGTGGCCAGGGAGTTCTCCAGCTTGCGCGCGACCTCGGTTTCCAGCTGAGCCGGTGAAGCCCCCGGCAAAGCCGCCGTCACCGTGACGGTGGGCAGGTCGATGTCGGGGAAGTTCTGGATCTTCATCCCCGAAAAACCCATCAGGCCCACCAGCGTGAGCATGATGAACAACAGGATCGCGGGGATGGGGTTCTTGATGGACCAGGCGGAAACGTTCATGACCGGGCCTTGCCTTCTTGCTGGTCGGACACCACTCGAACCGTGTCGCCATCGGCCAGGAAGGCCACGCCCGAGGCCACCACGCGGGCCTTCGCATCCAGCCCTTGCAGGATCTCGACGCGCTCGCCCAGGCGGCGCCCCACGCTGACCTTGACCTGCCGCACGACCTGGTCGGCACCGACCACGAAGACGTACGAGAAGCCATCGCGCAGCAACACGGCGCCCTGCGGCAGGCTCACGCCCTGCGCCTCACCCAGCGTGATGCGCCCGGGTGCGAACATGCCGGCGCGCGCGCCCGCTTGAGCAGCCGAAGCCGGCAGGTCCACGTAGACCAGGCCGTTGCGGGTGGCGCCGTCCACCGTGGGCGAGGCCATGCGCACGCGCCCCTCGACCGGCTGGCCGCCCGGCGGCGTCGCCACGACCTTCATGCCCGGCTGCACGCGCACCAGCTCGGCCGACGGCACCTCGGCGCGCCACTCCAGGCGGCTTTGGCGGATCAGGCGAAACAGCTCGGTGCCCGGCTGCGCCACCGCGCCCACCGTGGCCGAACGCGACGAGATCACGCCGTCGTCGGGCGCCACCACGCGCGTCTGGCGGCCCCGCAGCTCCTGCGCCGCCAGCATGGCCTTGGCCGACGCCACCCGCGCTTTCGCCGTCTGCTCGGCCGTCAGCGAACGCTGAGCCTCCTGGGCGCTGATGGCGTCGGCGGCACGCAGGTTGCGCGCACGATCGGCGTTGGCCGTGGCCTCATCAGACAGGGCCACGGCCTCGCTGAAGGCGGCGCGGGCGCTCTGGATGTCGGCCTCCACGGCTTCGGCCGCCAAGGTGGCCAGCACCTGGCCGCGACGCACGCGATCGCCCACGTTGACGTTGACCGCGCTCAGGCGCAAGCCCGACAGCTCCGCGCCCACCACGGCCTCCTGCCACGCGGCGATCGCGCCATTGGCCGAGATCTCCAGCGGCCAGCTCGCCCGACCGGCCTGCACCACCTGCACGCTCAACGCCGGCTTGGCCGCTCGCGCTGCGCGCTCCGGCGGCGGGGCATCGGCCTGCGCCGACGAAGAGGGCGACTGATGCCAGGCGGCGGCGCCCAGCAGCGCCGCACCCAAGAGCCAGGCGCTGCGCTTGATGTGTTGGCGGGAGCCTTGGCTCGTGGCCTTGCTTGTGCTCATGTGCGAATCCTCCATGGGTGTCCGTCGTGTTCGTGTGGATGGAAAAGTCAGGCCTTCGACGCCGCCTGGCACGCGGCGCGCACCGCGCGCTCCTGCGCCACCATGGCCACGCCATAGCCCACCAGGCGCGCCAGCACGCGCTCCATCGCGCCCTCGCCGTGCAGCAGCCGCGGCGCCAGGGCGTCCATGAACGGGCGAGACATGCAGTAGTCGTGCGCCGTCGCCGACAGCGCGAACGCCATCTGATGCAAGGCCTCGTCGGGCTCGGCCAGCCCCACGTGCCGCGCCAGCAAACGCACCAAACGCTGGTGCTGCGGCAGGATGTGCTGGGAGACGATGTCCATGAACGCGCTGCTGGGCTCCAGCATCTCGCGCAAAAACAAACGCGCCTCCGGGTCGGGCTGAGCCGCACCGGCCGCAGGCGGCATCAGGAAAGCGCCCATCAGGCGTCGCAAAGCCTGCTCCAGGCTCAGTGCGGGGTCGTCGAAGCCCTCGAAGCGCGCGCTCGTTTCCTCGATGGGGCGCAGCAACGCCGCGCGATACAAGCCCGCCTTGTCGCCAAAGTAGTAATGAATCGAAGCCACGTTCTGCCCCGCAGCCAGGCAGATTTCCCGGGTCGACGCACGGGCAAAGCCCTTTTCCGCGAAGATGCGGATGGCTTCGTGCAACAAACGCTCGCGAGCGCGCGCGCCCCGGTCCTGGCTGCCAACGCCATCCGGGGGGGCGTCACCTTCGCTGGGCGCCACGCTCGCCGGCAACAAATCAAGCGCTTGATTGACTTTCATGGCGCGCATCGTAAACCGAAAACCAACCTGGGGTCGCCCTGACCTCAATCCCCTCATCGCCATGCAGTTGCTCCCCTGGTCCCACCCCACCCGAGAAGGCTTCACCCTGCGAGGCTGGCACAGCGCCCCCAGCGGCAAACCGCTCCTGCATTTCCTGCACGGCAACGGCTTTTGCGGCCGCACATACGAGCCCTTCCTGCGCGAACTCAGCCCGCACTTCGACCTCTGGTTGAGCGACGCACAAGGTCACGGCGACAGCGACCACGGCGGCCGCTTCGTCGGCTGGAACCGCAGCGCCGACCTGGCCGTCGAGGCCCTGCGCACGCAGGGTCAGGCCTTCGCCCACGTGCCCCACCACGCCGCCGGGCACAGCTTCGGCGGCGTGCTCACCGGGCTCATCCTCGGCGAGCACCACAGCCTGTTTCGCAGCGCCGTCCTGCTCGACCCGGTCATCTTCACGCCCACCATGCTCATGGGCGCCTCCATGGCCCAGCTCACCGGCATGATCCAGCACACCCCGCTGGCTCGACAGGCCCGCGCCCGCCGCGACCACTGGCCCAGCCGCGACGAGGCGCGCGCCGCGCTCACCGGCCGCGGCACGTACAAAGGCTGGAGCGAAGCCGCCCTGGACGCCTTCCTCACCCACGCCCTGGCCGACGCGCCAGACGGCGTCCGCCTGAAGTGCCAGCCCAGCCGGGAGGCCGAGGTCTTCGGCTCCATGCCCGATCGCCTGTGGACGCTGCTGGGGCGCGTGCGCACCCCCACCCACGTGCTGCACGCCGAGCACACCTTCCCCTTCGTGAGCGAATCCGTTCAACGCTGGAGCCGGCAAAACGACGCCGTCTCGGCGCAACAGGTGCCGGGCGGACACTGCTTCATGCAGGAGCGGCCGGAAGCCGCGGCCCAGGCGGTGCTCAGCGCACTCACGCAAAGCCAGCCCGCAGAAATGAGCCCCCTTCCGTGAGCTGATCCACGGGTGCGCCAGGCCTGCTTGCGGCACGATGACAGCCATGAACCTGCGCCTTGCCGCCCCCAGCCGATGCACACGCCGAGCGATCGCCACCCTGCTGTGCCTGGCGTTGCCCCTGAGCGGCTGCACCCTGCGCCCGCCCTGGGGCGCCCAAGAGGTGCAGGTCGACAGCGTCACCCTGGAGCCACAGCACACGGGCGGCGTCGGCGGCAGCCCGTTTTGCCTGCACCTGCGCCAGGCCCACACCTTCCTGGTGGGCTACAGCAACAACCAGCTCGAAGCCTGGGTGAGCGACGGCAGCTGCGCCAGCAAAGGCGCGCGCCGGGTGGTCGACACCGTGCGCCTGCACTGGCGCACCGAATGGCCCGAGGTCAACAACGCGCGCCAATGCATGGCCGCCGATGGCTGCAGCGTCACCGCGCACGACCTCGTCATCGGCCAGTTCGTGCAGTGCGCCACCGCCACGGCCCGCCAAGGCAACCAGACCGCCTTCGTCAGCAACGACACGATCCGCTGCCCTTGATCCAGGCCCTCGATCAATGCCCGTTGATGCGCTGACGCAGCGGGGTCTCGAACCACTTGAACGACAGCCCCGCCACCAGCCAGACGGCCAGGAAGGCCAGCACCAGCCCCAGCCAGAACGGGCCGCCACGCGCCTCCACGGCGCGTTGCATCGTGTACATCACGACCCCATGGAAAAGGTACATCCCATAGGACACCTGCCCCATGTGGACGAGCCAGCGCTGATTGACCCAGGCCGCGACCCGCCCCCCCCGAGTCGACGCCGCGATGGTGATGAGCATCAGCGCCGCGATGATGAAAGGCTCGATCACGTAGCCCACGCCGTACTTGAACGCCGCGCTGTGCCCGTCCATCAGGGCGACGGCGTAGAGCAACGCCACCAGCGCCGGTCCCGCCAGCGGCAACTCGGTGAGGCGGGTCATCCAGGTCCGATGCGAGGCCGACTGCGCCAGCACCGCCACCAGGCAGCCCACCGCCAACTCGTCGGCGCGGGTGTCCAGCGCCCGATAAAGGTAATCCACCGACGCCCCCACGTGCAGCGTCAGGTACCAGCGCCAGCACCAAACCGCCACGATGATGGCGCACAGCGTCACCACCAAACTGCCCCCCCGGCGGAGCACGAACACCAGCAGCAAGGGCCACAAAAGGTAGAACTGCTCCTCCACGGCCAGCGACCAGCAATGCGCCACGACATTGGATTCGGCCCCGGTGAACGCCTGGTAGTAATTCGTCACGTAGAAAATGGATGCGACGATCGCTTCCCAGGGAATGGGTTTGTCGCGCCACCACAGTATCCCGATGACCACCGCGAGATACAGGTAAAAAGCCGGCATCAAGCGAGCCAGCCGCCGTCGAT
The DNA here is from genome assembly GCA_016000265.1 of Burkholderiales bacterium. Taxonomy (GTDB): domain Bacteria; phylum Pseudomonadota; class Gammaproteobacteria; order Burkholderiales; family Burkholderiaceae_C; genus Aquabacterium. The sequence continues at coordinate 59,869 of JAECRL010000009.1, forward strand.
AAAACCCACCAAAACCCAGCCGACCCCGACTGGATATCTCAGCGAGAATCAATTTGGTGATCAGGAAACCCGAGAGCACGAAGAAAACCTTCACGCCCAGGCCGCTGAGCGAGCCCACCCAAGGCCCCAACACCGGATGGCCCTCGACCGAGTGCCCGATCAGCACCAGGGCCACGGCCACGGCCCGCAGGAAATCCAGCCCCCCGATGCGGGTCGACGCCAACGCCGCCGACAAACCCGCCTCCTGCGCAGGTGCGGGCATCGACACAGGCAATTCAGTGGGGGAAAGGGTGGACATGAGGGCCTTGACAACAAAGCGAGCGCCAGCCGCGAGAAGCCGTGCGCCGCGGCCGCAGTCTAGCAAGCCCACCCAGCCCGCGGCGCCCCCCATCCACCCGCGCCCCCTGACCCGGGTGGCGTCACCCTGATCAAGGGCCTTCGCACCGGCTCCCACCCCCCTGTCGGGGCGGGCTGCGTGATATAAATGAAAGGCTTCACACACGGTGCTCATCAAAACAAGTCCGGCGCCGCACCCGCGGCCAGCGAGCCGACCAGGAGAAGAATTTGCGTGAAAAACTGAAAAATTGGGTGGCGCTGTACAAGGAAATCACCGGCCTGCCCCGTATTTCAATCAACCTGATGCTGGCGGGCACCGCTGGAAACGACCCCTTTTTCCACAAAATCACGCAGCAATTTCACAAAAGCGCAAACAGCCGCCACCCCAAATTCCCCCTGATTCGACGCATGGAATTCGGGTTCGCCGTGTGCAAACTGCGTGAAGACGAGCGCCCCTACTCAGCCAGGCTGGACTCCGCAGCGCGGCGCAACCTGAAGAAGGCCGCGCGCCTGGGGTATCGCTTCGAGCGCATCGACTACAACGCGCACCTGGCCGACGTCACCCGCATCCACCAGTCCACCACGGTGCGACAAGGCCGCGACATGCCCACCGACCTCATCACCAAAGAGGCCGGCCCCCACAGCGACCCGCCCTCGCGCCACCCCCAGCACGACTACCCCTACTTCGGCATCTTCAAGGACGACCAACTCGTGGCCTACGCCTCGTGCATGGTCGCGGGAGAGCTCTGCGCGCTGCAAACCATCTACGGCCACGCCGACTTCCTCTCCGACGGTGTCGTGCCCTTGCTGATCGCCTCCATCGGGGACGACGTGCCCCAGCAGCACCCCGACGTCCTGTACTACGCCTACGACACCTACTACGGCGCCTCGGAAACCATGAAGCGCTTCAAGCGCAAATTCCTGTTCTTCCCGCACCGCGTCACCTGGCTCCTGGGCAACTGAGATGGACTACCTCCAACCCGCCAGCGCCGCCCAAGCGGCGCACACCGTTCGCCTCCAGATCCCCGACAAGCTGTCCTTCCAGCTCGTGTTCCGCCAGGAACGCAGCCAGCCGCTGGAGGTCAGCCCGGTGAGTGGCGTGAGCTTCCACTTCATCGACAGCTTGGGCGTGGGCCTGGCACAGTGGTCAGCGCTCAAGGGGCTGTTTGGCCTGGCCGGTGCACTCAAGGCGCTCGCCAAAGTCCAGCGCGGCCGCGTCTTCTACTTCGTCGCCGACGGGCCCCAGGTCCTGCACACCGGTTGGGTGTCCTCGTCCTTTTGCCGCTTCTATCGCGTCGAGCCGGGCGACGTCGTCATCGGCCCGATCTGGTCCGCGGAGGCCTCCCGCAGCCGTGGCGTGGGCGCCTACGGCACGCAAATGGCCATCAACGCCCTGCTCAAGAAGGGCGTGCGCGTGTTCTTCATCGACACAGCCAACGGCAACGTGCCCTGCTTGAAGATGATCGGCAAATGCGGCTTCGGCGCACCGGTGGCGAGCTACCTCCGGGACTGAATCCTGGACTGGCCGGTGGCCACGAGAGCCGCTTGCGGATTCACGCGGAAACGAAAAAGCCCAGTTCGAGAGAACTGGGCTTTCTTGTTTCTGGTGCCGGAGAAAGGAATCGAACCCTCGACCTTCTCATTACGAAAGACCACCGCGGGAAATTCACCAACATTCGCCAGTGTTGATTTATCATTGCGAATCAATCACTTAGGCTTTTTTTCTCGCTTTTTCGGGAAGCTGAGTGTTGATCTGAATTCGTCAAAATTGAGGGATTTAGTCTGTAAAAAGTCTGTACGTCGTCTGTGGGCCATGCGCGAGAACGGCCCCATCCGTTCTTGCTGAGGTCAGACAACGGCCTGGTGTTCACCAGCCGCAGCTACACGGCGCTGGTCAAGAGCTATGGCCTGCAGCAGGAGTTCATCACGCCGTACAGCCCGGAGCAAAACGGCATGGTTGAGCGCGTGATCAGAACGCTCAAAGACCAATGCGTGCACCGCCACCGATTCGAGACCCTGCAGCACGCCAGCCGCGTGATAGCGGACTGGATCGGCTTTTACAACCACCGGCGCCCTCACCAGGCGCTGGGCATGAAGACCCCTGCTGAGGCTTATGCTTTAGCAGCCTGACCTGTGCAGAAACCGCTGGGTCAATACAGGGAACAGCAGGCGCCGCGTCCTGTAGGGGTACAGGTAGCGGTATCCGTACCGGATTCATCCCCTTACGGTAACGGTATGGGTATCAGTTACAGGAAGGGGAACAGCGAAGAAGACGCCACGGCTGCCTGTATCGGTAAAGGGTACAGGCTACCTGCAGAACCGCCAGTGTGGGAGGTTCGTTCCGCACGGCACAAGTGGGAGGTTGTCAGGACGCCCCGCAAGGCCGCACCCCTAGGCTTTGAAATCGAGAGGGCGCAGCCATCGACACCTTGGACTTGTGTCGATAACTGTACGAAACGGATGGGTGACAGGCGAATAGCACCGCACTCGTCAACTAGCAAGCAACGCGAACTACCCTGTACCAACGCGGAAGCGCGACTGCGCTGCTAAAGGCTACCTTAGTAGCTTGTCGCGATTGCGGGGGCTGCATCTCTACAACCACAACGTCCATCCTGACCTCAAACCCAACAGGCCTCGTCAGTCTTCTGAGAAAAAACTTGCAGGCGTGGCGTGCTGGAAAGATGACGTCTCGTCAACCTACAGATGCAGCAGGATTTTTTAACATCTATACTACCTACACTGCGTGGAGATACAATCCGTGTAGCGCGATTTATACCTTATGCAAATCCTCATATAGTCACGTTAGCAGCTTGGCAACGACAGTCGCTTCGACTTGTACTCAACAATCAACAATGCGGAAAACAATATGATTAAAATTGATGGGCTAGGGGTTAAAAATTTTCGCGCACTGAAAAATCTTGAGCTAGTCACACTAAAACCAATAAATATATTAGTAGGAAGAAACAGCGCAGGCAAAAGCACGTTTGCCCGCTTGCTGCCGCTACTCAAGCAGAGCTCCGAAAGAGCAAAAACTGCCCCCATACTGTGGTGGGGTCGACTCGTCGACTTCGGCATGTTTGAAGACGTGTACTCCACAAACTCTACAGACGGACATATCGACGTTACCGTCCGATTCAACGTCGACGAGACCATTGTGCTGAATAGACGAGCGCTTTGGCGCGCTCATGACGCGCCTATGTCTACAGCAAGCCCGATTGACGTCACGTTCCGCCTTGGAAAGGATGATGACGGTCGCACTGCATTGCGTGAACTGCATTTAAATGTATTTGGAATAGATCTACTTTTGACAATTTCTGGAGGCGTCATCAGCACAGTGAGGGCCGATGGGCAGACAATTGAAATACCTCAAAACATAAAACTCGTCTGGACGCAAGGGAGTTTACTTCCCCTAATCAGGACTGTTAACATCACTCCCACCCAGCAATCGTCAGTCAGCGACGAGTCGCTATTCGCTCCTAGAAGAATATCCAGATTTGGCGTTCATGCTGCGAGAAGAGCAGTTGGTCATTTTGTCCACGGGAATACACAAGAAGATCGACTAGATGAGATCGTCGATCGACTGCCAATAGCGCCCATATCCGAATTTCTCAAATTTTGCCAAAACCTTCCAAGCAGCACTGTCACTTGGAAGGCAACAATCGCTCAAACAACAGTGAAATCGGGGGCGCTTCGTCAACTCCAGATCGCTGTGATTGTATACAAACTCGATCTCCTACTCTCTGTTCTTGACGAGGCTGCGCAGCGTCACCTGACATCCGTCAGCTATCTCGAACCGTTACGCGCCACCGCTCAGCGCTACTATAGAAGAGAAGAAATATCTACAGACGAACTGGACCCAAAAGGACTTAATACACCTTTCTTTGTTCAGGGACTCACCCCTAGAGAACGAGAGTCTCTCCAGACCTGGACTTCTGAGAATTTTGGATTCTCTCTGTCTGTAAAAAACTCTGGCGGCCATTTATCTCTAAATATTCAATCCTCAGACGAAGGAACCCCAAGCCGCAACATGGCTGACGTGGGCCTAGGTTATTCTCAGCTTGTCCCGGTGGCTGTCCAACTCTGGGCTGCTGCTCGTCGCAGCCAAAACGCAGTCCGCCGCGTCGCAGCGGGCGGCCGCCCAGTGCATGAGCACTTGTCCCCAACGGTTGTTGTTGAGCAACCTGAGTTGCACCTGCATCCGGCTTACCAAGCGCGCCTAGCAGATGTATTCGCTGTTGCAGTTGCTCCAGTTCAGCAGCCGGACGGTCGCGTGAAAAGCAGTCCGCTTACGATCATCGCTGAAACACATAGCCCAAATTTAATATCAAGACTCGGTGAACTCATAAACTCTGGAAAACTCCCTGCAGAGCAAGTTCAAATACTTGTTTTTGAGGATTCACGAGAATCAAGTGGTGGAGCAAGTGTGCGAGTTGCAAAATTCGACTCGAAAGGCGTCCTCTCAAACTGGCCTATTGGTTTCTTTGACGCCTAAATTATGCTAATCGTCTTTCCTGAAGATACGGAACATTTCGTAAACACGCTATGCTCTTCCGGATCCGTCGAAAAATTACGATGCCTCACAAAGCTTTTACATGCGCACGGTGACGGCAACCATATTGTATTAATACCACCATCAATATGCCGAACAATAGAAAGCTGCACTCGTTTCTCCGAGGAACAGCGAGGGATTGCAAAAAAAATTCGATTGAAATTCTCAGAACTCTCCCAGCTTCAAAATATCTTACAGATTTACGGGAAGGTCTGCACAAACGGAGCGGAGCCACGCCTCCATTCCGGGGTTTGGAATATCCCACTTGATTGGGTTGCCCAGCACGGAGTAAGTCAGGCTCATCTCATATGCGAGGATCTGTACGACTGCCAAATAAGCCATGAAGCCGCACGGGACTTTTTGAATACAAGCGATCTATCTCGACTTAAAATTTCGCTCGACCATACATCCGGTGGGGGCGGAAACACTCACAGAGTATTTAAAGCTGAGGCAATCGACGCCTCAAAAATTAGCCTATGTGTTGTTGATTCAGATAGGACACACCCAGGTCTTTCGACATTGGGAGCAACGGCGCAGAGCTGCTTGAGTGTTTCCGGCACTGGTCTCTACGAATTGATGATTTCTGATGGGCGTGAGTTCGAGAATCACTTACCGCTAAGACTTATCGATAAGCTCCGCCCATCCTGGCATGCGGACCGCCCTTCTGTTACCCAGGCGAAGTTTAGCGCCCTTCATCCGTGTTTTGAATTGTTTGCCGACCTTAAAGTCGGATTACGCCGCCGCGAAGCAGAGAGCATGTCAGGCGAATGCAAATCATATTGGGAGGCCTGTGCGGATGCTTTTCCGCACAGCAATAATAAATGCTGCTTGACTGGATGCTCGGTCACGAAAAAAGAGGACGCATGCAAACAAGTCATTTTTGAGCCGCTAGGCAGAACTCTTCTAAAAGATGCGGTGGCATACCTTACAGACGATAAGCGCATCTCCTCCCCAAAGCGGTCAACAGAATATCTACCCTCACCAAATGACGCATTCTGGAAGGTTTTGGGGCAAAAAGTAGCTGCATATGGCATAGGCATTAAGATTAATACTGGCATATGACGCTCACGAAAAATTTACTCGAAACAAGCCCACCACTCGGCGGCCTGTCGAACGAGAGCGTTTGCCGGCGCCAGCCGTGCTAGCTCACGTCTCTGGCATGTGACCACTACTGCGCCGTAGAGTAGGTAGTGCTAAACCGATGTCGTGTGACGAATGCGAAGCACCTCAGCCCAGATGACGCTCACACAAACACATGAGCGTTAGAGCTATAGATATTCGCTCGTCAAACGAGAACAGCTATTGATCTGTGCGGCAGCCGGCTAGTAGAGCCAGCTAAAAGCCCACTCATAACTGACATCACCGACGAGCATGTCAAAAACAGTGACGACTTCGGGCTGCTCGCCCCCTTCGTCGCAACCAACTCCGTTAAGCCAAGGCAACAGCGACTGCGCACTTCAGTCTGTATTCAGTCTGTACGCGACCCAGAAACAACAAAGCCCCAGACACTGTCTGAGGCTAAGTTGTTGATTTCGTTGGTGCCGGAGAAAGGAATCGAACCCTCGACCTTCTCATTACGAATGAGCTGCTCTACCGACTGAGCTACACCGGCTTCCAAGCCTCAAATTATAGCACCCTAAATCACGACGCTTCGCGGTGGTAGGCCGTCACGCGCTCGACTTCGTTCTTCGAGCCCAACACCACGCTGACGCGCTCGTGCAACTGGCTCGGCTGGATTTCCATGATGCGCTGCAGGCCGTTGGTGGACACGCCACCGGCCTGCTCCACCAGGAAGCTCATCGGGTTGGCTTCGTACATCAGGCGCAGCTTGCCGGGCTTGTTGGGCTCGCGCTTGTCCCAGGGGTACATGAAGATGCCGCCGCGCGTGAGGATGCGGTGCACGTCGGCCACCATCGCGGCCACCCAGCGCATGTTGAAGTCCTTGCCGCGGGGGCCTTCCTTGCCCGCCAGGCACTCGTCGATGTAGCGCTTGACCGGCGGGGCCCAGTGGCGCATGTTCGACATGTTGATGGCGAACTCCTTGGTGTCCTCGGGGATGCGCACGTTGTCGTCGGTCATCACCCACGAGCCTTGCTCGCGGTCCAGCGTGAACATGACGACGCCCTGGCCCACCGTCAGCACCAGCGTGGTCTGCGGGCCGTAGACGCAGTAGCCCGCGCAGACCTGGGCGGTGCCGGGCTGCAGGAAGCTCTCGTTGGTGACCTCGCCGCCCTGGTGCTTGAGCACCGAGAAGATCGTGCCGATGCTGACGTTGATGTCGATGTTGCTGGAGCCGTCGAGGGGGTCGAACAGCAGCAGGTACTCACCCTGCGGGTAGCGGTTGGGCACCGCGTGCATGTCGTCCATTTCTTCGGATGCCATGCCGGCGAGGTGGCCGCCCCACTCGTTGGCCTCGATCAGCACCTCGTTGGCGATGATGTCGAGCTTCTTCTGGACTTCGCCCTGCACGTTCTCGCTGTCGGCGGAGCCCAGGACCTCGCCCAGCGCGCCCTTGTTGACGCTGATGGCGATGCGCTTGCAGGCGCGGGCGACGACTTCGATGAGCAGGCGCAGCTGGGCGGGGATCTGCGCCTCGCCGCGCTGCTGCTCGATCAGGTACTGCGTCAGGCTGATTCGTTTGGTCATGTTGATGATCTCGGGTGAAATGAAAACGGCGGGCCGACTCAGTCCTGCAGCGCGCGCGTGATGATCTCGCGCACGTCGTCGGACAGCTCGGTGCGAGCGGCCACGCGCTTGAGCGCTTCCTGGGCCGCCGTGCGGTAAGGCTCGGCCAGGCGGCGCCAGTGGTCCATGGCGCGCGCCAGGCGGGCCGCCAGCTGCGGGTTGATGCCATCGATCTCGATGACGCGGTCGGCCCAGAACACGTAGCCCGCCGCGTCGATGCGGTGGAAGGCGGCCGGGTTGCTCTGGCACAGCGCCATCAGCAGGCTGCGCGCCCGGTTGGGCGTGCGCAGCGTGAAGTCGGGGTGCTGCATCAGCTGCTTGGCGCGGGCAAAGACCTTGCCGTCCTTCTCCGGCGCCATGGCCTGCAGAGTGAACCACTTGTCGATGACCAGGGCCTCGTCGCGGAACTGCTGGTGGAAGCGCTTGAGCGCCTCCTCGGCCAGGTCGGCGTGGGCGCTCACCAGCGCGGACAAGGCGCCCAGGCGGTCGGTCATGTTGGTGGCGTCGTTGAAGCGCTGGAAGGCGCGCCCCGTCCACACCGGGTTGTGGCGGACGGCACCGTCCAGGGTCAGCATGCTCAAAGCCAGGTTGGCCAGGGCGCGGCGCCCCGCGCTCACCGGGTCGGGCGAGTAGCCACCCAACTCGTGGTTCTGCTCAAAGGCCCAGACCCAATCGTCGTGCAGGGCGTGGGCCAGTTGGGCCTTCATGCCTTCACGGGCATGGTGAATGCGCTGCGGGTCCACCACCTCCAATTGCTCGGCCACGTAGGCCTCACTCGGCAAGGTCAGCACCAGTTCCTTGAAAGCGGCATCCAGCTCGGGGTGACGCAGCACGCTGCGCAGGGCTTCGACGAAGCGCACATCCAGCTCGACGCGACCGCCTCCGCTGACGGCATTGAGCAGGCGACGCAGGGCCAGCTTCTGGGCGGCCTCCCAGCGGTTGAAGGGGTCGTGGTCGTGGCTCAGCAGGGTGAACAGGGCGTCGTCGCTCAGTTCGGCTTCGAGCACGACCGGCGCCGAGAAGCCTCGCAGCAGCGAGGGCACCGGCTCGGTGGGCACGTGCACGAAGGTGAAGGTTTGCTCGGCCTCGGACAGCACCAGCACGGTGTCGTGGCCGATGGGGTCGAGGTGGCCTTCGAGGTGCAGGTTCAGGTGGCGGCCGTCCGCGGCAACCAGGCCCATGGCCACGGGGATCACGAAGGGCGCCTTGGTGGGCTGACCCGGCGTGGCCGCGCAACTCTGGCTCAGCGTGAGCGTGTAGATGCGGTGCTCGGCGTCGTACACCCCGTGGGCGCGAACCCGCGGCGTGCCGGCCTGGCCGTACCAGCGCTTGAAGGCGTCCAGGCGCCGGGCGAGTTCGCTGTCCGGGTTGGCGTCGGCGATGGCTTGCGCGAAGTCGTCGCAGGTCACGGCCTGGCCGTCGTGGCGCTCGAAGTACAGGGCCATGCCTTGGGCAAAGCCTTGCTGGCCGACCAGGGTGTGCATCATGCGCACGAGCTCGGAGCCCTTTTCATACACGGTGGCCGTGTAGAAGTTGTCGATGGCCAAGTAGCTGTCGGGGCGCACCGGGTGGGCCATGGGGCCCGCGTCTTCGGGGAACTGCAGCTGGCGCAGGGTGCGCACGTCTTCGATGCGCTTGACGGCCCGCGCGCTGGGGCTGCCGGCCATGTCCTGGCTGAACTGCTGGTCGCGGAAGACGGTCAGGCCTTCTTTGAGCGAGAGCTGGAACCAGTCGCGGCAGGTGACGCGGTTGCCGGTCCAGTTGTGGAAGTACTCGTGGGCGACCACGCTTTCGACGTTGCCGAAGTCGACGTCGGTGGCGGTGGCCGGGTTGGCCAGCACGAACTTGGTGTTGAAGATGTTCAACCCCTTGTTCTCCATGGCGCCCATGTTGAAGTCGCTGACCGCCACGATCATGAAGCGCTCGAGGTCCAGGCTCAGGCCGAAGGCGTGCTCGTCCCAGGCGATGGAGGCGATCAGCGAGTTCATCGCGTGCTCGGTCTTGTCGAGGTCACCGGCGCGCACGTAGATCTGCAGCAGGTGGTCGCGGCCCGAGCGGGTGCGGATGCGCTGCTCGCGGCGCACCAGGTCGGCGGCCACCAGGGCGAACAGGTAGCAGGGCTTGGGGTGAGGGTCGACCCAGACGGCGAAGTGGCGGCCGTTGTCCAGCTCGCCTTCTTCGATCAGGTTGCCGTTGGACAGCAAGACCGGGTACTTGCGCTTGTCGCCTTTCAGGGTCACCTTGTAGGTGGCCATGACGTCGGGGCGGTCGAGGAAGTAGGTGATGCGACGGAAACCCAGTGCCTCGCACTGGGTGAAAAAGCCGCCGCTGCTGGTGTAGAGGCCCGAGAGCTGCGTGTTCTTTTCGGGCGCGCAGGTGGTGCGGATCTCGAGGTTGAACGGCTGCTGGGGCAGGTTCTCCAGCACCAGCTGGCCGCCTTCGGTGCGAAAGGACACGGGCTCACCGTCGACCAGCACGCGCGTGAGGTTGACGTCTTCGCCGTCCAGGCGCAGGGCCGCGCCGGGCTGACCCGGGTTGGGCTCAACGGTCATCTTGTTGATGACCAGGGTCTTGGCCGGATCGAGGTCGAACGTCAGGTCGACGGTCTTGATCCAGAAAGCTGGCGCCGCGTAGTCTTCGCGGCGAATCAGCTGGGCGCTGCCTTCACGCATGTGTCAGTCCCTCTGTTGGTGGGTTCTCGTCAGATGCCTTGCTTGAGGCTGGCTTCGATGAATGCATCGAGGTCGCCATCCAGCACCTTTTGGGTGGCGGAGATTTCGACGTTGGTGCGCAGGTCCTTGATGCGGCTGTTGTCCAGCACGTACGAGCGGATCTGGTGGCCCCAGCCCACGTCGGTCTTGGTGTCTTCCAGCTTCTGCTGCGCTTCCTGGCGCTTGCGCATCTCGAAGTCGTACAGGCGCGAGCGCAGGCGCTTCCAGGCCACGTCGCGGTTGCTGTGCTGCGAGCGGCCGTCCTGGCACTGCACGACGATGCCGGTCGGGATGTGCGTCAGGCGCACGGCCGAGTCGGTTTTGTTGATGTGCTGGCCGCCGGCGCCCGAGGCGCGGAAGGTGTCGGTTCGAACGTCAGAGGGGTTGATGTCGATCTCGATGGAGTCGTCGACTTCGGGGTAGACGAACACCGAGGCGAACGAGGTGTGGCGACCACCGGACGAGTCGAACGGGGACTTGCGCACCAGGCGGTGCACGCCGGTCTCGGTGCGCAGGAAGCCGAAGGCGTAGTCGCCCTCGACCTTGATGGTCGCGCTCTTGATGCCGGCCACGTCGCCCGGGGTTTCGTCTTCCAGCTCGGCCGTGAAGCCTTTGCGCTCGCAGTAGCGCACGTACTGTCGCAACAGCATGGAGGCCCAGTCGCAGGCCTCGGTGCCGCCGGCGCCGGCCTGGATGTCGACGAAGCAGTTGCTGGGGTCGGCCGGGTTGCTGAACATGCGGCGGAACTCCAGGCCTTCGATGTCCTTGAGCAGCCCTTGCACGTCATCGGAGATGGCCTGCAGGCCATCGTGGTCGCCCTCTTCCTTCGACATCTCGAAGAGCTCGGCGTTGTCGGCCAGGTTGGTCGTCAGGTGGCTGATGACCAGGACGACGTCCTCCAGGGACTTCTTTTCCTTGCCCAGGGCCTGGGCGCGCTTGGGGTCGTTCCAGACGCTGGGGTCTTCGAGTTCGGCGTTGACTTCGGCGAGGCGACGGGACTTTTCATCCCAGTCAAAGATACCTCCGGAGCTCAGCGGTGCGCTGAGTCAGGTCGGTGATCTGGGCGCCCAGGGCGTTGATGTGTTCGATGTCCATGTGAATCCTGCAAGGTGGGAGCGCCCGCAACAAGGGGCACTCGGGGCAAAAAGGGGCCGGCTCGGCGGGCGCACGGGGCGCGCCGTCCGAGCGGACAAGCGCTCATTTTCTCACGCAGTGGGAGCCGCGGACGCCCCCAGGAACGCCGCCAGGTGGGCGGCGAGCGCTTCGGGCTGGTCATGGTGCAGCATGTGGCCGGCCTGGTCGAGGGTTTCCAGGCGGAAATCGGGCACGTGGGTGACGCGCTGCAGGAATTCATCACGGCTGAATTTGCCGCCAAACAGCATGAAGTACAGCGTCTGTGCGCCCTCCACGAACAGCACGGGGCAGCCGATGCGCGCCAGGAAGGCGTGCACCTCCTCGACTCGGTACAAAAACGGCTGGGGGCGCTTGTGGGCGGCGTCGGCGTTGATCACCCAACGGCCGTTTTCCTCGCGCGCCCAGTGCTGCGCCAACCAGTGCGCGAACTCGGCGCGCAACAGCGGGTTGTTGGCCTGCAGGCGGCGGGCCACGCCTGCGACGCCGTCGTAGTCCTTGAGCTGGACGGGCTGACGGATCTCGTCGAGCCACTTGATGTAGCGCCCTGGCGCGTCGTCCGGCACGGTGGCCGGCATGCCGAAGCCCTCCAGGTTGACCAGTTTGCGGATGCGCTCGGAGCGCACGCCCGCATAGAGCATGACCACGTTGCCCCCCATGCTGTGGCCCAGCAGGTCCACCGGCTGGCCGGGCGACAGCTGGTGGAGGATCTCGTCGAGGTCGGCGAGGTAGTCGGCGAAGAAGTACGAGTCGCTGCCGCCGGGCTCACTCAGGCCGAAGCCGCGCCAGTCCACCGCCACGATCGGTCGATCCTGCCAGCCCGGTTGCAGACGCAATGCGTCCACCATGAACTGGAAGGAGGCGCCCACGTCCATCCAGCCATGCATCAACACCAGCAAGGGCTGCTCGGGCGTGGCCCGCCCGGGGTCGCCCCAGATGAGGTGATGGCAGCGCAGGCCCCGCACGCTCAAAAAGGCGGAGCGGGCGGGGTGAGTCGGCACATAGGTGAGCGTGGAGGGCATGGAATCAGCGGCCAGGGTTGCGTGGTGTGAAAAAGCGACACACAGGCGGGTGTTGACGTGCGCGTCACCACCTGCCCTCGCCGCGAATCATCGCCGATCCCAGGGGTTTTTCACCTAAGCTGTCGGCTCTTTTCCGACCCGCCCGACCGCCACGCCGTGAGCGCTGTGATCCCCACCTCCGAGCCGACCACCCCGACCTCCGCCCTGCCGACACCGGCCTTGGGGCGCTTCGGGCCATTGGCCCTGTCGGTTGCGGCGCTCGCGGCCATCAGCATGGGGCTGATCGCCTGGTCGCACCTGGGTTGGAACCGGCTCCAGCAACGCGCCCACGCCTTCGACACCCACCTGTCCGACGCCCGACTCGAAGCGCGCCAGACGCTGTGGTTGCTCAGCCAGCCCCCCGCCAGCGCATCCACCGATCAGCTGAAAGCGCCCCTGCGACGAGCCGAAAACGCGCTGACCCAGCTGCGTGAACAAGCCCCGCCGGAGCTGCTGGTTCCGCTGCAGCGCACCCAGCGCGCCCTGGAAGACGCGGCGGCGTCCTCCCACGACCCGCGGGCCCTGCCGCGCGCCCTGGATGCGCTCGACATCGCCATCGGCCAGACCGCGACCGCCTGGCAGGCCTCGCTGGAGCGGGCCACGCGCGACCAGCACCGCCTCGACCGCCTCAACGTGGCGCTGGTGGGCAGCGTGACCGCGCTGCTGCTCTTGATGATGGGACGCGCGCACCGCCAGCGCGAGCAAGCCGTGGGCAAGCTGCGGGCCCGCGAGGCCCAGCTCACCGCCTTCGCGCAGGCCCTGCCCGACCTGGCGTTCCGCATGGACGCCCAAGGTCACTACCTCGACATCTACGGCAACAACCTGCCGCTGCTGGGGCGCCCTCCCCATGAGCTGCTTGGGCGCCGCCTGCACGACCTGTTCCCGGCGGACATGGCCGAACGCTTCATGGTCGTCTTGCGCCAGGCGCTGGGCACCCGCAGCACCCAGTCCAGCACCTTCACGGTCACCATCAACCAGGAACTGCGGCACTTCGACAGCCGCTGCGCACCGGTGGGCAACGCCGAGCAGGTCGTCTGGATGATCTGGGACATCACCGCGCGCCGCCAGACCGAGCGCCGCCTGCGCCGCAAAACGCGCATGTACGACTTCCTCAGCCATGTCAACCAGGCCATGGTGCGCTCCGACGACCCGTCCATCCTGCTGGCTCGGGTGTGCGACGTCGCGGTGCAGCACGGGCAATTCCGCAAGGCCTGGGTGTCCCTCTTCGACCCCACCGACCCCACCCGACTGCGCTGCGCCACCGAGTCCGGCGACGACCGCCCGCCCCGTGCCAGCCTGGACTTCACGCTGCCCGCCACCCCGGATGCCCAAGCCGTGCCCGACACCTGCATGCGTCAGGGCCGCACCTTCCGCACGCGCAACCTGGCCGTGCACGACTCGGCGGCGAGCTGGCTGGACGAGGCGGTGGCGGCGGGCACGCCCGGCTGCGTCATCGTGCCGCTCAGGCGCGAGCAGGCCCTCATCGGCCACCTGATCCTGCTGGGCAAGCGGGTCGACGACGACGACGTCGAAGAACTCGCCCTGTTCGAAGACCTCTCCAGCGACCTGTCCTTCGCGCTGACCATGCTGCACCGCGAGGCCCTGCGCGACCACGCCGAGCACCGCATCCGCCTGCACGCAGCCGCCCTCGAGAGCACGCAGGACGGCATGATGGTCATGGGGCGCGACAAGCGGCTGGTCTCCGTCAACCCTGCGTTCACCGCGCTGACGGGCTACACCGAAGAAGAGGTCATCGGCCTGGCCCCCGAGTTCCTGCTGCTTGAGCAGCCCACCGAGTCGCTCGCCGAGTTCAGAGAACACGTGCTGCACTACGGCTCCTGGCAAGGCGAGGTCTGGTTCAAGCACCGCGACGGCGAGCCGTTCATGACCCAGCTCTCGCTCAACGCCGTGCACAGCATCCAGGGCGAGCCCAGCCACTTCGTGGGCGTCTTCACCGACATCACCCAGCTCAAGCAATCCGAAGAGCGCCTGGCCCGCATGGCGCACTACGACCCGCTCACCGAGCTGCCCAACCGCGTGCTCATCCGCCAGCGCCTGGCCCACGCCGTCAACCTCGCGCAGCGCCACCACACGCTGGTGGGCGTCATCTTCATCGACCTGGACAACTTCAAGACCGTCAACGACGGCCTGGGCCACGCCGCTGGCGACAGCCTGCTCAAACAGGTGGCCCAGCGCCTGCGCCAGCGCGTGCGCCAGGAAGACACCCTCGGCCGCCTGGGGGGCGATGAGTTCGTGCTCGTGCTGGAGCACCTGCGCCACCCCCAGCAAGCCGCGCAAGTGGCCACCGCCATCCTGGACACGCTCAACCAGCCCTTCACCCTGGAGGGCGGCCAGCAGGTCTACGTGCGCGCCTCCATCGGCATCAGCCTGTACCCCGACGACGGCCAGGATGAGTCCGAACTGGTGCGCAACGCCGACGCCGCCATGTACGAGTCCAAACGGCGCGGGCGCAACAACTTCAGCTTCTACACCCAGGCCTTCACGACCGACGCCACCCTGCGCCTGCAGATGGAGACGCTGCTGCGCCGGGCCGTGGAAAACAGCGAATTCACCCTGCACTACCAACCCATGGTGCGCCTGAGCGATCGCCGCGTCATCGCCGTCGAAGCCCTGGTTCGCCTGACCACGCCGGGTGAACATGGCGCGCCCGTGGCCCTCGGCCCCAACCAGTTCATCCCGGTCATGGAAGAAACCGGCATGATCACCTCGCTCAGCGAATGGGTGGCCGAGGAGGCCTGCCGACAAGGCCGCGCCTGGCTCGACCAGGGCCTGGACTTCGGGCGCATCGCCATCAACCTGTCGCCCAGCGAAATCCGCCGCGGAGGCCTCGCCGACCGACTGGCCGACATCCTGCAACGCACCGGCCTGCCCGCCCACCGCCTTGAAATCGAGATCACCGAAGGCGGCCTGATGGAGTCCGGCACCGGCGCAGAGCAGTTCCTGCAGAACCTCCACGCCCTGGGCGTCTACCTCACCATCGACGACTTCGGCACCGGCTACTCTTCGCTGGCCTACCTCAAACGCTTCCCCGTCCAGCAACTCAAGATCGACCGCAGCTTCGTGCAGGACGTGCCCAGCAACGACAACGACAACCAGCTGGTCAGCACCATGATCTCCATGGCCCACGGCCTGCGCCTGCACGTCGTGGCCGAAGGCGTCGAGATGCCCGATCAGGAGGCCTTCCTGGGCAGCCTGGGCTGTGACGTGGCCCAGGGCTACCTCTACAGCCGCCCCCTGCCGGCCAGCCAGATCGAGCAGTTGCTCACGCGACATTGAACGGCACTCACCCCGCGCCAAGCAAAAAAAGCACGACCGTTCGATAATGGGTTCCCTTCACGCGATGAGCCTCCCATGAGCGACCCAGTCCAAGCGAACGCCCCCACCCCTGGCACGACGACCCTGGCCGGCCTGCTGGCCACCCGCCAACGCATCGAGGTCGACGGCACCCATCGCATCCGCTTCCACGTCACGCCCGACTGGCAACAAGGGCGCACCACCTTTGGCGGCGTGCTCTCGGCCCTGGCCGTGCAGGCCATGCGAGACGCCTGCGGTGCCGACTGGCCGCTGCGCGCCTTGCAGACCAACTTCGTCGGCCCGGTGGCAGCCGGCTCCTTCGACGTCGAGGTCCACCTGCTGCGTCAAGGCAAGAACATCCGCCAGGTGCAAGCCCGCGTGCTGCAAGCCGACGCCAACGGTGCGGTGCAGATCGGCGGCGTCCTGCTGGGTGTCTTCGGCACCGCGCGCGAATCCAGCCTGCCTCACCTGCGCCCCGATCACCTCCCGGCCGCCAAAGACATCGACAGCGCGTTCAAGTGGCCCTTCGTGCCCAACATGACGCCCGCCTTCACGCAGCACCTGGACTTCCGCCAGGCCGAAGGCGGCCTGCCCTTCACCGGCTCGCCCGAATGGCACAGCCGCGTCTACGTGCGCCTGCACGAGAGCGAAGGCATCGACAGCGAGTTGCAATCCGTGCTGCTGGCCGACGCCGGCCCCACGCCCGCCCTGGCGCGCCTGAACGGCTTCGCCCCGGCCTCCTCCGTGTCCTGGGCGCTGGAGCTGCGTCCGGTGGAGGTGGGCGACCCCAGCGGCTTCTGGCGCATGGACAAGGATGCCCTGGCCACTGGCGAAGGCTACGTCAACGAAAAAACCACGCTGTGGACCCCCTGCGGCCAGATGGCGGCGCTGGGCTACCAGGTGGTGGCCGTCTATGCCTGAGGCCGATGGCCTGAGCCGCCCCGCGTCCCTGCGCGAACTCTTCATCGCCTTCACGGCGCTGGCCCTGCAGGGCTTCGGCGGCGTGATCGCCGTGGCACAGCGTGAGTTGTGCGAGCGCCGACGCTGGCTCAGCCCCAAGGACTTCGTGGAACTGCTGGCCAGCGCCCAGGTGCTGCCCGGCCCCAACGTGTGCAACCTGTCCTTGATGATCGGAGACCGGTTCTTCGGCTGGCGAGGCGCCCTCACCGCGCTTGCAGGCATGATCGCCGCCCCCATGGCCCTGATGCTGTTGCTGGCCTGGTTGCTGGGCGAAGCCTCGGCCTGGCCCGAAGCCCAAGGCCCCATCCGAGGCGCACTCGGTGGCGTCGCCGCCGTCGCGGCCGGCCAGATCATCGGCACGGTGCTCAAGCTGGCGGCGCCCTTGCGCGAGCATGAACTGGGCGGCTCCACCAGCCTGGCCATCGCCGCGCTGGCCTTCTGCCTGATGGGCCTGCTGCGCTGGCCGCTGCTGTGGGTGCTGCTCGGCCTGGGCGGGCTCACCTGCATCGGCACCGGCTTCATCCTCCAGCGCCGCGACGCGGCCCGTCAGCCATGAGCGTGCCAGCCCTCCCGGGGAGCCCCGACGTGGCCTGGCAGCTCTTCGGCCACTTCCTGGCCCTGTCGCTGATGTCCATCGGCGGCGCCATCACGCTGGTGCCCGACATGCACCGCCGCCTGGTCACCGACACCCCCCTGATGAGCGACGCCGACTTCACCTCGGCCATCGCCCTGGCCCAAGCCGCCCCCGGGCCGAACGTGCTGTTCGTCGCCCTGATGGGCTGGTACAGCGCCGGATTCGTGGGCGCAACCACCAGCATGATCGGCATCATGCTGCCCTCCACCACCCTGGCGCTGTTTGTCTCGCGCTGGGTCGCCAGCCGACGCCACTGGCTGAGCGTGCGCGCCTTTCAGGCCGGCATGACGCCCGTCACCGTGGGGTTGCTGCTGGCCACCGGGTGGTTGCTGATGCCATCGCCGCAGGGCCAGCTCCGAGCCTGGCTGCTCGCCGTGGCCGTCGCTTTGCTGGTCTGGCGCACACGCGTGCGCCTCATCTGGCTGGTGGCCACCGGCGCAGGCCTGGGCGCATTGGGCTGGCTGTGACCACCCCGCCCCACACAGCGCCCCTACCCACTACCTCACGCCCGCCCCTGACCATGACCACGACCACGACCATGACGCCCGAAGGACTCGACATCGTTCACCACTCGGAAGCAGGCCGCTTCGAAGCCTGGGTGGAAGGCCTGCGCTGCGAGGTCGACTACACCCTGGTCGGCTCGGTCATGCACATCACCCACACCGGTGTGCCGCGCCAGCTGGAAGGGCGCGGCCTGGCGGCGGCGCTCGTTCAACATGCCTTGCAATGGGCTCGCACACAGGGCCACCGGGTGCGCCCCGTGTGCAGCTACGTCGAGGTCTACATGCGCCGCCACCCACAGTGGCAGGACCTGCGGGCCTGATCAGCGCACGGGGCCGGACACCTCGCCAGTGCCGCTGATCGCGCTCGGGGCGCTTGGGGCGCTTGGGGCGTTCGGGGCGCTCACCCAGCCCATCACGCGCAAACGCTGCTGCGGGTTCAACACCCGAGCCAGGTCCCGCACAAATGCCTCTTGCGCCCGCCAACCCGCCTCGGCATCCGGGTGGATGCTCGACACCCGCACCAGCAAGCCATCGTCCACGCGGCGGCGCACCAAGCCAGCCGCGAACTGACGCAGCTTGAACCCTGCCTCATCGGCCACCACCTCGTCACCCAGCAAGCGCCAGTACGTGATCGGCTCCGGCCGCTCCGGCATGCGGGCCATCAGGCGGGTCACCGGCAACACGTGGCCGTCCAACTGCAAGGACGCCTGCCGGGCCTCTCCCACGGCGAAGCCCCCGGCCCGGTAACACACCTCCGGCCGATGCATCTGCAGGCCCACGGACTGCTGACGACCATACGCAACCGACAGCATCAACCGCCGCCCCGAGGGGTGCACGTAGGTGCGCTCCAGGACCTGGTCGTACATCTGAAACTGGCGCGCTTGCTCAAAAGCAGGCCGCACCAGCCCCGAGGACACCGGGTCCGGCGTCCAGTCCCCCACCTGAGCCGGGAACAAAGACTCCAGCGGCACGCCCGCGCGAGCCTGCGCCGACTCGGACACCCCCAGGCGCCCCCAGCCGGCCATCAGCGCCACCAGCACCATCGACACACCGAGGACCCACGTGCCCGCACGCGAAAGGACCGCATTCGCTCCGGCCAAACGGACACCGCCTCCAGGCGCAGGCGCGGGCGCGGGCGCGGACGCTGGCACAGACGAGGTCTCGGGCACCGGCGCATCGGGCCAGATCAAACCCAGCACGAAGTCGACCACCGCCATCAACACCAAGGCCACGGCAAACAGCACCAGCCCGGCGAAGTGATGCACGAATCCCTGGCCCGCGGCGTCACCGAAATGGTGGGTCACCAGCACCAGGATGATGACCCGCATGACGTTGGCCACGAAAGACACCGGGATGGCCAGCAACGCCAGCCACAGGGTTCGCCAGCGCGAGCCGTGAGCGGCCAGGTGGCTGTAGAGCAAACCCATCGCCTCCAGGATGAACATGGAGTGCAGGCCTGCGCAGGCCTCGGCGACCAGCAACTGGTATTGCCCCACCGTGAGCACCACGCCACTGCGGCCCACGGGGTAGCCCACCCCGGACAAGATCAGCGCCGCCAAGGCCGAAACGGCTTCCTTCAACGGGGCCGTCAAAGCCAGCACGACGGAAAACGGCAGCGGCATCGCAAACAGGCAGAACAGCCAGGCGAACCAGGTGCGCCTCAACCCGTGCCAGCCACGGCCAGCCAGCATCACCATCATGGCGAGCCACCACAGGGCCAGCAACTCGATGCGAATGAGCTCTTGCGTGCGCCCCAGCCAGTAAGCCAGCAGCCCCGCCCCCCAACCCAGCCAGAACGCGGG
This sequence comes from Burkholderiales bacterium, assembly GCA_016000265.1. Classification (GTDB taxonomy): domain Bacteria; phylum Pseudomonadota; class Gammaproteobacteria; order Burkholderiales; family Burkholderiaceae_C; genus Aquabacterium. The sequence goes on from JAECRL010000009.1 coordinate 79,556, forward strand.
GGACCGCAAAGCCGCGCCCGCCGCACCAGAAACCGGCACGCCCTGCTGACGCCAGACCAGCCAGGCCGCAACGGACAGCAGCAGCAGTTCATGCCCCTGGCTGTAGGCAGCCCACGGCCCAAACAGGAAGCCCCACAGGCTGGGGACCGCCAGGCTCAGCCAAGCCAGCAACGGCACCCAAGCGATCAAGCGACTCGACACCCCAGGCCCCTCAAGCGACGATCAGGATGCACCCGAGGCCGCAGCCTCCGGCGCCGATGCGGGGGTGGAGGCAGGCGCCGACATCGGGGCTGACGCCGAGCTCGAGGTCGAAGCCGCGGAGGCCGCCGCCGGTGTGGCCTTCACGATCTTCGCTTGCTCACGCAACTTGAGCATGCCTTCTTGAACCGCCTGCTGACGCCGCTGGTTCAACAACACGGAGTAGATGACCTTCGTGGCCTGAGGCAAGGTCACCGCGGCTGCGTCGACGCGCAGCAACGTCAGCACGACCAGGCCTTCGGGCCGGCGCATGGCCAGGGACTGGCCCACCTGCAACTTGGCCAGGCGAGGCAGCATCTCCAAGGGCACGTTCTCGGCCCACTGGCTGGTGCGGCGGCTGCTGCGCGGCCACCCTTTCTGGTTCAACAGGGCCTGCACCGCGTCCAGGGAGGTCGTCGCCGCCAAACTGGGCAGGGCCGCATCGGCCTCCGCGGCGGTGGCCCTGACCACCGTCTCTTCCATGTGGTACTGCTTGCGCTCGCTGAACAACTCGGGGTGTTCGTCGAAGTAGCGATTGATGGCCTCGCTGTCGGGCGGCACCACCTTGTCGGCCAGTTGGTCTTGGTAGGCCCGAGCCAGCACCTCGCGCTCGGCCAGGGCCAGGGCTTGAATCACCTGAGGGCTGCGATCGAGTTTGCCCTCACGAGCGGCCTGAGCAGCGAGCTCCTGCTCGATGAGGTTGTCCAGGGCGCGGGCGGTGGCCTGATCACCCCAGCGCGCGGCCAAGGCAGGCTGCACCCGCAGGAGGGTCTGAACCTGATGAACGGAGATCTCGCCGTCGTTGACCTGGGCCACCACCTGGGAGTCGGCCGCACCGAGTTGCCCCGACGACTTCTTGTCACACCCGGCCAGCACCGCGACACACGCCAATGCAACCAAGGCCAAAGCTTTCAATGCCATCTCGTTTGATCCATCCTGAATGCAAATTCAGCCGCCATGTTGACACAGCCTGGGAGCTCGGACGCGCACAAAACAAAACGGACCCCAACAGGGTCCGTTTTTCCCCCGGCAAACCCAGGGGCACGTTTGAAAAGGTCGCGAGGGCCGCTCAACCGCTCAGGTGCGGGTCGAACGACGCCGAGCCAAGGCAACCAGGCCCAGTGCCCCTGCGAGCCCCAATGCCACCCCGCTGGGCTCAGGCACCACGGTCATCGAGAACACCTGCCCGACCGCACCGTTGCTGGCAGGACCGGTGTAGAGCGCCAGGAAATAGCGAGCGCGCTGCGAACCGAGCAGCGGATCGCCTGGCGTCACGTGACCGCGAACCTCCAGGCTGTACTGACCCGACAGGAGCCCGCTGAAGGACACGCGGTTGATGTGGTTGTTGGGGATGTCCTGATCGATGCCGAACTCGGTCATGCGGTCACGCGACAGCAGGCGCAGGGAGTCCAGGTCCACATCGGGGGCGGCCACCAAGCCCACATCCTGGGTCTGCCCCAGCACGTCCACCCCGCTGCCGATGGTGAAGTCGAAATAGTGGGTGAAGCCGTTCTGGTAGTCGGGCAGGAAACTCATTTCCACCAAACCACGACGGGGGTTGGGCGACAGCCACCCGAGGTCGTTCGCCAAAACAGGCCCTGTCAGCGACGACACGGCGAGGAAAAAACCTGCCAGACGGGTTCTGGTCATGGGGGTCCCCAGTTCAATTTCGTTTTGATGTCACGATGTTATGCGAGCACCTCATCCGCCCTTATCCCTAACTTGAAGGGGACACCCGCCGCACCGTGCACGAACGACAACGGGCCCGAAGGCCCGTTGTGTGGATCGCCGCTGAGCCGAACTCAGGCTGCAACCGCCTTGTTGCGACGGCGCAGCATCACGCCCACGCCAGCCAGGCCCATCATGGCCATCGCCAGGTCAGCGGGCTCAGGCGCCGGAGAGGCAACCGAAGCGGTCGTGGAGATGAAGCCTTCGTACTCAGCCGAATCAAAGGCGCCGAACAGGCTGCCGGACACCGAGCCGGTGACCTTCAGGGAATACGCACCCGCCGACAGGCCGGCGAAGTTGAAGGTGAACTCATCGGCCACCGACACTTCCTTGTAGATGCTGACGCCGGCCGGCTGAGAGAACAGCTCCAGGCTGGTCAGGTTCACGTCACGGAAGAAAACCGTGGCTTTGTAGTCGCTGGTTGCACCCGACACGTCACCATCTGCCGCGATGGTGAAGGTGTAGATGTCGGTGAACGAGGTCTGAGCCGCGTTGAAGGTGTTGCCGAAGTAGGTGCCGTAGTCGGACAACTCACCCAGGTCCTGGGTCTTGGCAAAAGCAGGCGAACACACCAGAGCCACCAAAGCAGAGGCGACAAGGGTTTTGATTTGGATCTTCATGGTGACTCCCACAACATCGAATGTGTGAACGATACACAGGGTTGTTTCAATTTGTTATCCCCTGTTTGTGTGGGGTCCGCGTCAACCGCCAGTGAAAACCCTGATCCGCTTGACCTGCAACAAGCTCTGGATCCGCTCGGCGGTCCGCTGGGCCGCGCCGCGGTGCGCTTGGGCGAACACCGTGGCCGCCACCGACGCCTGGCTCGCCCCGCCAACGCACAGCGCCCGGGCGCGCTGCACGCCTTCGACCGCATCCCGAACGCGGAAAGCGCCCCCCGCCCCCTCGCTCAACTCCGCGGCTTCGGCGAAATTGAAGGTCGATGGCCCCATCACCACCGGGCACCCACAGGCGGCGGCCTCGATGAGGTTCTGTCCGCCCAGAGGCACGAAGCTCCCCCCCAGCAAGGCCACCGTGGACGCCGCGTAATACGCCGGCATCTCGCCCATGCTGTCTCCCAGCCAGGCGTCGGCGGTCAGGGCCTGGGCATCGGGTTGGCCCTGTGGCCACGCGCTGCGCCGAGACCAGGTCAGGCCGGCGCGCTCGATCAGTTCGGCCACTTCGTCGAACCGCTGAGGGTGACGCGGGACGATCAACAGGCGAGGCGCACCCGCGCCAGCAGCGGCGTCACCCGAGCGGTGAAGGCACCATGCAGACAACAAAGCGGGCTCTTCACCCTCGCGGGTGCTGGCGGCGAGAACCAGGGGGCGTCGACTGGCCGCGCGCCAGGCCTGGCCGAGCGCCAACAGATGGGCCTGAGGCGTCATGTCGAACTTGACGTTGCCGCAGACCTCCACGCCGGATGCGCCCATGGCCACCAGGCGGGCGGCGTCGGCCTCCGTCTGAGCCAGACACAGACTCAAGGCGCGGGCCGCTGGCCGCAGCAAGGCGGCGAAGCGCTGCCCCTGGCGCAGGCTCTTCTCGCTGAGCCGGGCGTTGGCCAGGACCATCGGCACCCCCTGGCCACGCGCCACGTGCAGCAAGTTGGGCCAGACCTCCGTCTCCATCAGCACCCCGACATCCGGGCGGAAGTGGCGCAGGAAGCGGCGCACCGCCCCGGGGGTGTCCCAAGGCAGCCAGGTCTGGTGATCGCCCGCTTCCAGCAAGGCCTGGCCGGCCTCCCGCCCTGTGGCGGTGGTGTGGGTCAGCAAGAGGCGCATGCCCGGGCAGGCATGCCGCAACGCTCGCACAAGGGGCGCGGCGGCGCGGGCCTCACCCAATGACACGGCGTGAACCCAGATCCAGGGCGCCGAGCCGCGGCTCACCGGCGCGGAGTTGAAACCCAGGCGTGCGGGCCAGTCAGCCTGGTAATCGGGCTCTTGGCGCCCGCGCGACCACACGCGCCACAGGTACAGCGGCGTGCCCAGGCGAAGCAGCAGGCTGTAGAGCTGGCGAGCCAGCCAGGCCTGAACCGGGCCAGCGGTGCGACCGGAAAGATCCGACAAGGGCGGCTCAGTGCGCAGACGCACCCACGTGGGCGTCGGGCTTCACCGCCAGGATGGCTGCCATGAAGAGCTTCTGGATGCGCTCCAGCGCCTCGGGGGTCTGGCCTTCGAAGCGCAGCACCAGCACCGGCGTGGTGTTGGAGGCGCGAACCAGGCCGAATCCATCGGGGTAGTCGGCGCGCAGGCCATCGATGGTCGTCATCTCGGCGCCCTCGAAGCGCGCGGTCTGGCGCAGCTTTTCGATGACGGCGTGGTGCTCGCCTTCGGCGCAAGGCACGTTCAGCTCGGGCGTGCTGTGGCTGGTGGGCAGGTCGTTGAGCACGGCGCTGGGGTCGGCGACCCGGCTGAGGATCTCCAGCAGGCGTGCGGCGGTGTAGGTGGCGTCGTCGAAGCCATACCAGCGCTCACCGAAGAAGATGTGGCCGCTCATCTCGCCCGCGAAAGGCGAGTTCATTTCCTTGAGCTTGGCCTTCACCAGGGAGTGGCCGGTCTTGTACATGACGGGCACGCCACCGGCTTCGCGAATGGCCACGGCCAGGCGCTGGCTGCACTTGACGTCGAAGATGATGGGCGCACCGGGCACGCGGCTGAGCACGTCGCGGGCAAACAGCATGATCTGGCGGTCGGGGAAGATGTTATTGCCCTCTTGGGTGACCACGCCCAGGCGGTCGCCGTCGCCATCGAATGCCAGGCCCAGGTCGGCACCCTGCGCCTTCACGGCGGCGATCAGGTCCTGGAGGTTTTCGGGCTTGGAGGGGTCCGGGTGGTGGTTGGGGAAGTCGCCATCGACCTCCGAATACAGTTCGCTGACCTCGCAGCCCAGGGCGCGCAGGATGCCGGGGGCCGACGCGCCCGGGATGCCGTTGCCAGAGTCCACCACGATCTTCAGAGGGCGGGCCAACTTGCAATCGCCGATGATGCGCTGGGTGTACTCGGCCAGCACGTCGAGCTGGGTGAGGCCGCCGTCGCCGCTGGCGTAGTCTTCGGCTTCGATGCGCTGGCGCAGGCCCTGGATGTCATCGCCGTAGATGGCACGCCCCGCCAGAACCATCTTGAAGCCGTTGTAGTCCTTGGGGTTGTGGCTGCCCGTGACCTGGATGCCACTGTGGCAACCCTGATCGCCCCGGGTGGCGGCGACGTAGTACAGCATGGGGGTGGTGACGGCGCCCAGGTCGATCACGTTGACGCCGGCGGCGCGCAGGCCGCGGATGAGCGCGCCGCTCAAGGACGGGCCCGAGATGCGGCCGTCTCGACCGACCGCCACGGCCTTCTCACCCAGCTTGATCGCCTCGGTTCCAAAGGCCCGCCCCAGGTGCTCCGCCACGGCTTCGTTCAAGGTCTGCCCGACGATGCCTCGGATGTCGTAGGCCTTGAAGATGGATGCAGTGACTTGCATGGTGGTCCTTTGAGGGTGAGCGAACGCGGTGCTTGAATCGATCAGGCGCCGTCTTGCGGCGCCTCCCGGGTGGCATTGTAGGGAGGGCTCGATGTCGGATGCGCGACAAGCGCTCCGAGGATGCAGGGGGTGTGGGCGCCATGCCTCAGCCGCCGCTATGATCGACCTCGCATGAGAAGCAAGGACGTGTTCACCCTCATCGCCCTGGCCGCTGTCTGGGGGGCGTCGTTCCTGTTCCTGCGCGTGGCCGCGCCGGTCGTCGGGCCGGTGGCCGTGGCCGCCGGTCGCGTCTCGATCGCGGCGGTCCTGTTGCTGCCCTGGGTCTGGCGCCGCCGGGAACTGGGTCCACTCTGGCACCAGGCGCGCCCTTTGGCGGTGGCCGCCTTCTTGGCTTGCGTTCTGCCTGCGCTGTGCCTGGGCGAAGCCGCCCGGACCCTGCCCGCCGGGCTGATGTCCATCCTGAACGCCACCACGCCCATGTGGGGGGCCCTGATTGGCTGGCTGTGGGCGAAAGAGCGACTCAGCCGAGCCCGCCTCATCGGCCTGATCAGCGGCCTCGTGGGCGTGGCGATGCTGAGCATCGATCAGGCGCACGTCATGCCTCAAAGTGCCCTGCCCGACGCCCTGCGCGCCAGCGGCCTGGTGTTGCTGGCCACGCTGTCGTATGCGTTCTCGGTGCACCACGCGCAAAGGCACCTGCCGACATTGAGCCCCCTGGGCATCTCGGCCGGGACCATGGCCATCTCCAGCCTGGTGCTCAGCGGACCAGCCCTGAGCCTGGGGCCCGTGGGGGTGCCCAGCGGCTCATGGCTCGACACCCCCCATGTGGTCTGGTGGTCGCTGCTGGCCCTGGGGGCCGCGTGCACGGCGCTGGCGTACGTGACCTTCTTTCGGCTCATCCAGCGCATCGGCCCCAGCCGCGCGCTGACGGTGACCTTCCTGATCCCGGTGTTCGGCATGTTGTGGGGTGCCTTGCTGCTGAACGAGTCCATCACGCCGTTGATGATGATGAGCACCGCCATCATCGGCTGGGGCACCTGGCTGTCCAACCGCACCCCGTCCTGACGACCGTCAGCCCAACTGGAGACCCCATGTCCGAGAACGCAAGCGCCATCCGATGGCACTGGGAAGACATCCCCGAAGGCCTGTGCCTGACCTTCGGCCCCAAGCGGGTGGACCGCGAGGAGGTCATCCGATTCGCGACCGACTTCGATCCGCAGCCCTTTCACCTCAGCGAAGCGGCGGGCAAGGCTTCGCTGTTCGGGGGGCTGGCCGCCAGCGGCTGGCACACGGCCGGGATGGTGATGCGCCTGATGTGCGACGGGTTCTTGCTTCAATCGAGCAGCCTGGGCTCCCCCGGCCTGGACAGCCTGCGGTGGCTCAAGCCGGTGATGGTCGACGATGAGATCCGTGCGCGCATGACGGTGCTGGGCAAACGCCCGATGAAGAGCAAACCGCACGTGGGCTTGATTCAGACCCGGTGGGATGCGCTCAACCAGCGCGACGAGGTGGTGATGACCATCGAGAGCTGGGCGATGTTCGGCCGACGTGAGGTGGGCGAGATCGCTCACGCCCCAGGGCTTTGATCGAGCGAAGGTGAAAAGCAAAAAACCCCGATGGCGAACCATCGGGGTTTTGCGATTTTTGGCGGAGTGGACGGGACTCGAACCCGCGACCCCCGGCGTGACAGGCCGGTATTCTAACCAACTGAACTACCACTCCGCAGTGGTGACGACTGTGCTGACATCGCTGCCAGCCAAGTGCCGTCGAACTTGGCGTCCCCTAGGGGATTCGAACCCCTGTAATCACCGTGAAAGGGTGGTGTCCTAGGCCTCTAGACGAAGGGGACTGAAACCAAATCAAGCGCAAACGAACCGTGCCACTTGGCGCCACCGTTGAATGGTGGAGGTAAGCGGGATCGAACCGCTGACCTCTTGCATGCCATGCAAGCGCTCTCCCAGCTGAGCTATACCCCCATCGTGCTTCACCACGGCAGGGCACCAAACTGGCACCGAACTGTTTACTTTTCAACATCCGCGTCGTTGTGTCATCAACGACGCTCAATAAAGAGCTTGGCGGAGTGGACGGGACTCGAACCCGCGACCCCCGGCGTGACAGGCCGGTATTCTAACCAACTGAACTACCACTCCGCAGTGGTGACGACTGTGCTGACATCGCTGCCAGCCAAGTGCCGTCGAACTTGGCGTCCCCTAGGGGATTCGAACCCCTGTAATCACCGTGAAAGGGTGGTGTCCTAGGCCTCTAGACGAAGGGGACTTCAATCCTTCATGCAACTTGCTCGACGCTTCACCTGACACCTCAGCAACCTGAGCACCGCACAACCAGGGTTGTTTGGTGGAGGTAAGCGGGATCGAACCGCTGACCTCTTGCATGCCATGCAAGCGCTCTCCCAGCTGAGCTATACCCCCGTTGAATTTGCTCAAGCCAATGAACTGACTTTTTGCTCTTTCTTCGGTTTGCCCGGCTGCCTTGTTTCAAACAAAGCGTCGTTCAAGCGAGACTGAGAGTATATACCGGTTTTTTGTTTCTGCGCAAGGGGCTCTCAAGCACGTTGCAGGCGTTGCACAACCGCATCACGCTCGAACAAAGCCAGGGCGGCGTCCACGGACGGGGTCTGCGCGCGACCGCACACCAGCAAACGCACCGGGATGGCCAACTGCGGCATCTTCAGGCCGTGCTCGGCCAGCGTGTCCTTGAGGGCCTGGGCGATGGCTGCCTTGTCCCATGCCACGGTCTGGAGGCGCTCGGCCAGGGCGGCCACCGCGGGTTTGACGGCATCGGTGAGTTGCGCCGCGAGTTCGCCTGCGGGCGGGGTCACGTCGGCCACGTACATGGTCAGCCAGTCGGCGAGCTCCACCGTGGTGGCGCAGCGGTCTTTGTACAGCGCGCACAGGGCGATCAGCCTGGCCTCTCCCTCGCCGGCCTGCAGCGACGTCGGCAAGGTCACACCGCGGCGAGCGAACTGCTCACGCACGAGGCCGGCCAGCAACGCATCGTCGGCGGTCTTCATGTGCTGCTGGGCCACCCAGCGCAGCTTGGCCTCGTCGAACTGGCTGGCGCTCTTGCCCAGGTGGTCGAGGTTGAACCACTCGATGAACTGGGCGCGCGAGAAGATCTCGTCGTCGCCGTGGCTCCAGCCCAGGCGGGCCAGGTAGTTCACGATGGCATCGGCCAGGTAGCCTTCGTCGCGGTACTGCGTGACGGCCTTGGCGCCATGGCGCTTGGACATCTTCGAGACGTGCTTCTCGCCGTGCTCGTCCACCGTTTCGGTCATCACCGTGGGCAGGTGGGCGTAGACGGGCGGCTCTTGACCCAGGGCGCGCAGGATGTTGATCTGGCGCGGGGTGTTGTTGACGTGGTCGTCGCCGCGGATGACGTGGGTGATGCCCATGTCCATGTCGTCGACCACGACGCAGAAGTTGTAGGTGGGCGTGCCGACGATGCTGTCGCTGCCTTCGGGCGCGGGCCGCGCGATGATCAGGTCATCGAGCTCGTCGTTGCTGATCTCGATGCGGCCCTTGACTTTGTCTTCCCACACGACGCTGCCGCCTTGGGGGTTCTTGAAGCGCAGCACGGGCCTGACACCTGCGGGCACGGGCGGCAGGGTCTTGCCGGGTTCGGGCCGCCAGGTGCCGTCGTAGCGGGGCTTTTCCTTGTTGGCCATCTGACGCTCGCGCAGGGCGTCGAGTTCGGCCGAGCTCATGTAGCAGGGGTAGATCAGGCCCTTGTCCAGCATCTCCTGCACGACCTCTTTGTAGCGGTCGATGCGCTGCATTTGGTAGAACGGGCCTTCGTCGTGGTTCAGGCCCAGCCACTGCATGCCTTCGAGGATGACGTCGACAGCGGCTTGCGAAGAGCGCTCTTCGTCGGTGTCCTCGATGCGCAGGATGAAGACGCCGTCGTTGGCGCGCGCGAAGGCCCAGGGGTAGAGGGCCGAGCGGATGTTGCCCAGGTGGATGAAGCCGGTGGGCGACGGGGCAAAGCGGGTGCGGACTTGGGACATGTGTGGATCAGGCGATCTTCAAGCGTTCAGGGTGTCGAGACCACGGGCCAGGTCGGCCGTGAGGTCGTCGATGTGCTCCAGGCCCACGGCCACGCGGATCATGCCCTGCGTGATGCCGGCGGCCAGGCGCTGGTCTTCGGTGAGGCGCCCGTGCGAGGTGCTCGACGGGTGCGTGATGAGGGTCTTGGTGTCGCCCAGGTTCGAGGTGATGGAGCACAGCTGGGTGTGATCGATCACGTGGAAGGCGGCCTGGCGCAGGCGCTTGGCGCCGTCGCTCAACACCGCAGGTGCGGGCACGGTGATGTCGCCCTGCGCGGGCTTGGTGGTGAAGGACACCACCGCGCCACCGCAGCCGTTTTGCTGCTTCATGGCCAGCGCGTGCTGCGGGTGGCTGGGCAGGCCGGGGTAGTAGACCTGGTCGACCTGCGGCTGCTGCTCCAGCCATTGCGCGAGCTGGAGCGCGTTGGCGCTTTGCGCGGCCATGCGGATGGACAGCGTCTCCAGGCCCTTGAGCACGACCCAGGCGTTGAAGGGCGCCAGCGTCATGCCGGCACCGCGCAGCGTGCTCATCAGCGGGCCATTGATGATGGCGTCGGGCCCGCAGACCGCACCGGCCAGCACGCGGCCCTGCCCGTCGAGGTACTTGGTGCCGGAGTGGATGATGAGGTCAGCGCCCATTTCAACCGGCTTTTGCAGCGCGGGGGTGCAAAAGCAGTTGTCCACGGCCAGCAAGGCGCCGCCTGCGTGCGCGATCTCGGCCAGCGCGGCGATGTCGCAGACCTCGGTCAGCGGGTTGCTCGGCGTTTCGGCAAACAGCAGCTTCGTGTTGGGGCGCATGGCCGCGCGCCAGGCCTGCACGTCGGTCTGCGACACGAAGGTGGTCTCGACACCGAACTTGCCGAACTGGGTCTGCAGCAGCGTGATGGTCGAGCCGAACACGCTTTGCGAGCACACGATGTGGTCACCGGACTTGAGCAGGCCCATGACCAGCAGCAAGATGGCGCTCATGCCGCTGGACGTGGCGATGCAGGCCTCGGTGCCTTCGAGCGCGGCCAGGCGGCGCTCGAACATCATCGTGGTGGGGTTGGTGAAGCGCGTGTAGACGAAGGCTTCTTCTTCGTTGGCAAAGCGCGCGGCGGCCGTGGCGGCGTCGGGGTGGTTGAAGCTGCTGGTCAGGAACAGGGCTTCGGAGTTCTCACCCCATTGCGTGGGCGGCAGGCCCTCGCGCACGGCCAGCGTCTCGATGCGGGCATCGGCGGGCAGGTCCTTGCGGGGCAGGCGTTTCTTGTCGTCAGACTGGGCCATGCGGCCTCCTCATTCGTCCTGGTGGTTTTGCAGAGCCAGGCGGGAGTTCGAAGCGTCTTCCTCGCCCTTTTGGGTCAGGCGCTGCGACTGGATGGCCGCGAAGTCCTCGGCGCTGACGTCACCCGTGATGTAGATGCCATCGAAGCACGAGGCCTCGAAACCCTTGATGTTGGGGTTGAGCTTGCCCACCACCTTTTTCATGGCGTCCACATCCTGATAAATCAGGGCGTCGCAACCGATGATCTGGCGGATGTCTTCGAGCGAGCGACCGTGAGCCACCAGCTCGGCCTTGGTGGGCATGTCGATGCCGTAGACATTGGGGAAGCGCACGGGCGGCGCGGCCGAGGCGAGGTAGACCTTGTTGGCGCCGGCCTCGCGGGCCATCTGCACGATTTCCTTGGAGGTGGTGCCGCGCACGATGGAGTCGTCCACCAGCAGCACGTTGCGCCCCTTGAACTCCAGGCTGATGGCGTTGAGCTTCTGGCGCACGGACTTCTTGCGGGCGCCCTGCCCCGGCATGATGAAGGTGCGGCCGACGTAGCGGTTCTTGACGAAGCCTTCGCGGTAGGGCTTGCCGAGCTTCTGCGCCAGTTGCATGGCCGAAGGGCGGCTGGATTCCGGAATGGGGATCACGACGTCGATTTCGGAAGGCGGCATGGTCGAGATGACGCGCTGCGCCAGGGTCTCGCCCATCTCCAGGCGAGCCTGGTAGACGGAGACGCCGTCGATGACGGAGTCGGGGCGAGCCAGGTAGACGTACTCGAACATGCAGGGGTTCAGCACGGTCTTCTCGGCACATTGCTCGGCGTGGACCACGCCGTCGAGGTCAACGAACAGGGCCTCACCGGGAGCCACGTCGCGCACGAAGCGATGGCTGGTGCCTTCCAGGGCCACCGACTCGCTGGCCACGATGACTTCGCGTCCCTCGGGCAGGTCGGCCTCGCCGTAGCACATGGGGCGGATGCCGAAGGGGTCGCGGAAAGCGACCAGGCCGTAGCCAGCGATCAGGCAGATCACGGCATAGGAGCCCTTGATGCGCTTGTGCACGGCGCGCACGGCCTTGAAGACGGCAGCGGGCGTCAAGGGCAACTCACGACCTGCGAGCTCCAGCTCGTGGGCGAACACGTTGAGCAGCACCTCGGTGTCGCTGTCGGTGTTGAGGTGGCGGCGGTCGATGTCGAACAGTTCCTTGCGCAGGTCGTGTGCGTTGGTCAGGTTGCCGTTGTGGACCAGCACCAGGCCGAAAGGCGCGTTGACATAGAAGGGCTGGGCCTCTTCTTCGTTGAAGGCGTTGCCGGCGGTCGGGTAGCGCACCTGGCCCAGGCCCACGGTACCGGGCAGCGCACGCATGTTGCGCGTGCGGAAGACGTCCTTGACCATGCCGCGCGCCTTGTGCATGAAGAACTTGCGGCCGTGCGCGTCCGGACCCGCGGTCACGATGCCGGCGGCGTCCTGGCCGCGGTGCTGCAGCAGCAACAGCGCGTCATAGATCAGCTGGTTGACGGGCGCCTTCGAAATCACACCCACGATGCCGCACATGGTTCACCTCTCACTGGACTGACGTCCGGAAAAAACAAAAACGGAAAAACTCGGTCGGCCGCGCCATCAGGGAATCGGTGGCGTCGGCAGGAATTGGACCACCTCTGGTGGCAGGATGGGGCGAAGCCCCTGCAAGGCCGCGTCAAGCCAGCCCACGCCCCGTGACGCGCGCCACGACTCGGCTTGCGCCAGCGGGGTCATGCTGACGAAGGAGCTCAGGGCCAGGGCGACGATCAGGCCACGCATCAGCCCGAAGACGGCGCCCAACAGGCGGTCGGCGCCGCCCAGGCCCGAGGCTTTGAGGATTTGCGTGATGCCCCAGGTCAGGATGGCCCAGGTGATCCAGGTCAGCATGAAGGCGATGGCCATGCCCGCGACGACGTTGGTGCGCGAGCCGATTTCCCCCACGGGCACGTGGCGGCCGACGTCGGCCCCCAGGAATTGGGCGGCCAGGTAGGCGACGACCCAACCCAGCAAGGCCATCAGTTCGGTGACCAGGCCTCGCCAGATGCCCACGAGGACCGAGATCGCCAGGCCGAGGAGCAGCCCCAGGTCGACCAGGTTCCAGGTGGATGCGGCCGAAGTGACGGTGTCGAGGGTCTCCACGCTTTGCTGCCTTCCTGCGTCAGAGCGTCAGGATGGCGCCACTGAGGCCACCCTTGCGCAAGGTGGTCAGGGCTTTTTCGGCCTCGGCGCGGTCCGCGAAGGGGCCCAGTCGCACCCGAATGCGCTTGCCAGCGGGCGTGTCCACTTGCTGCGCGTAGGTCTTGAGCCCCAGGCGCTCGGCCTTCTGACGCGTTTCGCGCGCCGAGTTGGCGTCGGCGAAGGCGCCGAACTGCACGACGTAGCGGGTGCCCGCCTTGTCTTCGGCTTTGGCCGCGGGTTTGGCCTCCGCCTTGGTCTCGGGGCGGGTGGCGACCTTGTCAGCGGCCTTGTCAGCGGCTTTGCGTTCGGTCTTGTCGGCCTTCTCGACGGGCTTGACGGGTTTGGCAGCTTGAGCGGGCGGCTTTTCAAGCGCCTTGTCAGCAGGCCTGTCCGCTGGCGTCTGCGCGACCGCCTCGGTGGCCGCCACGGGCACCCGCACCGGCGCAACCGGAGGGGGCGTGATGGCCGCCACGCGGCCGCTGACGGCCCTTGCACCCACGTCGGCATCTCCCCCCTGCCCCGAAGCCTGGACGATGCGGATGTCAGGCGACATGGGCCGAGGCTGGGTTTCAAACAGCCACGGGAAGCACAAGACCCCTGCCCCGACCAGCACCGCCATGCCGATCAAGCGGCGGCGAGCACGGGTGCGCAAGGCCTCGACGTCCGAAGCCGAAGGGGCGCGACCGTCCGAAGCAGGTGAGCCAGCAGCCGGGGAGCCGCGGCGGAAACGCTCAAGGAAGGCAGGCAGGGGCATGCTCGGGAGTCAGGGTGGGGGCCGGGGTGGCCCGTGGAGCGAAAAAAAGGGACCGGGGCGAACCGGGCAGGACGTGCGGAAAAGTCGGGGCTCGGCGACCTCAGGCACCGGGCATGTGCGGCGCGTTGAGCTTGGGCAACCCGGCGTGCAGCACCCCACCGACGGTGTAGAACGAGCCAAAAACCACGATTCTATCCGTGGGGTCGGCGGCGGCCAGCGCCGCGTGCAGCGCAGTCAGGGGGTCGGGGTGGGTGGTCACGGTGGCCTGGGGCGCCGTCGCACCGGGGTTCGCGGCGGCGTCGGCCCCGATGGCCTGCTGAAGCTGCTCAGGCGACGCCGCCCGATCGGTTGGCAAGGCGGTGCAATGCCAGGCGTCCACCAGCGGACGCAGTTTGTGAACCATGCCCGCGAGGTCCTTGTCGGCCATGGCCCCCCACACGGCGTGCGTGCGCGGGAAAAAACCCATCTGATCGAGGTTGGCGGCCAGGGTGGCGGCGGCATGCGGGTTGTGGGCCACGTCCAGGATCAGCGTGGGTTGCCCCGGGATGATCTGGAACCGCCCCGGCAACTCGACCGTGGCCAGGCCCGTGCGCACGGCCTGGGCCGAGACCGGCAGGCGGTTTCGCATGGCCTCCAGTGCCGAGAGCACGCCCGAGGCGTTGAGCAGCTGATTGGCGCCACGCAACGCAGGGTATGCCATGCCGTTGAAACGCTTGTTGCGCCCGCCCCAGGACCACTGCTGGCGATCGCCCGCGTAGTTGTGGTCGCGGTTGAAAAGCCAGAGGTCGGCCCCGATGGACTCGGCATGCCGCACCAGGCTGGCTGGCGCCTGCGGGTCGGAGACGATGGCGGGGCGGCCCGCCCGCATGATGCCGGCCTTCTCGAAACCGATGGCCTCGCGGTCGGGGCCCAGGTGGTCCATGTGATCCAGGTCGATGCTGGTGACCAGGGCGCAGTCGGTGTCGATGACGTTGACCGCGTCCAGCCGACCACCCAGGCCGACCTCCAGGATGACGGCATCCAGCCCGCTCGACGCCAGCAGGCGCAGGATCACGAGGGTGGTGAACTCGAAATAAGTGAGCGGGGTGTCCCCACGGGCGGCCTCGATGGCTTCGAAATGCGGCAGCAACTCGGCGGCCTGCACCAGGGCGCCGTTGATGCGACAGCGCTCTTCGAACTGCACCAGGTGGGGAGAGCCATAGACCCCGGCGCGAAAGCCCGAGGCCAGCAAGATGCCCTCCAGCATGGCGCAGGTCGACCCCTTGCCATTGGTGCCCGCCACGGTGAAGACCACGGGGGCGCCGTCTGCCGGCTCCTGCCCCATCGGGGTGCCCAGCGTGACGCCGCAGCGCCGCCAGACCTCACCCACGCGCTCCAGCCCCATGTCGATGCCCACCGTGTGAAGTCGCTCACAGTGGGCCAGCCAGTCTTGCAGGGTGCGCGGGGTGGGGGCGGTCATGTCGATCACAGGTGGGGGCGAAGGGGGTGAAATCCAGGGCAGGAAACGAAACGGGCTGCTCAGCGCAGCCCGCGTGGGTCCGGAAGGCGGGCGATCAGGCCGAGACCGCGTCGGCCGGCTGACGCAACAGCACGGCAAGCTGGCGGGCGATCGCGCGGCGCAGTTCGCGGCGGTCCATGATCATGTCCACGGCGCCCTTTTGCAGCAGGAACTCGGAGCGCTGGAAGCCCTCAGGCAGCACCTCGCGCACGGTGTTCTCGATGACGCGGGGGCCCGCAAAACCGATCAAAGCCTTGGGCTCGGCGATGACCACGTCCCCCATGAAAGCGAAGGAGGCGGAGACGCCGCCCATGGTCGGGTCGGTCAGCACGCTGATGTAGGGCAAGCGGGCCTTGGCCAGCAGCGTCAAGGCCGCGTTGGTCTTGGCCATCTGCATCAGGCTGAGCAGGCCCTCCTGCATGCGCGCGCCACCCGTGGCGGTGAAGGAGATGAACGGCGTCTTCTGGGCCACGGCCGTCTCCACGCCGCGCACGAAGCGCTCGCCCACCACGGAGCCCATGGAGCCGCCCATGAAGTCGAACTCGAAGCAGGCCGTGACCACGGGGATGCTGTGCACGGAGCCCCCCATGACGATGAGGGCGTCGGTCTCACCCGTGGCCTCCATGCCCTGCTTGAGGCGCTCGGTGTACTTGCGACTGTCCTTGAACTTCAGCGGATCGACCGGCAGGACCTCCTGGCCCAGTTCATAGCGCCCCTCGGCGTCCAGGAACGCATCCAGGCGAGCGCGTGCGCCGATGCGGTGATGGTGGCCGCACTTGGGGCAGACGTTGACGTTGGCTTCGAGGTCGTTCTTGTAGAGAACGGTCTCGCAGGACGGGCACTTGACCCACAGGCCTTCCGGCACCGAGCGGCGTTCGGCCGGGTCGGTCGGTTGGATCTTCGGGGGCAGGAGTTTCTCAAGCCAGCTCATGTCGTCATCCTTTCAGGGAATCCAGTGCAGCGCGGATTTCGGCGATGAAGCCGCGGGCCGCTGCCGCCACGGAGTCAGGGGATTGCTCTTCCATCAGTTGCACCAGGCGCGAACCGATCACCACCGCATCCGAGACCGCCGCCACGGCCTTGGCCGTCTCAGCGTCGCGGATGCCGAAGCCCACGCCCACGGGCACGTTGACGTGCGCCTTGATGCGGGGAACCATGTCGGCCACGGCGGCGGTGTCCAGGTGCCCGGCACCGGTCACGCCCTTGAGCGACACGTAATACACGTAGCCGGCTGCGATGCGGCCGACCTCGGCCATGCGCTGCTCGGTGGAGGTGGGCGCCAGCAGGAAGATGGGCGCCAGATCGGCCGCCTTCAAGCGGGCGGCGAACTCTTCGCACTCTTCGGGCGGGTAGTCCACGACGAGCACGCCATCGACCCCGGCGGACTTGGCGTCGCGCACGAAGCTGCCCGCGCCATGGCGCAGGTCGTGGTTCTCGATGGGGTTGGCGTAGCCCATGAGCACGACGGGCGTGGTGGCGTTGCGAGCGCGGAAGGCGCGAACGTCGTCCAGCACGTGGTTCAGCGAGATGCCTTTGGTCAGGGCGCGCTCGGCGGCTTTCTGGATGACCGGGCCATCGGCCATCGGGTCGGAGAAAGGCACGCCCAACTCGATCACGTCGGCACCGGCTTCGGCCATGGCCAGCATGACGTCGACGGTCTTCTCGGGGTAGGGGTCACCGCAGGTGATGTAGGGGATCAAGGCTTTGCGGCCCTGCTCCTTGAGGGCGGCGAACGTCTGGTCCAGGCGCGTCGTGGTGATGGTCTTGCTCATCACAGGCCTCCCTTGACGGACTGGCCGCGACACGACGGGCGGCAGTAGAACTCGGCGCCGGTCAGGTCGGCCACCGTGCCGATGTCTTTGTCGCCCCGGCCAGACAGGTTGACCAGGATGTGCTGGTTCGGGCGCATCGTGGCGGCCAGCTTCATGGCGTGGGCCACGGCGTGACTGGACTCCAGTGCCGGGATGATGCCTTCGGTGCGGCACAGGCGGTGGAAGGCTTCGAGCGCCTCCTTGTCGGTGATGCCGACGTATTCGGCGCGACCGATGTCCTTGAGGTAGGCGTGCTCCGGGCCGACGCCCGGGTAGTCCAGCCCGGCGGAGATGGAGTGCGTCTCGGTGATCTGCCCGTTGGCGTCCTGCAGCAAGTAGGTGCGGTTGCCATGCAGCACACCCGGCACGCCCATTTGCAGAGACATGGAGTGCTTGCCGCTGGCCGCGCCCTCGCCCGCCGCTTCCACGCCGATCAGGCGGGTGCCCTCGTGCTCG
Source organism: Burkholderiales bacterium (assembly GCA_016000265.1). Taxonomy (GTDB): domain Bacteria; phylum Pseudomonadota; class Gammaproteobacteria; order Burkholderiales; family Burkholderiaceae_C; genus Aquabacterium. Next base: position 97,012 of record JAECRL010000009.1, read on the forward strand.
ATGTAGGGGTAGAAAATGCCCATGGCGTTGGAGCCACCGCCCACGCAGGCGATGACAGCGTCCGGCTGTCGGCCGATCTGATCGGGCATCTGCTTGAGGCACTCCTCGCCGATCACGCTCTGGAAGTCGCGGACCATGGCGGGATACGGGTGCGGTCCTGCCACCGTGCCGATGATGTAGAAGGTGTTCTCGACGTTGGTGACCCAGTCGCGCATGGCCTCGTTGAGCGCGTCCTTGAGGGTCTTGCTGCCGGACTCGACCGGCACGACCTTGGCGCCCAGCAGGTGCATGCGGTAGACGTTGGGCGACTGGCGCTTGACGTCTTCGGCACCCATGTAGACCACGCACTCCATGCCGTAGCGCGCGCAGATGGTGGCCGTGGCCACGCCATGCTGGCCGGCGCCGGTCTCGGCGATCACGCGGGGCTTGCCCATGCGCTTGGCCAGCAGGGCCTGGCCGATGGTGTTGTTGACCTTGTGCGCGCCGGTGTGGTTGAGGTCTTCGCGCTTGAAGTGGATCTGGGCGCCACCGACCTCGCGGCTGAGTCGGTCGGCGTGGTAGATGGGGCTGGGGCGGCCGACGAAGTGAGCCAGTTCGCGGCGGAACTCGGCCTTGAAGGCTTCGTCGTGCCGGTAGTGCTCGTAGGCGTCCTTGAGCTCATTGAGCGCGTGGATCAACGTCTCGGAGACGAAGGTGCCGCCGTAGGGGCCGAAGTGGCCGCGGGCGTCGGGCTGGTGATAGTTCAACATGACTTGATTCGGTGCGTTCGGTCGGGCATGTTCAGGGGGATGCAGGCGTCATGCCGCCGTGGCGAAAAAGCGGGCAGGCAGGTCTCGATCGGCTTGTCGAACCGCCTGGCAAAAATCAACCATCCGAGCCGGGTCCTTGATGCCTTTGGCCGCCTCCACGCCAGAACTGACGTCCACGGCCCAGGGGCGGACCCGTCGGATGCCTTCGGCCACGTTGCCGGCATGCAAGCCCCCCGAAAGAATCAGGGTGCGGGACACCGAGGGCGGCAAGTCGGCCAACAAGGACCAATCGAAAGTCTGCCCGCCCCCACCGTAGCCGTCCACATGGGCGTCCACCAACAGGGCCTGAGCCGCCTCGTATGGCCGGGCGAAGTCTAACAAATCGAAACCGGGGGCCATCCGGGCGGCCCGGATGAAGGGTCGAGCAGCCTGCTCGCACTGGCCGGCGGATTCGTCTCCATGGAACTGCAGCAAGGCGTGTGGCACGGCGTCCAGCGCCTGAGCCAGCAAGGCATCGCTCGCGTTGACCAGCAAGACCACCGGCGTGACGAAAGGCGGCAAGCGGCGCGCCAGCATGCCTGCGCGGTCGGCGCTGACATGACGGGGGCTCTTGTCGTAGAGGACGAAGCCGATCGCGTCAGCGCCGGCTTCAACCGCGGCGTCGACGTCGGCCTCGCGGGTGAGGCCGCAAACCTTGATGCGCGTGCGGTGAGGAATCTGAGGGGACATCCAGAGGCCGGGAGAACCAACATCCCGTGGCGGTGTCGAGGCCCCGATTGTCTCAAAAAACCCGGGGGTTCGCCTCGATGGCCCTGAATCGGATTGGCGTCAGGTGAAAGACCGTCGCGCGCAGGGCCCCACCGGCCCGCCCAGGCGTCACGTGGGCAGCCAGTCCATGGCGGGCACATGCTCGGGCAAACCGAAAACGGGGTCGTAGCGAGGCCCCATGAAATACAACCCATCGGGGGGAAAAGTGGGCGCCGCGACTTTGCGGTCACGCGCCTCACGAACGGCGTGCACCCACTGCGGCGCCTGCACGCCCGTGCCGACCATGATCAGGCAGCCCATGATGTTGCGGATCATGTGATGCAGGAACGCCTGGCCTTCGAAGTCGAAACGCCAGTAGGCCGTCGGGGCCCCTGGCGGCCCACAGCGCCGGATGCGGATGTCTCGCAGCAGTTTGACGGGGGTGGGCGACTGGCACATCGACGAGCGAAAGGAGCTGAAGTCGTGCTGGCCGATGAGGTGGGCCGCGGCGGCCTCCATGGCCGCGAGGTCCAGCGGGCGGAAAACCCAGCCCACGCGCCCGGACTCCAGCGCAGGACGCACAGCGGCCTCCATGAGCACGTAGGTGTAGCGGCGTCCGATGGCGCTGTTGCGCGCGTGGAAATGCGCCGGAACCTCGGCCGCCCACTGCACCGCGATGTCAGGCGTCAGGAAGGTGTTGGTGCCACGCACCCAGGAAAACGGGGTGCGATCCAGGTCCGTGTCGAGGTGAACGACCTGATTGATGCCGTGCACGCCCGCGTCGGTGCGACCCGCGCACAGCACCTTGAGCGGGCGGACCGCGAACCGGGCCAACGCCGACTCGAGCGCGTCCTGCACGGTCCCGCCACCCGGCTGGCTCTGCCAGCCCTTGTAGGCCGAACCAACGTAAGAAACACCGAGGGCGACCCTTCGGATCGCCCCCTTCTCAACGAACTCAGGACCCATGCCGGTCAGGACAGGCCATCCAGCATGGACTGGGCGCGTGAGCGCAGGCCGCCGTCTTGCGCCTGATCGATCACCTCCTGCAGCAGCTCACGGGCACCATCGGCGTCACCGATCTGGCGGAACTCTTCGGCGAGCTCCAGCTTGCGTGCCATCGGGTCGTTGCTCGGTGCACCATCTTGCTGGCTGTCAGCCGCCAGGGGCTCCGCCGCGGTGGCAGCGGTGTCCAGATCCAGGCTGATGTCACCCAGATCGAAGGCCGGGGCTGCCGCCACCGGCGCGGCAGCGGGCGCATCGGCGGTGTCGAGGTCGAAATCGAGACCCAGGTCGGTCGCCGCATCAGCAGGGGCGCCGACGGGGGCCGAGTCCAGCTGGGGCAGGTCGGCACCCAGGTCACCCAAATCGTCCAGGGACACACTGGTGGGCGCGGGCGCCACCGGCAGGTCTTCACCGAACTCGGGCAACTGCAGCGGCGGCAAGTCACCGGACTCGGTGGTGGGCGAGATGGAGTCGGTGACCTCATCCAGCGGCATCGGCGCAGAGATGTCCAGGTCCAGGTCGACGCCACCAGCGTCCTTCAACGGCTCCAGCGGCTCCAGGGGGGCCTCAGGCAACGACGGCGCGATGGAATCCAGCGCGCTCGGCGCCGGCATCACGGAGTGCGGGATGGTGCTCGCGCCCAGGGCATCGGCAGGCTGTTCCACGCTCAAAGGCGCCGCCGAAGGCTGACCGCCAGGCTGATACAACGGGTTGTCCGCGTCGATGCTCAGGCCGAGTTCCTGGGTGCGCGCCCAGTCCTCACCCTCCCCTCCGGTCAGGTTGTGGAGCTGGGTGGCCAGTTGCTCGAAACCCTTGGTGTCGCGGCGCTTGGCGTAAACCTCCAGCAACTTCGTGCGGATGGCGAGGCGATCGGGCGTGCTGCGCAGCGCTTCCTTGAGGATTTCCTCGGCCTGCAGGTCGCGTCCATAGGCCAGGTAGACATCGGCCTCGGCCACCGGGTCGACGTCACCAATGGCGTCGAGCTGGCTGAGCGAGTAGCTCATGGACGAAGGCCCTCCGGTGGCGTCGCGCGTGTCCACGCGTTGACCGCCGCTGGCGCCAAAGAACGAATCGGGTTGCAGGCGGCTTTCCAGGAAAGACGTTTCGCCCGTCTCGGCTCGGCGACGCGAGCGCAGGAACATCAGGGCGCCCGCCAAGAGCGCCACGCCCGCGCCACCGGCGGCCAGCAACATGGGATTGAGGGAGCCGAGGAAGCCCGGGGACTCAGGCTCGGCAACCGGCGCCGGAGCCGGCACGCTGACGGGAGCCGGAACGGCAGGCAGGAGCGAAGAAGCCGCCGACGCCGGGGCAGAGGCCTCGTCGGCCACGGCCGTGGCGACGCTGCTGCCAGGCAGGGAAGCCGCCGCGCTGGCCATGGCTTCAGCCAGCACAGCCGAGCTGGGGCTGGAGGCAGGCTGTGCCGCGGAGGGGACCGGAGCGGGGGTGGGAGCCGGAGCCGGAGCAGGAGCAGGAGCAGGAGCCGGAGCCGGGGCCGGCACTGGCGGCGCGGCCTTGACCGGGGCAGACGCCTGAGAAGCCTTCTCGCGCAACTTGCGCAACTCGTCGAGGTTCTTCGAGAGTTCGGCCACGCGGGCGCTGGTGTCTTCCTTCGCTCGGGCCTTGGCCAGGCGATCTTCGGCCGCCGGTGCGTTGCCAGCCCCGATGCCGCCCTTGCTGAGGGTCAGCTTGTCAGGGGTCGGCGACGCTGCCTGCTTGCGGTCCTGCACCTCGGCTTCGACCTTGCCGGCGGCTTGGCGCTGCGGCTGCTCGGTCGGGGCCGCGGTGACGGCGCCTGCCAGGCGCTGGCGATACGCAGCGAAGTCGGCGCTCTGCGCCACGATGACCTGACGCGCTTCGGGCTGTGACACCTTCTTCGCCTCTTCGGCGGTGGGCACGTTCAGCACCACACCCGCCTTCAGGCGGTTCATGTTGTTGCCCTGGAAGGCCTCGGGGTTGCTGCGGTACAGGCCCACCAGCATCTGGTCCAGCGACACACCATCAAGCTGGTTGCGCTGAGCGATGGCCGAGAGGGAGTCGCCCGAGCGGACCCGGACGCTGCGATCGCCCCCCTCTGCCGGCGCCGCGGCGGCGGGGGCAGCGGTCGGACGCACGGGGGCAGGAGCCGGGGCGGGTGCGGAGGCCGGCACCTCGGCAGGCGCCGGTGCACTGGCCGCGGGCGCGGTGGCCTTGGCGGTCTTGCGGGGCTTGGCCACCGCCAGGGTGCCGGGCGCGGGCTCGGCGGCTGCGCGCGCGGGTGCCGGGGCATCCATGACCGGCGCCGTGACCGGCGCAGGCGCCGCGGCACGGGAAACGGGGGGATCGAACAGCAGGGTGTATTCGCGGACGAGTCGACCCGAAGACCAGTTCAGGTCCAGGATCACGTCCACGAAAGGCTCCTGCACCGGGCGGTCGCTCGTGATGCGCAGGAAGGGACGCCCGTCGGCGCGGCGCTGCAGCGTGATGGCGGTGCTGGACAGCACGGCGTTGTAGTCGACGCCCGCGGCCCGGTAGGTTTCAGGCGTGGCGACCTTGACCTGCAGGGTGGCGCCCTCCTCGCCCGTCAGGCTGGTGACGTCGATTTCAGCGCGCAGCCCCTCGCCCAGCGAGGACTGCACGTTCAATTTACCCAACCCCAGCGCCCAGCTGGCGACCGGCAGCGCAGACAGCGCAGAAACAGCAGCGGCAACGGCGACCCGATTCAGGACGAAGCGCCCTGCGGACAAGGAATGATCTTTCAAGGCGTCTCCCAATTCGTCATGGGTGGGTTCGGGACCAATGGCGTGCACACACGCTGCCGCAGATCCCGCCCGGGATCTCATGCGCAACGGCAGCTTCACGCCAGCACCTGCAGACGGTACGCGGCATAAAACACAATAGCATCAAGCAGATAGGGTGACAAGCTCATGCACTGGCTGACATCGGGCCAGCCCAGGACGAAAACCCGTCCGGGCGCGGCCAACGAGCGAAATTGTCGCCCGTCGGCCACATCGCGATCCGCTGATATTGTTTCCAGACGTTGCGGGAACCAAGGGAATAACCCGGCATTCACCCCGCAAATGCCTGCAAATCAATTCATTTGTCGAGCAGGATGCGCAGCATGCGGCGCAGCGGCTCGGCGGCGCCCCACAGCAACTGGTCGCCGATGGTGAAGGCACCGACATACTCTGGGCCCATGGCCAGCTTGCGGATGCGGCCCACCGGGATGGTGAGCGTGCCGGTGGTGGCCACCGGGGTGAGTTCGCGGATGGTGGCCTCGCGGGTGTTGGGCACCACCTTAACCCACTCGTTGTCGGCGGCGATCAGGGCCTCGATGTCGGCCAGGGGCACGTCCTTCTTGAGCTTGAAGGTCAGGGCCTGGGAGTGGCAGCGCATGGCGCCGATGCGCACGCAGAAGCCATCGACCGGCACAGCGGGCGAGCCGAAGCCGTCGCCCTGGCCAAGGATCTTGTTGGTCTCGGCCATGCCCTTCCACTCTTCCTTGGACTGGCCGTTGCCCAGGTCCTTGTCGATCCAGGGGATCAGCGAGCCGCCCAGGGGCACGCCGAAGTTGGCGGTCTCGGCTTCGGTCAGCGAGCGCTGCTTGGCGATGACCTTGCGGTCGATCTCGAGGATGGCGCTCTTGGGGTCGTCCAGCAGGGACTTGACCTCGGCGTTGAGCGTGCCGAACTGGGTCAGCAGCTCACGCATGTGCTGGGCGCCACCGCCAGAAGCGGCCTGGTAGGTCTGGGTGGACATCCACTCGACCAGGCCGGCCTTGTAGAGCGCACCCACGCCGATCAGCATGCAGCTGACGGTGCAGTTGCCACCGATCCACTCGTTGCCACCGTTGGCCAGCGAGTTTTTGATCACCGGCATGTTGACCGGGTCCAGCACGATGACGGCGTTGTCCTTCATGCGCAGCGTCGAGGCGGCGTCGATCCAGTGGCCCTTCCAGCCGGCTTCGCGCAGCTTGCCGTAGACCTCGGTGGTGTAGTCGCCGCCCTGGGCCGTGACGATGATGTCGCAGCGCTTGAGCTCGTCGATGTCATAGGCGCTCTTGAGCGCCTTCTCGTTCTTGGCCATCGAGGGCGCGGCGCCGCCGGCGTTCGAGGTCGAGAAGAACAGGGGTTCGAAGTGATCGAAGTCGCCTTCGGCCTGCATGCGGTCCATCAGGACCGAGCCGACCATGCCGCGCCAGCCCACCAGACCAACCAGAGTCGTAGCCATGTTGTGTTTCCTTAGTGAACGTGTTTGATGTGAAGCCTCGGGGCGGCGGTCACTGCGCCTTGAGCGCGGCCACGACGGCTTCGCCCATCTCGACGGTGCCGACCTTCTTCGTGCCTTCGCTGAAGATGTCGGGCGTGCGCAGGCCTTGCTCCAGCACGGTTTGCACGGCGCGCTCGATGCGGCTGGCGGCCTCTTCCTGGTTCAGGCTGAAGCGCAGCATCATGGCCGCGCTCAGGATGGTGGCCAGCGGGTTGGCCACGCCCTTGCCGGCGATGTCAGGAGCCGAGCCGTGGCTGGGTTCGTACAGGCCCTGCCCCTTGGCGTTCAGCGAAGCCGAAGGCAGCATGCCGATCGAGCCGGTCAGCATCGCGGCGGCGTCAGAGAGGATGTCGCCGAACATGTTGCCGGTGAACAGCACGTCGAACTTCTTGGGGGCCTTGACCAGCTGCATCGCGGCGTTGTCCACGTACATGTGGTCGAGCTCGATGTCGGGGTACTGGGCGTGCACCTCGGTGACGACGTCCTTCCAGAACTGGAAGGTCTCGAGCACGTTGGCCTTGTCGACGCTGGTCACGCGCTTGCCACGCTTGCGAGCGGCCTGGAAGGCGACGTGGGCGATGCGCTCGATCTCGGGGCGCGAGTAGCGCATCGTGTCGAACGCCTCGGGCGAGCCTTTGAACTCGCCGTCCGGGGCCTCACGGCGGCCGCGCGGCTGGCCGAAGTAGATGTCGCCGGTCAGCTCGCGGATGATCAGGATGTCCAGGCCCGCCACCAGCTCGGGCTTGAGGCTCGAAGCGTGTGTGAGCTGCGGGTAGCAGATGGCCGGGCGGAAGTTGGCGAACAGGCCCATGTTCTTGCGCAGGCCCAGGATGGCCTGCTCGGGGCGCAGCGGGCGGTCGAGCTTGTCGTACTTCCAGTCACCGACCGAGCCGAACAGCACGGCATCCGATGCCATGGCCAGACTCAAAGTGTGCTCGGGCAGCGGGTGGCCGTGGGCGTCGAAGGCCGCACCACCGACCTTGGCTTCGTCCAGCTGGAAAGGCAGGTCCAGCACCTTCAGCACCTTGACCGCCTCGTTGACGATCTCGGGACCGATGCCGTCACCCGGCAGCACAGCAATCTTCATGACCATGGTGGTTCTCAGTTCTTCTTCGGAGTCAAACGATGCGGTTGTTCAGCCAGGGCTTCTGGGCCAGGCGCTCGGCTTCATAGGCCTTGATCTTGTCGGCGTGGCGCAGGGTCAGGCCGATGTCGTCGAAGCCGTTGAGCAGGCAGTACTTGCGGAAGGGCTGGACATCAAAGGGCAGCTCCTCGCCATCGCCTTTGACGACCACCTGGCGCTCCAGGTCGATGGTCAGCTCGTAGCCGGGGAAGGCAGCGACTTCGTTGAACAGCTTGTCGACCTGCGACTCGCTGAGCACGATGGGCAGCACGCCGTTCTTGAAGCAGTTGTTGAAGAAAATGTCGGCGAAGCTGGGGGCGATGATGGCGCGAAAGCCGTACTGCTCCAGGGCCCAGGGCGCGTGCTCGCGGCTCGAGCCGCAACCGAAGTTCTGGCGCGCGATCAGGATGGACGCACCCTTGAAGCGCGGCTGGTTCAGCACGAAGTCCGGGTTGGGCTTGCGCGAGGCCGGGTCTTGGCCGGGCTCGCCTGCGTCAAGGTAGCGCCATTCGTCGAACAGGTTGGGGCCGAAGCCCGTGCGCTTGATCGACTTCAGGTACTGCTTGGGGATGATGGCGTCGGTGTCGACGTTCTCGCGGTCCATGGGCGCCACGAGGCCCTTGTGAATGCGGAAGGCTTGCATGATGAAGGCTTTACTTGGATGCGCCGGAGATGGTCTCGCCGGCCTTTTCGATGTCCTTGCCAAGGCCGTGAACGGTGTTGCAGCCAGTCAGGGCAAAAGCAGCCAGCAGGGCGAACAGGGAGAACAGACGGGTCATGGGGATCGCTCCGTGTGAGTGAGTTCAGGCCAGGCGACGGACGTCGACAAAGTGGCCCTGCATGGCGGCCGCGGCGGCCATGGCGGGGCTGACCAGGTGGGTGCGGCCACCCGCGCCCTGGCGGCCTTCGAAGTTGCGGTTGCTGGTGGAGGCGCAACGCTCCCCCGGCTCCAGGCGGTCGGCGTTCATGGCCAGGCACATGGAACAACCGGGCTCGCGCCACTCGAAGCCCGCGGCCTTGAAGACCTGGTCCAGGCCTTCGCGCTCGGCCTGCTCTTTCACCAGGCCAGAGCCCGGCACGACCAGGGCGAGCTTGATGTTGGAAGCCACGCGGCCGCCAATCTGGCGCACCACGGAAGCGGCCTCGCGCATGTCTTCGATGCGGCTGTTGGTGCAAGAACCAATGAAGACCTTGTCGACGCGGATGTCGTCGATGGCCTTGTTGGGCTCCAGCGCCATGTACTGCAGCGCGCGCTCCATGGCCGAGCGCTTGACGGGGTCCTTTTCCTTGTCCGGATCGGGCACGCGGTCCAGCACCGACAGCACCATCTCGGGCGAGGTGCCCCAGGTCACTTGCGGCGCGATCTGCGTGGCGTCGAGCTCGACGACGGTGTCGAACACCGCGTCGGCGTCGGAGTGCAGCGTGCGCCAGTAGCGAATGGCCTGCTCCAACTCCACCCCCACGGGGCTGAAGGGGCGGTTCTGCACGTAGGCGATGGTGGTGTCGTCGACGGCCACCAGGCCAGCGCGGGCACCCGCCTCGATGGCCATGTTGCACACGGTCATGCGGCCTTCCATGCTCAAGGCGCGGATGGCGCTGCCGGCGAACTCGATGGTGTAGCCCGTGCCGCCGGCCGTTCCGATGCGACCGATGATGGCCAGCACGATGTCCTTGGCGCTGACGCCCTTGGCCACGGCGCCTTCCACCTTGACGAGCATGTTCTTGGCCTTCTTGGCCAGCAGCGTCTGCGTGGCCAGCACGTGCTCGACCTCGGAGGTGCCGATGCCGTGGGCCAGCGCGCCGAAGGCACCGTGCGTGGAGGTGTGGCTGTCGCCGCAGACCACGGTCATGCCGGGCAGCGTGGCGCCTTGCTCCGGGCCGATCACGTGGACGATGCCCTGGCGCTTGTCGCCCATCTTGAACTGGGTGATGCCGACGCGGTCGCAGTTCTGGTCGAGGGTGTCGACCTGCAGCTTGGAGATGGGGTCGGTGATGCCTTGGGAGCGGTCCGTCGTGGGCACGTTGTGGTCGCTCACCGCCAGGTTGGCCGACAGGCGCCACACCTTGCGGCCGGCGATGTCCAGGCCTTCGAACGCCTGCGGGCTGGTGACTTCGTGCACCAGGTGGCGGTCGATGTAGAGGGTGGCGGTGCCATCTTCCTCGGTGTGGACGACGTGTTCGTCCCAGATCTTGTCGTAAAGGGTGCGTCCCATGATGCTCTGGCTGCGCGAGGTGGGGAAAGACGACGATTTTAAGGCAATGGGGGTGTCATGGTCATCGCGATGGCGCGGCGCGACCCCCGCCAAGTCGCGTGAGGGCAAAAAAAAGCCCCGCGGGGAGCGGGGCTCGGTTCGCGCGATCGGCACCCGCTGGGGCGCCGAGCGACGCATCAACGCGAAGCGATGGGCTTGACGTCGCGCTTTTCAGCGCCAACGAACAGCTGGCGGGGGCGGCCGATCTTGTACTCGGGGTCGCCGATCATCTCGTCGAGCTGGGCGATCCAGCCGACGGTGCGAGCCAACGCGAAGATGGCGGTGAACAGCTGAACGGGGATGCCGATGGCGCGCTGAACGATGCCGGAGTAGAAGTCGACGTTCGGGTACAGCTTGCGCGACACGAAGTAGTCGTCTTCCAGGGCGATCTTCTCGAGGGCCATGGCCAGCTTGAACAGCGGGTCGTTCTGCAGGCCCAGCTCGTTGAGCACCTCGTGGCAGGTCTCGCGCATCAGCTTGGCACGCGGGTCGTAGTTCTTGTAGACGCGGTGACCGAAGCCCATCAGCTTGACGCCGGAGTTCTTGTCCTTGACCTGGGCGATGAACTCACCGATCTTTTCGACGCCACCGTTGCGCTGGATGTCTTCCAGCATGGTCAGGGCGGCTTCGTTGGCGCCACCGTGAGCGGGGCCCCACAGGCAGGCCACGCCCGCGGCGATGGCTGCGAACGGGTTGGTGCCGGACGAGCCGCACAGGCGCACGGTCGAGGTGGAGGCGTTCTGCTCGTGGTCGGCGTGCAGGATGAAGATGCGGTCCATGGCGCGCACGAGCACGTCATTGACCTTGTACTCTTCGCACGGCGTGGCGAACATCATGCGCATGAAGTTCTCGGTGTACGACAGGTCGTTCTTCGGGTAGATGAACGGCTGGCCGATCGAGTACTTGTACGCCATGGCCACGAGCGTGGGCATCTTGGCGATCAGGCGGATCGCGGCGATCTTGCGGTGCTCGGGGTTGTTGATGTCGGTGCTGTCGTGATAGAAGGCCGACAGGGCGCCAACCAGACCGGTCATGACGGCCATCGGGTGGGCGTCACGGCGGAAGCCACGCAGGAAGAACTGCATCTGCTCGTTGACCATCGTGTGGTTGGTCACGCGGTTGACGAACTCGTCCTTCTCGGAGGCGTTCGGCAGCTCGCCGTTGAGCAGCAGGAAGCAGGTTTCCAGGAAGTCGCAGTTGGTGGCCAGCTGCTCGATGGGGTAGCCGCGATACAGCAGCTCGCCCTTGTCACCGTCGATGTAGGTGATCTTCGAGTTGCACGAAGCGGTCGACAGGAAGCCGGGGTCGTAGGTGAACTTGCCGGTCTGGCCGTACAGCTTGCGGATGTCAATCACATCCGGGCCGACAGAACCCTTGTAGATGGGCAGTTCCATGCTGGGGCTGCCGTCAGAAAACGACAGGGTGGCTTTCACGTCGGACGGTGTCATGAGCACTCCTAGGGGTCGATCTTTTGTCGAGAAATTGTGGGGAGAACGTGGGTGGCCAGACTGGTGACAACCCGAGGTCACCATTATCGTTCGAAGTTGCCCTGATCGCCGCAGCGAGCGGGGCAACAGGAACACATCACGTCTGGGGCACCCTCATCAGCGACAGCACGCGCCTGACCTCTGCGTTGTCCAACTCATCCTGCGGCTCTTTGCGGGCCAGCAGGAGGTCGAGCAAATCATTGTCAGACAGGTCCATCAACTGAAGCAAGCCCTGTACCAACGGGTTGGTCAGCCCTGTGCCGTGCTGCTCGAAAAAACGATCGATGAACAGGTCGTTTTCGAGCAGCCCGCGGCGGCACCGCCAGCGCAGTCGCCGCAGCACGTCCGCATCGGGCGTGTCTTCGGCGGCTGGCGTGGGGGTGTCGATCATGGTGGATTCAGGCTGGGTTCAGGGCGGGCGCAAACGGGAAAACAGGGTCGGCCTCAAACGGCGCGACGCACCATCAGTTCCTTGATCTTGCCGATGGCCTTCGTGGGGTTCAGGCCCTTGGGGCAGACGTCCACGCAGTTCATGATGGTGTGGCAGCGGAACAGGCGGTACGGGTCTTCCAGGTTGTCCAGGCGACCGGCGGTGTCCTGGTCGCGGCTGTCGGCGATGAAGCGGTACGCCTGCAGCAGGCCGGCGGGGCCCACGAACTTGTCGGGGTTCCACCAGAAGCTGGGGCAGCTGGTCGAGCAGCTGGCGCACAGGATGCACTCGTACAGGCCGTCGAGCTCTTCGCGCTCTTCAGGGCTCTGCAGGCGCTCCTTGTCGGGCGGCGGCGTGTCGTTGACCAGGTAGGGCTTGATCGAGTTGTACTGCTTGAAGAACTGCGTCATGTCCACGATCAGGTCGCGGACCACGGGCAGACCGGGCAGCGGCTTGAGGGTGATCACGCCGGGCAGCGTCAGCATGTTGGTCAGGCAGGCCAGGCCGTTCTTGCCGTTGATGTTCATGGCGTCGGAGCCACACACACCTTCACGGCAGGAGCGACGGAAGGACAGGGTCGGATCGACGGCCTTGAGCTTGATCAGGGCGTCCAGCAGCATGCGCTCGTGACCGTCGAGTTCGATCTCGATGGTCTGCATGTAAGGCTTGGCGTCCTTGTCCGGATCGTAGCGGTAGATGTTGAAAGTGCGCTTCATGGTGCGTTCCTAATTCGTTTGACCGTCGATCAGAAGGTGCGGACCTTCGGGGGAACCGACTCCACCGTCAGCGGCGTCAGGTTCACCGGCTTGTAGTCCAGGCGGTTGCCTTCGGAGTACCACAGCGAGTGCTTCATCCAGTTGGCGTCGTCGCGGTTGGGGAAGTCGTCGTGGGCGTGGGCGCCACGGCTTTCCGGACGGGCTGCAGCGGCCACCATGGTGGCTTGTGCGGCTTCGATCAGGTTGTCGACTTCCAGCGCTTCAATGCGGGCGGTGTTGAAGACCTTGGAGTTGTCCTTCAGGCCGATCGACTTGACGCGCTCGCGCACAGCAGCGATGCGTTGCACGCCTTCGTCCATGGACTTCTGGGTGCGGAACACGCCGGCATGCTTTTGCATGGTCGAGCGGATTTCGTTGGCCACGTCCTGCGAGTACTCACCATTCTTGGCCGAGTCCAGGCGAGACAGGCGCGACAGGGTGTAGTCGGCGGCGTCCTTGGGCAGTGGCTTGTGGTTCTTCGTCTTGAGGTTGGTCTCGACGATGTGGTTGCCGGCTGCACGGCCGAACACCACCAGGTCCAGCAGCGAGTTGGTGCCCAGGCGGTTGGCGCCGTGCACCGACACGCAGGAGCACTCACCCACGGCGTAGAGGCCGTTGACGATGTCGTTGTGCTTGCCGTTGTTCGGCACGACCACCTGACCGTAGACGTTCGTCGGGATGCCACCCATCTGGTAGTGGATGGTCGGCACGACGGGGATCGGCTCCTTGGTGATGTCGACGTTGGCGAAGTTGTGGCCGATCTCGAACACCGAAGGCAGGCGCTTCATGATGGTCTCGGCGCCCAGGTGGGTCATGTCCAGCAGGACGTAGTCCTTGTTGGGACCGCAGCCACGGCCTTCCTTGATTTCCTGGTCCATCGAGCGGGACACGAAGTCACGCGGGGCCAGGTCCTTCAGGGTCGGGGCGTAACGCTCCATGAAGCGCTCGCCGTTGCTGTTGCGCAGGATCGCGCCTTCGCCGCGGCAGCCTTCGGTCAGCAGCACGCCCGCGCCGGCCACGCCGGTGGGGTGGAACTGCCAGAACTCCATGTCTTCCAGCGGGATGCCGGCGCGAGCCGCCATGCCCAGGCCGTCGCCGGTGTTGATGAAGGCGTTGGTGGAAGCCTGGTAGATGCGGCCGGCGCCACCGGTGGCGAACAGCACGGTCTTGGCGTGCAGCACGTGCACGTCACCGGTTTCCATCTCGAGGGCGGTCACGCCCACGGCGTCGCCATCGGCGTCGCGGATGACGTCCAGGGCCATCCATTCCACGAAGAACTGGGTGCGGGCCTTGACGTTTTGCTGATACAGCGTGTGCAGCAGGGCGTGGCCGGTGCGGTCAGCCGCGGCGCAAGCGCGTTGCACGGGCTTTTCACCGTAGTTGGCGGTGTGGCCACCGAACGGACGCTGGTAGATGGTGCCGTCGGCGTTGCGGTCAAACGGCATGCCGAAGTGTTCCAGCTCGTAGACCACCTTGGGGGCTTCACGGCACATGAACTCGATGGCGTCCTGGTCGCCGAGCCAGTCGGAGCCCTTGACGGTGTCGAAGAAGTGGTAGTGCCAGTTGTCTTCGGACATGTTGCCCAGCGAGGCACCGATGCCGCCCTGGGCAGCGACCGTGTGCGAACGGGTGGGGAACACCTTGGACAGCACGGCCACGTTCAGGCCAGCCAGGGACAATTGCAGGGACGCGCGCATGCCGGAGCCGCCGGCCCCCACGATCACGACGTCGAACTTGCGGGTAGGAAGAGAGGTTGCGCTCATTTTTACAGTCTCCACAGCACTTGGATGGCCCAGCCAGCGCAGCCCACGAGCCACACGATGGTGAACACTTGAAGGGCCAGGCGGATGCCCACCGGCTTGATGTAGTCCATCCAGATGTCTCGCACGCCGACCCAGGTGTGGTACAGCATCGAGACGATGACCACGAAGGTCAGGGTCTTCATCCACTGCTGGGCGAAGATGCCCGACCAGCTGTAGTAATCCAGGGTGTCGGCCGCGAGGACCTGCACAAGCAGGACGACCGTGAAGAGGGCCATGAGCACGGCCGTGACGCGCTGTGCCAGCCAGTCGCGCAGACCATAGCGCGCACCCGTCACGATGCGCTTGGTTCCGTAGTTTTGGGACATGTTTTTTCCTGTGGGGAGGGAATCGACGATCAGTTCAAAGGGTGGCCGAGTGACGAACTCAGAACACGCCGAAGAGCTTGAGGGCCAGCACGAAGGTCAGACCCGAGCCGATGACCAGGGTGACGATGGCGGACGACTTGCCCTGCTCTTTGCTCACGGTGTGGGTGGCGTCCATGATCAGGTGACGCACGCCGGAGACGAAGTGATGCAGGTAGGCCCAGATCAGGCCCAGTGCGATCAGCTTGAAGAACCAGCCGAAGTCACCGGTGAACACCGAGGTGAATTCGCCGTAGGAGATTTCGGTGGAGACGCTGGTGTCGAACATCCAGATGATGAAGGGCATCAGCAGGAACATGATGGCGCCGCTGATGCGGTGCAGGATCGACACGATGCCAGCCGGAGGCAGGCGGTACGTGGCGATGTCCGTGACGTGGATGTTCCGATAGACCGGGCGTGGGGTTTTCGCGTTATCAGCCATGTTGATGAAGGCTCCTGCCGAGCGTCAAAAAATCTGTCGAAAGAATCTGGGGATTTTAGGGCAATCCCCTGGCCCAGGGACTCGTCCGGCCTGTGGACATGTTCAAGACAAGCCACCGGTCAGGCGGGAATGGGGGTGTATCGGCCAACTAGCTCAGTTCATTGCGGTAGTAATGCCGATCTGTGCGGTAGAGGCCGCGGCGCAACTCGACGGGCTGATCACCGTAGGTGAAGGCGAGTCGCTCGACGCTGAGCAAGGGGGCACCCGGGGCGACCTTGAGCAGCGTGGCCACGCCTTCGTCGGCCGAGACGGCGCGCAGCTTTTCTTCGGCTCGGATCATGCGCACACCGAACTCGGACTCGAACAGGCCGTACATCGGGCCGCGGTACTCGCTCAGGCGCTCGGCCGTGAGGCCTTTGAAGAGGTGCGCAGGCAACCAGATGTCGTCCAGCACCACGGGTTGACCGGTGAAATGCAGGACGCGGCGCACCTCGACGACGGAGTCCTCGGGCCTCAGGTGCAGGGCCGCGGCCACGTCGGCGGGCGCGGGCAGGCGCCGGCAGTCGAGGAACTCGCGGTGGGTGGAGCCGGGGACCGCCGCGGCGGCGACGTCGGAGGCCAGCCGCAGAAATCGGTACTGGACCTGCTCCTCGGCGTGCGTGGCCACGAAGGTGCCTTTGCCTTGGCGGCGCACCAGGAGGTTCTCGGCGGCGAGTTCGTCCACCGCCTTGCGCACGGTGCCCTGGCTCACTTTGAAGCGGGCCGCGAGGTCGATTTCAGAGGGGATGGCCTCGCCGGGCCGCCATTCGCCGTTTTGCAGGCTGCGCAGGATCAGGGTCTTGATCTGTTGATACAGCGGGCTGAAGGACGGGGAGGCCAGGATGGGCACGGCTGTGGGCGCCCCAACGCCAACGGCGCCCGCGCTGGCGGGAGGCGAGTCGGGGGCGGCGGTCAGGGACGGAGGGGTCACCACAGCGTGTCTTGTCTGAGTTGATCGGGTGGATCAGGCTTGAGTCGAACCAGGCCCGGGTCAGGCTCGGCCGAACGGGCGCCATTGCACCACAAGTGCGCGGCAAAGTCCATGGATGGCTGGAAGATGTCTTATATAAGACAGAAGATCGTTGACGTGGTCGTGCAATGTGCCTAGACTGCCCGCGCGAAGATTACACTTGCTGGTTTTCCACCGACCCGTCACCCTCTACTCCGGAGTTGCCCATGAGCAAAGCACCCGTTCGCGTCGCCGTCACCGGCGCCGCTGGTCAAATCGGCTACGCCCTTCTGTTCCGCATCGCCTCGGGCGAAATGCTGGGCAAGGACCAGCCCGTCATCCTGCAACTGCTGGAAATCCCCGACGAGAAGGCCCAGAACGCCCTGAAGGGCGTGATCATGGAGCTGGAAGACTGCGCGTTCCCGCTGCTGGCCGGCATCGAAGCTCACTCTGACCCCCTGCAAGCCTTCAAGGACACCGACTACGCCCTGCTGGTGGGTGCACGTCCCCGTGGCCCCGGCATGGAGCGCGCCGACCTGCTGGCCGCCAACGCCCAGATCTTCACGGCCCAAGGCAAGGCACTGAACGCCGTGGCTTCGCGCAACGTGAAGGTGCTGGTTGTGGGCAACCCCGCCAACACCAACGCCTACATCGCCATGAAGTCGGCCCCGGACCTGCCGGCCAAGAACTTCACCGCCATGCTGCGCCTGGACCACAACCGCGCTGCCTCGCAGCTGGCTGCCAAGACCGGCACCAAGGTGGGCGACATCCGCAAGCTGACCGTCTGGGGCAACCACTCGCCCACGATGTACGCCGACTACCGCTTCGCCACCACCAACGGCAAGTCGATCAAGGACCTGGTCAACGACCAAGTCTGGAACGCCGACACCTTCCTGCCGACCGTGGGCAAGCGTGGCGCCGCCATCATCGCCGCTCGCGGCCTGTCGTCGGCCGCTTCGGCTGCCAACGCCGCCATCGACCACATCCGCGACTGGGCCCTGGGCTCCAACGGCGAGTGGGTCACCATGGGCGTGCCTTCGAACGGCGAGTACGGCATCCCCGCCGGCATCGTGTTCGGCTTCCCCGTGACCACCGAAAACGGCGAATACAAGATCGTCACCGGCCTGGAAATCGATGCCTTCTCGCAAGAGTGCATCAACAAGACCCTGGCCGAGCTGCAAGGCGAGCAAGACGGCGTCAAGCACCTGCTGTGATGCCGGTGGCCGGGGGGCCTTGACCTCCCGGTGCGCTGAGCGACAAAAAGCCGACCGGCGTGAGCCAGTCGGCTTTTTTCATGGTCGCTGGGGCAAAGCGTGGGGGGCTCAGGCGGGCAAGCGGAAGACGGAGATGACCTCGGTGAGACGGCTGGACTGATCCTTCAGGCTCTCGGCGGCGGCGGCCGACTGCTCGACGAGGGCTGCGTTTTGCTGCGTCATCTGGTCCATCTGCGTGACGGCGACGTTGACCTGGGAGATGCCGTCGGACTGCTGGGAGGCGGCCGTGGAGATCTCGTCGATGATGTCGTTGACGCGTTGCACGGAGTCGACGATGGCGTTCATCGAGGCGCCGGCATCCTGCACCAGGGCGGAGCCGGAGGAGACCTGCTCGACCGAGGCGCTGATGAGGGTGCGCACCTCTTTGGCGGCCTCGGCGACCCGGTGCGCCAGCGCCCTCACCTCCCCGGCGACCACCGCGAAGCCGCGGCCTTGTTCGCCGGCGCGGGCGGCTTCGACCGCCGCGTTGAGCGCCAGGATGTTGGTCTGGAAAGCGATGCCGTCGATGACGGCGATGATGTCGCCGATGCGCTTGGAGCTCTCGGTGATGGCCTGCATGGTGCTCATCACCTGGGAGACCACCGCGCCACCCTGGGTCGCGGCGCTCACGGCGCCTTGCGCCAGTTGGGTGGCCACGCGGGCAGAGTCGGCCGTGTGTCGGATGGTGCCGGAGATTTCTTCCATGGACGAGGCCGTTTGCTCCAGGCTGGAGGCCGCCTGCTCGGTGCGGCCGGACAGGTCCATGCTGCCGGCGGCCACCTCGCTGCTGGCCGTGGCGATGCTGTCGGTGGAGACGCGGATGTCGTGAACGATGCCGCGCAGCGCGCCTTGCATGTCGTTGAGGCTGGCCACCAAGGTGGCCACCTCGTCGCGGCCCGAAAGGTCCAGCGTGCGGGAGAGGTCACCGGAGGCCATGATGCGGGTGACCTCGGCGGCGTGGTGCAGGGGGCGGGTGACGGAGCGGGTGATCAGCCAGGCGAAGGACGCCCCGATGATCAGGCAGACGGCGCCCAGCAGCATGAGGATGATGCGGGCCTGTTCGGCGCGCTCGGTGGTGTCTTGTTCGACGAGGTCCGCGAGTTCGCGCTGATGAAGCTGGAATGCGTGGATGGCGTCGAGGTAGCGCCCTGCGGCGGGCATCAGTTGGTCGTTGAGGGCTTCCTTGGCGCCGGGGTCATCGATCTCGAGCAGGCCGAAGATGGCGTCGCGGGAGCCGACGTAGACCTTGCGCTTGTCGGCGATGTCCTGGAACTGAGCGCGCTCTTTGTCAGAAGCGATGGCCGTTTCCAGTGACTTCTGGAGCTGGCTGATCTCGGCGGAGGTCTCCTTGATCATGGGGGCGAAATGCGCCTTGACCTCGGGGTGACCGTCGGACTTGGCGATGGCCAGCGTGCGGTTGACGTTGAGCAGCGTGAGGCTCTCCCAGCGCTGGGCGGTCGTGGCGCGTGCCATGGCGTCGTGCGATCGGCCGATGCCGCCGAGGGTGTCGGCCAGGCGCAGCCAGCCCACCAGGGCGATCAGCGCCGCCAGCAGCAGCACCACCCCGAAGCCCAGGCCCAGTCGGGCGCCCAGTTTCATGTCGTTGAGTCTCATCGGCGGATCCGTCTCGTTATGAGGTGTCGAAGGCGGGACTAGGACCCGCTCGAGGCCCCATCGAATCGAATGAGGCCGCGTGGATGACTGGGTTATCGGCCGGGTCGGCGAATTCAAAAGGCGAAAATGCGCCCGGAGGCGGTTTCGCCCCGCACCACGATGGGGCTGCGCGTGCATCTGTCACGGCGCTGGCATACTGAAATCAGAACCAAGCGGCACCGCCCGCGTCGTCACGCCATGTCCACCCTGACCACCATCCACCCTCGCCTGGCCCTGTTCGGGGCCGAGCCGCACCCTGCCCCCTTGCCCGTTTGCGACCACTACGCGGGCGTGGAGGTGCGCATGCTCAAAAGCCTGGCCTTGCAGGCCGAGTTGAGCGAAGACGCGGGCCGCGCGGTGTTCGACGTGACGCTGGACCTGGAAGACGGGGCGCCCGTGGGGGGCGAAGCGGAGCAGCTCGCGCTGGTGTGCGAGACGCTCAACGGCCCGCACAACGTGCACGGGCGCGTGGGCGTGCGGGTGCACGACCTGCATCACCGCCATTTCGAAGAGGACGTGGACACCGTGATCCGCCGCTCGGGCGACCGGGTGGCCTACATCATGGTGCCCAAGCTGAGCAGCGAGGCCGACGCGCGCCGCGCGCTGGAGGCCATCAAGGCCGCGCGGCTGCGACACGGGGTGGAACGCGCCGTGCCGGTGCACGGCCTGATCGAGACGCACCGCGGGCTGCAGGAGGTGGCGGCCATCGCCCGGCTCTCGGGGCTGGAGTCGCTGTCGTTCGGGCTGATGGATTTCGTCTCGGAGCACCGGGGCGCGATCCCCGGGTCGGCCATGACCGCCGAGGGGCAGTTTCACCACCCGCTGGTGCTGCGCGCCAAGATCGAGATCGCGGCGGCCTGCCACGCGGCGCGCATCACGCCCTCGCACGGGGTGGTGACCGAGTTCAAGGACACGCGCGCTTTGCTGACGGCGGCCACCAAGGCCTGCCGCGAGCTGGGCTACACGCGCATGTGGAGCATCCACCCGGCCCAGGTGCCGGTGATTCTGGATGCGTTCACGCCGGTGACGGCGGAGGTGGATGACGCGGTGGAGATCCTGATGGCCGCGCAAGCCGCACACTGGGCCCCGACTTCGTACCACGGCGTGCTGCACGACCGCGCCAGCTATCGCTACCACTGGTATGTGCTGGAGCGGGCTTGGGTGACGGGGCAGCCGCTGCCTGCGGAGATCGAGCAGCGCTTTTTCTCGGCTTGAGCCGGGGAAGCCTCAACCCTGCGTCAGCGCCCGCTCGATGACGTGGCGCGAGACGGTGGGCTTGGGCACCTTGATGTCGAACCAGGCGCGCACGTCCTGGTCCAGCAAGATGCCATGCATGAAGTTGTAGATGGCCTTCTTGAGGGCCTGGCCGAGTCGGTCGTGGTCCACGCCGGTGGGGTCGATGAAGCCGACGTCGTTGCGCGCGAAGGCGCCTTCGGGCAAGGGCACGAGCTCGATGCCGTAAGCCTGCGGGTTGAGGCCCACCGGTGAATGCACCGTGCAGGCGAAGCGGTGGAAGAAGCCGGAGTGGATGCAGCCGTTCTCGAAGAGCTGGCGCACGTACTCCAGGGCGTCGACCGTGTCCTGCACCGTCTGGGTGGGGAAGCCGTACATCAGGTAGGCGTGGACCATGATGCCGGCGTCGGCGAAGGCGTGGGTCACGCGCGCGACCTGCTCGACGGACACGCCTTTTTGCATCAGCTTGAGCAGGCGGTCGGAGGCCACCTCCAGCCCGCCGGAGATGGCGATGCAGCCGCTGTCGGCCAGCAGCTGGCACAGCTCGGGGGTGAAGGTCTTTTCGAAGCGGACGTTGCCCCACCAGCTGATCTGCACGTTGCGGCGCAGCAGCTCTTCGGCCAGCGCGCGCAGCACCTTCGGCGGCGCGGCCTCGTCGACGAAATGAAAGCCGGTCTGGCCGGTTTCGGCGACGATGGCCTGGATGCGGTCGACCAGCACCTCGGCGGACGCGGCCTCGTAGCGAGAGATGTAGTCCAGGCTGACGTCGCAGAAGCTGCACTTCTTCCAGTAGCAGCCGTGCGCCACGGTGAGCTTGTTCCAGCGCCCGTCGGACCACAGCCGATTCATGGGGTTGAGCATGTCCAGCAAGGACAGGTACCGCTCCAGCGGCAGGCCGTCCCAGGTGGGCGTGCCGACGTCGTTGAAGGGCACGTCGGGCTCCTGCCACTTCATGAACTGGACCGAACCGGCGGCGTCGCGCACGAAGGTGCGCACCAGGCGCTCGCGGCTGCGGCGGCCCTGCACGTGCTCCAGCAAGGCCAGCAGCGGGCGCTCGCCGGCGTCGAGCGTGACGAAATCGAAGAAGTCGAAGACGCGGGGCTCGGCGAGGTCGCGCAGCTCGGTGTTGACGAAGCCGCCGCCGAGGGCGATGCGGATGCCGGGGTGCGCGGCCTTGATGGCCTGCGCGATGCGAAAGGCCGCGTACACCGCCCCGGGGAAGGGCACGGACAGCAGCACCAGCTGCGGCTGGTGGCGCTCGATGGCGGCCAGGGTCAGCTCGCTGAGGGTGGCGTCGACCAGGTTGGGGGGCGCGGCCAGGGCCTGGGCCAGCGGCTCGAAGCTGGACTGGCTCATGGCGAGCTGCTCGGCGTAACGCACGAATTCGAAGCGCGGGTCGATGGCGTCGCGCAGCACGTCGGCCAGGTCGTTGAGGTAGAGCGTGGCCAGGTGGCGGGCCTTGTCTTGCAGGCCGAGGGAGCCGAAGGCCCAGGCCAGCGGGTCGCCGCTGCCGTCGTCCGGGTAGGCGTCCAGCACGGCGAAGCGCGGGCCTTCGGGCAGGAAGCGGCGGCTGACGATGCGGTGAGCCAGCGTGGCGTCCAGGCCTTGCAGGTAGGCGATGACGCGGTCGACCGTGGCGAGGTGGGCGTCGGCCTGCTCGGCGAAGCTGCGAACGGGCGCGGTGCGGGCTGGGTGCGGCAGGGCGTCGACCACCTCGCGCACCGCCTGCAGGCCCGTGGACGACAGCAGGCGCAGCACCAGGGCCAGGGCGAGGTCCTCCTGAACCGCGTCCACCCCTTGCGAGCGCAGGAAGCCGGTGAGGTAGGCGGTGGACGGGTAAGGCGTGTTGAGTTGCGTCATCGGGGGGATGAGCGACAACACGCGGAAGGCGGGTGACGGCATGCTGAGCAAGGGGGCCGGCGAGGCCCGTGGTGGAGGTCGATTGTGCCAGCGCGAGGTCCGTGACTTGTGCACGCTCTGGCGCCCTGCGTTCAGCCGTCCCCCTCTGACCGCGGGGGGCGCGGAGCCCCCCCGAGGGGGCGCACTCGCATAGCATCCAAACCGTTGTACAAGTTGTAACGAGTTGCACCATGAAGTCTGTCCGCATCGCCGCCCTGTTTGTCCTGCTGCTGGCGTCCATCACGGCCCGCGCCGAGTCGCTGGTCGTCAATGGCTCGCTCAACGGCGGCATCGCCAACCAGGATGTGCCAAGCGGGTGGACGGTGCTGGAAGGCACGCCCGACACGATGGACCCGAGCAACAATATCGGGGTGTCGGGCCTGCAGTCCTTTGGCGTCACGCCCACCTTTTCCTTCGACGGCGGCACCTGGGTGGGCCTGGGCGCTGACGCGGGCTACGTCGAGCGATTCGGCCAGCTCCTGCAGGGCCTGAGCATCGGCCAGACCTACACCGTGACCTGGGAAGCCGCGAACTTCGGCATCGACCGGGGCACCAGCTCCTACCTCGGCAGCAACGCGATCGGCGTGATGCTGGACGGGGCGTTCCTGGGCCAGGGCGCCACGCTGGGCCTGTCGTCGAACTGGGTTCGCGAGTCGCTGACCTTCGTGGCAACGGCGAGCAGCCAGCAGCTGTCGTTCCGGCTGGCGGGCTTCGAGAAGGCCTACCTGGGCATCGATGGCATCGCGGTGAGCACGGGCGTGGCCCCGGCTGTGCCCGAGCCGGGCACCTGGGTGTTGATGGGCGTGGGGCTCATCGGCCTGGCGGGCGTGAGCGCGCGTCGCCGCGCCTGATCACGGCCCTTTGAGTTTGCGCCACAGCGTCGTGCGGCTGACGCCCAGGCGGCGGCAGGCCTCGGCCTTGTCGCCTGCGCATTCGGCCAAGACGGCCTCGGCCTGCTCACGCTCGCTCATCGGCCTCGACGTCGCATGCTGCACACCCGGCACGCGCCGCGGCTCATGCGGTCGATCAAACAGCTCGGGCACCAGCTCGCGCAAGGCCCGCTGAGCCGATTCAGGGGTCGACGGTGCCGGACCGCTGGGCGCACAAGCCAACAGGCGTTCGACCACGTTGTCGAGTTCGCGCACGTTGCCCGGCCAGCTGTGGTGACTCGCCTGCGCCAGCAAGGCCGCGAGCAGGGGCTCGCTCAGCGGAGCGCCCCCGGCGATCGTCACGCGCTCCAGCTGCTTGCGCACCAGCGCCTGGAGGATCTCGGGCAGGTCGGCCAGGCGTTCACGCAGCGGGGGCACCTCGATGCGCAGGATGTTGAGTCGGTAGTACAGGTCCAGCCGGAAGGCGCCTTGCTCCACCTGTCGGGCCAGGTCTCGGTGGGTGGCCGCGATGACGCGCACCTGCACGGGGGTCGGCTCGGTCGCCCCCACGCGCAGCACCTCGCGCTCCTGCAACACGCGCAGCAGGCGGGTCTGCAGGGGCAGCGGCATCTCGCCGATTTCATCGAGGAAGAGGGTGCCGCGGTGCGCGGCCTCGAACAGGCCGACCTTGCCGCCGCGACGGGCGCCCGTGAAGGCGCCCTCCTCGTAGCCGAAGAGTTCGCTCTCCAGCAAGGTCTCGGTCATGGCGGCGCAGTTGACGGCCACGAAGGGCATGTCGCGTCGGTCTGAGGCGCGGTGGATGCCCTGGGCGATCAGCTCCTTGCCGGTGCCGCTGTCACCCAGCAGCAAGACGGTGGCATGGCTCTGGGCGCAGCGGCTGGCCAGCGCCTGCACGCGCCGCGCCGCGGGGCTGCTGCCGACGAAGCCGCCCAGCTCGTAGCGGCTGGACGCAGCCTGCGGCTTGATGCGCGCGCGGATGTGGCGGTCCACGCGCTGGATGGAGATCGGGTCCTGCGCGCTGAGCACCGCCCCCGTCAGCACACCCTGCTCGACGATGGGCGTGCGGCTGACGATCAGGGCCTTTCCCTTGACGCGCTCAATGGACTCCAGCTCCGGCGCGGCCAGCCGCAAAGTGGCTTGCAGCGTGAGCTCCGGGCAGACCTCACTCAGGCGCTGCCCGATCCAGTCGGCGGGCTCGATGCCCAGCCAGCGGGCCATCTGCGGGTTGAGCGTCTGGATGCGCTCGTGGCGGTCCACGGCGATCACGCCATCGCTGATCTGCGCCAGGATGGTGTTGAGCCGCTCGCGCTTGGCCTGCTCGATGCGCGCCGCGCGAGCCACTTCGACGGCGTCGTCCAGCGCCTCGCGCACCGCGTCCATCGAGTACAGGAACAGGCCGGTGAGGCCCAGCTGCTCGGCCACGTCCACGGCCACGCCCGAGCCCACCACCACCTCGACGCCCGCCTGCTGCAACTCGCGCACGCAAGCCCGGGCCTCGTCCTCCGTGCGGTAGCTGCGCTGGACGACGTCGAAGTCGAAAAGTCGGTCAAAACGGGCCAGGTCCGGCGCCATGCCTTCGTAGGTCAACAAACCGATGTGATCGGACAGCCGGCGGGCCTGAGCCAACGCCTGCATCAGGTCGAAGCCACCGACCTTGACCAGCACGACCGGCAGCTCCAGGTGCTGGCGCAGGTAGGCGCCGTTGGAGCCCGCGGCCACCACGACATCGACGGGCTGGCTGGCCTGCAAGGCCCGCACCCGCGCCACCGCCTGCTCGAAGCCCACGTCCAGCACGTCCACCACGGCGCGGTCGGCCACATCGGGGGCCAGCTCCTGCAGCATCTTGTTGATGCGACGAAAGCCCACGGCCACGATGCGAGGGGGGGCTGACACGGGAGACAGGGGCATGGGGCGCTCAAAAAATGGGGACGTCGATTCGTTTCACATTGTTCCACGTTTCAAGCAGATCGTTCCATTTTTGAAACAACGGACTGAAACGCCGGACCGAACCCGGCCTGCCGCTCGCCAGGCACCCCAATGAAATCAAACACTTACCCCTTGCCACCCACCCCCTGGGGCGGCCATGATGCCGCTGGCACACCCGTTGCGCTGTCTGGGTGAACCGAACCTTTTCAACGGACCATCCACCCGGAGACCCGACATGGCCCAACTCTCGCCCGGCGCTCGCTTTCGCCAAGCCCTGAAGGAAGAAGCCCCCCTGCAAGTCATGGGCACCATCAACGCCAACCACGCGCTGCTTGCCAAACGCGCGGGCTTCAAGGCGATCTACCTCTCGGGTGGTGGCGTGGCCGCGGGCTCGCTCGGCCTGCCTGACCTGGGCATCAGCGGACTGGAAGACGTGCTGATCGACGTGCGCCGCATCACCGACGTGTGCGACACCCCGCTGCTGGTCGACATCGACACCGGCTTCGGGCCGAGTGCCTTCAACATCGAGCGCACCGTCAAGAGCCTGATCAAGGCCGGCGCCGCGGCCTGCCACATCGAAGACCAGGTCGGCGCCAAGCGCTGCGGCCATCGTCCGGGCAAGGAAATCGTCACCACCGAAGAGATGGTCGACCGCGTCAAGGCCGCGGCCGATGCGAAGACGGACAAGGACTTCTTCCTGATCGCCCGCACGGACGCCATCCAGGTGCACGGCGTGGATGCCGCGATCGAGCGCGCCATCGCCTGCGTGGAAGCCGGCGCCGACGGCATCTTCGCCGAGGCCGCCTACGACCTGCCCACCTACGAGAAGTTCGTGCAAGCCGTGAAGGTGCCCGTGCTGGCCAACATCACCGAATTCGGCCAGACCCCGCTGTTCAGCGTGGAAGACCTGCGCCCCACCGGCGTGGGCATGGTGCTCTACCCGCTGAGCGGCTTCCGCGCCATGAACAAGGCCGCCGAAGCTGTCTACACTGCCGTGCGACGCGATGGTCACCAGCGCAACGTCGTCGACATGATGCAGACCCGCGCCGAGCTGTACGACCGCATCAACTACCACGCCTTCGAACAGAAGCTCGACGCCCTGTTCGCCGCCAAGAAATAAACCCGCCTGCCCTTCCCTCACCAGGAGACCCTGAACATGAGCGCCACGCCCGAAACCACGACCACCCCCGGTTTCAAGCCCAAGAAGTCCGTCGCCCTGTCCGGCACGGCAGCCGGCAACACCGCCCTGTGCACCGTGGGCCGCACCGGCAATGACCTGGCCTACCGCGGCTACGACATCCTCGACGTCGCCACCACCTGCGAGT
Source organism: Burkholderiales bacterium (assembly GCA_016000265.1). Taxonomy (GTDB): domain Bacteria; phylum Pseudomonadota; class Gammaproteobacteria; order Burkholderiales; family Burkholderiaceae_C; genus Aquabacterium. The sequence goes on from JAECRL010000009.1 coordinate 123,575, forward strand.
TCGAAGAAATCGCCCACCTGCTGGTGCACGGCAAGCTGCCCACCGTGGCCGAACTGGCTGGCTACAAGGCCAAGCTGAAGTCGCTGCGCGGCCTGCCCGCTGCCCTGAAGACCGCGCTGGAGCAACTCCCCCCCTCCAGCCACCCGATGGACGTGATGCGCACCGGCGTGTCCGTGCTGGGCTGCCTGTCGCCCGAGAAGGACGACCACAACCACCCCGGCGCCCGCGACATCGCCGACAAGCTGATGGCCTCGCTGGGCTCGATGCTGCTGTACTGGTACCACTTCAGCCACAACGGCAAGCGCATCGACGTGGAGACCGACGACGACTCCATCGGCGGCCACTTCCTGCACCTGCTGCACGGCGCCAAGCCCCGTGACAGCTGGGTGCGCGCCATGCACACCTCGCTGATCCTGTACGCCGAGCACGAGTTCAACGCCTCGACCTTCACCTCGCGCGTGGTGGCCGGCACGGGCTCGGACATGTTCAGCGCCATCACCGGCGGCATCGGCGCCCTGCGCGGCCCGAAGCACGGCGGCGCCAACGAAGTCGCCTTCGAGATCCAGAAGCGCTACGACAACCCGAATGAGGCCGAGGCCGACATCCGCGCCCGCGTCGAGAAAAAGGAAGTCGTGATCGGCTTCGGTCACCCCGTCTACACCGTCAGCGACCCGCGCAACGTGGTCATCAAGAAGGTGGCCGAAGACCTGTCGAAGGAAGAGAACAACACCAAGATGTACGACATCGCCGAGCGCCTGGAATCGGTGATGTGGGAAATCAAGAAGATGTTCCCCAACCTGGACTGGTTCTCTGCCGTGAGCTATCACATGATGGGCGTGCCCACCGCGATGTTCACCCCGCTGTTCGTGATCGCGCGCACCAGCGGCTGGTCGGCCCACGTGATCGAGCAGCGCATCGACGGCAAGATCATCCGCCCGAGCGCCAACTACACCGGCCCTGAGGACCAGAAGTTCGTGCCCATCAAGGACCGCAAGTAATCCTCGAGCCGAGATGGGGCGCCACATTGCCGACGCGTGATCCGTCGTGATGTGGCGCCCTTTGCCATGGCATTTGACCTTGCCCAGCCCAGCCCTGCTGATACCCGACCGCCCCACCGAGGCCGCCCCATGAACACCGACTACCGCAAGACCTTGCCCGGCACCAGCCTGGACTACTTCGACGCCAAGCAAGCCGTGGAGGCCATCCAGGCCGGCGCCTGGGCCACCCTGCCCTACACCTCGCGCGTGCACGCCGAGAACATCGTGCGCAAGGCCGACCCGGCCATCGTGACCCGTTCGCTGACGCAGCTCATCGAGCGCAAGCGCGACCACGACTTCCCCTGGTTCCCCGCCCGCGTGGCCTGCCACGACATCCTGGGCCAGACCGCCCTGGTGGACCTGGCCGGCCTGCGCGACGCCATCGCCAAGGAAGGCGGCGACCCCGCCAAGGTCAACCCGGTGGTGCCCGTGCAGCTGATCGTGGACCACTCGCTGGCCGTGGAGTGCGGTGGGTTCGACCCCGACGCGTTCCAGAAGAACCGCGACATCGAAGAGCGCCGCAACGAAGACCGCTTCCACTTCATCAACTGGACGAAGAAGGCCTTCGCCAACGTGGACGTGATCCCCGCGGGCAACGGCATCATGCACCAGATCAACCTGGAGAAGATGTCGCCGGTGATCCACGCCGACCAGGGCGTGGCCTACCCCGACACCTGCGTCGGCACCGACTCGCACACCCCGCACGTGGACGCCCTCGGCGTGATCGCCATCGGCGTCGGCGGCCTGGAGGCCGAGAACGTGATGCTGGGCCGCGCCTCGTGGATGCGCCTGCCTGAAATCGTGGGCGTCAAGCTCACCGGCCAACGCCAGAGCGGCATCACCGCCACCGACGTGGTGCTGGCCCTGACCGAGTTCCTGCGCAAGAACAAGGTCGTGGGCGCCTACCTCGAGTTCCATGGCGAAGGCGCCTCGAAGCTGACGATCGGCGACCGCGCCACCATCTCGAACATGGCCCCCGAATACGGCGCCACCGCCGCCATGTTCAGCATCGACGACCAGACGCTCGAGTACCTGACCCTGACCGGCCGCTCGGCCGAACAGGTCAAGCTGGTGGAGACCTACGCCAAGGTCGCCGGCCTGTGGTCGGATTCGCTGAAGGACGCCGTCTACGAGCGCAACCTCGAGTTCGATCTGTCGAGCGTCGTGCGCAACATGGCCGGCCCCTCGAACCCGCACGCCCGCGTGGCCACGTCTGACCTGGCCGCCAAAGGCATCGCCGGCAAGTGGGACGACGTCCCCGGCCAGATGCCCGACGGCGCCGTGATCATCGCCGCCATCACCAGCTGCACCAACACCTCCAACCCGCGCAACGTGATCGCCGCGGCCCTGCTGGCCCGCAACGCCAACAAGCTGGGCCTGACGCGCAAGCCCTGGGTGAAGTCCTCGCTGGCCCCCGGCTCGAAGGCGGTTGAGCTCTACCTGAACGAAGCTGGCTTGATGGGCGACCTGGAAAAGCTGGGCTTCGGCATCGTGGCCTTCGCCTGCACGACCTGCAATGGCATGTCGGGCGCGCTCGACCCGGTCATTCAGCAGGAAATCGTGGACCGCGACCTCTACGCCACCGCCGTGCTCTCGGGCAACCGCAACTTCGACGGCCGCATCCACCCCTACGCCAAGCAAGCCTTCCTGGCCTCGCCCCCGCTGGTGGTGGCCTACGCCATCGCCGGCACCATCCGTTTCGACATCGAAAACGACGTGCTGGCCGTGGTCGACGGCCAAGAGATCCGCCTCAAGGACATCTGGCCTTCGGACGACGAGATCGACGCCGTGGTCAAGGTGGCTGTGAAGCCTGAGCAGTACCGCGCCGTGTACGAACCCATGTTCGCCATCAAGGCCGACGATGGCGTCAAGGTCAGCCCGCAGTACGACTGGCGCCCTCAGTCCACCTACATCCGCCGCCCGCCGTACTGGGACACGGAAGGCGTGGGCGCCCTGGCCGCCAACCCGCGCACGCTCAAGGGCATGCGTCCGCTGGCCGTGCTGCCGGACAACATCACCACCGACCACCTGTCGCCGTCCAACGCGATCATGATGAACTCGGCCGCGGGTGAGTACCTGCACAAGATGGGCCTGCCCGAGGAGGACTTCAACTCCTACGCCACCCACCGCGGCGACCACCTCACCGCCATGCGCGCCACCTTCGCGAACCCCACGCTGAAGAACGAGATGGTGCGTGACGCCGACGGCAAGGTGAAGGCCGGCTCGCTGGCCCGCATCGAGCCCGAAGGCAAGGTCGTGCGCATGTGGGAGGCCATGGAGGCCTACCAGGAGCGCAAGCAGCCGCTGATCATCGTGGCCGGCGCCGACTACGGCCAGGGCTCCTCGCGCGACTGGGCCGCCAAGGGCGTGCGCCTGGCTGGCGTGGAAGCCATCGCCGCCGAAGGCTTCGAGCGCATCCACCGCACCAACCTGATCGGCATGGGCGTGCTGCCCCTGGAGTTCAAGCCGGGCACCACCCGCCTGACGCTGAACATCGACGGCACCGAAACCTACGACGTCGAAGGCGACCTGAAGCCCCGCACCGACCTGACCCTGGTCATCACCCGCAAGAACGGTGAAGTCGTCAAGGTGCCCATGACCTGCCGACTGGACACGGCCGAAGAGGTCTCGGTGTACGAAGCCGGTGGCGTGCTGCAGCGTTTCGCGCAAGACTTCCTTGCAGCGAACAAGGCGGCCTGACCCCTAGGAGACAACGACATGGCTCACGCCCCCCAAGTGAAGATCCCCGCCACCTACATCCGTGGCGGCACCAGCAAAGGCGTGTTCTTCCGCCTGGCTGACCTGCCGGCCTCGTGCCAGCAGCCCGGCGCCGCGCGCGACAAGCTGTTCATGCGCGTCATCGGCAGCCCCGACCCCTACGCCGCTCACATCGACGGCATGGGCGGGGCCACGTCCAGCACGAGCAAGTGCGTGATCCTGTCGAAGTCCAGCGTGCCCGACCACGACGTGGACTACCTCTACGGCCAGGTCTCCATCGACAAGGCCTTCGTGGACTGGAGCGGTAACTGCGGCAACCTGTCGACCGCGGCAGGCGCCTTCGCCATCCACGCAGGCCTGGTGGACCCTGCGCGCATTCCCGAGAATGGCGTGGCCGTGGTCCGCGTCTGGCAGGCCAACATCCAGAAAACCATCATCGCCCACGTGCCCGTGACCAACGGTCAGGTGCAGGAAACCGGTGACTTCGAACTCGACGGCGTGACCTTCCCCGCCGCCGAGATCGTGCTGGAGTTCATGGACCCGTCCGACGATGGCGACGAAGGCGGCTCGATGTTCCCCACCGGCAACCTGGTCGACGACCTGGAAGTCCCGGGCATCGGAACGTTGAAGGCCACGATGATCACGGCCGGCATCCCCACCGTGTTCGTCAACGCGGCCGACATCGGCTACACGGGCACCGAGCTGCGCGAGCAGATCAACACCGACCCCGAAGCGCTCAAGCGTTTCGAAGCCATCCGCGTGGCCGGCGCCCTGCGCATGGGCCTGATCAAAACGCCAGAGGAAGCGGCCACGCGCCAACACACCCCGAAGATCGCCTTCGTCGCGCCCCCCACGACCTACACCGCCTCCAGCGGCAAGGCCATCGACGCCGGTGACGTGGACCTGCTGGTGCGCGCCCTGTCCATGGGCAAGCTGCACCACGCCATGATGGGCACCTGCGCGGTGGCCATCGGCACGGCAGCCGCCATCCCCGGCACGCTGGTCAACCTGGCGGCCGGTGGCGGCGAGCGCGAAGCCGCGCCTGAATCGGTCTGTTTTGGCCACCCCTCGGGCACCCTGCGCGTGGGCGCCCAGGCCAGCCAGGTCCATGGCCAGTGGACGGTGACCAAGGCCATCATGAGCCGCAGCGCCCGCATCCTCATGGAAGGCTGGGTGCGCGTGCCCGGTGACGCGTTCTGAGTCGCGCAAGCCGTCACACGATCTGACACACCCTGGGGCGGTTTTTCCGCCGCCTCAGGCACCGAAAAGTGGCAAGATCGTCATTTGGGATCACCAGATTTTTCACACCATGAACGCTCAAGCCCTCGCACGCCGCACCCAACGCATCCGCACCCTGGCCCTGTCGGCCGGCATGATGCTGGGCATGGCCGCGGCCACCTTCGGCCCGCAACTCGCCCACGCCTCGACGGCCGTCAAAGCGTCCAAATCGGTGATCAAGGGCGCGCAAGCCGAAAAGCCCATCCAGCTGGCCGCCGCCACGCCTGAGCAAATGGTCGCCTTCGAGCGCGTGCTCACCGGTGGCTACGACTGCGAGTTCGGCAAGCGCATCGTCGTCGACAACAGCGACGCCAACCCCGGCTACGTCAACCTGAGCCTGGGCAAACAGAAGTGGCTGATGAAGCCCGTTCTTTCGGCCACCGGTGCCATCCGCCTCGAGGACGTGCGCGGCCAGGCCCTGCTGGTGCAGATCCTGACCAAGTCGATGGTGCTCGACACCAAGACGGGCAAGCGCCTGGTGGACGCCTGCGTGCACGAAGTGCAGCGCAAGGCCGAAGCCGATCTGGCCGCCCAGCCGGCGCGTCCGTCCATCTTCGACGCGCCCCGCTGACGCCCTCCCCGCCCGGACGAGGTGAAATTTTCTGATTTCACCGCCGCCCGAGGTGACTTTCACCGCCGTCGTGGGCGAAAATAGCAGGCTGCACGGAAATTGCATTTCCTTGTGACCGGGCTGCGTTTTCGCCCCGTTGCGGTGATTTCTTTTGAATCCACCGCATTGACGGTGACGCAGGCCCTGCGTTTTTGCCCCCTCCACACCAGGTGAACTCCATGTTGCAAGCCTACCGCCAACACGTTGCCGAGCGCGCCGCTCTTGGCATCCCCCCGCTGCCCCTGACCGCGCCTCAAGTCGCCGAGCTGATCGAGCTGATCAAGAACCCGCCCGCTGGCGAAGATGCCGTCCTGCTCGACTTGCTGACCCACCGCGTTCCCCCGGGCGTGGACGACGCCGCCAAGGTCAAGGCCTCCTTCCTGTCGGCCGTGGCTCACGGTGACGTCACCGTCGCCCTGATCTCCAAGGCCAAGGCCACCGAGCTGCTGGGCACCATGGTTGGCGGCTACAACGTCAAGCCCCTGATCGACCTGCTGACCAGCGCCGAAGTCGGCACCGTGGCCGCCGAAGCCCTGAAGAAAACCCTGCTGATGTTCGACGCGTTCCACGACGTCACCGAACTCTCCAAGGCAGGCAACGCCAACGCCAAGGCCGTGATCCAGTCGTGGGCCGACGCCGAGTGGTTCACCACCCGCCCGAAGGTCGCCGAAAAGATCACCGTGACCGTGTTCAAGGTGCCTGGTGAGACCAACACCGACGACCTGTCGCCCGCTCCGGACGCCTGGAGCCGCCCTGACATCCCCATGCACTACCTGGCGATGCTCAAGAACACCCGTCCTGACGCGGCCTTCAAGCCCGAAGAAGACGGCAAGCGCGGCCCGATGCAGTTCATCGAAGACCTCAAGAAGAAGGGCAACCTGGTCGCCTACGTCGGCGACGTGGTCGGCACCGGCTCTTCGCGCAAGTCGGCCACCAACAGCGTGATCTGGGCCACCGGCGAAGACATCCCGTTCGTTCCCAACAAGCGCTTCGGCGGTGTGACCCTGGGCGGCAAGATCGCCCCCATCTTCTTCAACACGCAGGAAGACTCCGGCTCGTTGCCCATCGAAGTGGACGTGACCGCGTTCGAAATGGGCGACGTGATCGACGTGTACCCGTACGAAGGCAAGATCGAGAAGAACGGCGCCGTGGCCGCCAAGTTCGAGTTGAAGTCGCAAGTCCTGCTGGACGAAGTCCAGGCAGGCGGCCGCATCAACCTGATCATCGGTCGCTCGCTGACGGCCAAGGCACGCGAGTTCCTGGGCCTGCCCGCCTCCACCGCCTTCCGCCTGCCCCAGGCCCCGGTCGACAGCGGCAAGGGCTTCACCCTGGCGCAGAAGATGGTCGGTCGCGCGGTCGGCCTGCCTGAAGGCCAGGGCGTGCGTCCCGGCACCTACTGCGAGCCGAAGATGACCACCGTGGGTTCGCAAGACACCACCGGCCCGATGACCCGCGACGAACTGAAGGACCTGGCTTGCCTGGGCTTCTCGGCTGACCTGGTCATGCAATCGTTCTGCCACACGGCCGCTTACCCCAAGCCCGTGGACGTGAAGATGCACCGCGAGCTGCCCGCCTTCATCAGCAACCGCGGCGGCGTGGCCCTGCGTCCGGGCGACGGCGTGATCCACTCGTGGCTGAACCGCCTGCTGCTGCCCGACACCGTCGGCACCGGTGGCGACTCGCACACCCGCTTCCCCATCGGCATCTCCTTCCCCGCCGGTTCGGGCCTGGTCGCCTTCGGCGCTGCCACGGGCGTGATGCCCCTGGACATGCCCGAGTCGGTGCTGGTGCGCTTCAAGGGCGAGATGCAGCCCGGCGTCACCCTGCGTGACCTGGTGCACGCCATCCCCCTGTACGCCATCAAGGCTGGTCTGCTGACCGTGGCCAAGGCCGGCAAGAAGAACATCTTCTCGGGCCGCGTGCTGGAAATCGAAGGCCTGCCGAACCTGAAGGTCGAGCAAGCGTTCGAGCTGTCTGATGCTTCCGCCGAGCGCTCTGCCGCCGGCTGCACCATCAAGCTGAACAAGGAACCGGTTGCCGAGTACCTGAAGTCGAACATCGTTCTGATGAAGAACATGATCGCCGACGGCTACGCCGACGCCCGCACCCTGCAGCGCCGCATCGACGCCCAGGAAGCCTGGCTGGCCAACCAGACCCTGCTGGAAGCCGACGCCGACGCCGAGTACGCCGCCATCATCGAGATCGACCTGGCCGACATCAAGGAACCCATCGTCTGCTGCCCGAACGACCCGGACGACGCCAAGTTCCTGTCCGAAGTCGCCGGCACCAAGATCGACGAAGCCTTCATCGGTTCGTGCATGACCAACATCGGTCACTTCCGCGCCGCTGGCAAGCTGCTGGAAGGCAAGAAGGACATCCCGGTGCGCCTGTGGGTCGCCCCGCCGACCAAGATGGACGCCGCCGAGCTGACCAAGGAAGGCTTCTACAACACCTTCGGCACCGCCGGCGCTCGCACCGAGATGCCGGGCTGCTCGCTGTGCATGGGCAACCAGGCGCAGATCAAGGAAGGCTCGACCTGCATCTCGACCTCGACGCGCAACTTCCCGAACCGCCTGGGCAAGAACACCAACGTGTTCCTGGGCTCGGCCGAGTTGACCGCCGTGGCCTCCAAGCTGGGCAAGCTGCCGACGCCGGCCGAGTACCTGGCCGAAATCGGCGTGGTCACGAAGGACTCGGACAAGATCTACAAGTACATGAACTTCAACCAGATTGAAGAGTACGTGGAGACGGCCAAGGGCGTGAAAGCCGCCTGATCGCGGCTGGATCCGATCGAACGCACCCTGGCCCAGGCCGGGGTCGACACGAAGCCCATCCGGGAAACCGGGTGGGCTTTTTTCATGCCACCAAACAGGGGGGACGTGCGTGAGCCCCCGGTCATCCCTGAGAACGTTTAACGTTTTCGTGTGAGATATTGAGCGCATGCGAGCGCTCAGATTCGAGCCCGACTCGCCACCAGCTCGAACGCCCATGAACGCCCTCACCGAAGTCACACCACCGGCACGCACCTACCGCGGCGAAACCGCCGACGCCCGACGCCAGCAGCGCCGGGTCAAGCTGCTGGAGGCGGCGCTCGACTGCTTCGCGTCGCACGGCATCGCCCGCACGACAATGCGCGACATCTGCTCTCAGGCGCGCCTGACCGATCGCTACTTTTACGAGGCCTTCCGCAACACCGGGGACGCCTACGAGGCCGTCTACGCGTGGCAGAAAGACCTGCTGCTGGCGCGCATCCTGAGCGCCATGGCCGATGCGCCGCCAACCCTCATCGAGCAGGCGCGAAGCGGGCTGAGCGCCTTCTACGCCTTCTTGCGTGAGGACCCGCGCCGCGCCCACGTGCTGCTGATCGACGGCGTCAACCCATGCAGCCAAGCCAGCAACGAGTGCGTTCGCCAGGCCCTGGGCGAGTACATCCCCGTGATCCAGGCGGCGGCCTTGCGCATCTACCCGCGCATCAAGCGGGACTTCAACGTGGAGATGATGGCGCGGGGGCTCCTGGGCATGGCGGTGCAGGTGGGCTCCGTGTGGGCGCGCGACGGCTTCGAGCAGCCACTGCAGGAGCTGCTGGACCACAACCTCTACGCCTGGCGCGGGCTGGATCAGTGGGTGGAAGACATGATCGCCGCCAAAAAAGACGCGATTCAGCAGCCGGCCTGAGCGCCCGCGGGCCTGAGTCAGGCGCGCACGCCCGGTGGGGCCCACAACCCGGCATCTCGGGCCGTGAGCCACAGCCGGCAGTCGAACTCGAACTGGTGGTAGGCCGGCTCCATGTGCGTGCACAAGGCGTAGAAGGCCTTGTCGTGCTCGCGCTCCTTGAGGTGAGCCAGCTCGTGCACCACGATCATCTGCAGGAACTCGGGCGGGGCGTCGCGGAACACCGTGGCCACGCGGATCTCGCGCTTGGCCTTGAGCTGGCCGCCCTGCACGCGCGAGATGCGGGTGTGCGTGCCCAGCGCGTGCTGAATGACCTTGATCTTGCTGTCGTAGGCCACCTTGCTGAGGGGCTCGGCGCCGCGCAGGTGGCGTGAGCGCAGCTCGGTGACGTGGTCGTACAGGGCCTTGTCGGTGCGGATGTCGTGTGCGCCGGGGTAGCGCGCGCGCAGCACCTCGCCCAGCTTGCCCGCGTCGATCAGGGCCTGAACCTGCTGCTGCAGGTGTGCCGGGTAGCCGCCCAGGTAGTTGAGGGCTCGCGGCGAGGGGTTGAGCGGGATGGGCCGGGGCACGGTGGGCACGGTGGGCACGGTGGACAAGGTGACGAGGGGGATCGCAGGATCAGGGCGCGATCAGGGCGCGATCTGCTCGGCGTGGTCGTACAGCGCGCCCAGGATGGCCTGGCCGCGTTCGTCGTCTTCGGGCAGTTGCTCCATGAGCTCGTCGATGCGCTCGAAGAAAGCCGCCAGCGTCATGCCCCCGCCCACGCCCTCGTGCAGGCGGGCCGAGCGCAGCTCGTGCCAGCGCGCCTGCTCCTCGTCGTTGAGCGTGTGCGGGAAGTTGCGGGCGCGGTAGCGAAACAGCACCTCGTCCAGTCGTTCATCGGCGAAGTCGGGGTGTTTGTCGGCCAGGGCCTCGGGTGACAGGGTTTTGAGGCGCTGCAGGGTGCGGCGGTCCTCGTTGCCGACGAAGCCGCCGTAGAGGTTCTCGTCCACGTCGGCTTCGCCTTGCCCCGGGCCGCCTTGGGGGCGGGTGTAGACCTCCGCCCAGATGCCGTCCATGCGGTGCGCGCCATCGGCCGCGACCTGGGCGTGCTGCAGGGCCAGTTCGGTGTCCACGCCCCACTTCTGGCGCAGCTCGGGCGTCAGGATCTTGAGGTTGCCGATGACGATGGGCGACTTGTTGATGTGCACGCTCTTGAGCGGCAGGCGGCTGACGCCTTCGGGCAGGTCGGTGGTTTTGGAGAACACGCGCAGGCGGATGTCTTCGGCGCTCAGGCCGAACAGCTCGGCGGGGTCGTGGGCCAGGTCCCACACCAGGATCTCGTTTTTGTTGCTAGGGTGCTGGGCCAGGGGGTAGACCAGCGCCATGCAGCCACGCTCGTGCCCGTACATGCCGGAGATGTGCAGGAAGGGCTTCCAGTTGGGGCGGGGGCGGTCCAGGCCGGCTTCGGCCAGCACGGCGTCCTTCTTGCGCAATTTGAGGCAGAAGTCCCAGAGCTTGGGCTGCGCCTGCTTGATCAGGCGGGCCAGGGCGATGGTGGCGCGCACGTCCGACAAGGCGTCGTGAGCGGCCTCGTGGCTCAGGCCATTGGCGGCGGTCAGGTGCTCCAGTTTGAAGGAGGGGCGGCCGTCTTCGTGCTGAGGCCACTGGATGCCGTCGGGTCGCAGGGCCCAGGTGCAGCGCACCACATCGAGCAGGTCCCAGCGGCCGCAGCCGTTTTGCCACTCGCGCGCATAGGGGTCGATCAGGTTGCGCCAGAACAGGTGGCGCGTGACCTCGTCGTCGAAGCGGATGGTGTTGTAGCCCACGCCCACGGTGTGGGGCTGCGCGAGTTCGCGCTCGATGGCGTCGGCAAAGGCGTGTTCGGGCACGCCACGCTCCAGGCAGGTCTGCGGCAGGATGCCGGTGAGCAGGCAGGCTTCGGGGTCGGGCAGCGTGTCGGGCGCGGGCTGGCAGTACTGCATCAGCGGCTCACCGACCTCGTTGAGGTCGGCGTCGGTGCGCACACCGGCGAACTGCGAGGGGCGGTCGCGGCGGGGGACGCGGCCGAAGGTTTCGTAGTCGTGCCAGTAGAAGGTGAAGTCGGTGCTCATGCGATCAGGGCGTGGGTGCAGGCCAGAACAGGCCGGGTCGCCTGCATTGTCCTGCATCGCCGAAGGCGGCACGCCCGGCTGGCCCCACCCGAGGGAGGCCACCGTCGGTGGGTCAGCGCTTGCGCAGCACCACGCTGCCGACCGAGTAGCCGGCGCCGAAGGAGCAGATCACGCCCACGTCGCCCGACGCCAGGTCAGCGCGGAACTTGTGGAAGGCGATGATGGAGCCGGCCGACGAGGTGTTGGCGAACTCGTCGAGGATGAGTGGGGCGACCTCGGCCGTGACCTCGCCGCCGGTGAGCTTCTTGACGATGAGCTGGTTCATCGACAGGTTGGCCTGGTGCAGCCAGAAGCGACGCACGTCAGCGGGCGCCAGGCTCACGTCGCTCAGTTGCGACTCGATGTGGGCGGCGGCGATGGGCACCACCTCCTTGAAGACCTTGCGGCCCTCCTGGCGGAAGGTCTTGTCGCGGGCGTTGGGGTCGCTGTCTTCGCTGCGGTTGAGGTAGCCGAAGTTGTTGCGGATGTTGTTGGAGAACTGCGTGGCCAGCTTGGAGCCCAGCACCTCCCATTGCTCAGTCGACGTGGCCGTGTCGGCGCGCTCGACGACGGTGGCGGTGGCCACGTCACCGAAGATGAAATGGCAATCGCGGTCCTTCCACTCCTGGTGGCCGGAGGTGATTTCGGGGTTGACGACCAGCACGCACCGGGCCGAGCCGGTGCGCACGGCGTTGACCGCTTGCTCCAGGCCGAAGGTGGCGGCCGAGCAGGCCACGTTCATGTCGTAGCCGTAGCCGCGTGCGCCGATGGCGTTCTGGATCTCGATGGCGATGGCGGGGTAGGCGCGCTGCAGGTTGGAGCACGAGCAGATCACGGCGTCGATGTCGTCGCCCGTCTTGCCGGCGGCGGCCATGGCCTTGCGAGCGGCTTCGACGCCGATTTCGGCCAGCATGGAGAGCTGGTCGTCGCTGCGCTCTTTCAAGCGCGGGTGCATGCGGGTGGGGTCGAGGATGCCCTCTTTGTCCATCACGTAGCGCTGCTTGATGCCCGAGGCCTTTTCGATGAATTCGGCGCTGGAGTGGACCAGGGGCTGCACCGCGCCCGCCTCGATCTGAGCGGCGTGCTCGGCGTTGAACAGGTCAACGTAGGCGTTGAACGACTCGACCAGCTCGGCATTGGTGATGGTGTGCGGGGGCTGGTACAGGCCCGTTCCGCTGATGACAACTGCGCTCATGGCATCGGAATCCCAGACGAAAACCCGAATTCTGCCACCTTTCCCTGGATGAGCAGGCTGTGCGAGGATGGGCGCATGCATGGAGATCTCGATGAAGAAAGAGACACAGGGAGCCCCCACTGACGGGCCTCAGCGGCTGCGGCGTCGCTTGTTGCAGGCCAGCGGGCTGTGGCTGCTGCTGGTCGCGCTCGGGGTGGGCTTGTTCACCCACGGGAGGCTGCAGTCGCACCGGGCCAATGCGGCATCGGGCGGACAGCAGCGCCTGGCCAGCCTGCAAGACAACGTCGAGACCCACTTCCGCTTCATGGCCGGCCTGGGCCAGGTGCTGGCCAGCCAGCCCTCCCTGGTCGACTTCCTGGAGGGCAACGCCACCACGAACCCCACGCCGCTGACGGGCACGCAGCGCGAGGCCTTCCGCCACGCGTTGTTGCGGCGTGCGGCGGTGCGCGACATGGGCGAGCAACTCTCGGACGTGGTCAACAACTTCCAGATCCGACAGGCCTACATCCAGGACGCGCACGGCACGTCGCTCGCTGACAGCAGCCAGGAGGAAACCATTTCAACGCTGGGGGCCAACTTCCGCACGCGCGACTACTTCCTCGACGCCATGGAGCGGGGCGCCGGTTTCCAGTTCGTCATGGGCCGCATCAGCAACAAGCCGGGCTTCAACTTCTCGGCCCGCATCCAGAGCCCGCAGCGCCACCTCGGGGTGCTCATCCTCAAGACCGACCCGGAGTCGATGCGCCGGCTGTTCGTGGACACGGTCGGGCGGGTGCTGGTGCTGGTCGACCGCAATGGGGTGGTGGTCGCGGGCAACCGCCCCGATGACATCCTGCAGAAGTTGCCGCAGGCACCTGAGTTGTCCGACAACGCCGATGTCGACGGGGTCTACCGACGCCTGCCCGCCACGCTGAAGTGGGGCGTCGACACCACGCGCATCGGCGACGAAGATCGGCCGGTGATGCGCATCGGGGGCCGGCCTTACCTGGCGCAGTCGCAGGCGCTGATCGGCTACCCCTTCCAGGTCTGGGTCATGACCCCGCTGGACGCCGAGAGGGGCATCTTGCTGTCAAGCACCCTCGGGGGCGTGATGCTGCTGGTGCTGGGCTGGTCGGCCCTGTGGGCGGGCTGGCGCCGCCACGAGCGCGAGCAGGCCGTGGAGCAGGCTCGGCGCGAAGCGCTGGACATGACGCGCGCCCTGCCCCTGGGCCTGTTTCGCTACCGGGTCGCACCCGGGGGGTCGGGGCGCTTCGGTCACGTGGGCCCCGGCGCGGCCAAGGTCTTCGGGCCGATGCTGACGGAGTGGATGAACACCCCCGAGCGCCTGTGGGGCCCGACCGACGCCACCCCCCCTCGCCCGCCCACCGAGCCGGTCGAGTTCCCGATGCAACGCGATGGTCAGACACGCTGGGTCAGCGTCAACAGCGCCGTGGCCACCGACGCCAGCGGCGGGCAGGTGTACGACGGCTACTGGCTGGACGTGACCGCGCGAAAGCGGGCGGAGTCCCGCTTCGACCTGGCCTTCGAGAACGCGCCCAACGCCTTCCTCTTCCTGCACCGCGACAAGGGGGTGCTGCGTTGCAACCCCGCCGCCGTGCGGGTCTACGGCCTCACGCGCAGGGAGGAGCTGATCGGGGTCAAGCCGTGGCAGGCCCCGCTGACCGCGCCCGCTCCCGCAGACCAGCCGCACAACGACGAACAGGCTCGCGTGCTGTTCGACCGCTGCCGCGACGAGCAGCAACCCGTTCGCCTGGCGTGGGCACACACCCGCCCGGGCGGAAGCACCTTCCAGGCCGAGGTGACGCTGATGAGCCTGGCCCAGGAGGACCCGGACCTGTACTTCGTCATCGTCGAAGACGTGACCCTGCGGCGCGAAACCGAAGCCGCGCTGGAGGCCGCCCGAGATGCCGCCGAGGCCACGGCGCGGGCCAAATCGGCCTTCCTGGCCAACATGAGCCACGAGATCCGCACGCCGATGAACGCCGTCATCGGCATGACCCACCTGGCGCTCAGCGAAAACCCGCCCGAGAAGGTGCGCAACTACGTGGCCAAAGCCCACCACGCGGCCACCAACCTCATGACCATCCTCAACGACGTGCTCGACCTCTCCAAGATCGAGGCCGGGCACCTGGAGCTCGAGAGCGTCGACTTCGACGTGCAGCAGGTGCTCGACGAGGTCACGGACGTGCTGGGTCTGTCGGCCGAGAACAAGGGCGTCGAACTGCTGTTCAGCGCCCCGGCGAACCTGCCGGCCAGGCTCCAGGGCGACCCCACGCGGCTGCGCCAGGTGCTGCTCAACCTCGGCTCCAACGCCGTCAAGTTCACCGACCGTGGCAGCGTGACGCTCGGCCTGGACGTGCAGGAGCAAGCGGGTGACGCCATCACGCTGCATGGCTGGGTGCGGGACACCGGCATCGGCATGTCGGCCGAGCAGATGGCGCGCCTGTTCCAGCCCTTCACCCAGGCGGACGCCTCGACCACCCGGCGACATGGCGGCACCGGCCTGGGCCTGACGATCTCGCGTCAGCTGGTCGAGCGCATGGGCGGGCGCATGTGGGTCGACAGCGTGGAGGGCCAGGGCACGGTGTTTCACTTCACCGCCCACATGAAGCTGCCCCGTCAAGCGACGCCCATGGCCCCGCTGCGGCAGAACTGGGCCGGCAAGCGCGTGCTCATCGTCGACGACCACCCGGACGCCCGCGAGGTGCTGCAGCAGATGGCCACGAGCATGGGCCTGCACGCCGACCTGGCCGCCAGCGGCGACGAGGCCCTGAGCCGCCTGCGAGCCGCCACCCTCCCCTACGACTGGTTGCTGCTGGACTGGAAGATGCCCGGCATGGACGGCGTGACCCTGGCCCGCCACATCCAGGCGCAACCCAGCGACCAGCGCCCCTGCATCCTGCTGGTGACGGCTTTCGACCGGGCCGCGGCGCTGCAGGCGGCCGCCGACGTGCGCCTCGCCGGGGTGCTGACCAAGCCGGTGACGCCGTCCAGCCTGTTCAACAGCCTCAGCCAGAGCGCCGCCCTGAACCGCGAGCACGGTCTCACAGAAGGAGAAGGGGAAGCGCAGCGCGTGCGCGCCCACGTCAGTCGGGCCACCGTGCCCGCGTCGCCCGACCCCTCGCTGCTGGCTGGCACCCACATCCTGCTGGTGGAAGACCAGGCGCTCAACCAGGAGCTGGCGCGGGAGCTGCTGGAGCGAGCCGGTGCCCGCGTGACGCTGGCCAACGACGGGCAGGAGGCCCTCGACACCCTGGCCAGCGGCGCCCGCTTCGATTGCGTGCTCATGGACTGCCAGATGCCGCGCATGGACGGCTACACCGCGACGGCCTTCATCCGCGCCAACCCCACGTGGGCGACGCTGCCGATCATCGCGATGACGGCCAGCGCCCTGAGCACCGACCGCGACCAGGCGATGGCCGCCGGCATGAACGACCACGTGCCCAAGCCGCTGGACATCCAGCAGATGTTTGCCACCGTTCGGCGCTGGGTGCAACGGGGCCGTGAAAGCCGCTAGAAGGGCACGGCGCTGAGCAGGTGCAAGCGCTCGCCGCTGCGCGGGTGAGGCAGGCTGAGCTCGGCAGCGTGCAGCATCATGCGCTGCGTCGGCGCCGACTCGGGGCCGTACAGTTCGTCCCCCAGGATCGGGTGCCCCAGCGCCAGCAGGTGCACGCGCAACTGATGAGAGCGCCCGGTGACGGGCTCCAGCGACACACGCGTGCGGCCCACCGGGCCCGACAAAGGGTCGCGCTCGAGCACGCGGTAGCGGGTCAACGAGGGCTTGCCGTGCTCGAAGCACACCCTCTGCCGCGGCCGGCGGGGCCAATCGGTGATCAGGGGCAGGTCGACCACCCCCTCCTGCGCGACCACGAGGCCCTGCACCCAGGCCTCGTAACGCTTGTCGACGCGGCGATCGGCGAACGCCACGCTGAGCGCACGCTGCATGTCCGCACCGCGCCCCAGCACGAGCAGGCCGGAGGTGGCCATGTCCAGGCGGTGCACGATCAAGGCGTCGGGCCAACGCCGCTGCACCCGCGCGGCCAGGCAGTCGGCGCGCGCCTCGCCCCGCCCCGGCACCGACAGCAAACCCGCCGGCTTGACGACGACAACCAGGTCTTCATCGACGAACACCACGTCCAGCCCCTCGTCGGGCGGCGGGCGGTAGTCGATGGGTGCGGGCTGGGCGGGCTGAAGGAACAGCTCAGGCATGGCGCTCACACCAAGCGACGGGCGCCGCCATCGCCTCGGGCGGCGTAACGCCGCGCCATCACGGCGCACACGAACAGCTGGATCTGGTGGTAGATCATGATGGGCAGCACCAGGACGCCCATGGCCGCGCTGCCGCCGAACAGGAGCTTGGCCATCGGCATGCCGGAGGCCAGCGTCTTCTTGGAGCCGCAGAACACCGCCACGATCTCGTCCTCCACGTCAAAGCCCAGCGCACGCGCCGCCCGCCGCGTGAACCAGAGCATGGGCAGCAGGAAGATCAGCGAGCCCACCACGGCCTCGGCCAGCAAGAGCGGGCCGTGGCGCGTCCATAGCCCATCTGCCACGGAGTCGCTGAAGGCCGACCAGACCATCAGCACGATCACGCCCTTGTCGAACACGCTGGTGACGGGCTTGACCTTGGCGAACCAGCCGGCCAGCCAGGGGCGCAGCAGGTGGCCCAGCACAAAGGGCAACAACAGCATCTGCGCGACCTTGAGCATGGTGGCACCCACGTCCAGGGCGCCGCTGTCCGCCCCCATGACCAGGCTGACCAGCAAGGGCGTGAGGAACACCCCCAGCAGGGTCGACAGCGTGGCGTTGAGCACGGCCGCGGCCACGTGCCCGCGCGCCGCCGCCGTCAGGGCCACCGACGACGACACCGTGGAGGGCAGCACCGCCAGGAAGAAAAAGCCCATGAGCAGGTCGCGCGAAATCCAGGGCCCCAGCAACAGCGCACCCAACGCCCACCACAGCGGGAACAGCACGTAGGTGCAGCTTTGCACCAGCAGGTGCAGCTTCCAGCGCGAGGCCCCGGACTTGAGGTTGTCGGTCGACAGGCCCATGCCGTGCAGGAAAAACAGCAGGAAGACGCCCACGTCGGTGACCTGCCCCATGCGCAGCGGCCCGTCGCTGCGGCCCCAGTCCGGCGCGAGCGAGGCCAGCCCCACGGCGGCCACCATGCCCAGCAGGAACCAATCGACCGCACCGCGAGGCGGGCGTGAGGGGGCAGCGAAGCGCAACATGGGCAAAAGCGGCAAAAGAGGCGAACAACAAAAGCAAGAGCCTAGCGCACTCAGGGTCACACGGTGCTGCCAGAATGGTTCGCAGGTCCGCCCCACACACCCACACCACAGGAGTTGCCATGGCCCACCCCTTTGCGAAGACGCTGAAGACCTTTCAGACCGCATCCGGCAAAACGCGCAAGCTGCACTCGCTGCCTGAGCTGGCCAAGGTCCACCCCCGGGTCGCCCGCCTGCCGGTGTCCATCCGCATCGTGCTGGAGTCCGTGCTGCGCAACTGCGACGGCCTGAAGGTCACGCCCGAGCACGTGGCCCAGCTCGCCAACTGGCAGCCCCGCGCCGAGCGCACCGACGAGATCCCCTTCGTGGTGGCCCGCGTGGTGCTGCAGGACTTCACCGGCGTGCCGCTGCTGGCCGACCTGGCCGCCATGCGCAACGTGGCCGAAAGCCTGGGGCAGGACGCCAAGCGCATCGAACCCCTGGTGCCGGTGGACCTGGTGGTGGACCACTCGGTCATGATCGACCATTACGGCAGCAAGAAGTCGCTGGACCTCAACATGAAGCTCGAGTTCCAGCGCAACGCCGAGCGCTACGAGTTCATGAAGTGGGGCATGCAGGCGTTTGACACCTTCGGCGTCGTGCCACCGGGCTTCGGCATCGTGCACCAGGTCAACCTCGAGCACCTCGCGCGCGGCGTGCACGTCAACCCAGATGGCGTCGCCTACCCGGACACCCTGGTCGGCACCGACAGCCACACCACCATGATCAACGGCATCGGCGTGGTGGGCTGGGGCGTGGGCGGCATCGAGGCCGAGGCCGCCATGCTGGGCCAGCCCGTCTATTTCCTGACGCCCGACGTGGTCGGCATGGAGCTCACCGGCCGCCTGCGCGAAGGCGTCACGGCCACCGACCTGGTGCTGACCATCACCGAGATCCTGCGCCAGGCCAAGGTGGTGGGCAAGTTCGTGGAGTTCTTCGGAGAAGGCACGGCCTCGCTGCCCCTGCCCGACCGCGCCACCATCGCCAACATGGCGCCCGAGTACGGCGCCACCATGGGCTTCTTCCCGGTCGATGACAAAACCATCGACTACTTCAAGGGCACCGGCCGCAAGAAGTCCGAGATCGAAGCCTTCGAGGCCTACTTCCGCGCGCAACAGCTCTTCGGCGTGCCCCAGGCGGGCGACATCGACTACTCCAGCGTCATCCAGCTGGACCTGGGCACCGTGGCGCCCTCGCTGGCCGGCCCCAAGCGCCCGCAGGACCGCATCGAGATCGGTGCCCTCAGCCGCACCTTCACCGACCTGTTCAGCCAGCCAACCTCGCGCAACGGCTTCAACCAGCCGGCCGAGAAACTGGCAACCGCGCACCCCACGTCCTTCGACGGCCAAACCATCGACATCCGCAACGGCGACGTGCTGATCGCGGCCATCACCTCCTGCACCAACACATCCAACCCAGGCGTGCTGCTGGCTGCAGGCCTGCTGGCCAAGAAGGCCGTCAAGGCCGGCCTGCGCGTCAAGCCCCACGTCAAGACCTCGCTGGCCCCGGGCTCGCGCATGGTCACCGAGTACCTCGAGAAGGCCGGCTTGCTGCCCTACCTGGAAAAACTCGGCTTCAACGTGGCGGCGTATGGCTGCACCACCTGCATCGGCAACGCAGGCGACCTCACCCCCGAGATCAACGCCACCATCACCGCCAACGACCTG
The DNA here is from genome assembly GCA_016000265.1 of Burkholderiales bacterium. GTDB lineage: Bacteria > Pseudomonadota > Gammaproteobacteria > Burkholderiales > Burkholderiaceae_C > Aquabacterium. The sequence goes on from JAECRL010000009.1 coordinate 143,151, forward strand.
GTGTGCGCGGCCGTGCTGTCGGGCAACCGCAACTTCGAGGCGCGCATCCACCCCAACCTCAAGGCCAACTTCCTGGCCAGCCCGCCGCTGGTGGTGGCCTACGCGATCGCTGGCAACGTCACGCGTGACCTGATGACCGAACCCGTGGGCCACGGCAAGGACGGCCAAGCCGTGTTCCTGGGTGACATCTGGCCGAGCAGCGAAGAAATCCACGCGCTGATGAAGCACGCCATGAACGGCAAGGCCTTCAAGGCCAACTACGAAAAGGTCAAGACCAAGCCCGGCAAGCTCTGGGAGAAGACGCAGGGCGTCAAGGGGCAGGTCTACAGCTGGCCACAAAGCAGCTACATCGCGCGCCCGCCCTTCTTCGACGGCTTCCAGCCCACCCCACCTCAGGCGCCAAAGGGCCGCAACCTGGGCGTGGGCCTGGCCGGCCAGCCGGCGCGCATCATGGCGCTGTTCGGTGACTCGATCACCACCGACCACATCTCGCCCGCAGGCTCCATCAAAGAGGCCTCCCCCGCCGGTCAGTACCTGCTGGGCCTGGGGGTCAGCAAGGTGGACTTCAACAGCTACGGCTCGCGCCGTGGCAACCACGAGGTGATGGTGCGCGGCACCTTCGCCAACGTGCGCATCAAGAACCTGATGCTGCCCGCTTTGCCCGACGGCAGCCGCGAAGAAGGCGGCTGGACGCTGCACCAGGCGGGCGCGAAGGCCGAAAAGATGTCCATCTACGACGCCGCCATGAAGTACATGGCCGAAGGCACGCCCACCGTCGTCTTCGGTGGCGAGGAATACGGCACCGGCTCCAGCCGCGACTGGGCGGCCAAGGGCACGCAGCTGCTGGGCATCCAGGCCGTGGTGGCGCGCAGCTTCGAGCGCATCCATCGCAGCAACCTGGTGGGCATGGGCGTGCTGCCGCTGCAATTTAAGGGCAACGACTCCTGGCAGTCGCTGGGCCTGCGGGGCGACGAAAAAATCGCCATCGACCTGGGCACCGAGATCCAGCCCCAGTCCGACGCCAAGCTGCTGATCACGCGCGCCGACGGCAGCCAGGAGACGGTGGGGGTCACGCTGCGCATCGACACGCCCATCGAGGTCAGCTACTACCAGCATGGCGGCATCCTGCCCTTCGTGCTGCGCCAGTTGCTGGCGGCCTGATGGCGACTTGAAACCTGGCAAAGACAAGCGGACGCGACCATGGCCGAGCCCTTCAAGAACCTGATCGGCCCCGCCGTGGTGCAAACGGTCTCGCACCACCTGCGGCGCGTGGACCGGGGCTTCGACGCCCCGCGCTTCGAGGCGCTGGCCCTCGACGGCCTGGCGTCGCTGGAGTTCAAAGCCCGCGCCCAGCACCTCGCAGCGGCCTTGCTGGCCACGCTGCCCGAGGACTTCGACGCCTGCGCCAACTGGCTGGAGCGCAGCCTCAAAGTCGTGCCACCGCCGCGCCGCGAGCACGACCCCGACAAGGAACTGGGCAGCCTGGCCAGCGACGACAGCGGCGTGGGCGGCTGGGCCCTGTGGGCCTATGGCGAGGTGGTGGCCCAACGCGGCCTGCACCAGCCTGAGCGCGCCCTGCAGGCCCTGCACGCCATCACCCAGCGCTTCACGGCGGAGTTCGCCATCCGACCCTTCTTCGTGGCCCACCCCGAGGTGGTGCTGCGCACCTTGCACGCCTGGCAGCACGACCCCAGCGCGCACGTGCGCCGCCTGGTCAGCGAAGGCAGCCGCCCGCGCCTGCCCTGGGGGCTGCGCCTGCAGTCCCTGGTGGCCGACCCCTCGCCCACCCTGCCCCTGCTGCAAACCCTGCAGCACGACCCCAGCGAGTACGTGCGTCGCAGCGTGGCCAACCACCTCAACGACATCGGCAAGGACCACCCGACGGTGCTGGTGAATTGGGTCGAGGCGCATCGGCCAGGCGCCTCGGTGGATCACGTGCGCCTGCTCAGGCACGCCAGCCGCCACCTGATCAAACAAGGCCACGGTCCCATGCTGCGGGCCTGGGGCGTGGGCGAGCCCTTCGACGGCGACGTGACGCTGACGCTGTCGTCACCGCAGGTGCGCATGGGCGAGGCCGTCGACCTCAGCGTGACCCTGCGCTCCCGCTGCGCCCAGGCGCAAGAGCTGGAGGTGGACGTGCGCGTGCATTTCCGCAAGGCCGATGGGCAGGTGAAACCCAAGGCCTTCAAGGGGCGCCGCCTGAAGCTGGGCCCGGGCGAGCGGGTCAGCTGGGTGCACAAACTGTCTTTCAAACCGGTGAGCACGCGCGCGCTGCACCCCGGTGAGCAAGGCGTGGACGTGCAGGTCAACGGGGTGCCATCGGGCTGGCTGGGGTTGACCTTGCTGCCTTGACCGGACGGCGGCTGGCAGGCATTGCACCCCAGCCTGCGCTCGCCGAGCCTCACTTGCTCGCAGCCCCCATTGAACGGACTTCGTTTGATTGTTATGGTCAATAACATTCAAACGAGGAGCCCGTCACCATGCAACCCTTGCGCACCGTTCTGACCCACCTTGCGGCCCCACTGGTGGCCCCACTCATGGCCGCGCTCACCGCGTGCCTCACCCTCGCGGCCCCCCAGGCCCGAGCGGCCACCCAACCGGCCAGCACCGAAGCCGCCACCCGCCACCCCATCGTGCTGGTGCACGGCTTCATGGGCTTCAAAGACATCTTCGGCGTCGACTACTTCTACCAGGTGCCCGATTTGCTCCGCAAGAACGGCGCCACCGTCTACGTGGCGGCCGTCTCCGAGGTCAACTCCAGCTCGCTGCGCGGTGAGCAATTGCTGCTGCAGATGAAGCAATGGGCCGCGCGGGACGGCGTCAAGAAATTCAACCTCATCGGCCACAGCCAGGGCAGCCCCACCAGCCGTTACGTGGCCGGTGTTGCGCCGGAGCTGGTGGCCAGCGTCACCGGCATCGGCGGGCCCACGGTCATCACCGACGCGCAAGCCGCCGAGAGCAACATCGAGAAGGCCGTGACCAACTACGGCGCGATGGTCGAGTTCGCTGGCAGCTTCGTGGCCTGGATCTCGGGCAACGGCAAGCTGCCGCAAGACGTCTCCGCCTTGCGCATCAAGGAGGAACTCGACCGCTTCGCCGTGCTCTTCCCCGCCGGGCTGCCCGCCACCTATTGCGGCGAAGGCCGGCAGCTCGTCAACGGCATCCACTACCTCTCGGCCACCGGGCGCGGCGTGAAGACCAATCGCTGGGACGTCTCCGACCTGTTCATGCAGGAGACCTCCGAGCCCAGCGACGGGGCCGTCTACGCTTGCGGCGCGCACCTGGGCAAGGTCATCCGGGACGACTACCCCTGGAACCACATCGACGAGATGAACCACGTCTTCGGGCTGATCGGCAAGGCCGCGCCGTCTCCCGCTCAGTTCTACCTCACGCACGCCAACCGCCTGAAGCTGCTGGGTTTGTGAGGCGAGGCCGATGAAGCCATGTTGCTTTTTGCGCATGTGCTCATGAAAAAGCATCACTTTGTGGCGCAGCCCGATCGGGTGAGACTGGGTTCACGGTGCAAGCGGCACCGACCCATCACACCCATCGCGAGGTCAAGCCATGAAGGCATTCACGAAGTTCCTGACGTCCATCGGCCTGTTGCTGGCGCTGCCCGCCATCGCACAGACCTCCCCCTACCTGGTCAGCACCGACTGGCTGGAGAAGAACCTCAACGACCCGAAGGTCAAGGTCATCGAGGTCAGCGTCGTGCCCGGCGTCTACGAGCGCGGCCACATCCCCGGTGCCGTCAACTTCGCGTGGCACACGGACCTGGTTGACCCGGTCCGCCGCGACATCGTCGGCCAGCAGGACTTCGAGAAAAAGCTGCGCGCCGCCGGGGTCTCCAACGACAGCACCGTCATCCTCTACGGAGACAACAACAACTGGTTCGCCGCCTGGGGCGCCTGGGTCTTCGACGTCTACAACATCAAGAATGTCAAGCTGCTCGACGGCGGGCGCAAGAAGTGGGAAGCCGAAGGCCGCTCGCTGTCTCCGCTGGCCGCCGCACCGGTGGCGGGCAACATCAAGGTTTCAGCGGCCAACCACGCCCTGCGCGCCCGCCTGAGCGACGTGGTGGCCGTGGCCGAGAAGAAAACCAACGCGGCGCTGGTGGACATCCGCTCGGCCGACGAGTTCAGCGGCAAGGTCTTCGCCCCCGCTGGGGTGCAGGAGCTGTCGGTGCGCGCCGGTCACGTGCCCAGCGCCGTGAACGTGCCCTGGGGCCAGGCCGTGGCCGCCGATGGCACCTTCAAGCCGGTCGAAGAGCTGCGCAAGCTCTACGCCAACGTGGGCGTGGACGGCAAGAAGCCGGTGATCACCTACTGCCGCATCGGCGAGCGCTCCAGCCACACCTGGTTCGCACTCAAGAAGCTGCTGGGCTACGAGGTTCGCAACTACGACGGTTCGTGGACCGAGTACGGCAACGCCGTGGGCGTGCCCGTCAGCAACCCCGCCGGCACGGTGTGGGGCGGTCGCTGAGCGACACCCGCAGCACAGGAGCCCCCTCACCATGAGCGCGCCTGCCATCGAGCATGACCAGGCGCAGGGGCTGCCCTCGTGGCGGTCCCTGCTGCCCAGCGCGGCCGTCCTCGGGGCGGCCTTCTGGTTGCATCAACAACTCGCGGAGCTGCCCACCGGGCGCACGCTGACGCTGTCCCTGGCCTTCGGGCTGTTCGCAGGCGTGGTGCTGCAGCGATCGCGTTTTTGCTTTTACTGCGTCAGCCGCGATTTCATCGAATCGCGTGACGCGCGCGGCCTGCTGGGCATCGTGGCCGCGCTCGCGGTGGGCACGCTGGGCTACCACGCCATCTTCGGCGCCTTCCTGCCGGAGCCGGCCGCCGGTCGCCTGCCACCGGGCGCGCACATCGGGCCGGTCAGCGGCGTGCTGGTGCTGGGCGCCTTCGCCTTCGGGCTGGGCATGGCCATCGCGGGCTCGTGCATCAGCGCGCAGCTCTACCGGCTGGGCGAAGGCGCGCTGGCCGCGCCGGTGGCGCTGCTGGGCACGGTGGGCGGCTTCGTGCTCGGCCTGTTGAGCTGGAACCCGCTGTACCTCGCGTCCATGCAGGAAGCACCCGTTTTGTGGCTGCCGCATCACCTGGGCTACGACGGCTCGGCGGTGGTGCAGCTGCTGGCGCTGGGCCTGGTGGCGGCCTTGCTGGCGCGATGGCACCGCGCACCGCCGCCCTCGTTGGGCGCAGGGGCCAGCCCCTGGTGGCGCCGCCGCTGGCCCACGCACGTCGGCGGCATCCTGATCGGTGCGCTGGCGGTGGTGGCCTTCCTGCGCGTGGCACCGCTGGGCGTCACGGCCGAGCTGGGCAGCGTGGCGCGCACGCTGGCCGATCAACGCGGCTGGCTGCCCACGAGGCTGGAGGGCATCGACACCTTGCGCGGTTGCGCCACGGCCATCAAGGAGACGCTGTGGTCCAACAACGGGGCCTTCATCGCGGGCATCGTGCTGGGCTCGCTGGCGGCGGCGTTGTCGGCCGGTGACTTCAAGCCCAAGCGGCCCACGCGCAACGAGTTGCTGCGCGCGCTGGCCGGCGGCGTGCTCATGGGCTGGGGCGCCACCCTGGCGCTGGGCTGCACGGTGGGCACGCTGCTGTCGGGCATCATGGCCGCGGCGGCCTCGGGCTGGGTGTTCGCGGCGGCCTCGGGTGCGGGGCTGCTGGCGGGCTGGTGGTGGCGCCAGCGCTGGTGAGCACCAGCGAGGGGGCCTGGGCAGCAGGGCTCAGGCTCAGGCTCAGGCTCAGGCTCAGGCTCAGGTGCGGAGGGCCGACTCGACCGCAACCGCCTTCTTGTCATCGAAGCCCACGGCGAGCACCCGGCCGCCCTGCTCGATCACGGGTCGCTTGATGACGCTGGGGTTCGCCAGCATCACGGCCTTGGCCGAGGCCGCGTCCACCACGCCGGCCTTGACGGCCTCATCGAGCTGGCGCCAGGTCGTGCCCTGTCGGTTGACCAGCACCTCCCAGCCCACCTGGGCGATCCAGTCGTCCAGGCGCGCGGCGGGCACGCCCTGCTTCTTGTGGTCGTGAAAGACAAAACCCACACCCCGCTCATCGAGCCAGGTGCGGGCCTTCTTGACGGTGTTGCAGTTGGGGATGCCGTAGACAGCCAGGCTCATGTTCGGGACTCCGTTGCGTCGTGTCGATGCGTGAAGCCCGAACTGTGGCACAGCCTCGTGGGCCGCGTCACCCGCGTGGGGAATGGGTCCCCTGGCGTCCTGGGCTCAAACCTGCAGGACGAAGACCGGCGCCAGGCGCGCCGCCTCCTCGTCGGTGAACAGCCGCGAGCGCGCCAGAAAGCGCAGGCCATGCGGTCCCTCCAGCGAGAACATGCCGCCCCGCCCGGCCACCACGTCGATGGTCAGGTGGGTGTGCTGCCAGTACTCGAACTGCGAGGCGCTCATGTAGAACGGGCAGCCGCCGATCTCGCCGAGCTGCACATCGGAGGGGCCGATCAGCACCTCGCCGCGCTGCAAGCACATCGGCGAGCTGCCATCGCAACAACCACCGGACTGGTGGAACATCAGCTCGCCGTGCAGGGCCTGGAGTCGGGCGATCAGGGCCAGCGCCTCGGGCGTGGCGGTGACGCGCAGGGCCTCGGTCTGTGCCATCGCGCCCGCCCCCTCAGAAAAAGCCCAGCGCCTTGGGGCTGTAGCTCACCAGCAGGTTCTTGGTCTGCTGATAGTGGTCCAGCATCATGCGGTGGTTCTCGCGACCGATGCCCGACTGCTTGTAGCCACCGAAGGCCGCGTGCGCGGGGTAGAGGTGGTAGCAGTTGGTCCACACGCGACCGGCCTGGATGCCCCGACCCATGCGGTAGGCGCGGCTGCCGTCGCGGCTCCACACGCCGGCGCCCAGGCCATAGAGCGTGTCGTTGGCGATGCGCAGCGCGTCGGCCTCGTCCTTGAAGGTGGTCATGGACACCACCGGCCCGAAGATCTCTTCCTGGAAGATGCGCATCTTGTTGTGCCCCTGGAAGATGGTGGGCTGCACATAAAAGCCGTCGCCCAGCTCGCCAGGCAACTGCGCGCGCGCGCCACCGCTCAGGCACACGGCGCCTTCTTGCTTGCCGATGTCCATGTACGACAGGATCTTGTCGACCTGCTCCATCGACGCCTGCGCGCCGATCATGGTCTCCGTGTCCAGCGGGTTGCCCTGCTTGATGGCCCGCACGCGCTGGATGGCGCGCTCCATGAACCGGTCTGCGATGGACTCCTGCACCAGCGCCCGGCTCGGGCAGGTGCAGACCTCACCCTGGTTCAGCGCGAACAGGGTGAAGCCCTCCAGCGCCTTGTCGAAGAACTCGTCGTCCTGCGCCATCACGTCGTCGAAGAACACATTGGGGCTCTTGCCGCCCAGCTCCAGCGTGACCGGGATCAGGTTCTGGCTGGCGTACTGCATGATCAGGCGGCCCGTGGTGGTCTCCCCCGTGAACGCGATCTTGGCGATGCGCTTGCTCGTGGCCAGCGGCTTGCCCGCTTCCAGCCCGAAGCCGTTGACGATGTTGAGCACGCCCGGGGGCAGGATGTCGGCGATCAGCTCGGCCAGCACCAGGATGCTGACGGGCGTCTGCTCGGCCGGCTTGAGCACCACGCAGTTGCCCGCGGCCAGCGCCGGCGCCAGCTTCCAGGCCGCCATCAGGATGGGGAAGTTCCAGGGGATGATCTGGCCGACCACGCCCAGCGGCTCGTGGAAGTGATAGGCCACGGTGTCGCCGTCGAGCTCGCCGACCGAGCCCTCCTGCGAGCGGATGCAGGCCGCGAAGTAGCGGAAGTGGTCGATGGCCAGCGGGATGTCGGCGGCCAGCGTCTCGCGCACCGGCTTGCCGTTGTCCCAGGTCTCGGCCACGGCCAGCAGCTCCAGGTTGGCCTCCAGGCGGTCGGCCACGCGGTTGAGCAGCAAGGCGCGCTCGGTGGGCGAGGTGCGCCCCCAGGTGGCAAACGCCGCGTGGGCCGCGTCCAGCGCCAGGTTGACGTCCTCCTCGCTGGAGCGGGCCACCTGGCAGAACACGCGCCCCGTCACCGGGGTGACGTTGTCGAAGTACTGGCCCTTGACCGGCGCGACCCACTGGCCGTTGATGAAGTTGTCGTAGCGCTTCTTGAACGTGACGGGGGAGCCGGCGGTGCCGGGTGCGGCGTAGATCATGCGTGTCTCCTGGGTGAGCAAAGGGGCAAGGGGGGCGACGAAAAGAGGTGCGGTGGACAGGCGCGGTGGAGTCGCCCCTGTCCCGGGCTTGTGGCCCGCCGCCCCCTTGACAGCGCACACCGCGTGCCAATGCGGGTTCGCCCTCATTGGCGGGTGACGCGCCTGAGGGCCCCCCGGAAAATCCCGGGGGCCCGCCCCCTGTCACCCTGTGCCGAGTCCGCTTGCGTCACCTTGGCACACTGTCCCGAAACGACACAGGGTGACCCCGGGTGTCACCCAGGGCGGCCAGCGCGATACTGCGGCGGCCATGCGCTCGCTTTCCCCCACCCCCGCTTCGGACCTCAACCAGGCCCGCCGCTGCCTGCTCGAAGCCGGCGAGGTGCCGGGCGGCCTGGTCGACGAGGCCCTCAGCCGCTCCTGGCAGCGCAGCCAGCACGCCGGCCTCAGCCCCCTGGGTGGCCTCCTGGAGCCGCCGCTGTGCAGCGACAGCGAACTGCGCCAGGCCCTGCAGACCGAGCGAGACTTCCTCGCCCAGGCCCGCCCGGTCATGGACTTCGTTTTCGACCAGATGCGCGACTCCGGCAGCCTGGTCGTGCTCTCCAACGCCCGCGGCCTGCTGCTGCACAGCCTGGGTGACGCCGACTTCCTCGGGCGGGCCGAACGCGTGTCGCTGCGCCCGGGAGCCCTGTGGCACGAATCGGACCGCGGCACCAACGCCATCGGCACCGCCCTGGCCGAGGGCCAGCCCGTCGTCATCCAGGGTGCGGAGCACTACCTGGAGCGCAACGGCTTCCTGACCTGCTCGGCCGCCCCCGTCTTCGGCCCGCGTGGCCAGCTGCGCGGCGTGCTCGACATCTCCGGCGACCACCGCGGCCACCACCCCCACACCTTCGCCCTGGTGCGCTCGGCCGCCCGCATGATCGAAGACCGGCTCTTCCACGCCCGCCACGCCCAGGACCGCGTCCTGCGCCTGCACCCCCTGGCAGAGGGCCTGGGTGGCGTCGGCGAAGGCCTGCTGGCCCTGTCCGAAGACGGCTGGGTGGTCGGCGCCAACACCCTGGCGCAGCGATGGCTGTCGCTGGACAGCGCACGCATCGGCGGCTGCACGCTGGAGCAACTCACCGGCATCGGCCTGGGCCTGTGGCCGCCAGGCAAGGTCCGCGCCGTGCCAGGCCTGCGCGGCGCGCTGCTGCACGCCCGGCTCGACATCCAACACCGCCCGGCGGTCACGGTGGTCAACGCCCCGCGGGGCCCGGGGACATCGGGCCGTGCACCCAGCGAAGCAGCCCTCGCACCGCACCCCGCAAACGCCCCCGCAAACGCCCCCGAAACCTCACCCGAAACCGCCGCAGTCGACCGCCGCGTCGCCGCCGCCCGCGCCCGCGCGCAGCTGGTCCAGGCCCAAGGCATCGCCGTGCTCATCCATGGCGAATCGGGCTCAGGCAAGGAGGTGCTGGCGCGCCAGCTCCACGACGACGGCCCCCGCGCGGGCCGCCCCTTCATCGCCGTCAACTGCGCGGCCCTGCCCGACGCCCTGATCGAAGCCGAGCTCTTCGGCTACGTGGGCGGCGCCTTCACCGGCGCGCGGCGCGAGGGCTCGCCCGGGCGCATCCGCGAAGCCGATGGCGGCACCCTCTTCCTCGACGAAATCGGCGACATGCCCCTGGCCCTGCAAGCGCGCCTGCTGCGCGTGCTGCAAGACAAAGCCGTGGTGCCCGTGGGCGGCAACCACCCCATCGCCGTCGACTTCCAGCTGGTCTCGGCCACCCACCGCCGCCTCAAGGACACCATCCAGGCCGGGGCCTTCCGCGAGGACCTCTACTACCGACTCAACGGCCTGACCGTCACCCTGCCGCCCCTGCGCGAGCGCGAGGACTTCGACGCCGTGCTGCGCGCGATGCTCACCGACGTCGGGCGCGACATGGGACGCCCCCCGATCGACACCATCCACCCCGGCCTGCTGCAGGCGCTGCGCCGCCACCGCTGGCCGGGCAACCTGCGCCAGCTCCACGGCCTGCTGCGCACCGCCTGCGCCCTGCTGCCCCCCGACGCCGTCAGCCTGGACTGGTCTCACCTGCCCGAGGACATGGCCGAAGACCTGCTGGCCTGCGCCCCCCCCAGCGGCCCCGCCATCGAGCCCCAGCCCCCCACCGCAGCGGACACCAACCTGCGCCAGGTCTCCAGCCAGGCCATCCGCCAGGTGGTCGCCGCCACCGAAGGCAACCTCTCCGAGGCCGCACGGCGCCTGGGCATCAGCCGCAACACCCTCTACCGCTGGCTGCGCCGCGACGGCGATGCCGGCACCCAGACCAACGGCCCGGCCCAGGCGCAGTGAATTGCGCCTGAGCCGACCTTGTCCCCGAGAAAACACCCTGGCATTGGTTAGCATCTCGTCCATGACGAACGCCGACCCCCAAGAACTCGCGAAATTCTCCGACCTGGCCCACAAGTGGTGGGACCCGGAGAGCGAATTCCGCCCCCTGCACCAGATCAACCCCCTGCGCCTGGACTGGATCGACCAGTTCGCATCCATCTCGGGCAAGAACGTGGTGGACGTGGGCTGTGGCGGCGGCATCCTGGCCGAGTCCATGGCCCGCCGCGGCGCCAACGTGCTGGGCGTGGACCTGGCTGACAAGCCCCTGAAGGTCGCGCAGTTGCACGCCATGGAAGGCGGCGTCGCCAACCTGGACTACCGCAGCATCGCCGCCGAAGACCTGGCCGCCGAGCAACCCGGCGCCTTCGACGTCGTCACCTGCATGGAAATGCTGGAGCACGTGCCCGACCCCTCTTCGGTCATCCGCGCCTGTGCCAGCATGGCCCGCCCGGGCGGCTGGGTGTTCTTCTCCACGCTCAACCGCAACCCCAAGTCCTTCCTGTTCGCCATCGTGGGCGCGGAGTACCTGCTCAAGCTGCTGCCCAAGGGCACGCACGAGTTCTCGCGTTTCATCCGCCCGGCCGAACTCGCCCGCTGGACGCGCGAAGCCGGCCTCGACCACGTGCAGTTCAAGGGCCTGGAGTACAACCCGATCACGCGCCGCTACTGGCTCTCGGGCGACACCAGCGTGAACTACATGGTCGCGTGCCGCAAGCCGCTCAACACATGAATGACATGAGTGGCCTGATCGGCTCCATCACCTGGGCGCACCCGCCCACCGCCGTCCTGTTCGACCTCGACGGCACCTTGGCCGACACCGCCGGGGACCTCGGCGGCGCGCTCAACCACCTGCGCGTGGCGCGCGGGCTGGAGCCGCTGCCTCTGGAGACGCTGCGCCCTTACGCTTCCGCCGGCGCGCGCGGGCTCATCGGCGTCGGCCTCAACGTGCACCCCGGCGACGCCGAATTCGAAGCCCTGCGCGTGGCCTTCCTGGCCGCCTACGACCGCTGCCTGTCGGACACCACCGCGCTGTTCGACGGCGTGGCCGAGTTGCTCGACGAGCTGGAATCTCGGGGCCTGAAATGGGGCGTGATGACCAACAAGCCGCACCGATTCACGGTGCCGGTGATGCGCGGCCTGCAGCTCGACACCCGCTCGGGCACCACCATCAGCGGCGACACCACCGCCCACCCCAAGCCGCACCCGTTGCCGCTGCTCACCGCGGCGCAGGAGCTGGGCGTGGCGCCCACCACCGTGCTCTACGTGGGCGACGACCTGCGCGACATCCAGGCCGCCCGGGCCGCCGGCATGCCCAGCGCCGCCGCCGGCTGGGGCTACATCGGCCACAACGGCGAGGTGGCCTCCTGGGGCGCCGACGTCATCGCGGCGCACCCGCTGGACCTGCTGCGCTGCCTGGGCTGAGCCCAGGCCGACTCAAGCCGAGCGCCCGTAGTTGTCCTGGAAGCGCACGATGTCGTCCTCACCCAGGTAGCTGCCCGACTGCACCTCGATGATCTCCAGCGGGATCGCCCCGGGGTTGATCAACCGGTGCACCGTGCCCAGCGGGATGTAGGTGGACTGGTTCTCCGACAGCAGCACGACCTTGTCGCCCACGGTGACTTCCGCGGTGCCGCTCACCACGATCCAGTGCTCGGCGCGGTGGTGGTGCATCTGCAGGCTCAAGCTGGCCTTGGGCTTGACCATGATGCGCTTGACCTGGAAACGCGGGCCCATGTCGATGGAGTCGTACCAGCCCCAGGGGCGGTGCACGCGCCGGTGCAGCGTGCCCTCGGTGCGCGACGCGGTCGCCAGCTTGTTGACGATCTTCTTGACGTCCTGGCTGCGACTGCGGTCGGCCACCAGCACGGCATCGGGCGTCTCCACCACGACCACGTTGTCCAGGCCCACGGCGGCCACCAGGCGGCTGGTCGCGTGCACCAGGGTGTTGTGGCTGTCTTCGATCAGGGCGTCGCCCTGCGAGGCGTTGCCATCGGCGTCGTGCGGGCTGACCTGCCAGACCGCGTCCCAGGCACCCAGGTCGGACCAACCGGCGTCCAGCGGCACCATGCGCACCGTGAATCCGCTGGCGGGCTGTGCCGGGCACTGCTCCATGACGGCGTAGTCCACCGACTCGGAGGGCACGGCCGTGAATTCGTCCTTGCCCGGGCGCACGAACTGCGCGTCGGTGGTGCGCACGGCAAACGACGCGCGGGTGGCCTCCACGATGTCGGGCCGGAAGTGGCTCAGCGCGGCCAGCCAGCGCGAAGCGCGCATGACGAACATGCCGCTGTTCCAGAAGTAGCCGCCATCGGCGACGTAGCCTTGGGCGGTTGCCAGGTCGGGCTTCTCGACGAAGGCGGCCACGGGTCGCACGCCCTGAGCGTCGGCCGACTCGGTGCGGATGTAGCCGAAGCCCGTCTCGGGCCGATCGGGCGTGATGCCCAGGATGACGATGTCGCCCGAGGCCGCCGCGCGGATGGCCAGGCGCAAGGCCGCGGTGTAGGCGGCCGCATCGGTGACGGTCTGGTCAGCCGGTGTGACCACCAGGATCGGGTCCTCGCCATCGGCCGTGGCTTGCAACGCCGCCAGCGTCACGGCCGGCGCCGTGTTGCGCCCCGCGGGCTCCAGCAGCAGCGACGAGGGCTCGCCCTTGAGCTCGCGCAACTGGTCGAGCACCAGGAATCGGTGCTCTTCGTTGCCGACCACGCAGGGCTTGGCCACGCCGATGTCGGCGTCGGCCAGCTCCTGCAGCCGCAGGTGGGCTTGCTGGAACAGGCTCTGATTGCCCTGCAGGATGAGGAACTGCTTGGGGTACAGGGCGCGCGACAGGGGCCACAGCCGGGTGCCGGAGCCACCGGCCATGATCACGGGCAAGACAGACAAAGCGGGATGGGTCATGGTCATCAACCTTCGAAACCGGCGGGGTTGGTGGACTGCCAGCGCCAGGAGTCCACGCACATTTCCTTGAGGCCACGGCGGGCCTTCCAGCCCATCAGGGCCTCGGCCTGAGCCGGGTCGGCGTAGCAAGCGGCCACGTCGCCAGGGCGGCGCGGCGCGAACATCACGGGGATCTCCTGTCCGCAGGCCTCGCCATAGGCCCGGGCCAGCTCCAGCACGCTGTAGCCGCGGCCCGTTCCCAGGTTCACGGTCAGCGAACGCTGCTGCTCGCTGAGGTAGCGCAGGGCCGCCACGTGGCCCTCGGCCAGGTCCAGCACGTGGATGTAGTCGCGCACGCCGGTGCCGTCCGGCGTGTCGTAGTCGTTGCCGAACACATTGAGGTGCGGGCGCTTGCCGATGGCCACCTGCGCCACGTACGGCATCAGGTTGTTGGGCGTGCCGCGCGGGTCTTCGCCGATCAGGCCGCTGAGGTGCGCGCCCACCGGGTTGAAGTAGCGCAGGTAGGCGATGCGCCAGCGCTTGTCGCACTGCTCCAGGCCGCGCAGCATCTCCTCGCCGATCAGCTTGGTTTGACCATACGGGTTGGTGGCGCTCAGCGGCGAGTCTTCGGTGATGGGCAGGCGCTCGGGCTGGCCGTACACCGTGGCCGACGAGCTGAACACCAGCTGGAAGACACCATGGCGCTGCATGGCCTGGCACACCGACAGCAGGCCGCCGAGGTTGTTTTCGAAGTAGTCGAGGGGGCGCTCGACCGACTCACCCACCGCCTTGAGGGCCGCGAAGTGCACGACCGCGCCCACGCCACCAAAACGGGCCTGGGCCTCGGCGAAGCAACGGTCCATGACCGCGGCGTCGCGCACGTCACCCTGGATGAAAACGGGCGCTCGGCCCCCGATGGCCTGCAGCCGCTCCAGCACCCGGGGGGAGCTGTTGACCAGGCTGTCGACGCCGATCACGTCGAAGCCCGCCTCCTGGGCCGTCAGCCACATGTGCGAGGCGATGTAGCCGGTGGCGCCCGTCAGCAGGATGCAAGGCATGGGAGGGTCTCCGGGTTCAGTCGAGGGTGAAACTGGCGCTGCAATCGGTCGAATGACCGTCGTATTTTTGACGGCCAAAGACGTCAGCCGTTTGACTGTAAGTCTGCCAACCGCATCGCAGCCCCACCGAACGGATCGGCTGGTAGGACAAGGACAGCGTCAAGGTCTGCTGGTGGCTGTCCGCACTGGTGGAGGACGCGTCGTTGAAGGTGACCACGCTCGACGTCGTGCGATCGCGATCGCGGCTCGATTCGTACTGGGTGAAGGCGTAGCCGGCGCCCGCGAACACCTTGCCGGTGATCCGGTACTGAGAAGACAGCGACAGCGTCGTGTTGATGGTGTCGGTCGTCACGTTCTGCACCGTGCTGATGCGGTTGCCAAAGGCCTGGAACTGACCGCGCTCCGTGAACCGGTCGGCGTTGGTGGCCCGCGTCACGTTGACGCCGTAAGACAGCAGGCCCCGAGGGGTGTAGGTCCAGCCCAAGGCACCGGTCAGGGCGTTGGTGCGCCGGGCGCCCGCGGCGCTCGACTCGCTGTCGCGCACGCTCAGCAGCAGGTTGAGGTTGCTCAACCCCGAGATCTGCCAGTTGGTCGTGAAGTCCAGGTTGCGGTCTTCGATGGATTCGTTGTCCCGGTTGACGGGGTAAGTCGTCTTCACCCAGCGCGGGCCCAGGCCAAAGCTCAGCAGGTCAGACGCGTTGTAGACCAGGCGCAGGCCCGTGGAATTCTGCTGCGCGTTGAGGAACTGGTAGGACGCCAGCGAGTAGTTCAGCCGGTTGCGATCGAGCGTGCCGATCAGGCTCCAGCGCCCTCCGTTGCCGTAGCGCACCGCCAGGTTGGTGTCGCGGTAGCGGCGGATGTTGCGCACCACGCGGTTGGCGCCCACGTTGTCCTGTGGGGAGGTCAGGTTCTCGGAGAAGTTGCCCGACAAGGTCGCCTGCCAGTTGGCGCCGAACTCGGAGCTGACGCTGCCGTCGAGGTCCTTGGTGTCGTTGTTGAGCAGGTCGCCGAAGCGGCTGTAGTTCACGTGACCCAGTTGCGCCGAGGCGCGGTAGGTCTGGCGCCCGTATGACTCGTCCACGCCTGCGGTCAAAGCCGTGACGCTGATGGTCTCGCGCTCGGCCTTCGTGGTGCGGGTGAAGTTGCTGTCCTTGCGCAAGGTTTGCGACAGGGTCAGGAACAGCGGCGACTTCTCCTGAGCCATCGCCAGGTGCGGCACGCAGACCGCGCCCGCCGCAACGGCCACGAACACAGCGCGGGGGAACACAGACCGGGGATTCGGCATCACGTTGACCTCACTGGGTGATTTGTGGGTGGATGGGGAGCGGGGCATCAGTACGCGTTGCGGTCGAACAGCATGAGGCGGATCGTGCGGATGATGATCTGCAGGTCCAGCCCCAGCGACCAGTTGCGCAGGTACTCCAGGTCGAACTCCACGCGCGACTGCATCTTTTCGATGGTCTCGGTCTCGCCACGGTAGCCGTTGACCTGCGCCCAACCGGTGATGCCGGGGCGAACCTTGTGGCGCACCATGTAGGCCTTGATGAGACGGCGGTACTCTTCGTTGTGCGCCACGGCGTGCGGGCGCGGACCCACGATGCTCATGCGCCCCTGCAGCACGTTGATGAACTGCGGCAACTCGTCCAGCGAGGTCTTGCGGATGAAGGCGCCGAACGGCGTGATGCGCGGGTCGCCCTTGGTGGCCTGCTTGACCACCGCGCCATTGTCCTGCGTGCGCATGGAGCGGAACTTGTAGACGATGATCTCCTCGCCATCGAGGCCATTGCGCTTTTGGCGGAAGATCACCGGCCCCGGTGACGAGGCCTTGACCCCGATGGCCACGGCCAGCAGCAGCGGTGAGATCAGCACCAGGATGACGCTGGCCAGCACGATGTCGGAGACGCGCTTGACCAGCTCGTTGGTGCCGGTGAAGGGCGTCTCGCAGATGCCGACCACGGGCACGCCGTTCATGTCCTGCAAGCGCCCTTGGATGATGCTGATGCCGAACACATCGGGCACGAAGTACAAGGACGCGGTCGTGCCCTGCACGGCTTCGAGCAGCTCGACGATGCGCGGCTGCGAGCCCAGCGGCAAGGTGATGTAGACCTCGTGGATGCCGTGGGCGTAGACATAGTTGGCCACGTCGCGCAGGCCACCCAGGCGCATGCTGACGGCCTCGGGCAGCACGCGGCTGTCGGTGCGGTCATCGAAGTAGCCGACGAACTCCACGCTCTGGTCGCGGTTGCTCTGCAGCGCCCGCGCCACCTTGCCACCCAGCGGCCCCGCCCCCACGACGATGGCGCGACGACGCGCGCCCGGTTGCGAAGCCTGGTGCTTGAGGAAGCCCTTGCCGATCAGCACGGCCACCCACTGCACCACCGGCGTCACCACGGCCCACACGAGCATGGCGTCGAAGTCGAAGAACATCAGGCTGTTGGTGGCGTAACCACACAACCACAGGATGGCCAGCATGGACACCCAGGAGCCCGTGATGTCGATGAGCGCCTCCAGCTTGGAGACCTCGAAGCGATTGCGTCCCGGGAAGGTCAGCGCGAACACCAACAGGCACAGCGCCATGGCCGCACGCCCCATCGGCTCGTTGGCGTACGCCATCGAGCCGGCCAGGGTCAGCACCGTCAGGAAGGGCTCCAGGAATGCCGCCACAAACGATGTGACCGATTGCGGCGCATTGAAGAACGTGCGGTTGTAGTTGCGGTTGTTGAACATGGGTGACCAAGGGGCGCTTCAGGAGCCGGGAACAAAGCGCGACGCATGATCGCGTGACCTGTGCGCACCCTGGCGCAGGGTGCCCGGCACGGTCCCGATCAATCATTGTGGATCAAAATAGATGACAGATCCCCCCGGAGGTTCCCACGGCACCCCTGGCATGCAGGGGGGTGTCGGCGGGCCCCTACAATCTCGCCATGCTTCCCTCCCCATTCCAGTGGCTCGGGCCGGCCGCGCTGGCCCGCCTCGTCCTCCTGATGAACCACGTGGTGTCCAGTGAGCCCCACGCGGCGGCCCGGCTGCGCCCCCACGCCGGGCGCCCCATCGACATCCGCTGGAGCGGCGTTGGCCCCGCCAACCTGCCGCCCTTCGTGGCGCAGTGGCTGCCCGACGGCCTCACGCCGCCCCCGATCCGGCTGCTGATCACCCCGGCCGGGCTGTTCGAGGCCGTGGACGCCACCGGCTCACCCGACGGCGCCACCACGCCCTCCGGCCTGACCCTGACGGTGGACCTCGGCGAGCCGCTGGGCCTGCTCAAGCGCCTGGCGCGCGGCGAGCGCCCCGACGTGCAGATCGAGGGCGACGCCGCGCTGGCCGAAGTCGCCTCGTGGCTGATGAAGAACCTGCGCTGGGACCTCCAGGACGACGTGGCGCGCTGGCTGGGCTCGACCCCGGCCGAGTTGCTGCGCAAGGTCGGTGGTGGCATCCGCGAGGCGTTGCAGCGCTGGAAGCCGGGCGCCGGCCCGTCCAGCGGCGCGCCCCACTGAGCGTCGCCACCGCGATGCGCTCCCTTTTCCGCCCGGCCTACATCGGCCTGATCGCGCTACGCCATGGGCTGGACATCCTGCTGCTCGACAGCTTCGGGGGCCAGGGCCTGAGCCGGCTCGCCCGCGTGCTGACCTTCGGGCGCAAGCTGGAAGGCACGCGCGGCCAGCGCCTGCGCGAGGCGCTGGAACAGCTCGGCCCCATTTTCGTCAAGTTCGGCCAGATGCTGTCCACCCGACGCGACCTGCTGCCGCCGGATGTGGCCGACGAGCTGGCCAAGCTGCAAGACCGCGTGCCCCCGTTCTCCAGCGCCGAGTCCGCCCGCCTGGTGGAGAAGGCCCTGGGCAAACCGCTGTCGGCCGTCTTCCGCCAGTTCGACGCCGACCCGATCGCCAGCGCCTCCATCGCGCAGGTGCACTTCGCCGTGCTACACAACGGCCGCGAGGTGGCCGTCAAGGTGCTGCGCCCCGGCATGCTCGACGTCATCGACGACGACCTGGCCCTGATGCGAACCCTGGCCGGCTGGGTCGAGCGCCTGTGGGCCGATGGCAAGCGACTCAAGCCCCGCGAGGTGGTCGCCGAGTTCGACAAGTACCTGCACGACGAGCTGGACCTGGTGCGCGAGGCCGCCAACGCCGCCCAGCTGCGTCGCAACATGCAGGGGCTCGACCTGGTGCTGGTGCCCGAGATGATCTGGGACCACTGCACCCCGACCGTCATGGTCATGGAGCGGATGAAGGGCGTGCCCATCAGCCAGATGGCGCGCCTGCGCGAGGCCGGCGTGGACATCAAGAAGCTGGCGCGCGATGGCGTCACCATCTTCTTCACCCAGGTCTTCCGCGACGGCTTCTTCCACGCCGACATGCACCCGGGCAACATCCAGGTCAGCCTGGACACGGCCTCATTCGGGCGCTACATCGCACTCGACTTCGGCATCATCGGCACGCTCACCGAAGTCGACAAAGATTACCTGGCGCAAAACTTCATCGCCTTTTTCCACCGCGACTACAAGCGCGTGGCCGAGCTGCACATCGAAAGCGGCTGGGTGCCGGCCAGCACGCGGGTGGATGAACTCGAAGGCGCCATCCGAACCGTCTGCGAGCCCTATTTCGACCGGCCCTTGAAGGAAATCTCCCTGGGCCAGGTGCTGATGCGCCTGTTCCAGATCTCGCGCCGCTTCAACGTCGAGATCCAGCCCCAGCTGGTGCTGCTGCAAAAAACGCTGCTCAACGTGGAAGGCCTGGGGCGCGAACTCGACCCCGACCTGGACCTGTGGAGCACGGCCAAGCCCTTCCTGGAGCGCTGGATGCACGAGCAGATCGGCTGGCGTGGCCTGGTCGCCCGACTCAAGCGCGAGGCGCCCCGCTACGCCAAGCTGCTGCCCGAGTTGCCTCGCCTGGTGCACCACCAACTGGCCCATGGCGACGAGGGCCTGCGCCGCGACCTGCACGCCATCCTGCGCGAACAACGCCGCACCAACCGCATCCTGTGGGGCGTGCTGCTGCTGGCCATCGGCTTCGGCCTGGGGCTGCTGGTGGCGCGCGTCGTGCTTGTGCTGCACGCCCAAGGCCTGATCTGACCCCCACCCTGCAAACTTCGGCCTGATTGTTGGAAAGGTTTCGCCGAACATGAACACGACCCTGCTCGCCTTCGTGATCCTCTACCTCGTGGGCACGATGGCCATCGGCATGTACGCCGGCACGCGCATCAAGAGCACGGCCGACTTC
Organism: Burkholderiales bacterium; assembly: GCA_016000265.1. Classification (GTDB taxonomy): domain Bacteria; phylum Pseudomonadota; class Gammaproteobacteria; order Burkholderiales; family Burkholderiaceae_C; genus Aquabacterium. Next base: position 162,832 of record JAECRL010000009.1, read on the forward strand.
GCCATCGCCGGGCGCAGCCTGCCGCTGGCCATGGTGATCACGACCACGTTCGCGACCTGGTTCGGCGCCGAGACGGTGATGGGCATCCCGGCCAAGTTCGTGGAAGGCGGCCTCCACGCCGTCATCGAAGACCCCTTCGGCGCCTCGATGTGCCTGGTGCTGGTGGGTGCCCTTTTTGCCGCCCGGCTCTACAAGATGAGCCTGCTGACCATCGGCGATTTCTACCGGCAGCGCTACGGCAAGGGCGTGGAGATCTTCTGCTCGGTGGCCATCATCCTGAGCTACCTGGGCTGGGTGGCCGCGCAGATCACGGCCCTCGGCCTGGTGTTCGCGGTGCTGTCGGGCGGGGCCATCACCCCGGCCGTGGGCATGACGATCGGCACCGCGCTGGTGCTGGCCTACGTGATGGTCGGCGGCATGCTGGCCGTGGCCTGGACGGACTTCGTGCAGATGATCGTGCTGGTCGTGGGCCTGTCCTTCATCGCCTGGCTGGCGGCCGTCCAGGCCGGCGGCGCCGACAAGGTGATCGCACTCGCCGAGTCGCAGGACTGGTTTCGCATCCTGCCCGAGGCGACGGTGGACGGCTGGGTCTGGTTCGTGGCCGCCGGCATCACGATGATGTTCGGCTCCATCCCCCAGCAAGACGTCTTCCAGCGCGTGATGTCGGCCAAGGACAGCGACACGGCCCGCAAGGGCGCCATCATCGGCGGCCTCGGCTACCTGGCGTTCGCCTTCGTGCCCATGTTCATCGTGGCCTCGGCGCTGATCATCATGCCCACCGAGACCCAAGAGCTGCTGGCCCACGACCCGCAGAAGGTGTTGCCCACGCTCATCCTGAGCAAGATGCCCCTGGTGGCGCAGATCTTCTTCTTCGGCGCCCTGGTCTCGGCCATCAAGTCCACGTCGTCGGCCACGCTGCTGGCGCCCTCCACCAGCTTCGTCGAGAACATCCTCAAGAACATCCACCCCGGCATGAGCGACCGCCAGGTGCTGCTGTCCATGCGCATCACGCTGTTCATCTTCACCGCGCTGGTGCTGACGTATGCCATCGTCATGCAGGGCACGGCCATCTACGACCTGGTGTCGGCGGCCTACCAGATCCCGCTGGTGGGGGCGTTCGTGCCGCTGGTGTTCGGCCTGTACTGGTCGCGTGCCACCACGCAGGGCGCCCTGCTGTCGATCACCCTGGGCATCGGCACGCTGGCGCTGTTCACCGTCAATGAGGCGCTGGGCCAGGCCTTCCCCGGCCAGCTCGCGGGCCTGGGCATGGCCCTGGGCGGGATGCTGCTGGGCTCGCTGGGGCCGCAGTTCGTCGGTGACCACCGCACGCGCGTCTCACACATGGCCTGAGCAAGCCGGCCTGATGGGCTGACACGCCGGGCCTGACTTGAACACCGGGCAACGCGCCCCATTTACAATCCCATCCGGGAAGACCCGAGGTTTCACCATGCCCATCTATGCCTATCGCTGTGGCGCTTGCGGCCACGCCAAGGACGTCTTGCAAAAGATGTCCGACTCCCCTTTGACCACCTGCCCCGCCTGCGGCGCCGAAGCGTTCAGCAAGCAGGTCACGGCCGCCGGCTTCCAGCTCAAGGGCTCGGGCTGGTACGTGACCGACTTCCGCGGCGGCTCGGCGGGCGCAGGCAGCGCCCCGGCCGCGGGGGCCGCCTCGGCGGCAACAGGGGGTGCCGCCAGCACGGCGACGTCAGACGCCGGCGCCGCCTCTTCGCCGGCGCCCTCGGCCTCCACCTCCGCGCCTTCGGGAGACGGTGGCGGCACGGCGGGAGGCTGCGGGACGTCCTGCGCCTGCCACTGATCGGCGCGCAAGCGACGCCGGTGAGCGACATCACCGAGCCGCGCCCTTGAACCGCGTCATCGAGCGACGTATATAGTGCCCCCTCAGCCGGGCGATGTGTCCGGCTGGCTTTCCCTGATTGGCGACCCCCTCGTGAAGAAATACATCCTGACCGGCCTGCTCGTCTGGCTGCCCCTGGCCATCACGATCTGGGTGCTGATGAACGTCGTCGGCGCACTCGACGGCGTGTTCGCCTGGCTGGTCGTGGCCGCCCAGACCGTGCTGCCCGAGAGCCTGCGCCCCTTTTTGCAGCAGCTGCGCGAGATCCCCGGCCTGAGCGTGATCATCGTCGTGGCCGCCCTGCTGCTGACCGGCATGGCCGTCTCCAACATGGCTGGTCAGTGGCTGGTGACGCAGTCCACCCGCGTCTTCTCCAACATCCCCATCGTCAAGAGCATCTACACCTCGGTCAAGCAGGTGTCGGACACGCTGTTTTCCAGCAGCGGCCAGGCCTTCCGCGAGGCGGTGCTGGTGCAGTACCCTCGACCGGGCTCCTGGACCATCGCTTTCGTGACGGGCAAGCCCAGCGGCGAGGTGGCCGACAAGCTCCCCGGTGACCTGGTGACGCTGTACGTGCCGACCACGCCCAACCCGACATCGGGCTTCATGCTGATGGTGCCGCGCACCGACGTGCACGAACTGCAGATGTCCGTCGACGAGGCGCTCAAGTACATCATCTCGATGGGCGTGGTGGCGCCGCCGACGGGCCCCACCCCCTCTGCGGGCGGCACCCCCTCGACGTCATCGGCCCAATCCTGAACGACAATGGCGGGTTCTGAGGCCCACGCCTGCGCGGGCCCGCCAAGATTTCCTTTCCCGGAGCTAACAACAATGCGCACCACTTACTGTGGTCTGGTCAGCGAAGCGCTGATGGGCCAGACCGTGACGCTGATGGGCTGGGCCCACCGTCGCCGCGACCACGGCGGCGTGATCTTCATCGACCTGCGTGACCGCGAAGGCCTGGTGCAGGTCGTCTTCGACCCCGACCGCGCCGACTCATTCAAGGTCGCCGAAGACGTGCGTGGCGAGTTCTGCCTGAAGGTGACCGGCGTCGTGCGCGCCCGTCCTGCCGGCACCGATAACGCCGCCCTGACCAGCGGCAAGATCGAGGTCCTGGGCCACACCCTGGAGGTGCTCAACGCCTCGGTGACGCCCCCGTTCCAGATCGACGACGAGAACCTGTCGGAGACGACGCGCCTGACGCACCGCGTCCTGGACCTGCGTCGCCCGTACATGCAAAAGAACCTGATGCTGCGCTACCGCGTGGCGATGGAAGCGCGCAAGTTCCTGGATGAGCACGGCTTCGTCGACATCGAAACCCCGATGCTGACCAAGTCCACGCCCGAAGGCGCCCGCGACTACCTGGTGCCCAGCCGCGTGCACGACGGCCAGTTCTTCGCGCTGCCGCAGTCGCCCCAGCTGTTCAAGCAGCTGTTGATGGTGGCCGGCTTTGACCGCTACTACCAGATCACCAAGTGCTTCCGC